>CAVPPX010000053.1:0-241624 GCA_963707355.1 uncultured Alphaproteobacteria bacterium | reverse complement strand
AGCCGGATCGCCAAACAACTCCCCGCCCCCGCCGGTTCCGGCGTTGTTCATCAGCACCGCGACTTCGCCGAAAGCGTCATAAACCGAGGTCTTCAGGCGCTCGACGTCGGCGAGGCTGCTGACGTCGACAGCGAACGATCGCACGGCGTCCGGCTCAGCCGCGGTTCCGCGGACCTTCGCGGCGGCGGCCTCGAGCGCCTCGCCGCCCAGGTCCGCCATGCACACTTTCAGCCCGAGCGCGGCGAATTTCGTTGAAGCGGCCAGGCCGATGCCGCTGGCCGCTCCGGTGACGACCGCGACCCGGTTCGCGGCCAACGCGGGATGATTGGGCAAAACAAAATCCTCCGATTTTGGAAGTCGGGCACGCTTCCACCATGCCGAGCGCGCGTCCGCAAGTGTTCGCCGCCGGCGGCGGCCATGCCTGAGGCCGCCCCTGGGCGGGGGCAGAGTCGCGATGAACGATAGCAATTTGATTACACTTTGACACAACCTCAATTCAATTGTCTGTAACTACGACCACAACCATGACTTGTATGATACCAACGCCGAGCGTATTGAATAAAAATCGAGCCACCCAATCTCAGGTGTTGGCAGTCTCCAGGCCAGTCATTGACTGAATATGACTTGCGGCCTGGGCAGGAGATGCATGATGCGCAAGGTTCTGGTCACCACGATTGCCACGCTCGCGACTGCAATGCTGTTCGCCATGACGACGGCGAACGCCGCGACCTACGCATTCACCTTCCAGTCGAACGATTTCGAACTGACCGCGGCGGGCGAATTCACGATCAATTCCGCGAACGAAGTGACCGGTGTTTCGGCGCCGTCTCCGGCCTCACCAATCAGACCATCAGCGGGGTCGCCAGCAATCCGACCTTCCCGAGCGCGTCCTACAGCCCTGACGGCTCGTTCATCTTCGATAATTTGTACTCCCCCACTGGCATGGCCTTCGATTACTCCGGGCTGTTGTTCACCACGGCGGGAAATCCGGGCGGCTACTGGAATCTCTGGGCGAGCTCGCCCGGCGTTTATTCGCTCTATGAATTGGCTGGCAGCTATAACTACCCGATCCAGGAGATCGGAAGCCTGAGCGTGGCTGCCGCGCCGGAGCCGTCAACCTGGGCGATGCTGGCTTTAGGCTTTGCGGCGCTCACCTTCGTCGGCCGGCGCCGCCGGCAAACGCCGCGCCTGGCGCCTGCCCTCGGCTAAAAGCTTCATGCCTTCAAACGCTTCCGGGGCCGCCACATTGGCGGCCCTTTTTTGTGTTGCGAGTGAGGCTACAACCGCCTGGATAAGAAAATTAAGCCAGTTTTAAACCGTACGGTTGTGGAGCTTGACTCTTGAGCTTATTGGCATTTTAAAACACAACCGATCACGAGAGTTCAAAACGGTCTGTCTGAGTTGTAACGTGATCGTGACAATCCGGCACTGCGTCTCGTCCCAAATGGCTCACAGGGTTTAGAGATGTCCATCCGCGGAAGACGGCCGCATTCCCAGGTCCGCCGGCTGATGACGCCGCCAGCGAGCGCTCGCGCGGCGGTGGACGTCGAAATCGCCGAAACCCCCTTGGCCGACGCCGATCGATTGATCGCAACCTTCCGCGTGCGCGCTTATCCCGAGGCGCGCCAACGCCAGCGACGAGCAGCGACGCCGGAAGCCGCCGCCCATTGGGGTCAGGTGGCAAATCTTATCGCTCGGCGGGCAAGTGAATTGCGCGGCGGCGAACCATCGACCCGGACCGAACTGGACGCCAACGTCGCTCGTCGCGGTCGGGAGCTGGGCATCCGTCCCGCCGTCGGTTTTTTCGAGGTTGATCCGTTGGAGGAACTCGAGCGCGTTCTCGCCGTGAGGCTCCAGTGCTTCCGGCTTCAATTCTTTGGCGTCGGCGCCGATCACGGCCCGGCCGTTCTTACCGAAACCGAGATCCAAGCCGCGGACGCCTCCTCCGCGATCCGCGAAGCTGTCGTGACACACTGGCCGCCCCGGGCGGTCGGCTTGCGGTTGCTCGATCTCGAGGGGCGGGAAATCTTCGAGCGGCTCAAGGTCGATCTGCGATAGCCGGCCCTTTGCCGCGACCCGGGACGCCGGTCGCGACACCCCCGCCCTTTCGCCTGCGCCTTTGCGCTCTCAAGACAAAGCTCAAGCCGGCGAAGTCACAAGCAGCGCCGCGAAATCAAGGCGCCTTCAAAAGGCTCACGTGCGCGGCCACGACCCGCCAGCCCTCGTCGGTCCTCAACCAGGTCTGGCTCTGCCGTCCGGTCCCTGTCGGGCGCTTGAATTCGGCGTTGGCGGTGGCGAAATCCCGCCCGTAGGTGGTGATCACCGTCTTTATGAGATCGCGGGCCAGATTGGCGGGCGAGCGCCCGGCGCGAAAGGCGGCGATCGCGTCATATCCGTACAGATTCTCGGTCACGCCGTAGCGCAGGGTGTGCGGGCTCTTCCAGAACAGCACGTCGAGTTCGGCGATGTCGTTGCTGACGAGAGCGCGCTCGTAACGGGCGAACGCCTTTTCGACCTCCGCGACCACTTCGGGAATGTTGATGTCGATCATGAACGAGCGTCCTTGCTTGAACGGAAGGCGGCGACCTCAAGCGAAGCTTAGCGTTTGAAATCGGCCGCGACGAGCTTCCGATGAAGCCAGAGCGTCGCGCTGGCGATGCCTCCGCAAACCAGAGGGAACCGCTGGCTGACGCGGCTTTCCTGAACCGATAAGCTGGCCCTCATGCCCGGACCCGCCTTTCTCCTCGCGCCCGGCGCCGGCGCCCCGTCCTCGCATCCGCGAATGCGCACCTTCGCCCGGCTCCTGGCGACGATCGGGCCGGTCGAACCGTTTGATTATTCTTACGCCTTGGCGGGCCGGGGGCGGCCGGACCCGCTGCCCAAGCTCATCGAAACGCATCGAGCGGCGCTGGCCGCGCTTCGCGCCAGGCATGACGGGCCGATCGTGCTCGCCGGCAAAAGCATGGGCGGGCGCGTCGGCTGCCATGTCGCGCTGGTCGATCCGGTCGAAGCCCTCCTCTGCTTCGGCTATCCGCTTTGCGGAGCGGGCGACCGATCGAGGCTGCGCGACCAGGTTCTGATGGAACTGAAGACGCCGATCCTGTTCGCGCAGGGAACGCGCGACCCGCTCTGCCCGCTCGACCTCCTCGACGGCGTTCGGAAGCGCATGCATGCGCCCTCGACGCTCACCGTCGTGGAGGGAGGCGACCATTCCCTCATGGTCGCGAAGACGGCGCTGAAGGCGCTGGGATCGAACCAGGAGGACGTCGATGACAGCATGCTGACCGCGATCGCGCGCTTTCTGAGAGAAGCGCTTAACCAATCCTAAGCAGGATTGCCGAAAAGTGGATGCCGGTTTTCGGCTCAAAATCCTGCGAAATCAAAGGAATCCAAGCAAGTTTGCGTTGATCCGCCAACGCAAACCTGCTTAGTCGACCTGCGCGAGGAGCGTCTTCCTCTGTCCATCCGCTCCGCATTGACAAGTCCTTCGTTCTTCCCACTAATAATCGCCATGCAGCAGCCGTAGTTCTGGGGGTAGAAAGTGCGGCGTGGCGCGCAATGGGCGCTTGGTGTAGGCGCGGCGCTGATCGCGATGGCGGCGGTGGGCGGCGCGCGCGCGGACGTCCGCTTCATCGATCTCGATGAATGCTCCGCAAGCTGCATTCCCTCCGCAACCAACGACGCGGCTGGCGCCGAGGGCGACACCGCAGCGGGCATCACCCTGTCCCGGTTCGGCGGCGACGCGGACGATCCCAATTCGGCTCTAATCTTCGACAGGAAGGCCGTGCCAGCGGACCTAGCCGAAGGATTGCCGTCGGCGCTCGCCTCTGCGAGCGTTGAGGCTCCCGAAGCGGACGGCTTTTCGCCTTATGACTTTTTCGCGAACGTCATCGACGTTCCGTACGCCGCCGACGCGCCGTCGCCCACGGCGGTCTCCTTCACCCCCTCGCTCACCAGCCAGCTCAGCGCCTTTCTGTGGGCCAGCAACGACTTTTTTGGGCCGCCGTCCGGCGGTATAGCCTCCCGTCGCGGCCTCCCCCTCTCCGTTGACGCTGACGCACTCACCGGCCGGCTGACCGCCGGGTGGAAGATGCGAACGCCGGCAGCGCCAGCGCCAAGCCCTTCGGCGCAACCGGCGCCGCCTTCTTCGGGCGCGGCCCAGCCCTTCGGGCAAACTGGGGATGACGCGGGGCGGTCGGCGGCATTTTCCTTGGATGGCGCCCAATCAAACAAGTGAGCGTTGCCGTGCATAGCAGCACGAACGAGCGCCTAGACTAAGCGTTTCCCGGGCTCCGGGTCGTCTGCCGCGCCTGGAACTGACCCATTCCCGGCTCGCCGACGATCTTGCCATTGTCGGCGACCAGCGCGCCCCGCAGCAGCGTCTTGATCGGCCACCCCGTCACTTCGATGCCTTCATAGGGCGTATAGTCGCTGCCATGCTGCATGAGATCCTGGGACAAGGTGACCTTCTTGTCCGGATCCCAGATGGCGATGTCGGCGTCGGCGCCGACCATGATGGAGCCCTTGCGCGGATAGAGCCCATACATCTTGGCGTGGTTGGTCGCGCTCAGCGCGACGAAGTCCGATAGCGAGATCCGTCCTTTCGACACGCCCTCGGAAAACAGGATCGGGAGCCGCGCGGCGACGCCCGGAATCCCGTTCGGCACCCAGCGGAACGAGGTCCGCGCCTTGGGGCCGGTCTTGCCGGCTTCGTCGTCAAATCGAAATGGGCAATGGTCGGAAGAGAAAGTCTGGAAGACGCCGCCCATGAGCCCGCGCCAGATCGCCTCTTGCGAGGCGCGATCGCGCGGCGGCGGCGAGCAGACATATTTGGCGCCGGTGATGTCCATGTTGAGGCCTTTGAGATCCTCGGCCGTCAGCATCAGATATTGCGGGCAGGTTTCGGCGTAGATCTTCAAGCCACGCCCGCGCGCCCATTCGATCTGCTCCATCGCCTCGCGTCCCGAGACATGCACGATCATGATCGGAATGCCGATCAGTTCGGCGTGCGAGATGGCGCGGTGGGTCGCTTCGCGCTCGACCAGCTCGGGGCGTGATTCCGCGTGATAATAGGAATGGGTCTTGCCGTCGCGCTCGAGGCGATCGGTCATGTACTTGATCTGGTCGTAGCCTTCCGCGTGAACCATCACCGTTGCGCCGTGTTCGCGCGCGACCGTGAACACCTCGAGCAATTGCCGGTCGGTCAGGACCATATCGTCATAGGTCATGAACACCTTGAACGACGGGTAGCCCGAGCTCACCAGCGCCGGCAGCTCCTGGCCCAGCACCGCCGGCGTCGGGTCGGTGACGATGAGGTGGAATCCGTAGTCGACGTAACTCTGTCCCTCCGCCTTCTTATGGTAGTCTTCGACGCTCTGGCGCAAAGATTTCCCCGCGCGGTTGCACGGCGAACGAAAGAACGGTGGTGTTGCCGCCTGCCGCCGCGCTGCGGGTGCCGCTTTCGAACCCGTCCGCCATCACGATCCCGGCGCCGCTGCGCTGAGCGAGATGGACGTGGCTGTCGATTCCCCCCGGCAAGACCAAAAGACCGGACGCGTCGATCTCGGAAGCAACGCGCGGCAGATCCTCCGCCAAGGCGACGATGCGGCCGTCTTTGACGCCCACGTCGCATTTGCCGACGTCGGCGGCGGTGACAACCGTCCCGCCGCGAATGACCAGATCAAACTCCATCCGGCTTAACTCCGATCTTGTTCATGTTGATTTCGACCTGCTGGACGCAAGATTCATGCAGTTTGCGCTATGACGAAGCGGGTTGCAAAAGGGCGACCGAGACGGCTTAAACCCTTAAGGCGACATTGTCGGCTCAATTCGCCGGCATCCAAAAAGGACCGCATCCTTGCGAGACTTCCATCAGAGCGGACGCGGCCCCGTCTATTCCGTGAACGGGATGGCGGCGACCTCCATGCCGATCGCCTCGCTGACCGCGATCGAAGTGTTGCGCGCCGGCGGCAACGCCGTCGACGCGGCAGTTGCCGCCTGCGCCGTGCTCGCCGTCGTGGAGCCGCAATCGACGGGACTCGGCGGCGATTGCTTCTGCCTCTATGCGCCGCCCGGCGGCAAGGTCGTCGCCGTCAACGGTTCGGGCCGGTCGGCGGGCGCCGCCTCGCTCGACGCGATCAGGGCCTCGGGCCCCACTCCGCCCGACGACATTTCGCCCCATGGCGTCACCATCCCCGGCGCCGTCTCCGGCTGGCAAGCGCTCATGGACGCGCATGGGACGAAGGGTTTCGACGAATTGCTCGCTCCCCGCCATTCGCTGCGCCGAGGAAGGCTTCCCCGTGCATCAGCGCGTGGCGTGGGATTGGACGATGTATGAGAGCAAGCTGCGGCGCGCCGGCAATACGCTTTTTCTGCCGCACGGGCGCGCGGCCCGCGAGGGCGATCGCTTCGTTCAGACAGCGCTCGCCAAGACGCTGCGCGCGATCGCCAAGCATGGCGCGGACGCTTTCTACAAGGGGCCGGCCGCAGCCGACATGGCGGCGACCCTTCGTGCGCGCGGCGGCGTGCAGACGGAGGAGGATTTCGCCAACGGACTTAAAGGCGCCGAGTTCGTCGAGCCGATCTCGATCCACTGGCGCGGGCTCGACGTCTGGCAGTGTCCGCCGAACGGGCCCGGTCTGGTCGCGCTGATGATTCTGGGCGAACTCGAAGCGCTTGGACCCGCTCCGGACGGGCCGGCAGGCGTGACGCGCTTCCATCGGCACATCGAGGCTGCGCGCATGGCCTACCGCGACCGGGGCGCCTTCCTCGCCGACCCGCGCCAGCGGGAGACGCCGTTGGGACGCCTGCTCTCTCGCGATTACCTGGCCGCGCTGGCGGGACATATCGACGACGCGCACGCCCTTCCCTCTTTGCCGGCTCCAGGCGAAATCGCGCTCGCGGCGAGCGGCAACACGGTCACGCTTTCGGTCGTCGACCGCGACGGCGGCGCGTGCAGCCTCATCAACTCGATCTACCAGACTTTCGGCAGCGGCATCCTCGCCGAAGGCTCGGGCGTGCTTCTGCAAAATCGGGGATTGTGCTTCGCTTTCGAGCCCGGCCATCCGAACAGCTTCGCGCCCAACACGCGCCCCGCGCACACCATCATGCCGGGCCTGGCGACGCGGGACGGCCAGCCCGCGATCTGCTTTGGCGTGATGGGCGAGCACTATCAGCCGATGGGCCAGACCTGGGTTCTGAGCAACGCGGTCGAGTACGGCATGGACATCCAGCAGGCGCTCGATTTTCCGCGCATCTGCCCACATCTGGGGGAAGTCGAGATCGAACGCGGCGTTTCGCCAGTGATGCGCGAAAAGCTCGCCGCGCTTGGGCACGTGCTGACCGAAGTCGAGCGCCCTCTCGGGGGTGGACAAGCGATCATGATCGACCGCGAGCGCGGCATCCTGATCGGCGGCTCAGACCCGCGCAAGGACGGCGCGGCGCTCGGCTATTAGCGCATTTGCATTGCCGTCGGCGCGACTCCCCTCTCCCATAGCCCGTCGAGAGACGGGCTATGGGAGAGGGGTTGGGGTGAGGGTTCGCGCGCAAAGCGCGCCTTCGCCTCGGGAGCGTTTCCCTCATCCGTCGCGCCCATAGCCCGTCCGGACGAACGGGCGTCCTTCCGGACGACCTATGGCGCGCCACCTTCTCCCCAAGGGAGAAGGGGTTAGCCGTCACGTCATATAGACGCCGCCGGTCACATTGATCCCCTGCCCTGTCATGAACCGCGCCTTGTCCGAGCACAGGAACACCACGACATCGGCGACGTCCTCCGGCTCTTCGAGCCGCCCGAGCGGCGTCTGCGCCAAATACTCATCCACCACCTGCTGCGGCGACATATTGCGCAGGCGCGACTCCCATTCGATCTCACGCGACTGCATGCCGGTCTTCACGAAGCCGGGACACACGGCGTTCACGCGAATGCCGGTGGGGGCAAGCTCACGCGCCAGCGCCTGAGTCCAGCCGAGCACGGCAAATTTCGAGGCCGAGTAATGGGCGAGCAGCGGCGCGCCGACCTTGGCCGCGAGCGACGCGGTGTTGACGATGCAGCCCGACCCTTGGGCGACGAAATGACGGGCCGCGATCTGGTTGGTCAGGAATATGCCGCGCGCATTGACGGCGAAATTGAAGTCCCAGTCGGCGTCGGTGAGGTCGAGCGCATGGCTCATGGTCGAGACGCCGGCGTTGGCGATGCAGATGTCGCAACCCCCCAAAAGCTCGAGCGCCTCGCTGAACGCGCGCTCGACCGAGGCGCGCTCGCGCACGTCGATCGCGACCGAGCCTGCGCCGATCTCCTTCGCTGTTCGCCGGGCGGCCTCGGCATCGATATCGGCGATCGCCACTTTCGCGCCGTTTCCAGCGAGCGCATGCGCAATGGCGCGCCCGATGCCGTGTGCGCCGCCGGTTACGAACGCGCGCTTGCCGTCAAGCTCCGTGTAGGGCGAACTGGACGCCGGCATTTATCCCTTTCCACACCTGCGAGGGCGCAGCCATATCAACAAAATCGGAACCCGCGAAGGCGCTTTTTCGATTGATAATGCCGCGGTCGGCGCTAGTTTGCGCGCCGCACGACGCGGAATCCCCCTTACCAGTCGGCGCCATTGATCAAGCGCCGCGCGCCTGAGGAACTCACGCCATGGTTTTTGACTTCTTCGGCGACAAGACGAAAGTCGTGATCGCCATGGCGCATATCGGCGCGCTGCCTGGATCGCCGCTCTACGACGCGGCGGGAGGCGTCAGCAAGCTGATCGAAGGCGTGCTCAAGGACGTCGATGCTCTGCAGGCAGGCGGCGTCGACGCGGTCATGTTCGGCAACGAGAACGACCGCCCCTACGTCCTCAAGGCGCCGCCCGAAGGCATTGCCGGGATGACCGCCGTCGTCCAGGCGATCAAGCCGCATCTCAAGGTCCCGTTCGGCGTCAATTATCTTTGGGATCCACTCGCCAGCGTCGCTATCGCGGCCGCGACCGGCGCAAGCTTCGTGCGCGAGATCTTCACCGGCCTGTTCGCCTCCGACATGGGGCTCTGGCAGGCCGATTGCGCCGGCGCCGTCCGCCTGCGCCACAGTCTCGGCCGCGACGACCTGAAACTCCTGTTCAACATCAACGCCGAGTTCGCACACTCGCTCGACGAGCGGCCGATCGCCTTGCGTGCGAAGAGCGCCGTCTTCTCGTCGCTTGCCGACGCGATCCTCGTCTCGGGGCCATTGACCGGAGATCCAGTCGACCGCTCGAACCTCAAAACCGTCCGCGAAGCCGATCCCGGACGTTCCCGTCCTCGCCAACACCGGCGTCACGATCGACAATGTGCGCGACATCCTCGCCATCTCGGACGGCGTGGTGATCGGCACGCATTTCAAGGTCGACGGAAACACCTGGAACGCGGTGGATGGCGCGCGCGTCAAGCGCTTCATGGACGCGGTGGCGAAGCTGAGGTGACAAACCTTCGGCCGATGAACGTTGAGCCGGATTACTCTGCCGCATGGCGTGACCTGAAGCGGCGTAGGCTTATCTTGGGCGTTGTTGTTTTCGGTTACCTACCCGGTATGCTTGTAGTCGTCTTTGCGCTCGTTTTACCGCTTGCGGCATTAACCGGAATCAAACCAGACCATTTTATCTATCCTGCCGGCTTTGGATGGATGCTTGCGATGTTCATCGCTGGATGGCGTGTGTCGGCTTTCCGATGTCCACGCTACCATCAATTCTTCTTTGGCACATCGTGGTATAATAATTCGTTGGCCCGCAAGTGCGTGCACTGCAAGCTGCCCAAGGGCGCAAACTCGAATTGACAAATCACCGCTGCGTTCTCGGCCTCGACATCGGCACGACCTCGACCATTGGCGTTCTCATCCGCCCGCCGGACGAAACCATCGCCCTCGCCACACGCGCCGTCGCGCTGCGTTCCGACCATGTTGGTTGGGCTGAGGAGGATCCCGAGCAATGGTGGAGCAACGTCGGCGAGATCGTGCGCGAGCTTTTGCATGCGTCCGGCGTTTCCGCGGCCGACATCGCCGCGGTCGGCGTAACCGGCATGTTGCCGGCTGTGGTGTTGCTCGATTCCGCCGGGCGCCTGCTCAGGCCGAGCATTCAGCAGAGCGATGCGCGCTGCGGCGCGGAAGTCGAGGAGCTTCGCGCCGAGATCGACGAGAAAGCGTTTCTCGCCAAGGCCGGCAACGGAATCAATCAGCAGCTCGTCGCGGCGAAGCTCCGATGGATCGAGCGGCACGAACCCGGCGTCTTCGCGCGCATTGGCACGGTGTTCGGCTCGTACGACTATATCAACTGGCGCCTGACGGCTGAGCGCGCGATCGAGCAGAACTGGGCGCTCGAGGCGGGATTTGTCGACCTTGCGACGCATGCGATCGACGACGCGTTGGTCGCGCTTGCGCATATCCCGCGCAGCGCGCTGCCGCGCAAAATCGCCTCGCACGAAATCCTAGGCCGCGTCTCCGATCAGGGCGCGGCGGAGAGCGGGTTGAAAGTGGGAACTCCGGTCATAGGCGGCGCGGCCGACCATATCGCGTCCGCGCTCGGCGCGGGAATCGTCAGCGCTGGCGACGTGCTGCTGAAATTCGGCGGCTCGGTCGACATTCTAACCGCGACCGATCACGCGCGCCCGGACCCGCGCCTCTTTCTCGACTACCATCTGAAGCCCGGCCTCTTCGTCCCCAATGGATGCATGGCCACCGGGGGCTCGGCGCTCAACTGGTTCGTGCGCCAGTTCGCCTCTGGCGAAAAGCAGGCGGCGGACGAGGCTGGCCTCTCGATCCATCAATGGCTCGATCGGCTTGCCGAAGCGCGGCCCGCCGGCAGCGACGGGCTGGTCATCACGCCCTATTTTCTCGGCGAAAAGACGCCGATCCACGACGCGAACGCGCGCGCGACGTTCGATGGCCTGACGCTCTCGCACGACCTCGGGCATCTTTGGCGCGCCTTGCTCGAGGCTTATGCTTATGCAATCGCGCACCATGTCGAAGTGATGAACGAGATCGGCTACAAGACCGAGCGCTTCATCGTCTCCGACGGCGGTTCGACGAGCCGGGTGTGGATGCAGATTGTCGCCGACGTCCTTGAGCGCCCGGTCCAGCGGCTCGCCGGCCATCCCGGCTCGTGCGTCGGCGCCGCCTGGACGGCCGCGATCGGCGTGGGTCTCGCTTCCGACTGGTCAGGGATCTCAGCCTTCGTTCAGGCCGCCGACCGGATCGAGCCTCGACGCGAGACCGCCGATGTCTACCGCCGCTTCTATCGCCGATACCGCGACCTCTATCGCCGCCTGGCCGACCGCTCCGAGTTCGCATCATGAGCCTCTTTCGCGCGGTCGCCTGGGATATCGACGGCACGCTGATCGACAGCGAGCCGCTTCATGAGCGCGCTCTCGGGGCCGCGAGCGCCGCCCTTGGCGCCGATCTCAGCGATCTTGAGCCGGATGCGTTTCGCGGCGTCCACGCGATCGACATATGGGAGGCGCTCAAGCCGCGCTTTCCCGCAAGCTCGTCGTTCAAGACATGGATCGCGGCGATCGAGGGCTATTATGTCGCTCATGTCGGGGAGCTCGAGCCCAATCCGGGCGCGCTCGAGGCGATGCGCAATCTTGCCGAGCGCGGAGTCGCGCAAGCTTGCGTGTCGAATTCCGGACGCACCATCGTTAACGCCAATATCGAGGCGCTCGGCATCGGCAAGATCATCGCGTTCTCGATGAGCCTCGAAGATGTCTCCGCGGGCAAGCCCGACCCCGAGCCCTACCGCGAAGCCGCGCGCCGTTTCGCCCTGCCCGCCGCAGCGGTCGTCGCGGTCGAGGACAGCGGCGCGGGCGCCCGTTCGGCGCGCGCGGCGGGGCTTTACGTGGTCGGCTACTCGCCGTCAGGAGAACCCTTCGTCGGCGCGGACCGGTCGATCATGCATCTGGCCGAAATGACAACTTTGTTCGGGCCCTAACGACGTCCGCGGTTGGCTAAGTTATGAGTTATCCTGATTGGACTTCGCGCGAAGGTTCGTGCTTCCCTCATCTTTGGCTTCCGCTATCGGGGCTGGGGGCGTTATGTGCGCAGGCGGGGCCCGCGTACCTGCTCAAATGGAGGGGGAATCATGAAACTCGCCGCTTTAGCGATAGCGATTGCCGTGGCCGCCATCGGGGCCACAACATCAGCCCGGGCGGATGTCATCACGACCTACACATTCTCCGATACTACAGTCGACGGCGGCGTGTGCTTTCCGGGTCCTTCCAAGTCGATCAGACGTTGTACGACGAAGCGACAGACAGCGGCTATGTCGCAGGGTCCAGCACGATAACGATCACGGGCGATTTCAAGCGCAGTGTTAAACGGATCCTACACGAAGTTTGTTGAGTTTGACGGTGAATTTGTTGATTTTGAG
Organism: uncultured Alphaproteobacteria bacterium; assembly: GCA_963707355.1. Classification (GTDB taxonomy): domain Bacteria; phylum Pseudomonadota; class Alphaproteobacteria; order Rhizobiales; family Beijerinckiaceae; genus Roseiarcus. The sequence continues at coordinate 229,253 of CAVPPX010000053.1, read as the reverse complement.
AACGCGTCGTTTGCGGATATCGGCATTCTCATAGGCGAACCACCTCAAACAACTGGATCGATCCCCCAAAACCAGTCCGGGTTCTTTCCCAACGGCGATCTTTTCCAGATAACAGGCTCATTGATCGCCTCCACTCCGACCACAGACACTCCCGAAATGTCGACATGGGCGATGATGCTCATCGGCTTTGCGGGGCTTGGCTTTGCCGGATATCGGCGGAGCGTGCGGTTAACCTGAGCGCAGCTCGACAGCTATTGTCGCAAACAACCCGCGCCAAATCGAGGATCAGAGGCGTGGGATGCTTGCTTGTCGCTGCTCGAGGCTTGTTGACCCCATCCGCCTTGCGGGTCACCGCGCCTTCAGCGCCGCGATCACCGCGTCCGCCTTTGTGACCTCGGCGACGTTCTGCATCGCGTAGTCGATCGAGGCCTTGTGCCAATCCGCGTTCATCGTCGCGCAGCAATCCTCGGGCGTGATGATGACATAGCCCTTGTCGGCGCCGGTGCGGGCGGTGTGCTCGATCGACATGTTGGTCCAGGCGCCGGTGTTGATGATCGTGTCGCGGTGGAGCGCTTTGAGAATCGTCTCGAGCCGCGTGCCCTCCCACGCGCTCATGCGCATCTTCTCGACGACGAAATCGCCGAGGTCGGGCTCGAGCCCTTCGACCGGCGCCGCGCCCCAGGTCCCGCGCACCACCGCCTTGTGCTGGGCCAAACCCTTGAACAGCGGCGCGTTCAGCGTGACGCCAGGCGCGCCCGGCTCGACGACGAACCAGACATGAATGACGGGAACGCCGTGCGCCCGAGCCGCCGCCGCCACCCGGCGAATGTTTTCGACGACGTTCTGCGCTTTCGCATGGGCCGGCGCGCCGGATGCGGCGAAAGCCCCGCCCTCGCTCACCGCGTCGTTCTGCATGTCCTGAATGATCAGGACAGCGCGGCGCGGGTCGAGATCGAGCCCTGCGCCCGGCAGGCGCAGACGCGTTCTTCACGGCCGCATGCGCGCGCATATAAGGCTCGATCCGAGGGCCGACCTTCGTTGTCAAGCGATAGACCGAGTGCGTCGCGGTCACGAACAAAGTGCGCAATTCGGTCCCGCCCCAGGCGAGATTGGCCACGCTCTCCGGGATGTGCAGCTTTCCGATCAGCTCGCCTGACGGGGCGTAGACCCAGACGCCGCCCGGGCCGGTGACCCAGACGTTGCCGCGCTCGTCGCATTTCATCCCGTCCGGACCGCCGCTCTGTGACGACGACCGGATTTCGCTTGCGAACAGCCGCTCTCCCGACAACGATCCGTCGGGCGCGACGTTGAATGCGCGAATCAGCTTTTTCGCGCTGTCGTTGACGTAGAGCAGCTTCTCGTCCGGAGACAGGCAAAGGCCGTTCGGCTGTTCGAACAGATCGCGATCGACCAAGAGTTGCAGACCGCCGCCGTCGGGCGGCAGACGGTAGACGCCTTGAAAACCAAGTTCGCGCGGCCGCTCGACGCCGAAACCGGGCATGCGCCCGTAGTAGGGGTCGGTGAAATAGATCGAGCCGTCGGAGCGCACGCAGACGTCATTCGGGCTGTTGAGCTCCTTCCCCTCGAAATGGCTCGCGAGCACCTCGCGCGCGCCATCCGGCTTCTCGCGGATGAGCAAGGACGTCGCATGTTCGCAGACGATGAGATTGAGGTCGGCGTCATAGGTCATGCCGTTGCATTTGTTCGACGGGCGCCTGACCTCGACCACGCCACCGTGCATGTCCCAGCGGCGGCGCACGTCGCCCGGCATATCCGAGAACAACAGAAAATGATCGACCGGATGCCAGACCGGCCCCTCGGTGAACACACAGTCCGACGCCACCTGGATGGCCGGCGCGTCGAGCTCGATCAGCTCCTCGAAGTCGGCCCGCAGAGACACATGGCTCATCGCTTCCGCTTCCTCCCGACGACATCGACGCGCCTCGACCAGTCGGAGCGCGCATGCGGTCGCGCGCTGCGTCATCTTTCCGACGGCTGCCGAGAATCGCCGTGATGCTAGACCAAGTCGCGCAGCCGGGAAAGCGCGCGACACCTCAGCCTCAGTGCACGCCTTGCGTCAGGCCCTGGACGAAATAGCGGTTGAGCAGGATCATCATGGCGACGATGGGCAGCGTGGAGAAATGCGCGAGCGCCCCGAGCGTCCCCCAGGAAATGTCCTTCGTGCCATAGGCGGAGAGAAGGGCGACCGAGATCGTCTTGGTGTCGGCCTTGGTCAGGAACATCGCGTAGAGGAAATCGTTCCAGGAGAACATGACGCAGAAAATGGCGCTGGCGATCAGGCCGGGAACCACGGTCGGCAGAGCGATCCGGAAGAAGGCGCCGAAGTCCGTGCAGCCATCCGTCCGCGCCGCCTCCTCGATCGAAACCGGCGCGGCGCGAAAGAAGGAAAACATCATCCAGACGACGAAAGCGCTGTTGAGCGCGGTGTTGAGGATGATCACCGCCCACCAGGTGCCCAGAAGACCGATGTCGCGCATCAGAAGGTAGAACGGGATGAGCGTCGCGATCGGCGGCACGGTGCGGATGATGAGAAAGAAATAGGCGAGCCAGATCGCGCGCGGACTTTCCGATCGCGCGAGCGCATAGCCCGCCGGGGCGCCGAGAAGAAGCGACAGCGCCGTCGAACCGATCGCGATGATGAGGCTCGACTCGAGCAGCGCGCCAAGTTTGAAGTAGCGGAACACGCTGTCAAAATTGTCGAGGGTCGGCGTGAACAAAAACGTCGGCGGGGAGGCGAAGATGTCGCGGGTCGGCTTGTAGGCGATCGAGAACAGCCACACGACCGGCGCGAGCGCGACCACGAGGATCGCGCAGATCGCCAGGCGGCGTAGGATCAAAAGCAAGCGATCGCGATCAAGCATGCCGGTTCCTCCCCGGCTTGAGGACGACGATGAAGGCTGTGGCCATGAGGAGGATGCAGACGACGATGACGGTGCTGACGGCGGAAGCGGCGCCGATGTTGAAGAATTCGAGCCCCTGTTTGACGCCATAGATCATGAGCGTGTTGGTCGCGTCCGCCGGACCGCCGCTGGTGGTGACGAAGATGATGTCGAACACCCGGAAGGCGTCCATCATGCGCAAGATCAGCGCGAGAAAGGCCGCGGGCATGAGGAGCGGCAGAACCATGAGCCAGAATCGTTGCGGCCCGTTCGCGCCGTCGACCGCGGCGGCTTCGAGAATGTCGGTGGGCAGGGTTTTTAGCCCCGCGAGCAGGATCAGCGCCATCAGCGGCGTCCATTCCCAGGCGTCGATCGCGACCAAAGTGGCGAGCGCGCGCTGAGGGTCCGCGAGCAGCCCGCGCGGACCGCTGAGGCCAAGTTCGGCCAGCGGATAGCCGAGCATGCCATATTCCGGACTGAGCAGCGCCTTGAACACGAGCCCGACCACCAGCGGCGTGACGGTGGCGGGAATAAGCAGAAGCCCGAGCGCGACGCGATTGAACCAATCATCGCGCCACAGAAGCAGCGCAACGCCAAGGCCGAGGACGAATTCGAGCGTCACCGCGCCAAAGGTGAAGGCGAAGGTGTTGATCAATGCGCGACGCGCGGTCGGATCGCGCCACAGCGCGAGATAATTGTCGAGGCCGACGAAATGGCGCGAGGCCGGGCGGATCAGGTTGTAATTGTCGAACGAGTAGAGGAAGCCCTGGACCATCGGTCCGACCGCGACGGCGAGCACGTAGACGAGGGCCGGCGCAGCCATCGCGATGAGGAACAGCTGGCGCTGTCGGGTGTAGGACCACCGGCCGCAAGGGCCGCATCGTCGGTCGCGACGCCGTCACGCGAAGGCAATGCTCACGTCGGGCTCGTATCGGCGGGTTCGCGCACCCCTTCTCCCCCAGGGAGAAGGTGGCCTCATAGGGGGGGGTTGGAGGGTTAGGGGCGCCGGATGAGGGTTTGCCGGGAAGCCCTGTCATCTGCGCACGGCCCAGGGGGTTTACGCCGCGTATTGAACAACTCCCAAGCCCTACGGCCGAAACCCTCATCCGTCGGGCTTCGCCCGACACCTTCTCCCCGAGGGAGAAGGGGGGCCGCCGTCCGTTCCAGCGCCTCTCCTCATTCGGGGATCCGACAATTGCGTCAGGCGCGTGGTCCCGGCATCACTTGAACAAAGCCTCGGCCTTGCTCTGAATGTCGTCCATCGCGGTCTTGGGATCGGCCTGGCCGACCAGCACCGCATTGATGGCGCCGCCGATCAGATCCTGCAATTCCGGATATTGTGGAATGCGCGGGCGGAAGTCGCCGTCGCCATGCTCGAACGAGGTCGCGATCACCGGCAGGAATGGATATTTGGCGAGCAGCTCGGGATCGGTCATTTCGCTCTTGCGCAGATAGCTGCCGGCGCCGCGCAGGTTGAGCTCCTTGTGCACCGCCGGGCTCGTCACCCATTTGATGAACGCCCACGCGGCTTCCTGCTTCTTCGGGTCGATGTCCTTGTTGATTCCAAGCGCCCAGCCGCCGATGCCATATTCCTGCGGCTGGCCCTTCGCCGACGGCGTCAGCATGATGCCGGCCTTGCCGGCGATCTTCGACACCTTCGGATTGTCGTAGTCGGCGGCGCCGATCGACCAGGTCTGCATGTTGGCGACCGAGCCCTGTCGAAAGCTCTCCTCGCGTCCGCCCCAATCGTAATCCGCGGCGCCGGGAGGCGCGGCGTCATCGAACAGCTTCTTGTAAGCCACGACGCTCGCGATGTTGGCGGGCGAGTTCAGCGTCGGCTTGCCGTCCTTGTCGAGGATCGAGCCGCCGAACTGACGATTGTACTGCATCCAGTCCTGCGCCACCGCCGGGCCCTTCTGGCCGTTGGCGACGAAACCATAGATCTTCTTGCTCTTGTCCGTGAGCTTCAGAGCGTCGGCGACGAACTCCTCCATCGTCGCCGGGGGCTTGAGACCTGCGGCTTCGTAGAGATCCTTGCGATACGCCAGCACATTGGCGTAGCCCGCGAAGGGAAACGCGACCTGCTTGCCCTTGTAGCCGCCGAGCGAGGCCATGAGCGAGGGATAGATGTCGTCGACCTTGATCTCGGCTGCGTCGCGCTTGATCCAATCGGTGAGATCGACGGTGTAGCCGGCCTCGGCGAACTGACCGGACCAGACGATGTCGACGGTGGCGAGGTCGTAGCCCTTGGTGTGGCCGACATAATCGGCGGTGATCTTGGTCAGAAGTTCGGGGTAGCTCAAGATGTCGACATTGACCTTGGCGCCCGTCAGCGCCTCGAACTCGGGCGCGACCGCCGCCAGCACCGCCGCGAACTGATCGTTCTGCGACGCCAGATTTAGCGTCACGCCCTCGTAAGGCTTGTCGGCCGCCTCCGCGCCGGAAACGCCGACCGAAACCAAAACACCAAGCGCGAGCGCCGCCGCCTGACCGATGAACGGTTTCATGGCCTACCTTCTCCCCTGATGACGATGAGGCCACGCTAACACCCTGATTTTCGTAAGAGCAATCCAATTGTGCGGCGATGTCGGTCGAAAATGAACTCATGCGTGCTCGCTTTTTGATCGCCCCAATGCTCATGCTTTCACCGAAGGTCGCTTTCCAAGCTGCGCCGGATGCGATAGCAAAGAGGACGCGCAGAGGAGGAGCTCATGAGCGCGGCGTCGGCGCGCGCCATCGCTTCGCACCGGAACACCTCGACGCAAGAGGGACTCTGGGCGGTCCGTCGCCTGGTCGCGACAGTGGAGCGCGGAATTTCCGTTTTGCCTCGCCAATCACCTGCCGATGATCCTGGTCGCGTTGCATCGCATGGGCGCGAGCGACGAGCGACTGGACGCCTATTGCCAGATCTACCACAAGCAGAACGGCCTCGTTCCCGTCCCCGAAGCGATCGGCGCGATCACGCGCGACAATTGGCGGGAGTTCTTGGGCCAGCGCGAGCGCGAAGGCGACTATCGCGCCTTCTTCGCCGGCGAGGTGGCTAGGCTTGGCGCAACGCCGGCCGCCCAGCTCTACCTGCCGGAGCTCATTCCCGGCATGGCCGCGAGCGCCACGCATGCGCTGATGCGCATGGCCTATGCGACGATGGCCGACAGCGACGAGGAAACCGGCGTCGCCCTCGGCTATTGGGCCGCCACCTACCTTTCGCTTGGGCCCTCACGCGGCGCGAAGCCCTCGACCGACGATCCGGCCGAGGTTCTCGCCTTCATGTATGGGCCGGCGTCGTTCCGGCATGTGGAGCCCGAGCGCGATCTCTTGTGGCACTTCATGCGTGCGGTGTCGGAGAAGGCGGAATTCGCGCCCGTCGTCGACATGCTCGCGACCGGGCCGGAGACCCATGACCGGATCGCCCGCTGCTCGCTCGCGCTCTATGCCGCGACGCTCGACTTCTGCGCGCTCCATGCGGTCACGGGCACGCACTGGCTGAGGCTCATGGCGCCGCGCACCCCCGACGCGGCGACGCCGCTGCGCTATTTCTGGCAGGCGATCGCATCGCTGGCCCCGAAGATCGGCTTTCCCAGTTTGCCTAGCGCAGAAGAACCGGAAGCATGGCGGCGCATGTCCCTGCCCGACTGGCCCGAGATCTATCGCGAGGCTGTCGCGCGGGACGACGAGCATGATCTGAGCCTGACGTTCTCGGCCGGCGAGGAATTCAAGCATTACGGCGATCGTCTCTATCAATATGCGGCGGCGAAGCGCCTGAGCCTCGTCTGATGATCCTGGCCAACGCGCGTTTCCCTCAACGCGGCCTCGCCCAAGGTCCCCTCGTCGACCTCGAAATCGCCGAGGGCGTCATTGCCGCGGTGCATGCGCCCGGAAGCGCCGATCAAGCCAACGGGCGCATCGATCTTAAGGGCGCGCTCCTCCTGCCGGCGCTCGTCGACGGGCACATCCATCTCGACAAGACGCATTGGGGCGCGCCGCGGCGCGCCCATGTCGAGGGGCACAGCGTGCGCGAACGGATCGCCACTGAGCGGGTCGAACGCCACCGCGTCGCGCTGCCGATCGAGGCGCGCGCCTCGGCGCTCATCCGGACGCTGATCGCCAACGGGACGACGCGCGTGCGCAGCCATATCGACATCGACAATGACGTCGGCCTTGCCAATCTCGAAGCCGTGTTGCGGGTGCGCGAAGCCTACCGGGACTGGATCGACATCCAGCTCGTGGCCTTCCCGCAAAGCGGCGTGACGACCGAGAAGGGCGCGCCCGACCTGATGGCGGCGGCGCTGAGCGCTGGCGCCGACTTGATCGGCGGTCTCGATCCGGCCGGTTTCGACGGCGACGTCGACGGCCAGCTCGACATCGTCTTCGCTCTCGCCGGCAGGTTCGGCAAGGGAATCGACATTCATCTCCACGACGGCGGCGAGACCGGCGCTTCGGAGCTCCGCGACATCGCCGAGAGGACGATCGCCGCCGGCATGCAAGGCCGCGTTGCGGTCAGCCACGCGTTCGCGCTCGGATCGATCGGGCCAGACCTGTTCGCAAAGACCGCCGACGCGCTCGCCCGCGCGGAAGTCGCGATCATGACCTCATGCCCCGCATCGGCGCCTGTTCCGCCGCCGGCCAAGCTCCGCGCGCGCGGCGTGACAGTGTTCGCCGGCTCCGACAACATCCGGGATTGCTGGTCGCCTTACGGCAATGGCGACATGCTCGACCGCGCCGCGATCATCGCCGAGCGGCACGCCCTGTTCACGGACCGCGAGCTTGAGGAGATTTTCGCGCTGACCACCAGCGAAGCCGACAAGGCGCTCGGCGCCCCCGGCGAGAGCTTCGCGCCGGCGCGGTCGCCGATCTGGTCGCAGTGGCGGCCCGCAGCGTCGCCGACGCGGTCGTCGATCGGCCCCCGCGCTCGCTCGTGTTACGCGCTGGGCGCATCGCGGCCGAGGGAGGCGTCGCCTCCGCGGCGCTCGAAGACGTAGTGGTCGGCTGAACTCCGGCCACCGCGCTCTCCCAATCAGTGGCTTACCGGGCGGCTGACGAGCACGGCCGCGGCGCGCGCCTCCTTCTGGACGATCTGCGGGCTTCGCTCGACACTGACCGCGTAGAGGCTTAGCCACAGCGCAACGATTGCGCCCAATGCGACCGCCACGGGAACCAGGCTCCGATCATGGGGCAGATAGGCGCGGTAGAACGCCGCGTGTTTGCCGATGCCATCCATCATGGCCTCCATAATGTCCCTTTCCGCGTCCCCGCCGGCGCCTCCTCCTCGAAGATGCCTTCCAGTCGGGATCGGCTTTAACCATATCGCCGGCGACAGCGCTGTGACGGGCGTCACAGTGTGATCTGCGCCGCGCGCTGGCGATGCCAGCCTTGCGATCTCACGGCGTTTTCGATGTGAGGGTGACGTGAGCCCGCGCCGAGGGCCAAGGCATGAGAGTTACTGGCCGGCTTCATCCGGCCGACGCCTGAACCAGCCGCGCGCGAGCACCGCGGCCAGTCTCTTTTCGGCGTCCATCCGCTGCGCCTGTTCGACGGCCAAATCGGCCGTCATCTGATCGACCCTGGCCGACATCCGGTCAGCCAGAGTCCGTTCGACCGCGAGATCGGCCGCATGCCGCGCCTCGCGCGCGGCAAATTCGACCGCCTGTTTTTCGGCCCGCTGCTCGGCGGCCGTAAGCTGCGTCTTGAGCGTTTCGACGTGGGCTTCGAGCACGCGGATGACCTGATTGGCCAGCGCGCGTTCATCCGGATGGCGGAGGGGCTGAGCGCGGCCATTAATCCGAACAGCGTCGTTCCAACCCTCCGGCGGCCGGACCCGCGTGCGTTTATCGTTGCCAAGCGTCTTTTGCCACCGGCCGCGCTTGGCCCGTTGTCGGACCGCCTCGGTCGACACGCTCAACAGGTCCGCCGCCTGCCTGTAGGTAAACCACTCGCCCGTCAAATCGTCGCCCGTCGGTTGGACGTCGGACCGCGCCGTCAAGGTGCGGCGCAGCAAGGACTTTAGTTCATCGCGGTCTCATCGCTCAAGAGTAAGCGAACAGATATCTGAGTTGTCGCGCGGCAACCATTTCAATGATCGCGATCATACTGCTGTTCTATTTCACTCAACTCGCGAGCGCATCGGCAATGCCAGCGACGATAGACGGGAAACGTCCATGGCGCCTTGACGGAAGCCGCGGTCCCGGCCGCGACGCAATCGGACAATGGGAACCTTTCGGTAACCCTAACGGTTAGTGACGCAGCGTGATCCTCGTGCGCGCCTTTGACAGATCATAGGAGCCTAATATGTCACGAGCGCCTCTCGTTCTTTCGGCGGCGGCAATATTCTGCGCCTCCTCATTTCTCGCTTTGGCTGACCAAAAGGGGGCCATCGCCAACGCGGTCGCGAGGAACGACAGCGTCGCGACCCAAAAATCAGCGGCGCAGCAGGAACGCGAGTATCGGCTCGATCGCCATTATCGCGGCTACGACGAGACGCCCTCGGCGATGGTCGTTTCTTCGCACCCTGCGTGACATTCTTTCGCCCTTCCGCTTGATTAGACGCTCCGTCGAGCCGCTTGAGTTGAGAGCGGATGCGGCGCCGCGGGCGAGGCGACGTGAGCTGCTCGGCGACGTTTGATGCTGGCGCACCGAACGGGTGACTTGACACGTAACCTGGCAACCTTGCGGTGCGCCGCCGCGGCCGTCTGTCTTGCCGCGTTAGCCCTTGGCGAAGCCGTGGCGTCGCAGGATTGGCCGTGGAGCGACGCCTCCCTGCCTCCCGCCCGGCGCGCGCAAATGGCGCTGGAGCAAATGACAGAGCCGGAGAAGCTGGCTTTGGTCCACGGCGTGATCGCGGCGCCGTGGGGCGGCCAGCCCAAGCCGGATGGATCGATCGGCTCGGCGGGTTACGTGTCCGGCGTGCCGCGCCTCGGCATCCCCGCGCTGCAAGAGACGGACGCGGAGCTTGGCGTCGCCAATCCCGGAGATGTCCGTCCCGGCGATACGGCGACCGCAATGCCGTCCGATCTCGCCCTCGCCTCGACCTGGGACCCGGAGATTGCGCGGCTTCAGGGCGAAACGGTCGGCGCCGAAGCCCGGGCGAAAGGCTTCAATGTGCTTCTCGGCGGCGCCGCGAATCTCATTCGTGACCCGCGTGGCGGGCGCAACTTCGAGTATTTCTCCGAGGATCCGCTGCTCACCGGCATCATGGCTGGCGCGATGATCGAAGGCGTGCAAAGCCGCCACATCATCTCGACCATCAAGCACTTCGCGCTCAATGCGCAAGAAACCGACCGCGTCGTCCTCGACGCGCGCATCGACCCGGCCGCGACGCGCGAATCCGACCTGCTGGCATTCGAGATCGCCATCGAGCGCGGGCGCCCGGGCAGCGTCATGTGCGCCTACAACCAGGTGAACGGAAGCTATGCTTGCGAAAACGACTGGCTCCTCAATCAGGTGCTGAAGACGGACTGGGGCTACCCCTATTTCGTGTTGTCCGACTGGGGCGCGGTCCACTCGGCGTCTCGTTCGGCGCTGGCGGGGCTCGATCAGGAGTCCGGCGAGCAGCTCGATACGGAAAATTTCTTCGAAGCGCCTCTATCGCAAGCGATCGCCGACGGCGAAGCGCCTCAAGCCAGACTCGACGACATGGCGCGGCGTGTTCTGACTTCGATCTTCGCGCATGGGCTCGCCGATGAGACGGAGGCCCCGGCGCCGGTCGACTTCGCTGCAAGCGATCGGGCCGCGCTCGCCATTGCGCGCAAAGGGACGGTTCTGTTGCGGAACCAAGGCCTCCTGCCGCTCCCGGCCGACACGCGCAAGCTCGTGGTGATCGGGGCCCACGCCGACCGTGGCGTGCCCTCGGGCGGCGGCTCTTCGCAAGTCATTCCCCGCGGAGGAATCGCGGCGAAGGAACAGATCGACGACAATCGCGCGATGCTCTTTGACCCGGGGTCGCCTCTGGAGGCGATCCGTCTTCAGTTTCCGCGCGCGCAGGTGGACTTCGATGACGGGTCGGTCCCGGCGCGAGCCGCGCAGGCGGCGGCGAAGGCCGATGCGGTCATTCTTTTCGTCGATCAGTACATGACGGAAAGCGCCGACGCGCAAAGCCTCAATCTGCCGGGCGGACAGGACCGTCTTGTCGAGGCTGTCACCCGCGCCAACCCGCGCACAATTGTCGTGCTCGAGACGGGCGGCCCGGTGCTCATGCCCTGGCTACAGCAAACAGCGGCTGTTCTCGAAGCCTGGTACCCGGGGCAAAAGGGCGGCGAGGCGATCGCCGAAATCCTCTCCGGCGCCGCCAATCCTTCGGGACGCCTGCCGGTCACGTTTCCGATCAGCGAAGATCAATTGCCCCACACGAAGATCCAAGGCGATCCGAACGGCGCGCCCAGCGGGCCCGTCGGGCGGGGCGGACACTACGGCGCGATGTTCACCGCCACCTACAATGAGGGCGCGGCGGTCGGCTACAAATGGTTCTTCGAGCGCGGCGAGCAGCCGTTGTTTCCGTTCGGCTTCGGGCTTTCCTACACCAGCTTCGCCTTGAGCGATCTCAAAGTCGACGTCAGCGGCCGCAGGGTGACGGTGAGCGCGGCAGTACGGAATTCGGGTGAGCGCGCCGGAACGGCCATTCCGCAATTCTATCTCACCGGGCCGAAAAGCGCGAACATTCTCCTGCGCCTCGTCGGCTGGGATCGAACTCGACCTCAACCCAGGCGAACAGCGGCAAGTCGCCGTCTCGATCGACCCCCGCCTGCTGGCAACGTTCGATGAGGGCGCGAGACGCTGGCGAATTCAGCCAGGCGCCTATCAGCTCGCCGCGGGATTCGACTCGCAGCGCCGCGAGCTGGCCGCGAACTTCGATCTTCAACCGGCAAGCTTGCCGCCGTGAGGGAATCCGACTTTTTCGCTCGCGCCGAGATCCATCCGTTGGTCCGAGGCGATGGCCGCGACCAATTTGACCGCGGTGACCACCTTCCCCGCGCCCTCCCAGAACTCGGCGCGCTCCGGCGTGACGCGGAGCACTTTGATGCGCGGATCGTTCTGATCGTTCCAGAACGCCTGGTCGTAAACCGACCAGTATTTCTTGACCCGCTCCCTGTCGTCGATCATTTCCGCGTGGCCGGAGATCGATACATATTTCTGGCTCTTGTTGTCGGATAGGGCGAGACAAACCGACTGGTTGCGCCGGATTTCCTCGGCTTTTGGAGTTTCGGCGTCGGTCAGGAAAAAGATTGCGTCTTCGTCTCGCGCCGGACGAACGGCCATCGGCCGGGCCCGCATGTTTTGGCCCTGCCCCTCATGCGTGACGACCATCGCAATGGGAATGCCCTCGATCAGCTTCCAAACGTGATCGATATCTGATGCTTTGTCGGCCATGGTCGCTCTTCTTCTGATTGATCGAGGTTGTCGGGCGGAACGGTGGTTCGGTTCCGATCCCGCCCGACTTCACGCCTAAGCAGTTTGCGTTGGCGGACCAACGCAAACTTGCTTAATTCCTTTGATCTCGCGGGATTTTGAGCCGAAAACCGGCATCCACTTTTCGGCAATCCTGCTTAGCTCTTGCTGGCTGTCCACTGGCCGCCGTACTTGAATTCCGGCGCCGCCTTGAGCTGGTCCTTCGTGGCGTTCATGGTCGCCTTCCAGGACTTGTTCTGTTCGTCGTACGAAACCATGACTGCGCCTGGATTGACCGCGACGTAGTGTGTGCCCATTCCGAGGAAGCCGCCCACAGACAGAATGTATCCCGTCACCTGCTTCGATGAGTCGAAGGCGATGTCCTGTATCTTGCCGATGTCGTTATTCTGGCTGTTATAGATATCCAGCCCGACGACGTTCGAGCTCAGCATGTCGGCGCTCTGCACCTGGATAAAATTCGGCCCTTCGGTCGGGACCAGTTGAGCGGCGGTCTTCGCCGGAGCCACCGGGTTTGGGTTCACTACAGCGCCTGGCGCCGTGCAGTGTTCATCTTGTTGTCCGTGGTCGTATTCTGCGCCATGGCGCCAGCGGTTCCAAGTGCGGCGATCGCCGTCGCTGCGAATAGATATTTGCGCATGAGCTGTCTCCTCGAGTTTGATTGCATGTGTCGAAGAAACTCGAACGACCCTGTGAATGTTCCTCATTTTGCTGGCGATTGCGCGCATGACTTGCACATTGCGAGTCCGCCATGGTGGGGATGAACACCCTCGAGCGGGCGCAGAAACCTCCTGCCCGTCTCGCGGACAAGCGGCGTTGTTTTAGATGTGGGACGGCCCGACTGCGCCGGACAACGCGCCGAGAAGCCACAGAACAATCAGAATGATGAGCACCAATCCGAGGACGCCGCCGAGTCCAGCCCCGCCGTATCGCCCGTGAGCATAATAGCCGCCCCCGCCGCCCAGGAGAACGATGATGAGAATGATCAGCAAAATCGTCATCATGATCGATGTCCTTCTTCTTTGAACCGGCGATTAGGCCGCGATTGCCGCCTGTTCCTTGATTTCCTCCGTCACCACGGTGAAGCAGGTAAGATAGTGGGATCCAAAGCTCGCGATCATCGGGATGTCGGCGGCGTCGCGCCCGCGAGCGATCAAGATGCGGCCAATCCTCGGCTGATTGTGTCGGGCGTCGAAGGTGAACCATCGATTGCCGAGAAAGACTTCGAACCAGGCGTTGAAATCCATTGGCGCGGGGTCTAGCGGAACGCCGATGTCGCCGAGATAGCCGTTGCAGTAGCGCGCCGGAATGTTGAGGCAACGGCACAGCGCGATCGCCAGATGAGTGAAGTCGCGGCAGACGCCGACGCCCTCGGCTAAAGCCTCGTTTGCGGTGCGCGTCGGCCGGGCTTCGGGATAGCTGAATCGGAGGCGTCCATGAACGAAGTCGCAGATCGCCTGGACACGCGCCCACCCGCCATTGACGCCGCCGAAGTTCGCCCAGGCGAAATCGGAGAGCAGATCGGTTTCGCAATATCGGCTCGGCCGAAGGAACGGCAGCGCATCGGGCGGGAGTTCCGACATCGCCACTGTTTCCGCAGTGGTGTCGACCTCATCCGCGCGCCCGTCGGTGCGATAGACGCCATCGAGACGCAGCGAAGCGACGCCAGCAGGCGCAGTCAACCGCCTGATGACGTTTCCGTTGTCATCGACAAAGCGTTCAGCCGGCATGATCGGCGTAAGTTGCAGCTCCGATTCCTCGGTGATCCCGCACCGAACATCGGAATGGACATCCATCATCGTCAGGATGGTCGTCGTCGGCTGCACCAGGTTGAGTGCGATATCGAAGCCGTAGCGGATAAGCATTCTGGTATTTCCCAATTGCTTCGTGTTTCCCAATTGCAAGGAGGCGCGCGGAACGCCTAAAACTCGAAATGGATCTAGTCCGACATTTGTTCCCGCCGCTCTGCGCCTTTTGCGCGAACGGGCCGCCTACTATTCGTCGTTCTCTCGCACAGCCGCGAGAACGGATCCAGCGTCGGCAGGCTCAGCCATTTGCTCCGCCTGCGGGTCGTCCCGGTCTTGGACATGGGGACTATCGCGGCGCAATTCCTCCAAAAGCTGGATAACCTTGGCGATTTTGTGTTCGCTCAGGATCGCGAGCTCGAGCGTGAGGGTGTCGCGATGCGCGTTCAGTTCGTCTTCGTGCTTTTGAGCGACGAGGACGAGCATGACGACGAAGAGCGCAAATATGGTCGTTGCCGCCTCCAGCCACGGAAAAGGCGGCGGGTCGATTGCTTCCACCCCAAGCCTCGCCGCAATCAGATTTGCGGCAACCCACGCCACAACGGTGAACCCCACCAGGGCTATGAACCACGGCCGGCCCATCAGCGCGGCGACGCGGTTCACGGCGCGTTGCGGGCTGGTGGTTCTGCCGTGGTGTTCGGAATGCAGCCGCGTAACCGACCGCACCGCCTTGCCGACGTGGTCCGGAAAGTTGGCCTCCGGAGAATTGTCCGTCATCCAGCGCTCAGAAATGATGAAGGGGCCGGTGAGAACCCGTCGGCCTCACCGGTTACGCCTTATGCTCTACGCCTTACTTGTGCGATTGGCTTTTGCCATGCGCCATGTCGGAGTGCTCGCGGGCGGCCTTCGAGTGGGTCTGGGCTTTGGTCGATTCTTCGTGACCTTTGGCGTGTTCGCCTTTGCCGTGATGTTCGGCGGCCGTCCTATGACTCTTCGCGGCGGTTTCGTGATGTTCCGCCGCCTTGGTATGAGCTTCCTTAGGCATGCCAGTTCTCCTGTTCAGTTGCGATGCCGAGTGAACTCGGCAAGCCTCGTCATCGTTCCCGCCCGAGCGCCGGATCCCTCCGCAAACAATCTCCGCCGTGCACGACGGGCGGCCGACCCGTTGCAACATAAGCAGAGCGAACGCGTTAGGAGGCCGGTAACCCCCGGCAGCGCGAAAGAGAAACCTGAGGCCTTGCAGTTCGGCCGTTGTCGTGGTCGCCTGCCGCCGGAGCGCCGTAAGCTGGATCAGCCAGACGGCGATGAGACCTAAAAAAACTTAGCGCTGTGAACGGAACAAAAGGGCGCGCCGTCGGTTTGGAGAGGCTGGGGATGTTGATTGTGAATGCCGCACGCGTGACCAAGTTTGAAAAACCGGACGGCGGGGCCGACAGGCCGGTCGAATCCGGAACCGAAGCCGTGCAAGCGATCGGGCGCGCGCTCGAAGCGCATTATGCGGACCTGGTTCGCGCGCCTTTGCCTGACAAGTTCTTGCAGTTGTTGGCTCGTCTCGACGACGACAAGAGCGCCTTGCAGGCTGAGGGGAAGCGCGATGCCCTCGACTAGCTTCAAGGACGAGTTGCTTGCGGAAACGAGGAACTTGCGCGCGTTCGCAATTTCCTTGTCCGGCTCGGTTTCGCTGGCCGACGACCTGGTTCAGGAATCGCTCCTGCGGGCGTGGAGCAATTCGGAGAAGTTCCAGCCTGGCACGAGCCTGAGGGCGTGGCTGTTCACCATCCTCCGCAATATCTACTACTCCAATTATCGCAAACGCTCCCGCGAGGTCCAAGACACCGATGGCCTGTACGCGCGCCGCCTCACTGTTCCCGGCGACCAGGAAAGCCATCTCGACCTCGAAGATTTTCGTAACGCTTTGACTAAACTCCCGCTGAGCAGCGGGAAGTGCTGACGCTGATCGGCGCGAGTGGGCTCTCTTACGAGGAAGCCGCGGTCGTATGCCAGGTGGGTATCGGCACGATCAAGAGTCGCCTCAGTCGCGCTCGCGCTAAGCTTGTTGAGCTCTTGGAGCTGGATGTCGCTCCTCAGCCGCCGGCCGAGCGCAAGGTCCGGCGCACAGGCTAGCGCCAGCCTTGCCTTCGCGCAGGCTGGCGCTCCAGCACGCTTCTTATTGCTGTCGCCAATGTCTGGGGAGAGGCTGGCTTCTCGACAATGATGGAATCCCGCCACTCCATCAAGCTCGGTTCGCTGCGCGGCATCCCGGTGTGAAGAATGAAGGGTACGTTTCGGCGCGCCAGGCGACGCGCCAGCGGCGTCACCGAATCTGACCCAAGGCTGAAATCAAGAACCGCGACCGCGAAGTCGTTGGCGTCAGCCCGCGCCATCGCCTTGTCAAGTGTATGACACACATCGACAACGACTGCGCCCATCCCGGCGAGCGTGTCCTCAAGATCCATCGCGAGCAGCAGATCGTCTTCGACAACGAGCATCGTGACGCCGCTCAATGGATAATTGTCGTTCATCGAGTGAACCATTCTCTTTCCCATCGCGGCTGACACCGCACCGGCGGAGAAGATTGTTACCTGAACCCAACAGCCGCGAGGCGCGCATGTTCCGTTGCACGATGACGCTGGGTTAACAGGCTTACTCATGCCTTAAGACGCTCACTGGCGCGGCAGTTGGAAATTGCGGGCGCGGGGTGATCCGACCGCCGATCGTCGGGGGTCGACCGCCGACGCAGGCGTGTCCGCCTCGGCGATTGCGTGAGAAAGCTGGGAACCTTCGCTGCAGTCGCCGGTTTCTCGAAAGAATTCGCACGCTGCACAGGAGCATGGCCATGCCGCGCGGAGACAAGTCGAAATATACCGATAAACAGGAACGAAAGGCGGGGCACATCGAGCAAAGCTACGAGAGCCGCGGCGTTTCGGAGAAGGAGGCTGAACGTCGCGCCTGGGCCACAGTGAACAAGGACGACGGCGGCGGAAAGCGAGCAGGCGGATCCGGTCAAGGCAAAGCGACAGGTCATCCCGCTTCGCACAAAGGTGGTCGACTTGGCGGGGCGGCGTCGGCTTCGCGATCGCCCGCAAGCCGATCGGCGGCGGGTAAAAAGGCCGCCGCGACGCGCAAGCGGAACGCCGCTCACGCGGCCCACTAGAGCTTAAGGACGAACATGACCGACCGTGACGAACGTGTCCGCCAGATTGCCTATTTCCTGTGGCTCGATGCTGGATCGCCCGAGGGCGAGGCGGAGCGCCATTGGCTGGTCGCTGAGGGCCTTGTCGAGCCAGAGCCTGTCGAAGAGGAGCGTATCAAGGGCGGCGCGTCGGACGGGGCGAAAAAACGATCCCCGTCGATGACGGAGACGGCGGCGTCGGACTGAACTCAAATCGATTTTAGAAGCGATGTTCGGTGTCTCTGCCACGCTCTGAGACCGGATTTCTCTCGGCGCGTGATTCTTCGGCGATGCTGCATTAATCTTGTCCTGTCGGCGTTGCCGACAGGAACGAGTGTCGATGACTTTCCTCCCTTCGAAGATTCCCCTCGTCCAGGCGCCGATGGCGAGCGCTCAGGGCCCGGAGCTGGCGGTCGCCGTCTGCCAGGCGGGCGGCCTCGGCTCATTGCCGGCGGCCATGCTCACGCCCGACCGTCTGCGCGAACAGATCGCCAAGGTCAGGAATGCGACGAGCGCCCCTTTCAATGTGAACTTCTTTTGTCATGCCGAGCCCGCGCCCAATGCCGAGATCGAGGCGCGCTGGCGCGAGCGCCTCGCGCCGTACTACGAAGAAGCGGGAATCGATCCATCCACCGTTCCCGCCGGGCCGGTCCGCGCCCCTTTCGACGCGGGCTTATGCGCAGTGATCGAAGAGACGCGGCCAGCGGTCGTGAGCTTTCATTTCGGCTTGCCGGCCGCTGACTTGCTTTCGCGCGTCAAGGCGACTGGCGCGCTGGTTCTTTCGTCCGCCACAACCGTCGCCGAGGCGCGCTGGCTCGAGCAGCGTGGAGCTGACGCGATCATTGCGCAGGGCCGCGAGGCCGGCGGGCATCGCGGCATGTTCCTGTCCGACGACATCGACGCTCAACCGGGTCTGATTTCGCTTCTGCCGCAGGTGCGCGACGCTGTTCGCGTGCCTGTCGTGGCGGCGGGCGGAATCAGCGACGGGCGCGGAATTGCGGCGGCCTTCGCGCTCGGCGCGGACGCGGTCCAGATCGGCACCGCGTATCTGCGCACGCCGGAGGCGACGATTTCCGCCGCTGCATCGCGCCGCGCTCGCGAGCGCCAGAGACGACGCAACGCGGCTCACGAACGTGTTCACCGGCCGGCCCGCGCGCGGTCTCGTCAATCGTTTCGTGGCCGAGGTCGGGCCGATGTGCGCGGACGCGCCGCAGTTCCCCCTGGCTGCGGGAGCCGCCGCGCCGCTGCGGGCTGCGGCCGAAAAGCTGGGCAGCAGCGACTTTTCCCCGCTCTGGGCAGGCGAGGCCGCGGCGCTCGCTCGCGACGAGGGCGCCGAGGCGCTGACGCGCCGGCTCTGGGCGGAGGGACAAGCCGTCATGGCGGCGCTGAGCGGGCGCGCTCTGCGAGTGGAGGACATCCACTAAATATCATTCAACCGCCGTGCTTTCGTATTGGGGCCGCCGAACGGGCATGGCTCGGACGACATTTGGGCTCTTATAGCGTTAGGCATTGGCGCTCCTGAAGGCGTCATGGCCGGGCTTGTCCCGGCTATCCACGAGAACACCGTCCCATCAGGATAAGCATCTGATAAGAGACATTATTGTTTGATAAAAGAGATCATCGCGGCGGGGCGGCGTGGATGGCCGGCACAAGGCCGGCCATGACGATCCAAGGCTGAATTCCGAGACCAGCAGCGAACGCTATAAGAGCCGACAATCTGTTGCAGAAAATCAGAAATTGAATTAAGCTTGCCCCCATGAGCAACCCTGTCCTTCCGCATGGCGAGCGCAGCCGCCAAATCTGGGCTTCGAAGCGCCAGGAAGCGGCGAGAAAAATTTTCCAGCGAAAATCGCGCGTAACCCATTGATAAATCTCGTTTCGGACGAGATAATCCAAGGAAATCCAAGGAAATCCAACGTTCAAAACCCGGGTTTTTCGTAAGAGAAACAGCCGGGGCCAAGAAAAACCAAACAGGTCTTGTCGTCACTCCGCCGCTGTGGCGTGCTCCCGCTTCGGCGCGCCGTAAGTGTCGGGAATCTTGTCGGCGTAGCCGGCGACGAAATCGTGCTCGTGATCGACCTCAGTCGCGGGCTTGAGCGCCTCGTCCACGTAAGCCACGCCGTCCTTGTCGGCGAGCACGCGGCGCAGGATTGAGCGATAGCGCAAGGCGAGCGAGGCCCACTTTCCGGCGACCGACAGGAAGTCCCATGCCCGCCACGGATAGAAGACAAGCGGGTTCAGAACTGGCAGCCCATGCCGGCGCTGCGTCCTGATCTTGCGCCGCACATAGCCGAACTGCAGCGGGTGCACGCGCTCGATCCGCGACGAGCCCGAGAACACGGTCATTGCATCGGTGATCTTGCGCGGGCTGATGCCGCTCGCGACCGCCCGGCGCAACACGGTCTCGACATGCGCGTCCGAGTAATAGCGCTTCCAGGCGTCGCGATAGACGCCGCGCCAAGTATCCGCCGACATGATCGCATGATTGGCGCAGACATGCTCGAGATCGTAATTGTTCATGTCGGCTTCCATCCACGCGCCCTTGAGATGGAGGGTCTTGTGATCCTCGGAGCCCGGCAAAGGCGTGAGGAAGAAGAATTCGAGGATGTCGATCGGCAGCTCGCGCTTGATGGTCTCGATGTCGCGGGCGATCGATTTCGGCGTGTCGGTGGGAAAGCCGAGGATGTAGCCGGCCCAGGTCATGACCTTGGCGCGACGCCATGCCTGCAGCATGTCGCGATATTCCCAGATCTTGTTCTGGCGCTTCTTGGCGCCCATCAGCGACTTCGGGATTGATGTTCTCAAGCCCGATGAAGACCGCGTTGCAGCCCGCCCGCGCCGCCTTCTCGATGAACCCAGGAATCCTGTGGCAGAGCGTATCGACCTGCAGCAGGAGCCTGATCCGAAAACCCTGGTTCTCCCGCAAGTCGATCAGGCGATCGAGGATCGGCTCCCAGTTGCGGTTGCGGGCGAAATTGTCGTCGGTGACGAAAAAGCGGGTGACGCCCTGCGCGGCGTTGGCGCGCACGATCGCCTCGACGTCGTCGGGAGTGCGATAGCGCGACTTGCGCCCCTGAACGTTGATGATGGTGCAGAAGCTGCACTGGAACGGGCAGCCGCGTCCGGCGTCGAAGCTGGTGTAATGCCCGGCGACCTTCGTCACCACGGGGCGCGGCAGCACGGGAATCGCCGCCGCGGCCATGTCCGGCATGTCGTTCAGGTAATTGTAGACAGGCTTCGGCTTGCCCGAATTGACGTCCTTGAGAAACTCCGCGAGCCGATTTTCGCCCTCCCCCGCATAAAGGATCATGCCGAGCGCCTGGGCCTCTTTCAGGTCCGGCGGCAGATCGGGCAGCATGGCGATGCAGCCCGAGACGTGGAAGCCGCCGACGGCGACCGTCACCCCCTGCTGGCGAAACTGGCGGCCGATGTCGAGCGCGCGCGGAAACTGATTCGATTGCACGCCGACCAGCGCAACCATTCCGCTATCGGCGAGAATACGCTTAGAAACCGCGGGAAAATCGATGATCGTGTTGCATTCGTCGTAGATCTCGAACTCGATTTCGACCTCGGGGCCGAGAACGTGGGCTTCGGCGCATTCCAGCAACAGGCCGTAGACGCTGGCCAGGCTGTTCGAGGGGATCGTCGAGCGGCGCCACTGGATGACATAGCCGTCGTCGTCGTAATGCGACGGCTTGATCAGAACGATCGTGAACCTGCGCTTGGCCATCAAGCCCTCATGAGAGGTTTACGCCCTCGTCATTCGTCGTCTAAAGCAGCTAACGCCTTGGAGAGGCCTGGGCAACTGCAAATCGGCGGGTTGGCGAGCCCGCCCGCCCGGTGCATGATAAACTCGCCCTTTCGGCTCCGCGAGGAAGCGTCCATGAATACCGCAGTCGAACCGTCTGAAGCGGCGGGAATGAGCGCCCGGCGCCTGGAGCGTGTCGGTCCGGCCATGCAGGCCTATATCGACCGCGGCGTCTACGCCGGGATCGCTACGTTGATCGCGCGCCGCGGCAAGGTCGTGCATTCAGGCACATTTGGCTGGCAGGACAAGGAAGCCGGGTCGCCGATGACCGCCGATACGATTTTCCGCCTTTACTCGATGACCAAGCCGATCATCTGCACCGCGCTCATGACCTTGCTCGAGGAAGGGCGCTTCAGGCTGATCGAGCCGCTGGCGAAATACATCCCGGCCTTCGGGGCCGTGAAGGTTCTGGAGGCCGATGGAAGTCTCGTCGCTCCGGTGCGGCCGATCCTGATCCGCGATTTGATGACCCATATGAGCGGCCTCAGCTACCATTTCGTCGAGGAAGCGGGCGTCGGCAAAATGTACACGAAGGCCAAGCTATTGGGGGCGGACCATTCGCTCGAAGCCGTCATCGACGATCTGGCGCGGTTTCCCCTCGCGTTCCAGCCAGGGACGCGCTGGCGCTACAGCGTCGGCATCGACGTCGCGGCCCGGGTGATCGAGGTCATCTCCGGCCGTCCGCTCGGCGCCTTCTTGAGCGAGCGACTGTTCGAGCCGCTGGGCATGACCGACACGGCGTTCGGCGTCGCGCCGGAGAACCGGAGCCGCGTGGCCGCCATGTACGGCCGTCCGGACGTGATGGCGCCGGGCGTGACCATGGGCAGCGAATTCACGGCCTGGATGGCGGGCGTTAACGACCGCCTCGACGTTTCGAAGTCCTACCCCGTCGATTTGCCGGACGTGTTCGTGCGCGGCGGCCATGGCCTGTTCAGCACCATCGGCGACTATTTCCGCTTCGCCCAGATGCTGGCCAATGGCGGCGAGCTCGACGGCGAGCGCATCATCGGACGCAAGACGCTCGAACTCATGCACGCGAACTTTGTGCCGGCGTCGCTCCTGCCCCTTGAAATTGGCGGCCTGCCGATGCCCGGTTACGGCTTTGGCCTCGGCTCGCGGGTGTTGCTCGATGTGGCGCAATCCAGCGCGCCGGGCTCGGTCGGCGAGTTCGGCTGGTCCGGGGCGGCGAAGACCCATTACTGGGTCGATCCAAAGGAAGAGGTCGTCGGCCTCTTCATGACCCAGTCGATGATGAGCTTCGACCTGCCGGAACTCGACCTGCGCGCGCTGGCCTATCAGGCGATTGAGGATTAGCGGCGGCTGGGTGCTTAAGCAACAAGGCCGCCACACCTTGATTGCGGCATTGGCGCCCTGCGGGATCGCGATGCACGCATCGTTGTCCTCGCCAAAGAGCAAGAGCGTTGGCCCCGGATATCGAAACGGGCCCCGAACAACGAATCCGACGATATACTGCGACGATAGTGGTTTGATCGCGCTTTAACCCACCAAAGGGCACGTATACTGGGCAACTCGGCGCAACGCAGTCACCCGCAGAGCCGTCTGTGACCTTCGTCACAGACACGGCGTGAATGATGGTCCTTCTATGTCTCGCTGGCGAGCGGGTGCTTTCAACGCTGTCCGGGCAGTTCAGCGGGGGTTGGGAAATGGCCAATCTAAGCGACCCAAATTTCTGGTCGATGGCATCGGCTAATGTTGGAAGGGTGCAGAACGAAGGTTCTATGAAATATGTCCTTCTCGACAAGAAATATAAAATGATGCCGCTAGTAAGGGACAAAGACATAACGTTCTTGCATTTTATTGCCAGGGACACGCAGGCAAAAAAATGCGACGTCATCGTGAACGGCAACTATTACGGCCTCGACACGACCGGGAGCGCCTGGGTCGCCGTCAACAAAACAGCAGATCCGAGCGACGTACAAATTCAAGGACAGGTGATTAGGGCCGGAAAGGTCATTGCGGGCGACAGTAGGCCCGACAGCTTCTGGTTCGGTCAGCTTTCTGTGTTCACGGGCGACGCTTGGGGATGGTACTACGTCGCCGACAAAGGGGATCCTCCTGCAGGGGCAAGGACGCTCGCTGCCATCGGTGGTGTTGGGCCGATGATCGCAGGGACCTACACGTTTGGCACGAGTAGTGTGAATACGCTCAACTACGGCGTTGGCAACGCCTATCGGCCCGGCGCGCCAACAACCGTCCCTCAACCTACGACTGGACAACCGCCGCCCGCCACCAAACACTATTTGTTCCAACGCAACAACGAGACGTTTCGGTCAGCGAGCAAGCGATCACCGGAGACCGGGAAGACGATTCTTGCTTATTGCTCGTTAACAAGGATGTTGCTCGTGGCTGTCCAACCGGACGGCGCAAAGCCGGGGCAAACTCATGCGAATTTGGTCTCAGTGCTCGCCGATCGGGGCTTCGACGCCGTTATATTCATGGACGGAAGCGATAGCTCAACGCTTGTGGTGGGCGGCTCCGTGATAGTTGCTCCCGGAGAACGAAAGGATGACTCCATTGATGTTGGCGTCGGCTTCTTTAAATGAAAATTCTTGTCTGTTCGCGGAAACCAATATTTCTTCGTTTCGGGGGTCTCCTCAAGCGATCGCAATGGGCCTAACGTGATGCGCAAAAGATTGGGTAAGAGTCTGACTTTAATCTCATTGACGCCCGAGGCGCCGGGTGCGCCAGGGGAAAGCGCCCGCGGGGGAAAACTGACAGCGTGCCAGCGTAGTTAGGCGGCCGTCGTCGATAGCAAGCGAGCGGAAACGCGCTCCGAAGAAATGGCCGGTCATGCTGAACCGCGCTTCGATTGTCGCGGCAAATAGCAGTGGTGCGTCTCGCCGAGCGGCCCACACGCCACTTGCCGCACAAAGCGCGGCACATTATCCGAACGACTCAGCTTAAGGAGCCTTCGCGTTTGCGCATCGCCACCTGGAACGTCAATTCGGTCCGCCAAAGGCTGCCGCACCTTCTCGCGTATCTCAAGGAGGTTCAGCCCGACGTTCTCTGCCTGCAGGAGACCAAGTGCCTCGACGAGCAGTTCCCGCGCATGGAGATCGAGGAGCTCGGCTACAACATCGAGACGCACGGGCAGAAGACGTTCAACGGCGTCGCCATTCTGTCCAAGCGGCCGTTCGAGGTCGCGCGCGGGCTGCCGGGCGACGAGAACGACTCCCAGTCGCGCTACATCGAGGCGGTCGTCCCGGCCGGAGACGGCGTGGTGCGGGTGGCGTGCGTCTACCTGCCGAACGGCAATCCCGTAGGCACGGAGAAATACCCTTACAAGCTCGCCTTCCTGGAGCGGCTCATCATCCACACCCGCCAGCTTCTCGAATATGAGGAGCCGCTCGTGCTGGCTGGCGATTTCAATGTCATTCCCGATCGCCGCGACGCGACGCGACCCGAGGATTGGGTCAACGACGCTCTCTTCCTCCCGCAGACGCGGTTCAAGTTCCGCGAGCTCATCGCGCTCGGCCTGATCGACGCCCTGCGCGCGACCACGGACGCTGCCGGTCTCTACACCTTCTGGGACTATCAGGCGGGCGCCTGGCAGAAGAACAACGGCATCCGCATCGACCATCTGCTGCTGTCCCCGGAAGCCGCAGACAGGCTGCAATCGGTCACGATCGACAAGGAGATGCGCGGGCGCGACAAGGCCTCCGATCATACGCCGGTGCGGGTCGACCTGGCCGCGTGAAGCGGCGCCGCGAGGGGGTACATGGAACTGTCTCGTCTGTTCGACCTGAGCGGCAAGACGGCGCTGGTCACCGGTTCGTCCGAGGGGCTCGGGCTTGCCATGGCGCGCGGCCTCGCGGCGGCTGGCGCCAAACCCATTCTCAACGGCCGCGACGAGCAGAAGCTCATGAATGCGGCCAGGTCTTTTGCGGAATCCGGCTATAAGATCGAAACGCGCCCCTTCGATGTCGCCGACGAGGGGGCGGTCATCGCGGCGTTCGAACATTTCGACGCTGCGGGCGTCGCGATCGACATCCTGGTCAACAACGCCGGCATTCAGTTTCGCAAGCCCATGGTGGATCTCAAGACCGACGAATGGCGCCGCGTGGTCGAAATCCATCTCACCGGCGCCTTCCAGGTCGGCCGCGAGGCGGCGAAACGGATGATCGCGCGCGGGCGCGGCGGCAAGATCATCAACATCGCCTCGCTCGCGAGCGAGGTCGCGCGCCCGACGATCTCCCCCTATGTCGCCGCGAAGGGCGGCATCAGGATGCTGACCCGCTCGATGGCGGCCGAATGGGCGAAGCACGACATCCAGGCCAATGCGATCGGCCCCGGCTACATCGCGACCGAAATGAACCGGGCGCTGCTCGACGACCCCAAATTCGACGCCTGGGTCAAAGGCCGCACGCCATCGGGGCGGTGGGGCACGCCGGATGACCTCATCGGCGTCACATTGTTCCTCGCCTCGCCGGCCTCGGATTACGTGAACGGCCAGATCATTTATGTCGACGGCGGCCTCCTGGCCGTGATTTGAATACTGACATGACTGCGGCGCAGCCAACGATCAGCGGTTCAGGCGGCGTTTCGCTGGCGGAACGGTTGCGCGTCGTGACGCCGGCGATCCTGTTCGGCCTGAGGATGTGGGCATCCGTTTGCCTCGCCCTTTGGGTCGCCTTCACGCTCGAGCTCAGCGAGCCCTCCTGGGCGGCGACCACGGCCGCGCTGGTCTGCCAGCCGGTGCTGGGGGCGTCGCTGCGCAAATCGATGTTCCGAATGATCGGAACCGTGATCGGCGCGATCGCCATCGTCGTCATTGCGGCCTTCTTCCGCCAGGATCGGGTGGGCTTCCT
Source organism: uncultured Alphaproteobacteria bacterium (assembly GCA_963707355.1). Taxonomy (GTDB): domain Bacteria; phylum Pseudomonadota; class Alphaproteobacteria; order Rhizobiales; family Beijerinckiaceae; genus Roseiarcus. The sequence goes on along the minus strand of CAVPPX010000053.1, from coordinate 203,403 downwards.
CGTCGGGCTCACGCTCTGGTGCGCGGCCTCCGCCTTCGTCGCAACGCTCTTGCGCAACTTCGCGGCTTACGCCGCCGCGCTCGCTGGCTACACGGCAGCGATCATCGCGATCGATGTTCTCGGGCCGGTAGGAAGCACGAACGGCATCGTCTTCATCTTCGCCATCGACCGCGCGCTCGAGATCTGCATCGGCATCGTCTCCGCCGGAGTCGTGCTCGCCTTGACCGATCTCGGGCATTCGCGGCGAAAGCTCGCAACGGAATGCGCGGCCCTGTCGGGCGCGATCCTGGATGGATTCACGGATTGCTTTGCGACCGCAAGCTCGAGCCTCGACCAGTTTCGCGCGCTCCGTCGCGATCTTCTGCGGCGCGTCATCGCGCTCGATCCGATGATCGACGCGGCGATCGGCGAGGCGTCCGACCTACGCTATCGTTCGGCGGTGTTGCAGCGGGCGGTGTCAGGCCTCATGGAGACGATCTCGGCCTGGCGCAAGGCGGCGTTCGCGCTGGCGCGGAACGGCGATGCAATGACCCCTCGTGAGGCGCACGCCATTCACGACCTGCTCCCGCGGGCGCGGCTTTCACCCCATGCGACCGAGTCGACCGAGGAGCCGGGGGAGTTGCGCGGAGCCTGCTGCTCGGCCGTGCGGTCGCTGACGCACTTCGACGCCGAGACGCCGATGCAGAGGTTGCTGGCGGACAACGCCGCCGCCGGCATGCTCGGCATGGCCCGCGCTCTCAATGGCCTCAGTGCTGTGATCGACCCCCGTGACGTTGTCCGTGTGAAAGGACGGGCTCATTTGCACGTCGCCGACTGGATGCCGGCGTTTGTCAACGCTGTCCGCTGCCTTTTCGCGGTCGGGACGATCTCCCTGTTCTGGATCGTCAGCGCCTGGCCGAATGGCGTGGCGGCGATCACCTTCTGCGCCGTCATCGTCATTCTCCTGCCGCCGTCGGGAGATGCGGCTTATTCCGCCGCGGTCTTGTTTCTCCAGGGAAGCGCTCTGAGCGCGGTCCTGTCCACCATTGTCGTGTTCGGGATCCTGCCGAAAGTGGTGACCTTCCCCACGCTCTGTCTGACGCTCGGACTCGTTCTCGTGCCCTTGGGCGTTCTGAATGCCCGAGGCTGGAAGCCGATGCTGACCTTTGCCGCGGCCGTCAACTTCCTGCCGATGCTCAACATCACAAACGGCATGACTTATGACGCCTCGGGATTCTGGAACGGCGCGATCGCCATTCTGGCCGGCATCGGCTTTGGCGTCGTCGCCATGCTCGTCATCCCGCCGCTGTCGCCGGCGATCCGCACCCAGAGGCTGCTCTCGTTGATGCTCAGGGATTTCCGGCGGCTCGTGCGACGAGATTCGCCGGGGAAGGCGGGCGATTGGGAGAATATGGGCGTCGCCCGCTTGCTCGCGATGCCCAATCAGGCCGAGGCGCAAGAGCGCGCGGAACTCGCAGCGATCGTCGCGGTCGGCAAGGAGATGGTGCGCCTTCGCCAGATCGCGCCGCGCTTTGTCCCGGGCGCGATGGTCGACGCGGTGCTCGCGCCGCTCGCCGAAGGACGCAGCCGCGAAGCGATCGCGCGACTTGACGACATCGACCGCCGGGTCGCCGCCCTGCCCCGCGCGAGATCCCGGATTCTGTTGAGCCTCAGGTCCAGCGTCCTGGTGATTTCGGCTCAGCTTTCCGAATTCGCCTCCTGTTTTGATCAGCCGCTGCGATGAGATTCAACGAAATCAACCTGTTCGGACTTTACGTGGCGCCGATCGCGGTGATCCTTGGCGTCGCCTGGGTGATCTATCTTCTGCTAAGGCGAGCGGGCGACCGCATCGGCCTGACCGAGCGGGTCTGGCACCCGGCGCTGTTTGAACTGGCGCTCTATGTTATGATCGTCTCGTCGATCGTCCTTGTCATGGCGCGCTGGGGGCGCTGATGTCCCGCGTCGAATTGGAAGCCAACGTCATCGGGACCGCGCCCGCGATCAAGCGCCGGTCGGCCCTCGCGTCCGTGCACGTGCTGCCTGTACTCGCGAACTCTGGCCGCGGTCCTGCTCGCGGCGCTGCTCGGCTGGGGCGCGTGGCAATATTACATGGGGACGCCCTGGACGCGCGACGGCGCGGTGCGCGCCTATGTCGTGAAGGTCGCGCCGCAAGTGGCGGGCGAGATTGTGAGTTTGCCGGTCGCCGACAACCAGTTCGTCCACAAGGGCGATCTCCTGATGCTGATCGACCCGAGGAACTATGCCATCGCCGTCCGACAGGCGCAGGCGTCAGTCGAGCAAGCCCAGGCGGTGGCGGACAACGCGCGCGCCGAAATGATCCGACGCGAGAAGCTCAATGACCTCTCGGTCACCATGGAGGAGCGGCAAACCTACATCAGCCAGGCGACCACCGCCGAGGCCACTTATCAAACCGCGCTCGCCAACCTCGAACAGGCGCGAATCAATTTCAAGCGCACGCAGGTCCGCTCCCCGGTCAACGGCTATGTCACCAATCTTTCCGCCCAGCTTGGGAACTATGCCAACGTGGGAAGCCTCCAGCTTTCGCTCGTCAACTCCGATTCGTATTGGGTCGACGCCTATTTCGAGGAGACGGCGCTGAGCCGCATTCATGAAGGCGACGCGGCGACGGTCAAGCTGATGGGATACACCCCCTTGCTGCGCGGCAGAGTTCAGGGGCTCGCGCGCGGCGTCGACGTCCCCAATTCGGCGCCGGACGCTTCGGGGCTCGCCTCTGTCAATCCGATCTTCACCTTCGTGCGCCTCGCCCAGCGCGTGCCGGTGCGCATCCATATCGATGAGGTTCCGGACGACATCAAGCTTGTCGCCGGCATGACCGCGACGGTGCAGATCGAACCCTTCAAGGCGGCGCCGGTTTCAAGTTCGAAACCCGCGCCTGGGAACGTGGGCCAAGCCGACGTACAGCCAGCTTCGTTCCAGACGCTAACCGACACGCCGGCGCAAACCGCCCCACCGCAAGCGGGCAAACAGGCGGCGACAATATCGGCTCCGCCGGCGCAATCCGGCAATCAGCACGCCGCCGCACCGGCGACTTCGCCAGCAATCCAGCAAAAGGACGGCTCGCAATCATCGACGCCGGCGTCCGCTGCCGATCAATTGTCGGTGGCTATCCCACCCTCGCCGCAGGCCACCGCCGCGGCGGGTGCAGTCGCCGCCGATCTCAAGACGCTCCAACAGCAGATCGCCGCCAATCCGCCGTCCGGCGTCGGCTCCGCCAAGAGCGACGGCGGAATGCCGTCAAGCGAATTTCTTGGGCAGACCTACGACCTTTTCGGCGGTCAAAGCGCGGCGCCCGCGCCAAGGCCGCGGTCTCCCGACACGATCCGCAGGCGCGCCCGCTCGAGGTGGCGCCATTTGCCGCCGCGATCGCCGTAGCTGCGCTCATCGGCGGCGCTAACCATCTCGCTGGTTTTGTCGACGCCGCGATTGCGCAAGCGCGGCAAGGCTCGGCGCCCCGGTATGTCTAACCACTTCTGTCTATCGCCAGAAATTACAGCCCAAATATACACTAATTCGTACTGGCGGGCTTAAATCCGCATCCAATCCTCGCCAGCACAATTCGCCGAGTTGGGCGTCACTCACATCCCATTAGACCAGCAACGCCGCCGTCGCCCACGGCGGTAAACGAGGAAGGTCGTCCCCATGCTCGCCGTTGACACACAGAGTCTTTTCTCCGCCCCGCAAGAAACCGCATCAATCGGCAACAAGGCGGCGGCCAATTCTCAGGTTTTGCTCACCTCAGATAACGCGGTCGTGACCTTTGTCGGCGTCCGATGGGATGGCGACAAGGTGCGCGGCGTCAGAATGGAGCTCAGCGATGGCTCGTTCAAACAGGCCGGCGGATATGACGACGGCAAATACACGCTTACCCAATATCGTTTCGCCGCAGGCGAAACGCTCGTCAGCGCGCGGCTCAGAGACTCCGGCTACGGGTACGGGAGCCTCCGTCAGGTCGAGTTCGAGACGTCACTGAAGAACACATTCAACGCCGGCGCCGGCGGCTTCGACCATGAGGCCTCGCTTGCGGTCGAAGGCGCGGAGTTGATCGGATTTCACGCCTGGGTCAATTCCGACAATTTCATCAACGCGCTCGCATTCATCGTCCGCTCGCCGCCGCCGAAGCCCGTCGTCCGGAGGCCGTGGTTCACGACGCGCTCGGTCGGGAATATTGCGGCCGCTCGAAGCCAGGTCGACCTGACATCCGAGACATCCGACGCGCGAGTTCATCTCGGTGCGCTGGGACGGCGACAAGGTGCGCGGCATCCGCATGGAGCTGCGCGACGGCACGACCCAAAGCGCAGGCGGGATCGACGATGTCAGCTATACCTTGACCACCTATACGTTCGCGGAGGGCGAAACGCTGAAGTCCTTGTCGTTCTCGAGCAGCGGATACGGCTACGGAAGCCTGCGGCGCCTGGAGTTCACGACCAGCACGGGAGCCACTTTCACAGCAGGGCCGGCCGGCATCGATGACCTCGTCGTGGCCCCTGTATTGGGCGCGCAATTCGTCGGATTCCATGCGTGGGTGAACCAAGACAATTTCATCAACGCGATCGCCTTCCACGCCACCGACGACGCTCCGCTGACGGTCGATGTTCGCAATTATTCGCCATGGGCGTGCGCATATGCGAACGGCGTCGTCACAGTCGACGGCAAGGCCGCGATCCAGGTCATCGACGCCGCCGGCGACAAGCACGGAATGAAAACCAGCCACAATCGCGTGGTGCGGGTGCAGTCAGGAGGCGTGCTCGGATATTGCGCCTACGACGGCAGCGCGCCGCTCGTGATCTCGGTGATTGGCGACGCCACCTTCGAGGCGAAGTTCAACGCCGACGACGGCGACGGCGCGGTTTCCGGACCGATCAGCGGGATCAAGCCGCCGTCCGGCAAAGCCGCGCTTATCGACGCCTTGGTGCGCAAATACGCGCCGATTTATATGTTGAACGTCGATGAGGTTTATTGGCAGTCGACGATCGACGCTTTCCTGCCGAACATGATCCTGCAAAGGACAGCGAACAACTCAAAAGACGGCGCATTGTCGACGGTCTACGACGGCCCGATGGATCGTAGCGTTCTTGCCAAACAAGCCCCCCTGTTGGGCGCAGGGAACACAAATGACACGGCTTTCTTACGCACGCGCGCGGATCTCAATCAGCCCTCGGACACGCAGGACTGGTTCGCCAGCGCCCGGCCGACCAATCCGGCGCAAGTCACGGCTTATGCGGTGGTCGTCGAGGGGGCGCAGAAAAGGCTCGATATCGTCTACTGGTGGTTCTTCAATTACAACCAGGGCAAGACCGTCGCCGGGACCAGCTGGGGCAACCATGTCTCCGACTGGGAGCATGTGAAGGTCAAGCTCGACGGGGTCGACTTCGCGAACCCGCAAAACGAGATGGTCGTCGGCGTGATGTACGATCATCACGGCGACCAGGACAACTTCAAGCCCGGCGACGGAAACACCGAGTTCTCCGGCCGCCAGGTGCTGGTGCATCTCGCCAACGGCGATCACGAGGCCTATGCAAAAGCCGGCGTCTACGACCGACCCCAGGGCACGCACGATTATTGCAAGGACAACGCGTACGAGTTCGATCAGCGCCAGGGGACGGTCGAGATCTACTTGTGGAACGGCTCCGACTTTTCTCCGCCGCCGGCCGGGCTCCCCCGAGCTTCAAGGACCCGGCGTGGCTCAGGTATCGCGGGCGCTGGGGCAACCAGCAGCGTGGCGATTTGCTCGGGCTGGTGGCAAGGCTGGAATCGGGACCGGAGGGACCCTTCCGGCCCGGCGAGTATGCGCCGCCGACGCCCGTGACTTGAAGACTGGTCGGGTCGTCCGTGGCGATCACTCGAGATCGCCATCGGGCGCCGCACGATCGCCTCGCCGGTGAGCCCTCGATCGAGGCCCTGAGTTCTCTCCTTACTGAAGCGTATCCGCCAAACGCGTCCGTGGGGTCCCGAACCCGGATCACCGATTGAGAGCCTGGCTCAGACTCGCGAAAGTCCCAACCTGGCGAGGCCCTCCAGTCCAGTGCGCGACGACCGCGAGGCGCTTGACCCCTCCGCTCTGGAAGGCGCGCAGGAAGACGTCGTAGGTCTTGAAGGACACGCAGCCGTTGGAATCGCCATTCGGGCCCAGCATGTAGGGGTGCGCGAGCAGCCCAACCCGATTGAAGGTGAACCCTCCGCCGATCGGGTTCAGGCGCAACGCCTGAACCCCGTGAAACAGCGATTTGCGCAGCGTGAGTTGATAGACGCCCGGCGGCGTCGCGCCGTGATCGCGCTCATCCACGAAACGGGGGTCGTCAATCCTGTCGCCGAGACCCGAATGGGCTTCGAGACGCATGCCGTCCGGCAGATATACGGTGTGGGCTGAGATGTCGTAGATCGCGGTCGTTTGGTCGTAACTGGTCCCCGGGTTGACGGGCGGCGCCAATTCGAGCGGCCGAGTGGGCGGCAACGGCGCGAGACCGACTGGCGGAGTTGCTCCCCGGGGCGACGGCTGCAGCTCGACAAGTGGGCTTGAATCCGGCGGCGGCACAATCTCAAGCCTGTCCTCTTGAGGAACGCCGATCTGGATCGGCGGCGGTTCGAGCCTTGCGAGGCGCTCCTCGGGACCGATCTGGTCGGGAGAATTCGAAGCGGCGGCCGCCGAAAGGGGAGGCCCAGCCTCCAGCGCCGGCAACGCGGCCGCGGCCGTTTTCGGCGCCGGGGCTGGGCGCGACGTGAGCGTTACGAGAAATCCGGCCAGGCCCACGGCGACGACGCCGAAACCGATCCCGAGAACGAGTGGAAGAACGAGCGATCGGCGCGGTTTGGGCGCGACGCTGGCCGACGGCGGGGCGACCGGCTCCTTCGCAAGGGGATCGCGAGGAGGATCGTCCGGCGGGGGGAGAGCCTGCCGCCAAGTCGGATATGGCTTTTGTCCGGCGAACAGGACGAGGCCCCCGTATTCCTCTGCGCCGCGCGCCGCCTCGGCCGCGCTCAGGCAGAAGCGGCAACCTTCGCAGTAAACACCAATAGTCTGAGGTCTTCAATCCGGCCGTGATCCCGATCACAGCGCGGCGAGCGGGAGCCGACACTGTGAGGCGCAACTCTATTCGGACCTGGAGACAGGCGAGAACCGTTTGGCGCCGGCGCGCGAGACCCAGCCCGCCAGCAAAGCGATGGCGGTCTGGCGCCAATTCTGACCAGGGCGACAGATTTCGCAAATTCCGCTTGCCGAACAAGGCGTGAACGACTAGGGTTTGTTCGCGATTTGTTTTAGCCAAAATCGTGATTCGCCCGACTTACTTTGTCGGCGATGACGGCGAGTGGTCTGGAGAGCGAGATGCTTACCAAAAAGCAGAGCGAGTTGTTGCGTTTCATCCATGAGCGCCTGCAGGAAGCGGGCGTGCCCCCGTCATTCGACGAAATGAAAGAGGCGCTGGAGCTGCGCTCAAAATCGGGAATTCATCGGCTCATCATGGCGCTCGAGGAGCGCGGCTTCATTCGCAGGCTCGCCAATCGCGCCCGAGCGATCGAAGTTTTGCGGCTGCCGGAATTGGCGACCGTCGCAACGCCAAGGTTGCAGAAGTTCTCGCCGAGCGTCATCCCGGGCAATCTGGGTCGCGTGCGGCCGCTTGCGCCGACGCGCGACCCCGACGACCACCCTGCGGTCATGGTGCCGATGATGGGCCGGATCGCCGCCGGCACCCCGATCTCGGCCATCCAGACGCGGCTTCAAACCTTGGCCATGCCGCCGGAATTTTTAGGCAGCGGCGAGCACTTCGCCCTTGAAGTGCGCGGCGATTCGATGATCGAGGCCGGCATCCTCGAGAACGACACCGTCATCATTCGCAAGCAGGACACGGCTGAGACCGGCGAGATTGTCGTCGCGCTGATCGACGAGGAGGAAGCGACGCTCAAGCGATTGCGCAAGCGGGGCGCCTCGATTGCGCTCGAGGCCGCGAATCCGGCCTACGAAACGCGGATCTTCGGACCGGATCGGGTCCGGGTTCAGGGGAAAATGGTGAGCTTGTTGCGCCGGTACTGACCGGTAAAGGAAGAAGGGTGGCCGGCCGAACGCGTATGTGGAGGCGCTCCATGTCGCGTTCAGGCCGGCCGGCCCTACGGCTCCCGGGGTTGCGGCGGACCGGGGCCGCTGGGCATCGCCGCCAACATTGTGCTGACGGACAATCGAATAATACGCCTGAGACACGGATATACAACAACAATCCGGGCATTAAATTTAACGTCGTCGTATTTACCTAAATAAATCCAGTTAATCCTTACGCTACGTAAGTTGAAGTCATGGTTTAAGTAACGATATACATGAAACTATACGGTTGACGGGAAAGCCTATATCTTAGGGCGCTCAACCATCGGCGCCTGTTGAATGGGTCTCGGGCCGCCCTTGCCTGACCCCTCCGGGCGCCGCACGATGCGCCGCGGAGGTGATTCGTTGGCAGCGGAAGGGTTTGACGCAGATTTCGACCGCGCTCAGGCGACGGGCGAACCCGCGTTCACCGTCGACCTCGATGGTTTCGAGGGGCCGCTCGACCTCCTCCTCGAGCTTGCCCGACGGCAGCGGGTCGACCTGGCGCGCATCTCCATTCTGGCGCTCGCCGAACAATATTTGCTGTTCGTCGAAGCCGCCCGTAAATTGCGCCTCGAGCTTGCCGCCGACTATCTGGTCATGGCGGCGTGGCTGGCGTTCCTCAAGTCTCGTCTGCTCCTCCCCGCCGCTCCCGAGGAGCCGACGGAATTGGACGCTCCCGCGCTTGCCGAGGGTCTTGCCCAACGGCTGCGCGCGCTTGCGGCGATCCGTAGGGCGGGCGAGCACTTGATGAGCCGGCCCCGGATGGGGCGCGATTTCTTCGCCAGAGGGGAACCGGAGGCGGCCGTCAACACGTCGGGGCGTATCTCCTACCAAAGCAACCTCTACGACCTGTTGGCGGCTTACGCGCGCCAGAGCCAGCGCCATGCGCTCGCGCGCGTGCGCTTCAAGGCGCGCGAGGTCTGGTCGCTTATGGAGGCTCGCCAGGCCCTGGCTCGTCTGCTTGGCGCGCAGGCCGACTGGACGGCTTTCGACAGTTTTCTGCTTGAAGCGTGCGTTGCTCCCGACATGCGCCGGAGCGCGCGCGCGTCCACCTTCGCGGCGTCGCTCGAACTCGCCCGCGAGGGCAAGATCGAACTGCGCCAGGAGAGGGCCTTCGCGCCGATCTGGCTCCGCCCCACGGAGATCGATCCGGGCGAGGAGCGCGCGGCATGACTTTCGCTCGATCCCGCGGATGTGGGCGCGGCAGCGTCACCGCCGACGGCGGAACACGCAATTCGCGAGCCTTCGCGGGCGCCTTCATCCAGGCGGGCTTCTTTATCCAGGCGGGTGTAACCCTGTCTGATCCATCGCAATTCAGGAAAGGCGCCCCATGGGTCGCGTGACCGGCGCGGATAATGTCGCGCAACTGTTTCCTTTCGAAGCGCCGGGCGTCTCGCCGGAGGACGTGCGGATCGCCGAGGCGCTGGTTTTCGCGAGCCCGGAGCCGCTGGAGGAATCGGTCATCGCTCAGCGCCTTTCCGAAAGGGCGGACGTCGGAGCGGTGATGGAGGAATTGCGGCGGATCTACGAGGGACGCGGCGTCAATCTGGTGCAGGTCGCGCGCCGATGGATGTTCCGCACCGCCGAGGATCTGAGCTGGGCGCTGGCCCGCGACCGTGACGAGAAGCGAAAGCTCTCGCGCGCCGCGCTCGAAACGCTCGCCATTGTCGCCTACCACCAGCCCGTAACCCGCGCCGATATCGAACAAATCCGTGGCGTGGCGGTGTCGAAGGGCGCGCTCGACGTGCTGATGGAGGCGCGCTGGGTGCGCATGCGGGGGCGCCGAAAGGCGCCGGGTCGGCCCATCACCTACGGCACGACGACCGACTTTCTGGTCGAGTTCGGACTGAACGCGATCGCGGATCTGCCAGGCCTCGACGAGCTCAAGGGCGCCGGATTGTTCGAAGGAAAACTGCCGGCCGGCTACGACGTTCCCCAGCCGGACGACGCGTCGTCGCTGAGGGCGGACGAGGACCCGCTCGACGACTCCCGGCTCGAGCAAGCCTGGGCGCCTGTCGCGCCGGAAGAAGGCTGAGCGTCAGACGCGAGAGCTTCCCGCTCGCGGGCATTGACGGCGTCACGAAAGCGCGGACAATGCGCGGGCTCGTAAATATTCTTGTCGTCACGTGGAAAGACAATGTCCTCACGATTCGCCCTCTATGTCGCTACGGTCCTCTGCGTGTCTTCCGCGGCGCTTGCCGAAGCGTCGCCGGTCTTGCCGCTTGTCTCGCATCGCGCGGCTTATGACATCTCGCTCGCCGATTCCTCGGGTTCGACGCCGTCTTCCGCTCAAACGCCGATCTCGGCCGCCGGCCTCATCGCCTATGAATTTCGCGGCTCGGCCTGCGAGGGCTACACCTCCAATTTCCGCCAGATGACGGAAATGGAGCGCAGCGAGGGCGACCCGATCTCGATGCAAGTGAACGCCATGTCGTTCGAGGAGGGGAACGGCAAGTCGATGCGCTTCCAGATCGATTTCGAAGAGCGTCCAGGACACGCCTCCCGTCGCCGGGACGGCCACCCGCGGCGACAATGACGACATGCGCGTCATGCTGACCAAGCCGAAAGCGCAGACGCTGGACTTCGGCCGCGAGGTCCTGTTTCCCACCCAGCATATCGAGCGCCTGATCGAGGCGGCCAAGCATGGCGGCGGCGCCATCCAGGCGCGCGTCTATGACGGCTCGGATACCGGCGCGAAGATCTTCGCGACCATGTCGGTGATCGGAAAGGAAGCGACGAAGCCGGACGAAGATACTGAGACCGCTTCGGCGCTGAGCGGAGTGCGCCGCTGGCCGGTCGTGATCTCCTATTTCAACGAGGCCGCGGGCGACGCGCCGCCTGAATATACGCTTTCGTTCGACCTTTATGAGAACGGAGTGTCGGGCAGCCTCAAGCTCGACTACGGCGCATTCGCCCTGCGCGCAAACCTTCGCAAACTTGAAATTCTGCCCACGACAGCCTGCAAATAGGCGGATGAGATCGCATCCGGGCGCGACCACGACGCCTCCCCCTCGTCCTGAGGGCCGCGCAATAGCGCGGCGTCTCGAAGGACCATCCAGCGGTGGGACCGGCGACGCCAGCTGGAGCATCCTTCGAGACGCCCGCTTCGCAGGCTGCTCAGGATGAGGTTGTGGCTGCCGCGGTGGACACGAGGACTGAGCCCTCACTTATTCGGCGGCGCGGGCCGGAAGGTGAGGCCGCGCTGCACCGCCGAGGGGCCGAACCGGTCCCGCAACGCGGCGATCGCCGCCTCTCGAGTTTTCTCACGCCCGCTGTCGCGCGCGAACATATCGTCTTCGTCCGCGCCTTCGGCAGGCCCAAGCTCCGTTGCTGCGACGCCCAGCAGCCGGTAGGCGGCGCCGTCGGGCTGGGCGTCCAGGAGTGGGCGCGCCGCCGCGAACAACCGCGGCGCAAGCTGCGTGGCTCTGAAGCCGCTTCGGCTGCGCGTCCGGAGCGAGAAATCCGCGAGGCGCAGCTTGAGCGTAATCCCGCAGGTAGACAGCCCCTCCCGACGCAAGCGCGTGGCGACCCGGTCGCATTGCGCAAGCAGTATGCGCGTAAGCTCCGTCTTGTCGCTGATATCGCGGTCAAACGTCGTCTCGGAGGAAACGCTTTTCGTCTCACGCTCGGGATGGACCGCGCGGTCGTCGCGGCCCAGCGCCAGACGCCACAGACGCAACCCATCTTCGCCAAGGCGCAAGAGAGCCTCCCGCTCGTCGATCCGCTGCAGGTCGCCGATCAGGCGAAAGCCTGAGCGCTCGAGCCGCTCCCGCCCTACCCTGCCTATGCCCCACAGGCGCTCGACGCTTTGGGTCGCCAGCCAGGCTTTCGCTTCGTCCCGCGAAAGACAAGCAAAGCCGCGCGGCTTGTTGAGATCGGAGGCGAGCTTCGCCAGAAACTTGCAATAGCTGAGCCCGACCGAGACGGTGACGCCGACCTCGACTTCGACTGAGCGGGCGAAGCGCGCCAATGTTTCCGCAGGCCCCGCTCCGTTCGACGGCTCGCAGCCCGAAAGGTCGAGAAAAGCCTCATCGATCGACAGCGGCTCGACCAGCGGCGTGAGCGCCATCATCCGCGTTCGAATCTCGCGCCCGACCCGCGCGTACTTTCCCATATCGGGTGGGAGCACGACGGCGTTTGGACAGAGCGCGCGGGCCCGCGACATCGGCATCGCCGAGCGAACGCCGAATGTGCGAGCGATGTAGCAGCAGGTGGCGACGACCCCGCGCGGCCCCGAGCCGCCGACGATCAATGGTTTGTCGTTAAGGCTTGGGTCGTCGCGCTTTTCCACCGCGGCGTAGAAGGCGTCGCAGTCGACATGGGCGATGGTGAGGGGACCTGTGTCTTCGAGGCTGATCGTACGCGGCGAGCCGCAATGGGCGCACCGGGCCGAGCCCCGAGCATCCTTCCGCAGGCAGTCGCGGCAGAGGCGCAGCCCCGGGGGGTCCATCACGGCTCGCTCTCATGAGGTGGGTGGAGCGCCTCATGCGCCCGCGCAACCGCCTCCGGCTTGAAACCGGCGTCGGCCGCAAACTCAACCAGCAGCTTTTCGTCGGCGACCAGATAATCGAGCACCGAGCCCAGGAACGCCGGGTCGGCGGCCGCAGTGCGGAGATTATCGGGGCCCAGTCCGGTTATTCCGAGGAATCGGTTCAGCCGGTCGGGATCGGCGGCAATGAAGGTGAGCGCGGTCACCGCCAGAGATCGGGCGGAATTGGGGCTTGCGGATTGCATCTTTTTCAAGGAATCGCGCATAGTCCGATTCGCCTTTCGTCAATGTCTTGCGCCTAATCTTACCTGGCGCGCCGGCCGAATTCACCCTGCATGGAACGCCCGATGCCCAAGACCGTGCTCATTGTTGAGGATAACGAACTCAACATGAAGCTGTTCAACGACCTCGTCGAGACCCGCGGGCATCGAATTGTGCAGACGCGCAACGGCATCGAGGCGGTCGATCTGGCGCGCAAGCACCGGCCCGATCTCATCCTCATGGACATTCAGCTGCCCGAGGTGTCCGGCCTCGAAGTCACGCAATGGCTGAAGGATGACGAGGAGCTCAAAGGAATACCGGTCGTCGCCGTGACGGCGTTCGCGATGAAGGGCGACGAGGAAAAAATCCGGCAGGGCGGCTGCGAGGCTTACCTCTCCAAGCCGATATCGGTCGCCAAATTCTTCGAGACGATCGATCGCTTTCTTGGGCCCGGGGCCACCGAATGACGGCTCGCGTGCTGGTCGTTGATGACGTCCGGTCCAACCGCAAACTGCTCCAGACCAGATTGAGGCTCGAATATTTCGAGGTGCTGGCGGCGGCGAACGGCCCCGATGCGCTCGCCATCTGCGAGAAGGGCGGATGTGACATCGTTCTTCTCGATGTGAAGATGCCGGGCATGGACGGTTTCGAGGTTTGCCGGCGGCTTCGAGCCGCGCCGGACACCGCTCATCTGCCGATCGTTCTCTTGACCGCGTTCGACCGACCGGCCGATCGCGTGCGCGGTCTTGAATCCGGCGCCGACGACTTCCTGACCAAGCCCGTCGACGAAATCGCGCTGATCGCCCGCGTTCGCTCGCTGGTTCGGCTCAAGTTTTCGATCGACGAATTGCGCAGCCGCGCCGCGCATAGCGCGGAAGCGGGAACCGCGGCCGCCGAAGCTCTGAAGCTGGACCCATCAGAACGCGGGCGACTGTTGCTCGTGGACGAACAACGAAATTCGCGTGAGCGCATCGCTGGCGCGCTGAGCCCGTACCATGACGTGGTCCTCGCCGAGGAGCCGGGCGAGGCGCCGGCGATAGCGCGCAAAGCGCTTATCGACCTCATGATTGTCAGTCTCGGTTCTGGCGCGTTCGACGGTTTGAGGCTGTGCAGCCAGGCTCGCTCGCACGAGCGCACGCGCAATCTGCCGATCCTCATCATTGCCGATCCGGACGACCGCCCGAAGGTGCTTCGCGGGCTCGAACTCGGCGCCAATGACTACCTCACGCGCCCGATCGACCGAAACGAGCTCCTGGCCCGGGTGCGGACAAACATCCGGCAGAAGCTTTACGCGGATCGGCTGCGCCAGTCGGTGCAGCAATCGATAGAGATGGCGCTTTACGACTCGCTGACCGGGCTCAACAATCGCCGTTTCCTCGAGCGCCGCCTGCCGGCGATGATCGAGACTGCGCGCGCAAGAGGCGCGGCGCTGACCATGATGGTTCTCGACATCGACCATTTCAAGCGCGTGAACGACACCTACGGGCACGATGCCGGCGATCTCGTGCTCAAGGGCTTCGGCGCCCAGCTCCAGGAGACCGTTCGGAGCGGCGACCTCATCTGCCGTCTGGGCGGCGAGGAATTCGTCGTCGTGATGCCGGGCGCGGACGCTGCCGAAGCGGCGCGCATCGCGGAACGCGCGCGCCGGACCACAGAAGGCCGCGCCTTCGTGGTCGACGGCGCCGGCGGCTCCGTGTCGATTACGGTCTCGATTGGTCTCGCCGAATGGCGGGAGGCCTGGGATTCCGCCGAGCTTTATCGTCGGGCGGACCGGGCGCTTTACCTATCGAAGGCGGCGGGCCGCAATCGCGTCACTCAGGACGCCGCGTGATCCGCGACGCGGCGGCCATTGCGTGTCGCTCACTCCGCCGCCGCCAAGACTTTGGCGTGATTTGCTGCGAGGATCGGCTCGAGGATCGTCTCCGCAATGTGGCGAACGACCGGCGCGCACACGCCATCCCCGCAAACATGATAGGCGTCGTTGTAGCGCTCGGGAAGACGGTAGCTGTCGTCCAGGCCCATCAACCTTGCGGCCTCTCGCGGCGAGAGAAGACGCGACCGAACGCGTTCGCCGTCGATGACGAGAATGGACTGCCGAGACGAACCGCCTGCGGGCGTGCGCAAGCATCCGGCGAGATCATCGAACCGAACCTCGGCTCGTTGGCGCTTCGCGCCGTTCGGATCGGATCGCGTACGCCGATACACGCTTCCGACCGTTCGCTTCGCCGACAGCTTGGCCGAAGCCACCTTCGCCCGATTGACGGGCGACATGAGACTGAGAAGATAGTCGGTCTCGCCGGGCGAATGCCAAGCAACGCCGGTCGGCTCGTCCTCGATGAGATCGGCAAAACGCGTATTGCGGACCCGCGGCGCGGCGCCTTCCACCAAATCCAACGTTCCTTGGCGGATGGAGACAGGCCGGCATAAGCGTCTACGAGCGCGCGGGGATGCCATTCAGGATCCGCGCCGTTCGAAACCAGTTCGGTTGGACCGATCGTTCCTCTCAATCGCGATGAAAAACACACGCGGACGCGATTGGGGGACAAAACGAGACGCGTTGATGACGATCGCGCCGAACCGGTAGTCTGAACTCGAAAGCGCCGACCCGATCGCGGCAAAATCCTTTCCCGCGTGCGATGTGAGGCAGCCGTAGACGTTCTCCAGAACGATGGTGCGCGGCGATCGTCCGGCTTCCGCGAGCCCGCGCATAAGCTTCCAGAAGGGCCAGAAGCTGCCCGATCGGGTCAGGGCCCCGTCGCGTTCCCGGCCGAGACCTTTGGATTCCCCTGCGAGCGAAAGGTCCTGGCAGGGAAAGGACGCCCATGCGAGGTCGCTCGGTTCAGACGGCAGATCGTCCAACGTCAATTTGGCGACGTCCTCGAGTTTGATGTCGGCGTCGCCATAGTTTCGGACATAGGCCGCAACCTTCATCGCGTCGAAGTCATTGGCGAACTGGCAACGCCAGGACTTGCCGAGGCCAGCCCGGGCCATGCCTCCGCCAGCGAAGAATTCCAGGAAGGTCAGCTCACGCATCGACGACAAGCTGAAGCCGAACGATGATTCGCGCAAACGCTCGCTTGTCAGGCGCGAGCCGCCGGCCGAGATCGATTCAACCTGCACAAAAAAAGCTTTATCGGTCGAAGTCGGCGGGGCGCAATCGCGTCACCCAGATCGCGGCGCAATCGGCGGGGCCTAGGTCTCTGCAAGCGCATAGGTCAGATAGCCCGTCGCGCCGCCCTCGTACCAGGTTTCCTTGTCGTCGGGCATGAGCGCGAGCCCTTTGGCGAAGCGCTTCGGGAGATCCGGGTTGGAGATGAACGGGCGACCGAACGAGATCGCATCGGCTTTTCCGGCGTCGAGCGCGGCCTGCCCCTTCGCATAGTCGTAGTCCGAGTTCAGGACGAAAGCGCCCTTGAAGGCGGCTCGCATCAGCGGCGCGACCGGGGGCCGCACCGCCTTGCCATTGGTGCCGTCGAAATCGGGCTCGCGGACCTCGAGGAAAGCGAGACCCAAACCAGAAAGCGCAGCCGCCGCGGCTTCGAACAAAGGCTCGGGATGACTGTCATTCACGCCCTGCCGCTCCTCGTTGGGCGAGAGCCGGATGGCGACGCGGGTTGGGCCAACAGCATTGGCGACAGCGGTCGCCACCTCGATAAGAAAGCGGATGCGGTTCTCAACCGAGCCGCCATATTCATCGGTTCGGAAATTGGCGTTGTCGCGCAGGAACTGGTCGATCAGATAGCCATTGGCGCCATGGATCTCGACGCCGTCGAAACCCGCTTTCATCGCGTTTCGAGCCGCCGTGGCATAGTCGGCTATCGCGCTTTGAATATCGTCGTGAGTCATCGGCCTTGGCCTGGACGTACGGCTGCTTGCCTTCGTACGTCCGGGCGAGACCAGACATGGTTGTCGCCGATGACGACAGCGGTTGACCGCGGCCTGGCAGACTGGGATGCACCAGCCGGCCCATATGCCAAAGCTGCGAAAAGATGCGCCCGCCCGCCCCGTGGACCGCGGCCGTGACGGATTTCCAGCCGTCGATTTGCGCCGCGGTCCAGATCCCGGGAGCGTAGGGCCAGCCAAGCCCCTGCGCGCTGATTCCGGTCGCTTCCGTAATGATGAGGCCGGCGCTCGCGCGCAATCGGTAGTAGTCGATCATCATCGCCGTCGGCACATGATCCATCGAGGCCCGCCCGCGCGTGAGCGGCGCCATCAGCATGCGGTTCGGGGCTGTGAGCGCTCCGAGTTGAATGGGATCGAAGAGCGACGGCCTGCGTTCAATTGTCTTATCGAGCATGTGGTCTTTCTCCCCAATATGGCCAAGCCTCGTGATGCCTGGACTGCGCCCGGCGATCAAGGCTTCAGCGTTCGATCAGCCCGGTCAAGGACCCGCGCGCAGACAAGGCGTCGCCTCGGTCGTCGACGGGTCTTGGCTCTAAGCCGACGCCAAGGGCGGCGTTGATTGCCGCAAGGTCGCGCTCGCCGCGCTCGAGATCGAAAGGCTGCGGCGCCTTTATCGTGGCCGCGGCGGCTCTGGCGCGACGCAGCGACGCGCCGGAAAGCGTCGGCGTCGCCGAAGCCACGGCGCGACCCTCTTCCATGTTCCCGTTGCAGTGCAGGACGATGTCGAGGCCGGCCTCGATCACCGCGGCGGCGCGCTCTCCGAACGAGCCAGCGAGCGCCTTCATCGACAGGTCGTCGCTGATGATGAGCCCGTCGAACCCGATTTCCCCGCGCATGATTTCCGCAACCACGATCGGCGACGCCGTCGCCGGACGACGCGGATCGATCGCCGTGTAGAGGAGATGCGCGCTCATCGCCATCGGAGGTCGCGCAGCGCTACAAATGGCGCGAAATCGTGTTTGAGCGCGCTCGCGAGGCGTCGACGACGGGCAATTCGTGATGACTGTCCACCCGCGCGCGGCCATGTCCCGGCATGTGCTTGATGACGGGCGCGACCCCGCCAGCGAGCAGGCCCTCGGCGACCGCCCGGCCCATCGCTCGCGACGCGTTCGGGTCGAGACGAGAAAGCCCGCGAGCCAATGGCGTTGTGCATGCCTTCGCCCGCGACATCGAGCACAGGCGCACAGTCGATGGTGATTCCGACTTCGATGAGATCATGCGCGATGAGGCGAGCGACCAGACGCGCCGCGGCCTCAGCCTTGGACGGCTCGAGCCCCGCCTCGATCGCGGCCGCAGCCGGATATGAGCGCCAATGAGGCGGCGCCATGCGCTGGACGCGGCCGCCCTCCTGATCGATCAGCACCGGCGCGTCGGCGCGGCCGACGCTGTCCCGGAATGCATGCGTCAGCGCACGCACCTGGTCGCGATCGGCGATGTTGCGCTTGAAGAGGATCAGGCCCCAAGGGTCTTCCCGACGCAGGAAGGCGCGTTCCTGCTCATTCAGCGCGAGGCCCGCGCAGCCGCTGATGAAAGCCTTGGGCATTTGCGGCTCCGCGCTCGGACGTGAAAAGACGGCGCCCTTCGCTCACTTAGCGATGAAGCACTGTCCGCCCTCGCCTTTGAGGCGAGCGCACATCGCCGCGGCGTCCGCCTTGGTCAGGCCGCTGACGCGCAAGCGGTAGATCGTTTCGCCTTTGACCTCCGCCTTGTGCACTCCGATTTCGGACCCGTTGAGTTCGGCGCTGTATTTGCTGGTCAACTTCGCCGCCGTGCTCTTTGCCTCCGCCTCGGATTTCGGCGCGGCCAGCTGAACCGACCATCCGCCAGAGGTGGTCGCGGGGGTGGCGTCGACAGGCGGCGCGATCGCGCCAGTCGTCTCGGTCGCGTCGACGACCTGCCCGGCCTTCAGCTTCTTCGCCGGCCTTTTCAGGTTTTGCCGGAGCGCTATTTTGCGCTTCGCCGGGCGGGATCTGCGCCGTCCCCTCAGGCGCAGTCGTATCCGTTTTGCCAACCGCCACTCGGGCCGACGACTTCGGCGACAGCTTGGTCGGCAATTCGATCTTGGGCGTCGACGGCTGCGCGACGCCCGCCGCATCGCTTGTCATCTTCGGCGCGGGAGCGCTCGGCGCCGCCGCCGCCGGCTTGCTCGGCTGCTCCACCGGCGCTGGCGCGGAATTCGCGTTGCTTGCCGGCTCGTCAGGGGGGCGGCCGACGCCGATCGGCGTCCCGTCCGGCCTGAGCGAGATGGTGCGCACGGGTTTCGGCTCGGGGAATTCCGACGTCATCCCCTTTGGCGGCGCGGCGGGCTGCGGCGGGACGAGCGGCGTATTGATGAGCGCCGCGAGCGCCGGGTCCGTCGTGCCGCCCTGAGCGGCAGACGCCGAAGGCAGGTTGTTGACGGCCGCCTGTGCGTTCAGGTCGACGGGCTGCTCCTCGGAATTGACGACTTTGACCGGGGCCTGCTTGCCGGTGTCATGGAGCAGGGTGGCGCCAGCGTCGCTGGACGTGGTGACCGTCTGGTCGGTAGGCGGCGCAACCTTCGTCGGTCCCTGCGCCGCAGCGATGAACGGGGCATCCTTTTTCATGCCCGGCACGCCGCCTCTCAGCGCGAAGACACCGCCGATCATCGCGACGCCCGCAAGCGCCAGCGCGGATACGGCGAGCTTCCAACGCATGGGCCGGCGCTCCTCGCCCGGGTCCGCCGCGGAAGCGCTGTCGGAATGACGAGCGTCAAACTCGTAGTCCCGCCGCGCCGCGCGATCGCCCTCGGACGCGCCGGGAGCGAGTTCCTCCACCTCATCGTCGAGTGTTGGCCTGAGCGTCCCGGGTTCAATCGAGGTCGAAGGCGTCGCGCGCGCAACCGGGGCCTCGGCGGCGCGCCGCGCCGGCGCCTCGCCGTTTGCAATCCCCATGTGCGAGAATTCGACCAGACGCGACAGCTCGGCGAGCGGATCTTCGGCCTGCGACTGTTGAGCGCCCGCGGCGCGCAATCGCCGCTCGAATTCGTCGAGGTTGATCTCGTCCATTGCACGGGACCCGGAAACACTCATCTTACCCTCACTCGTCGCGGATGACTTAAGGCGGGCGTGCGCCGCCCACCTGACAAATCCGCTACCGCATCTCCTCAGGCGCGCTAACGCCCAAAATTGACAATGCGGAGGCCAAAACAAGGCTCACGGCCGCGACCAAAGCCAATCTCGCATACGATAAATTTCGTTCTTTCTCGTTAACAAACCGCAAACGTGGCGCGTCTTTCCCCCTGTTCCAATGGGCGTGGAAACGCGTCGCCAAATCATGAGCGAAAAAAGCGATTCGGTGGGGTTCGTGCGCCTCGGCCGCCTGCCGAACAACGCGCGGATATTGCCCGAAGGTTCGCATGAGTTCGCGCTCCCCCTCGTCGGTCAACAGCGAGACGTCGGCATGAACGAGCGCCTGTTGAGTGAGATCAAAGTCCGCAAAGACGGCCTTGCCTTGCCTCAAGACGCTGCGGGCGCGAGCGTGGGCGTATTGCACATAGAAGACCGGATTGTCCTGGCTTTGCTCGATCACCTTCGCCAGGTCGAAATCGAGCGTGGCGTCGTTCTTGCGCATCAGCATCATGAACCGGACAGCGTCCGCGCCGACCTCGTCCACAACCTCACGCAACGTCACGAACTCCCCGGAACGCTTCGACATTTTGACCGGTTCGCCGGCGCGCATGAGACGCACAAGCTGGCAAAGCCGCACCTCGAGTTTCGCTTTGCCGTCCGACAAAGCGGCGACCGCGGCCTGCATGCGTTTGACGTAGCCGCCGTGATCGGCGCCCCACACGTCGACCAGGGTGCGATAGTTCCGGTCGATCTTGGTCTTGTGGTAGGCGATATCGCTGGCGAAATAGGTGTATCCGCCATCCGACTTGATGAGCGGCCGGTCGACGTCGTCGCCGAAGTCGGTCGAGCGGAACAACGTCTGCTCGCGATCCTCCCAATCCTCCGCCGGCGCGCCTTTGGGCGGCGGCAGGCGGCCCTGGTAGACGAGACCCTTCGCCCGCAGCCATTCGATCGTCTCGCGCACGCGGTCCTGGCCGCCGTCGACGCCAGTCAGCGCGCGCTCCGAGGCGAACACCTCGTGGGTGATGTTGAGCGCGGCGAGGTCATCGCGGATCATCGCCATCATCGCGTCGATGGCGCGCTTGCGCACGATCGGCAGCCATTCCGCCTCGGGCTTGCTGACAAGGCCCGCGCCAAATTCGCGCGCGAGATACTCGCCGACCGGCTTGAGATAGTCGCCGGGATAGAGGCCCTCTGGATCGGGCCGATGTCTTCGCCCAACGCCTCGCGATAGCGCAGGAAGGCCGAGCGCGCCAAAACGTCGACCTGTCCGCCGGCGTCGTTGATGTAATATTCGCGCGTCGCCTCGCGGCCCGAGAAAATCGAGCAGGCTCGAGAGGGCGTCGCCGAACACCGCGCCGCGCGCATGGCCGACATGCATCGGGCCGGTCGGATTGGCGCTCACATATTCGACGTTGACGGGCCCTCCCTCACTCGGCGCCCGGCGCCGTACCGCTGGCCATGAATGAGAACCGTCTTCAGGACTGTCTCGTAAACCTCTGGCTTCAGGACGATATTGATGAAACCCGGGCCAGCCGCGTCCGCGCTCTGCACGTCTGGTTCAAGCTTAAGATCAGCGACGAGGCCTTCCGCGAGAGCGCGCGGATTCGAGCCCGCCTGCTTGGCTTCCCGCGCATAGACCATCGCCGCGTTGGTCGAGAGGTCGCCATGCGTCGACTCGCGCGGCGGCTCGACGACGAAGCGGCCAAGATCGAGGTCGCGGGGCAATTCTCCGGCCGCAATCCGCTTTTCGAGCAGGCTCGCGATGCGCGACTGGAAGTCGGCGAAAATGTTCATTATTCCTACCGTGGGGAGAACCAATGCCTGGGCGCCGCTGTCAGCGTCATGGCCGGGCTCGTCTCGGCCATCCACGCGGTCATGCCGGAAGACCGTTTCCGGCCCTGAACCTGGCCAAATGTAGCCCTGACGACCCGGAGCCTCAACAAGGCCGCGGCAATTGGCGACCTTCCGCTGGCTAAACTCGTGGATGGCCGGGACAAGCCCGGCCATGACGGACCTAGCCGCGCGCCTCTATCGCAAGTCGGAAGCGCCGTCAAAAAGCCGGGTGTGCTCGGCGATCGCAAACCGGTCGGTCATGCCAGCGATATAGTCGGCGACGGCTCGCGCGCGCGTCTGCCCGTCGGCCTTGGCCGCCCATTCGGGCGGCATGGCGGACGGATCGCTCATATAGGCCTTGAACAGGCGCCGCACGATCGCGTCCGCCTGTTCGCGGACCTTTTTTACGTCCGGATGCCGGTACATGCGCACGACGAGGAAGGCCTTGATGTCGCGATCGGCTGCCTCGATCACAGCCGAATGCCCGACCAGCGTTCGCCCGGCGGCGGCGACCGCTTCCGGACTCGCGACCCTCGATTCGGCGATCCGCCGGCTGCTTTCGCCGATTGCGTCCTCGATGAACCGGGTAATGAGGCGGCGGGTCAGCTCATGGATCGCGCGCGGCGCCTCGAGGCCGGGATGGAGCGTGTCGACCTCTTTCATGAGGCCCTCGACATACGGAACGGCGGCGCGAAGCTCGGAAAGCGAGAACAGACCGGCGCGAAGGCCATCGTCGATATCGTGGGCGTCATAGGCGATATCATCGGCGATCGCAGCGGCTTGCGCCTCGAGGCTCGCATGGAGACTCGAGCTCCAGGCCCTGCATTGCATCGTGGCGGAGGACGGCGGCCGGGACGCCCCGCGCCCGGTATCGCTCCGTCGGCGCGCCGGAAGCGTCGAGCAGCGGCCCGTTATGCTTGATGAGCCCCGCCAGCGTCGGCTGGGTCAGGTTGAGGCCGTCGAACTCGGCGTAATGGCGCTCGAGCTCGGTGACGATGCGTAGGCCATGGCTGTTATGGTCGAAGCCGCCATGCTCGGCCATCGAGGCGTCGAGCGCGTCCTCGCCGGTATGCCCGAACGGGGTGTGGCCGAGATCGTGGCCAAGCGCGACCGCTTCCGCGAGATCGTCGTCGAGCCTCAAGGCCCGGGCGAGCGCGCGCGCGATCTGCGCCACCTCGATCGTGTGGGTGAGACGGGTGCGGAAATGGTCGCTCTCGTGATCGACGAACACTTGCGTCTTGTGGGCGAGCCGGCGGAAGGCGGTCGAATGGACGATCCGGTCGCGGTCGCGCTGGAAGTCGGTCCGCGTCGCCGACGGCGGCTCGGCGATGAGGCGCCTCGCCCGCGCGGGATCGGCGGCGTAAGGGGCGCGCGCCCTCAGGCTTGGGTCGTCGGGCATTCGCCTTGACATTGCGCTCTTCGCTCGGCGTCCATATCTTGGGGTCCAGGGATTCTTGATGGCGCCGGCTCTCCGGCGCAAGCGATTAAAGGTCTATGCCCATGAACGAGGCTGTCTCTCCGACGCTTGAGGGGGTCACGATCAGCGCCAGCGCGGCGCGGCGGCTCAACGTGATCCTCAAGGGCGACCAGAGCGCGGCTTTGCGCATCTCGGTCAAGGGCGGCGGCTGCTCGGGCTTCCAATATTCGTTCGATGTCGACAGGAGCCGGGCCGAGGACGACGTGGCGGTGACGCGCGACGGCGCGACGGTGCTGGTCGATCCGGTCTCGCTCGAAATGCTGAAAGGCGCCGAGCTTGATTTCGTCGACGACCTAATGGGCCAGTCGTTCAGGGTCAAGAACCCGAACGCCGTCGCCTCCTGCGGCTGCGGGGTGAGCTTCTCGGTTTAGCTCCATACCCCGATTAGCCGGCCCCCTTTCGACCGGCGGAGACGCCCGTCGCCGGTGGACTTCACGGGGGGGACGCGAAGTCTACCGGGGCGCGCTCGGTCACAACCCGCCCATTGACTAACGGCCAAGATGGGCAAGCAGTGTCCGCCGCCCATCGCGATCGGCGCTTGAGGACAAGGGCCGCCAATACGAAGATGACGGCGGGCGTCGAGTTAAGGATCGAGCTTCGCATAGGGTTGAGGAGAACGGATGGCGCGACGGGTAATCACCAAGGCCCATTCGGGCGCAACTGATTTCGCGGCATGGCCCAGGCGTGGTTCTTTGGCGTCAACTTGTCCGGGGAGAACCGGCCGCCTCAGATTAGGCTGGCTGCTCAAGCCCATATTTCACAGCAACGTCGATTTGCCGTGCAAAAGCCTCGCCATCCCCCTCTTCGGCAATGCCAAGAAGTGCGCGCTGATAGGCATCGCCGAGCGCCAGCGCCACGACCTCGCCCGCAACGTGCCTCGCCTGATCGCCGGGCGCTCCGCCAGCTTCCAGCAATTCCGCTATGCGTCGCCGAATGACGCGCATGCCGGACCGATCGAAAACGCGGGCAAGTTCCGGAAAACGCCAGCCGTCCGCCACGATCAAACGATAGAGCGCCAGCCCATCCGGCTCGATCAGCGCCGAGGTGAAGGCGCTGAGCTCGTCCGCGAGCCTCATCGCGATGGGTTTATCCGTGTCGGCCGCGGGCGCGTTCTCGAGGCCCTCGCGCATGGATTCGCTCGTGGCGGTGACCAGCCCCTCGAACAAAGCTTCCTTGCTCGGGAAGTGCCGGTAGAGGGTCATTTTGGCGATGCCGCCTTCCGCCGCGACCCGGTCGAGCGTCGTCCCGCCCAGGCCATCCCTCAGCATGATCGGCCGGGCGGCCTTGAGGATCGCAGCGCGCGTTTCCGCCATGCGCAGCCGGCGCGGATCGTCAGCTCGCCACTTTCTGGAGTTTTGCGCTTGCATGCGATACGATTCCGTCTTATATCAATTAGACGATACGATTGTGTATCGCCTTATAGCCCCGGAGGTCCGTCATGCGCAACCCCGTCGATCTCGCCCATGTGTTCGCCGACATCATGGACAGCCACGACGCTGGCCGCTTCGCCGAGCTCGTTTCGGAAAACTACGTGAACCAGCAGCAGCGCGGAGCAGCGCGATGAACATTGCCCTCGTTATGAACATCATCACGGCTCTGGTGTTCGCCGCCGCGGGGTTCGTCAACCTCTTCAATGTCGGCGACTCGGAAGCCAACTTCCAACGCTGGGGCTACCCCAGAGGCTGGCGCTTCTTGACCGCGGGTCTGGAGCTTGCGGGCGCCGCGGCTCTGTTGCTTCCATCCACGCATCGCATCGCGCTTGTCGGACTATCGCTTTTGATTCTCGCCGCGCTTGTGACGCTCCTCAGATGGCGGGAGGGCCTCTCGCACGTCATACCGGCGATTGGCTTTTTCGGCATCCTGTTGGCGAACGCCGTGCTCTCCAGCTCACTGGTTTAGGACGTGCTGATCGTGGAGCTTTCACCGTCGCGGCCGCGGAGGTCAATGCGAACTCCGAGACCGCGGCGGCCGCCGTCCGGCCGCAATGGTCCTTGGGGCTAAGTCTAGCGCGCACAACTACTCCGCCGGCTCAATCGACAGAGCCCAGCCCTCGCCTCGCACCCAGTCCGTCTCGCTCGGCGCGCCCCCGAAGCGCAGCGAGCGCACCCTGCCCTCGCCGCCGCGGCGGAACGCCTGGTCGAGCCTGCGGCCCATCTCGGAATCCTGCGCGCCGTCGCAGGGGATGAACACGACCCCCATCAGCAAGCGCGCCGGCCACGCCCCGCCGCGTTCGGGCCGCGTCACCATAAGCATCGCCCCGGTCGAACCCGCCGCCTGGAGAGGAAAGACGAGCCGTCCGCCGACATTCAGCGCGTCGAGCCAGGCGCGAACGGGATGCGAGGCGGCGGCGTTGACGTAAGTTGCGTCGGCCCGAGGCAGATTCTCGACGCCGGAACGCGCGCGGACCTCGACCTGCGGATAACGAGCCAAGATTGGCGGCGGCGCGCGCCGCAATGTCCGGCGCGATCTCATAGGCGATCACCCTGCCCGTCTTCCCGACGAGCTCGGCGAGGATCGCGGTGTAATAGCCGGCGCCGGCGCCGATCTGGACGACTGTCTCACCCTCCTTCAGGCCGAGCGCGTCGATCGCCTGCGCATGCAATGACGGCTGGCCGTTGTTGATTCCGCGCTCGCGGTCGATGGCGACGAGGACATCCTCGTAGAGGCTGGCGGGGTCGTCGGAAGAGGTCAGGCCGGAGAGGCCGCCGGACCCGATCCGCCAGGGCGGGAACCCTACGAAATCCTCGCGCGGAACGGCGGCGAAGGCCGCTTCGATCCTCGGGTCGCTGACCCTGGCGAGACGCATAATCTCGACCGCATAGGCGTGGCGTTTCGCAACTGGGTCCGCCACGCCGTGCTCCCGCTTCGAGCCCTCGGTGACAATAGCCGGGCTTCGAGGTCCGCGCATTGATCTTCGACAGCTTCAGAGCGAACATGGCGTTTCATGGCGGAGCGAGGTTCAGTGAGGGACGCCCGGGCGATCATCGCATTGGCCGCGGCGTTCGCTTGCGCCACGCGAATGTTCGCCGAAGTGCCGGCGCTTGCCGAGGATGCCGCGCCGGCGAATACGCTCGTGGACCTTCAGCGCCAGTTCGGCGCCTGCATGCGCGGCAAGGCGGCCGGCCCCCCCGGCTCGCGGCTGACGATCATGCTGATGATGAAGCGGGACGGCTCGATTTTCGGCAAGCCGCGCATCACCTTTTCCCATCTCGAGGGCGACAAGGAGGCGCGGCAAGCCTTCGTCGACGAGGCCGAGCGCGCGGTCGAGGCGTGCCTGCCATTTCGGGTCACGCCCTCGCTCGGCGGCGCGATCGCCGGCCGTCCGTTCATCATCAGTCTCGGCCGGCCCAAGGGTGAGCAAAGAATCTAACGCGAACGCGCCAATCCCCGCCGGTGCAGCAACGCCGATCCAACACCTTATTTAGGGCCCTATTGGAACTTGGCGCGATCAATCGAGTTGACAGGCGACATCTTTCAAATTTCGGCGGAGTCCCTATGTCCTCTTGGGCCGCCCGCCAAAAGGCCGCCTCACGCAAGCGGGACGCCACGCGCGCGGCCAACGAGAGCCGGAGCCGACAATGACTGATCGCAATGATCGCATTCGTGAGATTGCTTATTTCCTGTGGCTCGACGAGGGATGTCCGGAAGGCGGCGCGGAACGCCATTGGGCCGCTGCCGAAGCCCTTCATAAGTCCGAGGCTGAGGAACGCAAGCGTATCGAGGGCGAGCCGCCTGGCGAGCCCGTAACCTCGGCGCCGCCTGCGCCTGAGGTTCGACGCGCTCGCCGCGCATCTTAGCTCGCGGAGCAAGGCGGCAGGGCTGTTGGCGATACGCCAGGAGCCGCCTCACTTCGAAGCGGCCCGCCGGAGCGAAGGGAGCCGCTAATCGCGTTTGCTTCCAGTTTCCCTCGACCCGATTCCAGTCCGTTGCGGCCTCCATTCTGGTCCAGAAGCGGCGGCTCGCGGGACTGGCGCGGTTGCGCATAGCAACATAGATTGGCGAGAGACACCAAATCTCCGGGAGGCGCAGCTTGCCGCATAGCCGATCCAATGCCGCCCTCCGATAAACGAGGTCCGCCCGTCGTAGAATCCGAATCCAAAACCGGGGTCGCAGATCCCCTTCTGCACGCCTTGCATCACCGCGTGCGTCAGCAGGAAATCCTTGCCGAGCTCGGCGTCGGCGCCCTGCAAGGATCGGGCTTCGATCAGCTTCTCGACGATACCGCGCGCCTGACGGCGGAAGGCCTTCGCACTGAGTTTTGCAAGGTGCTCGAATACATTCCGACTGAAAACCGCCTTCTCGTTAGGGCGGGCGTTGGTTGGGAGCCGGGCGTCGTCGGCGTCACCAGCATCGGCGCGGATCTCGCTTCACCGGCGGGATTCGCGCTGAAAACCGGCAGGCCCGTGATCTCCAATCACCTCCAGCTCGAGGAGCGCTTCAGAACGCCCGAGATGCTGGTCAAACACGGCATTCATCGCGCCATGAACGTGATCCTGCAAGGGGATGGCCAGCCGTTCGGCGTGCTGGAGGTCGACAGCCGATCGGAAGATGAGTTCGTCGAGCATGATCTCGCGTTCCTCCAGGGCGCCGCCAATATCTTGGGGATGGCGATCGAGCGTGAGCGGCATGAGCGCAATCTGAAGGCGGCGCTCGAGCGCCAGCAATTCCTCGTCAAGGAGATGAACCATAGGGTCAAGAACAGCCTTGCCCTGGTCGTCGGCATGCTGCGCCTTCAGGTGCGGGACAACAGCCATCCGGAACTTACGCAGCAGCTTGAAGACGCAACGCTCCGCGTGGGCGCGATCGCCCGCGTGCACGAGCAATTGTATCAATCGGCGGACGTCGAGCGTTTCGACGTCGGACGATACATCGAGGCCATTTGCAAAGACCTCAGCGCCAGCTTCGGGCAATGCGAAATTCAGGTTGAAGCGCAGGCCGGCATCATAATTTCGACCGATCGCGCGATTTCGTGCGCGCTGATCGTCAATGAGCTGGTGTCGAACGCGGCGAAGCACGCCTATCAAGGCCAGGGCGCGGGCAACGTAGGGGTCAATATCGCCACCACGGGCGTCGACAGCTTTTTTATCGCCGTTCGCGACGAGGGCGACGGACTCCCGGAAGGCTTCGAATTTGGCAAGGGAAAGGGGCTAGGCGCCCGTATGGTGCGCGCGCTCGCCGAACAATTGAACGCGTCGCTGGAAGTCGTCGAGCACCAGCCAGGCGTCGAGTTCGTCGTGACGGCGCCGCTCGCGCCATAGGCACTCGAGGTCATTGTTCGGATTCGTCGTCGAGCCGGTCCAGCAACTGCAGAAGGCGATCGGGAATGGGCTCGACAATTACGGCGTCATACAGCGCTTTCAACTGATCGGCGATATATTGATCCGCCTTCGCGTCCTCCGCGGGGAGCGGCGAGGCGCTGCGCGGCGCGGCCTTTGTCGCCCTTTTTCGCGGTCTTCCCGAACTTTTGTCCGGCACTGACAAACCCCCGATATAAGTTTAGGAAGCAGGCGGAATCGCTCGGTCCGACGCGACTTCGGCCGACGGTTCCGAATGGCGCGGATCGCCGGTTCCGGTTTTCACGACATCCTTCAGCGGCGCGATCAAACGCCATATCACGCCGTCAGGTTCGAAACTCAATATCGAAGAGGCATTGAGGCCTGCGGCGGTGAGACGCTCGATAACAACTCTGCCGAAGCCGAAGATTGTCGCCGGTTTCACGACAGGGTGGCCGCGCTCACGCCATGTCATCTCGAGCGTCGGCTCGGCCTCGCTGTCGTTGATCCGCCAATGGAGAGAGACTTCGCCGCCAGCTTTCGAGAACGCGCCGTGCTTCAGGGCGTTATCGCATAGCTCGCCCAGAGCAAGGCCCAGTGTTTGCGTTGCATTGGGATTGAGCAGGACCTCCGGCCCTCCGCTCACCATGTTCTTTTCCCGGCACCGCGCTGTCTGCGCCCGCGCCAGGATCTCGAGCGGCACGCCGCGCCAATTCCGGTCGGTCAGTAAATCCTGGCTGGCCGCCAATCCGAGCAACCGTTCCGAAAATCTTTCCTGAAACTCCTGGACCGTTTTCGCATTCGCCACGCCGGAACGCGCGATCGCCTGCGCGACCGCGAGCAGATTGCGCGAACGATGATTGACCTCCGCCATGAGGTCCCGGATGTTCGCCTCGCGATGCTTTTGCTCGTCGATGTCGGTGGTCGTGCCATACCACCTCACGACCTTGCCCTGCGCGTCAAGCAGCGGCGAGGCGCGGCTGAGATGCCACGCATATCCTCTGCCAACCGCAAACAGGCGGTGCTCCATTTCATACGGGGCCGCGGCCTCCCTGGCGCGAAGCCAAGCTTCCGCGGTCGCCCGCCGATCATCGGGATGAATGATCCCTTCCCAATTCGTGTGGCCGATCGCTGCGTACCGCTCGCGGAGCGCATTGGTGTATTCGACGCGGCCATCGGGTCCCGCCGTCCACACCAGCTGCGGCAAACTGTCGGCCAGAAGCCGGAAATGCTCTTCGCGGCTTCGCAATTCATCCTCGGTTTGGCGATGCTGCTCCGTTCGCAGCGCCAACAGCTCCGAGGTCCTGGCCAAGGCGTCGGAGAGGCTGTCGAACTCACGAACGCCAGTCGGCGTCGTCGCGATCGGCGCGCCGGTCAGCACATTCTTGGTCTTCGATTCCAGGTCTCGCACCCGCCGTGTCAGCGCACGGCCATTCAGATAGGACAAAAGCAGACTGCCAAGGATCGCCAGCGACGCCAGGAGCGACGTGAGAAGAAACGCGCCAGGACCGATTCCGAGCCCGCCTGCGTCAGCCGCGACGCCAACGGTCCAGCCCCCCTCGACCGGCGCGTAGGCCGAGACGACCTTTTGTCCGCCGATCGCATTGTGAGTCACGGTGGATGCTGGCAAGTTTCGCGTCGCATCGCGAAACTCCGCGCTCGCCAGCATCCCTGGACGGCTGGATCCGACCGGGATCCGCGCGACAAAAGCGCCGTTGCGATCGACGATTCCGGACAGCCAGTTTGCTGGGAAGCCCTGACGCTGGATGAGATCGTGAAATTTTTTGAGGGGAAGAAGCATCGCGATTTCGTAGACAGGTTTGCCATCGGCAAACACCGGGGTTTCGATCGAGGCGCTTGCTTCAGGCAAGGCAGGGTCGGCGTCGACGTCCGAAAGAAAGGCGGAGCCCCTTTTGAACGCCCGCCGAACGAGCGCCGCTCGATTGCGCAAGAGCGGCGAGTTCTGAAGGCTCAGGCGGAAGGCTGAGCACGGGATCGCCGTCGGCGGTCGACACAACCAGCTTCACCCCAGGCGCTTCCGCAAGCGTATCCCGGGCTAGAGCCGTGAAGTCCGTCAAATCGCCGCGTTGAAGAAGTTTCGAATGGGACAGCGCCGCGGACAGAAGGAAATACGCGTTGATCTCACGCCCAACGGTATCAGCGAAAGCGTAAGCGTCGCCGATGAGCTGCTTCTTTTCCGCTTCGTGTTCGTCATGGGCGATCCATCCAACCATGATCAACGCAAAGACGACGAGGGGCAAAACGATGACAAGCGTCGACACCGCCAAAAGCCAGCTTAAAGAGCGGGACTTGACCATGGTCCCGGTCCTGTCAGCCAAATCCTTCTGAAGGGTGAACGCCATTCTGAAGAGGCGTCGGCGTCCCATCGCTCGCCCGTCAACGCTCAGCGCTTCGGGCCGGGCGATCCGCCCACGAGCACCGCCTAAGATCGATAACGGAACCCCACCCTGCGGCAAACGCGACATCATGCTCCGTCGTGGCGATCCCCCGCCGCGCGAGCCCTCTTAGCGGAAAGGGCGGCGGCCTTGGCTCCAATGCCGATGACGATCCTCCCTTGATCATCCAGGACATGGATCTGCTTTCCTCGCTTGCTTTCGAGCTCAGCCATGCGGAACACCAGACCCCAAACGGTTTCGAGGTCCGCCGCCGGATGCCGCTCCCGCGACAGGCGCGAGCCATCCCCGCCGATCAGGCAGAATTCGTAATACGGCACAGCGTTTCCTCGTTTCGGCGCACCTTGCTTTTGCTAAACGTCCAGCGAGGCCTAAGGTTCCGCAGGCGCCGATTATTTGGGCTCAAGTCTCGCGTCTAGGGTGTTCAACTCTGGATTTGATCAGCCAGCCGTCGCCTTGGCCTCGGTTTTCTGCGACTTCCGATCGAAGAACAAGGCCTGGCTGATCACCGCTTTGACCGAATCCGCGCTGAAGGGCTTGGTGATCAAAAACGCCGGCTCCGGCGCCTGGCCGGTGAGAAAGCGCTCGGGAAAGGCGGTAATGAAGATGACCGGAACTTCCCGGGTTCCCAGAATTTCGTTGACCGCATCAAGCCCGGAGCTTCCATCGGCAAGCTGGATGTCCGCGAGAATGAGCCCCGGACGGCTCTTCAGCGCCGCACGCACCGCCTCGGTATGGGTCCGGGCGATCGTCGTGACGTCGTGACCCAGCTGCTCGACAAGGGTCTGAATGTCGAGCGCGATGAGCGGTTCATCCTCGATGATCAGAACCGTCGTGCGCATTTGTTCGGAGATTTCGCGTCCGGCGCGGGCAATCAGGTCAGCCGCCTTTTCGTCCGAGCAATCAATGATTTGCGCGATTTCGTGCGGCCTGAACAACTCGACCGCGCTCAGAAGGAACGCCATCCGCGGCTCAAGCGAGATGGCCGCCAGATTCCGGCTTGCGCCGCTTTCATCGCGGAAAGAGGGAGAATCGACATGGGCGTTGAGGGGTACATTGCGCCAGCTGCGCAGGAACAATTTATAAAGGGCGACTTTGGGTTCGAGGTTGGCGTCGAAACAACGGGGATCGGCCAAAATCTCCTCGAGCGTCGCCGCGACATAGGCGTCGCCAGCGGCCTGCGTTCCGCACAACGCGCGCGCAAAGCGACGCAAAAAGGGGATATGCGACGCGATGGTGTCCGAGATGGACATGTCGTGGCTCCTGGTCATTGAGCGTTTAAAGGGCGCTCGCTTTTAGTTCACAAGCAATTGCGCCAATTGCAAGCCCTGCCATTTTTTGTGGTGAAGCGTGGGCCGCGAGGAGCGCTTGGGAGACTTGTCGATCCTGAGCCCTAAGCTCTGTCGCGAGCAGATTATGACCCCGAATTGACATGGCGAGCTCGGAAGAACCCACGGGAGCGGGTTTTGTTCCCAAGGCTGGAGCAAAAATTCCGGCGACCCGCCAAGGCTAGGTAAATTCCGCCGACACATGCGGGACGGGACCAACGAATGCGCCGCCGGCCGCAAAAACTATCTACCACTCTCACTTTGCTGGGGTCGACATGCTGGCGTTGTCGCACCTGGGAGGCTTATGGAACCGCCGACGCCGGACCTCGTTTAGCTTTGGGGTTCGAAACCGGGGCGGGCTGGCGGCCATGAACGACGACGCGTTGAAGTGGACGCACGGCCCGTCCTTCGAGGACGGGGGCATTCGCTTTCGTCTTTGGGCGCCTAGGCAAGAGCAGATCGCGCTGGTGATCGACGGCCGCGATCCGATCGCGATGCAGCGCGGCGAGAATGGCTTTCACGAAACCCTGGTCAACTTTCTGCCTGCGGGCGCGCGTTATAGGTTTGCGCTCGCAAGTGGACAGCACGTTCCCGATCCCGCGTCCCGCTTTCAGCCTGACGACGTCAACGGCCCGAGCGAGGTGGTCGACCCAGGCGCCTACCGCTGGCGCGAGTCCTGGAGAGGCCGCGAATGGCGCGACATCGTTCTTTACGAACTCCATCTCGGCGCTTTTTCACCCGAGGGCACGTTCGCGGGGGCCGCTCGCAAGCTGGACCATCTCGCGGACCTCGGCGTGACGGCTGTCGAGATCATGCCGGTCAGCGACTTCAAGGGCCGCTGGAACTGGGGCTATGACGGAGCCTTTCCCTACGCTCCGGACGCAAGCTACGGCCGGCCGGAAGATTTCAAGGCCTTTGTCGAGGCGGCGCACGCGCGCGGGATCGCGGTGCTGCTGGACGTCGTTTACAACCACTTCGGCCCTGAAGGGAATTTCCTCTCGCTCTACGCGCCCGATTTCTTCACCAGCCGCCACAAGACGCCCTGGGGCGATGCAATCCAGCTTGATGGGCCGAACTCGGGCCCCGTGCGCGACTTCTTCATCGAGAACGCCGAATATTGGCTTGAGGAGTTTCATCTGGACGGACTTCGCTTCGACGCCGTCCACGCGATAAAGGACAATTCGCGCCCCGATCTGCTCGACGAACTCGCGACCCGCCTTCGCGCCCGCTTCTCGCGGCCCATCCATCTCATCCTGGAAAACGAGGACAATGTTGCGAGCCGCCTGACGCGCCATGGGGACAAGGCCGATCGCTACAATGCGCAATGGAACGACGACATTCATCACGTGCTGCACGTCGCCGCCACCCATGAGAAGAGCGGCTATTACGCCGCCTATGGCTCAACCGAGCTCCTGGGAAAGGCCATCGCCGAAGGCTTCGCCTATCAGGGCCAGATGATGCCGTATCGGAACGCGCCGCGCGGCGGCCCGAGCGCCGAATTGCCGCCGGACGCCTTCGTGTCTTTTATCCAGAACCACGACCAGATCGGCAATCGCGCCTTTGGCGAACGGCTGAACGTGTTGGCGTCCCCGGAAGCGATGCGAGCGCTCGCCGGCGTCTACCTGCTCGCGCCGCAGATCCCGATGCTGTTCATGGGCGAGGAATGGGGCGCGACGTCGCCGTTCCTCTTTTTCTGCGACTTCAGCGGGAGAGCTGGCGCAAGGCCGTGAGAAAAGGACGGCGCGAAGAATTCTCGCGCTTTCCCGAGTTTGCCGAACCGGAGCGGGTGGCGAAGATTCCCGATCCTTGCGCTCAGTCGACTTTCCTCGCATCCAAGCTCGACTGGAGCCGGATCGACGCGGCGCATCTCGCGATTTACCGCGAACTGTTAACGACCCGTCGCGAGTTCGTGCAGCCGTTACTACCCGCCATCCAGCATGGAGGCGAGGCGCTCGTGGTGAGCGAGCAAGCGGTGCGCGTCACTTGGCACGCCGGCGAGCGTCGTCTCGTCCTCGACGCCAATCTCTCGTCCAACGCGGTCGCGTTTCCCAAGAGCGACGTTAAACCACTTCTGGTCTTGCGGCGACGCTGGCGCTTCCTTCCAGCCTTGGACGGTGCGCTGGGGATTTGATCCTGAATGACCATTCCTCGCGCGACCTATCGTCTGCAGCTGCACGCCGGCTTTGGTTTCCGTGACGCGGCTGCGGTCGCGCCTTATCTGGCGCAGCTCGGCGTCAGCCACGTCTACCTCTCTCCGATCTTCAAGGCGCGACCGGGCAGCGTGCACGGCTACGACGTCACCGATCATAACCAATTAAATCCAGAACTCGGGACGGAGAATGATTTCGCGTCGATGATCGACGCCTTCCGTGATCAAGGGCTCGGGCAAATCCTCGACATTGTGCCCAATCACGTGGGCGTCTGGGGCGCCGACAATCCGTTGTGGCTCGATGTTCTCGAGTGGGGTCCATACTCCCAATATGCCGGCTGGTTCGACATCGATTGGTCAGCTCAGGACGGCAAGCTGCTCGCGCCTGTGCTGGGCGCGCAATATGGCGAGGAGCTGAGATCGGGGAAACTGAAACTCCGTTTCGAAGAGGACGGAAGTTTCGCCGTCTGGGCCTACGACGCTCACAAGCTGCCGATCCACCCGCTGACCTTTTCGCGGATTCTGGGTCATCAGAACGCGTCGCTGGACAGGATGGGCGACCTCTTTCTCGATCTTCCGCAATGGCGACCGCAAGTGGCGGAGCGGGCGCGCGTCCTGAAGAACGAGCTCGCTTCTCTCGTCGACAACGATAGCGGCGCCCGCTCGGCGATCGACGCCCGGGTGGACAAGCTCAACAGCGACTGGCGCGAACTCGATCGGCTCATCCGTGAGCAGTTCTGGCGCGTCGCCTTCCATCGGGTGGCCGAGGACGAGATCAACTACCGCCGTTTCTTCAACATCAACGACCTGGCCGGCCTGCGCATCGAGGTGGACCCGGTCTTCGATCACGTCCACGCCCGCATCTTCCGCCTGCTGGAAAGCGGCGAAATCGATGGCCTCAGGATCGATCATATCGACGGGCTGTTCGATCCCAAAGCCTATCTCGAGGCGCTGCGGGCCGGCGCGGCCCGACCATTCTATCTGGTCGTCGAAAAGATCCTGGCGCCTCACGAGGCGTTGCGGGCCGACTGGCCGGTCGAGGGCACGACCGGCTACGACTACACCAACCTTGCGCTTGGCGTGCTGGTGGAGCCCGGCAGCGAGCCGGCCTTCACGCAAGCCTATTACGACCTCGCCGGCGAAGACCAGGATTTCGCAGCGAATGCGCGCGACGGCAAGCTCAGGATCATGGAGAATGAGATGGCGAGCGAGCTCAACGCGCTCGGTCGCCGCGCCGCGCAATTGGCGGGCGAAAGTCCCATGACGGCGGATCTGACGCGGGCGCTTCTCCAGCGCGCGATCAAACAGGTCGTCGCCAACTTTCCGGTCTACCGGACCTATCTCGACTTCACGGGCATGCCGGCCGACGCCGACCGGCGCGACATCGCCTGGGCGATGACGCGCGCCCGCCGCGCCGATCCGGATGTTCATCCCTCCGCGTTCGATTTTCTGCAGAACATGCTGATGGCGGAGACGGAGCAACCGCCGACGCAGGAGCTCAGCCATTCCGCAGCCCTCCGCTTCGCCATGAAGGTGCAGCAGTTCTCGGGTCCCGTGATGGCCAAGGGGGTCGAGGACACGGCTTTCTATCGCTACAATCGCTTCGTCGCGCTGAACGAAGTCGGCGGGGCGCCGGAGCGTTTTGGCCTCGCCCCTGCCCTCTTTCACAAGGCGAACGCCGCGCGCGCCCAGAACTGGCCGCACGCCATGCTGGCGACCGCGACGCACGACACCAAGCGCGGCGAAGACAATCGCGCGCGGCTCGCCGTGCTCTCCGAAATGCCGGAGGAATGGCGCCGGCAAGTGGAGACCTGGACCCGCATCTTGCGCGCGAGACGCGGCGACGTCGAGCGCAAAGCCGCGCCCGACCGCGACGACGTCTACATGCTTTATCAGATGTTCGTGGGCTCCTGGCCCATCGACATGCTCGACGCGCCGAGCGAGGCGCAACGCGAGGCTTATGGCGAGCGCATTCACGCGGCGCTCGAGAAGTCCTTGCGCGAGGCGAAACGCCGCTCGAGCTGGGCCGCGCCCGACGCCGACTATGAGCAGGCGACGCAGGCGTTCGCGAAGGATGCGCTGCGGTCCGAGACGTTCCTTGCCAATTTCCTGCCCTTCACGCGACGGGTGGCGCGCTTGGGAATCGAGAACAGCCTCATTCAGACCGTCGGCAAACTCACCGCGCCCGGCATGCCCGACATCTATCAGGGCTGCGAGCTGTGGGACCTCAACCTCGTCGATCCCGACAATCGACGTCCCGTCGATTTCGCGGTTCGAGAGGCGGCGATCGCGGACCTCGCCGATCGTCTCAAAGCTCCAGACCAGCGTCCCGCGCTCTTTCAGACGCTGATGGACGAATGGCAGGACGGCCGGGCGAAGCTGGCGACGACCGCCCTGCTTCTCGCCCTCCGGCGCGAGGAGCCGGAACTGTTCGCGAGCCGCGATTATCAACCGCTCGTCATCGAGGGCGATCGATCGGATTGGGCCTTTGGCTATGTGCGGGCGTTGGGCGATAAGAAGCTCGCTGTTGTCTTCGCGCGCTACCCCGCCCATCGAGAGGCGGAGCCGGAATGGAACGCGACGGCGCAAGTTGCCTGAAGGGCGCTGGTTCGACCTGTTCCGCGGCCAAGACGCTGCCGTCGACGCTCCGCTGCATGAGTGGCTGAACCCGCTCCCGTTTGCCGTGCTGTTGGCCGGCCTGTAGGCGCGGTCGCTAGCCCGTCGAGAGACGGGCGTCCTTCCGGACGCCCTTTCGACCGCGCCCCCGCGATCAACGATCGCGGCTACAGCACGCGTCCCGCCTCACTTCGCCGACTGGCGATCCGCCTTCTCCGGCACGCGCTCGAACAGCAGCATGGAGCGCGCGGTCACTTCGTAGACGGCGCCAATTGCGAATTGGCTCGCGTCCAGTTGCGGGTCCGTCGTGTCGAAGAGCCGCTTCCAGCCCTCCGCCTCATAGCAGGGCGGCAGGGTGAACTCGACGGTCTCATGGTGGGCGTTGAACACCATGAGCAGCGTGGCATCCCCCCCTCGCCGCTTGATTCCCGTCGCCTGCCCGCGCCCGTCCAGCAGCATGCCGAAGCAGCGCATCCCATTGTCCCAGGCTTCGTCCGACATTTCGGAGCCATTGGCGTCGATCCAGGACACGTCCTTCACTTCGAGATCGGGATTCATCTCGCCGGTCAGGAAGCGCAAACGCCGAAGCACCGGGTAGAGATGAAAGGCAGCCGTCAAGCGGCGGAAAAAGCTCACCAGCGACAGACGCTCCTCATCCATCTCCCAATGGATCCAGCTCGTCTCGTTGTCCTGGCAATAGGCGTTGTTGTTGCCGTTCTGCGTGCGCCCGAACTCGTCGCCAGCGCAGATCATTGGCGTGCCCTGAGACAAGATCAGCGTCGCGAGCAGGTTGCGAAGCTGGCGCCATCGCAAGGATTGGATGGCCTTGTCTTTGGTCGGCCCCTCCGCGCCGCAGTTCCATGAGCGGTTGTCCGAGCTCCCGTCGCGATTGTCCTCACCGTTCGCCTCGTTGTGCTTGTCGTTGTAGGAAACGAGGTCGTAGAGCGTGAAGCCGTCGTGAGCGGCGATGAAGTTGACGCTCGCCCAGGGTTTTCGGCCGCGAAAGTTGAACTTGTCCGGTGAAGCGCAAAGGCGAGGCGCCAGCGCTTTTGCATCGCTGTGGCCCCGCCAGAAGTCCCGCACGTCATCGCGAAACCGGTCGTTCCATTCCGCCCAGCCAGGGGGGAAGCCTCCCACTTGATATCCGCCCGGGCCAAGGTCCCACGGCTCGGCGATCAGTTTGACGTCCGCGAGCACCGGATCCTGGCCGACGACCTTCAGGAATCCGCTCTCGGTGTTGAACCCGTCGGGCTCACGCGCAAAAATCGTCCCCAGGTCGAAGCGAAAACCGTCGACCCGCGTTTCGGTCACCCAATAGCGCAAACTGTCCGCAACCATCTGGATGACGCGCGGGTGGCTGAGGTTGAGCGTGTTGCCGGTGCCGGTGTCGTTGATGTAAAATCGCGGCTCGTCCGGCATCAACCGATAATAAGACTTGTTGTCGATCCCCTTGAACGACAGAGTCGCGCCGCGCTCGTTGCCCTCGGCGGTGTGATTGTAGACGACGTCAAGGATCACCTCGAGCCCGCCGTCGTGCAGCCGCGCGATCATCTCCTTGAATTCGCGCAGCGAGTTGGGCACGTCTGAAGCGTAGCGAGGATCGGGTGCAAAAAAGCCGATCGAGTTATAGCCCCAGTAGTTTTTCAGGCCTTTCTCGAGCAGGTAATCGTCGTCGATGAACGTGTGGATCGGCATCAGTTCGACGGTCGTGACGCCGAGCGACTTGATGTAGTCGACAACGGGCTTCGAGCCGAGGCCGGCGTAAAAGCCCCGCAACCTCTCGTCGACCTCCGGGTGCAGCTTGGTGTAGCCTTTGACATGCGTCTCGTAGACGATCGTGCCTTCCCAGGGCACGGTTCGGCGCCGATATTCGCCATGCCAATCGAAATTCGGATCGACGATGACGGACTTCGGGACGAAGGGCGCGCTGTCCCGTTCGTCGAACGTCAGGTCGTCGCCCTCGGCGCCGATCGTGTATCCAAACACGGCGGGATCCCACGTCAATTTCCCCGAATGCGCTCGCGCGTAGGGGTCGAGCAGCAGCTTATTGGGATTGAAGCGGTGGCCAGCTTCCGGCTCATACGGGCCATGGACGCGAAAGCCGTAAAGCGTCGCCGGCCCGACCTCCGTCACATGGCCGTGGAACACCTCGTCGGTTCGCTCAGGCAATTCGAAGCGACCGGTCTCGCGGCGGCCGTCGGTATCGAAGAAACAAACCTCGACCCGCGTCGCATTCGCCGAAAAGACAGCAAAATTCGCGCCTGTCTCATCGGCCGTGGCGCCGAACGGATAAGGCTTGCCTTCGCTGATTTCCATCTGTCCCCCGCGCGGCGTTCATGGACCGCTTATCCGACACGACATTAACTCCCGGAAGACCTGTCCGGTTCCTTCTGGGTTCCCGCTTGGTAATTCCCGAAGTCGCTTTCCCCAACGTCCATTTCTCGACGGAACCAAGCGGCTGCTCGCGAGTTATGGGCAAAGCGAGATGCTCCCTCACGGGGGCGATAGAGGAGGTCTCAATTGGAGTTGATGTCCAGGGAAGAATCTTACCCACAAGCAAGCGAGGCCACGGATCCTGGTGGCGCTCCAGCTTACTTCCCCTCGGGATCCGAATTCGGAGCCGACGACAAGCACAATTGGCAAGGGCGAAGCGACGAGCGGATTAAACTCGCGGTCCTGACAGCCCTGCATTGGGATCTCGCGGTTCCACGCGACCGCATCCAGGTGAATGTCTCCCGCGGATGGGTGATCCTGATCGGTCGGGTCATGCGCGAATATGAGAAAGCGCGCGCCGAAGCGGACGCGCGGATGACCGCAGGCGTCGCCGGGGTGATCAATCGCCTCACCTGCGAGGCTGGAAATTAGCGCCTTCATGTGACAAGCGGGCGGCCCTCTTTCGCGACGGCTTAGCGCTTCGGCAGCGCGCGCCCCTTCACGTCGCCGACACATGACTATGTTTCGGTTCCTTGTTCGGCGTCCAATCAAGGACGTGGGGAATAGGGGAATCGGGATGAGAAATCTTTTGCTTGCGGCCGCAATGGCGATGGCGCTCGGCGGAGCAGCCGCCGCTCAGGCCGGAACTCTGTCCTTTGATTTTTCCTTCTCGAACGACGGCACCTTCTCCACCGGGAGCGTGGACGGGACGGTCACCGGCGAGATCACCGGACTGACCGACAACGGCACGTCCTCGGCGACGCATGTCTACATTCTCTCTTATCCCGCCGGCCTTGGACCGACTCCCGGGACGCCTTTCGACGCCCTGTCGCTGGCTGACGTCGAGTCCAATACCTTCACGGTTTCGAACGGCGCGATCACGGGCGGCGACTTCTTCGCGCAGCAGTCCGGATATCCGGGCTTCGGCCTTCTTTCCGACAGCATCTACAACTTCCTGCGGACGGGCATGGACCCTCTGATCACCTACAACAGCCAGGGCCTGAGCGGGGTCACCTTCACCGCCGTCACGACGCCGGTTCCCGAACCTTCGACCTGGGCTCTGACGCTGATCGGCTTCGCCGGTTTCGGCCTCGTGTCGAGCCGCCTGCGGCCGTCGCATCGTCAGGCTGTGGCCTGATTCGAGGAAGGAGTGCTCGGGCCGTTGGCCGACGGCCCCGTGCGATCGTAGCCGCGCTCGTTGGCCCGTCGACAGAGGGGCGTCCTTGCGGACGTCCTTTGGAGCGCGGCGGACGCGGCCGACCGCGTCCGATTGGACGCAAGCGCAATCTGCCTTAAGGCCGCAATCTGCCTTAAGGCAAGAGGCCGACCGGCCGGCTGAACAGCATGCGCGGCCAGACGGCGAGAACGCGGAGGATCATCGCGGCCGGATAGCCGGGGTGGTCGGGCACGTCGTCTTTAGCTTTGCTCATCCGAGCGTCTGAACCGGGTGCAGATCCGCATCTGCACCGGCGGCGCATCGGCGCCGAACCTGGCGCGGAACGCCGACACCCAGGGTCGCTTGTCGTCGAAGGTCACGTACATTGGCGTCGCGCAGCAGCCGGCGACCATCCGCCGGGTCTTCGTGGCGGCGGTCAGCCTCATCGCCTCGAGACGGTCCGCGCCTCGCGTGCAGGCGATGCGGTCGCGGCGGAACACCATAAATTCCGTTCCCCCATCGGCGCCGGCCAAAGGCGCCGCATTGGCGGATGCGGCGAGCCGTTCGGACGCCGCCTGGCAGTCGTCGCAATAGCAAGCGGTGACGATGATAGGGTCGCTCCAGGCTGCGACCTCGACCGCGCCACACCGGCACTGCGCCAAATGCGCGGGTCTGTTCTTCATCATGGCCACCCTCCCCAAGCCTTGACCCTCTCACAAATGAGTTCAAAAAAACAACGCCGGCCGTTCCGTCGCCCAGGGCGATCCGCCCCACCCGCGCGTTCGCTTCGTTGGAGCGCCGGCGGCCCTCGGCGCCGCGGTCTACGGCCGGACGCCCTTGGCTCGGCTGGGAGGCCGAGGGGGTACGTTTATGCTCTTTTATTTGCTTTTATCTGCTTTTGCTTTCATCGATCTCTGCAGCATCCGCATGCTTTGAGCCCCTGAGTTGCCGCGATCGCGCCGCCGCGGCGGTCGGAGCGCAAAATCGGCTTCTGGCGCGCACCCGGCGACGGCGCGGGTCGCGGCGATTGACAGCGCGTCAGGGCAAGGGCTTTTAAATCGCCGCCCCAGCGCCGAACGGCTCTATCCTGGCGTCCGACTGAGGAACGAACCGATGCTCGGTCCCACCGCTCATCTTGATAGTTTCGCGCGCGACAATCTGCCTCCGCCCGACCAATGGCCCGACTTTCGGCTGCAGGGGCTCGACTATCCGGATCCCATGAACGCCGCGGTCGAGCTCACCGACCGCATGGTCGAGCGCGGCTTTGGCGACCATACCGCCCTCGTCGGCCATGGCCGGCGCCGCACCTACAAGGAGCTTGCCGACTGGAGCAATCGGCTGGCCCGGGCGCTGATCGAGGATTATGGCGTCAAGCCCGGCAATCGCGTGCTTATCCGCTCGGCGAACAATCCCGCGATGATCGCCTGCTGGCTCGCGGCAACCAAGGCGGGCGCGGTCGTGGTCAACACAATGCCGATGCTGCGGGCCGGAGAACTGACGAAGATCGTCGACAAGGCCGAGATCGGACTTGCGCTCTGCGACACCCGCATCCTCGATGAACTGGTCGCCTGCGCCAAGGACAGCCGGCTTTCTCAAAAGCGTCGTCGGCTTCGACGGCACCGCCAATCATGACGCCGAGCTTGACCGCCTCGCTCTCAATAAGCCGGTGACCTTGGCCGCCGTCCCCACCGGGCGCGACGATGTCGCCTTGCTCGGATTTACTTCCGGAACAACCGGCTCCCCGAAGGCGACGATGCACTTTCATCGCGACATTCTCATCATCGCCGACGTCTATGCGAGGCAGGTGCTCAAGGTTCAGCCAGACGATGTGTTCGTCGGCTCGCCTCCGATCGCCTTCACCTTTGGCCTCGGGGGACTTGCCGTCTTCCCCTTGCGCTTCGGCGCTTCCGCCGTGCTGATCGAGAGCGCAACGCCGCCGAACCTGGTCAAGATCATCGAAGCCTACAAGGCGACCGTCTGCTTCACGGCGCCGACCGCCTATCGCGCCATGCTTGCGGCGATGGACGAGGGGGCCGATCTGTCCTCGCTTCGCTTGGCCGTGTCCGCGGGCGAGACGCTTCCCGCTCCAGTCTACGAAGCCTGGACGAAGCGCACCGGCGTGCCGATCCTCGACGGCATCGGCTCGACCGAAATGCTGCATGTGTTCATCGGCTGCCGTCTCGACGACCGAAGACCGGGCGTGACCGGAAAGCCCGTCCCGGGCTACGAAGCCAAGATCGTCGACAAGCACTTCAACGAAGTTCCGCGCGGAACAATTGGGCGGCTCGCGGTGCGCGGCCCGACCGGCTGCCGCTATCTCGCCGACGCCCGCCAGCAGGAATACGTGCAGAACGGATGGAACGTCACCGGCGACGCATTCAGCCAGGATGAGGACGGATATTTTCGTTTCGCCGCGCGCAACGACGACATGATCATCTCATCCGGCTACAACATCGCCGGTCCCGAAGTGGAAGCGGCGCTTCTCGCGCACGAATGCGTCAGCGAATGCGCGGTGATCGGGCTTGCCGACGAGGAGCGCGGGCAGATCGTCGCCGCTTTCGTCGTGCTGAAGCCGGACGTGCCTCCCGACAAGGCGACCGCGATGCGGCTGCAAGCCCATGTTCAGGCAACCATTGCGCCCTACAAATATCCGCGCGCGGTGCGGTTCGTGGAGGCCTTGCCGAAAACGCAGACGGGCAAGATCCAGCGCTTCCAGCTACGATCGCTCTCTTGATCGATGATCGCTTTCGGCGCGTTCGCTACAGGGCGTCTTCACTTGTTGACCTGGCTCTGCATGAAGCCAGCCTTGCTGGCGTAGCCCTTGACGATCGCCTCGCGCTCAGAATGGCTGAGCACGCGGTCGACGGACTTCGAAGCCCGCCGGAGCAAGTTTCTCGACTTCGTCGATCACCCGCTCCGGTCCGCCTTTGCGGTTAAGGCGCACGATCTCCGCGGTCTTAGGCAAGCGGTCGCGTTCGTACTCATGCAAAGCTTGCATCGGGTGGTCGGCCTTCCGAAGCCAGTCGGCGAGAGAGCGCGCGTCGAGGATCGCCTGTGCGGCGCCGTTCGAGCCGACCGGGTACATCGGGTGAGCGGCGTCGCCGAGCAGAGTGACGCGGCCATAGCTCCAATGCGGCAGCGGGTCGCGGTCGCACATCGGGTATTCCCAGCAGACCGAGGTCGAGCGGACCAGCGCCTCGACATCGACGTCCGGAACGGTGAAGCGCCGGGCGTAAGGGAGCACCTCGTCCATGCGGCCCGTTCGCGACCAGGAATTGATTGGCGCGGGCGTGATCTCGCCGTCGGCGATGCGCGAGACGATCGCCCAGTTGGTGAGCCGCGTGTCAGGCGTCGACCCTGGTGCGATCGGATAGAGCGCGATCTTGGCGCTCATGCCGCCAGCGATATACATCGACCCGCCCGTCAGGAACTTCGGCCATTCCGCTGCGCCGCGCCAGAGCATCAGCCCCTGC
Source organism: uncultured Alphaproteobacteria bacterium (assembly GCA_963707355.1). Taxonomy (GTDB): domain Bacteria; phylum Pseudomonadota; class Alphaproteobacteria; order Rhizobiales; family Beijerinckiaceae; genus Roseiarcus. The sequence continues at coordinate 159,414 of CAVPPX010000053.1, read as the reverse complement.
CATTTCGGGCGACCCTGTTTGGGATGGAAGTGTCGGCGCACGACGGAGTGGATGCCGTCCGCGCCGACGAGCACGTCGGCGCGCGCGGTCTCGCTGCCGAGCCCCGATTTGGCGTCCGTGAAATGCGCCACGACCCCACTTTCGTCCTGCATGAAACCCTGCAGCCTCATGCCGGTGCGCACCGCGCCCGAACCGAGTTTGGCGATGACTTCGTCGTGGATCACCTTCTGCAGACGGCCGCGATGGATCGAGAACTGCGGATAGTCGAAACCGGCGTCCACGCCGCGCAGTTCGGACCACACTTTCTGTCCGAGCCGGCTGACGTAGTGCAGTTCCCTGGTGCGGATGCCGACAGCGTCGAGCTTGGGCAGGAGATCGAGCGCCGCCAGCTCCTTGATGGCGTGCGGCAGAATGTTGATGCCGACGCCGACTTCCCGGATCTCGGAGGCTTGCTCGAAAATGACGCTTTCGACCCCCCGCCGATGAAGCATCAGCGCCAACGTCAGTCCGCCAAGGCCCGCGCCCGCAATGAGCACTTTCACGGGGTCGCTCCTTACTTTTGGCGCAAGCTCACTTCGCCTCTTCGGGCGGCGGAAGAAAGTCGACCTCGTGCTTGGCGGCGAGCGCGACCACCTCGGCCGGCGTCTGCTCGGCCATGTTGTGGATGCCCCAGAACAGGTCATAGAGCCGACGCGTCGGCGCGACCCAGAACAGGCATTTCACCGTCCGCCCCGACTTGTTGTAGATCGCGTGCGGCAGCCCCATCGGCATGCGCACAAGATCGCCGGGATTGGCGAAGACCGTGCGGCCATCGATCATCAGCTCGAACTGGCCCTCGAACATGTAGATGAACTCATCCTGCGTCGGGTGGATATGTGGGGGCACGAACGTGTCCGGCGGAAAGATCGCGTGCCACGCGAACGACCCCTCGCTGACTGCCTTGGGCACATAGGTCTGGCCGAGAATGTTCCAGGCGATGTTGTCGAGCCCGTCGCCCGCCTTGGTGATTTCAGGAGCCAATGACATGTCCACGCCCTTCCTTGACGTTCGTGGATTTGCGAGCAGCGCGGGAGCGCGCGCACTCGCATTCCGGTCTTCCGCCGATTGCTATCGCTTCATAGTGGCGCATAATATGTGCAAGTCAACCTAATTGGGCCGTACCGGCGCCGCGGAGGACGATTGCTGGAGCGCGCGCGCAAAGCGGACGAAAAGACGACCCGGGCTTTCAAGCTCGAGGATCATCTCTTCTTCTATTTCAGTCAGATCCTGGCGCGACGCACGCGGGCGATCAACGCGCGCCTGCGTCCTTACGGCCTCGACTATTCCCGCTGGCGGGTCCTGGCTGTGCTGCAAGAGCATTCCGGCGCGACGATGGGCAAGCTCGCCGATCTGACATCGGTGGACCGCACCACGCTCACGCGCACGCTTGGCCTGATGGAAGAGGCGCGGCTGGTCGCCCGTCAACAACGGGACAGCGATCGCCGGAGCCTGGTGATCTCGCTCACCCCCAAAGGTCGACGAATGTTTGCGCGCATTCTGCCCCTGACCGTGGCGGAAACCGACTGGGCCTTGACCGGCTTCTCTCCGGGGGAGATAGCGGCTCTGCGCGATCGGCTGAAAAAATCGCCGACAACCTCACGGCGTAGCGAGTTGAGCGCCTCCAACAATGGACACCGAAGTGGACACCGACCGCGCCTATGCAAACGGCCCCTTCATTCCGGCTGCCGAAACGTTTCCGCCTCGTTGGGCGCAGGAGGCTGCGGCTTTTCGTGCTGCGCTGGGTCAACGGGCGCGGACCGCCATCCCGTACGGCCCCAAACCGCGCAACGCTCTCGATCTCTTTCTGCCCGAGGCCGCGCCGCAGGGTCTTCTGGTGTTCATCCATGGCGGCTACTGGCTGAGGTTCGATCGCGACCTGTGGTCGCATCTGGCCGCGGGCGCCGTGGCCCGCGGATGGGCCTGCGCCATGCCGTCCTACACCCTCGCGCCCCAGGCGCGGATCAGCGCGATCACCCGGGAGATCGCGCGCGCTGTCGAGGTCGCTGCGGGTCTCGTCGCGGGTCCCGTCGTCGTCACCGGCCATTCGGCGGGCGGTCACCTCAGCGCGCGAATGGGTTGCGCCGATGTGGCCCTGTCGGCGCCTGTCAAGCGCGTCGTGCCGATTTCGCCGCTTGCGGATCTGGAGCCGATCTCTCTTACCGCGATGAACGCCGACCTGCGTCTCGATGCGCCGGAAATTGCGCGGGAGAGCCCTGCTTTGCTCGCGCTGCGTCCAGGCGTCGAGGCCCATGTCTGGGTCGGCGCGCAGGAACGGCCCTCTTTTCTCTGGCAGGCTCGACTTTTGTCGGAAGCCTGGTCGTGCCCGTGGACGCCGGAAAGCGGCAGGCATCACTTTGACGTCATGGACGGACTGACGGACCCCGCTTCGCCGCTGCTGGCCGTTTGTCTGGGCTGAATGGTCTGGGGCTGGCGAGGCCTTCCCGAGCGCTCGCGCTGCGAGGCCCTCACGGGTCCGACCGATTAAAAGAGGCGCGCGCCGACTAAACATCAGGCGGCGGCGCCAAAGAATGAGGCTAAACCACGCAGCGCGCTCGTGAGCTTTCAGGGCCGGCACGGTCTTTGCTGCCGTTAACTTGAGTAGCCGCAGGCCTTAATCTGCGGAGCGCTGCCGGCCCGAGGATCACAATGACCGCACCCATTTCCCGACGCGTTCTCCTGAAGACGACTGCCTTCGGCGTGGCCGGCGCTTCGCTGAATATGGGCTCCGTCGGGCGCGCATTCGCCGCCAAGGATCTCACGGTCGGCGTGGTCTATGTCGGCGCGCGCGACGATTTCGGCTGGAACCAGGCGCACGCGGTTGCGGTCGAAGCCCTGAAACTGGTGCCGGGCGTGAAGGTGGCCGAGGAAGAGAACGTGCCCGAGACCGACGCGGTCTCGAAGTCGATGGAATTGATGATCAATCTCGACGGCGCCGGCCTGATTCTGGCGACCTCCTTCGGCTATTACAAACCTTTCGTGATCGACCTCGCGAGGAAATATCCCGACGTCCAGTTTCGCCACGCGGCGCCGCTCTGGAACAAGGCCACCGACCCGAAGAACGCCGGCTCCTATTTCGGCTATCTCAATCAGGCGCACTATGTCGACGGCGTCGCGGCGGGTCTGTCGACCAAGACCAACAAGCTCGGCTTCGTCGCGGCGAAGCCGATCGCGAGCGTGCTGAGCAACATCAATTCGTTCATGCTGGGCGCGAGGAAGGTCAACCCCAAAGCGGTCGTCCAGGTCATCTTCACAGGTGACTGGTCGATGCCGGTGCGCGAAGCCGAGTCCGCCAACGCCCTGGTCGACGCCGGGTGCGACGTCATCACTTGCCATGTCGATGGGCCAAAGGTGGTGATCGAGACGGCCGAGAAGCGCGGCGTCAAAAGCTGCGGTCACAATGCCAGCCAGGCGCCGCTCGCGCCCAAAGGCTTCATCACCGGCGCCGAGTACAAGTGGATCACGATCTACAAGGGCTACGCTGGCGACATCGCCGAAGGCAAGGAGCTCCCCAACTTCACCGCTGGCGGCTATGAGGTCGATTTCGTTCAGAACACCCCGTTCGGCGCCGGCGCGACCGAGGAGGCCAAAACCGCGGCGACAGCGGCGATCGCCGATATGAAAAAGAAAGTTCCAATCTACGTCGGTCCTCTGAAGGACAACAAGACTGGCAAGGTGGTGATCGACAAGACTTACGACAATCTCGATCCCTACCTCGACAAGATGGATTACCTGCTGGAGGGCGTCGTCGGCTCGACGACCTGACAGCGAAGGGAAAGAGCGGGTGTCGAACGCGCCTTTCGCAACCGGCGTCCAGCGCGATATCGTCACACCGGCCGCGGCGCCAACGGCGGGGTCGGATTTTGCCGCGCGGTTTCGCGCCAATTCCGAATATGTCGTCATTCCGGTCGTTGCGCTTCTGATCGCGGCGGCGCTGTTCGCGATCTTTCTGCTGGCGATTGGAAAGTCGCCGGTCGACTTCATCTCCTATGTCTGGCGAGGCGGCTTTGGAACCTCGTTCTCGTTGCAGAACACCCTGCAGCGCTCCGCGCCGCTTATCCTGACGGCGCTCGCGGTGGCGATCCCCGCGCGCATCGGCCTCATCATGATCGGCGGCGAGGGGGCGCTCGTGCTCGGGGGCTTCGCCGCGGCCGTGCTGGCGATCCCCATGATCGGCCACGTGCCGCCGATGCCGACGCTCATCATCATGGCGCTTTTCGCCATGGTCGTCGGCGGCTTCTGGGTCGGCCTCGCCGGCTTCCTGCGCTACGCGCGCGGCGTCAACGAGACGATCTCCTCATTGCTGCTGACGTATATCGGCATCGCGATCATGAACTTCTTTGTCGAGGGCGCGCTGCGCGACCTCTCGGATCCCAACAAGCCGTCAACCAAGCCGCTCGGCAAGGACTATATGGTCGGTGTGATTCCGGGCACCGAAGTGCATTGGGGAATCGTGTTCGGCCTCGCGCTCTGCATTGCACTCTATTTCCTCCTCGAGCGGACGAGCTTCGGCTTCGCGGCGCGGGTCACGGGCGGCAATTTCCGCGCGGCGCTCGCGCAAGGATTGCCGGTCGGGCGGCTTATCGTCGCTTGCTCGGCGATCGCCGGCGCCTGCGCCGGGCTCGCCGGTTTCTTCGAAGTGGCGGCGATCCAGGGCCGCGCCAACGCTTCGCTCGCCGCCGGCTACGGCTTTACCGGCATTCTCGTCTCGTTCCTGGCGCGGCATAACCCGCTCGTCATCCCGCCGGTGGCCATCCTGTTTGGCGGCATCGTCGCCGCCGGCGGCCTCATCCAGCGCCGCATGGGCCTGCCCGACGCGACGGTGCAGGTTCTCGAAGGCCTGATCTTCGTCGTGCTGCTGACCTCCGAGACGCTCTACGGGAGGTTCTCGATCTTCAAGCCGCGCGCGACGAAGGATCGAACATGAGCGGCGACATTCTCACCGTCCTGATCGCCATGCTGGGGGGCGCGATCCGCGTCTCGACGCCATTCATGTTCGTCGCGCTCGGCGAGTGCCTTACGGAGAAATCGGGGCGGGTCAACCTCGGGCTCGAAGGCACGCTGGTGCTCGGCGCCATGGTGGCCTATGCGGCTTCCTATCATTCCGGCAATCCATGGATCGGCGTCCTGGCCGCGGGGATAGCTGGCTCCGCGCTCGGCGCGATGCACGGCTCGATCTGCGGCCTGCCGCGGGTCAACGACGTCGCGGTCGGCATCGCCATGATGCTGTTCGGCGTCGGCGTCGCCTTCTTCTTCGGCAAGCCCTACATCCAGCCGACGGCGCCGCGGCTGGGCTCGATCCCGCTCGGCTTCTGGAGCGACAGCGCAAGCTTGAAGAGCGCCTTGCAAGTCAACCCGCTCTTCTTCATCGGCATCGTGCTCGCGCTGCTGATGGCCTGGTCCTTCCGCAACACGCGTTGGGGCCTGGTTGTGCGGACTGTGGGCGACAGCGCCGCGGCCGCGCGCGCCATGGGCATTTCCGTGAACCTGGTTCGGCTCCTGACGACAACGGTCGGCGGGTTTCTCGCGGGTATCGGCGGCGCGTTCCTGTCGCTCTCCTATCCGGGCTCGTGGAACCAGGGCCTCTCCTCGGGCCAGGGCCTGATGGCGGTGGCGCTCGTCATCTTCGCCCGCTGGAACCCGCTGCGCTGCATCGCCGCAGCGCTCCTTTTCGGCGCGGCGGGCGCGCTTGGTCCGTCGCTGCAGTCGATCGGGATCACCCAGGGCTATTACTTCTTCAACGCCGCCCCCTACATCCTCACGCTCGGCATCATGATCGCGACCTCGAGCGCCAAGCATTCGGCGCGTGACATGCCGGGCGAATTGTCGATGGCGAAGTAGGCGGCCGGCGTCTGGGAACGAGAGGAGCAGCGATGAACGGCCTCGGCGGTCTCAACAAGTCTCCGAACGGCGTCGTTGTCGGCGTCGTGCAGTTGCAATTGCCCGTCATCGCCACGCCCGCGGACCTTGCCGCGCAGACGCAAAAGATCGTGGCGACGGTCGGCAAGGCGCGCCGCAACATGGCGACAATGGACCTCGTCGTCTTCCCCGAATATTCTCTGCATGGCCTGTCGATGGACATGAATCCGGCGATTCTATGCTCGCTCGATGGCCCCGAAATCGCCGCTTTCAAAGCGGCCTGCCGCTTGAACCGCATCTGGGGCTGCTTCTCCATCATGGAGTTCAACCCGCACGGCAACCCTTACAATTCGGGCGTCATCATCGACGACGCGGGAGACGCTCCAGCTCTACTATCGCAAGATGCATCCGTGGACGCCGGTCGAGCCGTGGGAGCCAGGCGATATCGGCATTCCCGTCTGCGACGGCCCCAAGGGCGCGAAGCTCGCGCTCATCATCTGCCACGACGGCATGTTTCCTGAGATGGCGCGCGAATGCGCCTACAAGGGCGCCGAAATCATGATCCGCACGGCGGGTTACACTGCGCCGATCCGCGCCGCCTGGCGCTTCACCAACCAGGCCAACAGCTTCCAGAACCTGATGGCGACCGCCAATGTCTGCATGTGCGGCTCGGACGGCGACTTCGACTCCATGGGCGAAGGCATGATCGTCAATTTCGACGGCGCGATCCTCGCCGAGGGGACGACGGGACGGCCCGACGAGATCATCACCGCGGAGTTGAGGCCGGACCTCATCCGCGAGGCGCGCAAGCATTGGGCGGTCGAGAACAACATCTATCAGCTCGGCCATCGCGGCTTGACTGCGGTCGCGGGCGGCGCCGGCGATTGTCCCTACACCTTCATGCAGGACCTCGTCGCCGGCCGCTATCGCCTGCCCTGGGAGGACGAGGTCGTCCACAAGGACGGAACCGCCTACGGCTTCCCCAAACCGTCCCGTCGCTACGGCGACAAGCTGTCGCAAGCCGCGGAATAGACGATGCCCACTTTCGAAGCCGACCCTTATCCCTGGCCCTACAACGGCGACTGGCGCCCGGACAACACCGCCATCATCGTCATCGACATGCAGACCGACTTCTGCGGCAAGGGCGGCTATGTCGACTCGATGGGCTACGATCTGTCGCTCACGCAGGCCCCGATCGAACCGATCAAGGCGCTGCTCGAAGCGGCGCGGGCGAAGGGCTACCACATCTTCCACACCCGCGAGGGCCATCGCCCCGATCTCGCCGACCTTCCCGACAACAAGCGCTGGCGCTCGCAGCGGATCGGCGCCGGCATCGGCGACAAGGGCCCCTGCGGACGCATTCTGGTGCGTGGCGAGCCCGGCTGGGACATCATCGACGAATTGAAGCCGTTGGCCGGAGAGCCGATCATCGACAAGCCGGGCAAGGGCTCGTTCTGCGCCACCGATCTCGAGCTCATGATGCGCACGCGCGGCATCGACAATCTCGTGCTCACCGGGATCACCACCGACGTCTGCGTGCACACGACGATGCGCGAGGCGAACGACCGGGGCTTTGAGTGCCTGCTGCTCGAGGATTGCTGCGCCGCGACCGACTACGGCAATCATCTCGCGGCGCTCAAGATGGTCAAGATGCAGGGCGGCGTGTTCGGCGCCGTCGCGACCTCGAAAGCCTTCATTGAGGCGCTGCCGTGACAGAGACAAATCCCTCACGCGCGCCGTCGCTCGAAACGACCGGCATGTCGAAGTCTTTCGGCGCGCTCAAAGCGCTGCAGGACGTTTCGATCGAGGTTCCGGCGGGTTCCTTCCATGCGCTCCTCGGCGAGAACGGCGCCGGCAAGTCGACGCTCGTGAAATGCATCATGGGTTTTTACACGGCCGACCGTGGGCAACTCCTGCTTAACGGCGAGGAGGCCGCCGTCCGCAATCCGCGCGACGCGCAGGCGCTCGGCGTCGGCATGGTGTACCAGCACTTCACCCTGGTTCCCGCCCTGACCGCCGCAGAAAATCTCGTCGTCAGTCGCGCCGACGCGCCGGCGGTCATCGAATGGCGCAAGGAGATGAAGGCGTTCGAAGCTTTCCTTGACCGGATGCCGTTCCGCGTGCCGCTCGACAAGCCGGTCTCCGCCATGGCCGCCGGCGAGAAACAGAAGCTTGAAATCCTGAAGCTCCTCTATCTCGATCAGCGATTCCTGATCCTGGACGAACCGACCTCGGTGTTGACCCCCGGCGAAGCGGACGAAATTCTCGGCCTGCTGCGTGACATGGCGCACGCGAATACGATCACCGTCATGATGATCAGCCACAAGTTTCGCGAGGTCGAGGCGTTCTGCGACGACTTCACGGTGCTGAGACGCGGCGCGAGGGTCGGCGGCGGCAAGGTCGGCGCCGTCTCGACGCGAGAGATGGCGGCGATGATGATCGGGGACGCCGTCGTGCGCCCATCCGCCGCGCGCACGACCGCGCCCAAGAGCGGCGTGACGCTCGAGATCGCCGGGCTCTTCGCCGAGAACGACGAGGGCCGGGAGGCCGTCGCCGGTCTCGATCTCAAGGTCCAGGCCGGTGAGATCGTCGGCATTGCGGGCGTGTCCGGCAACGGCCAAAGCGAGCTTGTGGAGGCGCTCTCCGGCCAGCGTCCCATCAAGCTCGGCCAGGTCCTCATCCGCGATCAGGACTTCGAGCCCAAACGCGACCATTTCGACCGCTTCAAGGTCTTTGGCCTGCCCGAGGAACCGTTGAAGAACGCCACTGTGCCCACGATGTCGGTGGCCGAGAATATGGCGTTTCGCCGGTTCGACAAAGCGCCGATGACGCGTCTCGGCTTCTGGCTGTCGCGGGAGCCGATGCGGGCCACCGCCCGCGATCTTATCAGTCGCTACAATGTCAAAACGCCGTCGACCGAGACTCAAATTCGCGATCTCTCCGGCGGCAATGTGCAGCGCGCCATACTCGCGCGCGAACTGTCCGGCGACGTCGACGTGCTCATCGTCGCCAATCCTTGCTTCGGCCTCGACTTCGCTTCGGTCGCCGACATCCGAGCGCAGATCATGGAGCAGCGTAACCGAGGCGCGGCCGTTCTCCTGGTGTCGGAGGACCTCGACGAGATCCTGGAACTCTCCGACCGCATCGCGGTCATGTCGGGCGGCAAAGTCACTTATCTCACGGACGCAGCCACCGCCGACCGCACGACCATCGGACGCCACATGGCCGGCCACTGATGTCTGACGCCTCTTAGCGGTCGGAGCTCTCCAATCCATCGCCGATGCCGACACGTCGATATGACGCTTCACGACAAGAGATAAACAGGCCGCCGCGGACGATTTGATCGCCGCAAACGTGCTAGTCAATTTCGGCGCTGCGGCGCCGACCGCGCAGCCGCTATCGACACTGCCCTTGCCTTGCAGCATCGTGCCCTTATGACCTGACGGCGCTGGCTTGTTCAGACGAAATCCGCCGGTCGGCGATGAAATGGGATGCGACGGTGGAGGTTGCGTGGACGCGGTGGACTGTCTGGTCATCGGCGCCGGGGTCATCGGGCTGGCGATCGCGAGAGCGCTGGCCCGCGCCGGGCGGGAGGTCATCGTTGTCGAAGCGGAAAGCGCCATCGGCGCCGGGGTAAGTTCGCGAAACAGCGAGGTCATTCACGCCGGCATCTATTACCCGACCGGCCTGACCAAAACGCATCTGTGCGTCGAGGGAAAGGAGATGCTGTATCGCTTCTGCAGCGAATACGGCGTGCCGCATCGGCGCTGCGGCAAGCTCATCGTCGCGGCCGACCAGAGCGAGGTCGCAGGCCTCGCGGCGCTTGAGACGCGCGCGAAAGCGAATGGAGTCGCGGATCTCGTCTGGCTCACGGGCGAGGAGGCGCGCGCGCTTGAGCCGGAGCTCAAGGCGGAGCGAGCCCTTCTTTCGCCTTCGACCGGCATCGTCGACAGCCACGCCCTCATGCTGGCGCTGTGGGGGGACGCGGCGGCGCATGGCGCGGCGATCGCGTTCGCGACGCCGGTCGTTTCAGGGCAAGTCGAGCGCGAGGGCCTGACGATCGACACGGGGGGCGGCGAGGCGATGCGCCTGACGGCCGCGCATGTCGTCAACGCAGCGGGCCTCGGCGCGCAGGCCGTCGCTCGTACGATCCAGGGTCTGCCTGTCGAGACAATCCCCGCCCTGCATCTCGCCAAGGGCAACTACTTCTCGTTGAGCGTCCGCTCACCCTTCTCCAGGCTCGTCTACCCGATGCCGCGGGAAGGGGGGCTGGGCGTCCATCTCACTCTGGACCTCGCTGGTCAGGCGCGATTCGGGCCGGACGTGGAGTGGGTCGACGCAATCGACTACGACGTCGACCCAAGGCGGAGCGAATCCTTCTACGCGGCGATCCGAACCTATTGGCCGGGCCTGCCGGACGGCGCTCTGCAGCCGGCCTATGCGGGAATTCGCCCGAAGATCGCCCGACCGGGCGGATCATCGACAGATTTCCTGATCCAGACCGAGGCCGAACACGGGGTCAAAGGGCTGATCAACCTGTTCGGGATAGAATCTCCGGGCCTGACCGCAAGTCTCGCGATCGCGCGGCGCGTCGCGGAATTGCTCTGAGCGTGCGCCTTCACCCGGAAGCCGAAGTCCGCGAATCGGCCTCCGGGTTGGGAACGACGTCACGCGCGAGACGGCCGCGCCGCATAGAAGACAGCACCCGTCCGATTCGTTTCTCATAAACGGCGTCTTTGGCGCCCGGACCTCTTGTTTTCCTTTCAGGCCATGTTGCCGCGGGCCGCCACCGGCCATAGGCACTCGACGCGCGTTCCCCTAACGCCGACATACCAGTCGTAACGGTCGACGGTCGGGTCGCAATGGCCGGGCTGGAGGCGGAGCTTCTCGCCGAAGCGCAATGGCTCCCCTCCCCCGGCGATGACGAGCTTCCCATGCTCGTCGGAGGCCCCTGCATAGGTCACGCCGGGCCGGTTCCACACGACCGGGGGACCGCTGTCGAACGCCAGCGCCTTGAGGCCTGCGTCGACGACCGCAAGGTCGCGGCGCGGCGTGCTCATGACTGTCGTCAGCACGAACAGCGATTGCGCGAAGGGCGGGGCTTCCTGGTTGCGCGCGTAGTCCGCGTCCATGAAGACGTAGGAGCCGACCTGCAACTCGGTATAGACGCCGCTCGCCGCCTCGAGGGCGAAGGTGCCGGTCCCCGCGCCGCCGACGATGGGGCAACTGAGACCCACATCCTTGAGATCGGCGACCGTTTCGCCAGTGAGCGCGACGGCGCGCGCGATGCTGGCGCGCCGTTCGTCCGGCGTGCGCTGATGCTGCGCTCCGCCCTGATAGGCCTGCAGGCCGCCGAAGCGCAGCCAGCGGCTGGCGGCGATCCGCTGCGCCAGAGCGGTGACGGCCGGGCCAGGGGGGATGCCGCAGCGGTCCATGCCGACGTCGATCTCGATCAGCGCCGCAAGGCGCAGTCCTGCGTCCTTGGCCGCCGCTTCGAGCGCCGCGACGCCGGCCTCGGAATCGACGCAGATCGCCGCCGTGCAGATGCGGCTAAGCGCGGCAAAACGGGCGAGCTTGCGCGAGCCGGCGACCTCGTTGCTGACGAGAATGTCGCCGACGCCGCCCCAGGCCAGGATCTCCGCTTCCGCCACCTTCTGCACGCATTGGCCGACGGCGCCGCGCGCCATCTGGAGGCGGGCGATGACCGGCGACTTGTGGGTCTTCGCGTGCGGGCGGAGCTTGACGCCGGCCTCGCGCGCGAGCGCCGCCATGAGATCGAGATTTTTCTCAAGGGCGTCGAGGTCGATGAGAAGGGCGGGCGTGTCGACCTCGTCGACCGGCGCGCCGGGCTCGGCGGGAGGGGGCTGAAGCATGAGCCGCTCAAGCCGCCATCGGGCGGGTCGTCATGGAGAGCTCCCGGAAATTGTCGCGGATATAGGTCGCGGCGCGCAGTGCGAGGGCGGAGATGGTCGGCGTCGGATTGACGACGCCGCCGGTCGCCACCACGCTGCCGTCCACGATGAAAAGGTTGGGCACATCCCAGCTCTGGTTCCACTTGTTGACGACGGAGCGCTCCGGGTCCGCGCCCATCCGGCAGGTGCCGATCATGTGCCATGCCGGGGTGCGATACACGCCGTTCTCGTCGCGGTAGTCAGTCGCCTTGTAGTCGAAGGCGCCGGCCGCTTTGGCGATGTCTTCCATACGGTCGAGCATGAAGTTCATCATTCGCCGGTCGTTCTCGCCGGGCTCGTAGAACAGCCTCGCGGCCGGGAGACCATACGCATCTTGCACCGCCGGGTCGATCGTCACCCGGTTGTTGGGATTCGGCAGGTCGTCGCCGATCGCGTGCACGCCGATCCCGTGCGCGAAGTGACGCTCGAACCATTCATGGTGGCCGCGGCCCCAGGGCGCCTTCGCGTTGGAAACCCAGCCCGCCGCCGCCTCGCCGGCCGCCGACGTTCCCGTCAGGCAATTGAACTGGAAGCCGTTGACGAAGCCGCGGTTCACGTCCGTCTCGGCGAATTCGCGGCCTATCAGTGAGGCGACATATCCGATGTGGCTCTCGATCGGCTCGTCGACCCAGAACTCGGAGCTCACCAGCGTGTGATGCAGAAGGTTGCGCCCGACCTGATCGGAAGAATTGGCGAGATTGTCGGAAGCGAGCAGGAGGCGTGGCGTCCCAACGCCGTTCGCCGCGATGATGACAAGTTTTGCGCCTTGGAATTCGGCGCGGCCCGAGTTGCGGTCGACGAAATGCACGCCCGTGGCCCGCCCATCCGGCCCCTTCTCGATCTTGAGCGCGCGCGCGTAAGGACGCAGCCGCGCTCCGGCGAGGAGGGCCTTGGGCCATATCGAGAGCGAGAACTTGCTCATCGAGCCGCGCGGGCAACCATTGCAGATCCCGCAGCCGTTGCAGCCCGGACGGCCGTCATAGTTCTCCGAGATGACGCCGGCCTCGGCGGGCCACCAATGCCAGCCGAGCTTGTCGAAGGCCTCGGCGAGCCGGCCGGCGGCGCGGGTGAAGGGCAACGGCCCCGTCGGGCAAGCGTCGCGGGGCGGCATGGCGAGGTCGCCGGCGAGGCCGCTCGTGCCGATGAGACGGTCGGCTTTTTCGTAGAAGGGCGCGAGGTCCTCATAGGCGATCGGCCAGTTCGGCTGCAGACCGTGCTCGTCGCCCTTGCGGAAGTCGGAGGGGCGGTAGCGCGGCCAGATCGCGCCATAGACATTGGTCGAGCCGCCGACGCCGTTCCACATCAAGACCTGCGAGGAGTTGGTCTCGACCGGATAGTCGTCGGGATGATGGCGCTTGTTGACGTCGGAGCTCCAGTTCGTGCGCCGCTGCCAGGTCCAGTCCGAGCTGTAGTGGGGATGATCTCCCGGCTCGACCCACGCGCCCTGCTCGAGGCAGAGCACATCGAGCCCGCCCTGTGCGAGAACCGTGGCGGCGAGCGCTCCGGTCGCTCCCGCGCCGACAATCAGCACATCGCAGTCCTGACTCTTGGTCATCGCTTCAGGCCCCAGGCTTGGGTTCGGTTGCTCTCGAGGTCGAGGCCGCTGATGTCGACGCGGCGCACATCCGACGTCTTGGTGTAGCGCCCCCGCCCATGTCGCGGGCTGTCGCGCGCCAGATCGAAGCGCCGCACCGGATAGCCCTTGAGGTGCGGGCGCAGCTCGTAAGCGTGACCTGTGAGAACGATCGCTTCGGCTACGAAGGGGTTCTCGTAATAGGCGATATAGGCCGCGTCCCTGACCCAGCCGAACAAGTCCGGCTCGGCCGCCTCGAAACGCTGCACGACCGCGACCCGCGCCGCCTCGTCGAGCGGGCCAAGCGGACCGCCGGCGGCCTCGATCGCCTGCACGAGCGTCGGCAGGGCGTTCTTGCCGCGCTCCTCCATCAGCCGCAGCGCCAGCTGGCCCTGAACGCCGACCGCGCTTGCCGAGGGCCAAAGCCTCTCGCCGGGAATCAGCACGTCGACGAAATCCGCGATCAGCGTGGCCGCGCCGGCGGGGCCGAGTTGTTCGTCGCCGACCTCAGGCGTCGTTTCGAGTTCGCTCAGGTTCGTCATGCCGCCTTCGCTCATATCGCGCGCGTAACGGTGATCATCTTGATCTCCGTCATCGCTTCCAGCGTCAGACGGCCGCCGAGCCGGCCGACGCCGCTGCGCGTGCCCGAGCCGCCTCCGAACGGCAGGTGGATCTCCCAATAGGTGCTGGAATTGTTGATGTTGACGATGCCGGCCGGAATGGCCTCGGCGAAGCGCAAGGCCCGGTCCATGTCACGCGTGAACACGCCGACGGAGAGGCCGTATTCGCTGTCGAGCGCGAGCGACATCGCCTCTTCGTCGTCGTGAAAGGACAGGATGGGCGTGACCGGCCCAAACGTCTCCTCGCGGTTGATGCGCATCTCCCGCGTCACGCCGGTCAGCACCGTGGGTTCGAAAAAAGCTCGCTGCCGAGGTCAGGGCGCGGCTTGCCGCCGGTCACCACATTCGCGCCCGCGGCGACCGCCTCGTCCACATGCTCGCGCACCTTGGCCGCGACCTTCGGGTTGTTGAGCGGCCCCATTGTGACGCCCTGATGCAGCGGGTCGCCAAGGATGTGATTGCGCGCATGTCCGGCGATGCGCTCAGCCAGCTCATCGGCGACGCTCGCATGCGCCAGCACGCGGCCGGTCGCGGCGCAGATCTGTCCCGCGTTATTGAAAGCGCCGTTGGCCGCGGCCGCAGCGGCCCGCTTGAGATCGGCGTCCTCGAATACCAGCAGAGGGCCATTGCCCCCAAGCTCGAGCAGCATCGGCTTGCCGGCGCCGCGCTCGGCGATGCGCCGCCCGGTCGCCGCACTGCCGGTGAAGCCGATCCCCGCCGTGTCGGGGTGGGACACGATCTCGTCGCCGACGACCGGCCCTTCGCCGATCACGAGATTGAGGACGCCGGCGGGCAGGCCTGCGGCCTCGATCGCTCGCATGAGCTCGACGGCGGCCATCGAAGTCGTCGGCGCCGGAACCCAGACGATCGTATTGCCGGTGGCGAGTCCGGGCCCCAGATACTCGACCGGAATGTTCACCGGATAGTTCCACGGAGTGATGACCGCGTAGACGCCCCGGGGCTGGCGTAGCGTCATCACGAGCTTGGTCGGGTCCTCCGCCGGCAGCGTCTCGCCCTTCATCTGGCGAACCAGTTCCGCCGCAAGCCGAAAGCCGTCGGCGGCCTTGGCGACCTCGCCGGTCGCTTGCGCCAGCGGCTTGCCCTGCTCCTGGCTCAGCGTGCGCGCGATCCGCGCCCGGCTCTCGTCGATCGAAGCGGCGATGGCGACGCACATCTCGGCGCGTTTCCACACCGACGTCTTCGCCCACCCCGCCCGCGCCCGCTTGGCGGCCGCGATCGCGTCGCGGGCGATCGCGCGGTCGCTCTTCGGCAGCCAGGCGATCTGCCGCCCCGTGGCCGGATTTATGGCGGGCCTGCGCTCCGGCGCATCGGTCCAGCGGCCGTCAATGAAATTTTGTAACGTTTCCATGAAACGTCAGGTCCTTTCCGGTTAGGGATGCTGCCATCGGCCGCCGATCACGACGTCCTTGGCGAACAGACGACCTCGCCGACAACGTCGTTCAGACGGAACTCGCCCTGATCGAGCGACAGAATGCTTCCTCTCCCCCGACGCTTGCCGCGCGCGGTCTCTTACCCGAACGATCTCTACCATATCCCAAGTTACGCGCGCGGCGACCGCCTCAGACCGTCAGGCGGGCGGCGGGAGCAACGGGGGGCGTGTCAGACTCCGGGCCAGGCTCGAGTGGCGGACGGCGATCGGCCCACGGGCAGGCCGCCTCGAAGGCGGCAGAAGCCTGGAGCACGCCCAAGTCATCGAAGCGCTTGCCAACGATCTGCAACCCGACCGGCAGGCCGGCCTTTGTGAATCCACAGGGAATGACGGCGGCGGGGTTGCCCGACAGGTCGAACGGATACAGGAACTCCGCCCAACTGATCCAATCCCAGTCGTGCTGCGGCCAGTGCTCGGGCTGCAAGCGATCGGCCGGGAAGGCCGCGACCGAGACCGCGGGTGAAAGCAGAAAGTCCCAGTTCTCGAAGAAGCTATGAATGGCGACGTTGTAGGCGTATTTGCGCTCCCGCATCGCCTGGTAGCGCACGAGCGGGAAATCTTTGCCCGCCTTGACACAGGCGACCAGACCGGGATCCATCCGGCTTTCCCATTCGGGCAGCAACGCGTTCATGTGACAGAGGTGAGCCGGCCAGAAGGAGCGGATCAAATCCGGCCCGTCCGCGCCCCACGCCGGCGTCACTTGCTCGACCTTGGCCCCGAGCAGCGAAGCGAAAGTGGCGGCCGCCTTGGCGACAAGATCGGCCACTTCTGGATCGACCTTGGCGTGACCGAAATCGGGGCTGAACGCGGCCCGCCTGCCTTTGATCGGTTCATGCAGCCGGCCGGGATAGTCGGCCGGCGGGGACTCGCAGGACGAGTGATCCCAGGGGTGAGGTCCGGCCATCACCTTGAGCATGGCCGCGGCGTCGGCGACGGTGCGGGTCAGCGGGCCGATATGTTCGCTATAGTCGATATTGGACAGGGGAAAGTTGGGGACGCGACCGTAAGTCGGCTTCAGGCCGAATACGCCACAGAAGTGCGCCGGCATCCGGATCGATCCAGCCCCGTCGCTGCCCTGGTGCAAGGCGCCAAACCCGGCTGCGGCGGCCGCCCCCGCCCCAGCCGAGGAAGCGCCAGCGTTGTAGCCGAACCGCCAGGGGTTGTGGGTGATGCCGGTGAGAGGGCTCTGGCTCACGCCCTTCCAGCCAAATTCCGGCACGGCGGTTTTGCCGAGGATGATCGCGCCCGCGCCTTTGAGCCGGGTGACCAGAGGGGCGTCCACATCGGGCACATGACCCTTGCGAGTGAGGGAGCCGAACTGCGTCGGCACTCCCTTGGTCAGCGCCAGATCCTTGATGGTGGTGGGAACGCCGTGCAGCGGTCCGAGGTCATCGCGGCGCATGACCGCGGCCTCCGCATCGCGCGCCGTCTTCATCGCCTGGTCGGCGGTCAGGGTGGCGAAGGCGTTGATCCTGCCGTCATAGCGGTCGATCCGGTCGAGCACGGCCCTGGTGATCTCCACCGGCGACATCTGCTTGCTGCGAACCGCCTTGGCCAGTTCGGTTGCGGGTGTGAAAGCAATTTCGCCTGGGGTCATGCTGCG
Organism: uncultured Alphaproteobacteria bacterium; assembly: GCA_963707355.1. Taxonomy (GTDB): domain Bacteria; phylum Pseudomonadota; class Alphaproteobacteria; order Rhizobiales; family Beijerinckiaceae; genus Roseiarcus. Next base: position 142,322 of record CAVPPX010000053.1, on the reverse strand, counting down.
GTTCTCGCGACGGGGACGGCGGGATGGCGGAAGGACGGACCACCGAGCCTGCAGCGCGGCGGCGAAAGCCTCAAAGTCTCGCCTCGGTGTCCGGATCGAACAGACAGATGCGACTCGAGCGGCAGCTCAGCGAGACCATTTCGCCCACCGCCGGCGTCCGATCCGGGTCGCTGGTCGCCTTGGCGGACCAGCCGTTCAGATCGACGTCGACATAGCTGATCGATCCGACCGGCTCGACGAGGAAGACCTTGCCTTGCAGGCTAAGGTCTCCCGTTCCGTCGACGACGAGGTCGGTCGGGCGGATGCCCATGAGCGCCTTGCGGCCGGGCTTCAGCGTGGCCAGGGTTTCCGGTCGAACGATGCTGTGCGGCAGGCGCAACGCCTGATCGCTGAGATGACAGACCACGGCGTCCGACGCGGCTTCGGCCGTCACCTCGAGGAAGTTCATCGCTGGGGATCCGATGAAGGAGGCGACGAACAGATTGGCGGGGTTGCGATAGACCTCCATCGGCGCCCCGAATTGCTGCAGATCGCCGCCGTTCATGACCGCCACGCAATCGGAGAGCACCATCGCCTCCTCCTGGTCGTGTGTCACAAAGATGGAGGTCACGCCCAGTTCGCGCTGCAGCCGCTTGATCTCGGTGCGGGTCTTGATCCGCAGCGCGGCGTCGAGGTTCGATAACGGTTCGTCCATGAGGAACACTGACGGATTGCGAACCACGGCGCGACCGACGGCCACACGCTGACGCTGGCCGCCGCTGAGTTCGGCCGGACGGCGGTCGAGCAGCGCCGTCAGCGCCAAGAGGTCCGCGGCCGTGTCGACCTGCCGCTTGACCAACGCCGGCGCGACCTTCTGCTGCCTTAGTCCGAAGCTCATGTTCTCGCGAACCGTCATGTGCGGGTAGAGCGCGTAATCCTGAAACACCATCGCGACGTTGCGCTCGTGCGGCTCGAGCTTCGTCACGTCGGCGCCGCCGAAAACGATCTGGCCGGAGGTTGGTTGTTCAAGCCCGGCGATACAGGCGAGCGCCGTGCTCTTGCCGCAACCGGATGGGCCCAGCATCGTCAGGAACTTGCCCTCGGGAACGTCAAGGTCAATCGAGTGAAGGACGGGCACCGACCCGAACGACTTGCTCATCCGCCGCAGCGATACGCTTGCCATGGCCCGGCCCTATCCTTTCAACGATCCGGAGAGCATGCCGCCGACGAGATAGCGCTGAAACAGGAGCGCGATGAGCACCGGCGGCAGGACCGCGAGCACGCTGGCCGCGAACATCGGGCCGTAATCGTAGAAGCGGAGCTGGGCCATGAAGCCGGCGATCGTCACCGGTATCGTCTGGGCCTTCGGCGTGCCCGTCAGGATCAGCGCGAAGATGAATTCGTTCCAGCTGACCAGGAAACAGAAGATTGCAGCCGCCGCCAGCCCGGGAACCGCCACCGGAAGCACGATCTTGAAGATCGCCGCGAGCCGCGTGCAGCCGTCGACCTTGGCGGCGCGCTCCAAGGTTGGCGGAATGCCCTCGAAATAGCCCTTCATGATCCAGGTCGAAAGCGGCAGGATCAGGCTGCAATAGGCGATGACCAGGGCGGTCTTCGTGTCGAGCAGGTCCAAGGTCTTGAACACGAAGAAGAATGGCATCATCAACGCCAGGCCCGGCGTCATCCGGGTCAGCATCAGCGCCCATAGCGAGCCGCGCATGAAGCGGTTTTGCGGCCCTGTCGCATAGGCGTAGCCCGCCAGCGACCCGAGCGCGACGTTCACCGTCGTCACCCAGAACGCGACGACGAAGCTGTTCCAGATGCCATAGGGGACGCGCGTCGCCTGGACGCTGGAGGCGCCGCCGCTGGCGTGTGAAGGAAAAAGCACGAAGATGTAATTCTCGAGCGTGGCGCCGCTCGGCATCAGACTGGGCGGACTGTGCACGAGGGCCGCGGAGGGCGTCACGCTCATGATGATCAGCCACAGGAACGGCAGGAACGACCAGGCGAAGATCAAAAGGCGCAGGACCGCCAGCGACACGCTGCCGATCCGGCGCCGAGTTTCGCCCGAGATCAAGCCGCGGCGCGTCGAGACCTCGATCTTCGTCAAGGTGGTCCGGGTGAGCGCGGCGTGCTGGTCGGTCCGGGCGAGCAGCGCGACGGCTAGCCGCTGCTGCGACACGGCCGCGTGCTGGCCCTTGTCGCTCCGCGCGCGCGAGGGGGAAAGGATGAGGAGATAGCAGGCCGCCAGCACGAGGCAGGCGATCGTCAGGATATAGAGGACGGCCGCGCCTTCGCCGAAGCGGAAGAACTGGAACGCATACGCATAGCCCATCCAGGAAAATACGGTGGACGCGCTGCCTGGGCCGCCACGGGTCATGATCCAGAACAGATCGAAGGCCATGATCGCGTTGATCGTGGTCAGGATCATCACCAGCAACAGCATCGGCCGCAGCCACGGCACGGTGATGCGCAGGAAGCGCTGCACCACGCCGGCCCCGTCGATGCGCGCGGCCCGATGGAGGCTGTCCGGCATCGACTGCAATCCGGCGAGCAGCAACAGAGCCGTGAGCGGCGCCTGATTCCAGACGTGGACCAGGGCCACGGCGTGGAAAGCGAATGTGCCGCTGCCCATCCAGTGTATTGGCTCCGAAATGATCCCGAGGTCCAACAGGATGGCGTTCAGCGGGCCATAATCGCCGTTGAAGATCCAATTCCACAAAATCCCGACCGCGATCGGCGACATCGCCCAGGGGATGAGCACCACGCTTCGCAAGACGCCCCGGCCATGGAATTTTCCGTTGAGCGCCAAGGCCATGGCCATGCCCAGGGCCAGTCCGCCGACGACCGTGACGACGGCGAAATAGACCGTCCGGCCGAACGCGGCCAAAAAGTCCGGGTCCGGCAGCACCATCAGGTAGTTGCGCAGCCCGACGAACACCCATCGCTGGGTCAGCGGATTGATCCGGTTCAAGCTGAGCACCAGCGAGTAGACCAGCGGCAAGCCGATCACCAGGAACACGACCGCAAGCGTCGGAAGCGTCAACGGCCAAGTCGACACCAGGCTCCATTTGCGGCGGCGCCTGGTTACGTTCATGGCTTCAAGGGAAGCGCCGCTGCTCGTCAATTGAAACATCCGCGTCCGAGGCTCGAGAGGCGATCGATCGACTATTCAGGATACTGCGCCTTTACCTCATCGACCTTCTTCGCCAACTTATCGATCAACTCCGCTTGAGACTGCTTGTCACGAAAATAGTCCTGAACCTCGCCCATCATGTACCAGTCCCAATCGGCGAACCAGATCTTCTTCGAGACTTCTCGCGTCTTGGCGATCTCTTGCTGTTGGGCGGAGACGCCGAGGTCCTTCCACGCCGCGAAAGACTTGCGGACTTCAGGATCGTCGAGGACTTCCTTGTATGGCGTGCCCAGGCCGAAATCGAGCGCCCAACGCTTGATGACGTGATATTGCCCGTCCTTCGACTTGCCGCCGAAGAACTTCATGAGCTGCCAGGCGCGATCGGTGTCGACGGGCTTTGCGCCCATCGCGTAGAGCGACACCCAGGTGAGGGTCGAGCGGGTCTTGCCCGGCATCAGCGCATTGTGGACCGCGCCCGGGATCTGCGACAGCTTGGGATCGTTCAGAACCTTCTGGTCGTATTCATGCACGACCATGAAAGTGTGCTGTCCGGTGGCGAAGGCCGGAACGCCTTCCTGCTCGATGGTGAAGACGTCCGGCTGCACGAGGCCCTCGGCATACATCGTGTGATGCATCTCGAGCACCTTCTTGAAGGCATCGTCCGGCATGAAGACGCCTTTGGCGTCGAAGACGTCGGCGCCTTCGGAATACATGATCGAAAAGAGGCTCCAGGACAGGCTGGCCCAGGTCTTCTGCCACGCGCTGATGTAGGGAAACTCCGCGATCTTGTCGCGCTTCAGCTTGCGGCACTGGTCGAGGCATTCTTCCCAGGTCGTCGGCGGTCCCTGCAACTTCGCCTGATCCAGATGCTTGGCGTTGTAGATGAAGGAGTCGAACCCGGCGAAATACGGCAGCCCGCCCAGTTTGCCGTCGGGCAGCGACAGTCCCTGAACCGCATTGGCGTACATGCCGGCCTTCATCTCCGCCACGCCGGGCTGATCCTCGACATCTCGGACCCAGCCGGCGGAATGCCAGCGGACGAGACGGTCGACCTCGGCGTACATCATGTCGATCTGCTCACCGCCCATGAGCTTCGTCTCCACGACGGCCGGATACTCGCCCGGCACGAGCTGATATTCGACGTTCTCGTTATAGAGCTTTTTGAAAATATCGACGTTTTCGGCGACGATCTGCGGATTGTACTGCCAGCCGACAAAGTGCAGCGGCGCCATCGCGGCCCTGGCCGGACGCGTCATCCCGGGGACGGCCAAAGCGCCCAGGCCGGCGGCGCCCGCCTGCATGAAGCGGCGCCGGTCGACCAAGTGGCGAACCATCCGTTCGTGTTGGCCCTGTTCAGTCATTGTCGCACCCCCGTCTCAACTGGTCCGACCGCAAGGGCCGCGCCGGCCTGACCATGGTGAACCTTCCAGCCTGTCTGTCAATATCAACAGCCGACTTAAAGATGAGCATGACTTGTGCGTTGCCTAAGCAATGCCGGCAAAAACAGCACAACGTCGAGCTGATTACAGACCGTTCTGGTCTTCCATACAACACGCACCCGCCTGTTTCTCTTGGGATAATCGTTTCAATCTTAGCGCCCTCCATTGCAATCTATACGGTGGAGTTTCGTATAGTAAATCCGGATTCTCGCGCAAAAATTGTGCGTTCGTTGTACTGTCCGCGTGGCTGAATCGCAGCCGGATGATGCGGTCTGACCGAAACCGGGCGCATATGGGCTCAGCCGCGCCCCCCGCCCCGGGCCTCGATCTGATCCATCATCCGGCAGGTCGTTGCGGAACCCTTCATGTCCTAATAGATAGATCCATTCGAAAAGGGCCGGAGGGGAGGCGAATGATTGCTCAAGGACATCGACACGGGGACCGAAAGCGACCGCAGCCCGCCGAGAGGCGACCATTGGTCAGACCAAGATGACGGTTCGCGCCAAACGCGAGGCGCGGGTGGGCGTCGCCCAGGCGGCCGTCACCGCGCTTCAGGACATGATCCGCAGCGGTCAGGTGCAGGTCGGCGGTCCGATACCGCCGGAACGCGAGCTTGCAGGCGAACTCAACGTCAGCCGGGCGTCGCTGCGTCAGGCGCTGTCCATCCTGGCGACCATGGGCGTGCTTTCAATTCAGCCGGGCCGGGGCACGTTCGTCTGCGAACCGCGCCAGAACGGCGCTGGACCCGCTGTCCCGTCCTGGCATTCCGCCACGAGCTATTCCCCCGCCGAGGTCTATCAGTTTCGCTATATCGCCGAGAGCCACGCCACCCAGCTCGCCGCGATGCGGCGCACGCCCGCCGAGTTGGAGCAGATCCAGGACAATCTCGAAGGCTTCCGCCGAGCCACGCGCGACGCTGATATCGCAAACTACATGCGCATCGATTTCGAGTTCCACGACTTGATAATTGCTCTGTCTGGAAACCGGATTCTGTCTGACATGCACAGGTCCTTCGCCAGGGTGATTCTCGCCAGTCAGCATCTTCCTCTCACCCAGCGTGTCATCCTTTGGGACGCCGTCGTGGAACACGAACGCATCGTGGAAGCGCTGGCGATGGGCGACCCGGAAGGAGCCAGCTATTACATGCGCCAGCATATCAGCCGAACTGGCAGTCGCGCCGGCATCTCGATCACTGAACTCAGGTGATCTGGCATCCGCCAAGACGTTTCAGACGCCAGTGACGACGCCGTCAGTCGGCATGAGCAAATCGCGCAAGCGCTGGCCAGTCGCGTGGTCGATCGCGTTGGCGAGCGCGGCTGATGTCCCCCATTTGAATCTTTGGGTAACATCGCTCGGGCGCAACGCCCCGTCGATCTGGACCGGCGTCAAAATAATCCTGCGAGCTCACTGAGTTGTCGCTGGGCCGCGTCCCGCGCGGCGTCGACCTGATCGCGCGGGCCGGCCGTGGGTCCGACGGCGACGAAACGCACGCTGTGGACCCCGATGAACCGCAGGATGTCGCGCAGGTAGGGCGTCGCCATGTCGACACGGCCCCGGTTCATTCCGGTCACGAAGTCGCTGCCGCTGGCGAGGATGACGACAGTCGGACGGTCCTTGACCAGACCGCGATAGCCCTCGGCGGGACTGAAGCTGAAGGTCAACCCCGGCTGCACGATGAGATCAAACCATTGCTTGAGCTTGTAGGGCACGCCGAAGTTCCACATGGGCGAGGAAATGAGCACCCGCTCGGCGAGCGAGAAGCGCAGCGCCAGCCGCTCGACGACGGCGAAAGCGTCACGCTCGGGGTTGCTGAACGACCGGCCGCTGAGGCGCGCATATTTGGCTTCCAGCGCCGCGCCGTCGAACTCGGGCAATGTCTCGCGCCACAGGTCCTGGAGGTCGATGTCCCACGAGGGCCGGGCTTGGCGAAATTTCGTCAGGAACGCCTCAGCGGCGGCGGACGAGGCCGAATTCGCACGCGGCGAGCACCGCAAATGGAGCAGCTTCGGCACTTACGTTCTCGCCGGGCGCGCCTTCTGTCGGCGCCTCATCCGAGCGCCTTGATGACCGCCTCGGCGTTCGTGACGACAGCGACATTTTGCATGGCGAAGTCGATCGAAGCGCGGTGCCACGCGGCGTTCATCGTCGAGCAGCAATCCTCCGGCACGACAATGAAGTAGCCCTTATCGGCGCCGGTGCGGGCCGTGTGCTCGATCGACATGTTGGTCCAGGCGCCGGTGTCAATGATCATGTCGCGACCCTGGGCCCGGAGAATGGTTTCGAGACGCGAGCCTTCCCAGGCGCTCATGCGCATCTTCTCGACCACGAAGTCGCCAGGCTGAGGTTCGAGACCGCTGACCGGCGCCGCGCCCCAGCTGCCGCGCACCATCGCCTTGCTGTCGGCGATCCCTTCGAACAGCGGCGCGTTGAGCGTCAACCCCGGCGCGCCCGGCTCGACGACGAACCAGACGTGGATCACCGCGACGCCGCGCGCGCGCGCCGCCGCTGCGAGGCGACGGGTGTTCTCGACCACGTTCTGCTCGCGGGCATGGGCCGGCGCGCCGGACGAAGCGAAGGCGCCGCCCTCGCCGATGACATCGTTTTGCATGTCCTGAATGATGAGCGCGCAACGGCGCGGATCGAGCGTCAGGTTCTGGGCGAGCGACGGCCGGGATGACGACGGCTGGCTCTCGACGCTTTGGCTTGAGCGAGCGGCGGGCGCACTGGTCGCCGACCTCGCGTTCATATACGGTTCGCGCCGCGGCCCGACCTTGGTCTCGATCCGATAGACCGAGTGGGTCGCGGTCAGAAACAGGGTGCGGAAATCCGGGCCGCCCCAGGCGAGATTGGCGACCTTCTCGGGCGCGCGCACCTTGCCGAGGAGGTCGCCGGAAGGCGCGTAGACCCACACGCCTCCTGGCGCGGTCACCCAGACATTGCCGCGATGGTCGCATTTCATCCCGTCGGGCACGCCCTGCTCGAGCGACGAGCGAACGCCGGAGGCGAACATGCGTCCATTCGACAACGAACCGTCGGCGGCGACATCGAAGACGCGGATCAGCGTCTGGACCGTGTCGTTGATGTAGAGGAGCTTTCTCGTCAGGGGAGAAGCAGAGGCCGTTCGGCTGATCAAACAGCAAGCGATCGACGAGCAGTTGCGGAGCGCCGCCGCCCGGCGCGACGCGATAGACGCCCTGGAAGCCGAGCTGCCGCGGACGCTCGACGCCAAAGCCGGGCATGCGTCCATAGTAAGGATCGGAGAAATAGATCGAACCGTCCGAGCGGACGCAGACATCGTTAGGGCTGTTGAGCTCCTGACCGTCGAAATGGGAGGCGAGAATCTCGCGCCGCCCGTCTGGCCGTTCGCGCACCAGCGAAGACGTCGCGTGCTCGCAGACGATCAAGTTGAGATCGGCGTCATAGGTCATGCCGTTGCATTTGTTGGAAGGGCGGCGCACTTCCGCAACGCCTCGTGCGGCGTCCCAGCGACGGCGCACGTCGGCCGGCATGTCGGAGAACAGAAGGTAGTGGTCGACCGGATGCCAGATCGGACCCTCGGTGAAGGTGAACCCGGTCCCGACCTGACCGACCGGCGCATAAGGATCGATCAGTTCCTCGAATTCCGGCCGCAGGGTCGCATGCGTCATCGCTGGTGATTCCTTCGCTGGGCGCTTAAGCCGGGAACCAGTTGCGCCTCGGCAGCGTCTGGACGATCGGACCGGGTACGGAATCCTGCAGCCGCGCAACGACCGTCCCGTGCTCGACTTTGGCCGGACGATCGTGCACCGGCAAGATGAAGCTGGCGTTGGCGAGCACCTTCTTGATGGCCGCCTTCTCGGCGCGCTTGGTCGTTCCATGGTTGCCAGTGGTCCGCGGCTCGCCGTCATTGTTCTCACGAAACGGCTCCACGACCTGGTCGTTGATGTCGTAGAGGACATCGCCGCAAATCGTCGCCACGCCCTCGGCGGTGTGAACGTGGATGTTCATCGACCCTTCGGTATGCGCGGCCGCCGCCTCGCAAAAGACGCCCGGCATCAGTTCGATCGGGCCGCTGATCTCGAGGTCGAGGAAACGCAGCGCGCTCTTGGCGTGCAAGCGGTCGATCAGGTGCTTGATGTCGGGCGCGGGATATTGGGGATGCATGAGGCCGGAGACGGAATATTCGAGCTCGCGCCGATTGACGACCACGGTCGAATTCATCGGAAAGAGATCATCCTTGCCGGCATGATCGATGTGCAGGTGGGTGTGCAGCACGAAGCGGACGTCGCCCATGCGCACGCCATGCTTGGACAGTTGGTTCTCGATCATGTTCTCGTGGAACTGCAGCCCGCGCATGCCCAGCGACTCCATGATCTGGTTCGAGCGGTAACCCGTGTCGACCACAATCGGATAGGCGCCGCCAAGGATCAGAAATCCCAGCGTCAGCACGCGCCGCGTGCGCCCGCAGTCGCGGCCGAGGACAAGGAAGCTCGAATTCGAGCTCGATGTCGCCATAGTCGAGGATCTTGATTTCAAGCGGCATGTTTCCCTCCCAAATTCGTGTTCCGTTGTGCGCTCTCAAGGCGCGATTCGATAGACGCGCATCGCCGTATCGTGCAGCACCGCCTGCTGTTCCTTGGGCGTGAACGACGCCACGGCGTTCCTGTGAGCCGACAGAAGCTCGGCATACGAGGTCCAGAGTTTCTCGATCGGAAAGTTCGAGCCGAACAGGCACCGCTCCGGGCCGAACACGCGCACCGTCTCGCGAACCATTTCGGCGACATGCGCCGGATCATTGCGATGCAGGAAGGTGCCGAGAGCCGAAAGCTTGGTCGTCACATTCGGGCACGCCGCGAGGCGGACCATGCCTGCACGCCATTCGGCGCGTCCGGCGGTCGAAAGGTCTTCGAGCATGCCGGCGTGCTGAAGCACGAACGTGACCTTCGGGCATGACTCGGCAAGATCGGCCGCGTCGGCCATCTGCGGCGCAAACACCTGCAGGTCGAAGCTGAGGCCATAGTCGGCGAAACGGCCAACGTTACGCTGGATCTCTGGAATCCGCGGCAAGGTTAGGCCGCGCCGCGAAACGGTATTGCGGGTTTTCGTGCCAGTGCAATTGCATGCGCGCGCCGCGCACCAGGGGGTAGCGCGAAAGCCGGTCGAGCTGGGGACGGACGTCGTCGGCGCCGACGTCAGCATAGGCGACAATCGCGTGCGGCCAACCCGTTTTGTCAGCGGTCCGCTGCACCCAGGCCGCCTCCTCCTCGTATGCGTCGGGCGCCCAGTTGGTCTGCACATAGACCGACTTGACCACGCCGAGGCCGTCGAGGTCGGCGCGGAATTCCTCGATCGGATAGTCGCGCCGGATCGGCTCGTAGGGACCGAAAATGCGCGGCTGCATGGGTCCCATGAGCCAAGGGAGGTCCGCCTGCCGCCAGATATGGTGATGGCCGTCGACGACCGGAATCACGCGGCTCTCCTGCGCCCAAGCGTGAGGACGTGATTGACGATCGCGGGCGTGGAGCCGCCGTCAACCATGTCGTCGACCAAGGGAAAGATCGCGACCAGCGCCTCAGTGCGCGGGCGGAAGTCTTGGCCGACGGCGAGCGGGGTCAGCCAACTCAGCCGCCAGGCGCGGCGCGAGAGCCTCGCGACCGCATCGGCAAGCGCCGTCGGATCGCCGCGCTCGAGGCCGTCCGAGACGATAAGGGTTATGGCGCCGCGGGCGTAGGACGAAAAGCGAGGCACGGCGAGAAACGCCTCGAGCGCATCGCCAATGCGCGTGCCGCCGTCGAAGTCACTGACGATATGAGCCGCGCCGGCGAGCGCCTGCTCCCGTCTCTTCAGCCGCATGGGCCGTGTGACCCGCGTGAGCCGGGTGCCGAACGTGAACACCTCGACCCGTGGGCTCGCCTGAACGAGCGCATGGGCGAGACGCAAATTGTCTTCGGTGCGGGCCTTCATCGAGCCGGAGACGTCGATGAGCAGCAGCGCCTTGCGCGGCCGCATCCGGCGCTTGAGGCGCGACAGCTTGATGATTTCGCCGTCATTGCGGGTCGCGTCGCGGAGCGTCCGGCGCAGGTCGACGACGGCGCCTCGCCGCGCCCGCGAGCGCCGGTAGCTCACCCGCTTCGGCAGACGCCGAGGCGCTTCGCGCGCCAGACGGCGCAAAGCTTCACCCGTTTCCGTCGGCCCAAAACGGCGTTCAACAAGCGCTTCGGCGCGAGTTGCGGCCTGGCCGGATTCGTTCGATTCTTCCGCGCTGATCGGTTCGTCCGCGCCGCGCCGGTCTTCCTGGACGCGAACCACGTCGTCCTCTTCACCCTCCGGCAGCTCCTCGCCTTCCGCGCCGAGGAAATGCATGTCGAACAAAGCATGATAGGCCGCATGGCGCTCGGGCGGCGGGGCCAGGGTCGCCAGACCCGCCTGGCGGATGTCATTGGGATCGCGCGGCCCCAAAAGGACAATCGCCGAGAGGAACGACTCCGTTTGCTCCGGCGCGACGGCAAAGCCATTGGCGCGCAGGATCGCGACAAAGCCGATGAGCGGCTCGACGGCGCGCGGTACGGAAGCGATCTCGCTCATGCAACCGACTCGGCGAGCATGGCGTCGAGGCGCCCGGAAACATAGGCGAGGTCTTCCTCGTCCTTGAGCGCAACGCCGATCGAGCGCTTGAACGCATCCGGCCAGCGCGCGCCGCCACGATTGAGCAGCGTCGCGGCCTCCGCCCAGTCGACCGACTCGGAGATGCCCGGCGACTTGCTCAACGGCTCGCGCCTGAGCTTGCCGACCGCGGCGACGACGGCGCGCGCGGTCGCCTCGGCGACGCTCGAGGCGCGCAGCATCACGATGCGGGCCTCACGCTCGGCATTCGGGTAGTCGATCCAGTGATAGACGCAGCGGCGCCTGAGCGCCTCGTGCAAGTCGCGCGTCCGGTTCGAGGTCAAAATGACGATCGGGCGCTCGGCGGCGCGGATCGTGCCGCGCTCGGGAATCGAAATCTGGAAATCGGACAGGAATTCGAGCAGGAACGCCTCGAACTCCTGATCGGAGCGGTCGATCTCATCGATCAGGAGCACGGTTGAATCGGGCGAGCGCAGCGCCGCCAGCATCGGCCGCTCGATGAGGAAGGGATCGCCATAGATGTCGATGCTCTGCTCGCCGGCTTGCCGGATCGCCAGCATCTGGCGCGGATAATTCCACTCGTAAAGCGCCGAGGAGGCGTCGATGCCTTCGTAGCACTGGAGCCGGATGAGGCGACGCGCCAGCACCGCGGCGACCGCCTTCGCCGCCTCCGTCTTGCCGACGCCGGGAGCGCCCTCGAGCAGAAGCGGCTTGCCGAGCGCAAGCGCGAGATAGGCGACCGTCGCCAGGCCCTCGTCGGCGAGGTAATAGGCGGAGCGAAGCGCCCGCTCGAGCGCCTCCGGGCTATCGATCCCGACAATGTCAGCCCTGATCGCCATCGTTAAGCGTCTAGCGCCGCGGCTGCGGCCGCGCGCCGCCTTGCGCCTTGATCGCGCGCAGCACCTTTTCGGGTGTGATCGGCAGTTCGTCCATCCTGACGCCGACGGCGTTGAAGATCGCGTTGGCGATCGCGGGCATGACGGGGTTCGCGCACATTTCGCCCGGGCCCTTGGCCCCAAACGGACCGTCCGGGGCGGGACGTTCGAGGACAGCGATGTCATGGGGGCAGATGTCGCCCGGCCCTGGCATCAAATACTCGACGAAATCGCGCGGCCCGTGGCTTGGATCCGGATAATACGGCTCCGGGGTCTCGTAGAGGGCGTGGCTGATCCCCATCCAGGCGCCGCCGACGAGTTGTTGCTCGACCAGCCGCGGATTGAGGGCGCGTCCGAGTTCGTAGGCGCTGTCCATCCTCACCATCGCGACTTCGCCAGTTTCGTCGTCAACCTCGACTTCGGCGACGAGACAAGCGTGGGCGTAGCAGGTCGCTGGCGACATCTCTCCGGTTTCTGGATCGACGTCGGACAGGGGCACGAGAAAGATGCCGCGTCCCGATATCGTGCGCCCCTGTCGGAACTGCGCGGCGATCGCGACATCCTTGGTCGAGATCGACCGGTGCGGCGCGCCTTTGACGTGAATGTTGCCGCGCCCGTCGGTCTCGAGATCGGCAACGTTGACTTCGAGCTCCTCGGCCGCCGCCTCCATCATCACGCCGCGAGCTTCGCGCGCCGCGGCCATGACCGCGTTGCCCACCCGATGCGTCCCGCGCGACGCGAAACTGCCCATGCAATGGGGCCCCGTGTCGGAATCGGCGGTATCGACATACACGTCCTCGACCGGCACGCCGAGCGTTTCCGCGCAGATCTGGCGCGTCACCGATTTCATCCCCTGCCCGAGGTCGATCGACGACAGCGAGACGGTGAACTTGCCGCTTGGATTGGAATGAACCAGCGCCTGGCTCGGGTCGCCGCCGAGGTTCATTCCGATTGGATAGTTCATTGACGACATGCCGCGTCCGCGGAGCTTGGCCATTCTATCTTCTCCTTGCGCCGAAGACTGACGAGAACCGGATCGCGCCGTGCGAGGGCGCGGCCGCCGGCGGCGGCGAAGGCGGTGGGGGCGGCGGCGGCCGGATCGGTTCCGGGGGAGGCGGCGCGGGACGGTCGTAAACCGTGCGCTGCTGGCCAGCCGGCCGGCTGACGAGAATCGGCTCACGCGCCGGCGAGGGCGCCGGCACAGCGGGGCGCTGCGCGCCAACCTCCTTGAGCGACGACATGCGCTTGAAGTCGTCGCGAATGCGCCACTTGGCCTTCTCCGCCGCGACCTGCACGCACTCGATGAGGGCCGTGTTCTTCGCCTCGCGCCGATGCGCTTTCATGTCGCCGTCGCGATAAGCGTTGATGAGGCGGAACTCCATCGGGTCCATGCCGACAAGGTCGGCGAGTTTGTCCATCTGGCATTCGATGGCGAAATCGACCGCGGTGACGCCGAAGCCGCGCATCGCCGTCGCCGGCACCCGGTTGGTGAACACGCAATAGACGTCGGCGGACACGTTGGGGATCGTGTACGGCCCGGGAAGATGGGCCGCGCATTTGACCACGGCGTAGCTTGACAGGCGGGTATAGGCCCCGCTGTCGAACAGGCAGCGGAACCGGCGCGCCAGAATGCGCCCGTCGCGCGACACCCCGTCCTTGATGAAAATGCGCTCGGCGCCGCGTGGCGCGCAATAGATCATCTCCTCCTCGCGGCCGATCATGTAACGCACCGGCCGCCCGGTCAGCATCGCGCCGAGGATCGAGAGCGGTTCGGTGACGGTGTCGACTTTGCCGCCGAACCCGCCGCCGACCGTGCCGCCGATGAAATGCAGCTTGTTCGAGGGTACATCGAGGATCTTCGCGCAGGTGTCGAGCGAGAAGAACAAAGCCTGGGTCGAAGTGTAGACGACATAGCGACCGTTGGTGTCGGGGGCTGCGATCGAGCCGTTGGTTTCGGTCGGCGCGTGCTCGATCGGCGACATCTGATAGCGCTGCTCGAGAATGTGATCCGCCGCGGCGAAACCGCGCTCGACGTCGCCGAAGCGAATCTTCTGATGGTCGTAGATGTCGTGGTAGGTGAAGGTGTTCTTGGGATAGGTCTCGTTGATCACCGGCGCGCCCGGCTTCATCGCCTCCTCGACATCGAACACCGTCGGTAGCGGTTCGTAGTCGACGCGGATCTTCGCCAAGGCCTCGAACGATTCGCGCGGGCTGTCGGCGACGACGGCGACGATGGGCTCGCCCTTGTAGCGAACCTTGTCGACCGCGAGCGTCGGCTCGTCGTCCTTGCCGAAATTGATCAGGCTGAGCAGCGTGTTGAGATTGCGCGGCACGTCGGCGCCACGGATGATCCGGCGCACGCCGGGGCTGCGCTCCGCTTCGGAGAGGTCGATGCGGCGAATGCGCGCGTGGGAGTGGGGGCTGCGCAGGACCTTGAGATGCAGCATGCCCTGCAGCTTGTGGTCGTTGAAATACGTGGACGTCGCGGTGACATGGCCGAGCATGTCCTGCCGCTGCGTCGGTTGGCCAATCTCCTTGAGATTGTCATCGCGCTCGTCGGCAAAAATGTCCTTGCGAAGCTCAAGCATGATTCACCCTTTCAGGCGCGCCGCTCGCCCCGCCGCGCGGCGGCGAGGACAGCGTTGATGATCGGCTCATAGCCGGTGCAGCGACAGATGTTGCCGGAAATCGCCTCGATCACTTCGACGCGGCTTGGATCGGGGTTGCGATCGAACAAAGCCTTCGCCGCCATCAGCATTCCCGGCGTGCAATAGCCGCACTGGGCGGCGAAATTATCCATGAACGCCGCTTGCAGCGGATGAAGCTCAGGACCGGTCTTGAGACCATCGGCGGTCTCGATCGATTTTCCGGCGACCGTTTCGGCGAGCGTTATGCAGGACAGCACGGGTTCGCCGTCGATCAGCACCGTGCAGGCGCCGCAGCCGCCCTGCCCGCAGCCGAACTTGGGTGAATGATCGCCGACTTCGTCGCGCAAAGCCGAAAGCAGGCTCATGCCTCCGTCGACGAAGATCGCCACGTCGCGGCCGTTGTGTCGAAATTGTAGCGGCGTCTTTGCCATCGTCTTTCCTCAGCCGTCCTGTCCGAGCAGCAGCCGGCGCAAATGCACGCCGACGACTTCGCGGCGATACCATGCGCTGGCGATCGCGTCCGTCGCCGGCGAAGTTCCCTCGGCGGCGGCCGCCACCGCCGCGGCGATTCCGGACTCGTCGAGTGTCTTGCCCTCGAGCGCGCGCTCGGCAGCCTTGGCTCGAATGGCTGTCGGCGCCATCGCGCCGTAAGCGATGCGCGGGCCCGACACCCGCCCGCCGACCGCCGAGAGGGACACGGCGATCGAAAGCACGGAGACGCCCTTCGGCTTGACCCGCGCCGCCTTGCGGAAGCGGAACGCCTCGGAACTCGGCGGCCGGTCGCAGGTGACGCTAAGGACGAGCGCCCCCGGCGTTCGGTCGCGGCTCGCCAGAAATTCCTCGAGCGCCATATCCCGCGCGCCATAGCCGCTCATGACCGACACCGTCGCGTCGAGCGCAAGCAGCGCGACAGCAAGATCGCCATAGGGGGCGGGTGCGAAAAGATTGCCGCCGACAGTCGCATTCGTGCGCACGGCCGGACCGCCAATCAGGCGCGCAGGCGCATGCAGGAAGGAAAGCTCGCGCTCCCGCAGGATCTGAGACAGGGTTACGCCGGCGCCGATGGTGATGCGCGCGCCGCTCGCCCGTATCTGGGTGAGCGAGCGATCCTCGAGGCGCACGATCGTGGCGATCGAGACGTCGCCTTCATTGAGCGCCCGCATGACCAGCGTGCCGCCGCCGATGTAGCGCGCCGAGCGGTCGGAAGAGAGCGCAGCCGCCGCTTCGGTCGGCGTGGCGAAGGTCTTCACTGTCACCGGCATCGTGAACCGACCGCTTTCATGGAGTTGCGCTGAGGTGCTTGCGTATGGCGTCGAAACCCGCCTGATAGATCTGCTCGCCGACCATGTCGGTCAGGCGCTTCTCTTCCCCGGGCCGGGTCGTGAATCGCGATTCCCAATGCCAGAACGTGCGGTCGCCATCGGTCACCGGCAACAGCCGCACGTGCGCGACATAATTGAACATGGGGATTGGCGTGTCGAGCAGGCAATAGCTGAAGCTTTGCTCGAGATCCGAGAGCGCGAGCAATTGCTCGCGCAGCTCCGAACCGTCCGCGAGCCTGAAGCGGCGCACGCAGCCGATGCGGTCGGAGGTTTGATTGCGCTCGATCTGGCTGGTCGCGACCTCCGGATGCCATCGGTCATGGCCGTTGAAGTCGCGCAGGACCGCCCAGACCTGATCGGTCGAGGCGTCGATGATCGTGCTCTTGACGACGTGAGGCATTTCTAGCCGCCAAACGCTCGCTTGAGCGCGTCAAACCCACCCTGGAACACGCCGCCGCCGATGTTGGCGATGAGCTCGCCTTCCCGCTCCGGCGCGCAATCGAATTCGGCTGTCCATTCGACGAAGGTCCGTTCTCCGTCGGTCACCGGCGTCAGACGCAACGTCGCGACATAGTTCTCGACCCCCATCGGAGATTCGAGGATCGAATAGGTGCAGAACATGTCGTAGTCGGAGAGACCGAGCAGCTTTTCCCGGATCCGGTCGCCGTTGCGTAGGCGGAAGTCGCGAACGCAGCCGATCTTGTCCGAAGGTTCGCCGCCCTCGATGCGGCTCTCGGCGATCGCCGGGTGCCAATTGGGCATGCCGTTGAAGTCCCGCACGCGGGCCCATACCCGATCGCTGCGGCCGTTGATGACGCTGGAAATGAAAACGCGCGCCATGGACCGGCTCAGCTCCTCTTGCGGGGCGACGATCCGCCGGTCGGGGGAGGCGCGCCGTCCTCCTTTTTAGGCGCCGTATCCTTGCGAATCCCTTGCATGTCGCGCGCTTCGCGAATGAGGCCGGGCATTCTCGCAAGGCTTCCCCCCTCGACGCCGATATCGGACAGGAGCGAGTCGATGAGCGGCGCCTGGACGCGGTAGCGAAGCGCCGAGTCGATCACTTCGTCGGTCGCGCTGCGCCCGCCATTGCCTCCGGAATTGCCGCCGCCGTTCAGGCCGTCGACCGAGAGAATGCGGATGCCCTCGATCTTCTCCATCGGCTTCACGCTTTCGCGCACGATGCCTTCGATCCGGTCGAGCAGCTTGCGCCGGAACAGCGAGTAGCGCGCGGGTTCGGTCAGCACGTTTTCCGCCTCGTTCAGGAGCCGCTGCGCCTCGGCCTCGACCGCCGCGCGCACGCGCTCCGCTTCCGCGGCGATGCGCGTTTCGTCGGCCGCCTTCTCGGCCAAGAGCACTTCGATCGACCGGCGCCGACGGGCGACCTCGGTGTCGCGCACCGTGACGACCCGCTCCTCCGCTTCCGTGGCGCGGGCTTTCGCGATCTCCGCTTCCGCTTGCGCCGCCGACTGTTCGAGCGACTTCTGATAGAGGGCGATCGCCTTCTCCATCAGCGCGGTCTCGACCACCCTCTCGCGCTCGACCTCGAGCTTACGCAGATCGCGCTCGCGCGTGACGCGCGCCTCGTCGATGCCGCGGTCGGAGGCGATTCTGGCGCGCTCGACATCCTCGCGGGAGGCGATCTCGGCCTCCTGCAACGCCTGCAGCCGCCCGATCTCGAGCTGCTCGATCGAGCGGCGCCGTTCAAGCCGCGCGGCGTCGAGGACCTGTTCACGCTCGACGTCGGTCTTCTCGATTTGCTGCCTGGCCGCGATCTCGGCCTGCCGCACGAGACGGTCGGCGCCGATACGCTCGGAACGCTTGGAGGAGAGCGCGATCGTGCGCTCCTCGTCGGCGATTTCGATCGCCTGCTTCTGCTCGATATTGAGCACTTCGCGCGTTTTTTGCGAGGCGATACGGTCGGCTTCAAGCGCGAGCTCGACGCCAATGCGCTGGCGCTCGACGGCGTCGCGGCGCCTAAGCTCGGCCGCTTCGAGCGCTTCGGTTCGTGCGATCTCGCGGCTTCTTGTGTCCTGATCGGCCTCGATCCGTTCGGCGGCGACCGCCTTTTCCTGCGCGATGCGCGCGGCTTCGATCGCCTCGCGAGCCTGGATGTCCGCTTCCTCCAAAGCCTGCGTGCGAGCGATCTCCCGCGCCCGCACCTCCTGGTCCCTGGCGATGCGGTCCGCCTGGATCTTCCGGTCCTGAGCGATGCGGGCCAATTCGACCAGCTCGCGCGCGGCGATTTCCGCCCGCTCGAGATCCTCGTTGCGGGCGATCTCGAGCCGCCGGGTCGCCTGATCGGCGGAGATCGTCTCGGCGGTCGTCGCCTTCTCCTGGGCGATGCGCGCCGCGCGCGTCGCCTGCAGCGCGGCAATCTCGGCCTCCTCGATCACGCGTCTGCGAGCGATCTCCTCGCCCTGGGTCGTTTGCTGGCTCTCGATTCGGGCCAGCGCAATGGTCCGCTCCTGTGCGATCCGGGCCGCTTCAATCGTCTCGCGGGCGGAAATGTCGGCCTCTTCGAGCGCCCGATTGCGCGCGATCTCGAGCGCCCGAACGCGCTCGTCCTGAGCGATGCGGGTCGCTTCGGTCGCTTCGCGGGCGGCGATTTCAGCCTCTTCGATTGCTTGATTGCGGGTGATTTCGAGTGACCGCGTGCTCTGATCGGCGGCGATGCGGTCCGCGGCGAGCGTCTGGTCGCGAACGATCTTCGCTGCCTCGATCGCCTGCTGGGCATTGATCTCGGCGGCCTCGATCGTCCTGGTGCGCGCGATCTCCAGCCCGCGCACCCGCTCGTCGGCCGCGATCCGCTCGGCATTGATGGTCGTCATCTGCACGATGCGCAGCTTTTCCGTGGTCTCGCGGGCCGAAATCTCGGCTTCCTCGACGGCCCTCGTCCGCTCAATCTCGCGGCGACGCGTCTCCTCCTCGTTGACAATCCGCGATTCCGTCACCGCGCGTTCCTGGAGGATGCGCGCCTTCTCGACGACTTCGCGCGACTCAATCTCGGCCTCTTCCACAGCGCGTGCGCGCGCGATTTCGGTCTGGCGCACTTCGCGTTCGGAGGCGATGCGGGCCGTGTCGACGGAGCGCTGATTGGCGATCCGCGCCTTCTCGATTCCCTCGCGCGCCGAGATCTCGATTTCCTCGACCGCGCGGGTCCGCTCGATTTCCTTCTGCCGGACCTCGCGCTCGGAGGCGATGCGCGCTTCGCTGATCGCCTGCTCGTTGGCAATGCGCGCTTTTTCGATCGCCTCACGGGCCGAAATTTGCGCTTGCTCGGCTTCAGTCTCTTGCAAAGCGCGTTCGCGCGCGACCTCGGTGCGCTGCACCGCGCGTCTCACCTCGATGTCGCGCTGTTGAGCCAGGCGAGCGGCTTCGCTGTCGCGCTCGATGTCCAGCGCCTGCCGCTCGGCCTCAAGATTGCGCGTGCGGATCTTGATCATCGAATCCTGTTCGATGTCGTTGCGCAACTTCCGGCGGTCCTCGATGTCCTCCATCAGCCGGGTCAGACCCTCGGCGTCGAACCGGTTCGAGGGATTGAAGAATTCGAGGTCGGTCTGATCGAGGTCGGTGATTGCGACCGATTTAAGCTCGAGACCGTTCTGGGCCAGCGCCTCCTGGGCCGCGGCTTTGATGCGAGCGACATAATCGCCACGTTGCTCGTGCATCTGCTCCATTGTCATCTCGGAGGCGACGGACCGCAGCGCGGAGACGAACTTGCCCGACAGCAGAGCATGAAGCCGTTCAGGCTCGAGCGTGCGCCGCCCAAGCGTCGCGGCCGCGATCGCCACCGCCTCTCGCGTCGCCTGTACGCGGACATAGAAGTCGGCCTCGATGTCGATGCGCATGCGGTCGCGGGTGATGAGGGCGCCGCCTTTCTCGCGCACGATCTGCATCGGCAGAACGTTCATGTTGACTGGGGTGAAGTCGTGAATGAACGGCAGGACGAAAGCGCCGCCGTTGATCACCACCCGCTCGCCGAGAAAGCCGGTGCGCACGAACGACACCTCGCTCGACGAGCGATGGTAGAGCCAGTTGACCACGTACACGACGACCACGATGACGATGATCGCGACGATGAGCCAGAGGATCAGATTTCCGATCAAGAGCCCCGACATTTTCCCATTCCTCCCTTGTGTCCCGCTCTTCCTGGCGTTGCCCTGATTATCATTGTCGGCTGATCGATTTGAAGCGGCGGACCTGCTCGGTCAGCGCGGCTTCGACCGGCAAGCGCTCCATGGATGAAGCGCCGTAAAATCCGTGGCAAGTCTTCGTCGCCTTCATGATGAAATCGGCGTCGCCGGGTTCGGCGATCGGACCGCCATGCGCCAGGACGAGAATGTCGGGCCGAACCTTCATCGCCGCGCTGGCCCATGCGTCGATGAGCGCGGGACACGCGTTCAGCTTGCGCCCGGTCTGGGCGCCGATGGCGCCGCCCGTGGTCAAACCGAGGTGGCAGACGATGATGTCGGCCCCGGCCTTCGCCATCGCTTCCGCCTCGCCCTCATTGAAGACGTAAGGCGTGGTCAAGAGATCCTTCTTGTGCGCGGTCGCGATCATATCGACCTCGAGGCCGTAGGACATGCCCGTCTCCTCGAGGTTTAGCCGAAAAGTCCCGTCGATGAGACCGACTGTGGGGAAGTTCTGCACGCCGGCAAATCCGAGCGCTTTGATCTCGTCGAGAAAGACGTCCATCCGGCGGAACGGGTCGGTGCCGTTGACGCCGGCCAGGACCGGCGTGCGCCGGACCAATGGCAGCACTTCGCGCGCCATGTCGACGACGATCGCATTGGCGTCGCCATAAGCGAGGAGGCCCGCGAGCGAGCCGCGCCCGGCCATGCGATAGCGGCCGGAATTGTAGATGACGATCAGGTCGATTCCTCCCGCTTCCTCGCATTTGGCGGAAAGCCCGACGCCCGCGCCGCCGCCAACGATCGGCTCGCCTCGCGCGGCCATCGCCCGGAACTTCTCCATCAACGCCGATCGGCTCAAGGCGCTCATTCGCGCCCCCCGGCGCGGCGCCGCGCGCGCGCCTCGCCGTGCAGCGCCCGGAAGGCGGCGACGATTGTGCTTGCGAATTCGGGATCGTTGATGTGCCGCTTGACCCGGATCAATTGCCGAGCGGAGGTTTGGCGCACCGTCCGCTCGAGCGCCGCGAACAGCGCGGCATCGGCGCGGGGATTGTGGAACGCCTGGCCGGCGGAATCGAGCGCCGAAACGCCGAGCTCGGGCAGGAAGAAGCGCACCGGCCCGTCCATCAGGTTCAGCCTCTCGCCGATCCACCGGCCGATCTCATCGTTCTCGGCCTCGGTCGTGCGCATCAGCGTCACCTGGGGATTGTGCGCATGCAGAAGCCGGTCCTTATAAGCGGGCGGCACCGTGCCGGGCGGCCCGAAATTCACCATGTCGAGCGCGCCGACCGAGCCGATGTACGGCGTGCGGGTCCGGATGATTGCGCCGAAGCGGTCCTCGTCCGCCGCCAGCACCCCGCCCATGAGCATGTCGGCCACTTCGGTCGTGGTCACGTCGATGACCGCGGAAATCGCGCCGGAATCGATCAATTTCTCCATCGAGCGACCGCCTGTGCCGGTGGCGTGGAACACCAGGCATTCCCAATCCGCCGCCAGCGCCGCCGCGATCTGCTGAACGCAGGGCGTCGTCACCCCAAACATGGTCAGCCCGACCGAGCGAACGGCCAGGCGGCGCGATCTCGCGGCGCCAACCTCGCGCTTTGCCTCGAGGCGGGCCTTGACCATCCCGATCAAAGCCTGGGCGCCGTTGGCGAGCACCTGCCGGGAGATCGAGTTGAGGCCCTGAACGTCGGTGACCGAATACATCATCGTTATGTCGGTCGGACCGACATAAGGGCTGACGTCGCCGGAGGCGATCGAGGAGATCAGCACCTTGGGCGCGCCGATCGGAAGAGCGCGCATCGCCGGGGCGACGATCGAGGCGCCGCCGGACCCGCCGGCGCTGATCATGCCGGCAATGTCGCCCTGGCGCTTGATCCAGGTCTCGAAGGCTTCCGCCATGGCGGCGACCGAAGCGCCGCGATCCCGGCTGAAGACCGCCGAACCGCCGCGACCATGGTTGAGCGCGATCTCTTGCGCGGTCACGTCGCAGGTCGCCGGCTTGCCGCTGGTCGATACGTCGACAAGGCGCGTCCGCAAACCGCTGGCGACGATGAGGTCGCGGATGAAGCGAAGCTCAGCGCCCTTGGTGTCGAGCGTCCCGGCGACGATGACCACCGGCGGCCCGGAGGGCAGCAAGGTTGGGCTCGGTACAGGCCCGGCTTCGATCCTTCCGGGGCCGGCCGAAGCGATCCGAGCGGCCGCTTCGATGCGCGCGTTGGGCGCGGGTTGCGACCAGCGTGTGGGCGGCGCCGGGTTCGAGACATAGATCCGGATCGGCGCGCCTGACGGCTTCGCCGCGCTTGCGGGCTGAGGCGCGGACGCGCCCGGCGACGCCGCCTCGGGGCGGTCCGGTTCGGCGGCGTCGGAATGGCGGCCAACGCCCAAAAGCCGCTGCTGGAGTTCGCGGTCCGCCGCAAGCCGGCGCGACTCGATGATGCGATTGACCCGCCCGTTGACCATGATGGCGACGTTTTCGGAGATCGTCGTCGCCACCCCGATGTTCTGTTCGATGACGAGGATCGCCATGTCGGTTTCCTCAGCCAGACGCAGCAACATCTCCTCGACCTGCGTCACGATCACCGGCGCCAGGCCCTCGGTCGGCTCGTCCATGATCAGGAGATGCGGGTTGGTCACCAAGGCGCGAGAAATCGCCAGCATCTGCTGCTCGCCGCCGGAGAGCTGCGCGCCGCCGTTGTTGCGCCGCTCAGCCAGGCGGGGGAAGGTGTCGTAGACGCGCTCGGCGGTCCAGGGCCCATGCTGGCGCGCCTGCGTCATTCGCAGATGCTCGTCGACCGTCAAGGAGCGCCACAGCCTGCGTCCCTGCGGGACGTAGCCAACGCCAAGGCGGGCGATTCCCGCGGGGGCAAGACCCACGAGCTCCTGCCCGCGCATGCGGATTGTGCCGCTCGAAGCGCGGACGAGACCCATGATCGCCTTGCAAAGCGTGGTCTTGCCCATGCCGTTGCGGCCGACAACCGACATGACGCCATGGTCGAGCGTCAGGTCGACGCCCTGCAGCGCGTGCGAATGGCCATAGTAGACATTGAGGCTCCTGATCTGGAGCATGACGTTCGCCTCGGAGCGACGCGGCTCAGCCATGCCCGCCCCCGAGATAGAGTTCCTGGACCTCGGGATCGGCCTCGATCTCCTGCGGCGAGCCTTCCTTGAAGATCCTGCCATTGTGCATCATCGTCACCCGCTCGACCACCCGCAGCGCGACGTCCATGTCGTGTTCGATGATGATGTAGCCGATATGCGAGGGGAGCGAAGAGAGAATCTCGACGAGCTCGCCCCGTTCGGTCGGCGACAGCCCGGCTGCGGGCTCGTCGAACAGAATGAAGCGGGGCGCGCCCGCGAGCGCCAGCGCGATCTCGAGCTGCCGCTGCTGGCCATAGGCCAGTTCCGCCACCAGCCGATCCTTGATCGGGGTCAGATGGACCGCCTGGATGAGCGATTCCGCGGCGTTGACGAGCACGTCGTTGCGCCGCGGCGGAATGAACGAGTAACGGCCGCGCGAGACTCCGCGAACGGCCAGATACACGTTGTCGAGCACGGTCAGGCCCGGGAAAAGCGCCGAGATCTGGTAGGTCCGGCGCAAGCCGCGGCGGATCCGCTCGTAGGGCGGAAAGAAGGTCACGTCTTCGCCGAAGAAGCGAATCGTCCCCGAGGACGGCGGAAAGTCGCCGGTGATGCAGTTGAAGAGCGTCGTCTTGCCGGCGCCGTTCGAGCCGAGGACGGCGCGCCGCTCGCCGGGCCGGACCGTGAGCGAGATGTCGGTCAGCGCGGCGAGAGCGCCGAACAGCCGCGTCACGCCGCGCAGCTCGAGCGCGTTGGCGGAGCCGACCGTCGAGAGGCGCTGGGCGACGCTATCCATGGCCGCCGCCTGTCGATTGCGGGCGTGAGGATCCGGACCGGGCGCGATTGCGCCAGCGCGCCCACAAACCAATGATCCCGTCCGGCGAGAAAAACACAATCGCCAGGAAGCCGAGGCCGATCAGGAGCCGAAACCGGTTGCCGTCGAGGCCGAAGGCAACCAGCACGTCAAGGGCGAAGGTTTTCAGCACCGCGTAGAGCAGAGCGCCGATGAAGGCGCCGATCGGATTGCCGATCCCGCCAACGACGGCGATGACCAGGATGTCGATCGCCGCCGAGACGCTGACCGTCCCGGGCGCGATTTCGCCGTAGCTCCAGACCAGGAGAATGCCGCCGAGCGCCGCGACGAGCGCCGCGAACACGTAAGCCGCGATGCGATGGGCGTTGACGTTGAAGCCGAGCGCGGCCATGCGCCGCGGGTTGTCGCGAATGCCCTGGAGCGCAAGCCCGAAGGGCGCGCGGGCGATCGTGGAGACCGCGAGCCAGCACAGGAACGCGACGCCGAGCTCGAGATAGTAGGAGGGTATGTCGGCGTGCCAGTTGACGCCCAGAAACACTGGCGTCGGAATGCTGTTAATGCCGGTGTGGCCGTTGAAGATGGCGTAATTCTCGTTGGTGAAATAAAAGAACGCCGCGGCGATCGCGAGGGTGATCATGATCGTGTAGATGCCCGCGGTGCGCACCGCGAGCGCGCCAATGATGGCGCCGACAATCATCGCAAGAATCAAAGCCGCCGGAACCGCGAGCCACCATGGCCAGCCGATTCCGCCCGGCATCCCGTTCACCCCCAGGATCGCGACGACGTAGCCGGCGAAACCGGCGATCGTCATCTGCGCAAGGCTGACCATGCCGCCGTAGCCGGCGAGGAACATCAGGCTGAGCGCGATCGTGCCGAGCATGTACGACCAGCCGAAGATCTGCGTCAGCACGAAGCTCGAGGCGATCGCCGGCATGATGAGGACAACGACGCCGACCAGGACCGCCGCGGGATTGACGTTTTGCAACCAAGTGGACTGCGAGTTGGGCTGCGAAGCGGCCCTGGACGCGCCGGCGGCGCGGCTTTCGGCGAGCGCCATGGCCTAGCGCCCCACCAGCAGGCCCTGCGGCCGCACGGCCAGCACGAGCACCATGATCAGGAAGGTCAGAACGATCGCGTAGGTCGGGAAATAAGCGAGCCCGATCTGCTCGGCGAGGCCGATGATGACCGCGCCCAGCGCCGCGCCCGGAATCGAACCCATGCCGCCGACAATGACCACGATCAACGAGGCGAGCAGGAAGCGCGTGTCCTCGCCCGGAGACAAAGATTGGAAAGTTCCCCCGACCACGCCGGCCATCCCGGCAAGCCCGGCGCCGAACGCGAATACGGTGACGAAGACAAGCTGGATGGGCACGCCCATCGCGGACAGCATTTCGCGATCGTCGACGCCGGCGCGAACGATCATCCCGATCCGGGTGCGGTTCAGGACGAGCCACATGCCCAGGCCGATCACCACGGAGGCTAAAAAGATGACCAGGCGAACGATCGGATAGGTCAGATAGACCGCCTCGCCCGAGGACTTGACCGCCGTGATCAGGGGCAGGTCCATCGGCCCGCGGAGCCATGCCGGGGTTTGAATTTGGTAGGAATTTCCGCCGAATCCCCAAAGCATGAGGTCGGCGAGCACGATCGAAATCCCGATCGTCACCAGCGTCTGGCGAAGATCCTCCCCCTCCATCCGGCGAAAGACGGCGACTTGAAGAATGATTTCAAGGAGAGCCGCGACAAGGAAAGCGACGATGAAGCCGAGCAGCCACCAGCCGGTGGCGTCGACGGCGAGATAGCCAAAGTAACCGCCGAGAAGGTAGATCGAGCCATGCGCCAGATTGACGTTGCGCATGAGGCCGAAAATCAGGGTGAAGCCGCTGGCGACGAGGAAATAAAGGCCGCCTAGCGTGATCCCGTTAAGCGCGGCGTTGAGGAAGAGCTTCTTTCGGCCGAAGATCGCCTCGAAGCCCGAGGACCAGGGCGCGAACACGAGCCAGATCGCCGCGATCACCAGAATTGCGATGATCAGGGACCAGATCGGACGGCGGGCGACGAAATTGTTCATCGTCAAGTCTTCAAGGAACGCAACGGCGACCACGCCGCCGCGCCACGGAGCGGCGGCCGCGCTGTCGCGAAAACCCGATCATGGTGAAGCCTACCTCCCGTCGTGTGTTCAACAGCCTATCCACTTTCGGCCGCGCGCGCTTGATCGACAGTATGATTCCATATCCTGTCGACGCGCCGCTAGTGTCCCGGACTCGAAGTTCGTTCGATTAACCGTGAACGTCGACTGACGTGGCGAACCGACCACCTCATCCTGAGGAGCGAGGCGAAGTCTCGCGTCTCGAAGGATGCTCCAGAAGGCGGCGCCCTGACCGGCGCGTACTGGAGCGTCCTTCGAGGCCGCTTCGCGGCGCCTCAGGACGAGGGCGTTGAACTTCAGAATCGGGTCGCTAGAGGACATGGGCGACCCGCCGATATTGCGTCGGCGCCATGCCGACGTTGGCGGCGAAGAAGCGCGTGAAGCCGCTTTGCGACGAGAAACCCAGATCGTAGCCGATATCGGCGACGGGGATCTCGCTCGCCACCAGCCTATCGATCGCCTGCTCCATCAGCAGGGTGTTGACATAGAGGTTTGGCGTGAGCCCAGTCTGGGTCCGAAACAGCTTGTAGAAATGCGGACGCGACAGGCCCGCGCCGCGCGCCACCGCGTCGAGCTCGATGTCGGCCCCGAGCGACTCCTCCATCAGCCGCATCGACTTGCGCACGCGAAAATCGATCGCCTGGCCGGATGAACCGCCGCCCCCGCCCAAGCCCATTTGACGCCAAGTCTCCTCTTGACGCCAAGTCTCCTCTTGACGCCAGGTCTCCTCGCAGCAGGCCTGAATTAAGCCGCGCAACTCGCAATCAAGGGTGAGGCGCTCGCCGGCGTAAACGAGGCCCGAGACGCGCCGAATTTGCGCGTCGAGCGCCGGCGTTCGAGCGAATTCGGAGCGGCCGAACCGAAGCCGTGTCTCGCCGATTCCGTGGGCGAACCAGTCGGGGTTTACGTAAAGGACGAAGAAGGTCGAGCCGTCGTCGAGGTCCCCTGGAACGAAATTATGCGGCTCCCAAGGGCTGACCGCCACGACGGACTCGTTGGTCGCTCGGCACGGCGCGCCTGAAACGAGCACGCCGCCCTCATCGCCCGACAAATGGAAGATGAGATGCCCTTCGCGGTGCGCGTGGATGTTGAAGGGACGGTTTAGTCGATAAATCACCGCGCGGCCGAATTGGCCGTGGACGGCCGCGACGGCCCGGCTCATCTCTCTACCTCCTCCCCGATTTGCCGCGTGATGGACGACAAGGTTCAACAGTCGGAGAGTTTTGCAAGAGCGTATGAACCGGGCGGCTTTCGCCGCCCGGTCACGCAGGACATCAATACTTCTTGCACTCCGGATTGGTCCGGCTCGGCGGCCCGATCTTGGCGAAGACGTCGCGCGGATAGCCCAGCGTCTGATGGACGTCGGGAATGACCTTGACCACCTTGCTGACGAGGCCACCCTTCCCGTCATCGGCCACTTCGGTGACGAAGTTCGTGCCGATCGCCTGACGGTCCTCATCGAGGCTGATCTTGCCGTTCGGCGCGTCGATGGTGAGCCCGGCAAGCGCAGTCTTGAACTTCGACTGATTGTCGCTGAGGTCGCCATTGACCTTGTCGAGCGCCTCGATCATCGCCATCGTCGCGCCATAGTAATTGGTCGCCAGCAATCCCGGGCTCGGCAGGCGCTTATCGGCGGGGGTGGCCTCCTGATAGAGCGTCACAAACGACTTCCAGCCTGGATTGTCCCAGGTGTCGGCCATGCCGCTCGACGCGATCGTGCCGAGCATCGCCTTCTTCGCGTCGCCCTTGGCCGAAAGGACGGTCTGGTCGACCATGATCGACCCGCCCATGAGATGGGCCTTGCCGCCGGCCTGCTGGTATTGGTTGAGGAAGTTGACCGCATCAGCCCCGCCAAGACCGAGGTAGATCGCGTCGACGTCATCGGGCAGCGCCGCGATCGTCGAGGCGAAGTCCTTGGTGCCAAGCGGCACCCACTGGCGGCTCGTCACCTGTCCGCCAGCCGCGCAATATTCCAGAACGAGGCCGAAGACCTGCGTGTAGACGAAGGAATAATCCTCGCCGACGGTTGCGATCTTCTTGTAGCCCTTGGTGTTGTAGGCATAGTCGCCAAGGCCGGCGGACCATTGCGCGCCGTCCATGTTCCAGCGGAAGAAATTGGGCGACGGGTCGGGGAAGGTTGTTTCCTGCGCGCCCGAGGCGGCGTTGATGAACGTCAGCTCCGGATGAGTCTTGGAGAAGTTCTTGACCGCAATGCCTTCATCGCCGGACAGCGGCGAAATAAGAATTTGCACATGGTCCTGGTCGATGAGCTTCTTGACCGCGCGCAGCGCCGAGTCCGGCGTCGCGTCGGTCGAGGCGATGACGAATTCGAGCTCCTTCCCGCCCGCCTTGCTGTTGTATTTCTTCACCGCGGCGTTGAAACCGGCGATGCCGTCCACGCCGAGGATCGTATAGGTGCCTTCAAGCGTCGCGGTGACGCCGACTTTGATCTTGTCCTGTGCCCACGCCGCGCTCGACAGCAAAATGCTGGTCAGCGCTACAGCGCGGATTCCACTCGTCACCATGACCATTTCCTCCCAACTCCACCTATTGCTTCTTTGGCGCGAGCGTATGAACGCTTGCGCGCGTTCGCCATCACGCGCGACGCAGCCTCCCAGCAATCGCATGGGCGTCAGCGGCGGCGATAAGCGACAATAGTGAAACGGAATATGCGCGACTTTACAAGCAGTCTGTTTTTTGCGCCGCAACACATTCGCCTATTCAACCCAACGGCGATGACCGAAATATCTTACGGAATATAACGCGCCCGCGACTGTTGCTTCGCGGTTCACCGGATAGACGGCTCCACAAAGCCTGCGCGAAGACCCGCTTGGGGGCGAAAAGCTTCCGATACATGGCGATTTTCGTGAATAATGCGACTGTATTGACCGGCCGGCGCCCAGGATCGACGCGGGGACATAACTCCACTTCAAGGGACACGGGCCAGAACGACTTCCTCCTTTGCTGACGCGCGGCGGCGCTGCCGAAAGTCGCTCGGGGGTTCGCCGGAGGCTCTTATAGGTTTGCTGTTGGTCTCAGCCTTGTCGTCACGGCCGCCCCGAACTGTGATCCGGGTGTGTCCATGAGGCCTCAAGCTCGTCCGGGGATCCCCCATGACCCCGATTCCAACGACCAAGAGCGAACGTCACAAGAGCCGCCCGGGGCTAAGGTCATTCTCGAACTTGCTGATTTTGGCTTTTATGGCGTTAGGCATTTGCGCTCCTGGAGGCGTCATGGCCGGGCTTGTCCCGGCTATCCACGAGAACACTGTCCTGTCAGGTAAGCATCTGATAAGAGACATTATCTTGGCAACAGAGATTATCGCAGCGGGGCAGCGTGGATAGCCGGGACAAGCCCGGCCATGACTTCGGATCGGCTGAGGACCAACGGCCAACGCTATAAGAGCCATGATTTTTATTGTATTAAACAGAAATCGCTGCTATCATGCTCGGCATGAAAAGCTGGGCCAACGACGAGCGGAACGCCGGCGCAAGTGAGCGGCTTGCGGCGACTGCGCACAACCCACGACGCGAGTTCAGCCCGGAAACGAATTTTTTTATTTGGATTCGCCGTAACCCATTGAAAAGCCCAGAATTGGCCAAAGGAATCCAAGGAAATGCAAGGGTTTTTCCTTGGTTTTCCTTGGAATCCTTTGGATTGTCTTGGCGGGAACTCGCGCCCTGGTTGTATCCGTGGCCCAGAAGCTTCAGACCCCGGTGACCAGGTCGTCGATCCGCAGCGGCAGATCGCGCAAGCGCTGGCCGGTCGCGTGATAGATCGCATTGGCGAGCGCCGCTGATGTGCCGACGATGCCGATCTCGCCGATGCCCTTCACCCCGAGCGGGTTGATCAGCCGGTCCTCCTCCGGAACCATGATGATGTGAACCTCGCCGACGTCGGCGTTCACGGGGATCATGTAATCCGCAAGGTTTGTGTTCACATAACGCGACGTGCGTAGGTCGATCTCCGTCTTCTCGTGCAGGGCGGAGCCAATGCCCCAGATCATGCCGCCCATATACTGGCTGTGCGCGGTGCGCGGGTTCAGGATTCGGCCCGACGCGAACGCCCCGACCATCCGGGGCACGCGGATTTCGCGGGTTCGCGAATGAATGCGCACTTCGACGAACTGCGCGCCGAACGCGAATTGGATCCGGTCCTTCAACCGCGCGCCGCCCATGGGCATTGCCGCGCCCCGATAGAGGGCCTGGACGCCGTCCTTGGCCACGCCGTGCGGCAGCGACTCCGCATAGTCCTCAAGAGCGCCCATGCCTCGCTCTTTCATGGCCGCGGCGACATCGGAGGCCGGCTTTCCGTCTTGCCCCAGCCGCATGCGGAGGGAGTTCGCAAGCCTGGGCGACCACCGTGCAAACGCTGGCGGTCGAGATCGAGCCGCCGGCCACCGGAGCGGGCGGCAAATCGGTGTCGCCGAGGGCGACCGAAACCTTCTCGACTGGGATGCCAAGCCGCTCGGAAGCTGTCTGCGCCACGACCGTATAGAGGCCATTGCCAATCTCATGGCCGGCTGTCTCGACCAGCGCGTGGCCGTCCGAAAACACGCGGACACGGGCCGTCGCCGCGGCCATCTGGGTCGGATAAGCGGAGGCGGCGCATCCCCAGCCGACCAGCCAATCGCCGTCGCGCTTCGAGCCCGGCGCTGGATTGCGCGCTTTCCAGCCGAACGCCTCCGCGGCTTGATCGAAACAGGTCATGAGCGCGCGGCTGGTATAGGGCAAACCCTTGATCGGCTCCGTCTGGGTGTCGTTGACGCGGCGCAGCTCGATCGGATCCATGTTCAGCGCAACGGCGAGTTCGTCCATCGCGCTTTCGAGAGCAAAGAAATAGGGCGTTTCGGCTGGCGCTCGCATAAAACCAGGCGTCGCGCGATCGGCGCGCACGATCGTTACATTGCTTGCGACGTTCGGGCAAGCGTACATCCGCGTCGACGCGTCGGTGCCGGCGACCGCGTAAGGATCGGCGCGGGACGTGACCTCGAACCCTTCGTGATTGAGCGCCTGAAGCTTTCCGTCCGGCGTGGCCCCGAGCTGGATGCGGTGCCGCGTTTCGGCCCGGAAGGTCGCAATCGTAAAACCCTGCTCGCGGGTCGGCACGAGTTTCACCGGCCGGCCCAGTCTGCGGGCTGCGATCGCGATGATCGCTGTCCGCTGCGTCAGGGCGCCCTTGGAGCCGAAGGCGCCGCCGACATAGCGGCTGATAACCCTGATTTGACTGGGTTCGACGCCAAGCTGGGCCGCTAGCCCGTTTTTGATCCCATAAACATTCTGGCTCGGCTCATGGACGGTGAGCTGCGCGCCATTCCAAACGCATTGGGTGGCGAACAGTTCGATCGGGTTGTGATGCTGAGTTGGTGTCGAATAGCTGGCGTCGATTTTGACGGGAGCGGATTCATAGGCGATCGCGAAATCGCCGACCTTGGGATCGTCGTGTTTCTTGTTCTCATCAGCGAGTTCCTGCTCAAGCGTCCCTTTCGAATCGAATGTTCCGGCTGACGGCTGCTGCTCGTATTCGACGCCAATCTGGGAGGCCGCGTCCTGGGCGACTTCCAGGGTTTCGGCGAGCACCACCGCGATCGTTTGGCCCGCGTAGGCGATCTCGGCGGAGCCAAGGGGAACCACCGAATTCGAAGCGGGACCGCCCTCGGTGAAGTATTTGACCTTACGGATGTCGCCGCCGATCGTTTGATAGGTAAGAATGTCAAGCACGCCGGGCAAAGCGCGTGCGGATTTGAGATCGAAGGATTTAATTCGTCCTTTGGCGATCCGGCTCGAGAGCAGGTAGGCAAAGGCGACATCGGGAAGCGCCATATCCGCCGCATAGAGCGCCTTGCCGGTGACTTTGACGCGGGCGTCATAACGCGGAATGGGTTGACCCATATTGCCGGTGGGCGCCGGAGCAGCCGGATCGATCATCTTCAGCCCTCCAGTTCGGCGGCTTGCAGCAGCGCGCGAACCAAGGTGGATTGGCCAAGCGCAACCTTGAAGGCATTGTGGACTCGCGGCCTCGCGTCAGCGAATGCAGCTCGGGCCGCGGCTTCGGCGACGGTCTCGGTTATGGTCTTCCCGACGAGCGCGTCCTCCGCCTCGCGCGATCGCCACGGAATCGTGGCCACCCCGCCGAGAGCAATACGGGCCTCACGGACCTTCGGGCCATCCATGTCCAGCGCCACCGCGGCGGAGGCGAGAGCAAACTCATAGGACTGCCGATCGCGCACCTTGAGATACAGCGACCGCCGCGTCCAGGGCCCCGCTGGAACGTTGAAGCCGGTGATGAGCTCGCCTGGCGCGAGAGCGGTCTCCGCGTTTGGCGTTGCGCCCGGCAATCGATGCAGGGCGGCGAACGGGATGGTTCTAACGCCGGAAGCGCCCGCCACGATAACCGTCGCATCAAGCGCAATCAGACTTTGAGCAAAGTCGCCGGGATAAGTCGCGATGCAGTCGGAACTCCCGCCAAGAATTGCATGTTGTCGATTGATACCGTCCATTGCGGCGCAGCCCGAACCGGGATCGCGCTTGTTGCACGCGGTCCAGGACGTATCGCGAAAGTAGGTGCACCGGGTCCGCTGCAGCACATTGCCGCCAAGCGTCGCCATGTTGCGAAGTTGCGCGCTGGCGGCGAGCTGCAAGCTCTGGGAAATGACGGGATAGGATTTGACAATCTCCGGATGGTCGGCGGCAGCCGCCATCCTGACCATGGCGCCAAGCCGCACGCCGCCGGGGGACACGGAGATGGCGTCATGGGCGCCGGCGAGCGCGCCCAGATCCACCACTTTGGCCGGCCGCATGACGTCGAGCTTCATCAGGTCGATGAGCGTTGTGCCTCCGGCCAGATATTCGACTGGCGCGCGGCCCTGGACCAAAGGGAGCTGCGCGAGCATCGACGCGGCCCGAATTGCGGTGACATCGCTCGAAGCCCGGTCATAGACAAACGCACGCATCGCTCAGCCCTCCATCTGCGTTTTGGCTTGGGCGACCGCGGAGACAATGTTCGGATAAGCGGCGCAACGGCACAAATTGCCGCTCATATATTCGCGGATCGTATCGTCATTACCCGCGTGGCCTTCCTTCACGCAGCCGATGGCCGACATGATCTGGCCGGGCGTGCAATAGCCGCACTGGAAGGCGTCATTGTCCACGAAGGCCTGCTGCATTGGATGCAGCGGTCCGTCCGCTCGCGTTAGCCCTTCGATGGTGGTGACCTCGTGGCCTTGGGCCGCGATGGCGAGGGTCAGGCATGACAGAACCCGCACGCCGTCAATATGCACCGTGCAGGCCCCGCACTGGCCGTGATCACAGCCCTTCTTTGATCCTGTGAGCCCGATGTGCTCCCGAAGGGCGTCAAGCAAGGTCGTCCGGACGTCGAGTCCGAGGTGATAAGCGTCGCCGTTGACTGAAAGAGCGACCAAAACAGGGCTGTCGCTGGGCGCAAGCGCCACGGGCTCGGCGAAGGCTCCGTCGAGGCGGGCTCCTACAAACGGAAGGGCTGCCGTGGAGACCGAGGCGCCGAGAAAACGACGTCGATCGACAGATTGCGGTCCATCGCTGAGTTTGGTCGGCATGGACGCCTCCACTGCCTGAAAACGGTCTTCAAGCCCACAAGGGCACACTCCGGGGCGCATATCGCCCAGAAGCGCTCCTCTAAATTCCGGCTTGTGCGAAGAGGTTCCCAGAATCGCCGAGGCGCCCGGATCACGAGCGCGTGACCGCTGTCGCCTGTCCTACCGTCGCACCAATCTCACCACTCGCCCGGCGAGAGCCCGAACGGCGGTATACGGCGACGACGACCAAGCGGTCCTATGGTTGCGGCGCTCCGGGGGAACCAACCCCGATCTTTACCCTGGCCAATGGGCCTTCGCGCCTGAACTGTGAGAGATCGAACTCGACGGCAGGTTTTCCCGACGAAAGCCCGGAGACGCCAGCAACGAACGCGCGCGTGACGAAGGCCTGAGGGCGAAATCCGAACACAACGCTGTCTCCGGGCGCCGGCTTCGTTGAACCAGCAGCGTCGACCATGCCGTAATAATCGATGGCGTCGGGCGGAGGAATTTCGACACCGCGAAGCGCGCCGTCGTCCGTTCGTGGCTCGTGCGAGACGATCGCTTTCACCTGATAATTGGGAAAAACCGGGTCAATATAGAGACCGCCGCCGAAGCAGAAGGCTTCGCCTCCCGAGAGATGCGAAATCTCGGTCAGATAGACAACCGCCGGCGCCTCAGGCAGGTCGTCGCTCACGTGCAACGGGGTCGTTCCTGTCAGCCCGTGTCCGGGCTCGACTTGGGTAGCGCCGGCTTCGGCGAGCGCTTTCAGGGTCACGCTCGAGGTTGTGCCTGGAGCGTTGATTTCGATCTCTTTGTGTCCGTTGCGCGCCAACGTCGCGGACGCCTGTCGGAGAGTTTCGAGATTGGGTGTCAGCCTGACCTTGCGACTCGCGGCGTCAAACAGCAACGCGGGGAAAGTCGTAATCCCAGCGAAGCGGCCGCCCGAAATCTTATCCAAAGCCGCCGCCACCGCGACGATTTCGGAAGCGGAAAACCCGCCCTCGTGCCCGCGATAGAACTGATCATTCTCGCCGCGAATGCGGGCGAGGAGGGGCTGCTCTCGTCCCAGTTTCTTTGAAGCCGCTGCTGCTTCGGTCGCTTTTTCGGCATTGAAGACCGTCCACCAGGTGGGAGAAAGCCGTGCCGCGCTGTCCGCCTCCCATTTCGGAATCTGGACAAGGTGGCCGATGTGCCCAAGCTCCATGCCTGCACGCTTCGTGGCCAAGGCGCATTCCAGATCGACCGCGACGCTGCGCTTTATCCCTCCGCGCATCACTGCGCGGCAAAAAGACTCGTTGCGTCCCATCTGTTTGGTCATCGCCATCACGGTCAGGCCGAACGAATTCGCCTTGGCCGAGATCTCGCGAGCGTTGTCCTCAACGGCGTCAAGGTCGATGACGTAAGTGTTAGCCGGCAGTTTGCCGCCTTGATGCAGTGCAATCGCGGCCTCGATCAGTCTCGGGTTGCGCCGCCGGATCAAGTCGAGAAACATTGCGATCTCCTTTAGCCTAGCGCCGCTTTTCTCCGACTGCGCGGTCTGCTTCAGGATAATCGGCTCCCGAGAGAAACGCAGCGAGGGCGACGACGCCGTCGTAATAGTCTTGGAGGCTGACGTTCTCTTCCGTCGTGTGGCAGATCCGGATATCCCCGGGCGCAAAATAAACTCCGGGAACGCCGAGCGCCGAGAGTATCGGCAACTCGGACCAATAGGGAGCGGCTTCGATATTTCCCCGGTCAGGACGAACGGCGCGAACGGCAGAGATGAGGCGCCTCAAGCGAGACTCGTCGAGGCGGCTCTCGAAAGGTTGGCCCCCGATCGCATGATCGCGAGGCGCGGGGTAGGAGAACTGCAATTCGATGCGGCTGTCTATGGAAGCCGCCCTCGCCGCCGCCTCAAGACCAGCACGCACGTCATCCAGGCGAACCCCAGGCGGAATCTTCGCAATTAAGCTGATCGTGCATTCTCCGGGAACCGCAATGTAGCCGCCGCCCTGAATGCCGGTCGGCAGAACGAACCCGGATCCGACCAGCGCATGTTTGGCGCTGGCGCTAAGCTCGGCGGAATATCGCCAGAGCGCTCCGAGAACGGCGTGCGCGGCTCTAAGCGCATCGACGCCAAGTTCCGGCACGCCAAAATAGGCAGACTTGCCTAGGACTCGGATGTCGCAAAGGAAGAAGCCCATGTGGGCGACATAGATGTCGAGCATCGTCGGCTCGACATAGATGGCCATGTCCGGTCGCGGCACAGCACGGCTCGCAATGAGCGCGCTGAAGGCGCGGGCTCCCGCGCTGACGCCGGCGCCAGGCTCGCCGCTTTCTTCGTCTCCGACAAAGGCAAAGAGCAGAGTGGGATCGACTTCAATTCCCGCGCGATCGAGGGTGCGGACGGCCTCGAGCGTCATGCATAGGCCAGCCTTCAGATCGCTCGCCCCGCGACCCCAGACGGCGCCATCCCCCACAGCCCCTGAGAACGGGCTCTCCCGCTCGCTTCCCGCCCATCGCTCCTTCCAACCACGGGTATGGACGGTGTCGGTGTGACCGATCAGCAAGAGCGTATCGGCGCCGCTCCTGCCCTGTCGAAGGCCCCACACGTTCGGGCGCCCTTCCGCAAACTCGGCGGATGAGGCCTCGATCCCGAGAGGCGCAAGCTCTCCCATGAGCCATCCTGCAAAGTTGGCTTCATCCCCTGTCACGCTCGGGATCGAAATGGCTTTCTGGAGCAGGCCGAGAGCGTGGCCAGCGTCGAAGGCTTCCCGGATCCTCGCGGTGATGGTCGATGAATGGGACATGTTCTCACACGGCGGGCGGTCGCGCGCGTCAAACTAGGTGCGACCGAAGAGCTCTACAGCTTCTCATATCGAGTTCCCGCAAGCACGCGCTGCAGCCGCGCCTGGCGAGCAGCAACACTCGGCCGTTCCGTTTCGAGCGCTCCGCAGGCTTCGACAACATACGCCGCCGACACGGTCCCCATCGCAGCGCATTCGGCAAGCGGCCGGCCGGCCGCAAGACCCGCGACGAACCCCCCGCAATAGCCGTCGCCGGCGCCTGTCGTATCGACGACTTTGACCGCGTACGCTGGCGTATGGATCAAGGCGCCGCTCTCGGCGTCGCAGACGAGGGATCCGCGTTCACCGAGCTTCGCGACCATGTGGCATTTCAGGCGCGACGCTGTCTCGCGCAGCCATACGCCAATATCCGGCGGACCCCAGATCCGCACGATCTCCGCCTCGCTCGGCAGGAAAGCGGACGCGCCGCCTAGGAAGCCGAAGTCGGCGTACAGGCGGCGGTCGATCAATTCGTCGGAAAGAATATCCACCGTCACGACCGGCCGGTGCGGCGCCTCGGACAGCGTGCGCACGTTCTCGGCCGTGCCTTGCGGGGTCTGAGGCGCGACGTGAAAGCCACGCGCTCCCCGGTAAATCTCAGGCAGCTGACCTCGGCCGCGATCCATGTCTTCCGCGGTCGCCGAATTGAGCTTGGGCACTTGCCGCTTGAACGTCTCGCTCTCGTGCAGCAGCCAGAGCTGCAGTCCCGCGCCATCGATGGCCCCAACGCCCTCGCTATCGAGACCCCGCGCGGCGATCCGGGCCCGGACGTCCTCGTAGACTTCGCGACCCGTAACAGAATGAACCCCTACCCTGTCGGACCAGATCTGTGCGCCGATGGCGGAATAAAGCGCGCCGCCGCCCAGCACGCCGGGTCGACAGGAATGATCGAGAAGCACAATGTCGTCCATCGTGAGCCAGCCGACGGTCGCGATGTCGATCATCACGAGTCCCGAAGCATCGCGACGCGCCGGTGCTCGAAAACCGAGCCTAGGGCCGAGGCGTAAACCACGGCTTTCGCAAAATTTCACCACATCGTCGAGATGCGCGCGCGGCAAACCCCGATCGAAATGCCGGTTGAACCCTGGATAGCCGAGAAGCAACACGTTGGGCGTCCTCATCATCACGCTCACGTCGTCGCTGCGCGAGGAATAGGCGTTGTTCGATTCCTGCACGCGGACGCCAAATTCGGCAATCACATCGGCCATGCGTCGGGCTAAGCCATAGAGGCCGAAAGGCGTAACAGCGCCGCGCGCGAGACTCGAGAATTCGGCGAGAACAGCGCCCCCGCCTAGCCGAGTTGAGTTCTCGACCCCTCCCCTCGTGTCGGAGTCCGGGTCCCCTCCGCCCTGTTGGACATCCGCGATAACCGCGAGCTTCGGCGGCGGGAGAAGGGCTGCGATCCGGCTGCTGCCCCGGCACATCGTCTGGTTGCCTGCTCCCACCGGCCCCTCCTCCTCGTCGGGAAAAGCCAGCATGGCTTCGACGCCCGCTTCCGCGAGAACCGGCGCGGCGACGGCCAGCGCCGCGACGCCGCCCGCATTATCCATGAGGCCGGTAAAGAGGCCGCCCTGCCCCAGGTCGTTAAAGGAAGACAAGGGCGCGATCCGATCGCCAGGCCGAAGCTGGACGCCCGGCCTCATCGCGTCGAAAGACGGGCGACCCGGCGGATGATTTAATCCTGCCCTCGGCGATCACGCGATAGTGGTTCGATTCAAGATCATAGCGGTACGCGTTGGCGAGGCATTCGCCGTCATGCATGAGATGCACGCAATACGGAACGAGCGGAACGCGGCCGCCCTGGTCCGGCTGCACAAGGTAGCTGATCGTGTCGAGATGCGCGAAGGCCCAGAACGGCTTCTCGCTTCCCCCGCCGCCGGTGAAGATGACCGGACTTCCGACGCCGCCAAAATCTGGATCGAGGCGAAGGCGCCCGGTATCGAACGCGCCGTCCGCCGCGAGCAGCCGGTTCAAAACGGGAACGCGCATGGCGCCTGCGGCGGTTGACGGCGCAGGCGTGTCCACAAGCGCCGACAGATATCTTCGCACGCGATCGGGGGTGACGTGTCGGTCCACTCGCGGACGCAGAGCGCTCAGCGTCGCCTCGAGGCTCATGGCGTCACTCATCGTCTCTTCGTTCGGCTCATGATGAAGACCGCCGCCACGATGAGCGCGCCCTTGAAAAGCTGCTGAACGAAGGGATCGACGCCGGTCAGATTGAGAATGTTCGCGAGCACGCCAATGATCAGCGTGCCAAGGAAGGTGCCGGCAACCGAGCCCTTGCCGCCGAACAGCGACGTGCCGCCGACGACGACCGCCGCAATCGCGTCCAATTCGTAGCCCTGGCCCGCGATGGGCGTGCCGATGCTGAGCTGCGACGCGTAGACGAGGCCCGCGAGCCCCGACAGAAAGCCGGAGATGACATAAACGAGCGTCGTGTAGGCTTTGACGGGAACGCCCGAAAGCCGGGCTGCCTCCTCGTTGGAGCCGATGGCGTAGACGGACCGCCCGAACGGCGTCAGTTGAAGGACGAAGCCGCTGACGATGAGAGCCGCAATCAGAATGAGGGACGGGATTGGAACTCCGGCGAAATAACCGTTGCCGAAGGCGTAGAAGCTTTCATTGTTGATCGGTACCGGCGTGCCTCCGGTGTAGATGAAAGCGAGCCCGCGCGCGAAGGACAGCATGCCCAGCGTCATGATGAAGGGCGGCAGCCCCCCATAGGCGACGCCGACGCCATTGACGAGACCCGCGAGCGCCGCAGCGCCCATTCCGAGCGGAATGGCCACGAGCATCCCCCGGCTGTCCATCGAACCCGCAAACAGGACCACCGCTATGCCAAGGATCGATCCGACGGAGAGATCGATGCCGCGCGCGAGGATGACGAATGTCATTCCGATCGCGAGAATGCCCACGATCGACACCTGCCGCAGCACGTTCATGAGATTGGGAACCGTCAGGAAGCGATGTGACAGGAATGACGCGGCAATGACCAGCAGGAGCAGCGCGGCGAGCACGCCAAGGCGCTGCCATGTCCGCGCGATGGCCGTCGCGCCGCGCGCGATGCCGGATCTAGGCCGCAAGCGCCGCGGCCCGCATGATCGCAGTCTCCGAGGCTTCGGCTCGAGAGAGCGTCGCGGCGACCCGCCCGCGGCGGAGGACCACGACTCGATCCGAAAGGCGCAAAATTTCCTCCAGGTCGGAGGAGATCAGCATCACCGCCATCCCGTCTGCGACAAGGCGTTCGATCGCAGCGTAAATCTCCTGCTTCGCGCCGATGTCGACGCCGCGCGTGGGCTCATCCAAAAGGAGGATCCGCGGCTCGATGGCGAGCGCCCGGCCGATCAGCACCTTCTGCTGGTTGCCCCCGCTCAGCGTGCGTATCTCCACGCCCGGGCTCGCGAGCCTCACGTCCAATCGCTTCACCATCTCTCGCGCGTAACGGGCCTCGGCAGCCAAACGGAGAATTCCCCAACGGGCGAACCGACGCAAATTGGCGATTGTCGCGTTCTCGCGAACGGAGCGATTGGGAAGCAGGCCTTGCGCCTTCCGATCCTCCGTCACATAGGCGATGCCGAGTCGGGCGGCGGCGTTTGGGCTCCCTATTCTCACGGGCCGGCCGAATACCTCGATCGATCCGGATACGGGACGGCTGAGCCCTATGACCGAGCGCGCGAGCTCCGTGCGTCCCGCCCCCACAAGACCCGCCAGACCGACAATCTCGCCCTCGCTCACCGTTAGGGTAATGTCCGACACCTCTCCCGGAACCGACAGGTTTTTAATTGAAAGGGCCGGCTGCCGGACTTTTCTCGCGTGCGGTTCGTGGGCCACGAAACTGCGCCCGATCATTCTCGCGACGAGCCACTCCTGATCGACTTCCGCGACCTTCGTGGACCCGGTTACGCGGCCGTCTCGAAGCACCGTCACCTCTGTCCGCTATGCGGAAGATTTCCTCGAGGTGGTGCGAAATAAAGACAATTCCGAGCCCCTTCGGCGCGCAATCGTTCAATCGTTGCGAAGAGGACGTCGACCCGGTTCTCATCGAGCACGGCGGTCGGCTCGTCGAGAACGAGAATGCGCGCGTCAGCCAGGATCGCCTTGGCGATCTCCACCATCTGTTGCTGAGCGATGCTAAGGGTTGCGACAATGTCTTGCGGCGCGACCGTGATGCCCAGCTGCTCGAACACCCGCCGCGTGCGAGTTCGTATCAGGCCGCGATCGATGACGCCGAAAGCGTTCCGAGGAAACCTACCGAGGAAAATATTCTCTTCCGCCGAGAGACTCGGAGCGAGCGACAGTTCCTGGTGGATGACGACGACGCCGGCTGAGAGCGCTTCACGCGGCGAACGAAACCGGCGCGCTTCGCCGTCGACCACGAGCTGGCCGTCGTCTGGCTGATAGACCCCGCCCAGGATCTTTATGAGCGTCGACTTCCCGGCGCCATTCTCCCCGACGATGGCGTGCACCTCGCCGGGCATGACGTCGAGGTCAACGCCGTCGAGAACGCGGTTGCCGACGAACGCTTTGCCAACCCCCACCGCACGGAGCAGCGGCCGGAAGCGTTCGCCGAGTTCTCCCGTTCCTTCGGGCACTCTTGGAGCTTGTCACTTCTTGCAGGGATCGGGGGTTGGCTCAAAGTCGCCCCAGCCGCGGCCGATCCACTCGTCAGCGTTCGCCTGAACGACCGTTGGGCTGTCCGGAAGGACGAGCTCTTTACCGGGAAACTGGTACGCCTGCTCGCCTGGGATGTCCTTGCCCATGAGTTTGTAGATCGCCGCTCTCAGGCCGATATCGGCGATGTAGGGCGTATAGTTCCCGTCAGCCTGAAAGGTGCCCGCCTTGACGGCCTTGAATCCGGCGTTCGAGCCGTCGAACGTATAGTGCTTGATGTCATCCTTGCAGCGATTGCCCCGCGCAATGGCGAGCTGGGCTCCCCAGGCCGATTCCTCGGCGTGCGAGAAGACGGCGTCGATCTTCGGATAGGCGGTCAGAAAGTCTTCCATGAGCGGAACGGACGGATCGCGAATCCACTGTCCGTCGCCAGTCGCCAGGATCTTGATGTCGGGGTATTTGGCGAGGACATTCTTCATGCCATTGTCGCGATCGACCGCCGGGGACGAGCCCTTGAGGCCCGTGATGACGACGATGTTGCCCTTGCCTCCCAGGTCCTTCGCCATTTTTTCGGCGACGCCTTCCGCCATCGTCACATTGCTCTGCCCGATGAACAAAGTCTTGTCGGTCGGGACGTCGCGATCCATGACGATGAGCGGGAGGCCGGCCGACATAACTGCGCGGGCGGCGGGAACGAGCGCCGCCGATTCAACGGGGCTCATGAGAACCGCGTCGACGCCACGCGCAAGAAGATCGCGCACGTCGTTGTTCTGCTTGGCGACGTCCACATTGCCATCGACGACGACAATTTTGATGTTCGGGTGCCGGCAGGCCTCCGCTTGAAGGGCGGCCAGCATCGCCACGCGCCAAGGATGATTGAAGCCCGTCTGCGAAAACCCAACCGTGATGTCTCCAGTCTTTCCGGGGATGGAGACCGGCCCATCGGGCAACGGCAGTATCGACGTGAAAGGCAGGTCTTTATAGAAGGCGAGGAGTTCCGAGCACGTCTTTCGGGTTACCGGCAGCTTGTCCTCGGCCCAGGCCGAGGACAGCGCGGCCAAAGACACCGCGGTGGTCAGTATCAAGCGCTTCAACATGCTGGCTCCTCCAATAGCCCGTAATGCGGCGCCGCCGCTTGGGACTACGCTCCCGCGCAGATTGATGGGCGGCGCTGAATCCACGGCCTCGCCTGCTCGAGTTGCGCCGAGAGGCGAAGAATCGTGGCTTCATCGCCGTATCGTCCCACGAGCTGCACGCCGATCGGAATATCGTCCTTGGTCCAGGCCGCCGGCACGGATATCGCCGGCAAGCCGGAAAGATTGAAGGGGAAAAGGAACGCCGCGTCGGTCCATGTCCCGATATATTTGTCGAAATCGGGCTCGTTCAGGTCCCAATAGCCGACCGGCCGGGGCAGCTGGGTCAGGGTCGGCGTCAGGAACACGTCGAATGGCGCCAGTTCCGCCTGCACGCGCTGATTGGCCTTTCGAACGGCCGCAACGCTCGCCGCGTAGTCGCGGGCGGAAAGCCCGCGCCCACGTCCAAGCCAGGCCCGGTTGAACGCAATCAGCTCTGACTCTGGGATAGGCCTGCCGAGAACCTTCGCCATGTCGTCGAATTCGAGGACAGTCTGGACGGAATTCATCTGATTATAGTCGCGCCACGCCGTCTCGAGGTCAGTGACCATCGCGTGCTCTTCGAGCCCATGGCCGAGGTCCTCGAGGACGGACAACGTCTGCGTCATCGCACCGGTCACTTCGGGGGCGAACGGCGCGCCCCATGGCGACGTCAATGCGTACCCGATCTTGAGCGGCTTCGACGGCTCGCGAAGGCAGTCGAGCCAGCTCTGCGTTGGCTTCGGAGGCGTATAAGGGTCTCCTGGCATGACGACAGCCGTCGCGTCCAGAAGCGCCGCGGTATCCCTTACCGAGCGGGTGACCGCGAATGTCGACACGCTCCCGAACCAGACATCGACATCGTCCGGCCCATAAGTGATCCGTCCGCGCGACGGCTTGAGCCCCACGACGCCGCAGCACGAGGCAGGCGCGCGTATCGATCCGCCGCCGTCGCTTGCTTCCGCCATCGAAATCATGCGCGATGCGACCGCCGAGACCGCCCCCCCGCTCGAGCCGCCGGCGGTGACCGCCGTATTCCAGGGGTTCAGCGTCGGGCCATACATGCGAGGCTCGGTCGCAATGCACCATCCCTGCTCAGGCACGTTGGTGCGCCCGAGTATGTTCAGGCCGGAGGCTTTGATCCGTCGCACCATCTCGGAATCGGACGGACTGACGTAGTCTTTGCGGAACGGCAAACTGTTGGTCAGAGGGAGACCTTCGCAGCCGGACCCGATATTTTTGAGAAGATAAGGAACCCCACCGAAAGGACCGTTTGGGGGAGTCTCCGCCGCGCGCTTCCTTGCGCGTTCGAAATCCCGGATGACGACCGCGTTCAGTTTCGGGTCCAGAAGTTTCGATCAGGCGGATCGCGGTCTCCGTTAATTCCGCCGGCGTCACCTCCCTCTGTCGGACGAGCTCCGCCAGACGAAGCCCGTCGCTCTCGACAAAAACCTTAACAAGGTCGGCTGTGGCGGTCGGCATGGCGGAATGCGTCCTGATGCGGCGTCAGTAGCTCAGCGAACAATCGCTTTTGTATTCATAGCGATCCGCCTTCGCTATGTCGCCGCTCATGACCGGCACTGTGTCCGCGAGCACCTGCTTCTCCACGGGCTGGCCGTCGAGAATCTTCTTGGCGATTTCGACCGACATCTCGCCCTCTCGCTTTGGGTCTTGAGCGATGAGGACGGAGACCTGCTTGTTTTTGAAGGCGTTGACCTCCGCAGCCGCCGAGTCGTAGGCGACGAGCTTGACGCGCCCGATTGCTCCGGCCTGACGCAACCCTGTGATTGCGCCAATCGCGCCCTGGTCGTTCGTCGAGAAGATACCCGCCAGGTCCGGATGTGCGGCGAGCGTCGATGTCACGATCTCGGCTGCCTTCTGAGGATCGTCGTTCTGATACTGCGGACCGAGATACGTTACCCCTGAGGCCGATTTCAGGCCTTGCTCGAATCCCTTGGCGCGTTCGTCCTGCGCCACCGAGCCCGGCGGGTTGGTAATGACCAGCACCGGCCCCTTTCCGCCGATCGCCTCGATCATCGCTGTGGCGGCGGTCTTTCCTCCGTCGGTATTCGAGGTGATGACCTCGCTCGCGACAAAGGACGGATCGGCGACAACCGTATCGACCGTTATTATCTTTGTCCCGCGCTCGGTCATCTGCTTCAACGGTCGCGTCACGCCGTTGG
Organism: uncultured Alphaproteobacteria bacterium; assembly: GCA_963707355.1. GTDB lineage: Bacteria > Pseudomonadota > Alphaproteobacteria > Rhizobiales > Beijerinckiaceae > Roseiarcus. The sequence continues at coordinate 97,863 of CAVPPX010000053.1, read as the reverse complement.
CGCCAGCAGGCGAGATGATCGTGATCGTGGGCTTTCGCGCGGTCACCGCGTCCACGACCGGGGACTGCGATTCTCCGGTGAAATGGTCCGGCGCAAAGAGATCGACGTGCAGCCCAAGCTTCTTCGCCGCGTCCAGCGCCCCGCAGGCGAGCGCGTCGTCGAACGGGCTCCCTTTGACGCCCAGGATCAGCGCGATCGAAGGGTCAGCGGCTTGCGCGGAATGCAAGGAAAGTACGCTGGCGAGCGCGCAAGTCGCGGCCAACACGTAGGAGCTCGTTCTCCGGGGGATACCGTCCATAAGCTGCTCCTGGTCGATGTGTTGGGAACGTCCTAGGGGATCGAGTTAATCGTTTCACAAGATCTGCATACTGGCAAGCACGATTGCTGCCTCGCTTGAGACCGTTGTTATGACGACATTTTTTTGCATGAGCACGATATTTGAGCATTGTCCGGCTTTCTCTGTGACTGGACGAAACGCCATAACGTTCGTACAATTGAATTATGTCGTGGAATCAAGGAAACCTTTCGCCTGACGCCTCCCCGCTCTGGCGTCAGATCGCCGACCGATTGCGCAGGTCCATCGCCACGGGCGAGTTTAGGCCCGGCGACGTGTTGCCTTCCGAGACGGAGATCAACGCGACCTTCCAGGTCAGCCGCGCGACGGCCCGAGCATCCCTCGAGAGGCTACGGCAAGAGGGACTGATCAGGCGGCAGTCCGGTCGCGGTTCGACTGTTCTTGCCCCAAAGGTTGAGCAACCGTTCAACGAACTCGCAAGCTTCGCGGAGGATATGCGCAAGCGCGGCCTGCGCCCGTCCTACTCGACATTCAGCGCAGAAAGCGCGCCAGCAAGAGGGGAAGCGGCCGCGGCGCATGAGATCGCAGACGGCACCCATACGTTTCATATCCGCAGGCTTCTGCTTGCAAACGACGAGCCCATCGGCATGTCCGAGTCGTGGCTCGCGCCTTGGCTCTTCGCGGCAGGCCGCCAACCGACGCCGGATGAGCTCGACGCTGGCTCCTTGTATGAATGGCTCGCCACGTTTTGCGGGCAGAAGATCGCCGGCGCCAGGGAGTGTATCGAGGCTGCGCTGGCCGATGCCGCGATGGCGCGCAGACTCGAAGTCCCGCCCGGATCGGCGCTCCTGGTCGCGCGGCGCCGGTCGTACGCGGAGGACCAGCGTCCCATCGAATACGCGCTCATGCATTACAGGGCCGACCGGTATCGGTTCGTCATCGAACTCGCCGGAAACAGCACTCCTCAACGGACGCAATGACCACTCTTTCCGAACCCAACGACATGCAAAACGCCAAGCCTCAGGTGCTGCCGCCGAAAGCAAATGCACTCGATCGGCTCTTTCGCGTGCGCAAGCCGATTATCGGCGTCATTCACCTAGCCGCCCTTCCCGGCGCCCCGCGCTACGACGGGCAAGCGATGAGCGAAATCTACGCGGCCGCCGAAGCGGATGCGCGAACGCTTTCGGAAGGAGGGGTCGATGGGATCATCCTTGAAAACGCAAGCGACATGCCTTTCTCCCGACCCGAGCATATCGGAGCGTCGACGGTCGCGGCGCTGGCTGCCGCCTGCCTTGCTGTTCGAGCGATCGTTCCAAATCCGATCGGCGTCACTTGCGTCGCCAACGGGGTGATCCCTGCGCTTGGCGTCGCCAAGGCGGTCGGGGCGGGATGGGTGCGCGCCAATCAGTGGGTCAACGCCTATGTGGCGAACGAGGGGTTCCTCAACGGACCCGCGCCCGAGGCGATGCGCTATCGATCGAACATCCGGGCCGGCGACGTTGCGATCTTCGCCGACGTGCATGTGAAGTTCGGAGCGCACGCCATCACGGCCGACCGCAGCATCGCCGAGCAGGCGACCGACGCGGAATGGTTCGACGCCGACGTGCTGATCGCTAGCGGAACACGCACCGGCTCTCCCACGGAACCGCGGGAAGTCGCCGAGGTTCGGGCCGGCACGAACCTGCCGGTGATCGTCGGATCCGGGCTTACGGCGGATCTGGTCCCCTCGCTCTTTCCGACCGCCGATGGAGCGATCGTCGGCCAGTGGCTCAAGCGCGATGGCCGTTGGTGGAACCCGGTCGATCCACGCCGTGTGGACCAGTTGATGAAAGCGGTCGCAAAATTCCGGGATGCGCCATGACGCTTCTCACGGAAGCCACGGATGTTTTCGCCGCCGCGGAGAGGAGCGGCCGTTGTCTTGTCGCCTTCGCCGCGAGGCGCCAGCCCCTTGCGAGCTGGCGTCTTCGGAGCTGACCACGCCCGGCGACTAAAAACCCTCTTGCAGGCTTTGCAAGCTGAAGGGTGGCTCATGTCCGTGCGTGCGATGTTCGAGCCAAATGCGTCGGCCGAGCCATACGTCTTCGACACGGGGTTTGCCCACGACGCGGATATGGTGGGGGCTTTCGAGGTGCCTTCCTTATCGGCGGCGCTTGCCGGAACCGTCCGTCTCGAGCAGCGCGGGCTGGGCACGTCGGTTTGCGACCGAATGGCTCCTCGGCCCGAGGGAATTCTCCACCGTGCAAGGGCGCGGTGCGCGGACGGACCATTCCTGGGGCTTTCTCGCACTGTGGGAATGGAATGACGCCTGGGCCGCCGCGACGAAAGCAGAGCGTCGCGCCTATGACGAGGAATGCGACGTCGCGTTCAAGGGCGACATAGCGCTTGGCATCAACATTGCTGGTCGGCATCGACTCGATTGGGCGAGCCGCTGGCATCATGCGGGCTGTGGGAAGCGCCCTCGCTCGGCTCCGTAGACATCGCCATGCAAGGCCACGAGGCGGCGGCGGATTTCAAGTTCACCACCTCGCGACACTATGTCGGCCGGCTTCGCCCACTTGCCGACTTCATTGAACCCGACGCGGACTGACAATGAGTGAGTGCATCTGGATCCATTATGCGAGGCCGAGACCCCATTGGTACGGGCTCGACGCCGCGACCCAGGCCGCCCACAAACAGAGATGGGCGGCGGCGGCGGAAGCTTCGCTCGCCACGGGCGGCTCGTGTCTCGGCCGCTATCATATCCGGGGACAACAGGATTTCGAGACCGTCGAGATTTGGAGATTTCCGAGCGCGGAGGCTGCGTTCGAACACTGGTCCGCGCTGACGGCTGCGGAATACGGCGAACTCAATGCGTTCGCGAACAACATCGGCCTTGCGATCGAAGGTTCGCCCTGATGACGCCGCTGCTCGAAGCCCGTACGATCTCTCGCCGGTTCGGGCATGTGCGCGCTCTCGATGGCGCTGACTTCGCCGTCCATGCGGGGGAGATCTGCGCCCTCATTGGCGACAACGGCGCGGGCAAGTCGACGCTCGTGAAAATCCTTTCCGGCGCAGACCGACCGGACGAGGGGCAGATCCTTGTCGCCGGCAAGCCGGTCGCCTTCAACTCCCCCAACGACGCGCAGGCTCATGGCATCGCGACGGTTTACCAGGATCTCGCTCTCGCCGCCGATCTGCCGCCGTTCGAGAATTTGTTTCTTGGCCGGGAGATCGTCCTGCCGGGCCTGCTCGGCCAACTTGGCTTCGTCAACCGTCCGGCGATGCGCCGGCAAGCCGCCGAACAGTTCGCGCGCCTCGGCGTGCGGCTTCGCTCACCCCGAACTCCGGTGTCGTCCCTCTCCGGCGGACAGCGTCAATCGGTTGCGATCGCGCGCGCCGCGATGTGGGCGGACCGCGTCATCTTCATGGACGAGCCCACGGCGGCCTTGGGCGTCGTGCAAACCGGGCGCGTTCTTGATCTGATCAGACAGGTCCGCGACCAGGGCATCGCCGTCGTCCTTATCAGTCACAATATGCCGCAAGTGCTCGCCGTCGCCGACCGCATCGAGGTTCTCCGTCTAGGACGACGGGTGGCGCAGTTCGCGGCGAAGGACGCGAATGTAGACCGGCTCGTCACGTCAATGACCAGCGGATCGGTCGAGGAACGCGTGACATGAGCGCAACCTCGTTCAGCGAACCGGAGGACGAACGACTCTCACAGCTCGAACGCTGGACCCGGCTCCTTGGCGGGGGCTGGATTTTCGTTCTGCTGATCGCGTTGATTGCGATCTTCACGATCCTGCGCCCGGAACAGTTCGGGTCAGGCTTCAATCTGTCGATGCTCGCCATCAACGCGGCGATTCTTCTTGTTCTGTCGGTCGGGCAGACCTTTGTGATCATCGCCGGCGGGATCGACCTCTCCGTCGGCACGGTCCTCGTCTTCGCCTCGATTACCTCCGCGCAGGTCATGCTGCGCATCTCCGGCGCGGCCGGTGGCACCTATGGCACGACGCAGGGCGGATGGGGCGTCGTTCTCATCGGGCTCGTGGTTGCGCTCCTGAGCGGAGCCTTCTGGGGCGCGATCAACGGCGTCCTCGTCGCCGCCGCGCGTATCCCACCGCTCATCGTCACGCTTGGCACGTTCGGCATGGCGCTGGGCTTCGCGCAGATCCTCACGAACGGCACGGACATCCGGGCTGTCCCGGAGATCCTGGTCGACGCGATCGGATCCGGGGTCATCGCCGGCGTTCCTGTCCTTGTCGTGATCGCGGCTGCCGTCGCTCTTGTCGGCGCAATCGTCCTTCATCTCACCCGCTTCGGCGTTCACGTGTTCGCCGTCGGCTCTGACAAGGAGGCCGCGCGGCGGGCAGGAATCCAGGTTGGGCGCAAGCTCGTCGCGATCTATGTGCTGTCGGGCGCGCTCGCGGGCCTCGCCGCCATGATGTCGACGGCGCGCTTCGCGACGACGACGATCGGCGGCCACGCCATGGACAATTTGTCGACGATCTCCGCCGTCGTGCTTGGCGGCACGAGCCTGTTTGGCGGAATCGGCAGCATCGCTGGAACCGTGGTCGGCGTGTTCATCCCGATCGTCCTTCTGAACGGCTTTGTCATTCTCGGCATTCCGCCGTTCTGGCAAACCGTGGCCACCGGCGCGGTTCTCATCCTCGCCGTATGGATCGATCAGCTCAAGCGAAGGGCTCGAGAACGCAGCTGAGGCTGCAATAAAAGGAGAAGGCCTATGAAGATGACAGTTGGCGCCGCCGCTGCTTTCGCGCTCCTCGCGGCCTCATCGGCCGCCGAGGCGGCCGACCCTGCAGTCGCGGTCGTACTCGGCGTGAAGGGAAGTCCTTTCTACCAGGCGCTCGCCTGCGGCGCGAAGGCGAAAGCAAAGGAGCTTGGCCTTGCGCTTACGATATCAGCTCCAGACCAGTTTGCCGCCGACAGCCAGATCCCGGTGGTCAACGCGATCGCGGCGACCACGCCCGCCGTCGCGGTCATTGTGCCGACCGACGCGAAGGCGCTGATCGCGCCGATGAAGCAGCTCGCCGACCGCGGAACCAAGATCGTGACCGTCGACCAGACGATCGAGGACAGTTCCTTCGTCCAGACTCAGATCTTGACCGACAATGCGCAGGGAGGACGGCTCGCAGCCGACGCGATCAATGCACTGCTCGACGGCAAGGGAGAAGTGCTCGTCATCACCCAGCCGCCCGGCTCCGCCGCTCAGGACGCCCGGACGACGGGTTTTGAGGAGGAACTGAAGAAATACCCCGGCATCGTCTATCTCGGCGCGCAATATCAAAGCGACGATCCCCAGAAGGCGGCCGAAATCGTGACCTCGACTCTCTCCGCCCATCCGAAGCTCGCCGGCCTCTTCTCGACCAACGATCAGGGCGCGATTGGCGCGTTGACCGGCCTCCGCCAGGCCGGCGCTCTGGGAAAAGTGAAGGTCGTCGCTTACGACGCGGCGAGCGCTGAGGTTAGCGCCCTCAAGAACGGCGCCATCCAGGCCCTTATCGCGCAGGACCCGAAGCAGGAAGGCGAGGTCTCCATGGAATCCGCGGCCAAGCTCATCAAAGGTGATAAGTTGGACAAGACGACTCTGACCGAGATCGTGACGATAAAGGCCGGCGACACCGCAACCGCCGACAAGTACGAATACAAAGGCGATTGCGATTGAGCATATCGCGCAAGCTGCTTTGCAGCGGCGAAGCCGCAAGCTTGATCTTCGTGGAAAGGGCGGCGAGAAGTCTGCGGATCTATAATTGTCCAGGGCTCTCTCCCGGTTCCGAACAACAAGGCGTACCTTGCCCAACCCGACAATCAAGGACGTTGCGCGTCTCGCCCGGGTGTCGACGGCGACGGTCTCGAACGTCATCAACGGGACGAGCTTTGTTAGCGCGCCGCTCAAGGCGCGCGTGCAAGAAGCCGTGGCGCAGCTGGGCTTCGCGCCGTCGAGAGTCGCACAAGGACTGCGGATGCAATCGACACGATTGATCGGCGTCGTCGTCGCGGACATCACCAACCCCTTCTTCTCGGAACTGGTGCGACGCATCGGCTCGATCGCCGATTCGCTCGGCTACAATGTTTTGCTCTGCGAGGCCGATCACGACCCAGCAAAAGAGCTGTCGGCGCTTCGCCTCTTGGCGGCGCATCGGGTGGAGGGCGTCATCCTGGCGCCGACCGGTCCGCCGTCAATGTATTTCGAACCGCCCATTTCGAACTTCCCCCGCCCGATCGTCATGATCGACCGCGTGATCCCCGAGTCGCGCTTCGACGGCGTGTCCATCGACAGTCGTCAGGCGGCTTTGGACGTGACGCGGCACATCTTGTCGCTCGGTCACGTCCACGTCGCCGCCGTCGCCGGGTGGCGCCACCTCTCCAACACAACGGAACGTCTTGACGGCTTCCTGGCCGCGTTGGCGGAGTTCGGGCTCGACCCGGCGGATGCTCCGGTCATCTACGCGGACTTTCGGCAGGATCGGGCGCGCGAGCTTTCTCGCGATCTCCTGGTCGCGTCCCGGCGTCCGACCGCCCTTTTTGTTTCAAACAACGAGATGGTGATCGGGGTCATGCAGGCCATAAGTGAGCTTGGCCTCGCATGTCCGTCTGACATCTCTTTGGCCGGCATTGACGATTTTCCCTGGGCGAGCGCGTTTGCGCCGCGTCTGACGACGGCTCGACAGCCGATCGAGGCTTTGGCGGAACACGGCGTGCGCATTCTTCATGCTCGGATTCGGGGCGACGGCGAGTCGCCGGAGCGCGTCATCCTCAAGGCCCGATTGATCGTCCGCGACTCCTGCGCTCCCCCCGAAGGCAGGAAGGTAGCGGCGGCCTTGAAGCCGGGAAGGGCGCGAGTTAAACGTTTAGCCAGTGTCCGCCGGAGTGATGGCGTCGCGGATGCCGTTGAGTAGGCAATCGTAGAGCCGCTTCAGGGATCGGAGCCAATGCCAAATCCGGTACGGGTGCTTTTCGCCGGCAAATCCTGGATGTCGCATAGCGTCCACACCAAGGGCTTCGATTCCTTCGACATGTCCTCCTACCACGAGGGAGGGACCGAGATGATCGCAGCCCTTCGCGCCGGCGGCGTCGAACTGACCTACCAGCCGAGCCACATCGCGATGGACGCGTTTCCATTCTCGCGGAAGGAGATCGACGCATTCGACGTCGTGATCCTGAGCGACATAGGCGCGAACTCGCTTTTGCTTCCTGACCGGGTGGCGATCCGATCCGAGAGTTGGCCCAACCGGCTCCAGCTCATTCGTGACTTCGTGAACGATGGTGGCGGCCTCTTGATGGTCGGCGGCTATCTCACTTTTCAAGGGATCCAGGCCAAAGGCAATTACAAGGGCAGTCCGGTCGAGGACGTGCTGCCGATCGAATTGTTTCCCTATGACGATCGGCTTGAATGCCCTCAGGGGGTCACGCCAACCCTCGTCAAGCCCGATCACCCCGTCCTCAAGGGCCTGTCCGACTGGCCGCAATTCCTGGGCTACAACCGCTCAACAGCGCGGCCAGACGCAGATGTGCTTGCGCGCGTCGGCGATGATCCCTTCATCGCGGTGCGCAACGTCGGACAAGGGCGCAGCGCGATCTTCGCTTCCGATTGCGGGCCGCACTGGGGCCCCCCGCCCTTCCTGGCCTGGAAGGGCTACGGCCCGCTCTGGACAAATCTTGTCCGCTGGCTCGGGGAGAAACATCGACGCTGACAGACGATCAAATGCTGTCCGGCGCCCTTGTTGCACCGGGGTGAAGAGTTCTCAAAGGCGGAGTCCAGATCATGAACCTCCTCAACCGCGCTTCAGCGCACCCAGCGGCCGCATTTGGCCTTCCGATCCTCCTTTCGGCTGCGATCCTTGTCGCGCATGGGGGCTCCGTCCGAGCCGCGGACAAGATGGTCGGCGGGGAATTCGCGACCAAAGGTATTGTCACCTCGACCGTCGGTCCGAACGACGCCAAAGGTCAGCCCGCGAGCGTGCTCACCTTCACCGACGATGAGGTCAAGAAGCTGCGCGACGGACATTATTCGGCAGCGCTGCTCTTCCAGACCAGTTCGGACTGGGCGGACGCCGTCACCCGGGGCGCGGAAGATGAGTTCAAGACGCTAGGCGTCGAGATTGCGGGCCTCAGCAATTCGAACTTCAGCGCGTCAGACCAGGCTCATGCCGTTCAGACGATCATGGCGAAGAAGCCGTCCGGGATCGTCACCTGGCCCATCAACCCGGACGAATTGAGCCCCGCGCTCAAGAAGGCAGCGGAGGCTGGGGTCAAGCTCGCGCTGATCAGCAATATGCCGTCCGGCTTTCAGCAGGGCAAGGATTATACCGGTCTCGTTGGCGACGATCTCTATGCAATGGGCCAGAAGACGGCGGACAATCTCGCTAAGGCCATGGGCGGCGAGGGTGAGCTCGGCTTCCTCTATTTCGACGCCAATGCCTATGTCGTGAATCAGAGGGATGCAGCGTTCCGCACGACGATCGAGAAGAACTATCCCAATATCAAGATCATCCCTGCGGGCTTCTCGGACCCGAGCCGCGTGTTCCAGGTCGCGAGCGCGATGATCCTGCAGCATCCCAAGATCAAGGCCATTTACGCGCCTTGGGCGGATCCGGCGTCCGGCGTCCTTCAGGCGCTCCGCGCCGCCCACCGCGATGACATCGCGGTCGGCACGATGGATTTGTCGAACACGGTCGCAGTTTCGCTTGTCACTAGCGGCGCGGTGAAGGCGTTGACCGTCGACGACCCCTATTCCATCGGCAAGTCACTCGCCGAGGTCATTGGCTATGGCATCCTCGGCAAGGATGCGCCGGCTTATGTCGAGGTGCCTGCGATTCCGATCACCAGGGACAACATCCTTCAGGCTTATGCGGACAGCTATCACGCCTCGCCGCCGCCTGAAGTCACCAACGCCTTGGGCAAGTAGGCTTGGCGGAACACGAAAAGGATCGCGCCGCCGCGCCTGCAATGACGACGGACAGTGAGGCGGTCCCCACGGAGACATTGGCTGGCCGCGCCTCGATTCGGAAAGAAGGGGTGTCCGACGGGCCGCGCTTTCGGTGGAAAGACCTCACCGTCTATCTCGGGTTCGCCCTGGTCTTCGCCTTTTTCGCGGCCACGATTGGCGACAAGGGTTTTCTGACCGCCCAGAACGCGACCTCAATCGTCTCGCAGGTCACGCCGATCGCCCTCATGGCCTTCGGCGCGGTCTTCGTCCTCACGGCGGGCGAAATCGACCTCTCGATCGGGTCCGTCGTCGCAATGGCGGCGCTCTTCACGGCCCTCGGACTCCGTCATCTCGGACTCGTTCCTGGCGTCGCGCTCGGAATTCTGACAGGCATCGGCGCCGGTCTTCTCAACGGCCTCCTGATCGTCGGGCTGAGGGTGCCCTCGTTCCTCGTGACGCTCGGCACGATGCAGCTTTTCGCCGGCATCGCACAGATCTCGACCCAGCTTCAGGACGTCCCGATCGTCAACGACACCTATTCGAACCTGTTCGGTTCGGGCACGATCGGACCGCTTTCCAACGCCGTGGTCTGGCTCGTCCTAGGTTTTTTGGTCGCGCAACTCGTGTTCAAGAATCTTGCCTTCGGCTGGCGCGTCATGGCGACGGGAAGCAACCGCGCCAGCGCCCGGGCGCTCGGCATCAACACCAATCGCGTCCGCGTCGGCGTCATGGTGATCTCGTCCTGCACGGCGGCGCTGGCCGGCATGATCTATGCTGGCGAGATCCACGGCGCGGTTTACACGCTCGGGTCGAGCGACCTCCTCACGGTTCTTGCTGGCGTGGTGATCGGCGGCACGAGCCTGTTCGGCGGATCCGGCAGCATGCTCGGCGCGCTCATAGGCTCGCTCCTCATGACGATGATCGTCAATGGCCTCGTGCTCATGGGCGCGACGGTGCAGCAACAGATCGTCGTGCAGGAAATCATCATCGTCGTCGCGGTGGCGGTCAGCCAGCGCCAGCCGGCGGAGTGAATCGAATGTCCAGCGGGACAGAGCCCCTCCTCCGTGTCGCCGCGCTCCGCAAGACCTTTGGCGGCCTGCATGCGCTTGAGGATATCAATCTCGAGGTCTGGCCCGGCGAGGTCGTCGGGCTGGTCGGCGACAACGGCGCGGGAAAGTCGACGCTCGTCCGCTGCATCGCAGGCACCTACACGCCCGATGCGGGAGAGATTGCGGTTGATGGCCAATCTTTGGGTTCCGGCGGCCCCAAGCGCGCCGCCGAACTCGGCATCGAGATCGTCCACCAGGACTTGTCCCTAGTCATGCATGGCGATGTCGTGCAGAACCTCTACCTCAACCGTGAGATCCGTTCTTCGTGGGCGCCGCTGGGGCGCCTTGGGTGGCTCGACAAGACGGCGATGCGCGCGGGCGCTCGCGCGATCCTCGATCAGGTCGGGATCGGCGGAACGATCTCCGTCCGGCAGCGCGTTCAGGATCTCTCCGGGGGACAGCGCCAATGCATCGCGATCGGACGCGCCCTCGGCTGGAGCCGGCGCATGGTGGTCCTCGACGAACCGACGGCTGCGCTCGGCGTGCGGCAGACGCGACATGTGCTTGATCTCATCGGACGCCTTCGCGATCAGGGCATCGCGATCGTGCTCATCAGCCACAACATGGAACAGGTGTTGGAGGTCTGCGATCGGATCGTTGTTCTGCGTCTCGGTCGAAAGGTCGCCGATCGGCCCATCGCGGGCCTGACCGGACAGATGGTCGTCGGCTACATCACCGGCGCCGAGAGGGCCGAGGCTTGAGCGCCGCCCCGCAATCCCCCGAAGAGCTCCCGCTCTTCCTCTGTATCGGCGACCTCGATGTCGACGTGCTGATCGAGGTTGATCGGCTGCCGACCCGGGACGGCAAGGTGAACGGCGTCGTGAAGCAGAAAGCGCCGGGCGGCATGGCCGGAAACGTCGCGGCCGGGCTTGCCCGACTGGGATCGCGGGTGCGCGTTCTCGGCCGCGTCGGCGAAGACGCGGACGGCGCCTTCGCCGTCAAGAGCCTCGAGCAGGTCGGCGTCGACACGAGCTTCGTCTCCCGCCTTAAAGGCGTCGCGACATTCAGCTGCATCAGCCTGCTGACGCCGGACGGGGAAAAGTCCCTCGTGAAGCTGATGACATCAGCCTATCGGCCGGACGCAAGCGATGTGAAGGAGGCGACGCTCAACGGCGTTCGCCACCTGCATCTGACCTCGATCGGCGATCCTGCTCTCTGCCGTCGAGTCGTGGACGCTGCACGCAGTTCCGGGGCGACGGCCTCGCTCGACCTCGAGCGCGCTGACTGCCCGGAAGACGCGGCCGTTCTGCTCGATGCGATCAACGGCTTCGATCTCATCTTCTGCAATGCGGAATCGCGCGCCTTCGTGGATGCGGCGCTCCAGCGCCCGCTTGCGGGGCTCGCCGCCGCGCTCGTCACCACGCTCGGCGCGGACGGCGCACAGGTTGAGACTGCGGAGGCGTGTTTCGCCTCGCCCGGCTTTACGCCCAGGATTGTCGACACGACTGGCGCAGGCGACTGTTTCGCCGCCGCCTGCCTTCATGCGCGCCTTACTGCAAGGCTCAGCTGGAAGGACGCGCTTCGCTTCGCCAATTGCGCCGCGGCGATCTCAACCACAGGGTTCGGCGCTCAGTCCGCGTTGCCAACCGCCGACCGGGTCGCGGCGCATCTGGCGGCGGAGCCAAGCGGGAGCTGAAGAGCAAGCGGCCCGAAATTAGCGAGTCCGTTTTGAGTGATTTCAATAGCTTGCAGCGCGATTAACGAGTCACTTCCGACTCCCCACCGCGTGGTCTCGAGGCGCCGCGAAGCCGCTTCGAAGGACGCTCCACCGCGCATTGACATAGCCGAGAGCTGAAGACGCCGCTCCCGCGCAACTCCTTGAACCGTAGACTTTGCAACTCCCGACTACCTCGCCCTGAGGCGCCCTGACGGGGCCTCGAAGGGCGCTCCAGCAAACGCCGATCGGGCGGCGCTTCCTGGAGCATCCTTCGAGACGCGAGCTTCGCCTCGCCCTCAGGATGAGGTCAGCGGTTTCCGGCCCCATTCTGAAGCGCCACCCGACCGCTCTATGTCATTCCCTGTCGTCAACGCCGAAGCCGGTCATTACCTTGACCATGCGAAAACGACGGCCGACCGATCGGACTTTCTGAAAAACAATACCAAGTTCCTGCCGACTTGGCAAGAAATTGTCGGTTTTTCTTAATCAGCGTCCGGGCTCCTCAACCGGCGCACCCTTCTCGGGAACGCCGAGCAATCTCGTCAATCCAGTCCGTATCACCCAGCGTAGGGCGCGTCGTGGAACGCGATTTCCGCCTCCAGGGCCTCTTCGAAGAGCGCGCTCAGTCGCGCTTGCCGGGCTTCGGTGAGCAGCGGTCCTCTTGTGTCGATTTCCGAGCGGACCCACGCGACATGCTCGGCAAAGGCGCCGCCAGCGTGAAGGGCGACCCAGTCGCGAATGGCGGCCCTCGAAGATGGCGACTTGTTGGCCGCCGAGCACCACATCAGATACATCCACTCCGCCGCCAGGGTGCAGGCGAGGATCTCCTCATAGCCCTCCGTCTCCGCCACCTTGAGAAAGAGCGCGTGCAGCGGAAGAGCGAGCCCCTGGGGGCTAAGACCAGTCCGCTCATTGCCGGGCGCGCCCATCCGCTCGAAGGCGTCGATAAAGACCTGCTCCTGATCCGTAACGAGCCCAAAAAGACCTAACCCCAGCCGCCGCCGTTCCTGAAACGAGGGCGCTTTGGCGACCGCATAGCCTAAGGCCCTCGCCGCGGTGTCGACGAAGCCGTATTCGATCCTCAGGTATCGGGCGAAGACGCGATCGTCGATGGCGTCCGTCGCAACTTCGCGAAAGAAGCGGTGGCGGAGGATCGCTCTCCATGTTCGATCCGAATGGGCGCGCATGCGCTCCGAGAACGAGGACGTGCCGCTCATGACGCTTTCCCGGCGCGCGCGACGAATTGCTTGGCCCGATCGCAATCGACGGGGTTCCACCAGAGGCCGTCGACCTTCAACGAGCTCGCGACAATGACGCCGTCGACGATGGCGAGAATGTCGCTGACGTTGCCCGGATCAACGCCGCTGCCGACAAGTGTCGGAAGCGAAGCGGCCGCCCGGATCTTCCGGAGATAATCGAGATCGGCGGCGTGGCCGGTGCGCTGGCCGGTGAAGATCACGACGTCGGCGTTGAAAAACTCGACATCGCGCACGAGCTCGGCGATCGGCCGATCCTGGACGATGGCGTGCGCCCCGTGCTTGACGTGAGCGTCGGCGAAAATATTGACCCCTTGCGCCTGAAGCGCGCTCCGATAGCGCATGGCTTTCGCGGCCGCCCCTTCGATCAGGCCCTCATTGGCGACATAGGCGTTCGCCCATTGATTGACGCGAACGAAATGCGCGCTGGCCGCGCTCGCAATCGCCAGCGCGTGGAGGGCGGCGTTGGCCAGCACATTGATCCCGACCGGCAATCCGGTTGCGGCCCGGACGCGATCGGTCGCGATCGCCATATGCGCCGCGGTTTCCGGGCCGATGTCCTCGGGCTTCGAAAATGGAATGTCGCCGTGGTTCTCGACAATGAGGCCGTGAAAGCCGGCGTCGGCGTAAGCTCTCGCGTCCGCGAGGCCCCGCGCATAGATCGCCTCGACCCCACCGCCCGAATAGTCGGGGGACGCCGGCAGCGGGAGAAGATGGACGACGCCGATCAGCACGCGGTTCGGGCGGCCGAATATGGCTGTGAGCGGGTTCTCTCGCGCTCGCGCGACGGCGTGGCCGACTTCCGTCATTGCTGAGTCTCCTCGTGGCGTCCGTCCGCGGCGCGTTGAAAAATAGCCGCCATCTCCTCCCGGGAAGGAAAGGAAGCGAGAACACCCTTTCGCGTGACCGAAATCGAAGCGGCTTCGGTGGCGGCGGCGAGCGCGTCTCTCCAGTTGCGCCCAAGAGCCTTGGCGGCGACCAGGACCCCGCAGAACACGTCGCCGGCTCCGACTGTATCGACGGCGATGACCTGAGGCGCCGCCACGTGAAACGTATCGTTGGCCGAGAAGAAAGCGGCGCCGTCGGCGCCGAGGGTCAGAACAACCGCGCGGGCGCCCCTCCTGCAAAGCTCGCGCGCAGCATCCTCCGCTTTGCAGCCCGCAAGTTCGATCGCCTCGCCGCAATTGACCAACACAAGATCAACCAAGGTCCAGTCGTAGTCCTCCGCCGCGTAGGTTGGCGACGGGTTGAGAACGCTGGTTGCGCTTTTCGACTTGGCCAAAGCGAGACAGTCGCGCGTGACGCTCGGCCGCAGATTCCCCTGCATGACGACCAGGTCACCTGGGCTGATCCACTCCTCAATCCTCGTCTCCGCGATGGGATCGAAATTCCGCGCTGCATCGATGAGGCTGAGAATCGTATTCTCGCCATGACGATCGACCGCAATGACACAACGATCCGTTCCATAAGACGAGGTCATCACCCCATCTATCTCTACGCCTTCGCGAGCGAGATTCGATCGAATGCGCTCGCCAAGCGCGTCATCACCAATCGGGGCGACAAGACGAACCCGCGCGCCGCAGCGCGCCGCGGCGACCGCCTGATTGGCGCCCTTGCCCCCGAGATCTTCAGAGGCTCCGAGAGCCACGATCGTTTCACCGGGCCGTGGAAGTTCGTCCACTCGAATGACGCTATCGACCGCGGCGTTGCCGATCACATGGATCATTTTAGTGTTCCCACCGCTTCGCTCCGCGTCAGCGCGCGCGATGCTCGGCAGAGAAGACCCGCCGCGGGTTCTCGATCAGAATATGGTCGATCGTGCGCTGGTCCATGCCGTGCCGTTTGAGGCGCGGCACGAAATGCTTGAGGATATAGCCGTAGCCGAACCCGCCGTAGCGCACGAGCATCATCTTCAGAAACACGTCCTGAGACATGAGGATCGAGCCGAGATAGCCATCGTCGACCAGCCGGCAGATCGCGATCGCGTTCTCCTCGTCGCATGGCGACTGGGCCTGCTGGTCCGCGTAAAAGAAGTCCATCCCGATCATATCGTATTCGATGAAGGCGCCTCGGTCGGCCACGCTCTTCTGATACTGGGGGTCGTGCAGGCTCGGGTTCATATGACAGAGCACGACGTGCCGCAGGTCCGCGCCTTCGCTCTCGACGACATCAAGCACGCGATGAGCGTGGCGCTCCCAACCCGGAAGATGAACCGAGAGCGGAGCGCCGCTGAGCTTGGACGCACGCGCCGCGCCTCTCAGCACCTTTTCCTCGGCGGGCGTGAAGTCCTTGCTGATCCCGATCTCTCCGATGATTCCGGCGCAAACCTCGGGCTCGTCCTCCGAGAGCGCCGCAGTCGCGTGCGATCGCCTCGGCGATCGTTTCGACGCTCATGTCCTTCACGTAAGGAGGATGCGACGGCTCGAGGTAGAAGCCTGCGCCCATGACGATGTTGAGACCAGTTCGCCGGCTGATCCTCTGCAACGCTGATGGATCGCGTCCAATTCCGAGATTGGTCGGATCGACGACAGTTTTCCCGCCGTACTCGACGAAATGATTGAGCTCCTCGATCGCCGCCCTGACGTCGAGCAACCCGCAATTGTCGCGATTGAGAAACGGATTCATCCGCAAGTCGCCGATCATCGAGATGTCGAGCGGCCTTTCGGCGATCGCGATCTCCGAGCCGCAGCATGGGCGCTTCCACCAGCTCGAGGCGTCGAGCAGGATATGTTCGTGCATCAGCGTGACGCCCATCGCCTCGACGGGAATGGGGCCAAGCACGGTCCGGACAAGTCCCGAATGCACGCCGATCGTGGGCTTCGCCATGTTCGCGCCCGCCTTCTTCAGCTCGTCCGTCGCCCCGTGCGGAACAGGCGGAAGTTGAGCCAGACCGCGATGAGAATGATGAAGCCCTCGACGATCGGCGTTATGAACGGCGACATATGATAGAGGATGAGGCCGTTGCCGATGACTGCGACGGTCAGCGCCCCGAGCATCGTGCCGAGCATCGTGCCGCGGCCGCCGAACAGACTCGTTCCGCCCAGCACGACCGCGGCGATGACCTCGAGTTCGAAGCCCCCTCCGGCGTTTGAGGAGCCGCTTCCGAGGCGGCCCGCGATGATGATTCCCGCGATCGCAGCGGCGAATCCGCTGAGCGCATAGACCGCAAGCGTGATCTTCTTGGTGTCGACGCCCGCGCGCCGGACCGCTTCCGCGTTCGCGCCGACGCCGGTCACATAGCGGCCGAAGGTGGTTTCATTGAAGACGAGAAAGCCCAAAGCCAGCACGACGACGGCGATGATCGCCGGCATGGGCAGGCCGAAGACCCAGCCTCGGCCGATCGCGTTGAACGGGCTCTGAGGATCGATCGGGATCGAATAGCCTTTCGTCAGCAGCAGCGCCGTGCCTCGGATGGAGCTCAGGCCAGCAAGCGTGACGATGAAGGCCGGAATGCCTTCGTAGGCGATGAAGAACCCCTGGAAGAGGCCGATGACGATCCCGACCCCCAGCATGAGCACGATCACCAGCGGCCAATAGAGGCCGGCCTGCAGCGAAATCGCCGCGAGCGCGTTCACGAGCGCCAGCACCGAGCCGACGGAGAGATCGATCCCGGCGGTCGTGATCACGAAAGTCATTGCGACCGCCACGATCATGAGCGGCGCGGTCTGTCGCAGGATGTTGAGGATATTGAGTCTCGGTGAGGAATGTGTCGGTGATCAGCGAGAACGTGACCGCCATCACGACGAAGAAAACCGCGATGCTGACCACGCCCCCGTTGTCGTGGATCATCAGCCTCGCGCGATCGCGCATCGCATTGGGGGCTGCGATCGCGGTCAAGAGCGCGCCCCGCTTTCGGGCCGCGTTCCGGCTGAGACCGAGCGGAATTTTCTTCCCACGATGAGGTTGACGATCTCCTCGATATTCGTCTCGCCAATGAGCCGCTCGGCGACGCTGCGCCCCTCATAGAGGACCATGATCCGGTCGCAGACCACGAACAGATCCTGCAGCCGGTGGGTGATGAGAATGACGCTCACGCCTTTGGCGCTCACCTGGTGGATGAGATCGAGCACAGCGTCGACCTCCGCCACCGCGAGGGCCGCCGTCGGCTCGTCCATGATGAGGACCAGGGGATCGAACGACACCGCGCGTCCGATCGCAATGCTCTGGCGCTGGCCGCCGGAAAGATTCTCGACCTTGAGCCGCGTGCTCGGCATGCGAATGCCAAGATGCGCCAGCATCTGCGCGGCGTCCGCGTGCATCTTGCGCTTGTCCATGATCGGCACGCCAAGCATGCGCCTGAGCGGCTCGCGGCCAAGCAGGAGGTTGCCCGCGACATCGACCGTGTCGCAGAGCGACAGGTCTTGATAAACCATTTCGACCCGCTGACGGCGCGCGTCGGCGGGCGACGCGAAACGGACTTCACGGCCGTCGAGAAGAAGGCGGCCGGAATCGGGAACGACGGCGCCGGACAGGATCTTGCTCAGCGTCGACTTTCCCGGCGCCGTTGTCGCCGACCAGACCAAGAACCTCGCCCGCCCGCAGCACGAGGTTGACGCGATCAAGCGACTTGATGGCGCCGAAGGACTTGCTGATGTCCTCCATCTGGACTCGGATCGGCGCGTCGGCGCTCAACATCCGCTTGGCTTAAGCTTTCGTGCACAGAGGAAGAGAAAGGCGGGACGCCCAAGCGTCCCGCATCTGGGCGGTTCGAGCCGGCCTATTTGAAGAGGCTGCGGAACTTGTCGACATTGTCCTTGGTCACGATGGTGACGGGAATGTCGATGCTCGGGTTGACCTTCTCGCCCTTCTTGATCTTGAGCACGGTCTCGACGCCGGCCACGCCCTCCTGGAAGGGATCCTGCTGAACGACAGCGACGATCCAGCCCTCGTCTATGCCCTTGATCGCCTGGGCGGTGAGGTCCCAGCCGAAGACCTTGACCTTGCCGGTCGCCTGCTGGCTGGTCACGGCCGAAATGGCGCCGACAAGCGCAGGCTCGCCGGTGGCGTAGAGCGCGTTCATGTCGGGGTTGGCGGTCATCAGGTTTTCGGCCGCGGTCAGCGCCACGTCCTGGATGTTCTGGCCATCCACCGTGTCGAGGAATTTCACGCCCGCTGTCGGCTTGTGCCGCCGCCTTGAAGCCATCCAGACGCTGGTTCTGAATGAAGGAATTGAGCGCGCCGACGATGCCGACCTTGGCCGAGCCGCCCATCTTGGTCTTCACGTAGTCGGCGAAATATTTGCCGATCTGCTCGCCAGCCCCTTTGTTGTCGACGCCGATGAAAGCCGCATTGTCGCCGTCGGGGATACGGGCGTCGATGGCGACGACAGGAATGCCGGCCTTCTTCGCCGCGGTGACGGCGGGCTTCACCCCATTCACGTCAATGGCGATGAGCACGATGCCGTCGACTTTCTGGGCGATATAGTCCTCGATCGCGCTGTTCTGGGCCGCGGCGGCGTTGTTGGCGTTGAAGATGACGAGCTTCGCGCCCGCCTTGTCCGCCGCCTGCTTGGCGCCGTCGTTGATCTGGTTGAAGAAGAGCGCCTGCTGGTTGATCGTCACGAGCGCGATGGTCTGCGCATTTGCCGCCTGGGCGCTGAGAAAGGCGCTGGCCGCGACGCCGATAAGGCCGAGACGCGTCATTGACAATCGCATGTCACACTCCTCTTTTCGATCGGAGGCCCCTGCCCCATTAAGGCTTCACTCCTCAGAGCGAAGCCATTGCACACACTCTAAACCAAGAAACGTGCCCCATTTGCCAGCTAGCGGCAAGGGCCGTTGCACAAGACTTGAAGCACGACGAGGCGAGCCGATCTCGTCACTCCTCAATGAGAACCGACTGCGGCAGGTCGACGAATTGTTCGTCAGTGGCAGTTCCGTCGACAAAAGTGAGAATGGCGAATCGCCCGGTGCGCTCGAGCGAACTCAGCGGATGATGCCAGGTGTCGGCTTTGTAATTGACGCCGGTGTCTCCAGGCACGCGAAACGCCCGGACCTTTTCGAGGTCCGGCATTCCGCCATCCCCGTGCGGCGCGACCATCACCAGATAGCTCGCGCAGTCGAGCGGCGCGAAGGCTTGCGAGGAATGGACGTGCCGCTCCATCTGCACCGCGGTGAGGGGCAAGGCTTTTGGCGCCGTGGTCGCGATGGACAGGCGCGGTCGCGCGCTGGTTCGGGCGTTCTGCAATTCCTCGATTAGCTCCTGCCGGCCGGCTCCCAGCGCCGGCGGTGGGAGAAGTTGTCCAAAAGGCGCAAAGGCCTCTGCGTCGATCGGTTCGATCTTCAAGCGCTTCATCAGGCAACCTCACAAGGATGCTCTTTGAGCCAGTGCTTCGCGATATCCAAGCGTCGGCAGACCCAGACATCCGGTTTCGTCTTCACATAGTCGAGGAACCGCGCAAGACCGGAGGCTCGGCTCGGATGGCCGAGGATGCGCATATGCATCCCCACGTTCATCATTTTCGGGGCCACGCGCCCTTCTTCATAGAGAAAGTCAAAAGCTTCTCGCAAGATGGTGAAAAAATCCTCCCCGGTCGCCAAGTTCGTCGCGGGCCATTTCACGTCGTTGTTGGTCAGCGTGTAGGGGACGACGAGCTGAGGGCGGCCTTCGGCCATCACATAATAGGGGAGTTCGTCCGCATAGCTGTCGCTGTCATAAAGAAAGCCGCCCTCCTCCATGACCAGGCGTCGCGTGTTGATGCTCGGCCCGTAGCGGCAGTACCAGCCAAGGGGACGCTGCCCGACTGTTCGCTTGAGGCTCTCGACCGCTCGGCGGACATGCTCACGTTCGGTCGCCTCGTCGAGCTTGAAGTGCTCGACCCAGCGCCAGCCGTGACAACAGATATCGTATTCCGCCGCTTTGATCGCTTGCGCCGCGGGCGGATTGCGCTCGAGCGCCAGCGCGCAGGCAAAGACCGTCATCGGCAGCCCGCGCTCTTGAAAGATCCTGTGCAGGCGCCAGAACCCGACACGGCTGCCATATTCGAACATGCTCTCGGCTGCGAGATCCCGTTCGCCGCGCGGCACGGCCACGCTCGCCATTTCAGCCAGCGCGGCGTCGCTGACGCCGTCGCCGTCCATCATGCTGTATTCTGATCCCTCTTCGTAATTCAGAACGAAATTCAACGCGATCCGTGCGCCGCCCGGCCAGCGCGGATCAGGCGGTTTGGATCCGTAGCCAATGAAGTCGCGTTCGAGTGAGCGAGGGGTCACGTCTTGGTCTCTTCCGTTGACAGAGATGGGATCAGAACTGCTGCTCCTGTCGTCCGCGCACCAATTGGGACAACGTGACAGCGATGACGAGCGCGCCGCCGTAGAACATCTCCTGGATGAACGAGCTGAAGCCGAGAAAGACGAGGCCTGTGATCCCGGTGACCAGGAAATAGACGGCGACCGTGCGCGCCCCATGGATTGAAACGCCCGGGCGCAATGCACGTCGATCCAAGGAAGGCGGCGGCGAAAGCCGGCAGCTGATAGGTGACGCCCGACACCGGGTCCGCCGCGCCCTGAGTGCCGGCATAGAGAACGCCAGCCAAAGCGCCGAAGAGCCCTGAAGCGACAAGACACGCGATGCGAATGTGATCGGTGTTGATGCCGCTCAGCCGCGCCACCTCGCGCCCGCGACCGACAAAAAGAATGCGCCGGCCGAGCGCGGTGTATTCGAGCAGGTACCAGACAAGAGCAGCGAGGACGATCGCGTAGTAGAACTCGAGAGGCACTCCGAAAAGGCGGTCGACGATCACCGCATTCATGAGAGACGGCGAAATGCCGCTGATCGTCATCGAGTCGCTGAGCCAAAGCGTGGCCCCATGCAGGAACGTGCCCGTGCCAAGCGTGACGATCAGCGAGTGAATGCGAAAAATGGTGACCAAGAGACCGTTGATGAGGCCGATTGCAACCCCGAGCGCAAGCGCTGCAATCACGGCCCAGCCGATGCCGATCCCGTAATTGACGTTGAGGACAGCAACCAGCATCGACGACAACGTCATGGTGAACGCGATCGAGAGGTCGAAGTCGTTGGCCGTCAGGGGAATGAGGAGGCCGAGCGTCACCACGACGAGAACCGCCTGGGAGCCGAGGATCGTCGAGAAATTGGGCCAGGTCAGGAACGTGTCCGGCCGCAAATAGCCGAAGACTGCGATGAGCACGAGCCAGACGATGATCAGTCCGAACTGCTCGAGCCGGTAGACGAACGGCTTGTGCGCCGCGCGCTCGGCCGCAGCGGCTGCGTGAGTGGGCGCCGAATCGGTCATGGCCCGCCTCTTTGGCTGGACGAATATTCCGCCTGTCATGCGAAGCTCTGAGCGCCGCCAAGGCTGCGCTCCGCGATGGCCTCCTTGCTGATTTCGGCGCCTTCGAGGATCGCGACGACCCGCCCGGCCGCGAAGATCAGCACGCGGCTGCAGATCGTGGCGAGCTGCTCGTAGTCCGAACTGGCGCACAGGACCGCCGCGCCCGCTGACGCCGCGCTCGCGATGTGCCGGAAAACGGTTTGTCGCGCTCCAATGTCCACGCCCTGCGTCGGCTCGTCCAGAAGGATCAGCTTGGGCGCCATCTGAAACCATTTGGCGAGCACGACTTTTTGCTGATTGCCGCCGCTGAGGGAAGCCATCGTCATGGTCGGGTCGGCCGGGCGAACTTCAAAACGCCGGCCCATTTCCGCAGCCTCAGCGGTCATCGCGCGCCGGCGCAACATCCACCGTCTGAAACGCGAAGCAAGCGTGGGCATGGTCACATTGTCAGCGACCGGAAGCGAGCCGATGACGCCGGCATTGGCTCGATCGGCGGGCACCAGAACGACCCCGTGGCGGATCGCGTCGCCCGGCTTGATCTTGCTGAGCTCGACGCCACGTCCCCCGATATCGAGCGTGCCGCCGCGAGCTTCCCGCGCCCCGTAGATCAAGTAGGGGATTTCGTCATAGCCCGACCCGATTAGGCCGGTGACGCCGACGACTTCTCCCGCCGCCAAATCAAGCGAGAACCCCTCGATCGTTCCGCCCGACAGATTGTGCACGAGGGCGTGGCTCGGACCGCGCGTCGCAAGAGGAGCCGGAGGGGTCATGGCGGCAAGCTTGCGGCCAACGATCGCTTCGATGAAATCCGCTTTGGTGGCGGCGCGCGTATTGATCATGGCCGCGACCTTGCCGTCCCTTAGAACGGTCGCGCGATCGGTGATCTCCATCACCTCGTCCACGTCGTGAGAAACGAAGATGACGCTTGCGCCTTTGGCGACGATCGCGCGCACCAGCTGGAAAAGGCGATCGACGTCGCGCTTCGGAAGAAACGGGGTCGGCTCGTCCAGCACCAGAAGGCCCGCCCCGACGCCGCCCGCCTCGTTCATCTCCGAGATCGCGCGCACGATCGCGAGCAGCGCGCGCTCGACCGGCGCGATGTCTGCGACGCGCGTTTCAGGATTGAGATCGATGCTGTAATTCGCGAACAGCAGCTTCGCGGCGCGGCGCTCCGCAACCCAGTTGATCGCCCAGGCGTCGCGTTCCGCGAGCCGGCCAAGCAAGAGGTTCTCGAGCGCCGTCAAACTCGGGATCAGCCCCAGATGCTGGTGCACGAAGCTGATACGATAGTTTCGGAACTCGCCCGGCGCGAGGGGGAGCGCAACCTCCGCGCCGCCAATCTCGAGCCGGCTTCCCGGGTCCGGCGCGTGAAAGCCGGCGAGAATTCTTGATCAGCGTCGACTTGCCGGAACCGTTCTGGCCGAGGAGGCCGTGGACTTCGCCTGGCGCGATTTCAAGCGAAGCCTTGTCGAGAGCCTTCTGGCCCCCGAAAGTCTTGCTCAGGTCCCAAAGCCGAAGCGCGGCGACGGTCGCCTCAGGCGCGCGGCCCACGCCTACTGAAGCTTCCACAGGTCTGTGTAACCCTTCACATAGGCGTCCCCGTATCCCTGAGAGAGCTGGGGCGGCGTCCCCGCGTCCTTCGCGTTTTCCTTGGTGAAAATATAGAAGGGGATTTTCGGATCCGAGATGAGAGGCAGGCCGCAGACGCGGCGCATTTCAGCGTCGATGATCGCGTGCCCGATCCAATCGAGATTCTCGCCGATATCCATTTCCACCTGTCCCTGCTGCACGAGCCCGACGACGAACGGCGTGCCGTTGAAGGCGTCAATTCCTACCTTCTTCTGCGAGCCGGTGATCGTCACCGCGGGCACAACGAACTGACTCATGCTGTCGTAGATCACGATGATGTAGTTGACCTTGGGATCGGCGAGCAGCGCAGCCTGCACGCCGGGCGTGATACGGGTGCCCCAGTCGACAACCGGAAAGTTCATCACTTTCGTTTTGCAGTCGTCGCAGTGTTTCAATTCCGCTTCGATGCCCGACATCATCGAATTGGTCGAAAGCGGACCTGTCGCGATCAGGACAAGGGCGTTCATGTGGCCCTTTGTTTTGACGATCGCCCAGTCGGCTAGGAGCGCTCCGGCTTTCGCATAGTCGATCGGCACGTCTCCATCGGCATATTTTTTCACCTCGGCGGTTTGCTCGACGCCGTTGTAATGCGATGCGACGACGGGAATCTTTGCGGCTTGCGCGGCCTGCACTTGCGGCACGAGGACGCGCGGGTCGGTCCCAGCAAGAAGATCGATGAGACTGACCTTCTGGTTCACCGCGGTGTCCATCCCCTGCACCCATTGCGAACTTTGGCCCTGATTCTCCCAAGTGGTGAATTTGAAGCCTACTTCTTTTGCCGCCGCCGCCATGGCCTTCTCGATATTGGCGGTGAAGGGATTCGCGCTCGACACGGGGATGCTGAGGATCGACTTGCCCTTCATACAGGCCTGAGCGTCGAATGCGGGGCCGGGCGCAACGAATTCGGGCTTCTTCGTGAACGGCGCGATTTGCTTCTCAAAATACGACAGGTCATCCGCATGCGCCGCGGTGGCCGCCGCTCCGCAGACTGTCAGGCTCAAGGCGACGGCGCGCCAGACCCATGAACGGTTCGTCATTTCAAGTCTCCGTTGCAGAAGCCGCGGAATCGCGGACGAGCGCAATGGGGAAGCCCCACGCCATCTCGGACAAAGCAAACGCCATGCCGGGCGGTCCGGGGCTGGCGCTTGATCAGAAGCCTTCGCATTGCGCAAACTTGCATCGCTCCGCTGGAGACGGCAAGCCTCTTGCACGGGGAAGTCGGGTTGGGGGCGATCGCCGCGTCGTCGACTTGCCGTCCGTCGCGGATCGACCGCCGCGGAGCGCGGCGGCGCGAATAACGCTCGCGGCAGCCCATGTGGGTTGGCGAACGTGACGATCCTTGCACTCGGAGTTCGCGACTCATGAAAGTGATTGGCGTCGATGTCGGCGGCACGTTTACCGACCTCATTTTCTCCGACCTCGATACCGGCGCCATGGCCATCCACAAGGTTCCGACCACGCCGCGGGATCCCTCGGACGGCGTCATGAAAGGCATCGAGGGTCTCCTCGCGTCGGCGCAACGCAAGCCCGAAGAGATTGACCTCGTCTTTCATGCGACCACGACCGCGACCAACGCCGTGCTCGAGGACAAGGGGGCGAATGCGGGCATGATCACCAATGAAGGCTTCCGCGACGTTTTGCATATCGGACGTCATCAGCGGGTCGAGCATTATTCGATCAGGCAAGAGCTGCCGTGGCAAAATCGTCCGCTGATCAAGCGTCGCAACCGCATGGTGGTTCCGGGGCGTCTGGCGCCGCCGCAGGGCCAAGAACTCGAGCCGTTGGATGAAGAGCGCGTGCGCGATGCAGCGATCGCCCTTCGCGACGCCGGCGTGGAATCCGTGGCGATCTGCTTTCTTTTCTCCTATCTCAACCCTGCGCATGAGGACCGCGCCAAGGCGATCGCGTCCGAAATTCTCCCAGACGCCTTCGTCACCACGTCGTCCTTCGTCTCCCCGCAATTCCGTGAGTTCGAGCGGTTCACGACCGCCGCATTGGCGGCTTTCATCGGGCCCAAAGTTCGCACCTACATCACCCATCTCGATAAATCGCTGAAGGGTGCGGGCCTGACCGCCGATCTCAGAATCATGGCTTCGAACGGAGGTGTCGCGACCGCAAGCATGGTGTCGGAGAAGCCGACGCTGACGCTGCTTTCCGGGTTGGCGGCCGGGGTGCTTGCGGGGGCGTGGATCGGCGGACTGGCCGAGCGACGCAAACTGATTACCTTCGATATCGGCGGCACAAGCGCGGACATCGGCATCATCGTCGATGGCAGGCTGACGGAGACGGATGCACGTTCGACATCGATCGCCGGCTTCCCGCTGCTCGCGCCCATGATCGACATCCACACCATCGGCGCGGGCGGCGGCTCCATCGCTTATATCGACCACGGCGGCGCGTTTCGGGTTGGGCCGCGCAGCGCGGGCGCCGTTCCTGGACCCGCCGCCTACGGGATGGGTGGCGAAGAGCCGACTGTGACCGACGCCAATCTCGTCCTTGGCCGGCTCGACGCGGACGACTTCCTCGGCGGTGGAATGAAGCTGAACGCAGAAGCGGCGCGCCGAGCCGTCGGCTCGCTCGCAACCAAGCTCGGCCTCAGCCTCGGCGAGGCGGCGGAGGGCATTCTCAGCGTGATCAACGCCAACATGGCGAACGCCATTCGCTCCCGGACAATTCAGAAAGGCATCGACCCGCGCGGCTTTTCGCTCGTCGCCTTCGGCGGCGCCGGCCCGCTGCAAGGCGCCGAAGTCGCGGCCGTCCTCGACATTCCGGAGGTGATCATTCCGCCCTACCCTGGGATCACATCCGCCATGGGGCTTCTCACGACCGACTTCAAATATGACGCCGTGCAGACGGAGTTTCAGATCAGCAGCGCGGTCGATCTTAAGAAACTCAATAGGAGCCTCGCGGAAATGCAGGCTCGCCTCGCGGCGCAGTTTGACGCAGACCACATTCCGCTCGCCGAGGTGACCTTCTCCCGCGCTGGCGATTTTCGTTATGTCGGGCAAGGCTATGAGCTGCGGGTTCCGCTGCCCGATGGCGAGATCACCGAGGTTAGGCTCCCTGAGGTGTGGAAGGCGTTCCACGCGGCGCATGCCGCCGAATACGGGCGCGCCTTCGAGGCAAGTCCGATTGAGATCGTGAATGTTCGCGTGAGCGGCGTCGGCCGTGTCCCGAAGCTGCGCCCGATGAAGACGCCACAGGCCGGATCGCTGGAAAAGGCGAAGATCCGTGTCAGTCCTTGCTTGTTTCGCGTGAGCGGTGAGCTTCAGAGCTTTGAGACGCCCTTCTATCGGCGCAGCGAGCTTCCGGTCGAGGAGACCTTTCCCGGTCCCGCCGTCATCTTGCAAACGGACAGCACCACGCTCGTTCCGCCCGGCGCCAATGCGCGCGTCGACTGGGCCGGAAATATCGTCATCAAACTCGGAGGACTGCAATGACTGTTCATTCAGCTTTGGCCGCCGAAGCAAAAACCGCGACTCGCGTGAACCCGGTGACGGGAGCGATCATTTTCGGCGCGCTTGAGAACATTGCCGTCGAGATGGGCCACAAGCTGATGCGTATGGCCTATTCCAGCATTATCCGGGAGTCCGAGGATTTCGGCGCCGCGCTGACGGACGCTGAGGGAGGCCAGCTTTGCGAGTGCAAGATGAGCACCCCGCTCCAGTCGGGTCCAATTCCCGGATATATCCGAGGCATCCGAAAAGAGCTCGAGAGGCGCGGCGAAACGATCCGCCCAGGCGACGTCATCATGCACAACGACCCATACGGGGGCGCGTCGCACGGCCCGGACGTCGCCTTCTGCGTGCCTGTCTTTCTTGACGGGCAGCTGATCGGCTTCTCAGTCACGACTGCCCATCATTTGGACATCGGCGCCTCGACTCCAGGCAGCGCGGGCATCGTCAGCGCCGTCGACGCCTACGCGGAGGGCCTCCAATTCAAGGCGATCAAGATCATCGAGGAGGGACGCCCGAACCGAGCGGTCTGGCAGCTCCTGCGCGACAACATCCGGGCGTCCGACCTCGTCGTCGGCGACATGGAAGCGCAGATCAAGGCGGCGGAGATCGGCGCCGAGCGCTTCCTCGCGCTCGTGCGGCAATATGGGCTCGAGAACCTGATGCTCGCCTATCAGGATCTCATGGATTATTCCGAGCGTCTGATGCGCGCCGCGATCCGCGCGCTGCCGGACGGCGATTACGCGGCCGAGACGACGATCGACGGTTTCCTGGACGACCCGGAGGCGAAACGCCGCGATCTCAAGATCAAGGCGACGCTGAAGGTGCGCGGCGATGAGATGACCGTCGATCTGACCGGCACGGCGCCGCAGGTCGACGATCGGCCGATCAACATGCCGCTCGAAGGGACGGTCGACTGCGCGATCTGGCTGACTCTCAGATCCATCCTGCTCGACAGCGCCGTATACGGGAACGTGCCGCAGAACATGGGGCTGACGCGCCCGATCCACATTGTCGCGCCGAAAGGAACGCTGGCGAACCCCAATTTCCCGGCGCCGGTCATCGCCCGCTTCTGTCCCGGCAACGCGCTTGCTGACACCGTCATGAAGGCGCTCGCGCAATGCGTCCCCGGACAGGTGAGCGCCGGCATCGGCAACCTGCGTTGCGTCGCCTTCACCGGCCTCCATGAGGGCCGCCACTGGGTGCAGATGGAAATTCTCGAAGGGAGTTACGGCGGCCGGCAGGGCATCGACGGCATGGACGCCGTCGACACGCTCTACGCCAACACTCGAAACAACCCGATAGAAGACATCGAGTTGCATCTGCCGCTTCGCGTCAACCGATACGAATTGCGCGACCTCTCCCCTGCCAAAGGCGAATGGCGCGGCGGCGTCGGCTCCGTCCGCGAATTTGCCTTTCTTTCAGACGGCGCGTTTTCGGTCGAGGGCGAGGGACACAAATATCGCCCGTGGGGATTCGCGGGCGGTGACGACGGCTCGACCGCCGCTTTGTCGTTGATCGCTGCGATGGGCGGCGAAGCGGCTCTCCCGTCGAAGGTCCCCTATCGCGCGGCAAACCGAGGCGATCGATTGGTGGCGACCGGACCGAATGGCGGTGGCTACGGCAATCCATTCGAGAGGGACCCCGAGGCGGTGTTGAGCGACATGCTCGACGGCTATATCTCGGCGCAGCAGGCGCGAACCGACTATGGCGTCGTCATCCGCGGAAAGACGCTCGACGCTGCCGCGACCGACGCGCTCCGGGCGAGCGCGGCGGCAACGAAATAGCGGCGGACAGCTCCCTTGCGCGCGATCATCATCGACGCTCCCGGCGTGAAGGGGAATTTGCGGATAGGCGAAGCGCCGCGGCCGATACCCGGTCCCGGCGAAGTGCTGATCGACGTCGCATATTGCGGCTGCAATTTCGCCGACACGATGATCGTCAGCGGAACCTATCCTCATCCGAAAGGCTACCCGATCGTCGGCGGCCTCGAGGTCTCAGGGCGGATCGCAGCGCTCGGACCGGGCGTCGTCGGCGCGCAGGTCGGCGACCGCGTCGCAGCCTTCCTGGAGGAAGCGGGCGGTTTCGCCGATCAGTGCGTGGCCCGAGTCGAACGCCTGATCCCGATCCCAGAGGGCATGGGGCTCGACATCGCGGCGGCGTTTCCGATCCAGGGGCTCACCGCGTGGCATCTGCTCCACAACGTCAGCGTGACCAAGCCGGGCGACGTCATTCTGATTCACGCCATCGGAGGCGGTGTGGGCCTGTTCGCAATCCAGCTTGCCGTGCGCGCAGGCGCGACCGTCATCGGAACGGTAGGCACAAAAGGCAAGGAGGCGCGCGCGCTTACCTATGGCGCGGCCAAAGTCGTCAACCGCGAGGGCGAGGATTTCGTCGAGGCAGTCACAACCTTCACCGAAGGCAGGGGCGTCGACAAGGTGCTGGACTCGACCGGCGCCAGCATCCTCGACCGCAGCTTCTCGATCGTCCGCAAGCTTGGCCACGTCGTGAGCTTCGGCGAGGCGGAAGGGCGGCCTTTTCCCAATCTCTGGGAAAGGCTGGTGGCGAAGTCCCTCACCTTCACCCGCTTCCACCTCGGCCACGCTGACTTTTCTTCCCAACTCTGGAGCCAGTCGATCGACGCGGTCGTGGGTGGGATCATGGATGGGAGCCTGAAAGTCCCGCTTGAAGAGACGTTCCCTTTCAACGAAGCGGGCGCGATGCTGGACCGCCTGGCTTCACGCCAGGTCGCGGGCAAACTCATCCTCGCCGTCAACCCAAGCTGAACGAGCCCGATGCCTCAGATCAACGGCGCCCGACTGCTCGCCGACCTCCGCCGTCTGGCCGAGTTCGGCGCTTACAAAAGCGGCGTGCATCGACCGACGTTTTCGCCGCAGGACATCGAGGCGCGTCGCTGGCTCGCCGGACGTTTTATGGAGGCGGGCCTCAATGCGTCGATCGACGGCATCGGCAATGTGTTCGGCCGCTCGCGCGCCAACGGACCCAAGCTCCTGATTGGCTCGCACACCGAATCCCAGAACCATGCGGGCTGGCTCGATGGGGCGCTTGGCGTCATCTACGGATTGGAAGTCGCGCGCGCATTCCGCGAAGACCCAAGCACGGCCGGCGCCGCGATCGACGTCGCCTCCTGGGCGGACGAGGAAGGACACTTCGGCTCGTTTCTTGGAAGCCGCTCGTTCATTGGCGACGTCACGGACGAAGAAATCGACAAGGCGCGCGACCACAACAATGGAACGCGTTTGCGCGAGGCGCTGGCGAACGCAGGCCTTGCGGAAAGCAAGCGCGAGACGATCGTGGCCTCGGATACCATCGGCTATCTCGAAGCCCACATCGAACAAGGCGACACTCTCGACGAGGCGGGACTGCGCCTCGGCGTGGTCACCGGCATTGTCGGCATCCGCCAATATCGCATCGTCTTCGCCGGAGAACCCAATCACGCGGGCACGACGCGCATGGGCCAGCGCAAGGACGCGGGCGTCGCGCTCATCGCACTGTCCGCGGCGATCGCGAACCGTTTTCCAAAAGTTTCGGGACCTCGCAGCGTCTGGACCACAGGCGCGATCCACCTCGAACCTGGTCAGCCCAGCATCGTCCCGGGGCGCGCCGAGATGATGTTCCAGGTGCGCGACCTCGAGACGGCGCAGCTGCAGCGCTTCGAAGACTTGCTCCTAGCCCTCGTCGCCGAAGCCAATTCGGCGGGCCCCTGCGCGGTCACGATGGAGACCCTTTGGACAGTGAGCCCCGTGCTGATGTCGCAGGCGTTTCAGGATGCGTTGAGCCGCGCGGCTGAAAAGCACGCGCCGGGCGCGTTCATCTCGATGCCGAGCGGCGCCGGGCACGATGCGCAGATCCTGGCGCGAGAGCTTCCCGCAGCGATGCTGTTCGTGCCCAGCATCAAGGGTGTAAGCCACCACTGGACAGAGGATACGAGCGAAGCCGACATCGTGCTCGGCTGCCAGGCTCTCGCCGATGCGGCAGAGGAGATCACGCGTCACGGCGCCTAGAGCATAGTGCATTTGGGTCGAACCGTCCGAACCCAGCACACACTAACTATGGGACAGCCCGCAGGCACGCCGCGCACAAGTTTACGCGAGTCAATTCTTTCAAGGCCTTAACTGCACTTTTGCGCGCGGCGGAACGCCCAATCTCCTCGCTGTGAGACCGCGGGACCGAAAACAAGAAGCTCGCCCTCAGTGCAAAGCGAGGCCCGCAAAAAATTGACCACCTCAAGCAACGCGCCATCTACACCAGATTACATTTGCGTCGAATGACTTGTAGACGCGGTCGGTGATGTCGCCGACCGCGTCCGCCGCGCTCCAAAGGGCGTTCGTAAGAACGCCCTTCTCACGACGGGCTACCGAGCGCGGCTACAATTGGCGCATCAACCAAAAGCAATTGACTAAGAACAAACATAGAACATCATCGCTCGACAAGACATTGTTTGTCGGTTCGGGTCGAGCGACGCGCGGATTTCGTGAGCCTTGGTCCTCAGTTCTCTTCCGCCGCCAAGACCGCCATCGCCGCATCGACGCCGCCGTTTTCGATCGGCACGGCGGCGAGCTTCAGTCCCATCTCCACTCCGGATATGGCGCCGAGCAGCGTGAGGTCGTTGATGTCGCCGAGATGGCCGATGCGAAAAACGCGGTCCTTGAGAATCCCCAGTCCGTTGCCGAGGCTCATGTTGAATTGACGCAAGATCAGCGCGCGCAAAGCGTCGGCGCTGTGGCCCTCGGCGAGGCGAACAGCGGTCAGCGACGACGAATAATCCGTCGGCTCAAGGCACTGCAGTTCGACGGCGCCCGCTTGTCCCCAAGCCTGCACGGCTGCTCGAGTTGCCGCGCCATGACGCTCGTGACGCGCGAAGACGTTTGGCAAGCCCTCTTCCTCAAGCATCGCGAGCGCCTCCTGCAAGCCGCGCAGAAGATTCGTGGCCGGCGTGTAGGGAAAATAAAATCCGGCATTGGCCTCGAGCATCGGCCGCCAGTCCCAATAGCTGCGGACCAGCTTCGCCGTCCTGGACGCTTCGAGCGCGCGCACGCTGACCGCGTTGAAGGACAATCCCGGCGGGAGCATCAGCCCCTTCTGGCTCCCGGCGACAGTGACGTCGACGCCCCATTCGTCGTGCCTATAGTCGATCGAAGCCAGCGACGAGATGGTGTCGACGAGGAGGAGCGCCGGATGTCCCGCCGAGTCGATCGCTCTCCGCACAGCGGCGACCGGGCTGACGCAGCCGGTCGAGGTCTCGTTATGAACGACACACACGGCGCGGATCAGATTGCCTTTGTCGGCTTTAAGCGCGGCCTCGATGGCGGCCGGGTCGGCGCCGCGTCGCCAGTCGGTTTCCAGAAGGATCGGCTCCAGCCCAAGGCGCTTCGCCATCTCGCTCCAGAGCGATGCGAACCAACCCGTGCGTGCCATCAGAACGGCGTCGCCCGGCGACAGCGTGTTGACGAGGGCCGCTTCCCACGCGCCCGTGCCGGAGGCCGGAAAGATCAGCACCGAGCCGTTCGTCTGGAAGACGCGCTTGAGGCCGGTCAGGACGGAACGTCCAAGCGTGGCGAAATCGGGACCGCGATGGTCGATCGTGGGTTCCGAGATCGCGCGCAGCACCCGGCCGGGCACATCCGTCGGCCCGGGGATTTGCAAGAAGTGGCGGCCCGGAGAACGGGTGTTCATAGCGCGGCCTCGAGCTCAGGAAGCGATGGAAGAGGATTGGCGTGCGAGACCTCGCGAGCAAAAGCGAGAAGCCGATCGTCAGCCCCGAAGGCGGCGGCGAGATGCGCTCCGATCGGCAACCCGGATCGCGATGCGCCGATCGGAATGTTGAGGGCGGGGACGCCCGCAATGTTCACCCAGCCGGTGAAGATCGCATGGTCGCGCGGACCGGCCGGTTTGCCGTCGATTTGATCCGGATAGGGCGTTTCGGCTGGCCACGGCAGCGCCGCGGCTGTAGGCGTCAGAACCAGATCGACGCCTTCGAACAGTTCGGCGACAAGCCGGCGCATCGCGGACACAGCCTCCAGCGCGCCCAGATAATCTGCGCCTGACACTTTCCTTCCATCCTCCGCCATTGCGCGCGCGGAGGCGCCGGCAATGCTCTCGTAAGT
This sequence comes from uncultured Alphaproteobacteria bacterium, assembly GCA_963707355.1. GTDB lineage: Bacteria > Pseudomonadota > Alphaproteobacteria > Rhizobiales > Beijerinckiaceae > Roseiarcus. The sequence continues at coordinate 65,118 of CAVPPX010000053.1, read as the reverse complement.
TGGATTTTCGGCCATGAGCCACGCCACGCCCGCGCGCGAGATCACGTGCCAGACACGCGCCGCGATCTCGAGATCGAAGAAAACCTCAGCCTCGCGCACGTCATTTCCCATCGACGACAGATCCTGCGCGAACGCCTCGACTTGAGCCGCGACCTCTGGATCGACAGGCGCTGCGCCGAAGCGCGGGACATAGAGGATGCGCACGGCCTTCGCTGGCCAAGTCGGCGCCGGCGTCGTGGACGAGCGCCAATCGCGTCGATCGGGGCCGCGCAAGATCGCGTCAAGCAGGAGCGTGTCCTCGACCGTCCTCACGAGCGATCCAATGGTCTCGAAATCCGTGAGAATTGCCGGCAATCCGTCGGCGCGCGGCCAGCGGCCGATCGACGGCTTGTAGCCAACAAGCCCGGTATGGCAGGCTGGGCGCCGGATCGACCCGCCGCCATCCGTGCCGAGCGCGGCGGGGACGAAGCCCGCCGCGACGCTCGCCGCCGCGCCGCCGCTCGAGCCTCCGGGCGTGAGGTCGGGATTCCATGGATTGCGCGTGACGCCGAACAGGTCATTGCGCGTATAGCCTTCGAGCGTGAATTCCGGCGCGTTCGTTTTCCCAATGACGATCATGCCCGCCTGCCTGAGCCTCGCGACCGGCAGTTCGTCCTTCGCCGGCCGGTGGTCTTTGAGCGCCCGGCTTCCCCATGTTGTCGGAAAGCCGGCCACATGGAGATTGTCCTTGACCGAGACCGGAATTCCGTCGAGCCGCGAACGAGGCTCACCGCGCGAGCGACGCGCATCGCTGTCTTTCGCGGCGTTAAGCGCGCCGGAGCGATCAAGGGCGACGAAACTGTTCAATCGGGAATTGAAGGCCTCGATGCGCTTGAACGCGCGCTCGACGAGTCCTACCGATGAGGCTTGGCCGTTCTCAAGTTCGGCCGCGAGGCCCTCAAGCGTTTCCGCCACATGTCACCTCACTGGTCTTGCGGAAGCGGCTGTCCGATTGCCGCCGGCATCCGAGACGCGCGCCCGAGAGCGGCGAGCACGAGGAGCGCGATCAGATAGGGCGCCATTTGCACGATATAGGAGCTGACCGGCAAGCCAAAGCTCTGCATGCGCAATTCGAACGCTTCCGCCGCGCCGAAGGCGAGACAGGCGATCGCCGCGCCGAAGGGATTCCAGCGCGCCACGATCAGCGACGCAAGCGCGAGATAACCGCGACCGCCGGTCATGCCGTCGGTGAAGGTTCCGACCTGTTGCAGGGAGAGCACCGCGCCGCCGATGCCAGCGATAGCGCCGCAGGCCACGACCGCAAGCATACGCACGCGAAACGGCTCGGCTCCAGAGGCCAAAACCGTCTCCGGGCTTTCGCCTGTCGCGCGTAAAGTCAAGCCGGCCTGCGTGCGGCCGAGAAAGAACGCGAGGGCGACGCAGCCAACGATTGCGAGATAGGTCAGCGGCGGCAGCGCAAACAGGAGGGGCCCGACGACCGGAATGTCGGCAAGGCCCGGAATTGGCCAGGGCGGAAGCGGCGTCAAGTGGATGACGATCGGGCGACCACCACCAGACAAGACGCGCATGAGGTAGCTGGTCAGCCCGGCCGCGAGAATATTCGCGGTGAGGCCCGTGACCATATTGTCGGCTCGATACCTCACGGTGACAATCGCCACCACGAGCCCGATCGCCGCCCCGCACAGGATCGCAAGCGCGACGCCGACGAGCGCGCTGCCGCTCGCCCAGGCGCCGACCGCGCCGCCGAACGCGCCCATGAGCATCATGCCTTCGAGGCCGACGGCAAAGACGCCCGCGCGCTCAGAGAGGATGCCGCCCAAGGCGGCAAGCAGGAGCGGCGTCGCAATGCGGATGGCGGCTTCGAGGAATTCGATCATGCCCGCCTCACCGTCGCCGCGAGGATGAACAGCATGGTGAGGCCTTCGATCACCACGACAAGCGCGGAGGGAACCCCGATCTGCCGCTGCATCGACAGCGAGCCGGCCTCGAGCAGACCCACGAACAGCGCCGCCGGGGCAACCGCCAAGGGCTCGACGGCGCCGAGCAGCGCGACGGTCACGGCCTTGAAGCCGAAGCCGAGCGAGAAGCCTTCGATGAGCCGATGATGGATGCCAAGAACCTCGACGCCGCCGGCGAGACCGGCGAGCGCGCCGGACAGAAGCATGGCGGCCCAGGTGAGGCGATCAATCGAAAATCCCGCGTAAGCCGTGGCGCGGCGCGACCGTCCGGCGACGCGGATGGCGAAGCCAAACGGCGTCAGCCAGAGCGTCACGGAAAGCGCCGCAGCCGCGACGAGCGCGACGAGGAATCCGATATGCGCATCGAGGCTCGGCAGCTTCCACAGCCACGCGCTCGAAGGCATGATCGGCGATTGCAGGAATCCGGCGCCGGCTTGGCCGAGGGGTCCCGACAAAGCCTGCTCGACCAGCAGCGCGCCGACGAAATTGAGGAGGAGCGTGACAAGCACTTCGTGGACCCGCCGGCCGAGATGGATGGCCGTTGCGATCGCGGCCCACAGGGCGCCGAGGGCCGCCGCTCCGATCAACGAAGCGGGCGCGATAGCCCAAGACGCGGACTGAGGCCAGTGAAGCGCGACTGCCGCGGCGCCCAGGCCGCCGAGCGCGATCTGGCCTTCGGCGCCGATGTTGATGACGCCCGCGCGGAAGCAGAAGGCGACTCCCGATCCCGCCAACAGATACGGCGTCGCCCGGTTGAGCGCGACGCCCAATTGATGCGGCGAACCGACGGCGCCCATCGCCAGCGCAGCGAAAGCGGCGAGCGGATTGTGCCCCGAAAGCGCGACCAGCGCCGCCGAGCAGATCAGGGAAAGGACGACCGCCACGACAATGCGCAGTCCGATCCTGTCCGCGGCAACGAACCGGAGCGAAGCCAAGCGCGGCGTGCCGGTCCGCACCTTCGGCGGCGCGGCCTCCGTCATGCCGCCCGACCCGACATCCAAAGGCCGATCTGCGCAAGATCGACGTCATCGCGCGGCACGATCCCGACGAACTGACCGTCCGCGATCACCGCGACGCGATCGGAGACGTCGAGCACCTCCTCCAATTCGGAAGAGACATAGAGGATCGCCGCGCCCGCCTCTCGCAGCGCGAGCGTCTGTTCGATCACGAAGCGGGTCGCTCCTGGATCGAGACCCCAGGCGGGCTGATGGGCGATGAGCACCGCCGGCTTCCGGTCGAGCTCTCGCGCAACGACGATCTTCTGCTGGTTGCCGCCGGACAGTCGCGCGGCTTTGGTTTCCGTCGAGGGCGCGCGGATGTCGTAGGCGCGCATCAGCGCGTTGGCCTTCTGGTTGAGACCCGCGGGCGAAAGAAAGACGCCCGACGCGAAAGGCGGCCGACGGCTGTCACGCAGCATCAGATTCTCGGCGACCGACATCGACTTCACCAGCGCCGTTTGACCGCGGTCCGCCGGCATATAGGCGAGGCCCGCGTCCATGCGCTTGACCACGGAGGCAGGCGCGAGTTCGCGACCGTCGATACGGATCGAGCCTGAGATGGCTGGCCTCAGGCCCGCAAGCGTCTCCACCAGTTCGAGCTGGCCGTTGCCGTCGACGCCGGCGACGCCAAGGACCTCGCCCGCTCGCACATCGAACGACAGCGGACCCACACCCCGACCGGCGAGGCGATCGACCGCAAGCCGAACCGCGCCCTGCCCCGCCGTACGCGGCGCATGTGCCGTCGTGACGTCGCGACCCACCATCATCGTCGCGAGCTCCGCCCGCGTGACGTCGCCGACGCGCGCGCTTCCGGAGACGCGTCCCAGCCGCAGAACGACGACCCGATCGCAGACGTCGAGAACTTCCGGCAGCTTGTGGGTGATGAAGACAATGCCTTTCCCTTCGGCGCGAAGCCGCCGGAGGATCGACAGCAGTTCGGAGACTTCGCTCGGCGCAAGATTGGAAGTGGGCTCGTCGAGAATCAACAGATGCGCGTCGCGAAGCACGGCCTTGAGGATCTCGACCCGCTGCCGGCGTCCAAGCGGCAGGTCCGCAACCAGCGCGTCCGGATCGAGGCCGAGGCGATAGCGAAGGCTCTCCTCTCGCACGCGCCGGGTCATTTCGCTCCGGCGCAGGATGCGGCCCGCCTCGGGCCAGCCGAGCATGACGTTCTCGACCACGGTCATGGCGTCCACCAGCATGAAATGCTGATGGATCATCGCGATCCCGCACGCCATTGCGTCCGCCGGCCGGTGCCTGACAAGCTTTTGCCCACAAAGGACGATTGAACCGGCGTCCGGCGCGACGAGGCCGAACAGCACCTTCATGAGCGTGCTCTTGCCAGAGCCGTTCTCGCCCAAAAGGCCGAGGATTTCCCCGGCCTTGAGATCAAGATCGACGCCGTCGACCGCGCGCACCGCGCCAAAGCTGCGCGCGATCCCGCGCATTTCGAGAAGCTCGCCCATAGGCTTCAAGTCCGACGCGACAAGGGCTCGTCCTTGCTGGCCGACGCACGCAACATCGCGGAGATCAAGCGCTATCCGCCGCTGCGCGCGTCCTGCTCCGTTGGCGCGATCTTCAGCGCCCCGCTTTTGAACTCAGCCGCCATGTCGTCAAGCTCCTTCACCACCGCGGCGGGCACGATCGGATTGAACGCCTTGCCCTCTTCGTATTCGAGCGAGGCGCCGGTGACAGGCGCCGTGTCATAGCCGTATTGGACGAAGGTTCCGAACAGCTTGCCCGACTTCACTTGATCGGCGGTCGAGCCGAACATCGCCGGCCAGTCCTCGACAATGTTGGTGAGCACGCGTTCAGGCGCGATCTTGGTCTGGTCCGGGCCGCGTCCAGTCACATAGACATTCTTTTCTTTCGCCGCCTGCACCAGCCCCGCCTCGGCGGCGTTGAGCTTGCCGGTGATGACGTCCGCGCCTCCCGCGATCAGCGAAAAAGCGGCTTCCTTCGCCTCCGCCGCGTCCTCCATATCCTTGATATAAACGATCGTGACTTTCGCTCCTGCCTTCTCCGCGCAGATGCGGAACCCGCCGGCTTGCGCGGTGATGTTGGGAACGCCCTGCAGTCCGTAGACGCCTCCCACCTTGCCAGTCTTGCTCATCCGGGCCGCGAGATGACCGAGCTGGCAACCAAATTGGGCGTTGTTCCAGTCTATCGACATCACATTCGGCGCCTTGCCTTCGTTGCCGCTGACTGCGATGAACTGCGTCTTGGGGAAATCAGGGGCCACCTGCTCCATCGCCGAGACGAAGCGCCCCGAGTGGCCCATGACGATCTGATAGCCCTGGTTGGCGTAGTCGCGCAGGGCTTCGGCCTCGTCGGCGTCGGCGACATTTTCCGAATAGGCCGTCTTGAAGCCATGCGGCTCGAGGCTCTTCAGAATCGAATAGCCAAGCGCGTTCCAGCTTTGGTCGTTGGCGCTTCCCGGCAGCAGGATCGCCGCCTTGTCTTCCGCATGAGCGGCGGAGGCGCCGATCAGGCCGGCGGCCAGCGACAGGACTGCGAGAGACGCAGCGCGGCGCAACGGAATTGAAGTCTCCATGGAACGAACCTCTCCTTGTTATTCGGGCGCCCGGCCGCTCGTGAGGCCGGTGATCATGCAGAACCTGCTCATGCAATAGCCGCGCCATTCTCGCCGCTCAGACGCGAACGATCGCGGCGATCGGCGCCTCCCCAGGCTTGCATTGGTGCTCGGTTCCGCCTGACACGAAGATCGCGGCGTCTCCGGTCACCGATGTAATGACGGCGCCGAGCGCGGCGCGGGCGTGCCGCTCGTAATTGATGTCCGCGTCCGACAGCATCGTGGTGCGGCGTCCGCGCAGCATGCCGTTTGGCGGCGCCTCAGCCTTGGCGAAAATTGCAACGATGCGCTCAGGCTCGATCGCGGCCTTCGGGTCTCCAATGGCGTCGCGCGCCGCGGCGCGCACAGCCTCAGCGTCGGCAACGTCGGAAAGGATGGCGTGGCCGATCCGCAGGTCTCCGCCGGCCGTCTCGGAATTGCCGAACAGGAGGATTTCGCAATTCTTGAGTTCGCCGCCCGCGGATGTATTTGCGACGGTCGAATAAAGGTCCATTCGATACGCGATGACCGCGTCGCTCAATTCGGATTCCTTGACTTCCCCGAGGCCCAGCGCAACGCCGAGCGCGGTCGCACCCCGGGCGAACGCCTTCGAGCCATTCGGATCACGGGTGACGAGTTTCACGCCGCGTCGGTCCGCGTCGGCGATCGCAGCGGGCGTGAGAAGCGGGCCTTTGACCTGAACGTAGTGGACATCATTAGGGTCAGAAATGCCGGCTTCCGCCTGCGCATGTCTGACCGCCGCGGCGACTTCCCGAACCTCCGCAAGCGTGCCAACTTCTTCAGGCGCAAAGTCGCGTGTGACGGCCACGCCGAAGGCGAGCCGCTTTCCGTGCGCCATCTCGGAAGGCGCACGCGTGAACAGCGTCGCGTGCGGGCTGAGCACGCCTTCCGTGCCGCCGGACCAGACAAAAGCGACGCGTTTCAGGACCTCTTCCGGAGAGACGTTCAGGCGCTTTGCGAGAGCCAGCGAATAGGAGAGCGTCGCGAAGCCGCGCGTGAAGTCGTTGGCGCCGCCATTGCCCTCCGTCTTGCCGATGAGCGCAACGATCTCGGCCGGATTGACCTCGCCCTTGTCAATGAGCCGCTCCAAGGCGGAAACGTCGTTGGGACTATTCATTGGCAGCTTGTGTACGCCGACCCGCAAGGAATCCTCCCAGTGACGAAGCGATAATGATCCGAGTCCTGTCCTAAGGCAACGGGATCGTCAATAAGCGCCGGGCGTGCACTATCGCGTTGGCGAGCGACCGGGATCATGAATGGCGCCGGTCAGGAAATCGGGCCAATCGCGTTCGAAGAATGGTTTGTCGTCACGGTTCAAGCGTCGGATCGGGCGCGCTTCGCAAACGAAGACTCCCGCGTCGAACCGCACATGAATCTGCTCCGCCCGATCCTCAATTCGCTCAGACACGAAGCGGACGTCCTCAAGCCTGCCAATGCGCGCTTCGGGTAAGCGATCCCCGTCCGAAGCGCAGATCGCTCTCGCTCCGCGGCTGCCGCCGCCGCGCGCGATGTAGAACGCAAGCGCCGTGAGCACCGCTTCTGACAGGAGTGCGGTCTGCCGCCACTGCAGCGCCTTCAAGGCTTCGGACGCGCCTGAAGAGGCGATCCCTTGCTGCCGAATGGTTTGGTTCAGCGCGCGCGCCGCGGCCAATGCTGTGTTCACGTCGGCCGCGTTGCAAAGCGCGCCGGCGTGATCGCTCATGCGGTCCTGAACATCCTTCCGGATCGACTGGACGGTCAGCGGACTGTCGGCTTTGAGGATTTCGAGCAGACCTCCGACCGCCTCGTCGATCAGGCCGATCGCCGGCGCGCTCGGGAGAGGCAGAGTGCGGCGGGCCGCCGCGTGCTCGGCGCAACGCGTGCCGAGAACCTGGCCGGCGTTGAGCGCCGCCCCGCCCGGCCGGGTCACGCCGTGCGTTCCCGCCGCCTCGCCGACGGCGTAGCACCCGTCGAGGCTGGTCGCGCCCCAGGCGTCGACAGCGAGGCCGCCATTCATGTGCTGATTGTTGACGGCGAATTCGAGCGGATCGCGCGTGATGTCGTATTTGTAGCGCTTGTAAAGCTCGATCGAGAGGGGGTTCATTTTGCGGAGCCGGTCGAGGGGCTTTTCCAGGAGCGCGCCAGCGTTCCCAAGATAAGTTCGCACTTCCGGATCGAGCCGTTGGAGATCGAAGTCGGCGTCGCCCGGAACGGGAAGCGGATTGCGGTTGAAGTCCATGAACACTTTTCGTCCCGCCCGGTCTCCTTGATGATGGCGAGATCGACGAGGCTCGAGCCGAATCGAGCATGCGGGTGGCGTGGAACGGCCACTGGTAGCCTTTGCGAAAGACGTTCGACGCCAGCTCCTGCGTCGTCCGATAAATGTCCCCGAGGAAATTGCGTTCGTTCCCGCGCGCGTCGCGCGAAAAAATGTAAGGCATCGCCTGGACATAGGTGCCCGAAAGATTCCACGGAAAATTGTCGCGCGACGTGCTGATTCCGAACTGGCTCTCGGTGAGATTGACCGCTTCGAGCCCCGCCTCCATCGCAAGCCCGAGCGAGCCAAAGCAATGCCTGGGATAGACGCTGTCGCGGTAGAGCTCTCCGGGCCCTCCAGTCGCGATGACGACAACATCACTCGAGAACACGGCGAGCCCCAAGGGATTGTCGTCCGTGCGGCGCCTGGGCGACATCGCGACCACGCCTGCGCAGCGGGCCGATGCGCCCGCTCGATCAGGAGGCGGACGCCGGTCGTATGATTGAAGATCGGCACATTCAGTCGGATCGCTTCTTTCGTTAGCACCTGCACCATGAGCCGCGAGGTACGAGGGCCGCAGCTCGTCGCGCGTACCACCTCGTCATGGTCGGTCTGATAGCGCAGCACGCCCCCGAGGCGATCTTGCGGAATCGGCAGTCCCATGAACTGCAAGGACGATAGCGCGCGAGACGATCCGACCGCCTCGATATAGGCGGCATCCTCGTTCATCGCGCCGCCCGCGCCGAGCGCGTCGGCCATGGCTCGATAATCGTCGCCCTGCCCCGCGCTGTTGGCCGTGTGGAGGGTTTGCTTGTCGGAACCGGAGCAGGCGGACGTGCCGCCAAAGGCGCTCTGGGTGACGATGACGACGTCGAGGGCCCGCCGCTTCATCTCGACCGCCGCCCGCAATCCGGCCGCGCCGCTGCCGAGGACCAACGCCTCGCTTCGATGGAGGGGAATTGCGAAGCCGCGCGAGATGACGATCTCTTTCGCCAGCCTCTCTGTCGTGAGCCGCGGCATCTCGATGTCGGTCAGGGCGTCGAGGATCTCTTGGGGGATCTTGGCGCTCAAGTCTGGTCCTGAAAATGGGGTTGACGGGGCGGCAGAGAACGGTTAGTCGTTTTAGCACGTTCCAATTCTCACGACAAGAATGCATGGATTGTGCGACTTTATCGGGATATAGGAAGCTTGTAAATTTGGAACGTACCAATTGGACGCCGCTTTGAACAACGAGACATCAAGGGAGATGGAGGTTCGCGAGGGACGCGCGACGATCGTCGATGTCGCTCGCCGGGCTGGCGTGTCCAAATCGACCGTTTCGCTCGTTCTCGGCGGAAGCTCCCTTGTTGCGGAGAGGACACGCGAACGCGTCTCGGACGCAATGAACGAGCTCGGCTACATCTACCATCGCGGAGCCGCGACTCTGCGCGGCGCCAAGTCCGGCGTCATTGGCATGGTCATCAACGACCTGTCGAACCCCTTCTATGTCGAGCTCGCGATCGGTATCGAGCAGGCGTGCCAGGGCGGCGCCTATATCCCCTTTCTCGCCAACACCGCGGAAAGCGCGGTTCGCCAGCACCAAGTGATCCGCTCGATGCGCGAGCATGGAGCCGCGGGGCTTGTGCTCGCGCCCGCTATGGGGACGTCGGCGAGCGAGTTGAAACCCCTTCTTGCGGGGTTGCCCGTCGTCCAGGTGATGCGCCGCCTTCCGGGCCTCAGGGCGTCCTTCGTCGCTCCGGAGAACAAGGAAGGCGCGCGAAAAGCGACCGCCCATCTCATTGCCGTCGGGCACAGCCGTGTCGCCTTTGTCGGCGGCATATCGTCGATGCTGGTCCGGGAGGAGAGGCTTGCCGGCTACCAACTCGCGCTGGACGAGGCGGGAATTGCGCTCGATCCATCCCTCGTCATTGAAACGAGCGCCAACTACGTGGGCGGCGGCGCGGCGGTTCCGCAACTGCTCAACCTTCCGGACCCCGCGACCGCCGCGCTTTGCTTCAACGACGTTGTCGCGATCGGGCTCACCCGCGCGCTGATGGAGGCGGGCGTTTCGGTGGGCGCCGATTTCGATGTCATCGGCTTCGACGACATCGAAGAAGTCAAACACACACGTCCGGCCTTGAGCAGCGTCTCGGTCAATCCTCGCGATCTCGGCTCGCGCGCGGCCCAGCTTCTCATGCGCCATCTCGCGAGCGGCGACTTCGAACCGGAAGCCGTGATCTGCCCGGCGACGTTGGCGCTTCGCAAATCCTGCCGGGCCGCTGGCCCTCACGAGCGAGACAATTGATGGCGAAACTTCGTTGGGGACTGATCGGCGCCAGCACGATCGCCGCCGAGCACATGATCGGCGCGTTTCGCGCCAATGGCGGCGAAGCGGTCGCCGTCATGAGCACGAATGCGGATCGCGGCGACGAGTTACGCAAAAAAGCATGGGATCGCGCATACGACCACGAGCTTGAAAGAGCTGGTCGAATCCAAGGACGTGGACGCGGTTTATGTCTCCACGACCAATGAGCTGCATCGGGATCAGGTTTTCGCCGCCGCAGCGGCTGGAAAGCATGTCCTGTGCGAAAAGCCGCTCGCGCTGACGCTAAAGGACGCACGCGCAATGGTCGCGGAATGCCGCAAGCGCGGAATCGTCATGGGGACCAATCACCACCTCCGCAACGCGGCGACGCATCGCGCGATGCGCGATGCGATCAAAGCGGGCCGGATCGGCAAGCCGCTCTTCGCGCGCGTCTTCCACTCCGTCTATTTGCCGCCTCATCTGCAAGGCTGGCGGCTCGACCGCCCCGACGCGGGCGGCGGAGTTATTTTCGATATCACCGTTCACGACGCCGATACGCTTCGGTTCGTTCTCGATGACGAGCCGAAATCCGTCGTGGCCATGACCTCGCATGGCGGCATGGGCCGCGAGGGGCTGGAGGACGGCGCCATGGGCGTCATCCGCTTCTCGAACGGCGTGCTGGCGCAATTCCACGATGGCTTCACCACCAAATATGCGACGACCGGCTTCGAGGTGCATGGAGAGGCGGGCTCGCTGATCGGCAGCGACTGCATGACCCAGGCGCCGAAGGGCGATGTCCTCTTACGGACCGCCGCCGGCGAGGAGCCGCTCAAACTCGATCACGAGAACCTGTATGCGCGTTCGATCCGCCTGTTTCAGGACGCCGTTCAAGGCCGTGGCGCGCCTTCGGCGACCGGCGAGGACGGCGTCAAGTCCTTGAGCGTCGCGATCTCCGCAGCTGCCGCGGCGCGCACGGGCGCCGAGACGCCTATCGATCTGACGGTCTGAGGACAGCGATGGCCAGGCCCAAGGTCATTTCCGCAAGCGACGCCGCCCGCCTCATTCCAGACGGCGCGGTCGTCACTGTGTCATCCTCGTCCGCGCTCGGATGTCCCGATGCGACGCTCGCGGCGATCGGCGCGCGTTTCGACAGCGATGGCCATCCGCGCAACATCACCACCCTGCACCCGATCGCCGCAGGCGACATGTGGGGCGTCAAGGGCGTCGATCACCTCGCGAAGCCCGGGTGCCTGGCGCGCGTTCTTGCCGGATCTTATCCGTCGGGCCCTTCGTCGGCCGAGCCGCCCGAGATCTGGAAGATGATCACGGGCGACGCCATCCCGGCCTATAACGTGCCCTCCGGCATCATGTTCGACATCCATCGCGAGGCCGCGGCCAAGCGACCGGGTGTGCTGACGAAGATCGGGATGGACACATTCGTCGATCCTGTCCATCAGGGCTGCGCGATGAACGCCAAGGCGGGGGCCGACCCGATCGTCAAGCGCGTCGACTTCGCTGGCGAGAATTGGCTCTTTTTTCCCAGCATCATTCCGCAAGTCGCCATCATTCGCGCGACAACCGCCGACGAGCGCGGTAACCTTTCCTACGAACACGAGGGCGGCATTCTCGGACCGCTCGATCAGGCGCTCGCTGTGCGCAACAATGGCGGCATTGTCATCGCGCAGGTCAAGCGCCTCGCGGCGGCGGGAACGCTTAAGCCCCACGACGTCGTCGTTCCAGGCATTCTTGTCGATTACATCGTTGTCGCGCCGGATCAGCTGCAGACGACACACACGGCCTACGAACCCGCAATCTCGGGAGAGGTGTTTCGACCGCTGTCCTCGTTCGAGACGCCGAAATTCGATATCGCCAAGGTCATCGCCCGGCGTGTCGCGCAGGAGCTGCGCGATGGGGATGCGGTCAACATCGGCTTCGGCATCTCGGCCAACGTGCCGCGGATCCTCATCGAGGAAGGCCGGCACGGCGCGGTGACCTGGGTGATCGAGCAAGGCGCTGTCGGCGGCGTGCCGCTGCTCGACTTCCAGTTCGGCTGCGCCTCAAACGCCGAGGCGATCGTCCAGTCGCCGCACCAGTTCACTTACTTTCAGGGCGCGGGCTTCGACATGTCGCTGCTTTCGTTCCTGCAGATCGATCGCGGCGGTTCGGTCAATGTCTCCAAGCTCGGCGTGCGTCCGCATGTCACCGCGGGCGCCGGCGGCTTCGTTGACATCACCGCGCGGGCGAAGAAGATCGTCTTTTCCGGCTATTTCACCGCAGGCGCAAAGCTCGAGGTCCATGACGGCGCGGTCAAGATCGCAAAGGAAGGCAAGGTCAAGAAGCTCGTCGAAGCCGTCGAGCAGATCTCGTTCTCCGGCCCGCGAGCGGTCGATCAGGGGCAGGAAATCGTCTACGTCACCGAACGCTGCGTGCTGCGGCTCGAGAAAGACGGCGTGACGATCACCGAACTCGCGCCAGGCGTGGATCTTGAGCGCGACGTCCTCGCCCAGGCCGAGTTTCCGCTGCGCATCGCGAAGGACATCCGCAAGATGGATCCCGTCTTGTTTCACGCGCCGCCAATCAATCTTGAACTTCGCCCGGCCGAGGAGATGGCTCTGTGAGCCCCTTTGTCGAACTTCGCTTCGAGGGACCGCTGGCGCGGCTGACGCTGAAGCGCGCCGACAAGCTCAACGCGCTTGACCGGGCGATGATCGACGCCCTCGCCGACGCGGCGCGCGCCATCGACGCCTCATCCGAAGCGCGGGTCGCGATCCTCTCGGGCGAAGGCAAGGCGTTCTGCGCCGGCGGCGACATCGGCGCCTGGGGAGGCCTGCCTCCCCTCGAAATGTGGCGCGACTGGACGCGCGCGGGCCACCGCGCCTTCGAAGCGCTGGCGCGCCTGCGCGTTCCGCTCATCGCGGCGATGACGGGACACGCCTTTGGCGGCGGCCTGGAACTGGCCGCCGTCGCCGACATTCGCATCGCCGAGAGCGGAATTAAGCTCGGCCTTCCCGAAATCGGGTCTCGGCATGGCCCCGGGCTGGTCGGGCACGCAGAGGCTGGTGCGCCGCTTCGGCGCTTCCGTCGTGCGCCGCATGGCTCTGGCGGGCGCCATGTTTTCGGCGGAAGAGGGCCTGGCTCTCGGCCTCGTCGACGAGGTGGCCGCGAAGGGCGAGGGCGTTTCGCGCGCCGAGGCGCTCGCGGCCGATATCGCCAGGCGCGGGCCGCTCGCCGTGCAAATGGTCAAGGCGATGATCAACGCCGCCGAAGGCGAGGATCGCGATGCGCCGATCGAAGGCCTGGCCGGAGCGCTCACCGCATTCACCCAGGATCTCACCGAAGGCGTCGCCGCGTTCCGGGCCAAGCGCCCGCCGGCCTTCTCCGGTCGATGAGCATTGCGGAGGCGAAGGGCATTGATAATCGGGAGCCGATCAACGGTTTCTGGATCCGGCGCCGGACCGCTTCCGGCGGGAGCAACGTGTGGAAGGGTAGAACAATGACCTTGAGGGCAATCCTATTGGGCGGAGCGGCCGTCGCGTGGGCGGTCGGTCTCTGCGGCAGTGCGCATGCCGCGGACAGCAAGGAAGTGCAGATGCTGCACTGGTGGACGTCGGGCGGAGAGGCCGCCGCGTTGAACGTGATCAAACAGGCGCTCGCCAAGCAGGGTTACGGCTGGAAAGACGTGCCCGTGGCGGGCGGAGGCGGCGGCGCCGCGATGACCACTTTGAAGGCCATGGTCGCCGCAGGCAATCCCCCCACCGCCTCCCAGATTCTCGGCTATTACGCGCTCGATTATGCCGATGCGGGCAAGCTCGCCGACATCACCCCCCTGGCGACCAAAGGGGGCTGGGCCAAGGTCATTCCGACCGCGCTGCAGAAATTCACCACCGTCGACGGCAAGTGGGGCGCCGTTCCGGTCAACATCCATTCCGTGAACTGGATTTGGGTCAACAAGGCCCTGATGGAAAAGATCGGCGGTACGGAGCCCAAGACCTTCGACGAGCTGATTGCGCTGCTCGACAAGGCCAAGAAGGCAGGCGTCATTCCGATGGCGCTCGGAGGCCAGCCCTGGCAGGAAGCGACGATGTTCGACTCGGTCGTCGCCTCGACCGGCGGCGTCGATTTCTACAAGAAGGCCTTCATCGATCTCGACGAGAGCGCGCTCAAGTCGGATACGATGAAGAAGTCCTTCGACAATCTCGCCAAGCTGCGTGACTATCTCGACCCCAACTATGCCGGACGCGACTGGAATCTCGCAACCGCAATGGTCATCAAGGGTGACGCGCTCCTACAGGTGATGGGCGACTGGGCGAAGGGCGAGTTCAAGAACGCCAACAAGGAAGCCGGCAAGGACTATCTCTGCTACCGCTTCCCGGGCACCGATGGTTCGGTGCTCTACAACACCGACATGTTCGCATTCTTCCAGGTCTCGGCCGACCGGCAGGCTGCCCAGACGGCTCTCGCCGACACGACGATGAACCCGGAGGTGCAGATCGACTTCAACGTCATCAAGGGCTCCGCCCCGGCGCGCATGGACGTTTCGGACGCCAAATTCGACGCCTGCGGCAAGAAAGCCATCGCGGACATCAAGGCCGCCAACGCCAAAGGCACGTTCCTGGGCTCCATGGCCCAGAACTACGCCCAGCCGCCCGCGATCGCGACGGCCTATTACGACGTCGTGACAAAATTCCTGCACGGCGAGATCAAGACCTCCGACGAAGCCGTGACCCAGCTCGACAAGGCGATCAACGGCGCGAAATGATCGTGAAGCGGCCTTCTCCCGCCCCGCGCGGGAGAAGGTTCGCGCTGCGAGCCGAGCAAGAGTTCTCAGGAGGAGGCGGTCATGACGACGGCGATCGACCCCATCGTCGCTTACGTGGTCGAGGGACCACGGCCTGGTCTTAGGGATCGTCTTCGCGACTGGATCCCGAGGCTGGTTCTCGCGCCGTCCTTCGCGCTGGTGCTCATCTTCGTTTACGGCTTCAACCTTTGGACGGTTCTGATCTCGTTCACGAACTCCAAGGCCTTCGCCAATTTCAATTTCATCGGCTGGGGAAACTATCTCAAGCTTTGGAACTGGACGTTCGAGGTTGATCCGCCGTCGAACTGGTACACGGCCCTCGTCAACATGGTCCTGTTCGGCGGGCTCTATGTCATCTTCTGCCTCGTGCTCGGATTGACGCTCGCCATTCTGCTCGATCAGAAGATCCGCGGCGAAGGCATTTTGAGACCGATCTACCTCTATCCGCTCGCGCTCTCCTTCATCGTCACCGGCACGGCCTGGAAGCTCTTTCTCGATCCGCGCATCGGTCTCGAGAAGGCGGTCCATGACCTTGGCTGGACGAGCTTCCACTTCGACTGGGTCGTCAACCCGCGCATGATGATCTATTGCGTCGCGATCGCCGGCGTCTGGCAGACCTCGGGCTTTGTCATGGCGATGTTCCTCGCGGCGTTGCGCGGCATCGACGGCGAGATCCTGAAGGCGGCGCAGATCGACGGCGCTTCCGCCTACGCGACCTACCGGCGCATCATCATTCCGATCATGCGGCCCGTCTTCATGTCGGCTTTGATCATCCTCACCCACATGGCGATCAAATCCTATGATCTCGTCCTCTCCGTCACCGGCAAAAACCCGGGCGGCGCAGCCGAGCTGCCATCGACATTCATGTATTCCTACACCTTCACCCGCAACCAGATGGCGGTCGGCTCGGCAAGTGCCGTGGTGATGCTCATGACCATCGCCGCGATCATGGTCCCCTATCTCTATTCAGAGCTACGGGAGAAACACTGATGAGCGCCGCTGCTGACGCGCTTGCCGCCCCGCCATCCCGCGAACCGGCGCGACATTCCATGACGACCCGCGTGGTGATCTACGGCGCGCTCATCCTGTTCGCGATCGTCTACCTCCTGCCGCTCGTCGTCATGGTGATGACGTCGCTGAAGCCGCTCGACGAGGTCACGGGCGGGAACATGTTCTACTTGCCCCATAACCTGACCTTCGAGCCGTGGAAGAAAGCCTGGGGCACGTCCTGCGTCGGCCTGACTTGCGAAGGCATCAAGGGTTACGTCTGGAATTCGGTGAGGATGGTGGTTCCGGCCGTCCTCATTTCGAGTCTGCTCGGCGCGCTCAACGGCTACGTGCTGACCAAGTGGCGTTTCCCGGGTCACAAGCTCGTATTCGGCATGATGCTGTTCGCCTGCTTCATTCCGTTTCAGTCGGTGCTCATTCCGATGGCGATGATCCTCGGCAAGCTCGGCGCCATCGGGCAGACGCTCATCGACGCGACCGGCTATTCGTGGGGATTCGGCAACCCGACCGTCAACCTGGTGCTCGTGCACGTGGTCTACGGCCTCGGCTTCACGACGCTCTTTTTTCGCAATTACTACGAGACCTTTCCGACCGAGCTTATCAAGGCGGCGCAGATCGACGGCGCGAGCTTCTTCCAGATCTTCCGGCGCATCCTGCTGCCGAACTCGGCGCCCATCTTCATCGTCACGGTCATCTATCAGTTCACCAACATCTGGAACGACTTCCTGTTCGGCTCAACCTTCGCCGCAGGCGACTCAAGTCCGATGACCGTCGCGCTCTACAACATCGTCAACACCTCGACGGGCGTCATTGAATACAACGTCAATATGGCCGCTGCGATCATCGCCGCGGCGCCGACTCTCGTCGTCTACATCCTCGCCGGACGCTATTTCGTCCGCGGCCTGATGGCCGGCGCAGTGAAAGGATAAGATCACATGGCCACTCTCGAAATCCGTGCGCTGCGCAAGCGGTTCGGCAGCCTGGAGATTCTCAAGGGCATCGACATCGTGCTCGAGCAGGGCGGCTTTCTCGTCCTGGTCGGGCCGTCCGGCTGCGGCAAGTCCACGCTGCTCAACACGATCGCGGGCCTCGAGTTGATTACCTCCGGCGAGATCCTGATCGGCGGCCAGATTGTCAACGACCTGCACCCGTCCAAGCGCGACATCGCGATGGTGTTCCAGTCCTACGCGCTCTATCCGAACATGTCGGTGGCCGAGAACATCGCCTTCGGGATGGAAATGCGCGGCGTGCCCAAGCCCGAGCGCGAGAAGGCGGTCGCAGCCGTGGCCAAGACGCTGCAGATCGAGCACCTTCTTGGACGGCGGCCGAGCCAGCTTTCGGGCGGCCAGCGTCAACGCGTAGCCATGGGCCGAGCGCTCGTGCGTCAGCCCCAGGTGTTCTTGTTCGACGAGCCGCTCTCGAATCTCGACGCCAAGCTGCGCGTCGACATGCGTGTCGAGATCAAGCGGCTCCATCAGCAGACCGGAACAACCATCGTCTATGTCACTCATGATCAGATCGAGGCGATGACGCTCGCGACCAAGATTGCGGTCCTGAAGGATGGCGAGTTGCAGCAGGTCGGGACGCCTGCCGAGATTTACAATTCGCCATCCAACCTCTTTGTCGCTGATTTTATGGGTTCGCCGGCGATGAATTTCCTTGAAGGCACGGTCAAGGGGGTGAACGGCGCGCGGCGAATTGTTCTCGAACGCCATGACCATCCCCCCATCGTTCTTCCAATCCCGGCGAACGCCGACGAGAGCCAATTGTCCGATGGCGCGAAGGTCATTTTTGGCATCCGGCCGGAGGCGGTCAACGACAAGGAAAGCATCGATCGGGGCGCGAAGTCGGTCACCACCTTCGACGCTCGGGTGGAGATCGTCGAGCCGGCGGGTTCGGATACGTTTGTTGTCACACGCGCCGCTGGCAAGGAGCTCACCGCACGCATGCGTGCGGACACCCAGCTGCGCATCGGTGAGGACCACACCTTCGCCTTCAACCTCGACAAGGCGGTGCTGTTCAATCCTCAGACGTCGCGCCGGATCTGAAACGACCCAGCCATGGCCAACCAGGAAACCGTCGACATCCTGATTGTCGGGTCGGGCATGGGCGGGGCGACATTAGCGGCCGGCCTTGCGCCGACCGGAGCGCGGATTCTCATTCTCGAACGGGGGCCACGCCTTCGCGACAGTGCGGAAACGCGCGACGCTCGCGCCATCTTTCAGCGCGGTGTTTTTCGCCCCGACGAGACTTGGCTCGACGGCGCTGGACAGCCCTTCAATCCTGGCAACTACTACTACGTCGGCGGCAACTCCAAGCTCTACGGCGCCGTCCTCTTTCGCTACCGGGCGCGGGACTTCGAGCCCGTGGTCTATCGTGACGGTGCGACGCCGGGCTGGCCATTTTCGTACGAGGAACTCGAGCCCTGGTATGGGCTCGCCGAGACGCTCTACAATGTCCGCGGCGCCACCGGGTTCGATCCCACGGAGCCCGCGCATTCGGCCCCCTATCCTTTCGAGCCCGTGCCAGATGAGCCCGCGATCGGCAAGGTCCGGGAGCGCTTGAAGCGGGTCGGGCTGCATCCCTTTCCGCTGCCGCTCGGAATCGACATCGACAAATGGCTCAAGCGGGCAAAAACGCCTTGGGACGCCTTCCCCGACACCGGGACCGGAAAGATGGACGCCGAGACCTGCGGCCTCGAGAGAGCCCTTGCCTATCGCAATGTCGAGCTGCGCGAAAATGCTCGCGTCGAGCGGCTGCTTACGGATCCGGACGGCAAACGGGTCGCCGGCGTAGAAGTATCGATCGCCGGGGAACGCAGAGCGATCTCGGCCGGGATCGTTGTCCTTGCCGCGGGCGCAGTGAACTCCGCCGCTCTGCTTCTAGGCTCGAGTGAAAACGGCGTCGCCAATCGCTCAGGCGCGGTCGGCCGGCACTTCATGAATCACAATTGCTCGGCGGTGCTGGCGATCGACCCGCGTACGGTCAACGACTCCGTCTACCAGAAGACGCTCGGAATCAATGATTTCTATTTGGATGACGGGCGCGGCGGCCCACCGCTCGGCAACATCCAGCTTCTCGGCCGGGTGACGGCGCCAATCTTGAAGTCGAGCCTTCCGCGAGCGCCGGAATGGGCTCTCAATCTCATGAGCAGGCGCTCAGTCGACTGGTATGCGATGAGCGAGGACCTGCCGAACCCGGAAAGCCGCGTGACTGTAAGCGGCGGCCAGATCCGGCTCGACTGGCGGCGCAGCAACTGGAGCGCGCATGAGGGACTCGTCAAGGCGTTCAAGGAGCGACTGCGCGCCGCGGGCTATCCGATCGTTTTGACGAAACCGTTCGACCGGCGAACGCCCTCTCACCAGTGCGGCACCGTGCGCATCGGGTCGACCCCCGCGACCTCGCCACTCGATCCTTATTGCCGCGCCTGGGACCACCCGAACCTCTTTGTCGTCGACGCCTCATTTCTGCCGACGTCGGCGGCGGTCAATCCCTCGTTGACCATCGCCGCTCAGGCGCTCCGCGTCGCCGATCATATCGCCAAGACAGACCTTCGAGGGATTTAAGGATTCGACGATGGCGTTCGACTACATCATTGTCGGCGGGGGTTCAGCGGGTTGTGTCCTAGCCAACCGTCTGAGCGCCGATCCGTCGATCAATGTTCTTCTCCTCGAGGCAGGCGGCTCCGACTGGAATCCTCTGTTCAGAATGCCGGCGGGCTTCGCCAAAATGACCAAAGGGGTCGCGAGCTGGGGCTGGAGCACGGTCCCGCAGAAGCATCTCAATGGCCGTGTCATCTGGTACACCCAGGCCAAGGTCATCGGCGGCGGCTCGTCGATCAACGCCCAACTCTACACACGCGGCAACGCCAAGGATTACGACACGTGGGCGAGCGAGGCCGGCGCCGCCGGCTGGAGTTATCGCGAGGTTCTTCCCTACTTCAAGCGCAGCGAGGACAATCAGAAGCTCCACAACGCCTATCACAGCTATGGCGGGCCGCTCGGCGTGTCCTATCCTATCAATCCGCCGCCGATCAGCTACGCTTTCCTGCGCGCCGCGCAGGAACTCGGCATCCCCTTCAACGACGATTTCAACGGGGCGGTCCAGGACGGGATCGGCCATTACCAGCTTTCCACCCGCAACGCCGAACGATCTTCCGCATCATCGGCTTTCGTGAAGCCGATCGAGGGCAGGAAGAATCTTACGGTGCGCCTCAACGCCCAGACTTTGAAGATCGAAGTGCAGAATGGCCGCGCCATCGGGGTGATGGTCGTCTCGGGAACTGGAACCGAGACCCTGAACGCGGACCGGGAGATCATCCTCAGCTGCGGCGCGATCGGCTCGCCGCGGCTTCTCCAACTGTCCGGCATCGGGCCCGCAGACGCCTTGAAGGCGGCCGGAGTGAACGTCGTGCATGACCTGCCCTGCGTAGGCTCGAACATGCAGGATCACCTGGATTTGTACGCAATCTCCGAATGCACGGGAGAGCACACCTACGATCGGATCGCGCGCCCGCATCGCACCGCATGGGCGGGCCTCCAGTATCTGGCTTTCAAAACCGGTCCCGTGACCTCCACGCTTTTTGAAACCGGCGGATTTTGGTACGCTGACAGCCAAGCGCGATCGCCCGATATCCAGTTTCACCTTGGCCTCGGTTCGGGCATCGAGGCTGGCGTGGCGGCGATGAAAAATCCGGGCGTAACCTTGAATTCGGCCTTCCTGCGTCCTCGTTCTCGCGGGACCGTGCGGATCGCGAGCGCCGATCCCAGAGCGGCTCCTCTCATCGATCCGAATTACTGGGCCGATCCTTATGACCGCGAGTGCGCAATCAAGGGTTTGAGGATGGCGCGGGACATCTTGCGGCAGCCGGCGTTGAAGCCGTTCGTCATGGCTGAACGAATGCCCGGCGACGATATTCGCACTGATGAGCAACTCGCCGAATACGCCTATCGCACCTGCAAGACGGATCACCATCCCGCCGGAACCTGCGCCATGGGCTCGGGCGAAAACGCCGTCGTGACGCCCGATCTCAAGCTGCGCGGGCTTCTTGGCATTCGCGTCGTCGACGCTTCCGTCATGCCATTTGTGATATCGAGCAACACCAACGCGCCGACAATCATGATCGCAGAGAAGGCGTCCGATATGATTCTGGGCAGGCCCGCATTGCCTGCGGCGGTCCTGTAGAGCGCGCCGTGACCGGGCGGGCCGAACGTCGTCATTGCGAGCGAAGCGAAGCAATCCATCCACCGCACGATGCCCCTACCCGCGATGGATGGATTGCTTCGTCGCTGCGCTCCTCGCAATGACAATTCCGTGCGAACGTCGCAGGCGCGAGAGCGGCACGCCTTTTACGAGGAGATGAACGCGATGGGGGGTGGCACGAATGGGCGTCTCGCGGGCAAGGTCGCGCTGGTCATCGGCGCTGCGCGCGGCATTGGCGCGGGGATCGCCGAACGCTTTCACGAAGAGGGCGCCAAGGTGGTGATCGGTGATACCGAAGCCGAGGCCGGCGCCGCAACAGCCAAGCGCCTGGAGGGGAAGTTCGTCGCGACGGACATCTCCAAGCCGGCGGACGCCGAGCGTGCGGTCGAGGCTACGCTCGCAGCCTATGGCGATCTTCATATCGTGGTGCAGAACGCCGGAATTTTCCCTTGGTCGCTGATCGAAAACATCTCGCCGGAGGAATGGGACATGGTCCTCGGCGTCAACCTCCGGGGCGTGTTCCTGATCGCTCGCGCCGCATTGCCGCACATGAAGGCGAAACGCTACGGGCGGTTGGTGTTCACCTCCTCGATCACCGGCCCGCGCGTGACCAGTCCCGGCCACGCTCACTATTCCGCCTCCAAGGCCGGGATCAACGGCTTCATCAAATCGGCGGCGCTGGAATTCTCCGGCTACAACATCACCGTCAACGGCGTCGAGCCGGGCAACATCCTGACCGAGAGCATCGAGAAACAACGCAGCAAGGCCTTCATCCAAAGCATGGTGGAGTCCATTCCGCTCGGTCGTCTCGGCACCCCGCGCGATGTCGCGCACGCGGCGCTGTTCCTCGCTTCGGATGAGGCGGCCTACATCACCGGCACGACCATCGTCGTCGATGGCGGACAGATCCTGCCCGAGGGCAAGGATTTTCGGGTTGGGCCGGCGTGAATGGCCGCCGCGTCAGCGCTATAGAATGAGGTTGCGACATCCGTCATTGCTGGCGCCGTTTGCGTTTGGGCCGATTAAGAACAGTATTATTTTGTTCTATAAGTCACATCGGGCAAAGCGCTCCAGTTTTTGGGGCGGAACTAAAAGGGGTCCTAACCCACTGAAAACGCTGAGGCGCGGAACTAAAATTGCCGCTAAGCCACTCGCGCGCTTCAGCTCACCAAGGCGATTCCACAAAATTGCGGAACGCTCACCCTGACGTGAACCGGTCGAGCACGTTGCGCGTGATCTGCTGCGTGAATCGATCGCCGCGCTTCAGGCCCATCACCCATTCGCAGGTCGCGGCGGTCAGGACCTCGCCTTTGCCGCGAGTCATATGCACCATCATGCCGCTGCCGTATCTGTACCGGGCGAGCGTCTCGGGCGTGACCTCGCCGGTGACGCACTTGACCAATCCTTCGAGGTCGCTGCTGCGCACGAAATAGCGGAAGCCTTCGCCATTCGGTTCGTCTTCGGCGAGCACCGCTGGCGCCATCGCGAGGATCTGGATCGTCTCCGGCTGGCCCTCCACCGGAACCGGATAAGGCAGGCCCTGTCGGAACGTGTAGTCGAGCCCGTCGACCTCGTAGGCGAAAATACGCGCCGCATCGCCAAAGATGTCCGCGTAGTGCAGCCCCGTCCCGGCGAAGGCCCAATGTTCCGGGCGATAGACCGTAAAACCTTTCTGGCCGTGCGGAGCGAACCCGCCCCACGAAGCGTAGAGGCCGTTGACCCCGTTCACGCCGACCGTCGAAGCGCCCGGCCAGCCGACATGCCTGTCTTCCCATGCCGTGGAGAGGAGGTGATCCTTGCCCGTCCCCGCGATCGGATCGGTGTTGATGGCGTCGAACTTGTAGCAGACCTGCCGCCTGCCTTCGTCCTCGAGCCGGATCTGCCAGAGAAAATTTGCGCCGAAACGCGCCAGTTTGCCGCCGCGTTCGACATAGGCCTCGATCGCCAGACGCATCTCGCGCGTCCAATATTCGTCATGGCCAATGATTGTCAGGCAGCGATAAGCCTCGAGCAGCGCCGGCCGGTAATGCAAGTCCGTCTGCGTGATGAAGTCGAGTTCGTAGCCTGCCTCTTCCGCCCAGACGACGAAGTGCCGGTCGAACTGCGCCCAGCCCGCGGACCCGTAATACTGGCTGAAACCGTTCGCATAGGCCCATTCGACTTGCGGATAGCGCGGAGCGTCGCCGAATTCCGGAAGCGGATCCGCGCAAATGCGCGGCGCGCCAGGCGGCAGCCAGACGATACCGCGCGTCCATGGCCTCTCCAGCGAAAGCACCGGCGAAGCGAGATTGCGCTCCGGCCCGGCCACGCCGAAATAATGATTGGCGCCCCCGAAATCGTTGTAGGACGTCCACGTGCTCGTGGGCAGGATGACCAGAATCTTAGCCTTCCGCGTCGCCTCCGTCGGCCGCACGACAAAGAAATGATGCTGGACGAACTTGCCGAGGTTTGCGCGCGCGCAAGTCGAGACGACCCGGTAAAACCCCGAGCGGAGGTCTTTCGGCAAGCGCCAGCGATGCGAGACCGGCCAGCCGCAACCAGTGCGATAGGCCTCTGGCGGCGTTGGCGTGTGCACACCCGCAATGGCGTCGACCTTGTGAACGGTCTGAGGCCGGTAGCCGTCGCGATAGATCTCGAGGGTCCAGCTCGGAGCGGTCGTCGACGTATGAAAGACGACTTCGTCGTTTGGATCGTACGACATGGCGTCGGTGTAGGTGTACACCTCCGGCAGCGAGGGATCGTCGTGCGGCGCCTCGTACCACGGATTGGCCTGCCAGTGATCGTCTGCCGACATCGCCCACGCTTTGGGAGGACGAAGGTTGAGGGCCCCGAGTTCGGGTGGGACAAATGGGGTCTTTTCGGACATGCGGTTCCTGAAGAGGCTGAGATTCAGAGAGGCTGCGAGACGGGGTTAGAGCCTGGCGCCGTCAATGCGGCACTTTGTCGGATCGCTGCCCGAACCGCAATCGAGCGCGACGATTGGCGCGGCGGATAGGACCGCCCCCTCTAGAGCTTCTTGCATTTGGGTAGAACCGGGATCGTCATCGCGAGCGCTCGCGATGACGATCCCATCCGAACGCAGCGCTTTGGAGCTGTCAGGCTGCAGTCGTCTCGACGCCGCGCAGCCGCTCGAACCGGACCAGCTGGTCCGCGAGCAGTTCGCGCTTTTCATCGCGCCCGACAAAGACCTTGAACATGGCGCCGCCGTCGAGGTTGATGAATTGCAGCGAGCAGGACCTGCGTCCGAAGAATGGGCGGTCGACAAAATAGATCGCGGCGCGGCGAGCAATGCGCAGGTGGCCGCCGAGCGGGCTCTCCCCGTGAATATTGAAATAGCCACGCGCCTCGTTGCCCGGCGGCAGCGGCGCCTTCGTTCGCGCCGCCCGGATCGCCTCGATGTCGCCGGTCGGCGACGCCGTCGCCAGGCTCAAGCCGCAGCGTCCTGCGCGTGCTTGTTCTTCAGCGTCTGGATCGTCTCGAAGCCCTCGAACTCCGGATGCCCCAAGTGCAGCGGCTTGTTGTCCCCGGCATTGCGGTGCGAGGCGCGAAACTGCTCCGAGCGCGTCCAGTTCTCGAACGCGTCCTTGTCCGCCCACACCGTATGGGAGGAATAGAGCGTGTGGTCGTCGCGATCCGGCCCGCGCAAAAGATGGAATTCGACGAAGCCCGGCAACTGGTCGAGGTAGGTGTCCCGACCGAGCCAGCGACGCTCGAACTCCTCCTCGTGGCCCTTGATGACTTTGAAGCGATTCATTGCGATGTACATTCGTAGGCTCCGTTAGGGCGTCCGTGAGCGACCCTATCACCGTTCCGCGAGCTTGATCCGGTCATTGTAGGCATAAGAAGCGAAGAGATCGACGAGTCCATAACCCAATGTGGGAACGGGGCGCCGACGTCCGTCGCAATCGGGCACATTCTTCGGGCTTGCTCCGACCGCGGTGAAGCGCGCGCCGACGACCAGCGATCGATCGTAAAGGAATCGAAAGGCGAGAGTGGGGCTCGCCCGACACGGCGGACCGTCGTCTCGTCATGCCTTCGCGATGGCTCTCTGAAGATTGGCCTCCACCGCGCGCCCGTTTCGCTATGCCGCAGAGACCATGCCCGCCGTCTGCAGCCAATGGCCGACAACGGACTCGGCGTCCCGACCTACGCTCAGGAAACGCCCGGACCCCCAGGTCCAGAGCCACGGAAGCCCAAGCACGAACGCGCCAGGCACGTTCGTGACCCCACGCCGATTCACGGGATAACCGGAGCCGTCGAAGATCGGCAGCTGGACATAAGACCAGTCGGGCGTGAAGCCGGTCGCCCAAACGATTGCGCCGACGCCGCTTGCGACGAGGTCGAGGGCCTCAGGCTCCTCGCCGGGCGTCCAGACTGGCTCATAGAAAGAGCCAGGAGGCGCCTCGATCGCCTTGCTGGCGATGTGCCGGTCGATCAGCGCGTTGATGCCGTTATAGACCCGGTCAGCCTCGTCGAGATTGGCTTTGAGGTTCGGCTCGAAAACCATCCGTCCGTCGCGCACGTCATTCAGGCGCCCATAGAGCGACATGCCCTGTTGTGCAAAAGCCCTGAGATCGATGTCGCGTCCCCCGTCGCGTCCGGTCAGATAATGATTGGTGTCCTGTCGCTTGCGGCCCATGCCCTCGTCGGCGACCGTGATCTCGTACTGACCGATGTCTGTTAGCCAGTCGACCACGTCGCGGCCGCGATAGAAGCGCGCGCATCGCGGCGCATTGCCGGTGACGAGGTGCACCGTCCGGCCGTCGAGATGCAGGTCCTCGGCGATCTGCGCCCCGGACTGGCCCGCCCCGACAACGATGACGGCGCCCGGCGGCAAGGCGGCCGCGTTGCGATATTCCGTCGAGTGAACCTGGGCGACGGAGTCCGGGACCCGCTCGGCGCATCGCGGCCGGTAGGGGTCGCCATAAAGGCTCGTCGCCAGAAACACCGCGTCGGCCGAAAAGCGTCCGGCGCTGGTCGTCACGAGGAACAGGTCTTTCTCCCTTTCCACCGCCAGCACCTCGACGCCCTCTCGCACCGAGCCGTTCGTCTTGCGTGCGAACCCGTCGAGATAGGCGAGGATTTCCTGCTTCACCATGAAGCCATGGGGATCGGGTCCATCATAGGGATGTCCGGGCAGCTGGCATTGCCAGTTCGGGGTCACGAGGCAGAAAGTGTCCCACCGCTCCTCGCGCCATTTGTGCATGACCGACTTCTTCTCGAACACGACGTGATCCACTCCGGCGCGCGAAAGCCAATAGCTTGCCGACAGTCCTGCCTGCCCGCCGCCGACGACGATGGCGCCATAACGGCGCTCGATCTTTTGCTCCGTGCTCATCTGGCGTCTCCATCGAGAAAGGTTTCGCAGGCGACGCGCGCGTCGTCCTGCCCCTCGAATTGTGTCGCTGCCGCTTCGATGCGGGCGAGTTGGCCGAGCGCCAGCGAACATGCGCGGCCGTACTTCGCCTCGACCCGCGCCGAGGCGATTTGCAGCGCCTCCCGGCTGCGCTGCAGGAAGTCGGACACCGGATAGCTCTCGCCCTCGCGGAGAAAATCCTTGATGACGAGCGACGGGGAATAGCAGCTCTCCCGCCGGCCATCAGGCCAGCGGATGACGAAGCGCATCTCAGGCATGGACCGGCTCCCGCAAGCGGCGATAGACCGGCAGATGACGCTCGGCGACTTCCCGCCAGCCAAACCGCGCGGCGACGACAGGGCCGCGCGCACGAAGAGAGTTTGCAACGTCCGGGCGCAGCGATTGGCGCATCGCTGCCGCGATCGATGAGGAATCGGCGGGCTCGCACCAGAGCGCGTCGGACGAATCGAGATAATCGACAAAGGGAGCAATGCGCGAAACGACGACCGGCGTTCCGCTGGCCATCGCCTCGAGCACGCAGAGGCCGAAGCCTTCCTTGACCGAAGCGAACACGAGCGCGGACGCCAGACGGTAAAGCCCCGGCATGTCGGGATCGGCGACGGGGCCCAGCAGCGACACCGCCGAGGCCCCTTCCCCCAGCGCTGTCAGTTCACGGCCGAAGGCAGCCTGATAGGCATGATGATCGAGCAGGCTTGCGCCGCCCGCAATGACCAGACGCGCGTCGGGCCGGGCGCGATGAATTTCGGCGAAGGCCTGAAGAATGCGGGTTGTGTTCTTCCGCGCCTCGATGCCGCCGACAGAGAGAAACACGGGGCCTGACCCAAGGCCCAGACGCTCCGTGAGCTCCGCTTCGGATCCGTCCGCATGGGGCGAATATCGGCACATGTCCACGCCATTGCCAACGACATCGGCGTCACGTTCGAAGCGCTCGATGAGGTTCTCACGCCAGAGGCCGCTCACGGCCATCAAGGCGTCCGCTGTCAGGATCGACCGGGTCTGCCTCGCGACGAGACGCGGGTCGGCAAAATCGTCGATGTGATGCACGGTGCGAACGAAGGCGGGGATCAAGCCCTCCTCCTTGAGCGTCGCAAGCGCGTTGGCGCCGATCCCGTCATGAGCGTGATAGAGATCGAAGCCGCGGTTCTCGGGCCGCCGAAACCAGCGGAGGTAATCGTCGATGCGCTGTTCGACCATGTCGGCGGTTTGGGGCGGCGCGGGTTCGACCGGGAACGCAATGGCGTTGCAGCCCGGCTTGCGAAAGAAGCCGCGCCCCGCGAAATCGGGCGCGTGCAGCACAGTCTCAACGCCGAGGTCTTCGAGCGCCTCGCTGAGGTTCATCGCATGCACGACGCCGCCGCGAGGAAGAGTGGAATGCGTCAGCATGGCGACGCGAAGCGGGCGGCTCACGCGGCTTGCGCTCCCGCGCCGAACCCCATCAGCCGCTCCGCGCCAAAGTCGCGAAGAAGGGCGCTCCGGCCCTCGGAATGCAGCGTGACCTGGCTTCCCGGTTTGACGGCGCCGATCGAAGCGGCGTGCAGCCCGCGCGCGCGAAACAACGCAAGCACGGGCTCGACATTTCCGGGAGCGACGGACAGGAGAAAGCCGAAGCTCGGAAAGGTCCTGAGCCAACGCTCGAGCGCCACGCCCGGCGGCGGCTCGATGGCGTCGAGGTCAAGCGCGATCGACACGCCGGAGCTTTCGGCCAGCATGACCGCTGTGCCGGGAACGCTGCCCTGGCTGATGTCCTTGGCGGCGCGCGCGAGACCTCTTTCGGCTAGCTCCGGCAGCAGCGCAAGATCGGCGCGCAGGCGCTCGGGAGGCGCTTCGAGCGCGGCCTGAAAATTGTCGAAGGGCTCGCGGTACGTGCCGCGTTTGTCGACGACCATGATCAGCGCGTCGCCCGGCTTGGCGTCGAAGCTGGTCAGAAGCCGCGCGCCGGCCCGGCCCAAGACCGCGACCGCCAAATGTGTCTCACGATTGTGCAGGTTGGTGTGTCCGCCGACGATCGGAACGCCATAGGCGCCGGCCGCGGCGCACAAGCCGTCGAGAACGGCATTCGCCCCCTCCTCACCCTCCGCCCACACGACGTCGACAACGGCGACAGGGCGGCCGCCCATGGCCGCGACGTCGCTGAGGTTGACCATCACGCCGCACCAGCCGGCGAACCAAGGATCGGCGTCGACGAACGCGCTGATGAAGCCTTCCGCCGCGAAGAGAAGGTGCCCGTCGCCGTCGGGGATCGCCGCGCAGTCGTCGCCGACCGGGATCGCTCCCTGTGCCAGCCCAAGCCGCGCGGCGACGATTCCGATGTCAGCCTTCGCAGCGAGCGCCGGACTGGTCTTCAACCGCTCGGCGAGAGCCTCGAGAGCCGCCGCGTCCATGTCAGGCCGCCTTCCTCAGGGCGACGTAACCAATCTCCGGCGTATGGCACGGCGGGTAGAAGTCGAGATCGGCGCGCATCTTCATATGCGGCCGGCCGTGCAGCTCGAACTCCGCCATCGTCTCCCAGTGCATCTCATGGAAGAGCGGCGCGTTCTGCGCCTGCACATGCGCAAGGAACGTTCGGCAGCCCATTGCATGCGCCGAGGAGACGGCGAGCCGGATGAGGGTCGCACCAATCGCGCCAATGCGCCTGTATTCGCGGGCGACCGCGAGCCGCGAGCCGCGCCACAAGCCGGGCTCGTCCTCGTGAATGCGGACCGTGCCGACGACCTGGTCGGCCGCGACCCCGAGCATGGACAAAGCGACGAGCGTGATTGCGTAATCATCGACCGCATCGCGATCGTCTTGCTCGAACAATCCCTGCTCGCCGCAGAAGACCTGGCGTCTCAGCGCATAAGCGCCTTCCCGCTCCCAGCGCGAGGCGGCGAATTTGACGCGGAACTCGCTCGCGCTAAAACGTTCGAACGGCTCGAAGATCATGACGCTAGCCTCCGCTCGTAGGTCGAGAGCGCCGAGCAGGCGCCGCACTTCCCGCATCCCGCCTTGATGTCCGACGCTCTGAGCCCGCTTGCGGCGAGCATTGCGGCGAGCGGGTTCAGGATGGCGTGCATGAATTCGGGGGCCGGTCCGGCATGGCTTTCGAGCGGCGTGCCCGAGATCGGCACGAAGGGAACGACGAACGGATAGACGCCCAGCGCCACGAGCCGCTCGCAGGTCTCGAGGATGGCGTCGGCGGAATCGCCGAGGCCCGCAAGCATGTAGGTCGAGACCTGGCCCCAGCCGAACACGGGAACCGCCGCGGCGAAGGCTTTAAAATAGCGTTCGACCGGAATTGTCGACTTGCCCGGCATGAGTTTGCGTCGGAGCTCAGGCGTTACGACCTCGAGATGCATGCCAAGGCTGTCGACGCCCGCGCGAGCGAGGCGTTCGAACCAGGCGTCATCGTCAGGCGGCTCACACTGCGCCTGGATCGGAAGATCGACGGCGGCCTTCACCGCCGCCGCGCTTTCACAAAGAATTGCCGCGCCACGATCGCGGCCGGGCGGCGTGCCGGTGGTCATCACCATATGCTTCACGCCATCAAGTTCGACCGCCGCGCGAGCGACTTCGGCCAGTTGAGCCGGCGTCTTGCGCTCGACGGTCCGCCCTGCCGCGAGCGATTGGCCGATGGCGCAAAATTGGCAGGTCTTCGTCCGGCTCTGGTAGCGGATGCAGGTCTGCAGGACGGTGGTCGCCAGGACGTCGCGGCCGTGCAGGGTCGCAATGTGGGAATACGGGACGCCGTCCTCGGTCTTCAGATCGTAGAATCGCGGCCGCTGTGGAAACCGGACTTCGGCGACCGCCAAGCCGTCGCGCAGGATGCGGCTCGCGCCAAAGGAATCGGGTTTCTCGACGACGTAAGGGCTGTCGAAGGCCGGCGCGGTATGCACCGGCGCCATGACCGTCACGCCGTCGATCGTCAGAGCCTTATGATCGGATGGCCCGGCGCCGCCGCGCCGACTTTCGACGCCGGCTTTCGGGTCAGCCAGCCGAACGCCGTAGCTCTGCAACTCGGTGATCAGTTGTTCGGTCGGCAAGCTCATGGCCGTCTCCTTCGGGGAAAGCGCGGGCTCGGGCGCAAGATGCAAGGGTTGGGCCGGACGCTGATCGAGCCGCATGCTGATGAGTTCGGGGCGCGCGTAATGGCCGACGGAATCGATCATCCGCTTGCGCTTGACGATGAGGGAAAGATCGAGGTCGGCGACGAGAACACCCTCGCCTTCGGTCAGCGGCGGGACGAGGTGGCGACCCTCGGGGGAGATGATCGCGGTCATGCATCCCCCGCGCAGGCCCCGCTGCAGAGCTTCGTTCGGCGTGATCGAAGCGATCTGCGCTTCGGTGAGCCACCCTGTGGAATTGACGACGAAGCATCCGCTCTCGAGCGCATGATGGCGGATCGTCACCTCGATCTGCTCGGCGAAGATCGGGCCGACCAGCGAGCCCGGAAACTGCGCGGCGTGGATCTCCTCGTGCTGCGCCATCAGCGCATAACGAGCGAGCGGGTTGTAGTGCTCCCAGCAGGCAAGCGCGCCCACGCGGCCAACGGCGGTGTCGACCACCGTGAGCCCGGAGCCGTCGCCCTGGCCCCAGATCATCCGCTCATGGAAAGTCGGCGTGATCTTGCGCCGCTTCAATTTGAGCGCGCCGTCGGCGTCGAAGACGAGCTGGGTGTTGTAAAGCGAGCCGTGGTCGCGCTCGTTGATTCCGAGCACGACGACCGCGCCGTGCTTGCGCGCCGCGGCCGCGACCTGATCGGTCTCCGGGCCGGACGCGGAAACCGCGTGCTCGTAGAGACGGATATGCTCCGCGCCGCTCTGGACGGGCGGCGTGACAAAGGAGAAGTAAGGATACCAGGGAACGAAGGTTTCGGGAAAAACGATAAACTCCGCGCCCTTCCCCGCCGCTTCGTCGATCGCCGCGATCACCCGATCGAGCGTCGCCGCGCCGGACGTCAGATCGGGCGCGATCTGCACCGCCGCGGCGCGCACCTTTTGCTTCTTTGCCATTGCGTTCTCGTTTGGGTTGGCCGGCCCAAGCGCCGGCCCGCCTCAGAGGCGTCAGAGCGTCCAGGTGTCGAGGATGAAGGCGTTGTCGCGGCGATGCAGCAGCACGAGGTCGAGCACGTCGAGCGGGTTGATCGGTCGGATGCCCTCGATCAGCGACGGTTCGCCGTGGCCATAGAGCGCCTGCAGCGCGAAGCGGCAGGCATAGACCTTGCCACCCTCGGAGATGAATTTGGTGATCTGGTTGTTGAAGTTCTGGGCGCCCGGGAAGGCTTCGTCGCCGATCTTGGGAAAGCCGCGCTGGACGCCGAGGGTGACGCCCGGCCCGTAGAGCAGAACGGAGGTCTCGAAGCCTTTGCGCAGAAGGCGGGTCGCCTGCAGCAGGTTGACGAGGCCGATCGAACCTTCGAAGGCGACCGTGTGGAACGTCACGAGGGCTTTTTCGCCGGGCTGCGCCTTGACGTCCTCGAAAACCTTTTCCTCATAGTCGACGAACGAGTTGCCTTTCTTGTGCGCCGGATGAGTAACCGCTGGCATCGTGTTTGGCCTTTCCCTTGCGAGCCGGCCCCTGCGCCGACATTGCTGGTCGAGTAGCAACTGTCGTGCCATCATCTTTGCGGTCAATGTTGAGGTCAAAAGGCGGTGAATCGCGTGACGTTTACAGTCAATCTGAGTCCGTATCCGATCAAACGCAGAAATCGAGGCCAATTTCTGGGGCGTTTCGGCGCCACAAGCTACGGCGCCTCGCGTCCAACAATCTCCAGTCAATTCCGGTCGCCGAAGACCGGCGAGCACGCGATGAAGTCCTGGTCACCGGTCCTGCAGGGTCGCGAGGGCCCAAAATATCTCGCGATAGCCGATGCAATCGCGGCCGACGTCGCGGCAGGCCGTCTGGCGCCGGGGGATCGCCTGCCACCGCAAAGAGACTTGGCCGGGCGCCTGGCGCTCGACTTCACCACCGTCGCCCGAGGCTACGTCGAGGCTGGAAAGCGCGGTCTCGTCGAATCCGTCGTTGGACGCGGCACCTTCGTTCGGCGGCACGCCTCGGTTCGAGGCGATTCCGGCCCACAGCGCTCGCGCGCCGACTTCACGATGAACATGCCCCCCGAGCCGGACGATCCGGAGCTGCTTCAACGGATGAGGGAGGGGTTTGCGAGCGTCGCCGCCGATCTCGATTTGTTGCTGCGCTACCAGGGCTTCGGCGGATCGCCGATGGACCGCGACGCGGCCGCGAGCTGGCTCGGACGACGCGCGCTCGTTCCCTCGCAGGAGCGCATCTTCCTCGCGCCCGGCGCGCATGGCGCGATGGTCGGCATCTTCAGCCTGCTGGCGCGGGCCGGGGACAGCGTTCTGTGCGAGGCGATCACCTATCCCGGCGTGCGTTCGATCTGCGCGCAGCTCGGTCTGCAGCTGATCGGAGTGGAGATGGATGGCGACGGGGTGATCCCGGAGGCGCTCGAGGAGGCGATGCGCCGGCACGCGCCGAAAGCGATCTATCTCAACCCGACTTTACAGAATCCAAAAACCATCACCATCCCCGAACGCCGGCGCGCCGCCATCTGCTCGCTCGCACGCCGCTTTCAGATCCCGATTGTCGAGGACGACGCCTATGGATTCATCCCGACGCATGGGCCCCCGCCGCTCGCAGCCATCGCGCCCGATGTCTGCTGGCATATTGCCGGCCTCGCCAAATGCATCGGCGCCGGCCTGCGTCTGGCCTATGTCGTCGCGCCGGACCCGCCAGCCGCGTGGTCGTTCAACAGCGCGATGCGCGGGCTCTGCGTGATGGCGTCACCCATCTCCGCAGCGATCGCGACACGATGGATCAACGACGGCACCGCCGACTTGATCCTGCGATTTATTCGGTCGGAAAGCATCGTCAGAGAGCGCATTGCCGCGAAGGCTTTGGAGCCGGGCTCGTACCTGTCCGATCCGCTGAGCTTCAACATCTGGCTGCCGATGCGCAACGGCTGGACCCGCTCGGTCTTCGTGAGCCAGGCGCGGACGAGCGGTCTTGGCGTCGTTCCGAGCGACGCCTTCGCAGCGAACGGCGCTCCGCCCGAAGCGGTGCGCGTCGGACTGGGCGGGCCAATCACGCGCACTCAGGTCGAGCGCGGGCTGGCCTTCCTGTCGCATCTCCTCGAGAGGCAGCCGGAGTTCGTCGCGACGTAGCTGAGCGGCGAAAGACTTCCGTAACAGGAGCCCGATGGTTCCTGCATGCGATATACATTTGACCTTGCCTATGCTGTTGTCCGCGGTTCGCGCCGATTAACGTGCGGCGCCAACGACCATCGCCGTCGAGGACATGCAATGACCACCCGGATGAACATCGCCGTCCGAGGATTGTTCGCGACGCCGGTCGCGGCGCTGGAAGTTCCCGACGCCGAGGAACGCAATGCGGAACTCAGCGCGATCATCCTGAAGAAGCGCGAGACGGCGCAATCGGTTCAGGCTTCCAATGCAGGAGGCTGGCACTCGGACCGCGAGATCGCCATCTGGGGCGGCCCTCAGGTCGCCTTCATTCTCAATCTGGCCAAAGAGATGGCCAACCGCCTGACCGCCGATCGAAACGGCAAATCGGTCCAGCCCAAATGGAGCATCATGGCGTGGGCGAACGTCAATGGGCCGGGCGACGGGAACATCTGCCACTATCATCCCGGCGCATTCTGGTCCGGCACCTATTATGTCGCCGACGGCGGCTGCGCCACGGACCCCAGTCTGGGCGGCGAGTTCGAAATGCTGGATCCCCGCGGGGCCGGACCTGGAATGTATGCGCCGACCTTAAAGTTCATGGGGGAAGATGGCCAATCGGTCGGCGCGGCTGAGACAATCAGGCCGCGGCCAGGCCTCCTGTTCCTGTTTCCCTCCTGGCTCTTTCATCAAGTGCGACCGTACCGGGGCGACGCTCTGCGCATCTCCATCGCCTTCAATCTCAGCGTTTGAGTTCCCGCGAGGATCGGTCGCATGTCAGCTCCAGTTTCGCGAGCGAGCAAGAGGCAGTCCGAGATTATCACGCTCCTGCGCAAATCAGGACGCGTCGCGGTCGAGGATCTTGCCGCTGAGTTCAGCGTCGCCTTGCAAACGATAAGACGCGACCTCAACGAGCTCAGCGAAGAGGGTCGCCTGGTTCGCGTTCACGGAGGCGCAATCGTCGCGTCGGGCGTTGAAAACCTTGCCTATGACGCCCGGCAGCTCGTGGCGCATGACCAAAAAAGATTGATTGGAGAAGCTGCGGCGCGGCTGATCCCGGACAATTCCTCGCTGTTCATCAATATCGGCACGACGACGGAAGAGGTCGCGAAAGCGCTTTCGAGACATTCCGGCCTCCTGGTCATCACCAACAACCTCCATGTCGCAAGCGAGCTTCACCGAAGCAGCGGCGTCGAAATCTTCCTGACCGGCGGCACAGTGCGACAGAGCGACGGCGGCATTGTCGGGGCGGTCACGGTCGACCAGATCGAACAGTTTCGCGTTGATTTCGCGGTGATCGGCACTTCGGCGATCGACCAGACCGGAACCCTGCTGGACTTCGACATTCGCGAGGTCGAGATATCGCGCGCCATCGTCGAGCATGCCCGCAAGATCATCCTGGTCTCCGACAGCAGCAAGTTCTCGCGCTCCGCGCCGGTGCGCATCGCGCATCTTTCGGAAATCGATGTCTTCGTAACCGACCGTCTTCCCTCGCCGTCGATCGCCGAGCTTTGCGAGCGATGCGAAGTCAAGGTCATCGAGGTCGGCGGCCCAGTAGAATCGGACGGCGAAGACAGCTAGGCGGGAGCTTAAATATATTCGTTTGATCGTTCGTTTTTTCGCTTGCCCTGCGCAACGCGCTCGTTATAGCCTCTCAACGACCGCAAAACGCGCTTTTCGAAGCAGCAATGGCTTCGCGTTTCGGCTTGGGAGGGACGGTGGAGTCCTCGGCGCCGCCAGGAGCGACCTTCGACATCGCCATCATCGGCGGCGGTGTTAACGGTTGCGGAATCGCCAGGGACGCCGCCGGGCGCGGGTGGTCGGTCTATCTTTGCGAAAAGGACGATCTCGCCTCTTCGACCTCCAGCGCTTCGAGCAAGCTGATCCACGGCGGGCTGCGCTATTTAGAGCATTTCGAGTTTCGTTTGGTTCGCGAAGCGCTCCTCGAGCGCGAAGTTCTGTGGCGAATCGCGCCTCATATCGTGTGGCCGCTTCGCTTTGTGCTGCCCTACAATACGGATCTCAGACCCGCGTGGGTGCTTCGGATCGGCCTGTTTCTCTACGATCACCTGGGCGGCCGCCATCTGTTGCCGCCAACCCGGACCCTACGGCTGGCCGATGACCCGGCGGGCGAAGTCCTCAAGCCGAAGTACAAGCTCGGGTTCGAATATTCGGATTGCTGGGCCGAAGACGCCCGGCTTGTGGTCCTGAACGCGCGCGACGCGGCCGACAAGGGCGCGGTCATCGCGCCCCGCACGCGTTGCGTAAGCGGAATCCGAGAGGGCGGCCTATGGACCCTGTCCATGCGAGACGAACGGAGCGCGCGGCTCGGCAAGATTCGAGCGCGCGCCTTGGTCAACGCGGCTGGGCCTTGGGTCAGCGAGATCTTGCGGTCAACGCTCCAAACCCCGACCCCTACCGGTGTCAGGCTCGTCAAAGGCAGTCACATCGTCGTCAGGCGTCTGTTTCACCACGACCGCTGCTACATCCTGCAGAACAAAGACCGGCGCGTGTTTTTCGTCATGCCGTTCGAACGAGACTACACTCTGATCGGCACCACCGACCTCGATTACAGCGGTGACCTCGATGCCGTGCACGTATCGTCAGAGGAAATCGCGTATCTCTGCGACGCTGCGAGCAGCTACTTTCGGGCCCCTGTCACCCCCGACCAGGTGGCGTGGTCTTATTCCGGCGTCCGGCCCCTCTACGACGACGGCGCGTCCGAGGCGCAGGAAGCGACCCGCGACTACGTTCTCAAACTCGACGCATCCGAAAACTCGCCTCCGCTTCTCAGCATTTTTGGCGGCAAGATCACCACCTACCGGCGACTGGCGGAGGCGGCGCTGGCGATTTTGTCGCCCCGCCTGCCGCCGGCGCGCCGGGCCGCCGGATGGACCGGTCAGGATGCGCTGCCGGGAGGCGACTTTCCGACCGACGGCTTCGAAACACTGGTGAGCGGGACCGCGGCGCGCTATCCTTTCCTCACGCGGGACACGGCGCGCCGTCTCGTCCGCGCCTACGGCACTCGGGTGGAAAGGCTACTCGGCGGGGCGAGGACGCAATCGGATCTCGGTCGGACTTTCGGCGCCGACCTGACCGAAGCTGAGGTCCTCTATCTCGCCAACAACGAATGGGCGATGAGCGCCGCCGACCTCGTTTGGCGCCGCTCCAAGCTGGGATTGCGGATGTCCGAGGCCGAGATCCAGGGTCTCGACGCCTATCTCGGAGAATTGCAGGCTCGGCCACAGACGGCTGATCGAAGGGGGGCAAGCGTCGGGTGACGTTCGTTCTCGAAAATATTTCGCTCTCGGTCGGGCAGGAAACCGTCATCGACGACGTCTCGCTGACGCTCGGTCGGGGCTCAATGAACGTTTTGCTAGGCCCGACATTGTCGGGGAAAACCACGCTCATGCGTCTCATGGCCGGACTGGATCGGCCGACGACGGGACGGCTGATTGAAGACGACCTGGACGTCACAAACGTTCCAGTGCGACGCCGCTCCGTCGCGATGGTCTATCAGCAATTCGTCAACTATCCCTCGCTCACGGTCTACGAGAACATCGCCTCCCCGCTTCGCGTCGCCGGCGTCGGCCGCGCCGAAATCGATGCGCGCGTGAAGGAAGCGGCGCGCTTGTTGCGGCTCGACAATCTCCTGCAGCGCCTGCCGACGCAATTATCGGGCGGCCAGCAGCAACGCACAGCGATCGCTCGCGCCCTCGTCAAGCGCGCCAAACTGGTTTTGCTCGACGAGCCCTTAGCCAATCTCGACTATAAGCTGCGCGAGGAGCTGCGCGAGGAATTGCCGCGTATATTCGCGGAGACTGGCGCCGTTCTGGTCTATGCGACGACGGAGCCGACAGAGGCCCTGTTGCTTGCGGGCACGACCATCACCCTGCACGAGGGGCGGGTCTCGCAGGTCGGACCGACCGCCCGCGTCTATCGAAGGCCCGAAAATATCGAGGCCGCCCGGGTCTTCTCCGATCCCCCGCTGAATGAATTCGTCATCGAGAAACGCGGCCCCCTCGTCACAATGGAAAGCGGTCGCAATCTGCCTCTTGTCGGCGCGCTCTCGAGATTGCCGGACGGCGTCTACCGGATCGGCTTTCGCGCCGATGCGGTGACCATCGTCGACGGAAAGTCGCCGGGCCTCAACTTTCCCGGCGAAGTGAAGGTGACCGAGCTGAGCGGCTCGGAAAGCTTCGTTCACGTCGATGTCGGCGTCGGCGTTTGGGTGTGCCTCGCGCCCGGTGTGCATGAGTGGCAGCCGGGCGCGCAGGTCGAAGCCCGGGTCGACGCGAACCGCGTCTTCGTGTTCGACAGCTCCGGCGGTCTCGCGACGACGCCGTTCATCGCACAAACGGCTTGAGGGGCGGAGCGATGGCGCGCATCACACTCGACGGAATCGCCCACGCCTACGGAGGCAAGCCCCGGAGCGAGCAGGATTACGCCCTCAAGCCTCTTCACCATGTCTGGGAGCAGGGCATGGCCTACGCGCTGCTGGGGCCGTCGGGCTGCGGCAAGACGACGTTGCTCAACATCATTTCCGGGCTCGTCATTCCGTCGGAAGGGCGTCTCTTGTTTGACGACAAGGACGTCACGCATCTGCCGACCAAGGAAAGGAACATCGCGCAGGTGTTCCAGTTTCCCGTCATCTACGACACGATGACGGTCGCCGAAAATCTGGCCTTCCCGCTGAAGAACAGAAGGCTGCCGCGCGCTGCGATCGAGCGACGCGTTGCCGAAATTGCCGCAATGCTTGATCTGACCGGCGTCCTGAACAAGCGCGCCCGCGGGCTGACTGCCGACGCCAAGCAGAAGATCTCCCTGGGCCGCGGCCTGGTCCGCTCCGATGTGTCGGCGGTCCTGTTCGACGAGCCGCTGACCGTCATCGACCCCGCGCTCAAATGGGAATTGAGGTCGAAGTTGAAGGCGGTTCATCGCGCGCTCGATCTCCTGATGATTTATGTCACGCACGATCAGGTCGAGGCGCTGACCTTCGCGGATAAAGTCGTCGTGATGAACGAGGGCAAAGCCGTGCAGATCGGCACGCCCGACGACCTGTTCGAGCGGCCGGAGCACACGTTCGTCGGCTATTTCATCGGCTCCCCGGGCATGAATCTCATGGCGGCGAAGGTCTCGGGATCGCGCGCCCTTGTCGACGGCGCGGAGCTTCAACTCGGCGCAGTCTACCCGGAGCCGCCGGAAGGCCAGCGCGTGCAGATCGGCGTCCGGCCCGACTACACGGAATTGTCGAGCCTGGCCGGCGTGCCCGTCCAGGTGCGCCGCGTCGCCGATCTCGGCCGCAAGCGGCTCGCTTATGTCACGCTGGGCGGACAGCAGATCGTCGCCACCATACCGCCGGAGATGTCTTCGATCGGCGACCAGGCGAAAGTCGTGTTCGATCCGTCGCACACGCACGTTTACGTGGACGACGTGCGCGTCACGGGAGCGGCGGCATGAATAGCAAGCCGATCAACAATCGCGCGTGGCTTTTCGTTCTGCCCGTCCTCGCGTTCGTGCTGTTCTCGTCGATCATTCCGGTCATGACCGTCGTGAACTACTCGATCCAGGACACGATGGGCGCGAACAATTTCTTCTGGAACGGCGACGGCTGGTTTCGCGATCTCCTGAACCCGAGCACCGAAATCGGCGCGCGATTCAACGACGCCCTGTTTCGCACCCTCGCCTTCTCGCTCGTCTGCCTCCTGATCGAGGTGCCGCTCGGCATCGCGATCGCTCTGTGCATACCGCGAAGCGGATGGCTGGTCGGATTGACGCTCGTCGTGATGGCGCTGCCGATGCTGATCCCATGGAACGTGGTGGGCACGATGTGGCAGATCTTCACGCGCCAGGACATTGGGCTCTTCGGCGCCGCGCTCACCGGCCTCGGCCTCCACTACAACGTTACGCAGGATGCAATTTCGGCGTGGATCACGATTGTCGTTATTGACGTCTGGCATTGGACGCCGCTCGTCATTCTGTTGAGCTATGCGGGGCTGCGCGCAATCCCCGACGCATTCTACCAGGCGGCGAAGATCGACGGCGCCAGCCGCTGGGCGATTTTCCTCAATATCGAATTGCCCAAGCTGCAGAAGGTTCTCGTCATCGCGGTGCTGCTGCGCTTCATGCAGACGTTCATGATCTACACCGAGCCGGTCGTCGTGACCGGAGGGGGGCCGGGAAGCGCGACGACATTCCTGTCCATTGATCTGGTGAAGATCGCCTTGGGCCAGGTCGACCTGGGCAACGCGGCGGCGATGTCGCTGGTCTATTATCTGATCACGCTGACCGTGTGCTGGGTCTTCTACACCATCATGACTCAGATTGAGCGAAGGAGGGACGCCTGATGCGCCAGGGTCTCGTCCCCAAGTACGTGCTCGCGGTCTATCTCGTTTTGCTGATGCTGCCGATTTATTGGCTGGTCAACATGAGCTTGCGGACCAATTCCGACATCATGTCGGGGCTCGAGCTGTGGCCGCACCAGCCGACGCTCGAGAAATACATCGCCATTTTTCATGATCCAAGCTGGGTCCACGCCTTCGGCGTTTCGCTTACTTACGTCGTGATCAACACCGTCATCTCGGTGACCGTCGCCCTGCCCGCCGCTTATGCGTTCAATCGCTATGCTTTTGTTGGCGACAAGCACCTGTTCTTCTGGCTGCTAACCAATTTGATGGCGCCGGCGGCCGTATTCGCGATGCCGTTCTTCCAGCTCTATTACGCGATCGGCCTGTTCGACACGGTCTGGGCCGTAGCGCTTGCCCATTGCCTATTCAACATCCCGTTGGCGGTTTGGATTCTCGAAGGGTTCATCGGCGGCGTCCCACGCGAGATCGACGAAACCGCGGCGATTGACGGTTACTCTTTCCACGATTCTTCGTTCGCATTTTTCTCCCCTTGATCGCCAATGGCGTCGGCGTCACCGCCTTTTTCTGCTTCATGTTCTCCTGGGTCGAGGAATTGCTCGCGACCACTTTAACGTCGGCTAACGCACTGCCGTTCGCGGCTGTGATGAGCCGCGCCTACTCAGTTTCGGGAATGGACTGGTCGCTACTCTCCGCGGCCGGCGTTCTGACAATGATTCCCGGCGCCGTGGTGATCTGGTTTGTCCGCAATCACATCGCCAAGGGCTTCGCCCTTGGCCGCGTTTAGAGGAGCGCCGCGATGCTCGCGTGGATGGCGTGGACCTGGCAAACGGCTTTGTTCTTCTGCCTCGTGGCGCTGGCGCTCATCATTCTCACGCTGCTCGCGATCTACCGGCCGGAAACGCCGCGGGTCGGCATCCTGCGCTTTCCGACCACGCGAGGCGATCGGTTCTTCGTCACCCTGATTGGGTCCGCCTTCATTTTTGTTTTCTGGCTGCGGTTTGGCGGCGGCGCCTTGTGGTATCCGCTCGCCGCATCGGTGGTTTACGGCATCGCGATGTTCCGTTTCGCGTGACCGTATCGCGCCCGTCGCGCGTGGTGTGCGACGGGGTTCAAGGGAGGAAGCAATGGACGTGAAACGTCGTGACGTATTGAAGGGAGCTGCGGCGGTCGCCGCGTCAGCGGCGACTGTGGGTGGAGCAGCGATCATCTCGTCCACCCCCAGTTATGCCCAGCAGGTCGATGCCGCCAAGAAATGGGTCGATAGCGAGTTTCAGCCCTCGACGTTAAGCAAAGACCAGCAGATGGCCGAAATGGAATGGTTCATCAAAGCGTCCGCGCCCTTCAAAGGGATGAACCTCAGCACCGTATCGGAGATACTGAGCATACACGACTACGAATCGAAGACACTGACCAAAGCCTTCGCCGATATCACCGGGATAAAGGTCAATCACGAATTGCTCGATGAAGGGAAATTGGTCGACAAAATCGAAGTCGAAATTGCTTCCGGAAAGCCGATTTACGACTTCTGGATGAACGATTCCGACTTTATCGGCACGCATCCTCGCTACAACGACATCGTCGGCGGGTCGCTCACCGATTTCATGGCCAACGATGGCAAGGACGTCACCAATCCGGGTATCGATCTGGATGACTTCATCGGCCTCTCCTTCGCGACATTTACCGATGGGAAGCTTTATCAACTTCCGGACCAGCAATTCGCCAACCTCTATTGGTTCCGCTACGATTGGTTCCAAAGGCCCGAACTGAAAGCCGCATTCAAGAAGAAAGTCCGGCTACGAGCTCGGCGTTCCCGTCAATTGGTCGGCGTATGAAGACATCGCCGATTTCTTCACCAACGACGTGAAAGAAATCGATGGGCAAAAAGTCTACGGCCACATGGACTATGGCAAGAAGGATCCCTCGCTCGGCTGGCGCTTCACCGACGCCTGGCTTTCGATGGCCGGAAGCGGCGATCGCGGACTGCCGAACGGTCGGCCCGTCGATGAGTGGGGCATCCGGGCGGAGAACGGCATCCCGGTCGGCGCTTCGCTGAGCCGCGGTGGCGACGCCAATGGTCCGGCCGCCGTTTACGCTTGCGCCAAATTCGTCGAATGGCTGAAGAAATATGCGCCGCCGGAAGCCGCCGGCATGGATTTCCTTGAGGCCGGCGCGGTGCCGGGCCAGGGGCACATCGCTCAGCAGATCTTCTGGTATAGCGCCTTCACCCACGCGCTTTCGGAACCAGGCCTGCCGGTCATGAATTCGGACGGCACACCGAAATGGCGCATGGCCCCCAGCCCGCACGGCGCCTATTGGAAGGAGGGCCAGAAGCTCGGCTATCAGGACCAGGGTTGCTGGACGATGCTGAAATATGCGCCCCTGGAACGGGTCAAGGCCGGCTGGCTCTACGCCCAGTTCTGCGTATCGAAGACCGTCACGCTGAAAAAGTCCGTCACCTCGCTGCATCTCATCCGCGAAAGCGACATCTGGAGCGACGCGATGACGCAGATTGCCCCTAAGACGGGCGGTCTGGTGGAATTCTATCGGAGCCCAGCGCGTAAGTTGTGGACCCCGACCGGGGTCAACGTGCCCGACTACGGTCGTCTCGCACAGGTCTGGTGGCAGAATGTCTCGAAGGCCATTTCCGGGGAGGCGACGCCCCAGCAGGCGATGGATGGTCTGGCTCGCGACCAGGACGCCATCATGGCGCGCCTCGAAAAGTCAGGCGTCCAGGGCAAGCTTGGCCCGAAGATGAACGAAGAGAAGGACCCTGAATATTGGTACGCGCGAGCTGAAAAAGACGGCAATCTTGCTCCACAGCGCAAGTTGGCCAACGAGAAGCCGCCAGGCGTTACCGTCGACTACGACGAACTGATCAAGACTTGGAAGGCACAGATGCCGGCCATGAAGAAGGGCTGACCAATTCCGGATCGCGAACGGGGTCGGGCGTAGGCCCCGACCCTTTCGCATCCAAACACGAATGGCGACCCATGACCGGGCATGTTCTCGTCGTCGACCAGGGCACGACCTCGACGCGCTCGATCATTTTTGGGCCGGGCGCTGCGCTCGTTGCGATGGCGCAGGAGGAGTTCCCGCAAATCTTTCCTCAACCCGGCTGGGTCGAGCATGACCCGGAATCGCTCTGGCGAACCACGCTCTCGACAGCGCGGCTGGCTCTGTCCAGAGCCGGAATCGAGCCGAGCGCGCTCGCCGGACTCGGGATAACCAACCAGCGCGAAACGACGCTGGTCTGGAGCCGCACGACCGGCCGTCCGATCCACAATGCGGTCGTCTGGCAGGATCGCCGACCGCGCCCCTTTGCGCCGAACTCAAGGAGCGCGGATGCGAGACGCTCGTGTCCAAGCGCGCGGGCTTGCTGCTCGACCCCTATTTTTCGGCGACGAAGATCGCCTGGATTCTCGACAATGTTCCCGGCGCGCGCGCTGAAGCGGAACGCGGCGACCTGGCCTTCGGCACCGTCGACAGCTTTCTCGTCTGGCGCCTGACCAACGGCAAGGTGCACGTTACCGACGCCACCAACGCTTCGCGAACGCTGCTCTTCAATATCCATTCAGGCGCATGGGACGACGATCTTCTCGCCCTCTTCCGGATCCCAAGGTCGATGCTGCCCGAGGTCAAGGATTGCGCCGCCGAATTT
This sequence comes from uncultured Alphaproteobacteria bacterium, assembly GCA_963707355.1. Lineage (GTDB taxonomy): Bacteria > Pseudomonadota > Alphaproteobacteria > Rhizobiales > Beijerinckiaceae > Roseiarcus. The sequence goes on along the minus strand of CAVPPX010000053.1, from coordinate 21,463 downwards.
GGCCAAGCCGCGGCCGAACATCTCGGTGTCGCGATCCCCATCCGCGGCATCGCCGGAGACCAGCAGGCGGCGTTGATCGGCCAGGCGTGTTTTCGCCCTGGAATGGTGAAGTCGACTTATGGGACGGGTTGCTTCGCTCTCGCCAACACCGGCGACAAGGCCGTCGAGTCGACGCACAAATTGCTGACGACCATCGCCTACCAGTTCAAGGGCAAGCACACCTATGCGCTCGAGGGCTCGATCTTCTCGGCGGGCGCGACCGTGCAATGGTTGCGCGACGGCCTCGGCATTCTCGCGACGGCCCCGGAAGCCGGCGAATTGGCGGCGAGCGCCGACCCACGCCAGCAGGTCTATCTGGTGCCGGCCTTCACCGGCCTCGGCGCGCCCCATTGGGACAGCGAGGCCCGCGCTGCGATCTTTGGCTTGACGCGCGGCGCGACGCGCAAAGAGATCGTACGCGCGGCGCTGGAAAGCGTCGGCTATCAAACGCGCGACCTCATCGACGCGATGCGCGCCGATTCCCCCGGCTTATGGGGCGGCGAATTTGCTTCCGTCATCCGGATCGACGGCGGAATGAGCGCGAGCGACTGGACGATGCAATTCCTCGCGGACATGGTGAACGCTCAGGTCGACCGCCCCGAGATTTTCGAGACCACCGCTCTCGGCGCTGGCTACCTCGCAGGCTGGCAAGCGGGCCTCTACCCCGAGCCTGATGAGTTCGCAAAGACCTGGCGGCGGCAAGCGAGCTTCGCGCCGTCGATGGCGGCAAGCGAACGCGAATCCCGTTATCGTGGCTGGCGCGACGCTGTCGCGCGCACCGTTCTGCGACCGGAGATCTAGGCTCATGCGGATCGTGTTTCGCTGCGATCCCGCGATCGAGCCTGAGTTGCTGCGCCCCGTCCCGGCACGGGCGGCGTTGCCGGACTGGTTGCGCACGATGCCGCGCACGGCCTTTTCGGACCTGCACGGGCAGGACGTGCGGACGGTCAAGCAATGCCCGCCCTTCGTTGACGCGATGTCGCATGGCTTCATCATTCCCCTGCCCTGCGACGTCACCGTTCGCGACGGCGTCCTGTCCTGGGATTGGGACCATCCGGCGTTGACCGTCGAAGCCCACCCGCGCTCCCCGGTCAGCTTTCATGTTCCCGCGCAAGTGACTGGGACGCCGTTTTACGATCCCGAAGTTGCGATCGTGAAATTCAACAGCTTCTGGACGATCGAGCTTGAGCCTGGCTATTCGCTGTTCGCCACGCATCCCGTGAACCGGGCGGATCTGCCGTTCCGCTTGTTGACCGGGGTCGTCGATTGCGACCGCTTCACCGATGTCGGCATCTTGTTTCCTGCGGTTTGGACGGACGCGAATTTCGAAGGCGTGCTGCCCCGAGGGACCCCGATCGCACAATGCTTTCCGATCTTGCGCGAGGCGCTCGACCTTCAATTCCAGCCCTTCTCGGCCGAAGAAGCGGAGCGCTATCAATCGACCGCGAACATCCTGCTCTCCAATCCCGGCGCGTATCGGCGGCGATTTCGCGTCAGGCGCGAGCGCTCAAGCCTCAAGCAGGCGCCGCAGCCGAGCTGAGTTGAGCCAGAGGCGGCCTTTTTTTGCTGACGTCAGCGCTTGCGCGATGCGACTGAACGTATCGGGCCGGAGACGCATCGCGCGCCGATAGGAATTCGATCGCGGCGTCGAGATCGCCGGAGTTTTGCAGATTGAGCCCCAGGTTGACATGGGCTTCCGGAATGTCCGGCTGCGCCTCGATGCACCGGCGATAAGCCTGGATCGCGCCTGGCGTGTCGCGCAAATCTTCATAGACCAATCCAAGCGCGAACCAGGCGCGGCCGTCGCTCGGCCGAAGAGTTGCGGCTCGTTCAAGCTCGGCGCGGGCCGATTGCAGTTCGCCCGTCTGTCTCAAGCACGCTCCAAGCGCCGCTCTCGCTTCGGCGAGATTGGGCGCGGCTTCGAGCGCCCGTCGGAAAGCGACGATAGCCTCCTGCGGGCGGTCGACCGCCTGCAGAGCCGCGCCCAATCGTGCGGTATCCGTCGGATCGGCCGAAGATTCGGCAGCGCGCACAAAGGCGAGCACGGCAGTTTTCGGATGGCCTGCCTTGCGGAGCGCCTCGGCGATCTCGCGCCAGCCCTCAACGAAGTTCGGAAAACGCATGAGCAGGTCTTCAAGAACGGACCGCGCTTTCTCATCGCTCGACTCAATGAGCGCCACGCAACTCAGAAAGGCAGGCTCCGGCCGATCGGGGGCCAAACGGCAGGCGCGCTCCAACACCATTCTCGCCTGCGCAAGGTCTCCTGCCGCACGCGCCGCGCGCGCCGCCACGATCAACGTCGGTACATGATCGGGGCGCAAACTCAGGCTGGAGTTGGCCCAGCGCGCGGCGTCTTCAAAGCGCCCGCGCCGAAGCGCGATTGTCGCCGCTAGTTGATGCGCCGCCGGGTCCTGTGGACTCGCGTCCAAGATCCGATCGCACGCAACCGCCGCCCTGTCGATCCTGCCGGCGCGGAGTTCCGCCAAAGCGCCCTCAAACAGAGACTGTCGACTTGCTCGTGGCTCTGTCATCGAATTCCGTCACCGGCCCCGCATTCGAGCGATCGCTTTCCAAAGCCAGCGTGCGCCGAACGCGCCATTTGCTAGAATAGCCTAAGTCGGAGCCGGCATGGACGGGCCCTGGCGATATTGCGATAGTCTCAAGCGATGGGATCTGCGACGCGCATCGTTCTCGTGTGGGACATTTTTATCCGAGTCTTCCACTGGCTCATCGTGGCCCTTGTCGTGGCCGCCTATGCGACGTGGCGGCTCAACTGGATGGTCTGGCACGGATGGGTCGGCGACGCGGTGCTCACCCTGTTGTTGTTCAGGCTGTCGTGGGGGTTCTTTGGCGGGGAGACAGCGCGCTTTTCCCGCTTCCTGACCTCTCCGCGAACCGTCCTCCAGCATCTAAAATACGCGTTTCTGCGAGAGCCCGACCACCAGGTCGGGCACAACCCAGCTGGCGGCTGGATGGTGCTCATCCTGCTCGCCCTGCTTCTCGTTGAGACACTGACCGGACTCTACGTCGCCAACGACATCGCCGACGAAGGGCCGATGACCGAGATGGCGCCCGCATGGGTCGCCAACGCAATCACATCCTCTCACGCGATCGTCTGGGATGCGCTGCTCGCCGCCATCGTGCTGCATGTACTCGCGATCGCGGGGTTTGCGGCGATCAAGGGGCAGAACCTGCTGCGCCCAATGATCACGGGAACAAAGGTCATGCCCGCTGGCGTCGCCGAGCCGCGGGCCGGCAGCCCGGCGCTAGCAGCTCTGCTGTTGCTCGGCTGCGCAATGGTCACAGCCTTGCTGGTCAACCTCTTGTGAGCCGTTAGCTCTTGGGAGGAACGACCTGACCGCGGATCTCCCCTGCCGGATGAGACTGGCTGTGAACGTTGACATACCACTCCCCGGCCGAAAACTGTTTCGCCTGATCCGGAGTGAGCGTGGCCGTCCCTGTCATCGGGTTCGAAGGCGGCTTGCCCTGCGTGCTGAGCCAGATCACGACCGGAGCATTTTGGCCTTCCTTGGCTGGGCCATGGAAATGAGCCATCGTAATCGGGCTCGACAGCCCAGTGTAAGTGATGTTCCAGGTGACGATCCGAGTTGCCGGATCGTAAGTCAGCTCGGCGGTTCCCGACCCTGTCGTGTCCACCGCCGGCACACTTTGTGCGCCAGTCAGCGGGACCTTGAAGGAAGTGGCGGCGGCGAGGGCGGCCCCCGCGTTCACAAAGCCCAGAAGGACAACAAAAGGAAGGAGAGCGCGCTGAGGCTTCAAGGCTTTCATCTTTTCCTCCATTTGGATCACAACAGATCTATCCCGACAAATAGTGGGGATTGAGCTGTGCGTCCCGTCGCACAATCTATCCCTAATGTGACATTCTTTTGCTGGCTCGCCAACTTTGTGATGGCGTTCGGGAGCGCCGAAACTTGGACGATTCGTGACATTTGAGCTGGCTTCGGCCACTGGTTGGGGATTGACAGGCTCTCCAGTTGGCCTGAATGGGCCCTCGCTTCCGGCGCCTCGCCGGCCGCTCTTGTGAACTCGATTAATGCCGAATTTCTCGATCCGCGTAAGACTTATCTTCCTGTCGGTCCTGCTCCTGGCGATCCTCGCCGGCTCTTCGGCGTTTCTGATCCGAGAGCTGGTCCGCGACTCGCAAAGCCTCAACGAGGAGGTCAAGCTCGTTTCAATCGTCAAGAACGCAAATTCGGCCAGCAAGCATTTTGGCGATTTGAAATATTGGGCGATCGACTCCGCCGTTACGCAACTTGCAGCGTCTCAGCAAAAGGCGGACCTCGCCGCGTCGGGACTGGACTCCGATCTGAAGGCGATCTCCGAAGTCGATCCCACGGTCGTCAAGGCGATCGAAGGCGAAGTTTACCGGATGACGGATCTGGCGAGGCAGGCGGGGGTCGCGTATTCGAGCGACGACAGCGCGGCCGGCAACGCCCTCCTGTCGCAGGCCAAGAGTCGGGTCATGGCTATTGACGACCACCTCGACAAAATCGTGGAGCGAGTTGAGCACCAGGCCCTGGCGAGGCGCGATGCGTCCACGCGCCACGCCGAATTTGCAGCCAAGCTGGCGATCGCAGCCGGAATAGGAGCGCTGGCGCTGGCATTGGGCTTCACGGCGTTGACCGTTCACTCGATTACCGCTCCCCTGAAACAGCTGGATCAAAGCATTGCTTCAATCACCCGTGGCGAACTGAACGTCGCTATGCCGCCCTCGGGAGTGCCTGAGATCGCTGGTATGACGAAAACGCTCGGCATGTTGCGCGACAGCCTAGTCGAGCGAGACCGCCTCGAACGCGAACGACAACAAGCGGAGATGGAGACACGCGCCGCGCGCGACACGGCCGAGGCCGCTTTGCACGATCTGAAGGCGGCTCAAGCCAATCTCATTCAGGCTGAGAAAATGGCCTCGCTCGGTCAGTTGACAGCGGGAATCGCGCACGAAATCAAGAATCCTCTGAACTTCGTCAACAACTTCGCCAGCCTTTCCATCGGCCTCCTGGACGAAGTGCATGAGGCCGCGGCGCCAGCGTTCGCTTCGCTCGACGAGCGACGGCGCAGCGAGATCGATGAGGCGACCGAAATGCTGATCGGCAACCTCAAACGGATCGTCGAGCACGGCAGGCGCGCTGACAACATCGTCAAGAGCATGCTGGCTCATTCTCGCAGCGGCAGCGGCAGTCTGGAAAGCGTCGATCTCAACGCTTTGGTCGACGACTCGCTCAATCTCGCTTATCACGGCGCCCGCGCTCAAGACCAAAACTTCAACATGACGATCGAACGAGCTTACAGCAGGACCATCGCGCCGATCGCGCTTGTGCCGCAAGATGTGACGCGCGTGTTTCTCAATCTCTTCGGCAATGCTTTTTACGCCGCGAACAAGCGCCGGCGAGAGACAGAGGACGCGGAGTTCAAACCGACATTGACCGTCACTTCACGCGATCTTGGGGGAGCCGTCGAAGTGCGGGTGCGCGACAACGGAAGCGGCATTCCCGCTGAGATCAGGGACAAGCTGTTCCAACCTTTTTTCACCACAAAGCCGAGCGGCGAGGGCACCGGGCTCGGGCTGTCGATCAGCTATGAAATCATCACCAAACAGCATAACGGGACGATCGAGGTCTCGAGCACGGTCGGAGAGTTCACCGAATTCGCGGTCTGTCTGCCGCGCGGCCTCGGCGCCAAAAGCGCGCTGAACCCTTCCACATGAGTTGCGAAATCATGGCGGTTAGCATCCTGATTGTCGATGACGAACCCGATGTCGCAATCCTGTTTCGGCAACAATTTCGCCGCGAGACGCGGGAGGGCGTCTATATCCTGGATTTTGCGCTCTCGGCTTCGGAAGCGCTTGAACGCCTCGCCGTCGAAATCGACCCGCAGCCGATCGTGATCTTGTCAGACATCAATATGCCCGGAATGGATGGTCTGGCGCTCCTGCGGGAGATCAAGAAGAGACGCCTGAGCTCCCGGTGATGATGCTCACCGCTTACGGCGACGATGAACGGCGCCGCCGCGCCGCCGAGGACGGCGCTGCTGATTTTGTGACCAAGCCGGTCGACTTTGATTTCTTGAAGACTCGCCTGCGCGAGTTGCACGGACCGTTGAGCTAAGGGGAGCCCGTTGGCCGCTTCAGCCAAGATACTCGCTGTGGATGACGAGCCTGATTTTGAGCTCCTGATCACGCAGCGCTTCCGGCGCCAGATACGCGACCAGGAGTTCGAATTCCGCTTCGCTCACCATGGCGAGGAGGCGCTGGCGGCGCTATCCGCCGAACCCGACATCGAACTCATGCTGCTCGACATCAACATGCCGGTGATGGACGGGCTGACGCTGCTCAACGAACTTAATGAGCGGCAGCTGGAGGTGCAGGCGATCATCGTCTCGGCGTACGGAGATATGACGAATCTGAGAACCGCAATGAATCGCGGCGCCTTCGATTTCGTCACCAAGCCGGTGGATCTGCGAGATCTCGAGATTACTGTCCGCAAGGCGCTGGCCAACGCCGCAAAGCTGCGAGAGATGGACCGGCAGCGTATGGCTGCTGAACGCGCACGGAACAATCTTTCGCGCTATTTTTCGCCGAACATTGTCGAGCTGCTGGCCGCTCAGGACGAACCGCTCGGGGCGGGGCGCCGGGAAACGGTTGCCGTGCTGTTTGCCGACATTGTCGCGTTCACGCACATGGCTGAACTCATGGATCCCGAAGAGGTGCTCGCAATGCTGCGCGAGTTTCACACCCGAATGACGGCGCAGATCTTCGCCAGCGGCGGTACGGTCGACCAATATATGGGCGATGGCATCATCGCCGTGTTCGGCGCAACAGCGGCGAGCCCCAATGACGCCGCGAGCGCGCTGAATTGCGCCGAGATGATGCTCGAGACGCTCGAACGCTGGAACCAGGAACGCGAGAAGAAGGGAGACGCCCGGCTCGATATCGGCATCGGCCTCAACTACGGACCGGTCGTGCTTGGCGATGTCGGCAGCGAATACGGCATGTCGTTCACCGCGATCGGGGATACGGTCAACACCGCCGCGCGACTTCAGGTCCTGACCCGCTCACTCAAAACGCAATTGGTCGTAGCCGACGCTGTTGTTCGAGCGATCCAGGCTTCGTCCCCGGAAACCGCCACGGAGCGCGTCGGCCGGCTGGAAGACCTCGGCGAACACAGTTTGCGAGGCCGGGAGAGCCCGGTGCGCATTTGGACACGCAAGGTGAAACAAATCAGCGAGCCCGCGCCCTTCCAAGCGCTTTCCTAGCGCTGGCTGTGATTGGATGGAGCTATCGTCGTCATTGCGAGCGCAGCGAAGCAATCCAGAGAACGTGGGGCCCCTTCGTTCTTTGGATTGCTTCGTCGCTACGCTCCTCGCAATGACGAAACGCAGCGCGCCCTAGGCGCGGAACCACGGCGCGAACGCCGTATCATCCCATTGGCATCTGCATCGGCCCCATGTTCTGGTTCAGATTGTACATGATCCAGAGCGAACCGACGATCAGAAGAAAGACGATCAAGACGCCGAACGCGAGCGCCAAGATGTTGTTGACGTTGTCGGGTCCAGTTGTGATGTGCAGGAAGAAAACGAGGTGCACGCCGATCTGAGCGATCGCCAGCACCACCAGCGCAATCGGAATGCTCGGGTGCCAGACCAAGGACGTCCCGGCGATAAAGAATGACACCGCGGTCAGCAGCACCGCGAGGCCCAGGCCTATAAGATAGCCAACAACGCCTTCAGCAATCTCGTGGCGTCCCATGGTCTCGTCGCCGGGAGCATGGTCGGAACCATGCAGCGGTTCATAGTCGTCCATCGAGCTCATGCGCCTGCTCCGAAAAGATAGACAACCGTAAAGATCGCGACCCAGATGATGTCGAGCGTGTGCCAGAAGAGCGCGAAGCAAAGGACGCGGCGCAGAATGTCGGCGCGGTAGCCCTTGGTGAACACCTGCGCGATCATCGTCAGCAGCCATAAGGTGCCGAGGGTGACGTGAAGGCCGTGACAACCGACCAAGGTGAAGAAGGCGGATAGGAACGCGCTGCGCGTCGGTCCCGCGCCTTGAGCGATCATGCCAACGAATTCATGGATCTCGATCGAAAGGAAGCCAAGCCCGAGCACGCAAGTGGCGGCCATGCCGCCGTAGTACATGAGGCCGTTATGCGCCCTCGCGCCGATCGCGGCCAAGCCGCAGGTAAAACTCGAAAGCAAGAGGCAGGCGGTCTCGATCGCGACATTGTGCAGGTCGAACAGATCTTTGCCGCTCGGCCCTCCCGCGGTCTCGCCGGAGAGCACCGCATAGGTGGCGAAAAACGCCGAGAACATGATGATGTCGCTGAGCAGAAAGATCCAGAAGCCGTAGCCGACAATGATGCGCTTCGATGCCGGGTCGGCATGACCTAAAACGACTGCGGCAGGATCTCGCGCCTCCTCGCGCCGGCCGTCGCCGTAGTCCGCGCCTGCCTGAAAGGCCGTCATGACAGCGCCTCCGCCCTGACACGCGCTTCGCCGCGCGCCTGCCTGTTGGCGCGGTCGATGCGAGCGACCTCTTCGGCGGGAATCTCAAATTCGGTGCGGTCGCGCCACGCAAAGACGACAAAGGTCGCGAAAGCGCCGACGAGGCAGACCACGACCAGCCACCAGATCTGCCAGATCATGCCGAAGCCGCCGAAGGTCGCGAAGAACGCGCAAATAAAGCCGGTCGGACTGTTTCTCGGCATCTCGATGGCCTTGTAGATCGGTTCGGCCATCGGACCTGCCCCTCGCTCAGCGAGCCGCGCTCTGCGCCAATAGTCGTCTACGCTCTCGACTTGAGGCAGGACGGCAAAATTGAACACCGGCGGCGGCGACGACGTCGACCATTCGAGCGAGCGGCCCATCCAGGGATCGCCGGTCAGGTCGCGAAGCTCTTCACGATGGCGGATGCTCACAACGAGCTGGGTGATCTGGCACAGGATGCCAGCGAGGATGACCGCGGCGCCGAAGGCGGCGACCAAGAGCCAGGGATGCCATGCCGCCACGTCATAGTGCTGCAACCGGCGGGTCATGCCCATGAGGCCCGTGACATAGAGCGGCACGAAAGCCAGGTAGAAGCCGAAAAACCAGCACCAGAACGCGGCCTTGCCCCACCCCTCATGCAAACGGAAGCCGAACGCCTTCGGGAACCAGAAGGTGTATCCGGCGAAGGCGCCGAACGCCACGCCGCCGATGATCACGTTGTGAAAATGCGCGATCAGGAACACGCTGTTATGCAGCATGAAATCCGCGGGCGGAACCGCCAGCAAGACGCCGGTCAGGCCGCCAATGACGAAGGTGACCATGAAGCCGATCGCCCAGAGCATTGGTGTCGCAAAGACGATCCGGCCGCCGTACATGGTGAAGAGCCAGTTGTAGACCTTCACGCCGGTTGGCACCGCGATGATCATCGACGCGATGGCGAACATCGCGTTGACGTTGGCGCCGGCGCCCATGGTGAAGAAGTGATGCAGCCACACCATGAAGGCTATGATGCAAATCGCCATGGTCGCCATAACCATCGAGCGGTAGCCGAAGATCGGCTTGCGTGAGAAGGTGGACACCACCTCGGAGTAAATGCCGAACGCCGGCAGGACGAGAATGTAAACCTCCGGGTGGCCCCAGATCCAGATGAGGTTCATGAACATCATCATGTTGCCGCCGCCTTCATTGGTGAAGAAGTGGAAGCCGAGGTAGCGGTCGAGCGTCAGCATCGCGAGCGTCGCGGTCAGGACCGGGAATGCGGCGACGATGAGCAGATTGGTCGCGAGCGCCGTCCAGGTGAAGATCGGCATGCGCATGTAGGTCATGCCGGGGGCGTGAATCTTCAAAATGGTGGTGACGAAATTGACGCCGGTCATCAGCGTGCCCACGCCGGAAATCTGGATCGCCCACAAGTAATAATCGACGCCGACCCCCGGCGAATAAGTCAGTTCGGAGAGCGGGGGAAAAGGCAGCCAGCCGGTGCGAGCGAACTCGCCGATGACCAGCGACAAGTTGACCAGGAGCGCGCCGGTCGCAGTCAGCCAGAAGCTGACCGAATTCAAGGTCGGAAAGGCGACGTCGCGCACGCCGAGCTGCAGCGGCACGGCGAAGTTCATGAGCCCGATCATGAACGGCATCGCCATGAAAAAGATCATGATCGTGCCGTGGGCGGAGAAGATCTGGTTATAGTGCTCCGGCGGCAGGTAGCCCTGAGACTGGAACGCGAGCGCCTGCTGCGATCGCATCATGCCCGCGTCGATGAACCCGCGCAGCAGCATCACCCCGGCGAGCGCGACGTACATCACCCCGATCCGCTTGTGATCGACGCTGGTGACCCATTCGCGCCACAGATAGGGGATCCAGCCCTTGATGGTGATGAAGGCGAGGACGCAAAGGACCACCAGAATAACAAAGCCGCCCGCGAACAGGGGAATTGGCTGGTCGAAGGGAATGGCGCCCCAGGTCAGCTTGCCGAGCATGCTATTTCCCCATTCTCTTCAAGGCGCCTGGATTGGTCTCCGCGATCGGCCCCGGACCTGGCGGCAATGTCTGATCGAGAATCTTCTCGAACAATCCGTCTTCGACGGTCTTGAACGTGATTGGCTCCGGCAGGACGCTCTGTTTTGAAAGCGCGATATATCGCTCCGGCGTGAGTTCATCTCCCGTCGCGCGCGTCTGGCCAAGCCAGTCGTAAAATTCCGGCGCCGTTTTCGCCACGACTTCGAAATGCATATCCGCGAATCCGTCGCCGCTCAGCTGGGTGGCGAGGCCGCGAAACGTGCCCGGATCATCGGCCAATAAATGGAGCTGCGTCCCCATGCGGTTCATGGTGTAAATCATGCTGCCAAGCTGAGGGACGAAGAACGCGGTCATCACGCTGCCCGAGGTCAGCGTGAAGTGAATCGGCGTGCCCGCGGGAATGACCAGGCGATTGACGCTGGCGACATGCTGATCCGGGTAGATGAACAGCCACTTCCAGTCGAGCGACACGACCTGAACGTTGAGCGGCTCCTCCTTCGACTCGATCGGCTTCGCTGGATCAAGGTCGTGCGAACCGATCCAGGCGACCCCGCCCAGGAGCATGATGGTCAGGAGAGGAATTGCCCACACGATCAACTCGAGCGCGCCCGAATATTCGAAGTCCGGCAGGTAGGTCGCCCTCGTGTTGGAGGATCGGTACCACCACGCGGCCGCGAGAATGGCGAGGATCGTGGGCACGACGATGGCGAGCATGATCGTCACCGAATTGATCAGGATCGTCTTGTTGGCGTCGCCGATCGGGCCCTTGGGATCGAGCACCGCCCAGTCGCAACCGCTAAGAAGCAGCGCGGCGCCCAACGGCGCCAATCTGAAAACTTTTTGAACCCCGCCTCTGAGGATCATAGCGCGCCGCCCGCGTGACTCCTCGTCGAGGTCCAGCCGCGCCGATCGTCACGTCGGCTCGTCCGATATCCCCTAACAACCCCGACTCACCCCCCGCAAACTGCTTCGCGGGAATGAAACCAACATGACATGGCTCAAGGGCCGGGATCAAGCTCGCGTCCCAGACGTTTGTCTGTGTCGGTTGGGTCGAGCTCCGCTCCGCCTTAACCCCCGTCGATTGATGCTAAGGTTAGACCGCACGTCGCATCGTGAACGACCGGTTGGGAGGACGAAATGGCTGAAGAGCAGGCGCAACCGAGCGGCCCCGATCTCGCGTTGGGAGTGCCCGCCTCCGAATTGCCGGACGGCGCCAAGCTCGCCGGCCATGTCGGAGAAGAGGCGGTGCTGCTCGTATGCCGTGGGGCGGAGGTCTTCGCCGTCGGCGCTCAGTGCACGCACTATAACGGCCCGCTCGCGGAGGGGCTTCTGGTCGATGACACGGTGCGATGTCCCTGGCATCACGCCTGCTTCGATCTCCGCACTGGCGAAGCGCTTCGCGCGCCCGCGCTAAGTCCCGTGAGCACGTGGCGCGTCGAGAAGCGCGACGGCAAGATCTTCGTGCGCGAGAAGAACGCGCAAGCGGAGAAGAAGCCGCGCGCAAAGCGGGATGCGCCAAACACGATCGTGATTGTCGGCGGCGGCGCGGCGGGATTCGCCGCGGCCGAGATGCTGCGACGGCAAAAATACGAAGGCGGGATCGTCATGCTGAGCAGCGACGACGCGCCTCCCGTCGACCGACCCAATCTGTCGAAGGATTTTCTCGCCGGCAGCGCGCCGGAAGAGTGGCTGCCGCTTCGCGATCAGGGCTTTTATTCCGACAATTCCATTGACCTTCGCCTGAAAACGACCGTCGCCGCCATCGACGCGCGCGGACGCGAAGTGACGCTCGCTGACGGCGACAAGCTTCCCTATGATCGTCTGCTTCTCGCGACCGGCGCCGAGCCCGTGGCCCCTCCCCTCCCCGGCGCCAAGCCGTCGGATGTGCTCGTGCTCCGCACGCTGAAGGACTGCAAGGCGATCATCGAACGGGCCAAGACGGCGCGACGGGTGGTCGTTTTAGGCGCGAGCTTCATCGGCCTCGAAGTCGCGGCCTCTCTGCGCGCGCGCAACATCGAGGTCCATGTCGTCGCGCCGGAAGAACGGCCGATGGAAAAGATTCTGGGGCCCGAGTTCGGCCGCCTCGTGCAAACGCTTCACGAGCAGCACGATGTCGTCTTCCATCTGCGCGAGACGGCGAGCGGCATGGAAGGCAAGCGCGTAAGACTGAAAGGCGGAAGCTCGCTCGAGGCGGATTTCATCGTCGCGGGCCTCGGCGTGCGCCCCCGGCTCAACCTCGCGGAAGCCGCCGGCCTCAATGTCGATAATGGCGTCCTCGTCGACGCGTTTCTCGAAACGAGCGCGCCGGGAATTTTCGCCGCCGGCGACATCTCGCGCTGGCCGGATCGGCTCACGGGTGAAGCCATTCGCGTCGAGCATTGGGTTGTGGCGGAACGACAGGGACAGACGGCGGCGCTCAACATGCTGGGCCTGCGCGAGGCCTTCGACGCAGTTCCGTTCTTCTGGAGCCAGCATTACGACGTTCCGATCAACTACGTGGGCCACGCTGAGAAGTGGGACGACCTCGTCGTCGAAGGCGATATCGCGGGAAAGGACGGCCTCGCGCGCATGCGGCGCGCAGGCCGCACGCTCGCGGTCGTCTCGGTCTTCCGCGATCTCGCAAGCCTCGAGGCCGAAGTCAGCCTGGAGCGAGAGGCGCGCGCGGGAGCGGCGTGATCTCTGTCGTCATGGCCAGGCTTGTCCCGGCCATCCACGCCGCGCCGCCTCAAAGACGCTTCCAGCATCGCGCCGCCATGAGCAAAAAGGCTTCCGGGTTTTTTCCTGCTCAGCCAGTCGCCCTTTCGACGCACAGAGTCCGTGGATGGCCGGGACAAGCCCGGCCATGACGGCGACCGACAACGCCCGCACCATGGGCTGTCGGATTGATCAGCCCCCACGGCTCGGCTAGTCCAAAGCTCATGGATGCGGATTGCCTCTCACTCGCGACGCTCGTCGAAGACATCCGCGCATGCCGCGTCTGCCGCGACGCGCCCCGATACGGCGCCCGCCTCTCGCATGAGCCGCGACCGGTCTTTCAGGTCTCTCCCTCCGCGCGCATTTGCATCGCCGGCCAGGCGCCGGGAGTTCGAGTCCATGCCTCGGGGCGGCCCTATACCGACCCTTCCGGCGTTCGCCTGCGCAGCTGGCTCGGCATCGGTGAGGGCATTTTCTACGATCCTGAGATCGTCGCCGTCGCAGCCATGGGCTTCTGTTTCCCGGGCCTTGACGCCAAAGGCGGCGACCTGCCTCCGCGCCGCGAGTGCGCGGAACTGTGGCGCAAACCAATGTTTGCGCTTCTTCCCAACCTCGAACTCATTCTCCTCGTCGGCCAGTACGCGCAGAAATGGCATCTTGGCCCGAAACTCGTCGGCAAATCCTTGAGCGAAACCGTCGCTCGCTGGCGCGACATCTATCGCTCGACGGACCGTCCGCGCCTCGCGCCCATGCCCCATCCCTCCTGGCGCAACAATGCCTGGCTCAAGCAAAACCCCTGGTTCGAGATGGAGCTCCTGCCGGTCCTGCGCGCGGACATCGCCCGAATTGTGGCGTCGACGAGCGGATGCCACGGCGATTTTGCAGCCGCCCGCGACTGACGTAGTCTGATCGCATCGGCCAGCGGGCTTCCGTCCGACCGTAGGGAGGATAAGACATGAGCGGCGCCATAGCCCGCCGAGGCTTCCTCAAAGCCATGGGAGCGACCTTCATCGTGGCAGGTGGGATCAGCGCTTCGCGCGGGCAGTCGCAGCAGACCGTGCCCTGGTCGGCGGGAACCGAGCCGCCAAAACTCAAGGCGCCGCCCAACGCGTGCGACTGTCACATGCACATTTACGACAGCCGCTTTCCGGTCGCTCCTAACGCCAAGCTCCGTCCACCCAACGCGACCGTCGACGACTATCGCCGGCTTCAGAAGCGGCTCGGCACGACCCGCAACGTCGTCGTCACGCCCTCGACCTACGGAACCGACAATGCCTGCACGCTCGACGCGATGGCCAAGCTGGGGCCAAGCGCGCGCGGCGTAGCGGTGGTCGACACCAGCGTCACCGGCGCCGAACTCAAGCGGCTGCACGACCTCGGCATTCGCGGCATCCGCTTCAACCTCGTCCAGTCCGGCGCGACCACGATCGACATGCTCGAGCCCCTGTCGAAACGCGTCAACGATCTCGGCTGGCACGTCCAGATCCATATGCTGGCCGACGGCATCGTCGAGAACGCGGACCTTTTTCAGCGGCTGCCGAGCCCGATCGTGTTCGACCATATGGCGCGGATTCCTGAGCCGGCCGGCGTCGATCATCCGGCTTTTGCGCTGGTGCTGAAAATGCTCGATCACGGCCGGACGTGGGTGAAGCTGTCCGGCGCCTACATGGACACGAAAGTCGGGCCTCCGAGCTATTCCGATGTCAGCAAGGTCGCGCGAGCTTATGTGAAAGCGGCGCCGGAGCGACTGGTCTGGGCCAGCGACTGGCCCCACCCGACCGAGAAGGCCAATTCCAAGCCGGACGACGCGGTTCTGTTCGATCTTATGGCTGATTGGGCGCCGGACGAAGCAACCCGCAACCGCATCCTCATCGAGAATCCGGTGGCGCTCTACGGGTTCAAATAGGGAGCCAATCCCGGACGCGTGCAGACCCTGAACCTTTTAGCCGCTACAGAATGGCTCAAAATTCACCTGTATTGGCGGCACCGAACTCGTTAGCTGGCAACGCCCTTCCCGGGCGGCGCCTTGGACGCGGTTGCGGCCCTCTTCCGGGTTAGCCTCGGGCGCCCTGCCGTCTTGGCCGGGCTTGTCCCGGCCATCCACGCCGCCCCCGTGTCAACAACGAGACCGACATTTGGCGGCCGTCCGGCGGCTCCCCGTGCATAATCCAGACTTTGCACCCCGAGCAGATCGCTCGTGGCACGCCTATCTGAGGCATGCTTTGCCTCAACGCACCGTTGACTCAGACCGATATCGACCGGAGTTACACAGCCTCTCACAGACCGGTTTGGATTTGCCGCACAATCAGTCACGCTTTCAACACTCGACTGGAGTATAACAATTGCGACTGCCGCCACAGCGGCGGCCACCGAAAGCGCCGCAGTTGACGTGTCTGAAGATGAAAAAAATCATTGGACAACTTTCAGCTGTTATTTTTGTGGCCGCTGGGTTCTTCGCTGGAGCTTCGCAGAATGCTTTCGTAAATTACCCCCGAGTTCCAAACCAACCAGAGGGCCGCATTGCACCTTATCTCGTCAAAGGAGTTGTTGTTTATATAACGGCAGAACAACGGCAACTTGTGTCGTGGACTAATTGGATATTCATAGGTTCTGGCCTTATTTGTTTACTTGCGATCCTGTTTTATGGAGGCGATCCATTCAAGCCGGTAGAGCCACGTAAGCGCGCGTCGACGAGCGAGCGGGCTACTGAAGGTGACCGCGCGCTAAGTGTTCACGCGCGCAATATGAACATGTTTTCAATTCTCAGGAAGTTTATCGGGACAACGGCAGCCGCGATTACACTCATTATGTGGGCATTCTACAAATATTTAGATGGTCTTTTTGTGCTCGCTATCCAATCACAACGAAACAGGAAAACGACAGAATGATACCTCATTTTGTCCACGGTATTACAATATATATTACTAAGGAACAGCAGCATATATTCTCGTTTCTTAATTGGACTATGATTACGTCCGTTTTAGTTCTGATAGTCGTGATGCTGATTCACGAGGGTAATCCATTTAAACGGGCAAGGGCACCCGCCTCGCTTCCGTAGTACGCACAGGCTGCCCAATTGGCCAGATGCTTTATTCAGCTGCGTCGCTGCAGCGGGTCGGTCGGTTACCCTTGTGCGGCTGCCGTTAAATCGCAGAGGGCGCTGGCCATCGTGCAGGAACTAAAGATTTTTGGACCAATGGCTTATATTAGACTCAGAATCAAAGGCCTTCAGCGGTGCAAAAGATACGGGCAGAATCTCCGCGAACGAGAGCGACACTGTTCAACGGCAGCATCGAAAATCGCACGCCCGATATTGGCAAAATCAGAAATCCGTGCTATAAACTGAGGGCCGGCGGAATACCACGTCCGATGGCGCGGCGCGAAATTGATTGCCGCTGAATAAATGTGATACAGAATTTGGAAGGAAAAGATTTTTTTATTTAAATCGGCTGTAACCCATTGAAAAGTCCCAATTCGAAAAAATAAACGCTAGTAAACGCTAGCACTTTTACTAGCGTTTAAGCGCGTTTATGGGCGTTTAAGCGCGTTTATTGGGACGGATTTCGGCCGGCGGATCGCTCGCGCGGTCGGCGGCCAGCCTCCCTATATGAGGGTGGGCGTTCAATCCCGCGACGCACACCGGGTTCCAGGAGATGATCGACGACCGTCGGCGGATGAGCGAATATTCCAGCCTTAAAGGACTTCATCGATCGGCATCGGCGCCTCTTCATCCTCACCGGCGCCGGCTGCAGCACGCCCTCGGGGATCCCGGACTACCGCGACGCCGAGGGCCAGTGGAAGCGCGCCCGGCCGGTGACCTATCAGGCCTTCATGGGCGACGAAAAGACGCGCCGCCGCTATTGGGCGCGCAGCCTCATCGGCTGGCGGCTCATTGGTCAGGCCGATCCCAATGACGCGCATCGCGCTTTGGCCGCGCTCGAGGCGAGCGGCGGAATCGACTTCTGTTGACGCAAAACGTCGATCGGCTGCACCAGGCGGCTGGCAGCGCACGGGTGATCGACCTGCACGGACGGATCGATCGCGTCCGCTGCACGGATTGCGAGGCGCGGTCGCCGCGCGAGGCGCTGCAGGATGACCTCGCCCGGCTGAACCCGGACTGGTTTGAACTTGACGCGTTGCGGCGCCCCGGATGGCGACGCCGACCTCGAAGGCGCGACTTCGCTCCTTCGTCATTCCGGCCTGCCGGCACTGCGGCGGCCTCATCAAGCCGGACGTCGTGTTCTTCGGCGAGAACGTGCCTCGCGACCGGGTCAACTCGGCGTTCCGCCATCTGGACAGGTCCGACGCCGTGCTGATCGTCGGCTCGTCGCTCATGGTCTATTCGGGCTTCCGCTTCGTTGAACGGGCCGTCAGTCTCGGCAAACCGGTGGCCGCCATCAACCTTGGCCGAACCCGGGCGGACGCGCTCCTCACGCTCAAAGTGGAGGAGCCGTGCAAATCCGCGCTCTCTTTCCTGTTGGATCTCGAGTCCGTGTCAGGCTCGATCCAGCCTGCTCGCTTAAAACAATATTCATCCAGCGCGTTTGCGAGCCCGGCTGAGCCAGAGCGTTCTCGCGAGCCGCACGGCGCGGACGATTAAGGATCATACCCATGCGCTTCACCTTCATGCGCTTCACCTGGGCGGCGATTTCCCTCATCTGCTCTGTCGGCGGCGGCGCCGCTCAGCAAGTGTCGCAAGTTTCCGACATCGACCTCCCCTATTCGGCTTGTGGGGATATGGCCGCGCTCAGGGCCAATTTGACCGGGGCGCCCAGCCCTCGCCGAAGAGCGACGCCGTCCTTCGCAGACTGGGCGTTCGTTGCGTCGGCCCGGCGGCCGCGCCGCGGGTTCGCCAACGCTAATGAAAGACGGCCGCCCGAAGGCGGCCGCCGCCGTCAGTCAGCGCAGGATCGCCGAGGTCACCGGCCAGGTTAGGGACAAACTGACGATCAGTCCGACTGCCGCCAGGCTTGCCAAACGCATCTTCTCCCGCGCGCCCTCTGGCATCGCGGCGATCATCAGGACCGCGAAGACGAGGACGAGGAACCCCGCAGGAAGGTTAGCGACCGAGGGATAATCACGGCGCTGATGAAGTCGCCAAGGGTCGAGCTGATTTGATCCAAATCGTACATCAATTTGCTCCCTTTAAGAGCGGTCAACAACTTATGGCATGAATTGTTGACCTCACAAAGGTCATCTTAAGTTTAACCTTTACTGGTGACCAGTCTATACTTAATTGAATATTGAGACGCTTCGATAAAATAACTGAATTTTAGGCCGTGGGCATAGCTCCATGACAAATTGCGATTGACAATCGGCGCGCCGAGTGGCGCATTCCCTCTGCTGCAATGGCCACGAATGGCGACGCCTGCGCCTCGACCATTTTGCCTCGTTCCGAGGCCACGGTCGCCGCCGGCTTCTTGTCGAGCTTGGTCGCTGCGACCTGGGCCGCGTGCAGCAGTTTGGCCTCTGAGTCGAAATCGTTGGCGGTCTGCACTTCGTCCGCGGCGGGCAGGGCGGCGTCGAGGACCGCCTGGTAATCGACCTGGGCGCCGGCGATCGGCTTGAGGATCGCCTCCAGGGCCTGCGCCTTGAGGGCGGCGGCGTTGACGGCGAAGTCCTTGGCCTGGGCGTCGATGGCCTGCCGGCGCAGCTCCGGGGCGTCGCCGGCCTTGGCCGCGACTTCCGCCGCCCGCCGCAGCGGCGCGAACTGGCCGGCCGCGTCGTTCTTGGTGTCGGCGGCCTGCTGGACGAGCTTGGCCGCCAGCGCCTGGAGGTCGGCCGCTTGCGCTTGGCGAAGTCTTCCTTGAAGAGGTCCTTAATCAGCGCCTCGGACTTGGCCTGGGCGTCGGCGTCCGGCGGCGGCTTACAATCATAGGCGCGGGGCAGCGGGGCAGCCAGCAGCCACGCTCGCCGTGGTGAGGGTCAACAGACGCATGGGGGCCTCCGGGGAATGTTGGCACAGACTATATGCCGAATAGACGAATGGTAGCCGCCGACCGACCGTGCGAGCAAGGGAAAAGCGCCCCGCCAAGACTCGCTTCTATGCTTGCCGCTGGTCTCCAAGCTCTGCTTCCCCCACGTCCCCAAGCTCTGCTTGCGGACGTGGGGGAGACGAAAAAGAGGGTAATACTGGCGCCTCGCGCGGGCGTCTCGAGAGGGGACGGAGTCGCGCCACTACCGCCACCGCGCCCCCATCGCCTATCATGGGGAAGGACTGAATCCCGGACCGGGTACACCGCCCATGGGCTATCGCAACCTCCGTGCGTGCCTGGCCGACCTTGAACGGGACGCGCCAGCTCGTCTGCATCGACGAGGAGGTCGACCCCTATCTGGAAGCCGCCGAGATCCAGCGGCGCGTCTACCAGGCGCAGGGGCCGGCCCTGTATTTCGCCGGGTAAGGGCTGCGCGTTTCCGTTGGTCAGCAACCTGTTCGGCACTCTGGAACGGACGCGGTTCCTGTTTCGCGATCGCTCCGGGCGGTGCAATCTGGTCGGCTGAAGGTCGATCCGCCAGTTTCTGGAAGAGCCCCTGGCAATTTCGCGACGTGCCGCGCGCCGCTGTGGAACATGCGGCCGAAGTGGGTCGACGGCGGGCCGATCCTGCACACGAGACGACTTTCAGCGAGTTGCCGCACATTGCTGCTGGCCCGCGACGGCGGGCCGTTTATCACGCTGCCGCAAGTCTATACGGAAGACGCCGATCGGCCCGGCTGGCGGCATTCGAATCTCGGCATGTATCGCGTGCAATTGGCGGGCAATGAATATCGAGCCCGATCGCCAAGTCGGGCTGCACTATCAAATTCATCGCGGCATCGGCGTACACCATGCGGCGGCCTTGCGGAAAGGGTGCCGTTCCGGGTCAACATTTTCGTTGGCGGGCCGCCGGCCATGACCCTGGCCGCCGTCATGCCGTTGCCGGAAGGGCTGCCGGAGCTGGCCTTTGCCGGCGTGCTTGGCGGCCGGCGGGTGCGGTTGACGTCCCCTCGGCCTCCGGCAGCGGAGGTCCCGCGCTGGATCGCCGCTGCTTCGCCTGCCGAGGCCGATTTTTGCATCACCGGCACTGTCGATCCGAATTGCAGTTGCCGGAGGGGCCGTTCGGCGACCATCTCGGCTATTACAGTCTGGCCCATGTTTCCCGGTGCTGAACGTGGAGAAGTGTGGCACCGCGAGGCGGCGATTTGGCCGTTCACCGTCGTCGGCCGGCCGCCGCAGGAAGACACCAGTTTTGGCCAGATCATCCACGAGCTGACCGGGCCGATCATCCCGACGGTGGTTCATGGCGTCCACGCGGTCCACGCCGTCGATGCCGCCGGCGTCATCCTCTGCTCCTGGCCATCGGCAGCGAACGTTACGTCCCCTACGCCCGCTACGCCGGCCGCAGGAACTGCTCACCTCGGCCAACGCCATTCTCGGCCAAGGGCAGTTTTCGCTGGCGAAATATCTGCTCATTGTGGCGAGGGAGGACGATCCGCGAGCTGGACATCCACGATATCCCGGCGTTTCTTCCAGCATTTGCTCGACCGGGTCGACTGGCGGACGGACTGCATTTCCAAACCCGCACGACGATCGACACGCTCGATTACAGCGGCAGCGGGCTGAACGAAGGCTCGAAGCTGGTGATCGCGGCTGCTGGGCCGCTGCGCCGGAGCTGGCGACGCAGCTACCGCCCGATCTGGCGCCTGCCGGAGGGTTTCAGCGAACCGCGGGTTGTTCTGCCCGGTTTCTGGCGATCCAGGGGCCGCCGTTCGGCCGGGGTCGCGGACGGGATGGCGGATGTGCAACGGTTTTGTGAAGCGTTTTCTGGCGAACGACGCGATCAACGCTTTTCGCTGGATCGTGCTGGTCGATGACAGCGATTTTACGGCGCGCAACCTCAACAATTTTCTGTGGGTGACTTTTACGCTCAAACCCCGCTGCTGACATCCACGGCATCGGCTCATTCATCCGGCATAAGCATTGGGGCTGCCGGGTTCGCTGGTCATCGACGCCCGCCGCAAGCCGCATCATGCTCCGCCGCTGGTGGAGGATCCTGCGGTCTCGCGCGGCGCGTCGATGCGCTGGAGGTGCCCGGGCAGGCGTTGCACGGGATCATCTAAGGCGGGAGTTTGGCTCAGCCGTTCTGGAGGATATGTCAGCCCTGACCAAGGATGCCCATGATCCTTGCAAGATCGACGATATAGTATTCGTGAAGATCGATGGTCGCTTCG
>CAVPPX010000052.1:0-9566 GCA_963707355.1 uncultured Alphaproteobacteria bacterium | reverse complement strand
CATCGCTTCGGACCGATGGCATGGAAGTGCGGGTAGCGTACCGAATAGGTAGGGCGCCGGAAAGGCGCGTCTTACCTAGCGTTGTGAACCTGCGATCGCGCTAGCCCCGACCACACCTCAATCCGGCCGTCGAGCGGTGCCGAGCAGCCAGATTTCCCCAACGGGCCGCAGACCTTTTTCCGTGCGTGAGAGATGGCTAGAAAATTAGTCTTCCTCGGAGAAGAAATCTTCATCCAAACGCTTAAACTCGATTGCCCTAGTCTTACGAACGCCCACCCCGTGTTCGATCATTAAATCTGCGAGGCTCTCGCCATCGACCAGGATGACGCGTTGAGTTAGATGAATCACGTAATCACGTGCTTGCTGGCTGAAGGTCGAGGTCGTCACGAAAACGCCCTTTGTTGCCCCGCGGCCCACGAGGCTTCCCACGAAGGCTTGGACCTCCGGACGTCCAACCGCGTGGTCTTTTGCATATCGCTTTGCCTGTACATAAATTCGATCTAATCCCAACCGGTCTTCATTGATTATGCCGTCGATACCGCCGTCGCCTGTCTGGCCTGTGAGTTGAGCTGCTGCGCTTTTGCGGGACCCACCATAATCCATCGCGATCAGCACATCGACGATTAGTTGCTCAAAGAACGACGGCGAATTTTGACCGATCCGCTCCAGCAGATCAGTTCGCAATGCCGACTGCACCGCTTGGTAAGCGCTTTCGATCTGCTCCTCTGGCGTAACATCGGCGGCCTTTACTGTTTTAGGGTCGAAAATCGCTTCGTTAGCTTCAGGCGCTGTCGCGCCCTGATTCACGTACCAATCCTTAAACAGGGGTAGCCTCATTAAAAGGGGGACGTTGATCCGTTCTGGATTTGTGGCGAGTAGCTTGCGGCCTTCTTCTGTGGCCACGAATTGTCCGCGGGACGGTGACCTTATGAGCCCCGCCTTCGTCAGGTAAAACTTGGACCAGTGCAGACGGTTATGGAGCAGTCTTTGCCGACCGCTGGGGAGCATCGCTACCCTCTCTTCTGAAGTCAGCCCAATCTGGTCGGCGACCTGATCGGCCACGTCCGCGATTTTTCTCTCGCCTTCGCCAGCCGCACGAAGGAGCGGAAGCATGAGGGTTTGATAGTCCGGGATAGCCATAGCAGTCTTTCGGCTTCACGACCTGGAGTGAGGCCAATTGCAGGAATTGTTAACAACCGCAACGCCAAGAGTGTGGAGGAGTGGGCCTCAACCTGCCGCGTCGAGTGGCTTGCCGAGCCGGCCGGCGAGATCCTGGATGAACTGCCAGGCCGTGCGCCCTGAACGCGCGCCCCTTGTTGTCGCCCATTCGAGCGCTTGCGCCTCGAGTTGGGCGGCCGGCTCCTCGAGGCGGAAGTGCTTGGCGTAGCCATGGACCATGGCGAGGTAATCGTCCTGGCTGCAATGATGGAAGCCGAGCCAGAGGCCGAACCGGTCGGACAGCGACACTTTCTCCTCGACCGCCTCGCCCGGATTGATGGCGGTCGAGCGCTCGTTGTCCATCATCTCACGAGGCATGAGGTGACGGCGGTTCGAGGTCGCATAGAAGAGCACGTTGGCCGGACGGCCTTCGATGCCGCCCTCGAGCGCGGCTTTCAGCGACTTGTACGACGTGTCGCCGGCGTCGAACGACAGGTCGTCGCAGAAGACGATGAAGCGATAGGGCGCGTCGCGCATGAGCGTCATCAGCCCCGGCAGGCCCTCGATGTCCTCGCGATGGATCTCGACCAGCTTGAGGCGCCCGGCCACCTCCTTTTCGCGGTTGATGGCGGCGTGCGCCGCCTTGACCAGGGACGACTTGCCCATGCCGCGCGCGCCCCACAGAAGCGCATTGTTGGCGGGCAGGCCGCGGGCGAAGCGCTGGGTGTTCTCGACCAGAAGATCGCGCACCCGGTCGATCCCGCGCAGGAGCGAAAGGTCGACGCGGTTGACGCGGGCGACCGGCGCCAATGTTCCACCGTCCGCGCGCCAGATGAAGGCCTCGGCCGCCTCGAAATCGGGCCGCGCGGGGGCAGGGGGCGCGTGGCGCTCGAGCGCCTCGGCGATGCGGCGGAGAAGGTCGGCTTGGCTTTCGAGAGGCGGCAAGGGAGCACCCGGTTCGATTGAGGGCCGAGGCTTTGCCACAAGGACGGCCCAAGCTCCAGAGCCCAGGCGAGAGGAGCGTAACTCCTATTCGGCGCGGCAAAGGGCGTCCGACGCCGCGGATTTTAGGCGGCCCTAAGTCCCGCCGCGGTCGACAACTCAGTCTTACGACTTCCGCTTGGTTAACGTAGTTGACAAGGGCCGACTTTGATGAATAACATTCGATTGCGGCGTTTAACATGGGTTCGAGCCCCGGATCATTACCGGGGTAGCGCGCAGCGGTTTCGTGGATCGCAACAAGTCGCCAAAGCGTTCTATTGCCCTCGACCCAAGCATAGGGGGATGAAACATGCGTCGAATCTCAGCTTGTCTTCTCGGGGCAGCGCTCGCACTGGGCGCCACGGCCGGCGCTCATGCGGCCTCAGTCACAGATCTCGTCACGTTCAGCGGCGCCGGCTTTTCCTCGGCGTTTGGCAACCCGGTGCCTGTCGATCCGGTCATCGGATCGTTCACGATTACCTTTGATCCCACGCAGACCTATACGGACGAAACAGTTGGGATTAAATTGAATTCCCTTAATATCGGGCTGGATTTGGCGCTGTCGTTCGACTACAGCCCAACCGGAAACGGAAATGGCGTGGCGGACGAACTGGTGGTGGGCGGCCTGGAGGACGGCGCCAGTTCGATTTCCCTCGGCTCGACGGGCGCCGACTTCTATCTCCATATCTTTACCTATTCGACGGTTCCGACTTACGGGCAAATTGGCTACAGCCCGAACTCAGGGGGCGACGACAATACGAGCTATTTCTATACGCCCACCGGTGAAAACGGATTGCCCTCCCCAGGCGTGGTCGGCAGCGTGACAGTCACTCCCGTTACGGCGCCTGTTCCCGAGCCATCGACCTGGGCGATGATGCTCGTGGGCTTCGCGGGTCTCGGCTACGCCGCCTATCGCAGACGGACAGTCGTCGCGACGGCCTGAATAATCCCATCGTCCGGAAGCGCGCGACGCTCGGCGCGTGATGATCCAAGGGCCGTTGCAAGTTCGAGAAAAGCCGCCCTTCGGGGCGGCTTTTTTTGCGCCTTGGCCCCTAATCGCGAAGGCGTCGCCTCGACGACCTGCCGCATTCCAAAGCCGCACCCTCGCATTCTCAAGACCAGCTGTAGGCGAACAGCCCCATGACGACGAGGATGATCACGGCCGCCAGGACGTAATGCTTCGCCTCCCATTCGTGCAGGGTGAGGGCGGCGGGGAGGCGTTTCTTCGGAGGGCGCTCGGCGGACATGACCCCCCGCTAACACGAATGGCGCCCGGGGCAAACGCCGCAATGCCTGGTCCGCGGACCGGAGGGATTAATTCACATATCGATGCTTGCATTTTGCGCGCGGCGGCGCTCTGCTTGCGCCACTGGCAGGACGAATCCCATGAACGTCGTCTTAATCGCTCTCGGCTGCGTCTTGATGGCGCTCGGACTGGTGATGCTCGCCAACCGTAACGGTTACCTCTATTTCGTGGTCGGACCTCGCTCGGTTCTCATTCTTGCCGGCGTGGTCGCCGTGCTCGCCTTCTGGATACATGGGGCAGTTCCCAGATAAGGCTCGCCTTGGGTGAGCCGCTTGCGCGCGAAATGGCGTGAATGCAAGGCGCCCTGTCAAACCGCCCGGCCTGATGCTATATATTCGTGATCGACCGGGTGGCGCTCGGCCGACGGAGATTCGCAACGATGGCGTCCCGACTGTTACGGCGACAGGTGATGACACTTACCGACGCGGCGGCGGCGCGCGTGCGCGAGCTGACCGAAGCGGCGAGCACGCCGGTTGTCGGCCTGCGGGTGGGAATCAAGAACGGCGGCTGCGCCGGCATGTCCTACACGATGGAGCTCGCCGAAGACGGCAAATCCGACCGACGAGATCATCGAGGACAAGGGCGCCAAAGTGCTGATCGACCCGAAGGCGGTGCTGTTCCTGCTTGGCTCGCAGATGGATTTCAAAGTCGACCGCCTGTCGGCGACTTTCGCCTTCTCCAATCCCAACGAGACCTCGGCCTGCGGCTGCGGCGAAAGCGTCGCGATCACGCCCGGCGAGCCCCGAGGCGCTTCACGCGCCGGCGTAATTTATCTCAACCCGCGTGGACGCCGAAGCCCTGAAGGCGCTGTTCGCGCCATTCGGGCCCGTCACCGTCAAACGGATGTTCGGCGGCTCGGGGGTCTATGCCGAAGGCCTGTGCTTCGCCATCGAGCTGAAGGGCGAAGTGTTCCTCAAAACGGATGCTCTTTCGCGAACCGACTTTTCAGCGGCTGGTTCCGCGCCATTCACTTTTGTGGCGAAGGGCAAGTCGAGACCGACGTCGTACTGGAGCCTGCCGACAGCTGCGCATGAAGACGACGACGAGCTGCGACGCTGGGCCGGTATGGGTCTGGACGCGGCGCGGCGGGCGACTGAAGCGAGGGCGAAGCCGAAGGGTAAGCGCTTCTGACGACGGGCTATGGAGCGCGGCGACAATCCGCGCGGACCTGGCGCAATCTGCACTCGATTTCCACTTGCGGGGGAATGACAATACCGAGTTCGATGCCGCCTGGAAGGACGTGGCTCACTCTCGACCGAGAGACGAAATTGTTTTGTCGATCAGGGCGCCGGCGCTGAAGCTGACAGCAGCATAGATGGCGACGATGACCGCGCTTGCCGCCATGAAGGCGACGTTTCCGATGAGTTCGTTCGCAACCCAAGGATATTCCGCCTTCACCGCCCCGTAGCCAAGGCCGAGCGCGAAGGCCAGGACGAGGAGAGGCGCCAATCCGATCAGGCGGCCAAGCTTGAAAATAAAAAACGGCGCGACGATCCCGAAGACGACGACGATCAGAGCCGGATAGAGACCGATCCTGGCCATCGGGATTCCGCGTGTCGGTTCGCCCCTTTAAGGCGAACGCGAGGTCCGTTACTCTTTCGCTTCGACCGGCTCGGGCGGCGCCCGGGGCCGCGCCTTCACCGGGCGCAGGAGGAAATCGGGCACATGGTCGCCGAGCCCGACGACGGGCGCGTCGTCGTCCCGGCGCGACTGCGCCGCGTCCCGGCGCGGGCGATCCCCTCGCGGCGCCCGGTCGACGGAACTCGAGGCGCGAGGCGCCTCGCCATAGGCCGGAGCGGCTGCGTTACGCTCGCGCTGCGGGCGCTCACGACGCGGAGAGCGATCGGCGGGTCTTGCCGGTGCGGGGCCTGGCGCGTCTTCCTGATCCGCTGGGACCCGTTCTTGCGCGGGGCGCGCGGCGTGGTGGCGGCGCGAATCCGCCCGGTGCTCGGCGTGCCGACCGGGACGTTCGCCGGCTTCAACCGGCGCTGCGCGTTCTGAACCCCTGCGGGCGCCGGCACGACCGCGGCTCCGCTCGCGACTGGGCGCCTCGACGTCCTCGTCGGGCGGCAGTTGCGCGCCGTCCTGCCAGTCGATCTTGCGGGCGATGAGCTTCTCGATCTCGACCACCGCCTTCTGATCGATGCGCGAGACGATGGTCAGCGCCTGGCCCGACTTGCCCGCGCGTCCGGTGCGGCCGATGCGGTGGACGTAATCCTCCGCATGATGGGGCGCGTCATAGTTGATCACATGGCTGACATCCGGGATGTCGAGGCCTCTCGCAGCCACGTCCGAGCACACGATCAGCTGCACTTCGCCGTTGCGGAACGCGTCGAGCGCCGCCATGCGCATGCGTTGATCGAGATCGCCGTGCAGCGCGCCGACCGAGAAACCGTGCTTCTGCAACGAGCGATAGACGACCTGCACGTCGCGCTTGCGATTGCAGAAGATGATCGCGTTCTTGAAATTCTCCGCGCCGCGGATGATGCGCCTCAAGGTGGAGCGTTTCTCTTCGGGCGAGCCTCCCGAGGGCACGAGCGCCTGGGTGATGTTCTCGGCGGTCGTGGCGGCGCGGGAGACTTCCACGCGCACGGGATTGTGCAGGAAGGCGTCGGCGAGGCGGGTGATTTCGGGGGGCATCGTCGCCGAGAAGAACAAAGTCTGGCGCGTGAACGGCACGAGCTTGCAGATGCGCTCGATGTCCGGAATGAAGCCCATGTCGAGCATGCGGTCCGCTTCGTCGATGACCAGGATCTCGATCGCGTTCAGGAGCAGGCCGCCGCGTCCGGTGAAATCGAGCAGGCGTCCCGGCGTTGCGATGACCACGTCGGCGCCGCGCGCGATCTTGGTCTCCTGATCGCCGAACGAGACGCCGCCAATGAGAAGCGCGAGGTTCAGCTTGTGATTGATTCCGTATTTGCCGAAGGCCTCTTCGACCTGCGCTGCGAGTTCGCGCGTCGGCTCGAGGATGAGCGTGCGCGGCATCCGGGCGCGGGCGCGCCCGCGTTCGAGCATCGACAACATCGGCAATGTGAAGGCCGCCGTCTTACCCGTGCCGGTTTGGGCGATGCCCAGAACGTCGCGGCCTTGGAGGGCATGGGGAATGGCTTGTTCTTGAATTGGCGTCGGCGTGTCGTAGCCCGACGCTTCGACGGCTTTGAGCACCTTCTCGCTCAGGCCGAGTTCGTTAAATTTCATCTGTTCTCGCTGGCGCGAATGCCTCGCACTCGCTGGTTCGTGATATGGGAGCCTCAGTGGACCGCGTCAATGAGTTTGCGGATCCTGGCGCGCAAACTTCGCGCCGCGCCGGAGCCTTCATTCGCTCTCGGCCAGTCTTCGCATAGATCAAATCGGCAAAAAGTCAAATCAACTCGGGCGTTCGGTTGGCGCGTCGCGGCGGCGCTAGCGATTCGCGTCGGCGTCTCAATGCGCCGCTTGCGGCGTTGGAAAGGTCCATGCGCCGTTCAAGATCTCGGGCTTCGGGCGGTAGAGTTGCACGAGATAATTCCATTCCGGCGGGACGGGAAGGCAATTCACGATCGCGCCGTCGCAGCCGCCGAACTGGATGGCGAACGATCCGTCGTCGGCCGGCTTCGCGGTCAGGTTGTTGAGCGAATAGGCGTTCTGCGGATTGGCGACGAAATGGCCCTTGTCGTCATAGACGCTGATCGACCAGAAGCCGGCGACCGGCGCGTCCTTGACGTTGAGCTTGTAGACCGTCTGGCCGTCGTTGTGGGCGGGCGTGACGTTGAGATAAAGGGCGTCTTGCTCGGGATTGCCGCCCCAAGCGACCGCCGATCCGATCAGGTGACGCACGGGGTCGACGTTCCCTTTCGGGCCGAACATGCCTTTGGTGTCAGGGACGGTCGCGCCGAGGCGGAGCAGGGCCTCGCGCACTTTGACCTGGCCCGACGCATCCCAATTGGGGATCGTGAACGCCCCAGGGCCGCCGGGCTGGCTGACTTTGATCGCGTCCTGCAAGGCGTGGACCGTCTCGACGTCCTTTGGATCGTCCGGATTGACCAGGATGCGGACGGCGACGAGGACGTAGCGGGTGCCGATCTGATCCCTGGTCAGCGTGCGGACAACCGCGCCGTAAACCACCTCGGGCGTATATTCGTCTTCGTCGATCACCTGCATCGACAGAAACCGCTTGCCCGGATCGGGCAGGGTGATGGTCACCGGACCCGCATCGAGGTCGAACAAAGCCGCCGAATAGAGCGTGTCGCGGTTCATCCGGATGATGGTTTGCGCGGCGATCGGGGTCGGTTCGCGGCGATGCATGAACTTGCCGAAGCCGCCATCCTTGACCACGCCGCTGAAATAAAGATCGGACTCGGCGCGGACGAAATTGTCGGGAGTGACGAGGATCGGCTTGTCGTCGGACGCCGCCTGGGCGCGGCCGACGCGCCGACCAGGGCCAGGAAAAGAGGCAGGGCCGGGGTCAGGAGGATCTTTGCCACGCTCGCCGGCTAACAGCGGAATGGGGCCATTTCAGGGGCAGTCGCGCGCTCTGCTCAGTCGACCCGCGCGTCGAAGCGACGCGACCCCTGGCTGAATAAGGATCGGTCGACTTGATGGGGCGGCGCCCAACCGCCCGCAAGGCCGGAGAGTTTCCCATTTCGCCAATGAGAATTGGGCGAGCGACTCGCATTCCGACACCCGAATAGATTTTTAGAAAAAATGATGTCGGGGCGGAACAAGTTCGGGCAGACCGTGTTTCAGTTGTTCGGCGCGCTTAATTTGCCCCCCAGCCCAAGCGCGCTGTTCTGCCCCGCGTCGGCCCTCCCTGCGCGGGGCTTTTTTTGCGCCTACAGGTCTCGGTTCATTCTGTCTGCGGCCTTGCCTGCGCCGGCGACCGGCGCCTCAGCCAAGGGCCGTTTCGGCCGCCGGTTTACGCGGCGCGCGGCGCTCATCGCTTTCCGGTAGCTCGCATAGCCGAGTCCCGCGAAGCCGATAAGCATCATGCCCCAAGTGGACGGCTCGGGGGCGTTTGCGATTTGTGACAGCGGCGTTTCGAACCGGAAGATAAAGGTGGGGTCGTCGCGAGCGTCGGCCCGATGATCCCAACCCTGTAGTAGCCCGCGGCCAAATCGTCGCCGCTTAGTGTGCTGGCCGACTCGTCGCCCGCGTCGGCAACGGTTTGATCCAGAATGTCGTCGTTGCAGGTCGCGCCCTTGCAGAGTTCGAAGAGATACGACGGCGGCGACGTCAGGATCGAGGCGTCAGGCACCCCGACAGCGACAGCAAAGTCACCGCCTTTCCAGTAGAACGAATAGTAGTCGCTGTCGGGAAAGCCGTCACCGATGCCCCCGGTAATGCTGATGATGGGGATGGCGGGAAGGGGG
The DNA here is from genome assembly GCA_963707355.1 of uncultured Alphaproteobacteria bacterium. Taxonomy (GTDB): domain Bacteria; phylum Pseudomonadota; class Alphaproteobacteria; order Rhizobiales; family Beijerinckiaceae; genus Roseiarcus. Next base: position 773 of record CAVPPX010000052.1, on the reverse strand, counting down.
ATCGGATTGTCAGCCGTTCCACCTGTCAGTCCCACAATGTCGGGGCTCACGGAATTGATAACAACGAGATTGTCGAAACTGGTTGTTTCCGCGACGTCTAGACCTGGCTCTCCGAATGCGCCGATGTCGATCTTGATCGGCCCAGGAATTGCGGGCCCAGTCAGCGTGTACACGTTCACATAGGAGCCGCCGAAAGAAACATAGGCGGTGAAATTGTCTCCCGATCTGGCCAGTGTAAAATCCATGCTGGGCGACAACGACGGTATGGTCGGCGTGTTGACATTGGCCAGACCCATCCCGTAATTTACGTTGGTCCCGACCATAAGAAATCCGACCCCGGAATAGCCGGTTGGCAGAGAGGGGTTGAAGATCTGCCTGCGCCAGGGACGATGTTGACCGAGACAGATGCCGTGAAATCGCCCGTCAGCGGAGGAAAGACCGTGTTATTGTGCGTGCCGACCGAGTTCGGCTGATTGGGCTGGCCAATGATGGTGAGGCTGGTGGCTGTTGCGGTCTGAGAATAGGTCGGCGCGACGCCCAATTGAAAGGTTCCGTTTTCGGTCAGGTGAAGCGGGACGAGCGTCGTCATATCGATCGGCTCTGCCGCAGCGCCGGAGCTTGTTGCTGCTAAACTCAGCGCTAAAACCCACGAAGATGCAGCCGCGGACGCCATCGTTCTCATTTTGATTGCCCCTCTGCCCTCAGCATCTCGCATCCCGGAAAAGGGACCCTCCGCTAGCGACGTAAACGTCGCAATGCGTGAAACTACCTAG
>CAVPPX010000051.1:0-141166 GCA_963707355.1 uncultured Alphaproteobacteria bacterium | reverse complement strand
ATCACGCCCCAGCCGGTCGCGCGCAAGCCGGAATCGACGCCGAGAATGCGAATTGCGCCGATGGTCATAATGTGTCTGATATACGAAATCGCGCGGCAACGCATTTTGCTCGTCGCGATTTTAGCGCGCGGCCTCGACCAAGCCGGCAAGCTCGCGCTCGATCGACTTGAGCTCTACGAGCGCGGCGTCGAAGGCGCGAATCCCGATCGCTTGCCAGACGCTCTTCACCCGCTCGGTCAGATTGGCGACGGTCAGCGGCAGCTTTGCCGCGCCGGCGAGCGCGCCCTTCTCATTGACGAGATAAAGCTGGTTGAGCGCAAAGAGGACTTCGGCGGCGCAGGCGAGCGTGCGGAACCCGCACCCCGCAATGTAAGTCTCATCGCCTCTCGGAACGGCCGTCTGCCCGTTCTCGATGCTGAAAAAATCTCCCACTGGATGCGGCGAATGAGCGCCTCACGCAAGCCTTCCGGATAGGGCGTCGCCATCGCCTTCAATCGAGCGATGGCGCCTTGAGATTCGCTCAGCGGTCGGCAAAGCGCGACCTCGCCCATCCAGATCGCCGAGCAGAAGCCATGCGGATGTCCCGGCTGATAATCCACGCTTACGCGGCCCTCGCGGCCGCCGCGAATGACCGTCTCGACCGATTCGATCGGCCGGTAGAGCAGGTCCACTTTCTGGCCGCCGATCGTGAGCCAGCCACCGCCCACGATCCACGGCCCCCGACCTCGGTGACTTGCGCAGCGGCGGGATCGTCCACGAGGCCCTTTACGACATCACGCAGCCGCTCAACGTCGAGCCCGGCTCGCTCGCTGAAATAAAGGCCGATGTCGATATCCGACGATGCATGCGCCGCGCCTGTCGCCCGGGAGCCGCCCAGTACGACAGCGGCGACCCCAGGGACCACAGCGAGAGCGGGTGATATGCGTTCCAGGAGAGGGTCGGCGGTATCCATGCGTCCAGAATAGCCGATCCACGTCTCGCCGGAGGCGGCGCATCTCTGTCCACCGACATTTCCATATCCCGCCTTGGCGTGCCCGCTCCGGCTGCGATAATTTGCGGCCCAACGAAAGGCGTGATTCGTGGCGAGCGGCGTGAAGAACGGTAAGACAAGGGCCGCCCCGCCGCGGCCCGTTGTGACTACGCCGCATTTCGATTTCGAGCGCGAGGCGTTCGCCAACGGCCATCGATGGGTTGCTGGGGTCGATGAGGTGGGGCGCGGGCCGCTCGCCGGGCCGGTCGGCGTCGCCGCCGTCATTCTCGATCCGGAAGATCTGCCCGAGGGGCTCAACGATTCGAAGGTGCTCCTCGCGCCCGCGCGCGAATCGCTCTGCGAAATCATCTTCGCCAAGGCGTTGAGCGTCTCCGTCGTCTTCGCCAGCGTCGAGGAAATCGACCTTTTCAACATCCGCGGGGCGGCGCTTCGCGCAATGGCGCGGGCGGTCGCGGCCTTAAGCGTGCGTCCGCACTATGTGCTGATCGACGGCCGCGATCTGCCGGACGGCCTCATCTGCCCGGCGCGCCCGATCATCGACGGGGACGCGCTCTCGATGTCGATCGCCGCCGCCTCGATTGTCGCCAAGACGATGCGGGACGCGCTGATGCGCAATCTTGGGCTCGAATATCCGCAATATGGTTTCGCCGACCATGTCGGCTATGCGACCGTCGCGCACCGCCGGGCGCTGGCCTCCGATGGCCCCTGTCCCTATCACCGCCGCTCGTTCCGAACTCGAGCCTCAACAAGAATGACAGGCTGTCCAAAAAGGTTTCAAAAAGGTTGAAATCGAATATCGTTTAGAACGACTTAAGCCGTACGAAAACGACACAGCGGAATGTGTGGCGGCATAACCGGACCTTTACTTTAAACCGACCATAAACGACGCGCCGGCTCGAAAATCCGGCTCATGCGTCGAGTGTTTGCGTTCATGCGTATCGCGCGTGCCGGAGCGTTCCGCCTCCCCGCCCAATTCAGGTTTTGCGTACTGGGACCGGCGAGGCGAGACGCCCGGCAATCGTCGAAGCGCGCGACGAGGCGAGCCCCGCCCCTCGCGACGCGATCCTCGTCGGCGACTGCGTCGCGGAAATGATGAGGCTTCCGCCGGCCTCGGTCGATCTCGTCTTCGCCGATCCTCCCTATAATCTCCAGCTCGAAGGCGCATTGTCGCGGCCCGACCAGAGCGTGGTCGACGGGGTGGACGATTCCTGGGACAAGTTCGCCGATTTCGCCGAATACGACGCCTTCACGCGCGAGTGGCTGACCGCCGTCCGGCGGCTGATGAAGCCCGCCGCCACGATCGTGGTCATCGGCTCCTACCACAACATCTTCCGCGTCGGCGCGATCCTGCAGGATCTCGGCTTCTGGATCCTGAACGACATCGTCTGGCGCAAGGCCAATCCGATGCCTAACTTCCGCGGCCGCCGGTTCACCAATGCGCACGAGACCATGATCTGGGCGGCGCGCGGCCCCGAGGCCAAGGCCTATACTTTCAACTACGAGACCTTGAAGGCCGGCAACGAGGATGTGCAGGTCCGTTCCGACTGGTTTTTGCCGATCTGCACCGGCGCGGAGCGGCTCAAGGACGAGAGCGGGCGAAAGGCTCACCCGACGCAAAAGCCCGAAGCGCTACTCGCCCGCGTGCTGCTGGCCGCCTCCAACGCGGGCGACTTGGTGCTCGACCCGTTTTTCGGCTCCGGGACCACCGGGGTCGCTGCGCGGCGCCTCGGCCGCTCGTTCATCGGCGTCGAGCGGGATCCGGCTTACGCCAAAGCGGCGCGCCAGCGGATCGACGCGGTCGAGCCGCTGCCCGAATTGGCGCTCGCGCTCGCGCCGACGCGCCGCAGCGAGCCGCGCGTGGCTTTCTCAAGCGTCGTTGAAGCCGGGCTGGCGCGCCCCGGCGAACAGCTGGTCGACGCGGGACGACGTCATAGCGCTCTCATACGCGCCGATGGCGCGCTCGCCGCAGGCCCCGCCGTCGGCTCGATCCATAAGATCGGCGCGCTGGTGCAAGGGCTGCCGGCCTGCAACGGCTGGACCTTCTGGCATGTCGAGCGCGAGGGCCGGCTGACCCCGATCGACGACCTGCGCGCCACCATGCGCGAGGCGATGCGCGAAGCGGCGGAATAGGGCGTTCGACCGGCTCTAGCTCGCGCATATGCCGCCGCCCGGCAGTCGCCGAGCTAGTCTGCCGAGCCCGAAGCCTCCGGTCTCGGCAGTCGGACTTTGGCCAGGATCTCCTCCGCCTGAGCCGAGGCGCGGATCGCCGGAAAGAAGCCATCGACAATCAGATGCGCGAGGCCGTGGACGAGGCCCCAGGCGGCCATAGCCGCAAGATTGTCGTTGAGCGACCGCGGGTCGATTTCGGTGACGCCGCGCACCAGCATCGCCTCGACGCCCGCGCTTGCCGCCTGCAGTGCTGGATATTTCGAGCGCTCGGCGAGAACGGGCCCGAACATGAGGCGAAACAGGCCGCGGTTCTGGTTGGCGAACTCGATATAGGCAAGACCCCCGCGGACCAGAGGGTTGGGACCCCGGGTCGCGTCCCGCATCGCCTCGGCGAGCTCATTGAAACCCTGGGCGGCGACGGAAGCCAGGAGATCCTCCTTGTTGGTGAAGTGGCGATAGGCGGCCGTCGCCGACACCCCCACGCGGCGGGCGGTCTCGCGCAGCCCAACGGCCTGCAACCCGTTTTCGTCCAGAATCTCACGCGCCGCGGCCAAGAGCGCGACCGGCAGGTTGCCGTGCCGATAGGAACGCATGGAATCCATTTGAACCTCGCCTATCGCGTTCACACTGTGAACGCGCGGCAGCGATCAAAGTTCCACTTCCCTAGACTCTAAAGATCCTACGCCCGAAAAATCGCGGCGCAAGTCACGCCCATGGCTCGGCGATTTTGAGGCCGCCCTTGAGGCTCAGGAAGGCGATAATCGCTTCCATCCCTTCCCCTATTTTCATGTTCGCGAGCACGAACGGACGGCCTTTGCGCATCATGAGCGCGTCCGTGGTCATCACCTCGAGCGAAGCGCCGACGTAAGGGGCGAGGTCGATCTTGTTGATCACGAGCAGGTCCGAGCGTGTGATGCCGGGGCCGCCTTTGCGCGGTATCTTCTCGCCGCCCGAGACGTCGATGACATAGATCGTAAGATCGGCGAGCTCGGGCGAGAAGGTCGCAGCAAGGTTGTCGCCGCCCAATTCGATGAGGATCAGTTCGAGATTGGCGAACCGCCTACGCATTTCCGCGACCGCCGCGAGATTGATCGAGGCGTCCTCGCGGATCGCGGTATGCGGACACCCGCCGGTCTCGACGCCGATGATCCGCTCGGGCGGAAGCGCGCCCGCCTCGACCAGAATGCGGGCGTCCTCCTTGGTGTAGATGTCGTTGGTGATGGCGGCGATCTCGAGCTGGCCGCGCAAGCGCTTGCAAAGCTGCTCCATGAGCGCCGTCTTGCCGGATCCGACCGGACCGCCGATGCCGACGCGAAGAGGTTGTTGGCTGGTCATGATCGGAACAGTCTCGAATATTGCGTCTCGTGACGCATGGCGGCGATGTCGGAGCGGAACGCGCAGGAGCCAAGATTGGCCAGGCTGGAGCCCGACGCGTCACTGGCAAGCGCGCGTATGCGGGGGATGAGTGTCGCCTGGATCTTCTGGCCGTCGGTCTGGCCGATCGGCCCAAGGCGCACGACGGCAGAGACGGCGGCGGCGATTTGGGCCAGAATGAAGCCCTGAAGGCTCGCCTCGAGCGGCAACCCGTGCCCCGCCGCGGCGGAGGCGACCGCCGTCGGATAGGCGACGCGCGCCTCCAGGGCAAGCTGGCGCAGAGGTTCGCAATCCCATGCGGCGCGAGCGGCGACGACAAAGGCGGCGCCCTGAGACGTGGTCTCCAGGCGACGTTCGGCGGTACTGGCGAGCGCGACGGCGAGTTCGTTTGCTGCTGCGAGGGCTTGCCAATCTTCAGCCATAGCGGCGCGAAAGCATTCCGCAAACAGGAGGCTGTCGGCGCGCGGGGCGCCGAAGGTCAGGAGGTCGACCAGCCAGCCGCCGAGTGAGCGGGCGTCTTGGATGTCGCCGCTCTCCACCGCCCATTCCAATCCTTGCGAATAGGCGAACGAGCCGACCGGGAAAGCCGGCGACAGCCAGAGCATCAGGGGGAGCAGCGCCGCGTCGGCGTCGGCTGCGTCCGACGGCGGAGAGCGCGGGACCGTCACCAATACGTCAGCCGCCGTTGGGAGCTTAGGCAATCTGCTTCCGGGTCATTGGCGACCCCCATGCTGGTGCTCTGGATGATGGCAGCCACCGTGGTCGTGAGCGTGATCGTGGTGACCATGATCGTGGTCGTGGACGGACCCGTGATCATGGTCGTGATGCGCGTGATCATGGCCCTGGTGGTGAGCGTCGGGCGCGCCGCCCTCACCCTTCGCATAGGCGCCGCCCTCGGGATTGAACGGCGCCTCGAGCGCGATCACCCGCGCCCCGAGACCCTCGGCCATCGCCTCGATGACGGAGTCGCGGCGGATGCGCAGCGCCTTTGGCATGATTTCGGTCGGCAGATGGCGGTTGCCGAAGTGCCAGGCGATGCGGGTCATGGCCAAAGGGTCCGCGGCCCGGATCTCCGCCAGCGGTTCGGGCTCGGCGACCACTTCGACCACCCGTCCGTCCTCGAGGCGCAACCCGTCGCCGCCACGCAGCATGGTCGCTTCCGCGAGGTCGAGCAGGAATTCGAGCCCGCCGACGCCGGTCATGGTGACGCGCCGGCGATAGCGCTCGTCGAAGTCAAGCACGACCGTATCCGTGGGAGCGCCCGACCAATGGCCGGCCGGAATGACTTTGTCAGCGCGCAGCATCATTGCCTTTCGGGTTTGGGCGGCCCCATCCTTTGGAGATGGGGTCCGCTTGAACCGAGTTTGAACGAGAAGCCGAGTTTGAACGAGACGCGAAGCAAACGCCAGCCGGCCTGTAAGCCGGGTTCTGTATGGCCGGGGCTGATCGCCCCGACGCGACGGCCATTCCTCTGGGACGCCCGTCACCGGGCGCCTCAAGCAACCAACCCGAGCGGCGGGGCCAACGGACAAGGCCTTGCGACGCTCAACGCGCCGCGTGTCGCTCCTATTCGGTTTTGCTCCCGGCGGGGCTTGCCATGCCGCAGACGTTGCCGCCCGCGCGGTGCGCTCTTACCGCACCCTTTCACCCTTGCCTTCTCGCTTGACGGCCTCGCGGCCAGCGATCCGGCGGTTTGCTTTCTGTGGCGCTTTCCCTGGGGTCGCCCCCGCCGGACGTTATCCGGCGCCGTGTCCGTATGGAGCCCGGACTTTCCTCCGTTTTTTGAACGGCGGCCGTCCGGCCGACTGGCGAAGGACGGCATATGGGGCCGATGCAAGGGCGGTCAAGCAGAATTGGACTGGCGCTCGAGAAAGAAATTCCGAGCGCGGAGCGCGGAACCAATGGCCCGGCAAGTTAATTGAAGCTTCGCGTGAATTATGGGATTGTGGCCACCAGCGGACTATATCCCGCTTCCGCCGCCTCATTTTTCGGTTTAAGGGCTTCGAGGCGCGACGAAGTCGAGTTTCGGGGGGCCCTTTTGGGGGACGAGGGACGGGAGGTTGCAGCACATGAAGACAATTTTGGCGCTTTCGCTGGCGTTGGGCGCCGCGCTCTCCGTCTCCGCCTGCGAGACGCCGCAGCAGCAGAACGCGCTCGTTGGCGGCGCGCTGGGCGCGGGGACGGGCGCACTCATCGGTTCGGCGGTGTCGGGCGGCAGCGCCGGCGGGGCGCTTGCGGGCGCGGCTATTGGCGCCGGCTCAGGCGCGCTGATCGGCTCGGCGGCGACGCCTGGGCCGGGGTACTACGGCGGGTCGCCGGGTTACTATGGTGGGCCGCCGCCCCGCCGATGCGCCCAGTGGGCGTATGATTACAACGGCAACCGCGTTTGCACCGCGTTCTATTGAGCCAAAAGGGAACCATGAAGAAAACTCTGATTTTGGCGCTGGCGCTGGCTGGCGCGCTGTCCGTTTCGGGCTGCTACACGCCCCAACAGCAGACAGGCACCCTTGCCGGCGGCGCGATCGGCGCCGGGGGCGGCGCGCTGATCGGTTCGGCGCTTACCCACGGCAGCGCGGGCGGCGCCATTGCCGGGGGCTTGCTTGGCGCGGGGACCGGCGCTTTAATCGGCAACGCCGCGACCGCGCCGCAGCCGAGCGGCCGATGCGCACAGTTCGGCTACGACTACAACGGCAACCGGGTCTGCACCGCTTTCTATTGAACCCAAAGGGGGGAAACGTGAAAAAGACTTTCACTGCGCTAGCCTTGGTCGGTGCGCTGTCCGTTTCGGGCTGCTACACGCCGCAACAGCAGACAGGCACGCTCGCCGGCGGCGCGATCGGCGCTGGCGGCGGCGCGCTGATCGGGTCGGCGCTCACCGGCGGTAGCGCGGGCGGCGCCATTGCTGGCGGCATTATCGGGGCGGGCACGGGCGCGCTGATCGGCAACTCTCTGACGGCGCCTCGCTATCACGGGCGCTGCGCGCGTTGGGGCTGGAACTCCTACGGCCACCGCGTCTGCCGCGCCTGGTACTGATCAATCCACGCTTCACGCACCATGGCTAGGTCTCGCCATGGTGCGATCTCGTCGCGTCCCGCGAGCGATTCCGGCTGCGGGACATGACGACGCGGCTTTGCCCGGACAGCTCGCTCGTCGCCCGCTTCGCGCCCTCGCCCAACCACGGCGAGCGGCGCGGCTATGGCCGGCCGAACTGCCTTATCCTGCATTATACGGGCATGCCGACGGGCGAAGCCGCATTGAAGGCGCTGACCGATCCTGCCTGCGAAGTGTCCGCGCATTATTTGGTTTGGGAAGACGGCTCGATCGACCAATTGGTCGCGGAACGAGACCGCGCCTGGCACGCGGGCCGGGGTTCGTGGAAAGGCGAAACCGACCTGAACTCGGCCTCGATCGGGATCGAGATCGTCAATCCAGGCCATGAAGGCGGCTCGCCGCCCTTTCCATTACCCCAGATCGAGGCGACAATCGCGCTCGCGGGCGACATTTGCTCCCGCTGGGCGATCGCCCCCGAGCGGGTCCTCGCCCATTCCGACATCGCGCCGGCGCGCAAGCGCGATCCGGGAGAAGGCTTTCCGTGGGCTAAGCTGTGGAGAAACGGCGTCGGCCATTGGACCGAGCCTGCGCCGCTATCCGGGCCGCCGCTCTTCGCCCATGAAGAGGAAGGGCCGGCGGTTCGGGCGCTCCAGGCGATGCTGGCCCTCTATGGCTACGGGGTGGAGATGACGGGGATCTACGACCGACAGACCCGGCAGGTGGTCTCGGCCTTCCAGCGCCACTTCCGGCCCGAACGCGTCGACGGCGAGGCGGACGCTTCGACCGCAGCGACGCTGAAGGCGTTGATCGACGGGCTGGCAGGCCGGTCGCCTCCATCGGCTTGATTCGCCCGAACGATATTATACTGTTTTTATTTGCTATTATAGCAGGCATCGGTTTGGATTTTCTTGGCTTGTCGCGCTTCTGCCGCCAAAACCTCACTTCGGACGTATTGGATTTCCTTGGATTTCCTTGGATTCTCTCGTCCGAATCGAGCCTTTTCAATGGATTACGCGGAAAGAACGGTGGAAAATATTTCTCACACCCTTCTTCCGCATCGAGAGGCGCCGGGACGGGCGCCAGCGGTCTTGTCATGCGGAAGCGCAGGCTTGTTCATGAGGCAAGCTTAACCTAGTTTCTGATTTCCTGCAATCAATTGCATCCGACAGTTTGATCGCGGATATGGTCAGCTTACTGAAGCTTGGGAGGCATTGCGGTCCACAAATGCCTGTTTGGCTAGAGACATTCTGAAATATGCCGGGTGGACGGTGGCATATTTGCTCATAATCGCCCTGCTCACCCTATTGCTGGTCCACTACCCATCCGCCCCTTACCTGCTGAGCCGCATCAATCCAAAGGCGGCTCGCCCCAGATCGGGAGCGCGACGCTCCAAGCGTTCGGCGCGCCATCCCTCAGCTGACCTCGACCTCCTCCTTGAGATGCCCGAGCGCCTTCTCTTTCGCCATCTGGCCCGCATGGTCGCGCGCCAGGAACGTATAGACGGCCGGGGTGACGAACAGCGTGAACAGCGTGCCGATCGCCATGCCGAAGAAAATGGTGACGCCGATGTTGAAGCGCGAGACCGCGCCGGCGCCGGTGGCGAAGATGAGCGGCGCCATGCCGACCACCATCGCCGCCGTCGTCATCAGGATGGGCCGCAGGCGCACCGCGGCCGCCTCCTCGATCGCGCTGCGCCGCGAGTGGCCCCGCGTCTCCTGCAGCCGGTTGGCGAAATCGACCATCAGGATGCCGTGCTTGGAGATGAGGCCGATCAGCGTGACGAGGCCGATCTGCGAATAGATGTTGATGCTGGCGAAGCCGAAGACGCCGCCGATGTTGAGCGGCAACAGGGCGCCGAACAAAGCCGTCGGCAAGGCGATGAGAATGATGAGCGGATCGCGGAAGCTCTCATATTGCGCCGCCAGCACAAGATAGATGACAATCAGCGCAAACACGAACACATAGACGAGCGCGTTGCCCTCCTGTTCGAACTGGCGGGAATCGCCCTGGAAGTCATAGGTGTAGCCTTCCGGAAAAATCTCTTTCGACTTCGCGGTCAGGAAATCGAGCGCGTCGCCCAGCGTGCGTCCGGGGAAGGGCACGCCCGACAGGGTGGCGGAATTGAGCTGCTGGAAGCTGGTCAGCGCGTTGGGCTGCACTTCTTCCGAGACGCTCGCCACCGCCGACAAGGGAACCAGCTCGCCGTTTCTGGTGCGCACCTGGTATCGGGTCAGCCAATCAGGCGAGAAACGGAACTCGCGCGGCGCCTGCGGTATGACCTGATAGCTTCGCCCGTAAAGACTGAACAGATTGACGTAGTTGCCGCCAAGCATGGTCGCCAGCGCCGTGCCGACATCCGACATGTTGACGCCGATGCGGTTGGCCTTGTCGGCGTCGACCTTGAACTCGAGTTGTGGCGTATCGAATTTGAGGTCGACGTCAGTGAACAGGAAAAGGCCGCTCTCTCGCGCCGCCTGCTGCATCTTGAGTGCGACGTCAGCGAGCGTCGCGTAGTCGCCTGTCGTTCGGATGACGAACTGCATCGGCGCGCCGCCGGTCGAGCCGGGCAGCGCCGGCGGCGAAAACGCCTGCACCTGCGCCTGCGGCACCGCGAGGAATTTCGGCCTAAGCTCGCCGAGAATCTGCTTCTGGGTTTTGCTCCTCTCGTCCCAGGGTTTGAGGAGAAAGCCGGCAAAGGCGTTGCGGACGCCGGCCGAGCCGTTGATGGTGAAGACGTGCGAGATTTCGGGCGTCCCGCGCACGCCGTCATACAGGCGTTTCGTCGCCTGCTCGGTGTAATCAAGGTTGCCGATCTGCGGCGTCTTGATGAGCGACAGCAGGATGCCCTGGTCCTCCTCCGGCGCGAGCTCCCGCGGGGTCGTCGCGTACATGACGGCGGTCAGCGCCAGCACGCCGACCAGGATCAGCAGGGTGAGGGCGCGGAAGTTGAGCGAGCTGTGGAGGCGACGCTTGTAGGCCCGGCGGAGGCTGAGGAAGGCGCCGTCGAGCTTCCGCGCGAACCAGGTTTCGCTCTTCTCGCGGCTGAGCAGCTTCGAGCACATCATCGGCGACAGCGTCAGCGCGATGAAGCCGGAGACGATGACGGCTCCCGCCAGAGTGAAAGCAAATTCGCGGAAGAGAACCCCGGTCACGCCGGAGACAAAGCCGATCGGCGCGTAAACCGCGGCGAGCGTGATGGTCATGGCGATGATCGGCAGCGCGATCTCGTGCGCGCCCCGGATCGCCGCATCGAACGGCGTCATGCCATCCTCGATATGGCGATGAATGTTCTCCACCACCACGATCGCGTCGTCGACCACAAGACCGATGCCGAGCACCAGCGCCAGCAGGGTCAAGAGATTGATCGAATAGCCGAGCGCCATCAGCGCGATCATCACGCCGATGAGCGAGAGGGGGATGGTGACGATCGGGATGAAGGTCGAGCGCAGATTGCCGAGGAAAAGGAAAATCACCACGATCACGATCGCCGCCGCTTCGGCCAGCGTCTTGGCGACTTCATAGATCGAGGCGCGGATGAAGGTGGTCGAATCGTAGGCGATCGTGGCTCGAAGGCCGGTCGGCAACTGGCTCTGGATGCTCGGCATGATCGCGCGCACGCCGTTGATCACGGTCAGCGCGTTGGCCTCGGGCGTGCCATAGATGCCGACGAACACGGCCTTGAGGCCGTCGAAGACCGACGAGGAATCGACGCTTTGCGGTCCGAGCTCGATTTTCGAGACGTCGCCGAGTCGCACCAGGGCGTCGCCGTGGGTCGCGATCACCAGCTGCCCGAACGCCTTGGCGCTGTCGAGCGAGGTCAGCGCGTTGACGCTGATCTGGGTGTAGTCGCCTTTGACCTCGCCGGCAGCGGTGGTGAAGTTGTTGGCGGCGAGCGCCGCCCGCACATCGTTCGGGGTGACCCCGAGAGACGCCATGCGGGTTGGGTCGAGCCAGATGCGCATGGCGAAGGTCTGGCCGCCGAGAATCTGGGCGTTGGCGACGCCGTCGACGGTCTGCAGGCGCGGCTGGACGACGCGTGTCAGATAGTCCGTGATCTGGGACGGGGTCATCACCTCCGAGTTGAACGACAGATACATGAGCGCGAAGCCCTGGCCGGTCTGCTTGACCACGACCGGATCGTTGGCGTCGCGCGGCAGGAGTCCGCGCACCTGATTGACCTTGGACAGGGTGTCGGCCATCGCCCGGTCGGGATTGGCGTCGAGACGCAGATTGAGCGTGATGGTCGAAGTGTTCTGTTGCGAGGTCGAGACCAGCGTGTCGATGCCCTCGGCGCTCGCCACCGCCTGCTCGATCGGGGTGGTGATGAAGCCCTTGATGACGTCGGCCGCGGCGCCCGGATAGGTCGTGGTGATGGTGATCGTGGTGTTCGAGGTCTCGGGAAACTGCCGCACCTGAAGCCGGAAGGCGGCCATTCCGCCGACGAGCAGAATGAGCAGGCTGACCACGCTCGCCAGCACCGGCCGGCGGATGAAGAGATCGGTGAAGGCGTTCATCGGCGATCCGTCACGGCCGTGGCGTTTCGGCAGGCGTCGGAAGCGCGGCGGTTTCATCGAGCGTGACCGACATATAGGCCTGCAGCTTGATCTGCCCTGCGGTCACCACGCGCTCGCCCGCCCTCAGGCCGTCCTTGATCGCAATTCTCTCGCCACGCGCCTGACCGACATGCACGAAGCGCCGCTCGACGATGAGGCCGCTCGGGCCGCCCTTGTCGCTGACCCCGCCTTGCTCTCGGGCATGCGGCGCCGCTCGGACGACAAAGACGGTGTCGCCATAGAGACTGTAAACGATCGCAGTGCGGGGCACAGTCAGCACCGAAACCGGTTCTCCCGTGGTGACGGTCAGATTGGCGAACATGCCGGGCAAAAGCTTGCGATCGGGGTTCGCAAACACCGCGCGGGCCATGACGTTGCGCAATTCGGCGCTGACGCGGGCATCGATCGCCTCGATCTTGCCCTCGAAAGTGCGGCCAGGGATGGCGTCGACGGTCATGCTGGCGACCTGGCCGACGGCGAGCGAGCGCAGAGCCTCCTCGGGCACGGGAAAGTCGGCGTAGATCGGGTCAAGCTGCTGCAGCGTCACCAAGTTCGTCCCCACCGCGACATATTGCCCAAGATCGACATTGCGGAGGCCGAGCCTGCCGGCGAAGGGCGCCCTGATCGCCTTCTGGGCGATGATGGCGCGCGTCCGCTCGACGGTCGCCGCCGCCGAGTCGCGGGTCGCGAGCGCCGTGTCGACGCTCGATTGCGGGGTGTTGCCCTGAGCGACCAGCGTCTTTTGGCGCGCCAATGTCGCGTCGGCGTTCTTCAGCTGCGCAAGGCCGTTGGCGAGGTCGGCCTGCTCGACCGAATCGTCGATGTTGATGAGGAGCGCGCCGGCTTCGACGTCTTCGCCCGACTCGAAATGTTTCGCCGATACGACGCCGGCGACCTGCGGCGCGATGAGGACGCCCTGAAACGCGCGCAGCGTCCCGATCGCCGCCAGCTCAGGGGGCCATTTCTCGGCCTTCACCGCCTCCGCCGCAACCGCCGTCGGCTTCGGGGCGAAGGCGGCGCTGATGACGCCTTTGATCATCACGGGCTTGATCGCGAATTGGAAATAGGCGAGGCCCGCGGTCAACGCCGCCAGCAGAGCCAGCGTAATCAGGAACACGATCGGTCGGCGAGCGACGAGCGGAAGCTTCGCGATCACGAGCAGCAACCCGAGGATCGCGCCCCCAACAAGGAAGACGAGCGGGGGAACGGGCGTGTGAACGAGCGCAAATTGCGCCGCCGCCCCAAGCGCGAGCAGCGCCAGGGCGAGCAAGATCAGGAGGCGGTTCGTCAGGCGCCGCATCGCTCCATTCCGGTCTGAGCGGGGTTTTGAGGCCGGAGGTTTTGCAACATTTTTTTAAAAATCGATACCTGTGGAGGCAAAATCGCGCCTCGGAGATGGGACTCACCCCTCGTCACCGGGCGCCGGCGTCGTTATGCTTGAATTCATGGCCGCAAAGGGGCGGCCTGATTTGGGAGATATATCAATGACCAAGACGCTCGCGCTGGTCGCGCTTTCGCTGGGCCTCGCCGGAGTCCCGGCGCTCGCTTACGCAGATGACGCCTGCATGACACAGGCGACGGACAAGAAGCTCGCCGGCGCCGCCAAGACCAGCTTCATGACGAAGTGTGAAAGGACGTCTTGCGAGGGACAGGCCAAGGACAAGAAGCTGCACGGCGCCGCAATGACCTCCTTTGTCAAGAAGTGCACCAAGGACGCGATGACGATGTAAGCTCGGTCCGCCTCACGCGGACGATCAGCGGGATGGGTGGAAAGCCTTCCCCAGGGGCCCATCCCGTCCTGCAGCCGCTATTCCTTGACCGCTCCGGTCAGGCTCGACACGTAGTACTCGACGAAAAACGAGTACATGATCACCACGGGCAGCGAGCCGAACAGCGCCGCCGCCATCAGCGAACCCCAGTGGTAGACGTCACCTTCGACCAGTTCGGTGATCGCGCCGACCGGAACCGTCTTGTTCTCCGACGACGAGATGAAGGTCAGCGCGTAGATGAATTCGTTCCAGGACAGCGTGAAGGCGAAAATGCCGGCTGAGATCAGGCCGGGAATCGCCAGCGGCAGAGTGATCTTCCACAAAATCTGCAGGCGCGTTGCGCCATCGATCAGCGCGCATTCCTCCAACTCGTAGGGGATGGTGCGAAAGTAGCCCATCAGCAGCCAGGTGCAGAACGGCACCAGGAAGGTCGGATAGGTCAGGATCAGCGCCCAGTCGCTGTCGAACAGGCCAATCTTGAAGATGATCGCGGCGAGCGGGATGAACAGGATGCTGGGCGGCACGAGATAGGCGAGAAAGATGGCGAGCCCGACATAGCGCGCGCCGGAAAAGCGCAGGCGTTCGATGGCGTAGGCCGCGCAGACGCTGCAAAACAACGAGATCGCCGTCGCCGCCACCGAAACGACCATCGTGTTGACGAGCCAGGACGGATAGCTCGTTTCGAAAAACAGCTTCTTGATGTGTTCGAGCGTCGGGTGGGCGACCCAGAAGGGATTGAAGCGCGCGTAATCGTAAAGCTCGTCGTCCGGCTTAAAGGTCGTCGTCGTCATCCAGTAGAACGGAAACAGCAAGACGAACAGGAAGACGGCGAGGGGAAGATAGAGCGTGAACACTCGGCGCGGCAGTCGCTCGAGATAGTCCATGCCTTCGGTCGCATCGGCGCTGCCAGCCATCGTCAGTCTCGCGAGCCTTGTTGCCATTTTCGACGCTGCAGCCCGAAATAACTGAACAGGATGGCCCCCAGCAGAAAGGGCACCATGGCGTCGGCGATTGCGGCGCCCTCGCCGAGGCGGCCTCCAGTGATGGCCCGCTCGTAGGACAGCGTCGCCATCAAATGTGTGGCGTTGATCGGGCCCCCGCGGGTGATGGCGTAGATGAGTTGGAAGTCGGTGAAGGTCAGCAGCACCGAGAAGGTCATGACGACAGCGATGATCGGCGACAGCATCGGCAGGGTGACGAAGCGGAATCGCTGCCAGGGTCCGGCGCCGTCAAGCGTGGCCGCTTCGTAGAGCGACGGAGAGATCGTCTGCAGCCCAGCAAGGAGCGTTATCGCCACGAACGGGATGCCGCGCCAAACATTGGCGGCGATCACCGACCAACGCGCGTTCCAGGGCTGGCCGAGAAAATCTATGTACTGGTGGATGACGCCAAGTTTGATAAGCGACCAGGAGATGATCGAAAACTGCGGATCGTAGATCCACCAGAAGGCGATCGCCGACAGTACGGTCGGCGTGACAAACGGCAGGAGCACGACGGCGCGGATGAGCGACTTCATCGGCAGCCGGCGGTTGAGCAAAAGCGCCAGATAGAGACCCAAGCCAAATTTCAGGATGCTGGCCACGACCGTATAGAGCGTCGTGTTGAACACCACGAGCCAGAATATCTGATCATGGGCGAGGGAAACGAAGTTGGCGAAGCCAACGAAGCGGCCCGCCTGACCAATCGTAGCGTCGGTCATGCCGAGCCAGAAGCCTAAGCCCAGCGGATAGGCGAGAAACACCAGCAGGAACGCCGCCGCCGGCGCGATCATGAGGAGACCGAGAACATTGCGGTCGTCGAGCAGACGAAAGGCGAGCCGCTGCCGCGCCAGGACGGGCCGCGCCGTTCGTTGGGCCGGCGTCAACGAAGCCATCAGCAATTGCCCCGGCCATCGCGTGCGGGCACGTCAATTCGGCGAATGCTGGCCTCCCTTGTATGGACCGGCTTGCTTGCCCTCGCCACGCGGTCCCGCCAGCGCTCGCCCGGCAAGAACTCGAAACCCAATTCGCGATGCACGGCTCGGCTAGGCGTTGTAATATCGTTTCACCTGCTCCGCGGCATCGTGCGCCGCCGCTTTGGGCGACTTGTTCCCGGTGCACGCCTCGGCGAACATGTCGACGACCACGAAGTCGCCCATGACTGCGGCCGACGCAGTTCCTAGGGAGCCGGAATAGCCGTCGTCGAGCGCGAGTTTCAGGACGTCCCGGAACGGAGTCACCTTCGGATCGGCCGTCCAGATCGGATTGTCGTTCCAGGCCGGCAACGGCGGCGCCATGTATCCGTTCGACTGGGTCTCCCAATAGTCGACCTGCGGTTTTTCCCACATGAAGCGGAGATATTCGCGGACCGCATTTGGATACTTGCTGTACTTGTACGCGTAGGTGTTGAGGATGTTTTGCTGCTCGGTTGGCTTCCCGATCGGGCCTATCGGCATATTGGCGTGATCCATGTCGGCGGCGATCGCCTTCAGCGCCGGATCGGGCGAGTTCTTGGCGACGGTGTAGATCGATATGCCGTTCAAGGTCAGGCCGATCTGATCGGCGAGGAAGGCCTTGTTGTTGCTCGGATCGAGCCATGACAATACGCCGTCGATATAGGTCGCATAGAGCTGTTTGGCGTATTCGAGAGCGGCGATCGTCTCGGGAGAATCGATCGCGACATTGTTCTTGTCGTCGACGGTCTTGCCGCCGAACGCCCATAGGCACCATTGGGCCCATCCATTGGCGTCGCCGGTCGCGTGGCCGAGCGCAAAGCCAGGTGGCTTGCCGGCCTTTTTGAAGCCTTGGCATAATTTGAGATAGCCGGCGGTGTCCTTGGGGAACTCGTCGAAGCCGGCCGCATGCATCGTGCTGATGCGATAGTTCAGGCAGCCGCCGGTCGCGCCCTGCGGGAGCGCGATCCAGCGATCGCCGCGCATCCCATATTTGCGCGCGATCGGATACCAACCGCCAGACTTAGCCCCGATATATTCGGCGAGATCGGTGAGATCGATCAGCTTTTCGGGGAACTTGAACGGGTCGTCGAGCGTGCCCATGATGATGTCGGGTCCGGCGCCGACATTGGCGGCGACCGCCGATTTCGGCCGGATGTCGTCCCAGCTTTCGGCGTCGACGCGCACCTTGACGCCGGTCTTCTCGGTGAATTTCTTGGTGTTGGCGATGAAACTGTCGAACTCCGCCTGGATGAATTGCTTCCAGCGCAAAACGCGGATGGAAGCGCCAGCTTCCGGCGCGGGCCCGTTCCAGGCAGGCTCGGCGCGCGCAACGCCCGGCATGAGAAGCAATCCCGCCGCGCCGCCGGATTGCAAGGCTCGCCGCCTGGTGATGTCGACCATTTCGTCCTCCCTTGCTGGCGCCACGAAGCGCTTCTTTCGATTGACCCTACACCGGGCTGCGACGGGGCGCCAAGGCGTCGCCCGTTCAGCATTTCGCGCGCTACGGTTTGGCGCCGGCGCTCGGCGTCGGAAAGGCGCTGACGAAGCCGTCGCGGTTGGGCATCTTGATCTTGGCGAGGGCGCCTGCGTCGAGCGTCGTGTCCTCAGCGACAATCCCGTTGAGGAACAGCACATAGGCCGAGACGGCGTAGACTTCGTCGGGCGTGAGGGACTGCGGCGCATTCAGAGGCATGGCGCGGCGCACATAGTCAAACAGTGTCGTCGCATAGGGCCAATAACTGCCGACAGTCTTTTCCGGCTTCTTGTCGTGAAGCGTGCCGATGCCGCCGGCCAACCGCGCCATCGGCTTGCCCTCGCCATGGGCGCCGTGGCAACTGGCGCATTTCGTGGCGAAGATCGCTTCGCCCTGCTCAACGTCGCCGTGTCCAGGTGGCAGGCCCGCGCCGTCAGGCGAAACGTCGATGTCCCAGCCTGCAATCTCCGCAGGCGTGGCCGGTCGACCAAAGTCGTAGCGCTCGGCGGCGTAAACGGCGCCGGACGCTGCAATTGTAGCGGCTAGGGCCGTGCAGGTGATTTTAACCAGCATTGGTCACCGCGCCGCTGGCCGCAACGCTCCAGTTCTGAATTGCGTTGTAGTGATAGTACGACCGCACATCGCGCACTTTCAGGAGCGCCTCGCGCGTCGGCTGCACGTAGCCCGTTTCGTCAGTGACGCGGCTCGCGAGCGTCGCCGGCCCGCCGTCCCAATTCCAGGGCGCGCGAAACCGGGTCAGGCACTTCGACAGGATCGGTTCCTGCAGCGCGGCGTCGCGCCAGGATGCGCCCCCGTCCGTGGTCACTTCGACGCGGGCGACCTTTCCTGATCCTGACCAGGCGACGCCGGAGATCTCGTGGAATCCCGGCGCGCCGAGCCTGCTGTCCGCCGGACGGAAAGGTGATGACCGATTTCGCCTCCATGACGAAATTGAACTGGCGCGCCACGCCGTCCGGCATGAGCATGGTGTATTTCGAGGTTTCCTCGCGCGTTTGGAAGGGTTCGGCCCCGAGTTTGAGCCGCCGAAGCCATTTGACGTTGGTGTTGCCTTCGTATCCGGGCAGCAGCAAGCGGAGCGGATAGCCCTGCTCGGGCCGCAGCCGCTCGCCGTTTTGCGCGTAGGCGAGCAACGCGTCGTCGAGCGCCTTGGCGATCGGGATGCTGCGCGTCATCGCCGCGGCGTCGGCGCCTTCGGCCAGCATCCATTTCGCCTCGGGCTTGACGCCAGCTTCCGCGAGAACGGTCGCCAGCGGAACTCCGGTCCATTCGCAGCAAGAGAGGAGGCCGTGGGTGTCCTGGGCCGTGAGTTCGGCCTTTGGCGCGCCCCAGTTTTGGGTGTTGCCGGAACATTCGAGGAAGTGAATCCGCGACACGGATGGAAATCGCGTCACGTCCTCCATGGTGAAGATGAGCGGCCGTTCGACCAATCCATGCACCATCAGCCGGTGCTCGGACGGATCGATGGTCGGAACCCCAGCATGGTGGCGCTCATAATGCAGGCCATTCGGGGTGATGATTCCGTGCAGGTCCTGGAGCGGCGTCAGGCTGAACGACGACAGCCTTGTCGGCGGCGTCGGGCGAGCCGTGGCGATAGCGGCGCACGACATTGGCTTCGAACTTGGAGGGCCGCCCATAAGGGTGGCTTAGCGTCTCCTCGCCGGGTTCAAGCTGCCATTCCGGGACCGAGGGCGGCAGGTTGTCGCCCTCTTGCGCCAGGGCCGGGCCGGAAACGATCGCGGCAGCCGCAGCGCCCGCGCTCGCACCGAACAAGCTCCGACGGGTGAAGCGGCGAGCGCCCTCATCCTGCAGGTTGGGGGTCGGGGACGGCTCCGTCGATTGGGGCGTCCGGCGGCTCATCCGTGTACTCCTAGCCGCTCAGGCCCCGACTGGCGGACGATGCGCGCGATCGTCGCCCAGATCGTCTGGTCAGACAAGAGCGCGGCGCGCATTCATGTTCCCGGGTGGCGCGCCTTGAAGCCGAGCGCCTTGATGTTGTCGTCATTCGAAGGGTAGCGATCTCCTGGAGAATCAAAGTACCGCGCCGTCGAGGGTTCGCCATGTTGCTACGCCGCGCACTCGCCCATTGTTTGCTCGTCGCCATGGCCCTGTTCCTCGCTTTCGCGCCGCAAGCGGTCAGCGCCGAGGCGATGGGCATTGCGCTTGAAGGATTTCCTTACCCTTATCCCGTCCATTTCATGCCGATAACGATTTAAGGCGAGGATTTGCGCCTTGCCTATATGGATGCGCCGCCCGTTGGGCCATCCAATGGCCGGACAGTCGTCCTTCTGCATGGCCGTAATTTCCCGTCGAGCTATTGGGAGCCCACCATCAAGGCCCTGACCCAGGCGGGTTATCGCGTCGTCGCTCCAGACCAGATCGGCTTCGGCAAGTCCTCCAAGCCGACTTTCGCCTACAGTTTCGATGCGATGGCGCGCGCCACCATCGCGCTCTTGGATAGTCTCCACGTGGACCGCTTCGACCTGGTCGGGCATTCGATGGGCGGGATGCTTGCGGTCAGGCTCGGGCGCGCCTACGGGCCGCGCATCGACCATCTCGTCCTCTACTCGCCGATCGGCCTCGAGGACTACCGCTTTTACGCGCCCCCGGTGACGGACGAAGTGCTCGCCAAGCATGAACGCGAGCTCACTGCTGACGGCTACCGCAAGCAATTGATGACCAATTATGCGCTGAGCTTGCCGTCGAGCGCGATCGAGCCGTTCGTCCAGCTGCGGGAACAGATCAAGGAGAGCGGCGAATATCCACGCTGGCTGAAGTCGTTCGTCGCTTCCTATCAGATGATCTACTCCCAGCCAGTGGCGCACGAGATTCCGCTCATCGATCGGCCGACCCTGTTCATCATGGGCGCCAACGATCATAACGCGCCGGGCCGTCCGTTCGCGCCGCCCGAATTGCGCGCCAAAATGGGCAAGAACGCCGAGCTCGCGCAGACGCTGGCGGCGCAGATGGCGAATGCGAAAGTGAAGGTGTTCGAGGGTGTCGGCCATCTCGGCCATCTCGAAGCGACACAGCCCTTCAACGAGACGCTCCTGAGTTTCCTGGCGCAATAATCGGTTTGCGGCTGGCTGCGGCGTCGGGGGGACAAGCCGGCTTTGGCGCACCGTCCGGCTTGACGATTCGCGGCCATGTCTGTGAGATGGGGCGACGCCGGATCAACTCGGCGCGCGACAGGGGGAGATATGCCTGCACCGAGGGAGCGGCGCGCGATCGGGTCCGTGCGTATCCCGTCAGCCCGCGTCAGCCTCGCCAGGTCGCTCTTATGAGGTTGGGCGAAGCGCCGGACAAAAGCCTGCTCGATCCGATCGAAACGGCCTCCCGCGACGAGATCGCCGCTCTGCAGACGCGCCGGCTCAGCGTCACGCTGCGGCGCGTCTATGATTCCGTCCCGGCAATGCGCGCCAAGTTCGACCAGCATGGCGTTCATCCAGACGATTTTGGCGCCCTCGAGGATCTCAGGCGCTTTCCCTTCACCGCCAAGTCGGACCTCAGAGCCAACTACCCGTTCGGTCTTTTCGCCGTGCCGAAGGAGCAGCTGGTGCGCGTCCATGCGTCCTCCGGCACGACCGGCAAGCCGACGGTGGTCGGCTATACGCGCAACGATCTCTCCATGTGGAGCGACATGGTGGCGCGGACGATCCGCGCCGCCGGCGGCCGCAGGGGTATGATGGCGCATAACGCCTATGGCTATGGCCTCTTCACCGGGGGCCTCGGCTATCACTATGGCGCCGAGCGGCTAGGCTGCACGGTCGTTCCCGTCTCCGGAGGCATGACCGAAAGGCAGATTCAGCTGATCAATGATTTTGCCCCCGACATTCTTTTCTCGACGCCGTCCTACGCCTTATGCCTTGTCGACGAGTTCCGCGCCCAGGGGCTCGACCCGCGGCGCTCCTCTTTGAAGCTTGGCAGCTTCGGCGCGGAGCCTTGGACCAACGCGATGCGCAATGAACTCGAAGAGGCGTTCGACATGGATGCGCTCGACAGCTATGGCCTATCCGAAGTGATCGGACCCGGAGTCGCCGGCGAATGCGTGGAGACCAAGGATGGCCTCCACATTTGGGAGGATCATTTCTATCCTGAGATCGTCGATCCCGCGACCGGCGCTGTCTTGCCCGACGGCGCCTTCGGCGAGATCGTTTTCACCTCGCTCACCAAGGAAGCGATGCCGGTCGTCCGCTACCGGACGGGCGATTTGACCCGACTGATGCGTGGGACCGCACGCTCGATGCGGCGGATGGAAAAGGTGTCGGGTCGAACCGACGACATGATGATCGTGCGCGGGGTCAATGTGTTTCCAACTCAGATCGAAGAACTGATCCTGGACGTCGCCGGTCTCTCCCCGCACTATCAGCTCATTCTGAGCCGGAACGGCCGGCTGGACGATCTGGAGGTTCAGGTTGAGGCTCGAACGCCATCCGATCTCGACGAGGCGCGCGCGCACGCGGTCAGCGAGCTCGAACACGCGATGAAGGCGCATATCGGCATCAACGCGAAGGTGAGCGTGCTAAAGCCGGGTGAGATCGAGCGGTCGCTCGGCAAGGCCAAGCGCGTTATCGACAAGAGGCCAAAAGCATGACGCCGGCGACGGAATCCGCCTTGGGGCCATTGTGCGCCGCCGGCCTGCCCGAGCGTGACGCGCGGGAATGGTCCGAGTCCTTCCCGATCACGACGGGCGAGTTTGAGGCCGATGCTCGTGGCGCCGGCGCCTTCTGGCGCCGCTCGGCGGCTCTCCTTGGCAGGCTGCCGGCGAAGTCGAGGCGGTGCGAGGCGGAACGGGCGGCCGCGGAGGCGTTGTTGTCGGACGCGCACGCGTCTCGCGAATCGTTCCTCGCCGCTCATGTCGAGCCAGTCTACGATCGCCTGACCGAACGCGGCTCGACGTTCCGGCGCATCGACGACCTCGTTTACACCGCGGCCAAGCTCGTCCCCGGCTTGGTCCCGACACGAGACGAGGTCGACGCCGAAGCCGCTCATCGGCAGGGCGACAAGGACGGCGTCGAGATCGACCAGGGCCTCTTCCTTGCGCACGTGCTTTCGCGCCCGCGCATCGGCGAACATCTTTGTCACGCCATGCTCCTGCCGCGACCGGAAAGCGCCACGCTTATCGCCGAATTCGCCTCGCGCGGTTCGCTCGATCTCGGCGCCGCGCGCCTCGCCCGGCGCGGCAAGGCCGTCCATCTCGACATGGCCAATCCGCGCTTCCTCAACGCTGAGGACGACACGACCTTGGCCCAGACCGAGCTCGCGGTCGATGTCGCGACGCTCGATCGGACAACCGAGATCGCCGTCATGCGCGGCGTTGCGGTGGACAACGAGAAATATCGGGGCAGGCGCATTTTTGGCGCGGGCATCAATCTCACCCATCTCTATCTGGGCAAGATTCCCTACCTCTGGTTCCTGACCCGCGACCTTGGTTACGTGCACAAGCTCCTGCGCGGCGTCGCAGCGCCTGAGAGCGTCCCCGACGACGTCAACGGACGCGGGTCAGAAAAGCTATGGATCGCCGCGGTGGACACGTTCGCGATCGGCGGCCATTGCCAGGCGCTTCTGTGCATGGACTACGTTCTGGCCGCGTCCGACGCCTTTGTGAGCTTGCCGGCGCGCAAGGAAGGGATCATTCCGGGCTTCGCAAATTTGCGCCTGCCGCGCTTCGTCGGCGATCGCATCGCGCGGGAAGCGATCCTCTATGAGCGCAGGCTCAAGTGCGATAGCGCGGAAGGGCGCCTGATCTGCGACGAGATCGCGCCCGCGAGCGAAATGGACGCGGCGGTCGATCGCATCGTTGATGGGCTTACAAGCGCCGGAGCGGTGAGCGCCATCGGCAATCGTCGCGCCTTTCGGGTTGGCCAGGAGCCTCTCGATCTTTTCCGGCGCTACGCCTCGGTCTATGCGCGCGAGCAGGCCTATTGCCACTTCAGCCCGGCGCTGATCGCGAACCTCGAGCGCAATTGGGACGCGAAGAACAGAAAGATCTGAGCCGCGCCGACGACGCTGGTGACGGTCGCGCTTGACGATCCGCGCCGGGGCCTGCGAGATGTTCCGACAAGACGATGCGTGGGAGGAGACATGTTCAGATTGACCGAGCCCTGGGCCATCTGCGCACGCCTCTCGGCCGTTCGCCGATCCTGCGCCGCCCTGGCGCTCGTCCTCGTGCTCTCGCTTGGATTTGCCGCTCCCGCCTTCGCTCAGGATAAGGAGGTCGACCTCAGACTCTCGCTCTGGGTTCCGCCCGCGCACCCGCTGACCAGTGCGGCCAAAGCTTGGGGCGAGGATATCGCGAAAGCCTCGGGCGGCACGATCAAGATCACGGTCTTTCCATCTGAACAGCTCGGCAAGGCGTTCGATCATTACGACATGGCGCGCGACGACATCGCCGACATCACTTACGTCAACCCAGGCTATCAGCCGGGCCGTTTCCCGATCATCGCCATCGGCCAGATGCCGTTCATGTTTGGCGACGCGCGCAAGGGCACGGCCGCGCTCGATTCCTGGTATCGCAAATATGCCGCGACGGAGATGAAGGATACGCATTTCTGCTTCGCCTTCATTCACGATCCCGGCTCCATTCACTCCACCCGCAAGAAGATCGTCATTCCGGAAGATCTGCGCGGCGTGAAGGTGCGCCCGGCGCAGAGCACGATCGCCGAGCTTGTGACCCGGCTCGGCGGCACGAACGTACAAGCCTCGGCCCCGGAGGCGCGCGAGGTTCTCGAGCGCGGCGTCGCCGACGCCATCACCTTCCCCTGGGGCTCGCTTTATCTGTTCGGCATCGACAAGGTCGTCAAACACGACATGGACGCGCCGCTCTATACGACCGTGTTCACCTTCTCAATGAACAAGGACAAATATGAATTCGCTGAGCCTGGCGCAGAAAAAGGTCATGGACGACCATTGCACGACCGACTGGGCGGTGAAGATCGCGGGTCCCTGGGGCGATTTCGAAGCCGCCGGCCGCGACAAGATGAGAGCCGATCCCGCTCATCACGACGTCTACAAGCTTACCCCCGACCAGACGGCCGCGTGGCAGGCGACGGTCAAGCCGCTCGAGGCGAGCTGGGCGGCCGCGGTGAAGCAGGCGGGCGCCGATCCCGACGCCGCGCTCGCCGAACTCAAGGCGGCGATCGCCAAATATGGCGCCGGTCCATGACCTTGTCCGGGCGCCGGCAGGGCGCGGGCGTCGCCGCCAATGCGATGGATCGGTTCATCGACGGCATCGAACTCGCCGCCGCGGCGTTCATCGGCATCGTCGCCATCGACATCTTCGTTTCCGTCCTGCTTCGCTATCTGTTCAACACGTCCATCCCCGATTCCTACGACTTCGGCCGCCTGCTGCTCGGCATCCTGATCTTCTGGGGCATTGCGGCGACCAGCTACCGCGGCGGCCACATCACCGTCGACCTCGTATGGGCGGCGGCCGGCCCGCGCGGGAAACGGATGATCGATATTTTCGCGACGCTGGTGCTCTTGTTCGTGGTCGCCGTTCAGACTGCGATGCTATTCGATAAAGTGCGCTCGACGCGCGCCGACCATGTTTTGACCTACGATCTTCATCTGCCGACCTGGCCGTTCTTCGCCGTCGCCTGGGCGGGCGATGTGTCGGCCGTGATCCTGATCGCCGTGCGCACCTGGCGGCTCATTTTTCACCCCGAGAAGCTCAATTCCGAACCGATCGCCAAGGCCGTCGAATGAGGCGGAGGTGATGAGTTCCAACGCGGCGGCCGCGCTCGGCTTCGTCGCTCTATTCGGGTTGATTCTGCTGCGCGTCCCCGTGGGCATGGCGATGGGGCTTGTCGGCGTCGTCGGCTATGCCGCGATCGTGGGCCTCGCGCCTGCGCTCAAGATGGTCGGGCAGACGTCGATGCGGACCGTCACCGATTACACCTTCGGCGTCATCCCGATGTTCCTGCTGATGGGCGCCTTTGTCTCCGCTTCCGGCATGAGCCGCGAATTGTTTCGAGCGGCGAACAGTTTCATCGGCCATTGGCGGGGCGGACTGGGCCTGGCGACGATTGCGGCCTGCGCGGGCTTCGCCGCGATCAGCGGTTCGTCGGTCGCGACTGCGGCCACCTTCGCCACCGTCGCCTATCCGGAGATGCGGCGATACGATTATCCGCAATCCTTCGCCGCCGGCGTGATCGCCGCTGGCGGCACGCTCGGCGCGATCTTTCCGCCCTCGACCGTGCTCGCGGTCTATGGCCTCATCACCCAGCAGGACATCGGCAAGCTGTTCATCGCCGGCATCCTTCCCGGGCTGCTCGCTGTCTCGATGTACATGATGACCATCGCCGCCATCGGCATTGTGCGGCCGGGCTTTCTGCCTGCTGGCCCGCGCAGCGACTGGAGCGAGCGGATCCGGTCGCTGCGCGACGTCTGGGCTGCGTTAGTGCTGTTCGGGTTCGTGATCGGCGGGCTTTACGGCGGCCTGTTCACGCCGACCGAGGCGGGCGGAGTGGGCGCGTGCGGCGCGTTTCTGATCTCGGTCGCGCGAGGAAAGCTCAAGCCAGCCGGGGTCCTCGCCGCGCTTCTGCAGGCGACGCGCACCGCAGCTGCGGTGTTCACGGTCCTCATCGGCGCGCTCCTGTTCGGCTATTTCCTCACCGTCACCGAGACGCCGCAGAAACTGACCGAGTTTATGACCGGCCTCGGCGTCGGACGCTACGGCGTGCTCGCGCTCATTATGCTCATGTATCTCGCACTCGGCTGTCTCATGGACGCCATGGCGATGATCATTCTGACCGTGCCGATCGTCTTCCCCGTCGTGACGACGCTCGGCTTCGACCCGATCTGGTTCGGCATCATCATCGTCATGACGGTCGAACTCGGCCTCATTCATCCGCCGGTTGGGATGAACGTGTTCGTCATCAAGACGGCGGTCAAGGACGTGAGCTTCGCCACAATCTTCAAGGGCGTCCTGCCGTTCATCGCGACCGACATGCTGCGTCTCGTGATCTTGATCGCATTTCCCTCCATTGCGCTTTACCTGCCGAGCCTGATGTAGGATCACCTCTCATCCCACCTGCCAGCCCATCCGAGAATAAGGACAGTTCGACAATGGCCCGCAAGCGCCCGGAAGATCTTCGCTCTCATCGCTGGTACGGGGTGAACGACCTGCGCTCTTTCGGCCATCGGTCGCGCACGGCGCAGATGGGCTACGAACGCGCCGACTATGCGGGCAAGCCGGTGATCGGGATCATCAACACCTGGAGCGACATCAACGCCTGCCATACGCATTTCAAGCAACGGGTCGAAGAGGTGAAGCGCGGCGTATGGGAGGCGGGCGGCTTTCCGGTCGAATTGCCGGCGATGACGTTGTCCGAGCCGTTCCAGAAGCCGACGACGATGATGTACCGCAACTTTCTGGCGATGGAGGCGGAGGAGGCTTTGCGCTCCTATCCCGCCGACGGCGCGGTGCTGATGGGGGGCTGCGATAAGACCACCCCCGCGCTGCTCATGGGCGCGATCTCGATGAATCTCCCGGCGATCTTCATGCCCGCAGGGCCAATGCTGCGCGGCAATTGGCGCGGCAATGCGCTGGGCTCGGGCAGCGATGTCTGGAAATACTGGGCGGAATTGCGCGCGGGCGCGATCACGTCCGAGGACTGGGGCGAGATCGAACAGGGCATCGCCCGCTCGCCCGGGCACTGCATGACGATGGGCACCGCCTCGACCATGACCAGCGCCGCCGAGGCGCTCGGCATGACCTTGCCGGGCGCAGCCTCGATTCCTGCGGCCGACTCGCGGCATGCCGTGATGGCGACGCGCACGGGCAAACGCATCGTCGACATGGTTTGGGACGATCTGAAACCGTCGGATCTGATCACGGAGGATTCGATCCACAATTCCGTTTCCGCCGTCCTCGCGATCGGCGGGTCGACCAACGCGGTCGTGCATCTGATCGCGCTGGCGCGCCGCGCGGGGCTTAAGCTCGACATGCAGGCGTTCGACAGAATTGCCCGGGAAACGCCGCTGCTCGCCAACATCCGGCCCTCCGGGGCGTATCTCATGGAGGATTTCTACTACGCTGGCGGCTTGCCCGCAGTGCTCAAGCAATTGGCGATCGGCGGCAGGCTGAAGACCGGCGCCCGCACGGTGAACGGGGCGACGATCGGCGACAATGTCGAGCGGGCCGCGATCTATAACGAAGACGTCATTCGGCCGTTGAACAACCCGCTTGTCGCGTCCGACAGCCTCGCGGTCCTGCGCGGCAACCTCGCTCCCGACGGCGCCATCATCAAGCCGCCCGCGGCGGAATCCCACCTGCACAAACATGCGGGTAAGGCAGTCGTATTTGAAGATTATAACGACATGGCCGCCCGCATCGACGATCCGGACCTCGATGTCGACGAGAATTCGGTCCTGGTGTTGAAGAACGCCGGACCGATTGGAGCGCCGGGCATGCCGGAATGGGGCCAATTGCCGATCCCCAAGAAGGTGCTGGCCAAGGGCGTCCGCGACATGGTTCGCGTCTCCGACGCGCGCATGAGCGGCACGAGCTACGGCGCCTGCGTCCTGCATGTCGCGCCGGAATCGTTTATCGGCGGCCCGCTCGCGCTTGTGCGCGACGGCGACATCATCGAACTCGACATCCCTGGCCGGCGCCTCAGCATGCAGGTGAGCGACGAGGAGCTCGACCGGCGCCGCGCGGCCTGGCGGAAGCCCCCGCCGCGCTACGAGCGCGGCTATGGGCGCCTGTTCTCCGATCACGTCAGCCAGGCGAACGAGGGATGCGACTTCGACTTTCTTGAGCGCGGCGCGCCGACCGCGGACCCCGAGATCCACTAGGTTTTCAGACCCTTGAGGGGGATCTGGCGCAGATTGCGTTCGGGTTGGGCGCCATTGTCGCCAAATCCGATTCGGCGGAGCAGGAGAACGAGGAGGTAGGGCGCATTTTTGATTTGAATTCGGCTGCAACCTATTGAAAAGCCTCGATTCGGAAATAAACTCTAGTAAACGTCAGCTATTTTACTAGCGTTTACTCACTTTTATTGGCGTTTGCTGGCGCTTACTGGCGCGGTGGGAGAGCGGTCTCCATAGGCTCGGACACCGATTGAAGCGGCGAACGTGCGCGCTTACCTAGTTAGCGATGATCACCATCGTGGCGAGGCCGCCGGCCAGACCGGTTTTCTTTTCGTGAGCCAAGGCTCCCGCAATGCCTGAGCTGCCCGAAGTCGAGACGGTGCGACGGGGCCTCGCGCCCGTCATGCGCGGCGCCCGGATCGACAAGGTTGAGTTGCGGCGGGCGGACATTCGCTTCCCGTTTCCCCCTTCGTTCGCGAAGCGGCTGACTGGCCGGCGCATCGTCGAGGTGAGCCGCCGCGCCAAATATCTTCTGTTCGAGCTGGACAGCGGCGAGACCCTGATCGTGCACCTGGGCATGTCCGGTTCGTTCCGGATGGAAAAGACTGCGGTTTCAACGCCGGGCAAGTTCCATCACCAGCGTTCGAAGGATCCGAAGCACGACCATGTCGTTCTCGTCCTCGATAACGACTGGATCGTCACCTATAACGATCCCAGGCGCTTCGGCTTCATGGACCTGGCGTTGACCAAGGCGCTCGACCAGCATCCGAGGATGCGCGGCCTCGGCGCCGAGCCGCTGGCCCCCGAGTTTGGCGCGAAATCCCTGGCGAAGCTGTTCGCCGGCGCCCGCACGTCTCTCAAGGCCGGTTTGCTCGATCAGAAGCGCATCGCTGGACTGGGTAACATCTATGTGTCCGAGGCTTTGTTTCGCGCTGGTCTCTCGCCCTCAAAGCCGGTGAGCATCCTGGCGAATGCGCGCGGCGGTCCCACCCGGGCTGCGACGGCGGTCGCCAAGGCGATCCGCGACGTGCTCGAAGAAGCCGTCGAGGCCGGCGGCTCGACTTTGCGCGACCACCGGCAGGCCAACGGCGAACTAGGCTATTTTCAGCATGTCTTCAAAGTCTACGATCGCGAAGGATTGCCCTGTGCTCGGGACCGTTGCCGCGGAATCGTCGCCAGGATCACGCAGTCGGGGCGCTCCACATTCTATTGCTCGAAATGCCAGCACTGAGTTGCGTTCGGCGAAGAGGCCGCGATCATTGACAAGGCGAGGCGCGGCTCCTATCTCACCTGGAATTCCGTTTAGCTTGCGCGAAAATGGGCGATTTTTGCCTTTTTCGCGCTTTTTATTGTTGCCGCCATCGTCCGCGCCGCCTTCGCTCCTGCTGGCCGGGCAAGAAGCGGAAGACCCCCTTCAGCGGGGCGGGTAGGAAAGGTCGAAAATGCTCGGCGCGCTTAAGTTCGACACCGTGATGAAGCGGGTCTTTGGCTCGTCCAACGACCGGCGCCTCAAGGGCTACCGGCCGATGGTCGCCGCCATCAATGCGCTGGAGCCCGAATTCCAGGCCCTGACCGACGATCAACTGCGCGCGAAGACGGAGGAATTGCGGGCTGAATTCAAGGCCGGCAAGACGCTCGACGATCTCACTCCGCCCGCTTTCGCCGCCGTCCGCGAAGCCGCCAAGCGGACGCTCAAGCAGCGCCACTTCGACGTTCAGCTCATGGGCGGGCTTGTGCTGCATGAGGGCGCGATCGCCGAAATGCGCACCGGCGAGGGCAAGACGCTGGTCGCCACGACCGCGGTTTATCTCAATGCGCTCGCAGGAGAGGGCGTCCACGTTGTCACGGTGAATGATTACCTTGCCCGCCGCAACTCCGAGTGGATGGGTCAGATTTACCAGTTTCTCGGCATGAATGTCGGCGTCATCGTGCATGGCCTAGACGACGATCAGCGCCGGCAGGCCTACGCCGCCGACGTGACCTATGGCACAAACAACGAGTTCGGCTTCGACTATTTGCGCGACAACATGAAGTACGATATGGCGCAGATGGTCCAGCGCGGCCACGCCTTCGCGATTGTCGACGAAGTCGATTCGATCCTGGTTGACGAGGCGCGGACGCCGCTGATCATCTCGGGCCCCTCGGAAGACCGCTCAGGTCTTTACGTATCGGTCAACGCGATCATCCCCGAGCTCGCCCGCGAGGAATTCGAGCTCGACGAGAAGCAACGTACGGTCAACCTGACTGACGCGGGGAACGAGCACGCTGAAGCCCTGCTGCGCTCGGCCGGCGTGATGAAGGAAGGATCGCTCTATGAGGCGTCAAATGCGACCCTCGTTCACCACCTCAATCAGGCCGCCCGGGCTCACAAGCTGTTCCAGCGCGACAAGGATTACATCGTCCGTAACGACGAAGTCGTGATCGTCGACGAGTTCACCGGCCGGATGATGCCGGGGCGGCGCTACTCAGAAGGGCTGCATCAGGCGCTCGAGGCAAAGGAAGGCGTGACGGTCCAGCCTGAGAACGTCACTCTGGCCTCGATCACCTTCCAAAACTATTTCCGCCTCTACAAGAAGCTTGCCGGAATGACGGGCACCGCCGCAACCGAAGCGGACGAATTCGCGGAAATCTACAAGCTGGTCGTCGTCGAGATTCCCACGCACCGGCCGATTTCGCGCCTTGACGAGGATGATGAAGTCTATCGCAGCACGGACGAAAAGATGCGCGCCATCGTCCGCGAGATCGAAGACGCCAACGCCAAATTGCAGCCGATGCTGGTCGGCACGACGTCGATTGAAAAATCCGAGCAGCTTGGCGATGTGCTTGAACGGCAAGGGTACAAGAAGATTGATTTCACCAAGCCGGATGCATTGACGGCGTTCTATGCGGCGGCGCGCGCCGGCAAGCCGTCAAAGAATTTCGCAATCCTGAACGCCCGCCACCATGAGCAGGAAGCTTTTATCGTCGCGGAGGCGGGGGTCCCGGGCGCGATCACGATCGCAACCAACATGGCGGGACGTGGCACCGACATTCAGCTCGGCGGCAATGTCGAGATGCGGGTCCGGCAGGAGATTGATCCCACCGCGCCGCAAGATCAGCGCGAGACCCATGAGGCGTCAATCCGGGCGGAAGTCGCCGCCTTCAAACAGAAGGCGATCGACGCCGGCGGGCTCTACATTGTCGGCACCGAGCGACACGAAAGTCGTCGCATCGACAATCAGCTGCGCGGCCGATCTGGCCGTCAGGGGGATCCGGGCCGGTCGAAGTTCTACCTGTCGCTGCAAGACGATCTCATGCGCATTTTTGGAGCGGAGCGCATGGACGCGATGCTCAAGCGCCTCGGGCTCAAAGAGGACGAGGCGATTGTCCATCCGTGGATCAACAAAGCGCTCGAGAAGGCGCAGCAGAAGGTCGAGGCGCGCAACTTCGACATGCGCAAGAACATTCTCAAGTTTGACAATGTGATGAACGACCAGCGCAAGGTCATATTTGAGGACCGGCGCAGGATGATGGCGTCGGAATCGCTGAAGTCGACGATCGAGGATATGCGCACTGGCGTCATCGACGACATCGTCGCCAAGCACATCCCGCACGACGCTTATCCCGAGGCCTGGGATATCGTCGGGTTAAAGAGTGAGGTGCTGAATAAGCTGAGCCTCGATCTCCCGGTCGATGATTGGGCGAAGGAGGAGGGCATTGCCGACGAAGAAGTAGCGGCCCGGCTCCACAAGGCGGCCGAGGACGCCTATGCGCAGCGGATTGAGCGCAACACGCCCGAGGTCATGCGCTATATCGAGAAGCAGGTCATCCTGCAGTCGCTCGATCATTTGTGGCGCGAGCATCTCGTCACGCTCGATCATCTCCGCCAGGTCATCGGCTGGCGGGGCATGGCGCAGCGCGATCCCTTGAACGAGTACAAATCCGAAGCTTTCGACTTGTTCCGAGAATTGATCACCCAGTGGCACGAAGGGGTGATCGCGCAAATCTCGCGGGTCGAGGTGCGGTTCCAGCAACCCGAGCCGGAGCCGCCGCCGATGCAATACCAGCACATCGATCCCGCCACCGGCGAAAACGAATATTCATTCGCTCCCCTCTCCGCGTCGGCGGAAGCGGGTCTCTTGGCGGCGTCGGCCGGAGTAGTCGAAGCCGATCGCGACCCGAAGAATCCCGCGACATGGGGCCGGGTCGGCCGAAATGAACAGTGCCCGTGCGGATCAGGCAAGAAATTCAAACACTGCCACGGCCAGGTCGCTTGACGAACGGCCTCAATCTTGAGGCGTCCACCGCTCGCTCCGAGGCCCTCGCGAGCCTCGAGAAAACATTCAAGACCTGCGGGATCGAAAACCCGGCGCGCGAGGCGCGCATCAGCCTCTGCGCCGCCTCAGGCATTTCGCCCGTCGCATTGATCGTCGACCCGCGTGCGCCGCTCGGGTCAGCGGCTTGGAAGGTTCAGGAGGCCGCTGCGCGGCGAGCGGTCGGAGAACCCTTGTCCAGGATCGTCGGCAAACGCGAATTCTGGGCGCTCTCGTTCGCCATTACGCCGCATGTGCTGGATCCGCGGCCAGAAACGGAAACGGTCGTCGAAGCTGCGCTTTCGATTTTGCGTGATCGTCGCAAGGATCCACTACGTATACTCGACCTCGGTGTTGGCTCCGGCGCATTGTTGTGCGCCCTGTTGAGCGAATTTGGCGCCGCGCGCGGCCTTGGCGTCGATATTTCAGCCGATGCCGCCGGCGTCGCGCAGGGTAATCTTCAGGCGTGTGGTTTGTCTCCCAGGGCCGAGATTCGAGTTGGCGACTGGACGAGTGGCCTCGAAGGCCGATTTGATCTGATCGTCTCGAACCCGCCCTACATTCCGACGACCGACCTCGCAGGGCTGCCGCGCGAGGTCCGCGACTTCGATCCCTGGCTCGCGCTGGACGGCGGAATTGACGGGCTTGCCGCCTATCGACGAATCCTCCCGGAATCGAGGCGCTTGCTCGCTCCGGACGGTTGGCTGCTCGTCGAACTCGGCGCGGGTCAAGCGACCGACGTGGCTGCAATCGCGACCCAATGTGGCTTTACCGACGTCAGGACCTACCAGGACCTCGCCGGCGTCGATCGCGTCGTGGTCGTTCGGCCTCAAGCTGGCTGATTGGCGCCATGTGGCGGCGCCCAAAAATGGAAGACGCGGCCGAGGGGGGCGGCCGCGTCTTCTTTTCCCCGAGGGCTATAGATCGCCCTGGGACTACTCGGCGCCGTCGTGGTCCTGTTCACCCATATGGTGGTGCATCATCTCCATGGCGAACCGGGCCCGCTCCGGCATCAGCATGCGTCCAAGCATGCCAAACTTGTGCTTCTGCAACTCGTCGAGGCTGTCATACAGGGGCTTGGCGGCGTCGGCGATCTTCTTGACGTTCGTCGCACCCTGCGACAGACGGTCTGACATGGCTTCAAGACGATCGACGGGCGACATCCGCTCGCCCTGCGCGCGCATCCGCATCATCTCGCCCATGGCGTCCATACGCGACTTGTCGGCGTCCCTGACCGCGGATTCGAACGGCGCCCAAAGCTTTTCCTGGTCGGCTGTCAGTCCGAGGCCAGCCTTCATACCCGCGAGCTTGGCGTCCAGCATCGTCGCGCGGTCGGCCGCCCATTGCTGCATGCGCTCCGCGCGTGAAACCTGCTGATCACCCTCCGCAGCCAGCGCAAAGATGGGAGCGGAAAGGGAACCTGCGACGAGCATTGCAACGAGTATGCGTTTCATCATCCCTGTCCTCGTCCACGCAAGCTGACTGCTCCCGAGATGAATTTCAAATGAACTCGGCGTAATGAAGGCGTTTGCGCGGCGGTAGAGATCTGTGGTTAGCGGCGTATTAACGCGCGTGGCGCCGCTGTCACAGGAGAGGGAATGAACGAGTTTGTGCTGAATATGCTCTCCGATCGTCTGGCTGCCGGCGGGCAGGCTTTGTGCGCGTGGGTCACCATGAACGAACCGGCAGTCGCCGAGGCCTTGGCGCGGGAAGCTTTCGACGCCGTCGTGCTCGACATGCAGCACGGCGCCGTCGACTTCGATGGCGCCGCGCGTTCGATCCTACGCGTCGCGCTTGCGGGCAAACCAACGATCGCTCGCGTGCCGATCGGCGCCTTTGCCCTGGCCAGCCAGCTCATGGACTCTGGCGCCTGCGGAATCCTCGCGCCGATGATCGACAGCCGCGAGGATGCGCGACGCCTGGTCGAGTCCGTCAAATTCCCGCCGCTCGGGCAGCGCTCCTGGGGTCCGCGCGCCGCGCTGCCGCTCAGCGGCCTGGACGCCTCCGCCTACCTCAAGGCGGCCAATGCGATGACCCAGGCGATTGCGATGATCGAGACCCGCGCCGCTCTGGATGCGCTCGACGACATTCTGAGCGTCGATGGCCTGGATGGCGTGTATGTCGGACCATCGGATCTTTCCATCGCCTTGAGTAACGGAGCCGGCGTCGAGCCGCGTGGCGCGGCAATCATGAGCGAGGCGCGGCGGGTCGTCGAGCGCTCCAAGGCGCACGGGAAATATGCGGCGATGTTCTGTTTCGACGGGGCCGACGCACGGGCGATGCAGGCGCTCGGCTTTCAGCTCTGCACCATCTCGAGCGACCAGACGATGCTGCGCGCCGTGGCGCGCAGCGAACTCGCCGCCGCGCGGGCCGGATGAACGCAAAGCCGCCCGCCGCCACTGGAAAAAATCCCTTTGAACACCAATATATTATAAGCTTGGAAATGGCTGCGCACGGGCGCTGCCGCGGGGTCCGATTGACGCCGGCGGACCCCCGGTAAAACGTGCATTTGCAGGTCTGACAGGATAGGGTGGCCAAATCGCAAGTTGCGGTTTTGCCGCCAATCCAGCCCATCACGAAAAAGGCTCTGATTTTGGACGAAGAAGGCAAGGACCTGGCCAACGACGCCAAGGCCGCCGTCGAAAGCTATGGCGCGGATTCAATCAAGGTGTTGCGTGGCCTGGACGCCGTGCGCAAGCGGCCGGGCATGTACATCGGCGACACCGATGACGGCTCCGGCCTCCACCACATGATCTACGAGGTGGTCGACAACGCCATCGACGAGGCGCTGGCCGGCCACGCGAAGCTTGTGACCGTGACCCTCAACGCCGACGGCTCGTGCACCGTCACCGACGACGGGCGCGGGATTCCGACCGGCATCCACGACGAAGAGGGCGTGTCGGCCGCCGAAGTCATCATGACCCAGCTGCACGCGGGCGGAAAATTCGACCAAAACTCCTACAAGGTCTCCGGCGGCCTGCACGGGGTTGGCGTTTCAGTGGTCAATGCGTTGTCGACGCGGCTCGTGCTGCGCGTCTGGCGCGACGGGCTCGAGCACCTGATCGAATTCGCGGGCGGCGACGCTGTTGCCCCTCTCAAGGTTGTCGGACCTGCGCCAGTCGTCGACGGCAAGCCGAAGCGGGGCACCGAGGTCACGTTCACGCCATCGCCCGAAACCTTCACCATGGTCGAGTTCGACTACGCGACCATAGAGCATCGCTTGCGGGAGCTCGCGTTCCTCAACTCCGGCGTCCGGATCATACTCACTGACTTGCGCCACGCCGAGCCTAAGCGCGAGGAGCTGTTCTACGAGGGCGGCCTCGAAGCCTTCGTGCGCTATCTCGACCGCGCCAAGAGCCCGCTGATCGATAAGCCCATCCTCATCAAGGGGGAGCGCGACAACATTGGCGTCGAAGTCGCCCTGTGGTGGAACGACACTTACCACGAGAACGTGCTGCCGTTCACCAACAACATCCCTCAGCGCGACGGCGGCACGCATCTTATCGGCTTGCGCAGCGGGCTTACGCGTCAGCTCGTTGGCTATGCCGAAAGCTCGGGACTGCTCAAGAAGGAGAAGGTCGATCTGTCCGGCGAGGATACCCGCGAGGGTTTGACTTGCGTGCTGAGCATCAAATGCCCGGATCCGAAATTCTCCTCCCAGACGAAGGACAAGCTGGTCTCCTCCGAGGTCCGGCCGGTCGTTGAGGGCCTCGTCAACGAACTCTTGTCGCAATGGTTCGAGGAGCACCCGCAGGAGGCGCGGGTCGTCGTGGGCAAGGTGGTCGAGGCCGCGCAGGCGCGCGAAGCCGCGCGCAAGGCGCGCGAGCTCACCCGCCGCAAGGGCGCGCTCGACATCGCGAGCCTGCCTGGCAAACTCGCCGACTGTCAGGAGCGCGATCCTGCCAAGTCCGAGATCTTCATCGTCGAGGGTGATTCGGCCGGCGGCACCGCCAAGCAGGGCCGCAACCGCGAGTTCCAGGCCGTCCTGCCGCTGCGCGGCAAGATTCTCAACGTCGAGCGCGCTCGTTTCGACAAGATGTTGTCGTCCGAGCAGATCGGCACCCTGATCACCGCGCTCGGCGCCGGCATCGGGCGGGACGACTTCAACATCGAAAAGCTGCGCTACCACAAGATCATCATCATGACCGACGCGGACGTCGACGGTTCGCACATCCGCACCCTGTTGCTGACCTTTTTCTTCCGGCAGATGCGTCAGGTCATTGAGGCGGGGCACCTGTTCATTGCGCAACCGCCGCTGTTCAAGGTCAAGCGCGGCCAGTCGGAGCAATATCTGAAAGACGAGCGGGGGCTCGAGGATTATCTGGTCGAGACGGGCCTCGACGGCGCGACGCTGACGCTCGCCAACGGCGAAGCCCGCGCCGGCGCCGACTTGCGCGCGCTGGTCGAGGAGGCGCGCGCCTTGCGCCGGCAGCTCGATGGCCTGCACTCGCGCTATAACCGCGCGCTTACTGAACAAGCTGCGCTCGCTGGCGCGCTCAGGCCCCTGAGCGGCGCAGACGACCCTGAGGGCGAGGCGCGCGCGCGGCTGCTCGCTGACCGCATGAATGGGATTGCCGAGGAGACCGAGCGCGGCTGGAGCGCCCGGCTCGATGCGAATGGCTATGTGCTGACGCGCGAGGTGCGCGGCGTCCGGCAGGCGGCGGCGCTCGACGCGGGCTTGCTCGCTTCGGCCGACGCGCGTCGCCTCGACGAGCACGCGCGGCCGCTCAGCGAAGCCTTCGCCGAGCCGGGGACGTTTGCGCGCCGCGGCGACACGACCATTGTCTCCGGTCCCTCGGAGCTGCTCGAGGCGGTCAATGCCGCCGGGCGCAAGGGCGTGGCATTCCAGCGCTATAAGGGCCTGGGGGAAATGAATAAGGACCAGCTCTGGGAGACGACTCTCGACCGCGAGGCGCGCACGCTTTTGCAGGTCAAGATCCGCGAGGTCGACGAGGCCGACGACATCTTCGTCAAGCTCATGGGCGACATCGTCGAGCCGCGGCGCGAGTTCATCCAGGAGAACGCGCTGAGCGTAGCGAACCTGGACGTTTAAGTCCAGTTCACGGCCGGAGGTCGAGCATCGGCGGCGTGTCCTTCGGATAGGTTAGGCTTCCATTCGGGGCGATTTGGGCTTCGGGCGTCAAACGTGCTTGCTCGATGTGACCGAGGCCGAGGATGTGGAATACTTCTTCGCCCGTGGCGATCAGATAATCTGCAATGATCCGGCGATGGCATCGCCACCACAGGCTTTCCGCGCACATGACGGTCGAGCGCGTCGCGTGACCAAGCGCGCGCAGTTTCTCAAAGCTCGCGCGGAACTCTTCGCTCAGCGCGTAGTCGGCATAGTTGCGAAAACTCGCGTTCTCCCAGAAGGCGTTGGCCTCGGGGGATGCGCCAGGCTGCTTTCCGCGCAATCCGCCAAGCGCGGCGAAATGCTCATACGCGATGCCGCGCGTAGCGAGAGAGGCGGGCAAAGCGTCGCGGTTGAATTGCGGGTTGGTCCGCGAGCGCGGAACGGTCCGCACGTCGACGACGAGGTTGACGTCCGCACTTGTCAGGAGCGCCACAAACTCGTCGATCGAGCGGGTGGAATGTCCGATCGTGAAGAATGGGTTGGCCATACTCTTAGGCGCCTTCTCCGTTTCCTATATCGCCGCCCCGTCTTTGCGAACCAAGCGGTCGTGCGCTTGCCTGAACGCAGGAAAGGCGAAAAGCTCCCCTGGACCTAACCCCGGAGAAGTCTCATGCGCCAGTTCGCCCTCGCCGCGTTCATCGCCTGTGTCGCGCTGCCGTCTTTCGCCGCCGAGCGATGGGAGACCTTGCCGCCGACCCCGGCGCCGATCGCCACGGACCGTAGCGGCGAAGCCGAAGCCAACGGCATCAAGATCCACTACGCGATCTACGGCCAGGGTTCGCCCGTGATCTTCCTGCACGGCGGCCTCGCCAATACCGACTATTGGGGCAACCAGGTTCCAGCCGTCGCGGCGCATCATACCGTGATCCTGATGGACAGTCGCGGCCACGGCCGCAGCACCCGCGACACGCGCCCTTACGGCTACGACCTGATGGCCGACGATGTCGTGGCGCTGATGGATGTGCTGAAGATCCCGAAGGCTGACGTCGTCGGCTGGAGTGACGGCGGCATCCTTGGGCTCGACCTCGCGATGCGCCACAAGGATCGCGTCGGCAAGGTGTTCGCCTTCGCCGCCAACACAGTCACCTCCGGCGTGGTCGAGGGCGTCGAGAAAAACCCCACCTTCGCCGCTTATATCGACCGCGCCGGCCATGAATATGCCGAGCATTCCGCGACGCCCAAGGAATACGACGCCTTCGTCGACCAGATCAGCAAAATGTGGGCGGACCAGCCGAACTGGACCGACGATCAGTTGAAGGCGATCGACACGCCCATTCTTGTCGTCGACGGCGACCACGACGAGGCGATCAAACGCGCCGCATACGGAATATATCGCCGCGACGATCCCCCATGCTGGGCTCCTGATCTTGCCGAACGTCAGCCACTTCGCCTTTCTGCAGGACCCGGACCAGTTCAATTTCGCCATCCTGCATTTCCTTGGCGACGAATAGAGACGAACCCTGCTCACGGCGGCTGAAGGCTGGCCTTGCGGAGCCTTCGAGGCGTTGACAATCCGGGAGCTGTTATTAGATAAAATCAATAGACTTTGACCAGGACCCGAGCAACCGCAATGGTCGAGATCGCAATCGGCTCGCTGCCTCATATCGAGGCGACCCTCAATTATGTCGCGGCGACGGGCGAGAAGCTCGTTTCCTATGCCTACGAACCTCCTGCTGGCGTCCCGTTGTCCAATGTCCAGGTCGAGGGACACGCAACGACCATCCACGATCTTCGGCCCGCGGCTTCTGAACTCGCGCTTGACGAGGCGGGTTTCAAGCTCATCACTCACCGAAGCGTGGTCAGGGATTTCTGGGACGAAGACGAAATCAAGCGGGTTTATTATCCGGAATCCGTCGACCTCCTGAAGCGGGTGACCGGCGCGGCCGAAGTGCGCGTGTTCGACCACACATTGAGACGCCGCGTGCCCGGAAAGACCGATCGCTCGACCGGCGTTCCGCGCCAGCCGGCCAACCTCGTCCATGTCGATCAGACAGCGATATCCGGGGTCGAGCGCCTTCGTGTCGCTTATCCTGACGAAGCCGACGAATTGCTTCGTCGCCGGGTCGCCATCGTCAATTTGTGGCGGCCGATCCAATCGCCGGTCCTGGACGCGCCGCTCGCGGTGTGCGACGCACGCAGTGTCACCCCTAAGGACCTCGTCGCCTCGGAGCTCGTTTATCGCGATCGGCGCGGCGAGACTTACAATCTCGTCTACAATCCAGGCCAACGTTGGTTCTATGCGCCGGAAATGCGCGCGGACGAAGTCCTGCTGCTCAAGTGCTTCAACTCGCGCGATGACGGCCAAGTGTCTCGCTTCGCTCCTCACACCGCGTTCACCGATCCGACCGCGCCTCGGGACGCGCCGCCGCGCGAGAGCATCGAGCTGCGCACCTTCCTTATTTTCGGAGAGGATGATAAGGCCCGGCATTGACGCCGAAGCGGCTCCTCCGCCGCCTTTTCTCCCTCTCCCCATAAGATCAACGACAAGCAGATACGACGGGCCCGAGCCAATCAAGCTCGGGGTCGAAGATGAGCGTCATCGCGCGCGTTCAACTCGGAGAAACGAACTCAATGCCCACCCTGTTCGACCCTTTGAAGATTGGCGATCTGGAGCTTCCCAACCGCATTCTCATGGCGCCGTTGACGCGCAACCGGTCGACCGGTCCGGGGCGGGTTCCGAACGCGATGATGCGCGACTATTACGCGCAGCGCGCGTCCGCCGGGCTTATCCTTTCCGAGGCGACCTCGGTCGCGCCCGCGGGCGTCGGCTATCCGCATACCCCGGGCGTCTGGTCGGACGAGCAGGTCGAAGGCTGGCGCTCGGTCGTCAAGGGCGTGCATGGAGCCGGCGGGCGCATCTTCCTCCAGCTCTGGCACGTCGGGCGCATCTCCGATCCGAGCTATCACGACGGCGCGCTCCCCGTGGCGCCGAGCGCGATCGCGCCGAAAGGCAATGTGAGCCTGCTGCGCCCGCAGCGGCCGTATGTCGCGCCCCGCGCCCTCGAGATCGAGGAACTTGCGAGCGTCGTCGAGGCTTATCGCCGCGGCGCCGAGAACGCGAAAACGGCCGGGTTCGACGGCGTCGAGATCCACGGCGCGAACGGCTATCTGCTCGACCAGTTCCTGCAGGACTCGAGCAACAAGCGCGACGACGGCTATGGCGGCTCGGTCGAGAACCGCGCCCGGCTCATGCTCGAAGTGACCGACGCCGTGGTCTCCGTCTGGGGCCCGGGCCGGGTCGGCATGCACCTCGCCCCGCGCGGCGACGCGCATGACATGGGCGACAGCGACCTGCCTGCGACCTTCGGCTATGTCGCGCGCGAACTCGGCAAGCGCAAGATCGCCTTCATCTGCGCGCGCGAATCGACCAAGGCGCCGCGGCTCGGGCCGGAGCTCAAGGCGGCGTTCGGCGGCGTCTATGTCGCCAACGAGGCCTTCGGGCGTGAGGAGCGCCGAAGCGGTGGTCGAAGCCGGCGAAGCCGATGCGGTGGCGTTCGGCAAGCTCTTCATCGCCAACCCCGACCTGCCGCGCCGCTTTTCGCTCGGCGCGCCTCTCAACGCCTGGAACGCCGACACCTTCTATAGCGATGGGCCGTCGGCTACACCGACTATCCGGCGCTCGAGGACAAGGCGGCGGCCGCCGAGTAGCGCGGCGCGCGGGCGCCTCACGGCTTCAGGTGCTCGATCTCCATGAAGGCGAAATCGAACGGGTTGGCGTTGACCACATTGTGCTCGACGCCCTCCAGCCGCGCATAAGGAACATGCTTCTTGAGCGTCGCCGTGCGTGAGCCGCCGCCCGGCTCCTCGAGCAGAAGGTCGCCGTCGAGCAGGGGCACGACGACATAGTCGGCCTCGTGCCGGTGCCACCCCGTCTCCGCGCCGGGCGCGAACCGCCACTCGGTGACCCGCACATGCGGCTCCGAGATGTGGACATGGGGCACGGCTTGGGGTCTTGAGGGCATGGGCGCTCCGTTCGCAGGCTCGACGGGTCACCAGTCAGCGCCGCCTCCATTCGGTTTGCAAGGGCGGGCGCTTGGAGGGGGCGGCCGGGATACAACCCCTGCGCGATGCTTGAGCCAGACCGAGCGCATAAACGCCAGTAAACGCCCTTAAACGCTAGTAAGCGTTAGTAATTTGCTTGCATTTACTAGCGTTTATTTTTCCAAATCGGGTCTTTTCAATGGGTTACGGCCGATTGGAGTAAAAAAATTTCCCTCCGCCATCTCCGGTTGTGCGTGACGGTTTGAAGTCAATTTCGGCGACGTTTGTTTTCTCCTCGTTGGAAGCCTGTCGACGGCCGGGGTCGATCCGGTGACTACCAATGGTATAGCACGGATTTCCATTTTTGCCAAGATCTTGCGTTTGATTTCTGCTCACCACGATTCCGTCTGAGGTGCGTTCAAGACGCGCGTCTCCGATCGCGCCCCGAGCCGCGCTCGCGAGGGCCTGGAAATTTGTGTAAACTTCATTGGAGCTGCCGGCAGCAGTGATCAAAGACGCCTACAGGCAATAGCTAGCGTCGGGAGGAGAGGATGCCCATTCGCGCACGCGTCGGCCGGCACACCCGATCCGGAGGCGGCCATTGCCAGAACTGGGCCGATGACCAGAAGGCAATCATCGATCTTCTGAACAAGATCCCGCGGACGAACGGGGGCACGCAAGGCGGGCTCAATCCGCGCATCGTCGCGGGCATCTGCAGCAACGAACTCTATGCCGCGATCTCCGCGTTCGAGGACAAGTATTGGCCCGGACAGCGCAGCGGCTACATCGATCCCGGCGGAGCGATGTATCAAAAGCTCGCGATCTTGGCGGCTCCCGCGGCGGCGCCTCCGCCAGCCCCCGCAGCGACGTCAACGCCTCCTGCTCCACCGCCGACCCCGGTCCCAATTCCCCGTCCTCTGACGTCTGGCGAGACAACGTTGCTTCGTTCGGTTTTCGCCGGCACGCTCAGTTATGGCGACCAGTATGTGGGCAGGAACGACGGTGAAGTGGGCGGCCCATGGAACAGCTACACGCCGGGCTATCTTCCGAATATGGCGGTGAGACTATGGAGCTGGGACTACAGCCTCGAGAGCGCCGACAAGGCCGCGGTGTTCGTTCATGAGATGGTGCATGTCTGGCAGTCGGGCCATGGCAGCCACAACGCCATGAGAGGTGTCTATCTCTGGCTGAAGTACGATCATGTTTGGAGAGACTACGACGATTCCTATGTCTACGACCTCGATTCCTCGAGTTCGCTGGGCGATTTCAACATGGAGCAGCAGGCGCAGATCATCCAGGACTATTATCGCGTGCTGAAGGGCTGGACCCGGAGTTCCCGGTCCTCGGATCGGAGACAAAAATACAATGCCGGGACGAAAAAAGCTTAACCGACTACCAGCCTTATGTGGCCCAGTTGCAATCCGCAGGACCGTTTCAGGGGGTCGGCGCGGGCGCGATGGCACGGCGGCTCGCGAACGGATCATGCGCCGCGCCTGGGGACGCAACGCGCCGTGATCGCGCAAAGCGGTCTTCAACCTAAATAATTTGATATCTCCTTTTGATAACTGACGACAGAGAAGGACTGTGTGTTCCTCAGTCGTGAATTGATGTAATCGCGCACAACTTCGAGTCTTCCCATGTATTTTGCTACTGCCAATAAGAAACGCCCTTTAACATTAAGTATCGCCGACTTATATATC
The DNA here is from genome assembly GCA_963707355.1 of uncultured Alphaproteobacteria bacterium. Lineage (GTDB taxonomy): Bacteria > Pseudomonadota > Alphaproteobacteria > Rhizobiales > Beijerinckiaceae > Roseiarcus. The sequence goes on along the minus strand of CAVPPX010000051.1, from coordinate 97,912 downwards.
ATGTCTATTGTTCTAACAACATGAAGATCTGGAGCAGCATATTGATCGACGCCGATAAGGTCTCTCCGAACTATACCAATCGCATTACGCGCAAACTGTCCACGATCATGATAGTAGCTTCTTATCGCCAAATGCCAGCAAGGTTGCTTATAAGCAGCGTACGATAGCAGAATAGCTATACGCTCTTCCTGATTCCGCGCCATAATTATTTTAGCTGAAAGTTCAAACGAAGTTTCCTCTAACAATGTATCGAGTAGGTCAAATTCTCTATACCAAAATATAGTCCTTAATTGGATGAACTGAAAGCCATCATCTTTAGAAATAACTTCCGATTTGCCTTTTCTCCAGGGGCCCGCAAATATATACTCGAACTTGGCTTCGCGTGGATTTACATGCATTCGGAGGATCGGAACCCCGGCAAATCTTTGTACTGGATAACCAGGCTGCGGCAGAATCTCTTCAACCAGAAAATTTCCCTTCTCTCGCCGCAATTCTACGGGCGGAAGCGCCTGTTGGATTATAGGCGCAGAAAATCCTAAGCGGTTCGCGTGATAAAAAAACTTAGAATGCTTCAGTGTTAGCCGGTCTTGAAATCTGAAAGATCTCTTGAGCGCTCTACTTGTTTTCTCTCTTAACGATAATCCCTGGATTTTTTTTATCGTCAATCTTCTGAATTTCATTCTTTCTTGATCCGACCCTATTAATTCAGCTATTTGCAAGCCTATGCCGGCCGGAACGTGCCCACTTTCCATCACGTCGCGAAGTAAATGCTTAATAGTGTTTAGCTGGCCTGCGATTAACCTCTTACTATAGTCGGTAAAAACATATGCCTGAGGTTCACCGGAGTTAAGTCTAATAAGTGGGAGCGGAATTGGCGTAGGTTCAACTGTCTCGTCTAATCGTGCGAAGTACTTTATCGTTCCGTCGTAATCATTTACGATCTGCACATATCGCGCGTCAGGTTATTACATTTGAACAATGGTAAATTAAAACCAATGTCTAACTCCGGTATATATTTAAGATATGAAGCAAGATCCCCATAAATAGCCATTTTACTCATTATTCAATCCTTTAAACAATTCCCCACGTCCGATACAGTTCTTCTACCTCGCGTTCGAGGAGTGAGTGATAGTACTCTGGACTGCGCCCCGGTATGAACTGATAGGGAGATATGTGCACACCAATGACTTGTAATTCATGTAACCAGGGCGCTTTTGAATCGACATCCCATAGGGTGTGTGGAACAATCATCGCCTTTACTCCGGAAAGCGGTACATCAGCACTGAAGACGAATTCGACAGAACAAATCCGGTCGTCCGGCTCGTTGCGCCCCGGCGAAGAAATAAGATCCAAATAGGCCTTTGGCAGAAAATCCCAACTATTTATTGAGACTTTCGAGGCGGCTGTCACATCGCCTTTTACGTAAGCACTCCTTGTTCCAAAAACTGTAGATATCAGCCTGTTGGCGCGTCTGTGGTCGTTTCCAAGAGAAAAGTCGGTTATATGTATTTCTTCCATTAGTATCCTAGAATACATTCGTTTTGCATGTGCACCCGTATCAAAAGCAAATATTGCCGAAGGACTTTGGGCAAGCTTAGGATCAAAAATGAAACAAAATGGACAAGCGGCGGAGACTTTTATCGCGCCGTCTCCGCTGATACGATAGGCGGGCCTTCCGTAGAAGAAATATGCAGCGGGGCCTGAAAGCAAATCGTCGTTCGTGGCTCGAACAAGCTTCTCCCGGATAATGTCCTCGGCGACCAGCGCTTTTGAGATGTGTGTTAGCGGCAGTGGATCCCAATTGGGATCCGGCTGGGCATCAACCCAGTCTCTGAACCCCGGCCGGCCGCCCGTAAAAGTCGTCACACGTTTACCTCGCGTAACACATCAGGAGCCCCACACCACGGGCGAACTCGCTGCGGCAGCTCCGTTTCCCATAGACTTTCTAGGGGAGGCGACTCTGTATTTACCCTGACCGCTCGAACTCGACGATTATCGACCGAACCGGTGCTTGGCGAGTTTAGCGAGAAATCAGGAGAGACAGCAATGCCTCAACCCTCTCCTGAGCGCAAAACCCCGATTCGACTATCGTCGGGGTAACTCTACTCCCGGAAGGGGAAAAATGGAAAAGCTTCAAAACAAAAAGTACCTCTGCGCCATTGGCAGCTTGTCGGCCGGCTCGCAGACCAGAAGCTCGCCGTCGGCCCTCACGTCGTAGGTTTCGGGATCGATCTCGATCTTCGGCGTCGCGCCATTGTGGATCATGCTCGTCTTGCCGATCTTGCCGCGCGTGTTCTCGACCGCGACCAGGCGCCTTTGCATTTTCAGCTTGCGCTCGAGCCCTCCCGAAAGCGCCGCGTCGGAAACGAAGGTGAGGGCCGAGCCGTGCAGGGCGCGGCCGTGCGAGCGGAACATCGGCCGGTAGTGCACGGGCTGGGGCGTCGGGATCGAGGCGTTGGGGTCGCCCATCAGCGCCGCGGCGATGGCGCCGCCCTTGATGATGCTGTCGGGCTTCACGCCGAAGAAGGCGGGCGTCCACAGCACGAGATCGGCGAGCTTGCCCTTCTCGACCGAGCCGATGTGCTTCGACACGCCATGCGCGATCGCGGGGTTGATCGTATATTTCGCGATGTAGCGCTTGGCGCGCGCATTGTCGTTGCGAGGGCCGTCGCCTTGGAGGGCCCCGCGCTGGCGCTTCATCTTGTCCGCCGTCTGCCAGGTGCGGATGATCACCTCGCCGACCCGGCCCATGGCCTGGGAATCGCTCGACATCATCGAGAGCGCGCCGAGATCATGCAGAATGTCTTCGGCCGCGATCGTCTCCTTGCGGATGCGGCTTTCGGCGAAGGCGAGGTCCTCGGGAATGCTCCCGTCGAGGTGATGGCAGACCATCAGCATGTCGAGATGCTCGTCGAGCGTGTTCTTCGTATAGGGCCGCGTCGGGTTGGTGGAGGAGGGCAGGACGTTGCCTAAGCCCGCGACCTTCATGATGTCGGGCGCGTGGCCGCCGCCCGCGCCCTCGGTGTGGAAGGCGTGGATGGTGCGGCCCTTGAAGGCCTTGATCGTGTCCTCGACGAAGCCCAATTCGTTCGAGCGTGTCGGTGTGGATCATGACCTGGATGTCGTGATCGTCGGCGACGCTGAGGCAGCAGTCGATCGCGGCCGGGGTCGTGCCCCAGTCCTCGTGCAGTTTGAGCGCGCAGGCGCCGGCCTTGATCTGCTCGACGAGCGCGGCGGGCTTCGAGGCGTTGCCCTTGCCGGCGAAACCGAGATTCATCGGGTAAGCGTCGGCCGCCTCGATCATGCGCTGAATGTGCCAGGGGCCGGGCGTGCAGGTGGTGGCGAAGGTGCCGGTCGCTGGTCCCGTGCCCCCGCCCAGCATCGAGGTGACGCCGGACATGAGCGCTTCCTCGATCTGCTGCGGGCAGATGAAATGGATGTGGGTGTCGAAGCCGCCAGCGGTGAGGATCTTGCCTTCGCCCGCGATCACTTCGGTTCCGGGCCCGACGATGATGGTGACGCCGGGCTGGATGTCCGGATTGCCGGCCTTGCCGATCGCGGCGATGAGCCCGTCCTTCAAGCCGACGTCGGCTTTGACGATCCCCCAATGGTCGAGGATGATTGCGTTGGTGATGACGGTGTCGACCGCGCCGCGGGCGTTGGTCGTCTGCGCCTGACCCATGCCGTCGCGGATCACTTTGCCGCCGCCGAATTTCACCTCTTCGCCGTAAGTTGTGAAATCCTTCTCGACCTCGATGATGAGCTCCGTGTCGGCGAGGCGAATCCGGTCGCCGGTCGTGGGGCCGAACATTTCGGCGTAATGCGCGCGGGGCAGGGAGGTCGGGGGGAGGGAATTGCGGGAGGGGGGCATTTGTAAACCTCAGTCGAGCGCAGTCAGGCGCGGGTTGGAACTGAGCGAAGGGCTCGCCAGATTTAAGCGCGTCACGATCGAAGGTCGCAGTCATCCCGCAGCCGGCAGAGGTGTTGATCTCCGCCAGAAAGTAATCAGCGAAGTCGGCGGGACCGTCGCGGAATCTCTGGACTGCGCGGGACGCCTCGTCGAGGCCTGCGATCACAAACTCAGGCGATTCCAGAATAACAGCGATCCGCGCGGCCGCATCCGCGCGAGACAATTTGTAAGAGCGCGTGAGTGTCCACGCGAACTCGGCAAGAACGATTGCGTTCACGAAACAGCCATTTGCGCCTTGGGCGCGAACCAAGGCTCGCGCACGGTCGCGCTGATGAGGTTCATCGTCATCGCCTAGGCGCAGCAGGACATTCGTATCGAGCCCGATCATCATGTCCCGCGAGACCGCCGGTCCTTTTCGATCATCGCCTCGGTAATCGCGCTCTCGATGTCCTCTTGCGTCAAAGGCCGCCTGAGCGAAGGAAGCTTCAGTTCATCGAGCCGCTCGAAAATGCTCCGTTTCCTTCGCGGCTCGATGCGAACCGATTTTCCTCCCGGCGGATCGAAGGCAATCTGGTCGCCCGGCTTGAGACCCCACGCCTTGCGATGTTGAGCGGGCAAGGTGATCTGGCCCTTGCTGGTGATCGTCGCGAGAATCTTGTCGGCCATCGACGCTCCTTACAAATCGAGGCTCCTTACTTTAGTGCCTGGTAAGGCGGCGCGCAAGCCGCCTCGGGCGCTTACACTTTCCCCATCACCTCCTGGCGGAACCCGTACACCTCGCGCTTTCCGGCGATGGCGACGAGGCGCACGGACCGGCTCTGGCCGGGCTCGAAGCGCACCGCAGTGCCGGCCGCGATGTCGAGCCGGTAGCCCTTCGTCTTCGCGCGGTCGAACTTGAGCGCGGGATTGGTCTCGAAGAAATGATAATGCGAGCCGACCTGGATCGGCCGGTCGCCGGAATTGGACACGTCGAGCGTGAGCGTTTCGCGGCCGACGTTCATCGTGATCTCACCGGGTTCGGCCAGCACTTCGCCGGGGATCTGCTTGTCGTCCGCGCCGCGGATCGGATGGTGGACGGTGACGAGCTTGGTGCCGTCGGGAAAGGTCGCCTCGACCTGGATGTCGTGGATCATCGAGGCGATCCCGTCCATGACCTGATTGGCGGAGACGACATGCGCCCCGGCCTCCATGAGCTCGGCGACCGAGCGTCCGTCGCGCGCGCCTTCGACGACGAAATCGGTGATCAGCGCGATGGCCTCCGGATGGTTGAGCTTGACGCCGCGCTCGAGCCGGCGGCGCGCCACCATCGCCGCCATCGCGATCAAGAGCTTATCCTTTTCCCGTGGGGTCAGATTCATGGAGCCCCCTCCCTCCTCGTTGCCTTCAGCCGTTCAGAAAATTTCGCCTTGTCAGGGCCACAGGCGCGGCTTGCGCCCGCCCAGCGCGACAATGGACGCGATAAGCGCCGCGCGCAATCGGTCGGACGAGGGGCTGAGAAGACGGGCGACGATCAGTCCGTCGAAGGCGCTGGCCCCGCTTTCGATATCCGCGCCGGCCGCGTCGAGCGCCGCTCGCAAATCCGGCAGGCGAGCCTCGATATCGGGCGCGGAGGCGACGATCGTCGACAGGGCGCGCGCACCTGCCCCGACCGCCTTGCGCTCAAGCGTCGCGCCAGCATGCTCCAGGCGCGTCTCGTCGGCGAACACGAGCCGCCCGTCACGGCGAACGCGCCAGGAGTCTCGTAAGGTCGCGTCGATCCGGGTTTCGCCCATCGCCAGGCGCCCGAACACCAGTGTTTCGGCGACAATGAAGGCTGCCTCGCCGGACGTGTCGAGCTCCAGCCGCCGCTCGAGCCGCGCGCCCTCGAACATCAGCGTCTCCTGAGGCAGCCAGAAGAGTCGCGCGCCCGGCGCGAGAACGAGCCGGGTCGCGATGGAGGCCGCGGTGCCGTCGCTGCGATAGATCCGTTCCGCCGAGGGTGTGGTCGCCTCGACCTCGGCGCCTTCGCCGAGCGTGAGACTGACGGAATAGGAATCGCCGCCCGCAACGCCGCCGCCGGTGTTGACGATCGCGGCTTCGCATGGGTTCGACGAGCGCGGAAAGCGCCAGCGTAACCCGCCAGTCTCGAACAGCCGCGCGGGCTCGGTGCGCGCCCCGACCCGCGCAAAAGATCCGCGCGCCTCGGCGCGCGCCCGCTGCCGTTTGGCCGGACCGCCGCGCGGCTCGACGGGCTCGAGCGAATCCATCAGTGTGACTCTTTCATGACGAACTCTGCCCACCTCAGTTCCGGCGTCCTGGCCGCCGTCCTTGGCGCGGCGGCCCTGCATGCTTTGTGGAACTCGCTCGTCAAGAGCGCGAGCGACAAGTTCCTCTCTTCGGCGATCGTCGCGATCTGGTGCGGCCTGGTCGCTGTCATCGCGGCCCTCGCCCTACCGCGGCCGGCCAGCGCAACCTTCCCGTTCATCATCGCCTCGGCGCTCATCCATATCGTCTATTTCATGCTGGTGGGACTGCTCTATCGCAGCGCCGACCTCTCGGTCGCTTATCCGATCATGCGCGGGCTCGCGCCGCTGATCGCCGCGATCATCGCGCTTGTGACGCTGGGCGAAGCGCCGGCCCCGATCGCGAGCCTCGGAGTTGCAGCGCTCGTCGCGGGCGTGTTGGCGATGGGCGCGAGCGGGTTCGCGCATGGGCGGATCAATCGGTCGACGATCCTTGTCGCGCTGGCCAATTCGGCCGTCATCGCGATCTATTCGGTGATCGACGGGGAAGGCGCGAGGATCTCGGGCGCCGGCGCCTCGTTCGCCTTCGCCTATAATTCGTGGGCGGACGCGCTCACCGCGCTCGCCTATGCGCCGATCATCCTCTGTCTCCGCGGGCGCGCGGCGGTCGTCGCCTTTTCTCAGGGCTGGCGGCGCGGCCTTATCGGCGGCCTCGCCGCCTTTCTCGGCTATGCGATCGTCATCTGGGCGATGACGCGCGCCCCAATCGCCGTCGTCGCCGCCCTTCGCGAAACGTCGGTCGTGTTCGCGGCGATCATCGGCGTCGTGGCGCTCGGCGAGCCATTCCATTCGCAACGGGCGCTCGCCGTGCTCGGTATTCTCGCCGGGATCGTCCTTCTACGGATCGGCTGATTGGGGAGCCGGCGGCGACGTTCACGGCGAGCATTGCCGTTGAAGATTGGCCTCGCCGCGGAAGCAAACCGGGTCGAGAACCGGCGCGTAAGGATCAGCGACCCGGTAGAGCTCGTAAGCCTCTAGCGTTCCGCCGGCTTCACGCCGCTGCAGGAGACCGGCCGGCTCCACGTCGCGAAAGCGCATTTTCAGGGACAGGTCGAAACGGCGGCCCGGTTCGCCGAGCGCGAGCCCGGGCGCGGCGAACAGGCTTTCAGGCGGTTGAGGCTCGAATATCCACCGCATACGCTGCTGCGGCTGCACGACGGCGATCGTCGGATCGCCATAATAAGTCATCAGCGAGGTCAGCGCGTAGCCCTGGATCAGCACGTAAGGCGCGTTGTCGGCATGCGCCGTGGCGTCGAGATTACGCGCCAATTCGCGAAAGCCTTCGAGGCGCGCGAGCGGATTGGCCGGCCCGAGCGGGACCGCGCCAGTCAAGGCCTCGGCGAAGGTCAGCGCGGCGATGACAAGCCCGATTGGCGCGGCGCAAACAGCCGCTTTCGCGATTCCTGTGGCGAAGCCTGAATCGCCACGACGGCGAATCTCGGCGATCCAGTCGGCGGCAAGAATCGCCACAGCGGGATAGAGCGGCGCGAGCCAGTTGCCCTGTACCCGGTCGTGGAGCGAGTGCAAAAGGAAATAGGCCGCCGCCGGCGCGATTGTGCAGGCGAGAAGGCGCCGGGCTTCGTCGGGCGAGCGCGGCGCAACGGGCGCGCGCCAGGAGATCGCCGCAACCGCAGGGATAAAAGCGGCGACAACCAGCGGATTGAGAAGCCCGATCTGCGCAACGAGGAACTCGGCCAGGTAATAAGGCTCGAATCCGGTCGCCGGCGCGCGGCCGAGCTGCTTGGCGAAGGTCGCCCAGCCATGCGCGGCGTTCCAGGCGACGAACGGGGCGAATATCATGAGCGCCACAGCGAGGCCCGCAAACAGCGCAGGCGAAATCAGCCAGCGGCGGAGCGAGGGCGTCGCGACCAGGGCCAGGACGACGCCGGCGGCGAAAAAGGCGGCGGTGAATTTCGATTGCAGCGCCAGGCCAAGCGCCAGGCCCACCGCGATCAGCCAGCGCTTCTGACCCGTGCGCCACAGCTCGACCAGGGCGCCGAGCCCAAGCGTCCAAAACACGACCAGTGGAGCATCGGGAGCGACGAACACCGCCCCGATCGAGACGAGCGGCATGGCGATCCACATGAGCGCGGCCAGCGCGGCTTTTTCCGCCGAATCGAATAGGCGCCAGGCGATGAAGGCGACGAGAGCCGGCATCGCGCCAACGACCAGGAGCGAGAGCGCCCGCACGCCAAGCTCCGAGCCGCCGAAGAGCGAAGTCGAGGCGCGGATGAGGAGCGCGACCATCGGCGGATGGTCGAGATATCCGAAAGAAAGGAAGCGCGACCAAAGCGTATAATAGGCTTCGTCGAAAGTGAGCTCGAGCCGTCCGGCGGCCAGGGCCTGCATGGCCAAAAGCGCGATCGACGCTGCGCAGGCATAAAGGCCGAGCCACGCGGCGCGGCGGAAGCCGGTTTCCGTCCGCGCCGGGGCGGCCATGGAATTGCCGCTCACGTCGCAGCCTTCGCCCTCATCGGCGCCATCGAGCCCATCGCGCGCGTCCGTCGCACGCTCTCGCGCTCCTGGTCAATCATTGCGCAAAAAACGGGAAATTGCCGCGAATGTGTTGCGCGCCGCACACAGGCGCCTCGCCGCTGAAGTCGTATAAGTCCTCAATGGCGACGCGGATGGATCCGCGCCGCAATCGGGTTTTTGAAGCATGGCGGCCGCGTCGGACAGGAATGGATCGAGAGGCGCGGAGCGCGACGACGCCGCGGAGGCCTCGCGATTCTTTTCGCGCATCGGCTATCTCGTGCTGGCCGTCGGCGCTCCGGTCGGAGTCGTGCTTCACCCGATCGGCCTCTACGTGATGTTCTCGATTGGCGTGGGTCTGATTCTCATCTCTGCGGCTCTCGATGCGGAGCCCGGATTTCTCGGGCGCTTCAGGCGACCGTTTTACGTTCCGGCGTTTCTCGCTTTGCTGGCGGGATTGGTTTGGGCGGCGCTATCGATTCTGTGGACGCCATATCCAGTCACGGCGGCGCAGCTCCTGCTCAAACTGGCCGTCCTGCTCGGCGCGACAATGCTGGCGGTGTCGGCGCCGCGCGAGAACGCAGCCGCGACCGACCTCTACCTGTTCCCCATCGGCGTGATGGCCGGCATAGCGGCTATGATCGCGCGAGCGCTCGGCGAGACGCTGACTGGAACGCCGGACGATGGCCGGCTCACGGCCGGCGCGGTCGCGATCGCCGTGCTGCTGTTCCCGGCGATCGGGGGACTTGCGGCGCGCGGGCGCAACGGACTGGCGCGGCTCCTTTTGATCGTCGCCCTGTGCTTCGCCTACATTGCGAGTTATGCGCCCCTTACAGTCGCGCTGTTCGCCGGCTATCTGGCGCTGTCGTTCTCGATCTCGGATTTGTCACGCACCGCGCGGGAACTGAGCTGGGGCGCGGCCGCGCTCATTCTGTTGTCGCCGCTGATTCCTGCGCTGGCGCCGACGGTCGCCGCCTGGATCTTCCACACGCGGCTATCGTATTTGCCGGCGCCCTACCCGTCATTGTCCGTGGCGGCGGACATTTTTACCCACGATAAGCTGAGGCTGATCACCGGCCATGGATTTGCGACCGTCGCCCATGGGGTTCAGGACCGGATCTTGCCGGCGCAGACCCCGCGGGCCCTGGCCTTCACCATATGGTACGAGCTTGGAATTGTCGGCGCCGTGCTTGCCGCGGTTGGCGCATGGCTTGCGTTCCGCGGCATCGTCCACGCGCCTGCCCGGCTCGCGCCCTACATGGCCGCGGCCTTCTCGGCTGTCGTGGCGCTTGCCTTCCTGAATGTCGATTTCGCCGAAATGGCGCCGCTGACTTTGATCGCGATCGCCGTCATTTCGACCGACGTGGCGGCGCGCAGCCAGTACCGGACCAGCCGGCCATCGGCGGCCAGGCTAGCCAATCTCTAAAGGCGCCCGCTTCTTGTTGCGGCCTCCGCGCCTCAGCGCTTGCTGGCGAACGACATGGGGCCATGGCCGATGCGCGGCCGCTTGTACTCGACCACGACGGCGCGCGTGCGGCCAGCAACCAGGCTCGCCCGTCCCCGCGTCCTCGCGGCCTGTTTGGCCGCCAGCGCCCTGACCTCATCGACCGGCACGCCCATGAGGGAAGCGGCGATTTCGGCGCGCTGCCCCGGATCGTTGGCCAGACTTTCAGCCGCGATCAGAGCCTCTTCTACTGTCGGGGTATCGCGGCGCACGCGGCGAACGCCCCATTTGGTCTTCCAGGTGGCTGTCATGGGCCCCTCCTAATCCTGTTCCGTACCTTGAAGCCCTACGCTAGCAGAAATGTTGCACCGCAGCAATCCGATTCAATTTCAATTATAGTTTTTATCCACACCTGCTCGGCAGATAGGGCGGGACGACGGATTCTCAATGGGCGTCGGTTTTTGGATCGACTTCCGCGTCGCGGCCCACATCGTGCTTGACAAACGTTGCGCCTAGCAAAACGATTGACCAAACGGTCAGGAATGAACCGTCTCTACGGCTTTTGAGGTTTCGTCATGACGATCGCCGCAAACCCAACGGGCGCATCGGACGTTCGCCCGGGACGCCTGGACGAAGCGACGCTGAAAGGCAATTTCGCCGATCTGCACCCGCTCTTGACCACCCATGAGGCGAGAGTCGAGGCGGAGCGCTGCTATTTCTGCTTCGACCCGCCCTGCCAACAGGCCTGCCCGACCTCGATCGACATTCCGCTGTTCATCCGCCAGATCGCCGCCGGCAACCGCACGGGCGCGGCGACGACGATTTTTGATTCCAACATCATGGGCGGCATGTGCGCCCGCGTCTGCCCGACCGAAACGCTCTGCGAGGAAGCCTGCGTGCGCGAGGCGGCGGAGGCCAAGCCGGTCGTGATCGGCAAGTTGCAGCGCTATGCGACCGATCCCACGATCGCAAACGGGAAATCGCCCTACGCGCGCGGCGCGCCCACCGGCAAGCGGGTGGCGATCGTCGGCGCGGGGCCGGCCGGGTTGGCCTGCGCGCACGAACTTAGCCTAGCCGGCGTCGACAGCACGATTTTTGAGCCGCGCGATAAGGGGGGCGGCCTCAATGAATACGGCATCGCCGCCTACAAAACGGTCGATGACTTCGCCGCGCGGGAAGTCGATTTCATTCTCTCGATCGGCGGCATCGAAATCCGGCGCGGTCAGGCGCTCGGCCGCGACTTCAAGCTCGAAGACCTGCGACGCGATTACGACGCTGTGTTCGTCGGCGCGGGCCTCGGCGCGACCAACAAGCTCGGACTGCCGCGGGAGACCGAACTCGCCAACGTGACCGACGCCGTCGACTACATCGCCCGCCTCCGGCAGGCTAAGGATCTTTCCACGCTGCCGGTCGGTCGCCGCGTCGTGGTGATCGGGGGAGGCATGACGGCGATCGACGCCGCCGTGCAATCGAAGAAGCTCGGCGCCGAGACCGTGACCATGGTCTATCGGCGCGGACCGGAACAGATGAAGGCGAGCGCTTACGAACGGGAGCTTGCGCAAACGAGCGGCGTTATCATCCGCTATTGGGCGCGGCCGGTCGAGCTTGAGGGTCGCGGCGACACGCTGAGCGGCGTGGTGTTCGAGAGCGGCAATGGCGGCGAGGGCGCCTCCGCCCCCGTAGGCTCGGTCTTTCGCCTCGACGCCGACATGCTGTTTCTCGCCATCGGCCAGCGCGGCGCGCCGGAAGCGCTCGGCGGAGTCCCGATCGAGGTCAAGGACGGCCGCATTGTCGTCGATTCCGAGCGTCGCACGACGCTTGAGGGCGTGTGGGCCGGCGGGGATTGCATCTACGGCGGGCAGGACCTGACGGTGAGCGCCGTCGAGGACGGCAAACAGGCGGCGCGCTCGATCGCGGCTGCGCTTGGCGCATCGCGCGCCTGAAAGCGAGGATCCAATGGCTGATCTGCGCACGAATTTCCTCGGCGTCAAATCGCCGAACCCGTTCTGGCTCGCCTCCGCCCCGCCGACCGATCGGAAGGTGAATGTCGAGCGCGCGTTCCGCGCTGGCTGGGGCGGGGTGGTGTGGAAGACGCTGGGCGAAGCCGGGCCGCCCGTCGTCAACGTGTCGGGCGCGCGCTACGGCGCAATCCACGGACCCGACCGCCGCCTGATCGCGATGAACAACATCGAGCTCATCACCGACCGCGATCTCGAAATCAACCTGCAGGAAATCAAGGAGGTCAAGCGCGCTTGGGCCGACCGCGCGCTGATCGTGTCGCTGATGGTTCCTTGCGACGAGAAGTCCTGGGAGGACATTCTCGCTCGCGTCGAGGAGACCGAATGCGATGGCGTCGAGCTCAATTTCGGCTGCCCGCATGGCATGTCGGAGCGCGGCATGGGCTCGGCCGTCGGCCAGGTGCCCGAATATGTCGAGATGGTCGCGCGCTGGTGCAAGGCGCATACCCGCATGCCGGTCATCGTCAAGCTGACGCCCAACATCACCGACGTCCGTCAGCCGGCGCGCGCGGCAAAGACGGGCGGCGCCGACGCGGTGTCGCTCATCAACACCATCAATTCGATCATGAACATCGATCTCGATCGCATGACGCCGGACGTCGTGATCGACGGCAAGGGCACGCACGGGGGCATGTGCGGCCCCGCGGTCAAGCCGATCGCGCTCTCCATGGTGTCGGAAATCGCCCGCGATTCTGTCTGCGCGGGCCTGCCGATTTCGGCCATCGGCGGCATCACCACCTGGAGTGACGCGGCGGAGTTCATCGCGCTCGGCGCAGGCACGGTGCAGGTCTGCACCGCCGCGATGACCTACGGCTTCAAGGTCGTCCAGGAGATGGTCACCGGCCTCGCCGATTACATGGACGCAAAGGGCTACGCGACGATCGAGGACTTCCGCGGCCGCGCGATTCCTTCGATCACCGACTGGCAATATCTCAATCTCAATTACGTGGCGAAGGCCGAGATTGATCAGAAGCTCTGCATTCAGTGCGGGCGCTGCCACATCGTCTGCGAGGACACGTCGCATCAGGCGATCTTCGCCCGCATCAATGGCAAGCGCCAGTTCGTCGTCAATGAGGCCGAATGCGTCGGCTGCAATTTGTGCGTGCTCGTGTGCCCGGTCGAGGATTGCATCACGCTCGCGCATAAAGTCGCGGGCGTCGACCCGCGCACCGGGCTCGACTATGACCGCCCGCCCGGCAACTGGACGGCGCATCCGAACAACCCGGCTGTCCACGCCAAGGCCGCGGAGTAACGGCCGCCGTTCGCTCGCCAAAGAGACGGGTCTTATTCCACCGCTGAAAGACCCGCCTCGACCGAACGGCCCGGCTTCGCGCTCAAAATCAAATTGCCGATCGCCGCCCGCAGCTTGCCGTTGGGTACGGGCTTGTGCATGAGCAAGAGGCCGCTGGCCTTCGCTTCCGTCAGACGATCAGGCGCGGTGTCGCCGGTGATCAGGATCGCGGGTATCGACTCGTTGTACTCTGTACGAATGCGTTTGATGACGACGAGCCCGCTTTCGCCCTCGCTCAGGCGATAGTCGCACAGGATCAGCGAGGGTCTGGCCGGGCAGGCCGAGAGACGCAAAATGGCCTCGTCGCCGCCGCCGCATGCGACGACGTCATATCCCCATCCCGTCAAGAGACTCAGCGTCGCGTCGCGAATTGCGGCCTCGTCGTCGATGACCACCACCAGCCCTTTCGCGGCAGCGGCGGAGGCGATCGGCAGCTCCGGCTCGGCGACCGGCGATTGAGATTCCGCAAGCGGGATCGTCACCTCGAAGCACGAGCCCCGCCCGGGCTCAGAGCGCAGTGTCAGTCCGCAACCAAGGAGAGAGGTCAATCGCCGGACGATCGCAAGGCCAAGTCCGAGTCCCTTGGTTGAATCGCGGTGAGGATTGCCAAGTTGATAATACTCTTGAAACACACGATTCTGTTCGTCGAGCGGAATGCCGCGCCCGGTGTCGATCACTTGCACCGCCACTGCGGCGCCTCGGCGCCGGACGCCGATCACGATCCGCCCGCTATCCGTGTAGCGCACCGCGTTCGACACGAGGTTGCGCAGGACCCGCTCGATCAGCACCGGGTCGGTCCAAACGATCGCGCTGCATCGCTTCCAGACGAGGGAGACGCCGTTGGCCTTTGCTTCTTCCCGGTGGTCATGGGCAAGGCGCTCGAGCACCGGGCCGATGGGAAATGCCCGTCTCTCGACGGCGACGACTCCTGCGTCGAGCTTTGAAATATCGAGAAGCGCCGAAAAGAGGCTGTCCATCGCGGCGGTCGACGCTTCGATCTGCTGGATGATCCGGCGCCCCTCCGACGCCATCGGAACGCCGCGCAGCGCCCCGACAAACATTCCGAGCGCATGGACGGGCTGGCGCAGATCGTGGCTTGCCGCTGCGAGGAAGGACGATTTCGCTCGGTTCGCCTCCTCGGCGATTTTTCGTTCCCGTTCGGCGATGTCCTTTTGCTGTTGCAAGTCGAGGGCCATGGCCTGTGTACGAATTCTCAAACCCACAATCTGCTTGAACGAGCGGTTCGTCGTGTACCCCAAGGCGCCGAACGCCGCGATGAAGATGAGCATGAGCAGGCTGGTCATGCGCTCGATGGGATTCGAAGAGACCGCGCTCACGACCGCATAGGGAAGTGTCGCGGGAATGAACAGGGCGTAGAAAGCCGGCAAATACGTGCCGAATGCGACAATCGCCCCCTCCGCGACCGCAGCAGTCACGACGACGACGATAAGCTGCACGTCGAAGCGATCGCCTGTCGGCAGCCCTATGGGGGCCCAACCCCAGGCCATTCCCTCGGCAAAGCTGATGACGGCGAACCAGAGCGCCCACTTGCGCCATTGATCGCTCCGCGACCGAGAGCGCCAGTAGGCTCGCCCGAGCGCAACTTGACTGAGCGCGCAGATGACGATGAAGACGCTCCACGCCGATCCAATTCCCGCGTCTACGGATCCAAGGCGGTGCAGGATCGCGAGGAGAACGACAGAGGCGACGGCCGCCGCGCCAACGCCAAGCGGGGCCGCCCGGAACAAGGCGTCAATCTGAGCCACGCGAATGGCCTCATGAGTTTCGCCGAATTCCGCCAGCGTCGCCGTTGTCCCCTGTCGGGTCCGAACGAGCCCACGCTCACAAAGCCGCCGCCACATGGTCAAGCCCGCCCGCCGCTTAAACCTGGCAATCCGAGGGCAAACACCAGTGCGGCGGGGTGCATTCTAACCGGAGAGCCGCCGAGCGCAACGACCCCCGGCTCGTCTCATCGCCGCGCGGCCCTAAGGCCGCTCGCTTTGCCGCCGGAGGAAAAGCTCGCGCGGTAACGAGAGAAAGACCTGCGCGCCGCCTATTCCGCGTCCGGCGGCGCCTTTTCCTTCAGCTTCCCGAACACCGAATTGACGTCGACGCGCTCTTCCACCGGCTTGGCCTTGGGCGTCGGAACGCCGAACACTTCGAGCTGGCTCGCGGGAGCGGCCGTGGGCCGGGCGGTGGTGATTTCCGCCGACACCAGCGTCTGGGCGCGATCTTCCTCGACCTTCGGGCGTTCCTTGGCGGCGCGATTGACCTCGAAGTCGAGGTCGATCTGCGAGCACAAGCCCAGCGTCACCGGATCCATCGGCTGAAGATTGGCCGAGTTCCAGTGGGTGCGCTCGCGGATCGCCTGAAGCGTGTGCTTGGTCGTGCCGACCAGCCGCATGATCTGCGCGTCCTTCAGCTCGCCATGGTTGCGCAACAGCCACAAGACGGCGTTCGGGCGGTCGTGCCGACGCGACAACGGGGTGTAGCGCGCGCCGCGCGGCTTCTTGAATTCCGGCGTGCGCGTCTTCGACGTCGAAAGATGCAGGCGGTGGTTGGGGTCCTGCTCGCCCGCGGCGATTTCCTCGCGCGTGAGCTGGCCGGTCGAGATCGGATCATAGCCCTTGATGCCTGTCGCCACTTCGCCGTCGGCGATCCCTTTCACTTCGAGCGGGTGCAGTTTGCAAAACTCCGCGATCTGATCGAAGGTCAGCGAGGTGTTCTCGACCAGCCAGACGGCGGTCGCCTTCGGCATCAATGGCGCGTCGCTCACGATAGCTCCTTAATGATCGTTTGCGCGTGCTCGCAGGTTTTAGCCCGCAAACGCTGTCTCAAAGGATCAAACTTGAGAGGAAAAGCGTTGTATAGGCGCGCGCAAGCTGAATTGCAATGATTAGCCGCGCGATCGGGGCCTGCCCAGGTGAGGTGTTTTCGCTGGACCTTGCCAAGGGGCCAGGGCGAACCCAGGTCGCGGGCTGACTTCCCCACTTTTGTAACAAAGGAACGCCGTCATGAGATTTGCAACCACCGCCGCCGTGATGCTCGCCTTGATCCTGGCTTCCGCCATGGGGCCCGCGCCGGCTGAGGCCAAGGGCTGCCTGAAAGGCGCGGTCGTCGGCGGCGTCGCCGGCCATTACGCCGGTCATCACGGCGTGATGGGCGCGATCGGCGGCTGCATCGTCGGCCATCACATGGCGAACGAAAAGGCCAAGGCGCAGGCGGCGCCGCCCGCTCAGGCCGAGCCGGCGCCAAAACCCAACGGATAGCAACGCCGCAGATCGCCGGCTTCACGCCTTGTTGTTGAGCGCGCGTTCGGACTTCGGATCGAGCGGCCAGCGTGGCCGTCCCGGAGCGTCGAGGCGATCGATCATCCCGAGCCGCAGGCGTTCGACGCCCGCCCAGGCGATCATCGCGCCGTTGTCGGTGCAAAGCTTGGGCGGCGGCGCGACAAAAGGCAAGCCGGCCTCGGCGCAGAATTGGGTCAGCGCCTCGCGAAGAGCCGTGTTGGACGCAACGCCGCCAGCGACCACCACCGCGCGGGGAGCGACGCCAATTCGCCGGCGGAAGAGCTTCAATCCCATGCGGATGCGGTCTTCGACCACATCGACCACCGCCGCCTGAAACGAGGCGCACAGATCTGCGACGTCCCGCGGGCGCAGCGGGGCGATGGATTCCGCCGCATAACGGACCGCCGTTTTGAGCCCGGACAATGAAAAATTTGCGTCCGGCCGTCCAAGCAAAGGCCGAGGCAGCGCGAATCGGGTCGGATCGCCGCCCTTGGCTGCCGCCTCGACGGCGGGCCCGCCGGGGAACGGCAGCCCCAGCAGTTTGGCGGTCTTGTCGAACGCTTCGCCGATGGCGTCGTCCATGGTCGCGCCGAGGCGATCGTAGTCGCCGACGCCCTTGGCCGCGAGGATCTGCGTATGTCCGCCCGAGGCGATGAGGACGAGAAAGGGGAAGGGGACATTGTCCGTCAGGCGCGCGGTCAGCGCGTGCGCCTCGAGATGGTTGACGGCAACGAAGGGCTTGCCGCAGGCCAACGCCACGCCTTTGCCCGCCATCAACCCGACAAGCACGCCGCCGATAAGGCCGGGGCCTGCCGCGGCCGCCACGCCGTCGAGATCCTTGGCCGCGATTTTCGCCCGGGTGAGCGCGCGCGCGATCAATAAGTCGACGATCTCGACATGGGCGCGCGCCGCAATCTCGGGCACAACGCCGCCGAACGGCGCGTGCGCGGCGATCTGACTCATCAGCTCGTCGGCGAGAATTTCGCCCGAGCCATCGGGCCGCAGCCGCACCACCGCCGCCGCCGTCTCGTCGCAAGTGGTTTCAATGCCTAGAACGCGCATGCCTCAAGCCCATAGCGGGAACGGAGGCTTGAGAAAACCCGCTTTTCTACGGTGCGGCTTCGTGAGCCGAGCAAGGCCTGTTGCCGGTTTTCAAGGCATGATAAGGTTCGACGATGGAAGCGAACCATGAATAGGCCGATCGGGCCAAACGAGATTCGCGTCGTGATTCGGCCGGTCGAAGCCCGCGACTACGATCTTGGGCCGATCCCGGCCGAGCTGTTCAAAAAGACGTTCGACGCGTTTTTGACCGCGCTGCAGGTGACGGACCGCGAGCTTCAGCCCAAAGCGCGATCGAGCGAGTTCATCATCTCTCAACTCGCGCTCAATCCTTATGAGTTCGGAATCCTGGAGAAGCGGAAGGCGCTCGGCCAAACCGGTCCCTCGGCGATCGAGTTCTTCCGGCGCTGCGCCGAGGGCATTTACCGCAGCGACTATCAGGCCGTCATCCGTCATCCCCGGCTGACGAGAGCGTTTATCCGTATCGTCAAGGCGCTCAATCCCTCGTTTCATGTCCTGGCGCAATTCAATGAATCGGAGTTGCCGGTCGACGATTTCTTTCGCCGTCAGGTCGACCGGGTGGGGGGCAAGGACGACGGGATGATCAACAACGACAACTGGTTTCTCGGCAGCGCGATCATGTCGTTCGAGGGTCGGCTCGACGAGATCGACTATCGCGGAGCCGTATGGACAGGCGACCTCATGCTTCCGGCAGGGACAACGCATGTCGAATGCGTTTTTGACAAGTCACAAGGTGAAGATGCGTTGAACCCGTTTGGCAACAAAAACGTTTGCGTGACAGGACGGGCAATATACACTGGCGACAGTCAGCTTCCCGAGCGAATAGAAGTGCTCTCTATTGAAGAAAGAGCTCACGTGAACGCAGCGATCGACATCCGAGGCTCGCTGCGTATGACATCATCATTGGATGAGGACAACGACCTTGATTGCGTCGAGTAGCGATAAGCATTTCCTCCACTCAAGTGTCGTGCTTCGCCACGCAAATGGAGAGTCGGGCGAGGCGGAGCATCACATCGAGACCATCCTGACCGAGGCGGCCGTTCACAAGCGTCGCGTATGGGTCAGCAGCGTCCTGTTTGCGGAGCTCAGGCCGTCGACCTTCGTTCCCGGGCGATTCGCCACCCTGTTTGAATTGACGCGCTATATTCGGGCGCTGACGACCCTGGTGACGCCCGACCCCAACGCGATGCTGCGCGTCGCCAGGCTTTGCGACGCCAGATGGCATATGCCCGACGACGGCCGTGAAGCGGAAGGAAAACCGCGCACGATGGCGCTCGGCGACGCCATGCAGATTGCCTCGGCCTTGTGGGTCAAAGAGGCGATCGGGGTGCCCGACCTGGAATTCCTCACCTTTGACGGCTGGTGCTCTCCCGACGGCAAGCCCAGCGAGCGCCTCTGCCTCCTGCATCTCCAGGATTATGCGGTCGACCTGGGGCGGGATGCGGATGTCAAGGCGGCGATACGGCTGACGCGTCTCGAACCGCTCGTTCACGCCCAGTCCTACCCCGATCCGGTGCCAGCGGGATAAGCGCCCCACTCTCCGGCGTGGCGTCAGTGTTTTCCGAGCCGCGCGAGTTCCGCGTCCATGACGGGGGCCAGGATGGTTCTGACGGCGAAGATCGAGCCGTTGATGCTGTAATGGCCGTAGTCGGTGGCCAGCAGGTCTTCGGGAAGGTTTTCGCCGACCAACCGCCGGCAGCCCCTGGGGTCGCAGAGCTGCGCCACCTGCGAGACATAGCGAACCCCTTCGCCCCAGTCCTTCGCTGCAAGGACCTTATCGCTCTTGAGCGACTCGGGGCGCAGGCCGACGTTGGAAAACTCCAAAGGCTGCTCGCGATCGAGAACTTCGCGTCCGACCAGGGCCGGCAGCGAGGGCGACCAGGTCGGGATCTCGCCTGCGACGATCACCGCGCCGACGCCGCCCTCTCGAAGGCGGCGCGCGTTGTCCACGAAGGCGTCGACGTATCCAGGATAAAGCCAGTTCGGGTCGTTGACGTACTGAACGAAATACGCGCCGATGACGAGGAGATCCGGCTTGATCCTGCGAATCTCCTCGAAAACGGTGTCGTTGACGGCCTGGCAGCGGGTCGTGCCGCCCCACCCTTCAGTCGAGACGCGTTCGATCAGCGGAACGCAATAGGTCGCCGTCAAGGCGACGAGGTTGGCTCGTCTGCCGTAAACGGCTGACAGTCCGGCGAGAAGATGCGTTGCGTGCGAATCGCCCACGATCATGATCGTCGGCTTGCCGGGATCCTTGATCGTCGTACAGTGTGAGAAGAATTCACGCGCTCGCTTGCGCTCCTCGTCGAGCGGATAGCGGATGTTGTCGCGGTCATACATGCAGCCCCCGATGTCGGGCGCCATCATTCCACTCTCTGAGACATTGAGGATCCGTGTGACGAGCGGGGGGAGACGGCCGGGAAAGCCTTTCGCCTCCACAATCAGGCGTCCGACGACGCCGGTGAGCGCAAGCGCGCCGAGAAGGCAGGCTGCGACCAGGTAGGGACGGCGGCGAGCGGCGCCCTGGGCCGGCCGCTCGATCAGCCAATAGGTGAGCGCTGCAAGAATGACCGCCGCCCCGGCCAGCGTGAACATCATTGCGGGGGTCGGCACCACGCCGGCCCAGAGATTTGCGAAGGCAAACAAGGGCCAGTGCCAGAGATAAAGCGGATAGGAGATTATGCCGAAAAACGCCGCCACTGGATTGCCGAGCACGATCCCGCCGAGCGCCGATCGCGGAAGCGCGATCACGAGGGCGCAACCGGCGGTCGGAATCAGGGCGCGCCACCCGGGAAACGGCTGCGTCTCGCCCAAGAAGAGAAACGCGCAGACAATAAGCGCGAGGCCGAGTCCCGCGCCGAAGCTGGCGATCGCCGACGAGGGATTAGGCAGGGCCTCGATCAGAAACAGCTCGCGATACGCCAGCAACGCGCCGAGCGCGAGCTCCCACCCTCGCGTCCAGGGGACGTAGAATGCGCTGATGGGATCGTTCGGAGTTTCGAACAGACAGAAGGCGAGGGACGCGACAAAAACGGCTAAAAAAACGGCGAACGTGACGGGCCGCGGAAGTTTGAAGACCAGAAGCAGCAAGGTGGCCCAAACCAGGTAGAATTGTTCTTCGATGCTGAGCGACCAGAGATGCAACAGCGGCTTGCCGGCGGCATCGGGGGCGAAGTAACCGCCAGTCGCGGTTTCGTGCAGAATCCAGAAATTCGCGGTGAAGTAGGAATTCCCCATCAAATGGTAGCCGATATCGCGATACGTGAGCGGATCGGCCCGAAACCACCCGAGAACGAAGACGAAGGTCACCACCAAAATCAGCGCCGGGAGGATGCGGCGCGCCCTCTTGGCGTAGAACATCGTGAGCGAGAAGCGACCCGCCACGCATTCGGTGAGGATGATGCGCGAGATGAGAAAGCCCGAGATCACGAAAAAGACGTCGACGCCCGAAAATCCGCCGGGAAGCCATGCGCGATCGGCGTGAAAAACCACCACGCCGAGCACCGCGAGCGCGCGCAATCCATTGATGTCGTCTCTGAAACCGAGCGCCGCCGCGGCTCGCGCCGCGATCAGCTCAGGCGTTTTGAGGGCTTTGTCCAACGCGTGCGTTCCGGCGGGCGCCGGCAAAAGCCCGGCCGTCCGCGGCGACGGCGTAAATCGCCGGGCGGCGATCGGCAAGCGGCGGCTTTGACCCGTTCCCGCTCCGCCCCATAATGCCCGCCCATGCCGACGAAGAGATTTGACGCGCCTGCTTTCCTTCTCCCATCGGGAGAAGGTGGCGGGCGGAGCCCCCCGGATGAGGGAGCCGGCCTCAAGGCGAAGGCGCGCTTCGCGCGCGAACCCTCACCCCAACCTCTCTCCCGTAGGAGCGGGGAAGATGGCGCCAGGGTCGCCCTGTTCCGCGAACGCGAGGACGCAAAGGCGAGCGCGGCGCGGCTGCGGAAACTCGGCTTTTCCGTCGCTTGCCTGCCGGCGATCGAGATCCGGACCAGGCCCGTCCGGCCGCGGCGAGCGCGATACGACGCTGTCGTCGCGACCAGCGACAAGGCGTTCCATGCCGATGGGCCCTCCGACACGTCCTCGCCGCTCTACGTCGTCGGCGCGCGCACCGGCCGTGCGGCGGAGGCGCGCGGCTGGCGGCTGGCCTCGCCGCCAGCGCCGGACGCCGACGAATTGGTCAGGACTTTGGCCGGCGCACTGAAGGCTGGCGCCAGCGTGCTCTACCTTGCCGGTCGCGATCGCAAAGAAATCATCGAGGCCGCGCTGAACGGCGCATTTGGCGTCGAAATCGTCGAAGCCTACGCGGCGGAGGCGCGCGCGGCCTGGCGTCGAGCGGAAGCGCGATCGCTCTTATCTTGCGTCGCGGCGCTGCACTATTCGCGCCGCTCGGCCCAGCTTGCGGCAGGGCTGGCGAAGACGGCCGGCGCGGAAGCCTGTTTCCTTAAGCTTAAGCATGTTTGCATCTCGCGCGACGTGGCAGAACCCTTGCATGCAATCGGCGCAACCCACGTCGCGATTGCCGAAACGCTCGACGAAGCGGGGCTTTTCCGAAGGTTGCGCCAGGAGCTCGGCGGGTTCCCTTCGCTCGGGTCGTCCCGTATATAGGGCCCGCGAGAAAACCGAGAGCGCGAGGCGATGGTCGACGAGGAAATAAAGGACGTTTCCGCTGGGCCATCGGGCGCCCCGGTCAATCGTGACCCCCGGCGCGAGCCGGATGTCATCGAAGGAGAAGTTGCCGCGAGCGCAGCGGAGGACATGAAATCGTCTCCGCACACGACAGCCGGCGAGACGAGCGCTGACGCCCGCGCCGCCGCCAGAGCGGCTCCGCGCAATGGCGCTCGCAGCCTGCTGGCGGGCGCGGTCGGCGGCCTCGTCGTCTCCGCGCTCGGGCTTGGCGCCGGCTATTCGTTTTTGACCTCCAAAGCCGACGACACGCAGACCGAAAATCGATTGGGCGCTCTCGAAGCGCAGGCGCGACAGACGAGCGCCGCGCTTGGCGCCGAGGCAACCCGCGAGAGCGCGGCCGTCGCTGCGCTCGAGAAGCGGATCGGCGCCGTCGAGGCCAGCGCCGGGGCGTCAAACACGGCGGACCTCGACAAGAGGGTGGCGGCGTTGGAAGCCGCCAGCGCCGGGAACAGCGCCGTGAGCGATGCGACCCAACGCTTGGCGGCTCAGGCCAAGGACCTGCGCGCCGACGTCGACGCCGAGAAGGGCGAGATTCCTGAATTGTCAGCGCGGGTCGCGAAGCTCGAATCCGACGCGCCAAAGGCGAGCGCCGCCGGCCCCGATCTCGCCGCCCTCGCCGCTCGCATTGACAAGATCGAGGCCGCCCTCGCCGCGCCCAAGAATGAAACGCGCGTCGCCGAGGAGAAGCTGGCTGCGGCCGATAACACCACCGCGATCGCCATCGTCGCCGAGGTCGCGGAAGAACGGTTGCGCTCGGGCGCGGCTTTTGGACCCGAGCTTGCCGCCCTGCAGCGTCTTGGGGTCGATGCTGCGGCGCTGGCGCCCTTGGAAGCCGTGGTCAACGGGGCGCCCACCAACAGCGCGCTGGCCGCCTCGTTCGACGCGGTTGCGCCGCACGTCCTGGCCGCCACGTCTCAGCCGGACACGGGCAGCGTGACGGATCGCTTCCTCGCCCATCTCCACAATCTCGTGAAGGTGCGCGAACTCAACGAGACGGCCGGCGACGATCCGCAGGCCTTGGTCTCCCAGATCGAGGCCGCAAGCCGGCGCGGCGACATCGGCGCCGCGGTCGCCGCTTTCGATAAGCTCCCCGAAGCGGCGCGCAAGGCCGCTGGCGATTGGCCGACGCTGGCTCGCGCGAGGCAGGCGGCGGAGGCGGCGCTTCAGTCGATCCGCGAGGCGGCGGTCGGGCGGCTCGCGAGCGGCCAAAAACCGTGAAGTTCGGGCGGCCGGGAATCGAGGCGCCTTCCGGCGCACGTTTGGCGTTTGAAGCGGGGTCTCGATGGTTCGCCTGCTGATTTTCCTGGCGGCGTTGGCGCTGGTCGCCGGAGGCCTGACGTGGCTTGCGAACAATCCGGGCGTCGTCGACCTCACCTGGCGGGGCGAGCAATACGAGGTCTCCTTGCTGTTCGGGCTCGGCGCCGTCCTGGCGCTGGCGATTGCGATCGCAATCGTGTGGGGCCTTTTGCGCTTCGTCTTCCGGATTCCCTCGCTGGTTTCGGTCGGCGCGCAGGCGCGCAGGCGTGAGAAAGGCTTCCAGGCTTTGTCGCGCGGCATGCTCGCCGTCGGCGCGGGCGATGCGCGAGGGGCGGCCAGGCACGCTTACGACGCGAGCCGGCTGATCGGGCACGAACCGATGACCAAACTCCTGCAAGCGCAATCCGCGCAGCTCGCCGGCGACCGGGCGAGAGCCGTCGCGGCCTATAACGCCATGCTCGATCATGACGAAACGCATGCCATCGGCCTGCGCGGCCTGCATGTCGAGGCGCGCCGCGCCGGCGACCATGCGGCGGCGCTGCAATATGCGATGCGCGCCCATGCGCGTGCGCCCGCGTCCTGGGCCGGTCAGGCGGTCCTCGACGACCGCACGCGCCGCGGCGATTGGGCCGGCGCGCTCGCGACCGTCGACTCGAACGCCGGCGCGCGCCTCATCGACAAGCCGACCGCGAACCGCTGGCGCGCGGTGATCAAGACGGCGATGGCCGAGGAAGCGATGGAGCGCGATCCCAAGGCTGCGCTCGTCTTGGCGCAGGAGGCCTGCAAGCTCGCCCCCACGCTCGTGCCCGCGGCGGCGATCTGCGGCCGGCTGACCGCGCAAGCCGGCGACTATCGTCGCGCGAGCCGCATGCTCGAGGCCGCTTACGCTCAGACGCCCCATCCCGATCTTGCCGCGGCCTATCTGCGCGTCCGCCACGGCGATTCCACCGAGGACCGGCTGGCGCGGGCGCGGGCGCTCGCCCGCACGTCGCCGCACGATCCCGAATCGCTTCTGACCGTGGGACGCGCGGCGCTCGAGGCGCGCGACCTGCCGGCGGCGCGCGCGGCGATCGCTCCCCTGATCGCCTCGGATTCGTCGAACGGCCGCCCGACCCGGCGCGTCTGCATGCTGATGGCCGACATCGAGGAGACCGAGGGTAATCACGGCGCGGTGCGCGAATGGCTTGGCCGCGCGGCGCGCGCTCCACGCGACAAGGCCTGGGTGGCGGACGGCGTGATCAGCGACCGCTGGGCGCCGGTCTCGCCGTCGGGAACGCTCGACGGCTTCGTCTGGCGCACGCCTGACGAACGCATCGCAGCTCCCGCGGAGAGCCCCGCCTGCGCCGCCGCGGACTGAAGCCATCGCCGCGCCCGTTCCCGCGCCGGTCGTCACGCCAGCGCCCGAGGCGATCGCGCCGGAGCCGCGCTCGGAAGCAGCGCAAGGACCGACCGTCGTTCCCGTGGCCCGAACTGGCGTCATCATCGATCCCGCCTCGATGTCGCCCGACGATCCGGGGCCGCAGGAGCCCGAAGCCAAACGCCGCGGGTTCCGACTCTACGCCAATGAATGAAATCGGCTGGCTTGGACGACGCCCCGCGGTCTGAAGCCTCGTCCCTGACCTCCGTCGTCATCGTCGGCGCCGGCCATGCCGGGGTGCAGGCCGCGGCGTCCTTGCGCGAACAGGGCTTCGACGGCGAACTTGTTCTTCTCTCCGCCGAGAAGGATTTGCCCTATCAGCGCCCGCCGCTCTCGAAGGCGTTTCTCAAGGGCGACATGGACATCCATGGGCTCCCGCTCAGGGCCGACGCGCATTTCCGCGAGCAGCGCATCGACCTGAGGCTCGGCGTCGGCGCGACGCGGATCGATCGCGCGGCGCAGCAGGTCGAGCTCAGCGACGGAAGCGCGATTCGCTTACGGACATCTCATCCTCGCGACTGGCGCGAGGCAACGGCGGCTCGATGTGCCCGGGGTCGATCTTCCGGGCGTGTTCGCGCTCCGCGACATCGCCGACGCGACCGCGATCCGCGAGCGTCTTGGCGCCAAGCCCAAGGTCGTCATCATCGGCGCCGGATTCATCGGGCTCGAAATCGCCGCGACCGCCGCGAGCCTCGGCGCCGATGCGACCGTGGTCGAGATCGCGCGCCCGATGGGCCGGGCGGTCTCGCCGATCATGTCGGATTTTTTCTTGAAAGAGCACGCGGCGTTCGGCGCGCGCTTCCGCCTCGGGCTTGGCGTCGCCGCGATCAAGGGGCGCGAGCGCGCGGAAACGGTCGTCCTCACCGACGGCGAGGTTTTGAGCGCGGACCTGGTCGTGGTCGGCATCGGGGTCGTCGCGGAAGACGCGCTGGCCAGGGAGTGCGGCCTCGAATGCGACAACGGAATCGTGGTCGACGAATTCCTGCTCACCTCCGATTCAACAATTTCGGCGATCGGCGACTGCGCCGCACTTTCCGCATGCGGCGCTGGGCTTCCGAACCCGGCTCGAATCGGTGCAGAACGCCGTCGATCAGGGCCGCTCGGTCGCCGCGCGCCTCATGGGGAAGCCAAAACCCTACAATGAACTCGCCTGGTTCTGGAGCGATCAGGGCGACTTGAAGCTGATGATCGCCGGCCTCGCGCATGGCGTGAGCAAATGGGTCGTGCGCGGCGATCCCGCGACGCGCGCGTTCTCGACCTTCGGCTTCCGCGACGGCAAGCTCGCCGTGGTCGAATCCGTCAACAAAGCCGGCGACCACGCCGCCGCCAAGCGCATCATCGGCACGACGAAGACGCTGACGCCGGAAGAAGCGGCCGATCCGGGGTTTGATTTGCGGGGGCTGGCGAAGCGGTAGCTCAGCCGCCTCTGGCTACTTCTACTGCTCGTTGATCTCTCTATCTGAAGAGAGGCTTGCGCTCCGCGGGGCTTTTGAACACGCCCGCGGCGGAACTGTGATATACTTTGTCGATTCTCTGTTTTGAAAGACGCCTTAGAGCCTGACCCAAAAGCTTCTGGCGCTTGGGGTTAGGGCGTGATTTACCGCCTCCGAGATGGCTCGGAGGCTTTGATTTGCGATGTGGACGCAGGCGCACAGGGAGATTTACAAACAGTCTGGGCGAGGTCTGCCGAGCGATTTGACTGATGCGCAGTGGGAGCGCCTTGAACCGTTGATCCCGGCGGCGAAGCCGGGCGGACGGCCGCGCAAGACCGACATGCGCGCGGCGATGAATGCGATCTTCTATCTTCTGCGCACCGGCTGTCCCTGGCGGTATCTGCCGCGCGGCGCATTTCCTCCGCGTTCCACGGTCTACAACATCTTCCGCCAGTTCCAGCGCGACGGCGTGTGGGAGCGCATTTGGGAAGAGCTCCACATGGCGCTGCGCGAAGCGCTCGGCCACGAGGCCAGCCCGACCGCCGCGATCCTCGACAGCCAGTCGCTGAAAGCGGCGGAAAAGGGGGAGCCGCGAGCCGGAGTGAAAAGGACGCAGTGGGTTATGACGCCGGCAAGAAGGCGAAGGGCCGCAAAGTGCACGCCCTCGTCGACGTCGAAGGCCTGCCGCTGCGGGTGATCGTCCACTCCGCCGGCATGCAAGACCGTGACGGCGCGGCGCTGGTTCTCGACAAGATCCGCCAGCGCTTCCCATGGTTGGAGCTCGTCTGGGCCGACGCCGGTTACAACGCCCGTCAGGTCAAAGACGCCGTCGCCAGATTGCCGGGACTCCGGCTCGAAATCGTCAAGCGTTCGGATGACATGACAGGCTTCGTCGTGCTGCCCCGTCGATGGGTGGTCGAGCGAACCTTCTCCTGGTTCGGCCGCAACCGCCGTCTGGCCAAGGACTACGAGAACCTCGCCGAAACGCTCGCCGCCTTCATAACCTTGGCCGCCATCCAATTCGCCATCAGACGCCTTGCTCGCGCGTAGGCTTTTGAGTCAGGCTCTTAGGTGCTGAAGGCTGTTGCTAATCTCGAGCTCGTTACCGACGAAGACAAGGCCGAAGCGATACGCCTGACCCTCGCAGGTTTGGGAAAGGCAGAGCTTGAACTCGCCGCCTCGTACACATCGCCACTTATCTGGACCGTGGACGGTGGAAACGGCCTTGAACGTATGAAAGGTGGCACTGTCTTTTTCTTGGACACCGGTGAGGCCGTCTTTGCCGTTACCGCAGCTCACGTTGTTGATGAGTTCTTTCGCGACTTCAAGATTCCGAATGTTCACGCCGCCATTGCCGCTCACGGCAAGCGCCCCATTCGTATTCCGTTGGGCGATCGGATCATTGACGCAAGCGCGGAAATAGACATCACGACATTCCGGGTGTTCGCAAACGAACTTCAATATTTCAACAGAAACCTACTGAGAGGTCATGTGCGGGAATGGCCTCCGAGATTGGCCGAGGTAAACGGCCCCGCGACCTACTGTGGCTTTCCCGGAGTGGGTCGCCGCCCCGTCGCGGGAGGGAGGAGCTTCGGCGCTGTTCCGATAGGAGGAATTGTCACGAATTCGCACGATACGATGATTTCAATCCAAATTGAGCGCGCCGATTACGTCAGGCTGCTCGGGGACGAGGATATGCCCGAAAATTTCAACTTCGGCGGGATGAGCGGCGGCCCGCTAATCGCTATCGTCCAGGCCGAGATCATGCGCACGTGGAAGCCTGCCGGCGTAATCATTTCCGGACCAAACCCCGGCGACGCTCCCGATCAAGACTTCATTCCCGGATTCGAGGTAATTCGCGCTCGGCCTATCCATTTCATCAAAGCCGATGGCACTCTCGACCACGACCGTTGGGACCAAGCCAACATCCGATAGCCAGGATCCAAACGAACAAGGCGTGCCCGCCGCCAGCCCCCCTTCTCCCATTGGGAGAAGGGGGCGCGGAGCGCCGGATGAGGGGACCCGACCCCAACGAGCCAGCGATAAAGCGTTGACGGCCAAGTCCTCTCATCCCCGGCCCTCTCCCGCCGGGAGAAGGGGGGCCCGCTTCGGGCGACGCTCGCGAAACTTCGCTTAGCCGATGCTGTCGGAGAAGGTGGACTGGCGGGTCGACCGATTCGATCGACGGCGGCGAGTTGTAGCCGCGCTCGCTGAGCGCGGCCGGCGCGGTCCAAAGGGCGTCGGAAAGGACGCCCGTCCTTCGACGGGCTATGGACCGCGCCTACAGCGCCCGATCTGGCGGAATTGCAATCTTCTCGTGTGCCTGCGCCAAGAAAAAGCGCACCATCACCCGCGAGGCGTCGAGGCCGACGGTTTGCGTGAAGCTGCCGCGCGGATCGCCGCCGAACCAGGCGTGGCCGCCGCCTTCGACCAGCCATTGCTCCGCGACGGGCCGGCCGTCGGAATCTTTCACCGCCGTGCGGCTCACGCGGCCGCCCTCGATTGGCCAGTCGAGGTCGCTTCGCGCGAGCGAAGCCTCTCCGCGCTCGGCCTCGTCGAAAATGTGTTCGCCGTTGATCGCGTTGACCGTGCTGTCGGCCAACCCGTGAAAGATGATCTTGCGGACATGCCGGCCGCTTGGGGCGAGCGGCGCGGGGTCGAAGGCCGCGGTTCCCTTCATCGCGGCGAAGGCGGAGGGCACGTCGGCGGCCGACTTGTAGGGCAGGCCGGAGTGGATCCCGACCGCTTCGAACACATCCGGGTAGGTCGCGGCGAGAACCTCCGCCATCGCGCCGCCCGCCGAAAGGCCGGCTGCGAAAACGCGGTCCCTGCGGACGTCGAACTCCTTCGCCAGCGCCTGCGCCAGCCCCGCGAGCTTGGCCGGTTCGCCCGAGCCGCGGTTCTGATGGCGCCGGTCGAACCAGTTCCAGCAGCCGTTGGGGTTGGCGAGGCGCGTCTGGTGCGGGTAGGCGACGATCAGGCCGAACTCCTCCGCAAGCGCGTTCATCCTCGTGCCAAGGGCGAAATCTTCCGGGTCCTGCGTGCACCCATGCAGCATAATGACCAGCGCCAACTCCCGCTGCTCGGCATCGGCGGGGACATACAGCCGGTAATTGAGGGCGCCCGTGGGCCCGCTGTAGGTTCGCTTCAGGAACCGTTCGCCAAGATCCGGCGCTGGCCCCGGTTCAGGCGCATCGGGCAAGCCCGGCGGCATGATCGGCCGGACGCGAAGAGCGCGCAGGGTTTCGCCCAACGGACGCCGGAGCGGCAGCGGAATGACCCTTGCCGAGGGACGGTGAGGGGGCGCTTGCGAGTCTCCGCTCTCGTCGCGGAGCGCGGGCTCGCCGGACAGCGCCTTGCGGATAAGCGCGGTCGCCCCGCCAAGATCGGATTTTTTCACCAGCCCCAAAGCCTCGTTCATTACGTCGAGAACGCGGTGTTTCATTGTTTCGTTCCAATCGGAATGTTCAGCCCAGCCGATCGGCGAGCGCAGTCTTGACCTCGGCGGACGCGTGCAGGGCGCCGAGGACGGTGATCGATTCGATCGTCGCCCGGGCGAGATCGGGCGTGACGTCGTCGTCGATGATTGCGAGGCCAAGGACGCGTATCCTGAGCTTTTCGCCTGCCGCCTGAAGTGCTTCGAGATCCTTGCGGGCGAAGGTTCGGAGGCCCATTTCAAGTGTCAGCCGCGAAGCCGCCTGCTTCGCCGTGTCCGCATGGGTCGCGAGCTGGTTTCGGACCGCCGTGCGGATGAAGTCCGAGCGATTCGAGTAGAAGCCGTCCCGCACCAGGAGATCGATCGATCCGAGATCGACGAAGCCAAGATTGAGCGTCAGTTTCTCGCTATCGGGCGGCTTGGCGTGCTGGGGGCGGGGCGGCAAGATAACCATCCATCTGGAGGTTTAGTGGATGGTATATGGATGGTCGCATCGTGGTTTCAAGGCCAGTCCGAGCCGTCGCGGGGACGCCGTCCCCCTTGGCCCGGCGGCGGACTCGTAAAAGGCGCCGCAAAGGCTTGAAAAGATTGAATCCGAACTTGTAAAGGGCGGAGGCCTAGGAAGCCCTCAGGGCTTCACCCACTTGCCATTGGCCTTCGACGACTTGACCGCCGCCTCGACGAATTCAAGCCCCTTGACCCCGTCGTCGATGGTCGGGAAATGCGCCGACTTGAGCGGCTTTTTTCCCACCCGGGCGGCTTTGATGGCGAGGGCAACCTCCGAATAGATGTTGGCGAAGCCCTCGAGATAGCCTTCGGGGTGACCGGCCGGGACGCGCGTCACCCGCGCCGCCGCTTCGCCCGAATCCGGCCCCCCGCGGGTGACGATCCGGGTCGATTGTCCGAGCGGCGTCCAGAAGAGGTAGTTCGGATTGTCCTGCCTCCAGTGGAAGCCGCCCTTCGTTCCGTAGACGCGCAGCATGAGCCCGTTCTCGTTGCCCGGCGCGACCTGGCTCGCCCAGATCGCGCCGCGCGCGCCATTGGAATAGCGCAGCATGATCTGCGCATTGTCGTCGAGCCGGCGCCCCGCCCCGAACGAGGTGAGTTCGGCGGCGAGCTCGGTAAGCTCGAGCCCGGTCACGTAGTCGGCAAGGTTATAGGCGTGCGTGCCGATGTCGCCGAGCGAGCCGCCTGCGCCCGAGCGTTTCGGATCGACGCGCCATTCGGCCTGCTTGTTGCCGGTGGTCTCGGTCGCGGCGGTCAGCCATTCCTGCGGATATTCGGACTGAACGAGACGGATCTCGCCGAGATCGCCGGCGCGGACCATTTCGCGCATGCGGCGCACCAGCGGATAGCCGGTGTAATTGTGGGTCAGCGCGAACACGAGGCCCGACTTTTCAACCGCGTCGCGCATCTTTTTCGCCTCCGCCAGGCTGACCGTCAGCGGCTTGTCGCAGATGACATGGATTCCGGCCTTGAGGAACGCATAGGTCGGCCCGGCATGGACGTTGTTCGGCGTCACGATGGCGACCGCCTCGATCCCATCCGATCGCTTGGCCTCGGCTTTCGCCATGCTCGCGTAATCATCGTAGATGCGATCGGCGGCGAGACCGAGCGCCTGGCCCGAGCGGCGGGCCTTATCCGGCGTGGCCGACAAGGCGCCGGCGACCAGCTCGTAATGATCGTCGATGCGCGAAGCGATGCGGTGAACCGCGCCGATAAAGGCGCCCTCGCCGCCGCCGACCATCCCGAGCCTGATCCTGCCGCCCTTATTGGCGTCGCTGCGTCCCTCGATGGCCATGCTCGCATCCTCCTGGCGCGGCAATGAAGCTCGCGCTCGATTGCTTTCAAATTGTCTTGCCGCCGACGCTCCGCCTCGCGCGTCCCGCCTTTCGCATATTCGCAGCGAAGTCCCCTTGCGAAGGCTGCCGAGACGCACCGCGTGACGTTACGTCGTCAGTCGAAAACGGACGTCGCCAAGGCTCGCGTCGACCGTCGCACAGTCCCGACGAACCGGGCAATAGTCTTTTGGCGCGCGCTTACAGAACAGTAACCTGAAGGCGTTAAAACAGGTCTGGTCCGAATGATTTGGACCTTTCCGTCGCGTCGCCGCCGCACCGAAGCGCGCCCGCGCCACGCCATGATGGCCGCCCAAAGCGCATTGATCATAGGTCGGCTGGGATGCGTCACACAGACACCGAATCGGTCCTTCAAGCCCGCTCTGACGTGCTGGGAAGGCCCACGCCGCGCCTTTCTCGCGCGTTCTCCCCGACGAGATCGGCGCGATGATGACGATCGTGCGCTTCGTCCGATCGCATGCCCATGTGGCGTACGCTCTCGTCGCTGTCTTCCTTGGCGCCGTCGCGCTGGCCGGGCTGGAATCCTTTGTTCCGGATCAGGCGCTCAGCGCGTTACGGTCGGTGATTCCGGGCGAAACTCCGTTCTTTCAGCTTCTGCTGCTCGGCTCGATTGGCGTTGGCCTCGGCCGTCTGACGATCAAGCCCACGCCAGCGCCAATTGAGAGCAACGCTCCGAAACCTCAGCGGCGAGAGACGGCCGACGAGGACGGAAAGGACGAAAAGGTCGACCGAGTTCTGCGCCAGGTCGCCAAGGTGCTGCAGGCCCATGTGACTGACCACGACAGCTTTTCTGAGCGGCTCGATGGCCACAACCAGCGCCTGTCGCGGCACGAATCCGTAGGCCCGATCAAGGAGATCGTGCTGGCCCTCATCGAGGACAATCGCGACATGCGCGATCGGCTCGACAATGTCAGGAACCAGCTCGAAGAATTCGCGCCTGCAGGTCGTGCGGTTGCAGACGAATCTCGAACGCGCGGAAGAGGCTGGACTGCGCGACGTCGTGACTGCGATCGGCAATCGCCGCTTCTTCGACGCCACCTTTTTGGAAGAGGTGGAGAAGGCGCGAGGGCAGGGTGACCCCATGTGCCTCGCGCTCGCCGACATCGACAAGTTCAAGCATGTCAACGACCGTTTCGGCCATCTGGTCGGCGACCGCCTGTTGCGGCTGTTCGCCAACATCCTGGTGCAAAACATGCGCGGACAAGACAAGGTCGCGCGCTTCGGCGGCGAGGAGTTCGCGCTGATCTTCCCCGGCGCGCGCCTTGGCGAGGCGGTGACCGCGGTCGAACGGATCCGAAGCGTTCTCGAGGCCAAGCAATGGACCATCGAGCCGAGCGGCGAACGCGTCGGCAAGGTGACCGCGTCGTTCGGAGTGGTGAAGCTGAGGGCTGACGAGTTCGCCCAACGACCTCTTGCGACGCGTCGATGAACGCCTGTACGAGGCCAAGGTCCAGGGAAGGAACCGCGTCGTGGCCGACGACCCCAATGACGAACCTCCCAATCGTCGCCTCGCGACAGGCGCGCCGCGGCGGGCTGACCCGCTCGCGAGATCGCGCACCCATGGCCGACCGCCCAAGCGAGGCCTTTGAGCGCGCCCTCGACGAGGCGGCCCGGAGGGATGACGCGCCGGACGACAGCGGCGCGGGCCCGACGGGAGGAGCCCGCGTGCGCGGCGTCGCCTTTGGCCCCGCGTCAGGTTCCGGCGGCAAGGCGCGGTTCGGCCTCGCCTTGGACTGGGAGGACGAACCCACAGACCGCCCCAATCCGCAACCGCCCGCGCCCCAACCTCCGTCGCGCGAACCGGCCGGGCGTTCGGGCGATACGTCGACCGACATCGCGGCGGAACTCGGCCTCGGCTCGGCGCTGACGTTCGATCAGCTTACGTCCCGTTGGCGCGACTTCGTCTGGCGCAATCATCCCGATCGGCAGCCATTGGACGCGCGCGAACGCGCCAATGCTCGGGTGGCGATCGCCAACACCCTTTACGATCGGGCGCGGCGGGAGCGCGCCAAGGCGCGTTAGCCGTTGCCCACCCGTCCGGCTTTCGAAAACTCATTGCAAATATTTTTCGCCCCGGACCCCGACTGAGCCATTTCGGCTCCATTCAACCGTCGTTGACAACGAGTGGGGCCGTAGGGTTATGATTGAGGATGGGGGAGCGATCTCCCCATGAGGCGACAGCTGAAGAATCGCGCCCCTTTTCCTTCGAGGGCGCGTCATGTCGTCATTCAACAGCATAACGGCGGATAAGCTTTGGCGCCTGGTCGGCGTGCCTCACGGCCCTGCGCTCATCGACGTGCGCGGCAAAGACGCCTTTGCCGCCGATTCGCGATTCATTCCCGGCGCAATCCGCCAGCCTCACCAAACGGTATCCGCCTGGGCGCCGGAATTCGCCGGACGCTCGGTCGTCGCGATCTGCGAGAATGGCCGAGGCCAAAGCGAAGGCGTCGCCGCATGGCTGCGCGACTGCGGCGCCGCCTCCGCCGAGGTGCTTGCGGGAGGCCATGAGGCCTGGACGCAAGCGGGCCTGCCGCTGGTCCCCGAAGGCAAATTGCCGCTGCGCGATCCGCAAGGGCGAACGGTGTGGGTGACGCGCTCGCGACCGAAAATCGACCGCGTCGCCTGTCCGTGGCTCATCCGTCGCTTCGTCGATCCGTCTGCCGTGTTCCTGTTCGTCGCGCCGGCGGAAGTTCAGTCGGTCGCGGAGCGCTACAACGGCGCTCCATTCGATATCGAGGGCGTGTTCTGGAGTCACCGCGGCCAGCGATGCACATTCGACACGATTGTCGAGGAACTCGGGCTGCAAACTCCGCCGCTCGCGAAACTCGCGACGATCGTCAGGGCCGCGGACACCGATCGGCTTGATCTCGCGCCGGAAGCGGCGGGTCTTCTCGCGGCCTCGCTTGGGCTATCGCGCATGTATTCCGACGATCTCGAGCAACTTGCCGCCGGCATGGCGCTCTACGACGCCTTCTATCGGTGGGCGCGCGACGCCAGTGACGAAACTCATGATTGGCCGACGAACACCGCGAAGAAACAAGCGGCGCGACCGCCTCAAGGGCGACCACGACCGACTCAAGCAGATTCCAAGGTGAAGTGATGTGGAAAGTTGTCGTCACGGTTCTCGTCGTGCTCGCCGTGGGCGCCGCCGCGCTTTATCGCTTCGCGCTTCCCGGTCTGTCGAGCGCGCGTCCCAATCCGCCCAAAATCGAGATGGAAGTCGCAACCTGGCTTCTGCGGAACAGCGTGCCGGCCGAAGCCGCCGCGCGCGTCAATCCGCTGAAGCCTGACGAAGCGACCATCGCCGCCGGCGCCGCGACGTTTCAGCAGAAATGTGCCGTCTGTCACAAGTTCGACGGGAGCGGCCACACGACCATCGGCGAGCACGTCTATCCGCGCGTTCCGGCCCTTCGCGAGCTAATTCCGGCGCTGACCGACGGTCAGATCTTCACCTACATCAACGACGGCATCCGCAACACGGCGATGCCGGCCTGGGATATGCCCGATCACGAAATCTGGCAGATTGTCTCTTTCCTGCGTCACCTGCCGCCATCAGTTGCTCCGGGCTCGGCGAACAACACGCCCGCCCCAATCGCCAAGGGCGCGCATTATGTCGGGTCGGCCGCTTGCGAGTCCTGCCACAAGGAAATCTACGCCCGGTGGAAGCAGACGCGCATGGCCAATGTTGTGCGCGATCCGCGCGAGCATCCGGACGCCGTCATTCCCGACTTCTCGAAGCCCGATCCCAAATTGACGTTCACTTTGGACGATGTCGCCTTCGTCTATGGCAGCCGGTGGAAGCAGCGCTATTTCACGCGCAAGGGCGATGACTATTTCCCGCTGCCAGCACAATGGGACATCACGCACGCGCGTTGGCTGCCTTACCATGTGCCGAAGAACGCCGATTGGTGGGCGCCGCTCTATCCGGACGACAATATGCAGCGGCCGACCGGACCGCTCTGCGATGGTTGCCATTCGGTCAACTACGACATCAAGACAAAGAGCGTGACCGAATGGAACGTCGGTTGTGAATCCTGCCATGGTCCGGGCAGCGCCCATGTTGCTGATCCCGTGCGGGCCACGATCGTCAATCCGGCGCGGCTCGATTATGTCGCGGCGAACGACACCTGCATTCGGTGCCACTCGCAAGGCCGGCCAAAGACGAATCCGATCGACGGAAAGAATTATGATTGGCCGGTTGGCTTTCACATGGGGCTGCGGCTCGCCGACTTTTGGAACCTTGAGGATCACAAGGCAGGAGAATTGACCTTCACCCATTTCCCTGACGGAACGGCGCACAAGAACAGAATGCAAGGCAACGATTTCGTGCAGAGCCTCATGTATACGCGCGGCGTGACCTGCTTCTCATGTCACGATCCTCACGGTAGCGACAACGTTGCCATGCTGCGCGAGAAAGGCAACGCCCTTTGCCTCGGTTGCCACGGACCCAATTCGCCGATCGGCCCGTTCGCCGACAGCATTCCCGCTCATACGCATCACAAGCCGGACAGCGCCGGCAGCGAGTGCGTGTCCTGTCACATGCCGCTGATCGAAGAGACGCTAGGGGATGTGAAGGTCCACGCCCACACGTTCCGCTTCATCACCCCTGCGTCGACGCAGACGCTCAACGTTCCAAACCCATGCACCCTCTGCCACAAGGAGAAGTCGGTTGAATGGGCAGAGCAAACGTTGAGCGCTTGGACGGAGCGCTCGCCCTGGCGCATGGGAAATTAGGCGGGGCCGATCACTCGAAGATTCGCTTGCGAGTGAAGAGCGAGGCGCCGTTTGCTGCTTTCGATACCGCGAGAAGCGCCTTGCCCTTGTCGTCGAGCACGACCCAGCCGTCATTTCGCGCAACGATCGCTCCAATCCGGCCTAGACCCGCCACGCTCTCGCCGGGCGCCGCCATGCGAATCTCGCCGCCGATCTTGAGCCAGACACGGTCGGCTTCAGCGGCGACGATCTCGACCGGCCGCGCCGCCCCCAGCGCGGCTTGGCCGGCGGAAGCGGCCACCGAACCTGTCGCGGCCATGTCGACGGCCGTCGAGGAGTTCTGCCGACGGCGCCGGAGGGTCTCGAACGGCGCCTCCCGGCCCGCGCGGTTGGGCGAAGATCGCCAGATGCTCCATGCCGTTGATGCGCGTCTTCCCCGCGCCGTAGGCGAGCATGTACATGGCGAACGCGGCGGAAAGGCTGGCCAGCGCCATCCCGACCGCGCGGATCACAGTTTCGTGGGCAGGCGCCATTGTTTCCTCAAGCCTCGACAGGTTTCGATTCGTTGCGCAAAGCCGCGGCGAGATCGATGAACGGATCATCGCTTCTGGGCGAGTCCATCGTCTGGTTCATCGCCTCATAAATGCGCGGCGCCGATTTGATCGCCTTATCGAGGACGGGGTCGGCGCCGGCCGTGTAGCCGCCCATCAGGCGCAACTCGCGGGTCTCCTCGTAGCGCGCGATCATCGTGCGCAGGCTCTGAACCACCTTGCGCTGTTCCGGCCTCCACAGCGGGTTCGTCATCCGCGACACCGACGAGAGAATGTTGACGGCCGGATATCGTCCTTCGTCAGCAATGGCCCGATCCAGCACGATGTGCCCGTCGAGCGTGCCGCGAATGGCGTCCGCGACCGGATCGTTATGATCGTCACCGTCGACCAGGACGGAGAAGATGCCGGTAATCGAACCCGATCCTTCGACCCCCGGTCCGGCGCGCTCGAGCAGCCGCGGCAGATCGCTGAAGACGCTTGGCGCATAGCCGCGAGCGACGGCGGGCTCGCCGGCGGCGAGCGCCACATCGCGCGCGGCATGTGCGAAGCGGGTGACTGAATCGACGATGAGCAACACCGACTCGCCTTGATCGCGGAAGTATTCGGCGACCGCCATCGCCGTCTTCGGCGCGAGCCGGCGCATCATCGGGCTCTCGTCTCCGGTTGAGACGATTGTGACCGCGGAGCTGCGATTCTCGCCCAGCGTGTCGTGAAGAAATTCGCGCACTTCCCGCCCCCGCTCGCCGACGAGCGCAATGACGACCGTGTCGATCGGGGTGGCTCGCGCCAGCATGGCGAGGAGCGACGATTTGCCGACGCCTGAGCCGGCGAATATCCCCACTCTCTGTCCGACGCATAATGGCGTGAACAGGTCGACGACCCGCACGCCGGTGCGTAACGGCGCATGAACGCGCGCGCGCTTCAGCGGCGGGGGCGGCGAAGCGTCGAGCGGCGCGGGCCTGTCTCCGCTCGCGAGCTCGCCCGCGTCGTCGATTGGCCGCCCGAGCGCGTCGATGACGCGTCCCTTCCAGGCGCGATGCGGCGACAGCGACAGGGTTTCGGCTCGAAAGGCGCGTGCGCCGATCGTCACGTCGCTGCGCGTGTCGAACGGCTTGAGGGTGGCCGAGCAATCGTCGATCCTGACCACTTCGCCAATCTCGACGCGATCGCCGACATCGACGCCGACGCATTCGCCGAGCTTGAGGAAGCGCGAGAGGCCGGCGACGCGATAGTGCGAGGTCGAAACCTCGATGACGGAGCCGCTCACGCGCGCCGCCGGAAGTGTCCGCAATCCTTGCGCGACCCGTTGTTCGAGGCGCTCGAGCGACGACGGAACGTTCAGGCAAGCCTTGCTCATGCCGATGCCCCGAGCGCCTTGATCGCGTCTTGCAGCGAGGTCTCGGACTGCGAGGTTTCGGCCGCCACGCCGTCGAACGCGCGCGTCACCTCGATCAGCTTGGTCATCTCGCGCACGGGATCGACGTTCGAGCCTTCCACCGCCCCCTGAACGACCCCGTCGCGGGTGAAATCGAGGACCGGCGTCGCTGGCTTGTCCGGTACGACGCTCGAGTTCTCCGCCCGTTTCAAGTTGGCGGTCGGATCGATGGCGAACAGCCCGATCGCGCCGACTTGACGTCCGCTCTGCGTGATCATTCCGTCGGCCGAAACGGTCAAGGGTCCGGCCGCGCTGTCGACGAGGATGGGGGCGCCGCCGGCGTCGAGAAGAGGGTCGCCGTTCATCGTGCGCAAGGTTCCAGACTCGTCAATCTGGACTCGGCCGTCGCGCGTGTAAGCCACGCCCTGCGGTGTCTGGATTCCAAACCAGCCATCGCCCTGGACGGCGAAATCGAGGGTGTTGTCGGTCTTGATGAGTCCGCCAAGGCGGCGCGAGATAAAGTCAGACCCGTTCGAGACATAGCCGAGCCGCGCATCGCCGGCCTTGGCCATTTCCGTCTCGAACGATACGCCTGTCCCGCGAAAGCCAACAGTGTTCATGTTGGCGACGTTGTCGGCGATGGTTTCGAGCCGCTTCTCCAGTGCCACTTGAGCCGACAGGGCAACATAGAGTCCGTTCTGCATGACGCCATTCCGCGAGGCCTGAAAATCACGCCGGCCTTTCGCGGAAACGATGGTTCGGCCGGCTTGTCCGTAGCTGACTTCGCCGGTGACAGCTTCGCGTAAGTCTCGGGCCGCACATCTTGCGTGCATCCGCATCGGGAGCGAATCTTGAATTTCGCCATAGGCCTCGTGATTACCGTCGGCTGCATTCTCGGCGGCTATGCGGCGCTCGGCGGACACCTCGAGGTGCTGTTTCAGCCGTTCGAGTTCGTCATCATCATGGGCTCGTCGCTCGGCATTTTCATCGTCGCCAACGCCATGTCCACGATCAAGGACTGCGGCAAGGCGTTCGTGGAAGCCGTTCTGGACAAGGCCCCCAAGCCTCGCGACTTCCTCGACGTGCTCTCAGCCCTGCATGCGCTCATGCGGGAGCTCAGAGCCAAGTCCCGCAGCGAGGTCGAAACGCATTTCGACAACCCGCAGGAATCCGAGATCTTCAAAAACTTTCCTAAGTTGCTCGCGAACAAGGACCTGGTGACATTTATCTGCGACTATGGACGCCTCATCATCATCGGCAACGCGCGAACGCATGAAATCGAGGCGTTGATGGATGAGGAAATCGAAACCTTGGCGCACGACCGATATAAACCGGTGCATGCGTTTCAGGCGGTCGCCGACGGACTGCCCGCGCTCGGCATCGTGGCCGCGGTGCTCGGCATCATCCACGCCATGGGCGCGCTCGATCAATCCCCGGAGATCCTCGGCGGACTCATCGGCGCGGCGCTGGTCGGCACCTTCGCCGGCATCTTTCTTTCTTATGCGATCCTGGCCCCGATCGCGCAGAAAATAAAAACGGTGCGACAGAAGCAGCTCAGGCTGTTCACGCTGGTGAAGCAGAGCCTGCTCGCCTTCATGAATGGAGCGATGCCGCAGGTGGCGGTCGAGTTCGGCCGCAAGACGATCCCCTCCAAGGAGAGGCCGACGATCGACGTCGTCGAGAACGAAACGACACCCGGAGGCGCGAACGGCGGCGAGCCCGCGATCCGTGAGGCCGCATGAGCACGCAAGAGGGGACGCGCGAGCTCGATCACGGCGCACGCAGGTTGCAGGGCGCGATGCTCGAGCATCCGAGCCTTGCCATCGATCGGATGCCGGGGCTCAGGTTTGCGCTCAATCGTTTCATCGCCGAGGCGCCGGCGCACCTCGCTTCGCTCATTGCCCGCCCGTCCGGCGCGGCAATCGAGGAGATTCGCGCAACCACGCTGTTTGAGGCGATTGGCGAGTGCTCCGGCCTGACCGCCGCGATCTATTCGAGCGCCGAACCCGAAGCGCAACTCGTGATCGCGCTGGATGAGCGCATCGATAGCCTGATGGTCTCCTCCATTTTCGGCGAAGCCGTCGGCGCCGACAATCCCGACGAACCGGGAAGCGAGGCGCAACAGCCTCGCACGGCGATCGAGGCTTCGCTTGTCGAGGCTTTCGCGCGCGCATTGGGAGAAGCGCTCGAGGCGGCCCTCGCTTCCGTCGCGCGCGTCGCGCTGAGCTTCGAGCGGCTGACGGCGATTAGGGACTCCTTCGCACTCGGGCGTCGGGATGGCGAGGCGGCGGCCGCGCGGTTTACGCTTGGGCTGAATGGGGGCGTGTTCGAGGGCCTTCTCTTGCTGCCGCAGGCGTTTCTCCTGCCCTTCCGCGCCGAACTGGCGAACGATCCCGAGACCGAGGCCATGCCTGCGGATCGGCGCTGGTCCCGGCTCATGGAGGCCGGCGTTCAACAGACGCGGCTGCCAGTGACCGCGATCCTGGAAGAGGTTCCGATGAGTCTCGGCGACGTCGCCAACTTTCAGATTGGTGGGCTTTTGCCTCTGCAATGCAACGATTTCACCGCCATTCGCCTGGAATGTTCCGGCCGCGGAATGTTCACCTGCAAGCTCGGCCAAGCGGACGGTCGCTACCGTCTCGAAGTCGAGAGCCCGATCCCACAAGGACACGAAACAGCCAAGCCCTAGGGCCTACGCGACTCCTCATATCGCCTACAACTCCGACGTGCTCGAGCAAAGCCATTCATGGACGCAGCCGCCATCACTTCCGAGCCGCCCATCGCCGCCGACGCGGCGAAGTTGGAGCTTACCCCTGACGCGCCCAATCTTGGCGCGATCCTGTCGATCCCGGTCACGGTGCAAGTCGTGCTCGGCTCGACCTCGCTGCCGGTCTCCGGACTGATGAAGCTCGCGCGCGGCGCCGTCGTCTCGCTTGATCAGCGGGTCGGCGATCCAGTCGACGTGGTCGTGAACGGCACGGTGATCGCGCGCGGCGAAATCGTCGTCGTCGATGACGCCAGCCAGCGATTCGGCGTGTCGCTGCTCGAGGTCGTCGCCGGCGGTGGGCTTAAACAGCCGACGAAGGCTCCGCCGGAGACTGGTCATGCTTGAGGCGGCGATCAGCGGCGAGAGAACACTCACCGGGCCGGAAAAAGCCGCGGCCTTGCTGTTGATGATGGGCAAGCCCCCCGCCGCCCGGCTGCTCAAGCAATTCGATCAGCCGGACTTGCAAGCCGTGGCGCGGGCCGCGGCCGGGCTTGGCGCCATTCCAGCGGCGACTCTGGATCGGCTGGTCGACGAATTCGCAACCGATTTCTCCGCCGGAGCCGATCTGTTCAGCGACGCGGGCCAGGTCAAGAGCCTGCTCGCCGATAGCATGCCCCCCGAGCAGCTCGCTAACATTCTGGGCGCGGAATCCGGGGAAACCCGCGAGGTCGATGTCTGGCGGGCGCTGGCGCAAGCGCCGGAAGCCGCGATCCTCGCATTGCTGATGGCGGAGCGCGCGACGACTGCGACCTATATCCTCTCCAAGCTCGATTCCGCAGTCGCGACCAAGGCGATTGCGGCGCTGCCGCGCGATCGGCGCAACGCCGCTCTTTGCGGGCTGGTCGCGCCGCTGGCCGTGACGCCGCTGGCCGCGCGGCTCATCGAGGAGGCGGTGGGGAGCGTGTTGAGACAAGCGCCAAAGGCGGCCGCCGCCGAAGGGCGGTCGCGTCTCGCCGGCATTATCAACGGCCTCGATGCGCCGGAGGCGGAGGACGCCATGCGTGCGCTCGAACAAGCCAGCCCCAAAGACGCGGCCATTGTGAAAGGGATGCTCTTTTCGTTCAACGATCTGCCGCGGCTGTCCGAGCGCGCTCGAGCGCTTCTGTTCGACCGCGCCTCGATCGACATTGTCGTTATGGCGCTCAGGGGGACGGAGGCGGACTTCCGCGACGCAGTCCTGTCGTCCATGCCGTCGCGCGGACGCCGCCTGGTCGAAGGCGAGCTCAGTTCCGGCGCGAATGCGCCGCCTCGGGACGTCGCCAAGGCGCGCAAAGCCATCGCCGAGATCGTGCTCGGCATGGCGAGCCGCAATGAGATCGAGCTTGGCGGCCCGCCAGCCGAAGCGGCTTAAGTTTGGAGGCGGCTGCAAAACGCGCCGGCTGGTGAGCGATGAGCGGCGACGTCGATCCTGAAGACAAAACCGAGGAGCCGACAGAGAAGCGGCTCCATGACGCGGTCGAGCGTGGCGAAGTCGCTTTTTCGCGGGAGGCGCCGCTGTTCGCGTCGCTGTCCGCAACCCTCCTGGTGCTCATATTCGTCATTCCCAGTCACGCCGAAGCTCTCCTCACAGCGCTCGTCGGCCTCATCGACGATCCTGCCGGGTGGCGGATCGAGCGCGGCGAGGACGTGCTTGCTCTTGCCGGCCCCCTCGTGAGCGCGGCCACGCGCTTCCTTATGCCGACGGTGATTCTTCTTACCGTCGCGGGCCTTCTCGCTTCCTTTGCCCAGAGTCCGCCTCGCATCGTGCCCGATAAAATCTTGCCCGACGCCTCGCGCATCTCGTTGCGCAAGGGCGTGAGCCGGGTGTTTGGGGCTCGCGGTTGGACCGAGTTCCTGAAGAGCCTCATCAAGCTCGCGGCGGTGATCGCGGTGGCGATGATGATGCTGATCGGCCAGAAGGTCGTCCTGCTCACGGCGATGGACGTCGACCCGGGCATGCTGCCGCAGCGCGTGCTCGACCTGTTCGTCAAAACAATCGCCGCCGTGCTCGTCGCGACTGTCGTGGTCGCGGCGGCGGATCTTGCCTGGTCGCGCATCTTGTGGCGTCGCGACCATCGGATGAGCAAACAGGAAGTCAAGGAGGAGCTTCGCCAGGCCGAGGGCGATCGGATGATCAAAGCGCGGTTGCGCTCGCTTCGTCTCGATCGCTCGCGCAAGCGGATGCTTTCCGCGGTGCCGCGCGCCACGATGGTCGTGGTCAACCCCACTCATTACGCGGTCGCCCTCCGATACGTCCGCGCCGAGGGCGGAGCGCCGATGGTCGTCGCCAAGGGCGCTGACTTCATAGCGTTGAAGATCCGCTCGATCGCCGAGGATCACGCCATTCCGGTGGTCGAGGACAAGCCGCTCGCACGCTCGCTCTATGCCGCCGTCGATGTCGATCGCCCAATTCCGGCCGAGTTCTATCGGGCTGTCGCCGAGATTGTACATCTGATCCAGCAAAGGAAGGACCAATGGGCCCAACGAAGACACTGAACGCGCCTGGCCAGAGTCCGCGACAGCGCCGCCCGCGTGAGCGAGAGCAAATCATCGCCGATGCGCTGGTGGATTTCGCCAGCGAGCTCAGGCTCACCGACGCGGGGGAGCTGATGGCGATGATCCAAAAAGAGCATGCGGCGAATCTCGCCGACCTCGTCAATTCGTCGACCGAGCTCTTCTTCAAGAGCGGGACGCTGCGCTACGCTTTGTCGGCAAGCTTCAAGGCGCCCTGGGACGGGACGCCGACGGTCGAAATCGACATGGAGTTCCGCCATGCCGCCGTCTGCGCCTTCTTCCGGCTCACGATCGGCGAGCGCCGCGCCGGTGTCGAAATCCTGGACATTCTCTTTGAAGAGCGGGGGCTGGACGATTTCGCCAAGGCCGAACGCCTCGCCGACGCCCTTGAGACCGCGCGGGTCTAGGTCCCGCTAATCGCGTTTTGCAGCAAGCCCCGTGCAAGCCCCGACGCGCAGGGTTCATCCAATCCCTCTCCAGGAATGGCGTGCAATTGTCATCGGTCTATCTCTTCGAGATCGGCTCCCAGAAGGCGCAATGGCTGTCCGCGCGCCAAACGGCGATCGCCGCCAATGTCGCCAACGCGAATACGCCAAGCTATCGCGCGGTCGACATTCAGCCGTTCTCCGCCGTGCTCGACTCGTCACCGATCGAATTGGCGACGACCAATCCTGCTCACCTATCGTTGCCTCAATCGGAAGCGGGCGCGCTGCGCGAAGTCGACGTTGACCCGGCGGAACAAACGTTGTCCGGCAACACGGTCAATCTCGAACAGCAGATGATCAACCTCGGCGACGTCAATCGGGACTATACGATGAATTCCGACATCCGCCGAGTCTTTCATCAACTCCTTCTCTCTGCGCTCAAGTGAACGATCATGCAGGACTCGCTACAAACCGCGCTTCGCATCGCCGCATCCGGGCTTCAGGCCCAGTCGACGCGGCTTCGCATCGTCTCGCAGAATATCGCCAACGCCCAATCGACCGGCTCCGCCCCCGGCGCCGATCCCTACACGCGCCAGACGGTCTCGTTTGAAAGTGAGATGGACAAAACGCTCGGCGCCAATGTGGTCGCAGTCAAATCGATCGGCGTCGACCCGGCTCCTTTCAAGCTCGAGCACGACCCCGGCAATCCGGCGGCGGACGAAGGCGGCATGGTCAAGATGCCGAAT
The DNA here is from genome assembly GCA_963707355.1 of uncultured Alphaproteobacteria bacterium. Classification (GTDB taxonomy): domain Bacteria; phylum Pseudomonadota; class Alphaproteobacteria; order Rhizobiales; family Beijerinckiaceae; genus Roseiarcus. The sequence goes on along the minus strand of CAVPPX010000051.1, from coordinate 52,967 downwards.
GTCGATGTGCTGACGGAGCTGGCCGACATGCGGGAAGCCAATCGCAGCTACGAGGCCAATCTCCAAGTCGCCAAGCAGTCGGCGGATATGTTGAACACCACCATCAGCCTGATGAAGGACGCGTGAGCGTCGACGTCGCGAGGAGTGAACGATGATCGAGAGCGTTTCTGGGATTGGCTCGGCGAGTGTGAGCGCCGGCGTTCGATCTCCGATGGCCGCAGCGGCGCCGACGCAAGGGGCGACTTTCGATCAGGCGCTCGCACAGGTGATCGGCTCCGCGGTCGACACGCTGCAAACCGGGGAGGCTGTCGCCATCCAGGGCGTCCAGGGCGCGGTCTCGCCGATGAAGGTCGTCGATTCGGTGATGGCGGCGCAACGCTCGCTCCAGACGGTTCTAGCGATCCGCGACAAGGCGGTGTCCGCTTATCAGGAGGTTGCGCGCATGGCGATCTGATCGAGTCGCGATCTTGATGCGCGAATTTTGAAGCGGAAGCGAAGGATGTTGAAATGAGAGCGTTGGCGATCGCGGCGACGGGCATGAGCGCCCAGGAACAAAATCTCGAGGTGATCGCGAACAACGTCGCCAACATCAACACGACTGGCTTCAAACGCTCGCGGGCGGAATTCACCGATCTCATCTACCAGACTGAACGCCTGATGGGCGTTTCGAATCGCGGCCGCGACGCGACCGTTCCCGAAGGCGCTCAGATCGGTCTCGGCGTTCGCACCGCCGCGATCCGCAGCGTCAACATTCAGGGCGCCCTGACCAACACTGGCAACCAGCTCGATCTGGCGATTTAAGGGCGGGGTTGGTTCCAAATCACGACGCCGAATGGCGACACGGTCTACACCCGCGACGGGGCGTTCAACACCAATGCGAATGGCCAGCTCGTCACCATGGACGGCTATAACGTGACCCCCTCGATTCTCGTCCCGCAGACAGCCACTGCGGTCACTGTCAGCCAGACCGGTCTCGTAACCGCGACGGTCCCAGGCCAGACCACGCCGCAGCAGCTCGGCCAATTGACAATCGCGAGCTTCGTCAACGAAGCCGGCCTCTTGGCGCTCGGCGGCAACTACTTCCAGCAGACAGCGGCGTCCGGCCAGCCGACGGTCGGCGTTCCGGGTGACACTTCATTTGGGATCATCCAGCAGGGCTATGTCGAGGCTTCCAACGTCGATCCCGTCACCGAGATCACCAACCTCATTTCGGCTCAGCGCGCCTATGAAATGAACTCCAAGGTGATCCAGGCCGCAGACCAGATGTCCGGCACAATCTCCAACATGCGCGGCTAGGCCAGGAGACACGGCGATGATCGTAACGCGAGCCCGAACGGTTCTCAAAGCCGCGATCGTCCTGTTCGCGGCGGCTTGTGCTGTCCCTTCTTCGGCGCAGGAAGCCCTCGTCCCGACGCCGAAGGCAGTCATCTACCCTGGCGACATCATCCTCGACGAAATGCTCGTCGACGTTCCCAATGTGGCGCGAGACGGATCAGGGCCGTTCGTCAATTCGCGCGCCCTCATCGTCGGCAAGGCCGCGCGGCTCACGCTGCTTCCGGGGCACGCGATTCCATTCTCGGGCGTCTCCAACCGCAAGCTCGTTTCCAACGGCGCCGAGGTCAGGCTTGTCTTTTCCGAGGGCGATCTCTTCATCACAACGACCGGCTCGGCGCTGCAAGACGGCTCGATCGGGGACGTCGTGAGGGTTCGCAACGACGACAGCGGCGTCACGGTGTCCGGCGCCGTCCAGCCGGACGGCTCGGTGCAAGTGAGTGGGGGATAATGCGGCGACTGATTCTGGCGCTCGCGCTTTGTCTCGCCGCCGCGCCGGCCTTCGCGGCCCGGATCAAGGATATTTCGATCCTGCGCAGCGCGCGCGACAGCCAGCTCGTCGGCTATGGACTTGTCGTCGGTCTGCAGGGGTCGGGCGACACCTTGCGCAACGCGCCCTTCACCGAGCAGTCCGTCCAGGCGATGCTCACGCACCTGGGTCTTGACGTCCACGGCGCCTCGCTCAGAAACCGCAATGTCGCGTCCGTCATCGTCACTTCAGACCTCTCGGCGGGCGTCGAGACGGGCACACGGCTCGACGTCACCGTCTCGGCTCTCGGCGACGCGCCCTCCTTGATGGGCGGAACGCTCCTGCTCACCCAGCTTCAGGCAGCGGACGGAACGGTCTATGCAAGCGCGCAGGGCGCAGTCTCGGTGACCGGTTTCGACGCCGTCGGCCAGGGCGAGACGCTGTCACAAGGCGTCCCGACCGCGGGCCGCATTCCGAATGGCGCCATCGTCGAGCACGAAGTTCCCGGGTTCCCCGACGAGCTGCGCTCGATGCTCGAGTTGAAGAACCCCGACTACACGACTGCGGTGAGGATCGTCGACGCGATCAACGCTTATTCCCGCGAGCGATTCCGCGCGAGCGCCGCCTATGAGGTCGACAGCCGGAGAGTCGAATTGTTTCGCCCCCGCAGGATCTCGTTCGCCCGGTTCATGGCGGAAATCGGGGAGCTCCAGGTCGATCCGGATATGGCGGCGCGCGTCGTTCTCGACGCGCGAACCGGCACGGTGGTCGTCGGCCAGGACGTGCAGATTTCGACCGTCGCGGTGACTTACGGAACGCTGACGGTTCGGGTCGCCGAGCGGCCTCGCGTCTCGCAACCCGCCCCATTCTCGAACGGCCGAACGGTCGTCACGCCCGACACGCGAATTGACGTCGAGCAGGGGGGCGGACCCGTCGCCATCCTGCACGGATCAAGCCTCAGAGCGCTGGTTGCCGGCCTCAATCGCATCGGCGTCAAGCCGCCGGGAATCATCGCGATTCTTCAGGCGATCAAAACCGCCGGAGCCCTGCAGGCCGATCTCGTCATTCAGTGACCGGCCCGCGCCGGCGCTGCGGCTTGCCCAAGTCAACCCCAGTCAGCTTAGCGCAAGCCGCGCGGTCAAGGATGGCGCCGATCCTCGAGGCTGACAAATGCCATCTGCTTCTCTTTTGCAACGCCTGACGGCTCGACCTTCGCGAGGGCGCATGGCGCTTGGGGTCGCCGTTTTTCTCCTCGCTTGCCCGGCGGTCGCCCAGGACGGGCGGGCGCTCGAGAGGGAAAAGCCAAAAGCCGCCGCGAACAAAACGCCAGAGAAAGCCGCTGTCGACAAACCGCAGGATGTCGAGGCCAGCCGCTTCTGCGCCAACGCCGCTCCGTCGATCGCCGAGGCGCGCATCGCCTGGGAGACGAGACAGCTCAGCGAGCTCGACGCGCAGGTCAAGCAGCGGCTGGTCGATCTCGAAAAAGCGGAAGCGTCGGTCAAGGAATGGGTCGCCAAGAAAGACGCTGCGCTCAAGTCGGCGAGCGACGACCTTGTCGCCATTTACGCCAAGATGCAGCCGGAGACCGCCGCCACTCAGATCGCCGCGATGGACGATCAACTGGCGGCCGCGATCTTAAGCAAGCTCAAGGCGGGCGCGGCGGGAGCCATTCTCAACGAGATGGAGGCGGAGCGAGCGAGCAAGCTTGCGACCTTACTCTCGGCCACCACGAGCGGCGCGAAAAAATCCTGATGCGGCTCGTTCTCCCGCCGCTGCTGCTGGTGATCGCCATGTCGATGACGGGCTGCTGGACGAGCGCCAGCGAATTCATGCGCGAACCCTTCTTCTCGCCGGTCGGCTCAGGTCTGGTCACGGACGAGACAGCGAGCATCCAGAGCGCGAAAGTGCTTCCCCCTCCTCCGCCTTCCGGAAATGGGACACCGCCGTCCCTTTACAGCCAGCCGCGCATCGCCAACGTCGGCGACATCGTGCGCGTGCTGATTTCGATGAACGACAAGGCGACCCTTGGCAACGCATCGGGCCGTTCGCAAACAACGAGCGACAGCGGCGTGATCGATTTTGGCTACAACAACGGCTCGTCGTCGGGATCGTCGAACCAGCCCGCCAAACTTCAAGGCGACCTCACGTCCTCAGCCTCAACTCAGGGGACGGGGAACATCGACCGGTCCGAGCAGATTCAGGTGTCGGTGGCGGCGGTCGTCACCCGTGTCCTTCCCAACGGCAATCTCGTCATCTCAGGATCGCAGGAAGTTCGAGTCAATTACGAGATGCGCCAGCTGACCGTTGCGGGCATCGTAGATCCGCTCGACATCTCGAACAACAACACCGTCGCTTACGACCGGATCGCCGAGGCGCGCATCTCCTATGGCGGCCGTGGACGTCAGAGCGACTTTCAGCAGCCGGCGTGGGGACAACAGGTCTACGACGCCGTGAGGCCATTCTAGCCGGAGCGCTGATGTCCGATACCGTCCCGGCCCAAGGCGTCGCTGCGAGAAAGTCGCCGAAGGGATCATTGATCGAATGGGCGATCGTCGTCTGCCTGGCCGCCAGCGCCGGGGCCGCGTTCGAGGCGTTGCGCCCCGCCCCGCCGGCCGCGGATAAGCCGACAGAATCGGCGGCCACCGCGCCCGTTGCCCAAGCTTCGACGATTGTCGATCTGCCGCCGATCGTCACCAACCTCGGCGCGCCGCAAGACACCTGGATTCGGCTCGAGGGGTCGATCATCTTTGACCCGAAGACCGTGCCGCACCCCGAAGCCATGGCCGGCGAGATTGGTGACGACGTCCTCGCGTATCTTAGAACCGTCTCATTGCATCAGCTTGAAGGGCCGATCGGCCTCGAAAACATCCGCCAGGACCTCAACGAGCGGGCTGCGACCCGCAGCGGCGGCAAGGTGCGCGCGTTCGTCATCCGAACCTTGGTGGTGCAATGAGACGGGCAATCTGCGCAGGCGTCGCGCTTCTGGCGGCAAGCTGTCCGGCCGCGGCCCAGAGCGTCGACCTGAATTCCTTGGTCCCCGCCGGCGGCGCCACGGCGAGCGGCCGCATCATCGAGCTCGTTGCGATCCTAACCGTGCTTTCGGTCGCGCCGGGCCTTCTCATCATGGTCACAAGCTTCACCCGGTTCATCGTCGCGCTGTCGTTTCTTCGCTCCGGTCTCGGCCTGCAGAGCGCGCCGGCCAATCTCGTCCTGATCAGCCTGGCGCTGTTCATGACCTTCTTCGTCATGGCGCCGACCTTCGACCAGGCTTGGCAGAAAGGGCTCAAGCCGCTGATGGACAATCAGATCAGCCAGCAGGAGGCGCTCGCCGCAGTCTCCGAGCCGTTCCGGGAATTCATGCTCAGTCAGGTTCGGGAGAAGGATATGGCGCTGTTCGAGGGCCTGTCCAAAGGGCGCTTCGAGGTCACCGACCGCTCCAAAGTGGATTTGCGGCTCCTTATTCCCGCCTTCATGATTTCCGAGCTCCGTCGCGGCTTTGAGATCGGGTTCCTCATCGTGCTGCCGTTTCTGGTCATCGACATGATCGTTGCGACGCTGACGATGTCGATGGGCATGATGATGCTGCCGCCTTCGGTCATCTCGCTCCCTGTCAAGATCATGTTCTTCGTACTGATCGACGGCTGGAACCTCTTGATCGGAAGCCTGGTGCGTTCGGCGAGCTGATCGCGAGCGCGGAGCCCGAATCCGGCGCCAGCCTGGCGCAAGGCCGAGCGGTTCAAATGGACCACCCGCCGAGGACACTTCATGAGCATTCTGAACACCAGCGTTTCGGGCATGCAGAGCAATTCGAACTGGCTATCGTCGATTTCCCAGAATGTCGCCAACGCCAACACCACCGGCTACAAGAATGCCGAGACCGACTTCTCGAGCCTGGTCGATCAGATCGCCACCGGCAACGCGGATTTCGGCGGCGTCTCCACGAGCCAGGTCTCGCTCAACGGGCTCCAGGGCAATGTCGTCTCCACCTCGACGGCGACCGATCTTGCTGTCCAGGGCTCGGGGTTCTTTGTCGTGTCCGACTCCAGCGGAACACTCTATCTGACGCGCAACGGTTCTTTCACGCCTGACGCCTCGGGCAACCTCGTCAACAGCGCCGGCTATTACTTGATGGCGTCGAACGTGCAAAACGGCGTTACGCCGATCGCCGCGAACTCGCTGACCGGCCTTCAGAAGGTCAACGTCGTCAACGCCGGCCAGACGGCGACGGCGACCACGACCGCCTCACTCACCGCGAATCTGCCATCCACCGCGACGCCGGTCGCCGCCGCCAATTTGCCGTCCGCCAATTCAGCGAGCTCGACCTATACCGAAGCGACGTCGCTTGTCGTGTACGATAATCTCGGTGGCTCGCACACGATCAATCTTTATTACACCAATACCGGGTCGAACACCTGGGAGGTCGACGCATTCGACGCGTCGAATGCGTCCGCCAGCGGCGGTTTTCCGTATTCGTCAGGACCGCTGGCGACCCAGACCCTCACGTTCAACCCGACGACCGGAGCGCTGTCCTCCGGCTCTACGCTTTCGCTAAACGTGCCGAACGGCCAGTCGATGAATTTCGATCTGAGCAACATGACGCAGCTTGCGGCGGGCTTCAACGTCACTGCCGCAACCGCGAACGGGAATGCGCCAAGCGGCATCAGCGGGGTCTCGATCTCGACCACGGGTTCCTTGACATTCAACTACGCCAACGGGACGTCCAACGTCGCCTACGACATTCCGCTGGCCAATGTCGTCAGTCCCGACAATCTCGCTTCGGTCAACGGCGGCGCCTATTTGCAAACCTCGGCTTCGGGCCCTGTCTATCTGGGAACCGCCGGCGGCGCGGGCTTCGGCTCGATCGAAGCCTCATCGCTTGAAAGCTCGACGGTCGACCTCGCCACGGAACTGACCGACATGATTTAGGCGCAGAGCGCGTATGAGGCCAATTCCAAAGTGTTTCAGACGGGCGCCGACATTCTCGACGTCTTGAACGGCCTGAAGCCGTGAGCTCGACCAAGCCCGGACAGCTTCGATGAGCCTGTCGACCGCGTTCAACGTCATCAGTTCTTCTTTCGCCGCCAACGCGGCGCAGACTGCCGTCGTCTCGAACAACATCGCCAACGTCAACACGCCGGGCTATTCACGCGAGATCGCGAATGTCGTCACGAACTCCTACGGTGGCGCCGATGTGGACTCGATCACCCGGGAGGCGAACGCGGCGCTGTTGGAGCAAGTCTCAAGCTCGACCTCGCAGGCGGCGGCGCAGCAGGCGATCTCGGACGGATTGACGACGCTCGCGCAAACCGTCGACGACAGTTCATCGACCACCTCAACCTCGGGCGCCAACCAGAACGGCGCCTCGCCCTCCGCCATGCTGGCCAATCTGCAAAGCGCGCTCACAACCTACGCGGACTCGCCGAGCTCGTCGTCCGCCGCAGACGCGGTGGTGTCGGCCGCCTCCGATCTCGCCTCGTCACTGAACAGCGCCAGCGCAACGGTCCAGCAGGTGCGCGAAACCGCCGACCAGAACATGGCCTCGTCGGTCGGTACGATCAATTCGCTGCTCAATCAATTCACCGCCGCGAACAACGCCGTCGTCACCGGACTACAGACCGGCGCCAATGTCTCGAGCGCCGAGGATACGCGCGACTTGATCGTGACCCAGCTCGCCCAGCAGCTCGGCGTTTCGACCACCGTGGCCGCCAATGGCTCCGAGTCGATCTACACCGATAGTGGCGTCACCCTGTTCCAGGACACGCCGCGCACGGTCTCGTTCACCGCAACGCCGACGCTGGTCGATGGCGCGAATGGCGGGGCTGTCACCGTGGACGGCGTGCCGATCACCGGCGCCAATTCGCCTATGCCCATTCAATCTGGCGCGCTCGCCGGTTACGCAGCGGTACGGGATACGCTCGCCCCCGAATATCAGGCCCAGCTCGACCAGATCGCGGGCGGCCTCATCAACGCCTTCGGCGAAAGCGATCAGTCCGCCACCCCGACGGCGCCCTCGCTGCCGGGCCTGTTCACCACACCCGGAGAGACCAGCCTGCCCTCGATGTCGGCGACGACGGGTCTCGCCGCCGCGATCGAGATCAATCCGAATGTCGACCCGTCGCAGGGCGGCAATCCGAATCTGCTGCGCGACGGGGGCATCTCCGACCCCGGAAATCCAGCCTATGTGTACAACACCACCGGCGCCGCCAGCTATACGGGGCGCATCCAGGAGCTCATCGGCGAGATCAGCGCGACACAGAGCTTCGATCCGTCAGCAGGCCTCGACGCATCGGCCAGCCTCACCGATTACGCCAACGCTTCGGTGAGCTGGCTGCAAGCGCAGAACCAGCAGGCGAGCGACGCCTCCTCCTATCAGAACGCGGTCGCAACGCAGGCGACCTCGGCTTTGTCCAACGCCACCGGCGTCAATCTGGACACCGAAATGACCAACATGCTGAACCTCGAAAACTCCTACGCTTCGACGGCGAAGCTTTTGACCACCGTCAACAGCATGTTCTCAGCCCTGCTGCAGGCGGCATGACCACCGTGGGCGCAAACTTTGTTTCGACCAGCTACCTGGCCAATAGCCTGGTGGGGCCGGTCATGCAGGCCCAGTCGCAGCTCACCAGTGCGATGACCGAAGAATCGACCGGCCAGTATGCCGATCTCGGTTTGCAGCTTGGCGACCAGTCTGGCTACGAACTTTCGCTCAAAGAGCAGGTCGGTCAGCTCCAGACGCTGACCACCGGCAACAGCGTCGTCGCGACCAGCCTGTCGACTGCGCAGAACGCGCTGTCGGCCATCCAGACGACCGCCCAGACGACGCTCGACGATCTCGCAGCCTGGACGCCGAACGGCGCCTCCGGCGCCTCGCTTCAGAACATGGGCCAATCGGCGCTGCAGTCGCTGATCAGTGGCGCCAACACGACGTCGGGCGATCAATATGTGTTTGGCGGAATCAATTCCGCCGTCGCGCCGATGGCCGACTATTATTCGACCCCGGCGTCTGCCGCCAAGACCGCGGTTGACCAGGCTTTTCAGACCACATTCGGCGTCCTGCCGACCGATCCCGCGGCGGCCAACATCTCAGCTTCGGACATGCAGAGCTTTCTTTCCGGGCCGTTCGCGGCGCTGTTCCAGGGCGCCTCGTGGAGCACGGACTGGTCGTCCGCCTCGAGCGACAATACGAGCGCCACGATCGCGCCGGGCCAGACCGTGACGACATCGACCAACGCCAATCAGCCGGGCTTCCAACAATTGGCGCAGGCTTACACGATGCTGAGCGAATTTGGCGGGTCGGCGCTCAGCAGCGATGCGCAGCAGGCCGTGGCCACGGCCGCCGCCTCGCTGGTTTCGCAAGGCGTCGATTCGATGATCAACATTCAGGCCGGGCTCGGCTCGAGCCAGAGCGCCGTCACCAGCGCCAACACTTCAATGAGCTCACAGCTCACGATCCTGCAAGGGCAGCTTGGCAATCTCGACAACGTCAACGCCACGGCGACGGCGGCGGAGATCAGCAGCCTGACCAATCAGATCCAGATGGCCTACGAACTCACCGCGCGCCTGCAGCAGCTCAATCTGGCGCAATACCTCCCGGTCGCCTAGGGCGTGAAGGACGCAATGTACGAGTTTGCTTACAACGACGTGATCGAAGATTCACACCAGACGTTGCGCGCCCGCGAGCAGGCGGCGATGGATCGCGTGATCGGAATGCTGCGCGCGGCCCAGGAGAAGGGTCCGCAATCGCGCGAGCTCATCGACGCGCTGTTCTACCTCCGCCGTCTATGGACGATTTTTATCGACGACCTCAACGACCCGAACAATGAGCTGCCGGCGCAGCTCCGAGCCGGGATTGTCTCGATCGGCGTCTGGATGATGAAAGAGATCGACCGCGTGCGCGGCGGCTTGACCAACGACCTGACGCCGATGATCGAAATCAACGTGCTGATCCGCAACGGGCTGAAGTGAGGGTCATCGCGGCATGAACATCACGCTCAGAGCCGGAGAACGGTTCTTCATCAACGGCGCAGTCATCCGCATCGATCGAAAGGCCTCGATCGAGCTCCTGAATGAGGTCACTTTCCTGCTCGAGAACCATGTGATGCAGGCCGAGGAAGCGACGACGCTGGTTCGTCAGATCTATTTCGCCGTCCAGATCATGCTGATGGACCCGACGGCCACTGCGAGCGCCACGCCTCTCGCCCGTTCGCTGATCGAATCGGCGCTTACCGCCTATCGCGCGCCTGAGCTGACCGCGGGCCTCAAGAGCGTCGACGCGTCGCTCCTCCGCGGCCGCAATTTCGAGGCGTTGAAAGCTCTGCGCGGCCTGTTCGCTTTCGAGGACAAGGAGCTTCAGCCGCTCGCCGATACGCCGAGCGCCGCCTGAATGAGGAGAACGCCATGACCGTCAACGCCACCTCGCCCGTCGCGTCCCCGACCGCATCGACCGCTTCGTCGGCGAGCGCCGCGACGCAAAGCCTCAGCTACAACGATTTCCTGACCCTTCTTATGGCGGAGATGAAGAACCAGGACCCGACGCAGCCCATGGACCCGTCGCAGATGGTGTCGCAGCTCGCCACCGTCTCCGAAGTCGGGCAAGCGGTGCAGAGCAACACGACTCTCAGCCTCGCTCTTGACCGCCACTTCGCTCAGCCAGGCTGAGCAACTGATCGGCCGAACGGTGACCTCCGCGGACGGGTCGACCTCGGGCGAGGTCGCTTCGGTCAGCGTTGGCAGCGCGGGCGCGGTGGCCACGCTGACCAATGGCTCGACCGTTTCGCTCGCCACCGGCGCAAGCGTACAATGAACGAAGGCGACGCGATCGATCTCGTCCAGTCGGCGATCTGGATGGTGGTGGTCGGCGCCGGCCCTTGCGTCGGCGCGGCGATGGCGGTCGGCGTGGTGATCGCGCTTCTGCAGGCCTTGACCCAGATCCAGGAGATGACGCTCACCTTCGTGCCCAAGATGATCGCGGTCTTTGTCGCCGCGAGCCTCACGGCCTCGTTCGTCGGGGCGAAATTCTCGATCTTCACCCAGTCGATCTACGCGCGGATCGAGCAGGGGTACAAATAGGTTCTATAGGGCCCATAGCGTCGGAAATTGCGAACTTACCCATTTCGCCAGCGCCGCATTGACCTCGACGGGCTTCTCCTGGGCCATCCAATGACCGGAAGGAACGGTGACTTCGGTCAGATTGCTGCAGTGGGCGCGCATAGGTTCAGCGAGACGCGAGACCCGGGTCTCGCAGATATAATCGTAAGCAGCGTGCAGGAAGAGCGCCGGCATGTTCAGCCGCCAGTTGGTTCTCGCGCTCTCGGCGTAGATGAGATTGGCTTTCCAATTCATGTACCAGCTGCAGGGCCCGAAGAACCCATTGCGTTTGAGCGCCGCGGCATAGCGATGCTCGTCCTCTTCGCCCAGGACAGCTTCGTCACGTTGAAGGTCGGGCGCTGATGAATTGCCGCGACCAAAATAGCTTCGGTTGGCGCTGACGAAAGCGGTGCGCGCAGGCTTGCCTTCGCCCTCGGAACTGCCCGAGCGGAACAGCGCCCTGACGGTAGCGCCTACATCGGTCTCGAAACCGGCCTCGGCGATTGCAAAATTCTCGCGGTAGAACATTTGATAGTCCCATTGCGCCGTGGGAAACGTCTCGGCCGGATAGACGCTTCGGTCGGCCAACGGAACTAGGTTCTCAACCGTGAAGCCGTTTGGGATATAGGGCACGCATAGACCGGCGACGCCGTGACAGCGTTCCGGATGGTGCTGAGCGATCGACCACACGACCGGCGCGCCCCAGTCGTGCCCGACCCAGATCGCCTTCTCCGCGCCGAAGGAAGCTAAGAGTTCAATCATGTCGGCCACGATTGCCTCCAGCGCGTAGTCCTCGTGCCGCGGATGGACGCTGGAGCGCCCGTAGCCGCGCATGTCGGGCGCAATTGCGCAAAAGCCAAGGTCGCCAAAAACGGGAAGCTGCCCGCGCCAGGAGACCGACAATTCGGGCCAGCCGTGCAGGAAGATGATCGGCGTCGCCTGCTCCGCGCCACACGACAGATAGAAGGTCGTGTGGCGAGTGGTCTTGGCCACGCTTTCTAGAACCGGGAAGGTCATAACGCTCTCCAAGCCTTGCTCGTCCCCGCGAGGCCAACGCGCGGCAAACTGAAATATTTCGCTTCGCCGGTCCCGACAAGTCGATGCTCGCGGCGCGCCGGACGATCCTCGCGCAAGGTTCGCTACGCACTCTAGAGGTGAGAGCCGTACGCCAGCGGCTCCTGATAAGCGAGGGCGCGATGTCATTGACGGCGGTGGGGACCGCGCCGGCAGCGAACCGCGGCGGCAAGGACATCGCCTTCGCCGTCGGCATCGTCCTCATTCTTTGCCTGTTTTTCCTCCCCGTTCCGGCGGTGATGATCGACTTCGGCCTCGCGCTGTCGATCGCGCTTTCGGTGCTCATCCTGATGGTGGCGCTGTGGATCCAGAAGCCGCTGGAATTCTCGGCCTTTCCGACCGTGCTCCTGGTGGCGACGATCCTGAGGCTCGCGCTCAACATTTCGACCACCCGGCTCATCCTGTCGCACGGCGAACAGGGACCGACGTCGGCCGGCTACATCATCGGCGGCTTCGCCCACCTGGTGATGGGCGGCGACTTCGTCATCGGCATTATCGTCTTTCTCATCCTGGTGACGATCAACTTCCTGGTCATCACCAAGGGCGCGACGCGCATCGCCGAGGTCGGGGCGCGCTTCACCCTCGACGCCATCCCCGGCAAGCAGATGGCGATCGACGCCGACCTCTCGGCCGGCCTCATTGACGAGAAGGTGGCGCAGGCGCGCCGGCGCGAGCTCGAGGAGGAAAGCGCCTTCTTCGGTTCGATGGACGGCGCATCGAAATTCGTCCGCGGCGACGCGATCGCCGGGCTCATCATTCTCGCCGTCAACATCTTCGGCGGCATCGTCATCGGCGTCACCCGGCACGCCTCACGCTCGGCGCCGCGGCCGACGTCTTCACCAAGCTCTCGGTCGGCGACGGCCTGGTGACCCAGATTCCGGCGCTCATCATTTCGCTCGCCGCCGGCCTGCTCGTGGCCAAGGGCGGCACCCGCGGCTCGGCCGACAAAGCCGTCATCGACCAATTGAGCGGCTATCCGCAACGCGCTCTTCCTCGCCGCGCTGGCGATGGCGGTGCTCGGCGTCGTTCCCGGACTGCCGTTCCTGCCATTCGCGCTGCATAGGCGGCTTGATGGCCTTTGTCGGCATCGCCATCCCCCGGCGCATCGAGAAGGATCGCGTCGCCGAGGCGGCGAAAGCCGCGGCGAGCGAGGAGCGGACCAAGGCCGAGGCGCGCACCTCGATCAAGGAGCAGCTCAAGTCGTTCGAGATCGAGCTGGTGCTGAGCAAGGAGCTCAACGCCGCGCTGCTGCCCTCGCGCGACGAGATCGGCTCCCGCATCGCCAAGATGCGGCGCAAATTCGCGCGCCAATATGGCTTCGTGGTTCCGGAGATCCGTCTCTCCGACGATATCAGGGCGGCGCCGAGGACCTATCAGATCAAGATTTACGGCGCCGCGGTCACGACCCAGGAGTTGCGGGTCACGGACCATCTCATCGTCATCGGCGACGGACCGCGTCCCAATCTGCCGGGCGACGAAGTGCGCGAGCCTGCCTTTGGCATTCGCGCGATCGCGATTTCCGAGGCTTTCGTCAAGGACGCCAGGCGCGCGGCTTCAAGCCGGTCGATCCTGTCTCGGTGCTGCTCACCCATTTGAGCGAGGTCATCCACAACAACCTCGCTCAACTGTTGTCGTACAAGGATATGCGCGCGCTGCTCGATCGGCTCGAGCCCGAGTACAAGCGGTTGCTCGACGACATGTGTCCGTCGCAAATCTCGCAGTCCGGGCTCCTGGCGACGCTGAAGCTGCTGCTCGCCGAGCGCGTCTCCATTCGCAATCTCAGCCTGATTCTGGAGGCGGTGGCGGAAGTCGCGCCGCACGTGCGAAGGCCTGAGCAGATTGTCGAGCAGGTGCGCATCCGCCTTTCCCAGCAGATTTGCGGAGACCTCGCCGACGAAGGCGCGCTTGCCGTCTTGAGGCTCGGCAACCGCTGGGATCTGACGTTCCATCAGGCCCTCAAACGCGACCCGAAGGGCGAGGTGATCGAGTTCGACATCGATCCGCGGCTGATGGAGCAATTCGCAGCGGAGGCGTCGGCGGCGATCCGCAAACGGATGGACGAGCGGCGCTTGTTCGCCCTCGTCACCGCGGCCGAGACGCGACCCTATGTGCGCATGATCATCGAGCGCATGTTTCCGACGCTCGCGGTCCTGTCGCAGCTCGAAATCGCGCGCGGCTTCGAGGTGAAGTCACTGGGCACGATCGCGTGACCGCGCTCGTCTCGGGGGCGATGGCGGCGCCCCACGCAGCGCTCGCGCCCAGCGCGGCGATCGGCGCGTTCGTGCTGTTCTGCCGTATCGGTGGCTGCCTGATGCTGACGCCCGGATTCTCGAACACGCAGATTCCGACGCAGGTGCGCTTGTTCGTGGCCCTCGCGGTCACCCTGACGCTGACGCCGTTGCTGCTCGAGCGCGTGCCGGCCGCGGCGCTGGGCGACGATCCGATCCTCACCCTTAAGGTTATCGCCGTCGAATCGCTGGTCGGCGGCATGATCGGCATCCTCGCGCGGCTATTCTACTTCGCACTTGAGGCCCTGGCGGTGGGCGCGGCCACCATGCTTGGATTCACCAGCCCGTCCGGATTCCAGATCGAGAACGACGAGCCCATGGCGCCATTGGCGACGCTCATCTCCCTCGCCGCGATCGCGCTCCTGTTCACGGCCAACCTTCATTGGGAGCTCTTGCGCGGCCTCGTAGCCTCGTACGACGTCGTGCCGGTCGGCGCCGACTTTAACGCGCGACTGGCGTTGAAGCAGATCGCGGACGTACTGGGCAAATCGTTCAGGCTCGCGCTCAGGATCGCTTCGCCCTATGTGATCTACGCGCTGGTGGTCAATCTGGCGCTGGCGCTGGTCAACCGGCTCACTCCGCAGGTCCAGGTCTTCTTCGTCGCCACGCCGTTTGTCGCCGCGGGCGGCCTGCTGTTGCTCTATTTCACCATCAAACCAGCGATCGAAGCGTTCATCAGCGGCTTCGGCGTCTGGCTCATTTCCGGTTGACGCATGAAAAGACGCCTCGACGCGCTGATCGTATCGGCCGGCTTCAAGCGCTCATGCACGATCTCGGCCGTTGGCGCCTTCATTCGCTCGAACGCCAGCAGGCGGGATGGAATGACGATCTGAAGGCGGTCTTCGAGATCCTGGATTCGGACGAGACCGCCAATGGCGTTCATGCCGGACTGGTTGCGCGCCACGTCCGCGCGTTGCAGCTGAGGCTTGATCTGCTGGCCGGCGAGCAAGAAAGCGCGCGTCGTAGCGTGCTCACGCAGGCCATGCGGGCGAAGCTTGCCGAGCAGGCAATCGAAGCCGCGACCCTCGGCTATCGGCGCTTGAACGAGCGCAAGGAACTGGCCGAGATCATTGAACGCGCGCTCGCCCGCAGCGCAAGCTCGACGTAAGGCTAAAGGCGGACGCTGGGCCCTCCAACAAACCTTCGCAGCGCCCCAATGGCCTTCAGTCCTAAAACAGATGTCATCCTCGAGGTCGCCAGCGCGGCTGACCCGTCGCGCGCGAGCCTCGCCGCGCAACGGCTTAATGCGATTGCAGGCTCGAACGCCACACCGGCCGACTTTGTCTCAAGCCTCAATCAGGCGGCAGGCGTGACAAACGCACCGCCTTCGCCGCTCCCCGGCGGCGCCGACGCGCGCTCGCGTCTCGCAGAGGCGGCAGGCGGACCGGACAAACTTCACCAAGCGAAGATCCAGTTCGAGGCGATGATGCTGAATTCGTTCGTCAGCGAAATGTTGCCGAAAGACACGGGCGAGGTCTTCGGGCAAGGGATGGCGGGCGACATGTGGCGGTCGATGCTGGCCGAGCAGGTTTCGACGCAAATCGCCAAATCCGGCAAGCTCGGCCTCGCCAGGCGCCTGTTCGCCACCCACGAGGTCGGCCTCCATCCGGGGCGCATCGGCGAAGCAGCCAAGGCCGTCGGCCAATCTGCGGACGAAATGAGCGCCAACATTCTGTCGGCGCCGGCCGCCGCCGAGCCTGAGAACGGCGTGGTTCTGTTCGCCGGGCGCAAACCGACATGAGCCAGCCGATGCGCGGAGCGCAACCTCCAGCCGCCGCCGCCGGACTGCCGATCATCGAGCGGCTCATCGCGACCGTCGACGCGGAGAATTGCGACCTCCAACAAGGCCGGAGGGTCAAATACGAGGTCTACAGTCTGAACAAGAACCAGGGTCTGCTCGAGCTCAATCGCCTCCTTCCGGCGCTTGCCGTCGCAGCCGCGGCCGGACCGCTGCGCGATGCGCTGGCTGAGCTTCACGCCAAGCTCGAGGTCAATCGGCGGGCGCTGGCGGTGCAGCTCAAGGCTTGCGAAGCGGTCTCGGAGATCATCACCCGGGCCATTCAGGACGGCCAATCCGATGGGACCTACACCGCCCTCGCCTGGAGCCGGTCGCGCGAATGATCAAGGGCGCGCTTCTCGGGGTCGCGGCGGTCGTGGCCGTGATCGCGGGCGAGATGGGCGCCGACAAGGTCCTGGCCATGCGCGAGGGGCGCTCGACCGCCATCGCCACAAGGACGACGGAAGCGCGCAAGACGCATGAAATCAATGTCCCTCGCATCAAGGATGGCGCGATCAAGGGCTACGCGGTCATGCTCCTGAGTTACACCGTCGACATGAACGCGCTTAAGACGGCGGCGATGGCGCCGGATTCGATCCTGGTCGATGAGGCGTTTCGCTACGTCTACAGCGACGATACGGTCGACTTCGACCACCTCGACCGCTTCGATTTCGCAAAGATGAGCAAGGCGCTCGTCAGGGCGACCAACGCGCGGGTGAAGAGCGACGTGGTCGTCGACGTCGGCGTGCAGGAGTTCACCTACGAACCGGTCAGCGAGATCCGCGGCCGCCCGGCGCCTTAGGCCGCTCGCGTCGCCTCCGCCTTGGATGCGGCGATCAAATCGACGAACCGGCGGAAGAGGTAATGGCTGTCGCGCGGTCCGGGCGAGGCCTCGGGGTGATATTGCACCGAAAAGGCCGGCCGGTCGGCGAGCGCGATGCCGCAATTCGAGCCGTCGAACAGCGACACATGCGTTTCCTCGGCGTTCGCGGGCAGGCTCGCCCGATCGATCGCGAAGCCGTGGTTCATCGACACGACCTCGACCTTGCCGGTGGTGAAGTCCTTGACCGGGTGGTTGGCGCCGTGATGGCCCTGCGGCATCTTGACGGTCCGCGCGCCGACCGCGAGCCCCAGGAGCTGATGGCCGAGACAGACGCCGAACAGGGGAACCTTCGTCTCCAGGAGCGCCTGGATCGTCGGCACGGCGTATTCGCCGGTGGCCGCCGGGTCGCCGGGTCCGTTGGAGAGCACGATTCCGTCGGGCTTGAGCGCCACGATGTCCTCGGCGCTCGCCGTCGCCGGAACCACCGTCACCGCGCAGCCGCAGTCGTTGAGGAGTCTGAGAATATTGCGCTTGGCGCCATAGTCGATCGCGACGACGTGGAAGCGTGTCGCGTTCCGCCGGCTGTAGCCGCTTTCCAGCGCCCAGCTCATCTCGTCCCAATCGTAGCGCTGGGTCGAGCCCACCGTCGGAACGAGGTCCATCCCGTCGATTCCGGGCCAGCCGGCCGCCTTGGCGCGCAGGGCGTCGAGGTCGAAGGCGCCGTCGGGCGAATGGGCGATGACCGCGTTCGGCATGCCCCGCTCCCGGATGAGCGTGGTCAGCGCGCGGGTGTCGATCCCCGTCACGCCGATGACCCCCCGCGCCTTCATCCAGCTGTCGAGCCGCCCGTGAGCGCGAAAATTCGATGGACCCGAAATGTCGGCGCGCATGACGGCGCCGATCGCGGCGGAAGCGGCGGCCGCGTTGACGACTTCGACGTCCTCGTCGTTGACGCCGACGATTTCGATATGCGGGAAGGTGAAGGTGATGATCTGGGCGGCGTAGGACGGGTCGGTCAGGATTTCCTCATAGCCAGTCATCGCCGTGTTGAAGCAGATTTCGCCGACCGCCGACCCCGTCGCACCGACCCCGAAGCCCTCGATCACCGCGCCGTCGCTAAGAACGATCACGCCCGTCGCGATGCGCGGAAGCCACCCGGAAGACGGATCGTCCGTGGCCGGCGCGAGGTCGGTTCGTGTTGCGCTTGACATGCGGCTGTGCTTAAGCGCCGCCCTTGCTGCGCGTCAAGCTTGGCGCCCAATCCAACGATTGAGGAAAATCATGCCCGATTTAGCGCCGTTGCGCGATAATGTGGCCACGCAAATGAAGGAGGCGATGAAGGCAGGCCAAAAGGTACGCGTTGGCGCCTTGCGTCTCATCATGGCCGCGCTGAAGGAGCGGGAGATCGAGGCCCGCGGCGCCGGCAAGATCGTGAGCCGCGCCGACGAGCTCGCGCTGCTGACCAAGATGGTGAAATCGCGCCAGGAATCCGCCACGATCTACGCCGAAGCCGGACGAAAGGAACTCGCCGACCAGGAAATCGCCGAGATTGCGGTCATCGGCGAATTCCTGCCCAAGCAGATGGACGAGGAGGCGGTGATCGCCGCCGCGAAGTCCGCCATCGCTTCGACCGGCGCAACCAGCATCAAGGACATGGGCAAGGTGGTCAACGCCCTCAAGGCGGCGCACGCTGGCGAGATGGACTTTGCCAAGGCGAGCGCGATCGTGAAGGGGCTCCTTACCGGCTAGGCGCCGCGAAGGTGAGCATCTCATTGAAGCGGCGTCGCGTGAGCGATCGGGCGCTATCCGCTCGACCTTGTTGGCCGGCTATCCTGAGCTAAATGCGTTAATCCGGAAGATCGACAATTTCTTGACAGGCCGGTGCCGGTGTAGTACTGTTTTTCCGTAAACACCGACAAGTCGCGCTCCCGGTCGAAGGCCACGGAAAAAGTTCCGCAAAAGCGCACTCAAGTCCCTGAAATCATTGAGTCGCGTAAACTTGTGCGCGCGTAGGGAGCGGAGTTCCCGCGGCAGAAGGTCACACCCTCAGCGTCATCAGCACGACAAGCGCGGCGGCGCCCTCGCGATCCTGGATAAGGCGAGAGCCGGGGTCAGCCAGGTGTCGCTGTCACTGCAAGCGGGCCGTCAGCAAGGCCCCGCTGCGAGCGCCACTGGTCCGTCGCGGAGGCGGTGCGCGCGCAGCCGATGGTGCAGTGCGCATTGCAGTCTTTGGGCGTGTCGAACTGCTCGCGAAGGTCAGCATAGGTGTAGGCGAGGAGGTCCTTCGAGAAACTCTCCCGCGTCTGATAGCACCAGTGCACGCTCCCGAATTCGTCAATGTAGAGATAGCGGGAGCCGGAGCGGCATTTGAACGGCGCTTCGCCGGACTCGATCATCTTCCCCCGATATCCGAAGGCCTCGTTCGCGCGGTCGCCGATGCGGCGCTTCGCTTCATCGTAAACACTCAGTTCCTCGTGCGACAGCCGCAACTGCCCGTCCTCGTCATGAACCAGCAGAATGCGCGGCGTGAAGCCGTGCGCCTTCGCGAAGTCCACGACCTCGAGGGCCTCTTCCGCCGGCGCGCTGCCGATGACGCCGCTCATGACCACCTTGAAGGTCGCCTTGTCCGCAAGAAGCTCCAGCTTCTTCCGCAAGGGCTTCAAGGTTTTCACGGTGACGGCGTTCGGATTGACCCCGTCCACGCTGATCTGCATGTCGGTGAGGCCAGCGGCATTGAGGGCGTCGATGAGGGCTGGCGTCAGCCGCCATCCGTTCGTGATCATCATCCGCCGCTTGAAACCGAGCCTTTTCATCTCAGCCACGAGGTCCGGCAGGCGCGGGTGCAATGTCGGCTCGCCGCCTGTCAGGCAGACCGCCCACGCCCGCAGCTCCGCGAGCTTCGCGAGGCGTGACGCGAGTTCGTCATACGGCACCGGATCGGAAGTCCGGTCGTACTCGGTGCAGTAGCCGCATTTCAGGTTGCACCGCCGAGTCACGACCACCTGGGCGAGCCAGGGGCCGTAACGCAACCACTGGAAAACGTTCAAGCGTCCCCCTTCAGACCCTCAGCGGCATCAGCACGTAGAGCGCAGCCGCGTCTTCGCGGTCCTGGATGAGGGTGGGCGAGCCAGGGTCAGCCAGGCGGATCAAGGCGGTGTCGGACGACAACTGGCCGACGATGTCAAGCAGATAGCGGGCGTTGAAGCCGATATCGATCGGCGCGGAATCATAATCGGCCTCGATCTCCTCGCTGGCCGAGCCGGAGTTCGGATTGTTGACCGACAGCGTCATCTTGCCTTCGGCGATCGCAAGCTTGATCGCCCGGCCGCGCTCCGACGACAGGGTCGCGACCCGATCGACCGCCCTCTCGAACGGCTCCTTGTCGACGACCAGGCGCTTGTCGTTTCCGGTCGGGATGACGCGCGCATAATCGGGGAAAGTGCCGTCGATCAGTTTCGTCGTCAGCACCACGTCGCCGAACTGAAAGCGCGCCTTGGCGGTTGAGATCTCGATCGTTATGTCCTGGCTCAGGTCTTCGAGCAGCTTCTGCACTTCGTTCACGGCTTTGCGGGGCACGATCACGCCCGGGACGCCAACGGATCCTTCCGGCGCCTGAGTTTCGACGCGCGCCAGGCGATGGCCGTCGGTCGCGACCGCCCGCAGCATCGCCGTCCCGCCAATGTCGACGGTGTGGAGGTAGATACCGTTCAGGTAATACCGCGTCTCCTCGGTCGAAATCGCGAACTGGGTGTTCTCGATCAGGCGCTTGAGCTCCACCGCGGGCAGCGCGAATTGATGGCTGAACTCGCCCGAGGTGAGATCGGGAAAATCGGAGGCGGGCAGGGCCTGCAGCGTGAACCGCGAGCGGCCTGAGCGCAGGACGAGCTGTCCGGCGTCGCCGGTCGTCTCGAGGCTCGCCTGCGCGCCGTCCGGGAGTTTACGCACGATATCGTAGATCACGTGGGCCGGAACGGTCGTCGCGCCATTCTGGGCGACGTCGGCGGAAACCTGCTCCGAGGCCTCGAGGTCGAGATCCGTGCTCTTTAGCGCCAATTTGCCGTCCTTGGCTTCGATCAGCACGTTGGCGAGGATCGGAATGGTGTTCCGCCGCTCGACGATGCGATGCACGTGCCCAAGCGCTTTAAGCAGGACCGAACGCTCGATGGTGACCTTCATCGCTTGAAATCCCGAAGTCTCTGACGTCTGACGCGCCCCGTAGGGGGGCCGGACCTTGCCAAGCCGCGTCGGCGCGCGCAAGGGCGCGGAAGCGATACGAAACCTGTGTCCTCAAGGATTTTCGCGGCTTCGTCAATTCCGGCGTAAGCTTTACTAGCCCTTAAACCGGGAGCCTTACGCTCCGCGACCTGGCGGGGCGCGTTTCGCCCGAGGCTCCTTCATCAAGGAGACGCCGCGAGCGGGATCAGCGATGTTCGGCCGAGGCCGCAAGACAACCCGGACGCGAATCGAGCCGCGGCTCGATTCGCGCGCCGGCGGAGCGGTCGGAGGCGATCTTCGCGCCGATCCCGCCGACCGCCCGCCAACCGTCGGCCGCAAGAGGAAGAACGGCCCCTCGCGATCCGCGTCGAGCCCCAAGCGCGGCAGACGGCGCCGGTCGGTCGTCGGCCACCTGGTCTATTGGGGAATCGTCCTCTCGGTCTGGGGCGCTGTCTTCCTCGGCGGGCTTTTCGCCTATTACGCCAGCCAGCTGCCGCCGATCGATCAGCTTGCGGTGCCCAAGCGGCCGCCCAATATCGCCATCCTCTCCGACGACGGCTCGCTCATCGCCAATCGTGGCGACACGGGCGGCCCCGCGGTCAGGCTCATCGACTTGCCGCCGTATTTGCCCAACGCCTTCGTGGCCATCGAGGACCGGCGATTTTACGAACATAACGGGGTCGATCCGATCGGCATGTCGCGCGCCCTCCTGCGCGACGTGGTCGGCGGCGGCGGCATCGAGGGCGGCTCGACGCTGACCCAGCAGCTCGCCAAGAATCTGTTCCTGACCCAGGAGCGCACCCTATCGCGCAAGATCCAGGAGGCGATCCTGGCGTTCTGGCTCGAGCGCCGCTACTCCAAGGACCAGATCCTCGAACTCTATCTGAACCGCGTCTATTTCGGTTCGGGCGCGTATGGGGTCGAAGCGGCGGCGCAAAAATATTTCGGCAAGAGCGCGCGATTTGTGACTCTGTCGGAAGCCGCGGTCCTCGCCGGGCTCATGAAGTCGCCGACCAAACTTGCGCCCAACCGCAACCTGAAAGGGGCGAACGAGCGCGCCGCGCAGGTGATCACCGCAATGGCCGACCAGGGCCATATCACCGAGGCGATGGCCAAGGCCGCGCTCGCCAATCCGGCTGAGGTCAAGCACGACAAGAGCGCGGGCTCGATCAACTACGCGGCCGACTATGTGATGGATGCCCTCAACAACACGATCGGCGCGATCGACGAGGACATCGTGGTGACGACCACGATCAATCTCAAGATGCAGGGCGAGGCCGAACATGCGCTGACCGACGAGCTCAACGCCAAAGGCGCCAAGTTCGGCGTTGAGCAGGGGGCGCTGGTTGCGCTCGATCCCAATGGCGCGGTCAAGGCGATGGTCGGCGGGCGCAATTATGCCGATAGCCAGTTCAATCGCGCGGTCGCCGCCAAGCGCCAGCCCGGCTCGTCGTTCAAGCCCTTCGTCTATCTGGCGGCGCTGGAGAAGGGGCTCACTCCCGACACGGTTCGTGACGACGCCCCGATCTCGATCAAAGGCTGGAATCCGGAAAATTACTCGCGCGAATATTTCGGCCCGGTGACGCTGACCAAAGCGCTGGCGCTGTCGCTCAACACAGTCGCCGTGCGCCTGGGGCAGGAAGTCGGGCCGAAGGCGGTGGTCGCGGTCGCGCACCGGCTCGGCATCACTTCCGACCTCGATCCTGTTCCGTCGATCGCGCTTGGCTCCTCGGACGTGACGCCGCTCGAGATGGTCGCCGCCTATGCGGCTTTCGCCAATGGCGGCCTCGGCGTCCAGCCGCATGTGATCGCACGGGTGCGCACGGCGAACGGCAAGCAGCTCTATGCGCGGCGCAATGCGAATTTCGGCCGCGTCATCGAGCCGCAATATGTGGCGATGATGAACCAGATGATGCAGGAGACGCTGCTGACCGGGACCGCCCGCAAAGCCGAGCTGCCCGGCTGGCAGGCCGCCGGCAAGACCGGGACCAGCCAGGATTGGCGCGACGCCTGGTTCCTTGGCTACACGAGCTACCTGGTCGCCGGAGTGTGGCTCGGCAACGACGACTCCTCGCCAACCAAGAAGGTGTCGGGCGGCAATCTGCCGGTCGAAATCTGGAGCCGGTTCATGAAGGCGGCGCATGAGGGCGTGCCGGTCGCCGGCCTGCCGCTTGGAGCATGGCGCAGCGCCGAAGCGCCGGACGCTTCGCTTGCGCCGCCGCTCAACCTCACTGGCGCCCAGATGGGGACAGGCGGACGCGGAGGGCGTGCGCCGCAGCCGGCGCCCCCACCCTCGCCGGAGGTCTTCGCGCCGCAGCCAAGAGCCGTCGGCCCCAGAGGGGCGTCCGGCGGCGCCGACGACGGGCCGCTCCCGCCCGCCGAGATACCAAATGCTCGCCGTGGCCCGCCAGCGCACGACAAGGGGCTGCTCGACAAGCTATTCGGAACGCTGTGAGGAGGAACCCCTCGTTCGGGGATTGCCCCTCCGCGCCGAGGGCGCCAATCTGAACCTTCGCGAATTCAGTTCAAACGAGCGAGCGGCTCCATGTCCAAGCTCTTAGTCGCCTGCGCGGTGCTCCTCGTAGGGCTATACGGCCCCGGCGCGAGCGCCGACACTCTGCCGCTGCCCGACAATCTGACCGGATTCAGCACCCATGACGGCGAGGCCTATTTAGGCGAGAGCGATGCGCATGAGGCCTATTTCCCGCTCGCCAGCAATTTCCTGACCCAGAAGACCCAGGCCTATTGCGGCGTCGCCAGCATCGTCATGGTCTTGAACGCGCTTGGGCTGCCCGCGCCGGCGGTTCCCGAATACGAGCCTTACCGCACCTTCACCCAGGATAATGTGCTGAGCGAGCGGACCGACGTCGTTCTGCCGCGCGAGACCTTGGCGCATCAAGGCATGACGCTCGATCAGCTCGGCGGGATTCTCGCCACCCAGCCGGTGAAAGCGGAAGTCCATCACGCGTCGGACAGCTCTGTCGAAGACTTCCGCAAGCTGGCCAGCGCCTATCTTCGTGAGCCCGGTCATTTCGTCATCGTCAACTACCTGCGCAAGGCGATGGGCGAGCAGACTGGCGGCCATATATCGCCGCTCGCCGCCTATGACGGAAAAGCCGACCGTTTCCTCATTCTCGATGTCGCGCGCTACAAATACCCGCCGGTCTGGGTGAAGACGGCCGACATGTTCGCCGCCATGAACACCCCCGACGCGGTCAACGACAACAAATCCCGCGGATTCGTGCTGGTCACGGCGTCGACGGTCCAGTAGCGGGGCCGTGCCTCGTCATGTGTCGACCGCTTTCCCCCGGACTTGGCCCGAGGGAAAGGGATGACTCGTTCCCCGGCCTTTACATTTCGACGCCGCGTGTGCCCACGTCTATCGCATAGACCGAGGTGCTGGCGCAGATGAATAGCCGATTGTGATGGTGGCCGCCGAAGCACAGGTTGGCGGCCACTTCTGGCACCACGATCGCACCGAGCGGCGTGCCGTCGGGGGCGAACACGCGCACCCCGTTGAGGGCGTGGTTCGGCGACCAGCCGCCGGCCGCCCAGATGTTGCCATCTTCGTCGGCGCGGATGTCGTCGGCAATGTAAGGCTGTGGCACGTCCTTGAAATCGTGCAAGAGCTTTCCGTTTGAGAGCTTGCCGTCGTCGCCCACGTCGTAGACGCGGATAATGGTTTGCTTGAAGGGGCCGCCCAGCGCGCCGGTGTCGGTCACATAGAACTTCTTCTCGTCGGGCGAGAAGCAAAGGCCGTTCGGCATGCTGAAGTCGCCGACCACGACATCCATCTTCCCGCTCTTTGGATCGAGCCGGTAGACATTGCGCGGCAGCTCCGGCTCCTCGCGATTTCCCTCGTGGTCGCCGCCGATGCCATAACTTGGGTCGGTGAACCAGACGCTGTCGTCGGACTTGACGATCACCCCGTTCGGTGAGTTCAGCGGCTTGCCGTTGAACTTGTCGGCGAGCGTCGTGATTGACCCGTCAAACTCGGTGCGGGTGACGCGGCGCGTGCCCTGTTCGCAGGAGACGAGGCGGCCCTGGCGGTCGCGGGTGTTGCCGTTGGTGAAGTTGGACGGCTGGCGGAACACTTGCGTTTTGCCAGTCGTGACGTCGTAGGCCATCAGCCGGTCGTTCGGGATGTCGCTGAAAATGAGCCGTTGCTGATCGCCGAACCATACCGGCCCCTCGGTCCAGACGCCCCCGGTCCAGATGCGCACCAAGCCGGTCGTGCCGGCGCTGTATTTGGCGAAGCGCGGGTCGAAAACCTCGAAAGCGGGATCGGGATAGATCGCGGTCGAGGGATCGTTCCAGTCACGGGCCGGGGGCATTGTGCCCGCCGGGTCGGGCATGTTGCTCTGCGCAAGGGCGGGAACTGCTGCGACCGATGACGCAGCCGCAACTGCTGCCGAACGCAAAAAATCGCGTCGATCCATGTGCGTTTCCTCCTGTGCCATTTTTTTGGCGGGCGAGACTAGTCGCGGCGGCAGGAGCGACGCAAGGACTCGCGAGAAACTGTCTGCCATTCTTTGGGAATATTTCCCGCCGTGCGGGCTTACCGCAGCGATCAGCTAGGGCCCGCGCCCACTGGACTGGCGGGGCGGACGATCAGACCTCCCGCCAGCCTGGCTTCGTCGGATCGGTGAGGTGGTAAGTGATCGGCCCGATGCCCGAGATGGCGATGATCGCGGGCTCCGTCACACCCTTCTTGACCCCGTCATAATGGGGGGTCTTCGCCACCCGGCGCACGAACGAGCCTGCCGGCACGGGAACGGTGGCGTCAGGAGCGAAATCCTCGCCGCTGGCGACGTACCACGTGCCGGACATGACGACGTAAAGCCGGTCGGTCTCGTACCAGTGCGGCGCGCTCATGTAGCCGGGATGCCACCGGATGAGCACGAAATATTGGCCGGGAGCGTGGATATCGCTGAACATGTTGGCCGATTCCGCCATTCCGGGCGGGAAATTGTAAAGCGGCTTCCACGGGATCTCGTCCGGCCGGGTGACGATGGTCATTGTCGGATCGACGCCGGCGGCCTTGCCCGGCTTCACACCAAGCGCCATGGCCGCCATGGCGACCAGGGGTCCGGCGACCAGATCGCGTCTGCGCGTTTCGAGTATGTTCATAGCCTATGCTCCCTCGATGACCTCTCTCTTGTCGCGCCGGGCTGCGGCATGAAAGAGGCGGGTCGACAAATTCTTCGTGATCAGGCGCGTCGTTGAGATGCCAAATCTCTGCTGCGAACAGGCGCGTCCCGCCATAGGCGCGGGAACCGAACCCCGGCGCCGGCGGTTTCCCATCTTGAAGCGAGAAAGGCGACAGCGGCGTTGTCAGCTTGGCCGCTCAGGTTTGTCATCTTCCAAGCGGACCGGCAGGGGCCCGGAACCGTCCCCCCTCGATATTTCAGCGCCGGAGATCAGGTTCGCCAAGATGCAACCGCCCCCGTCGCAGAAACGCCGAGTGAATTACAAACTTGGCAGCGCGTACGCGATCGTCACCGCCCTGTTGTTGTCCGTGCAGGAGCCGTTTTCATTTCTGGCGGCCAAGCGCCTCAGCCTCACGCAGTTCGTGTTCCTGACCCAGGTCGCCCTGCTGATGTCGATCCCGCTCTTGATCGTGCGCGAAAAAAGTCGCCGTGACCTGGTTTTGCTGCTGGGGAACGGCGCTAATTATTACAAGTTCGGAGCCCTCTTTCTTATCGGCATGTCCGGTCTGCTGCTGTTCAAGCTCGCACTCAGCAACGCGCATCCGATCATCATCTCGGCGATCATCAATCTCCAGCCCTTTTTCGCCGCCCTGGTGGCGCTCATCATCGCGAGAGTGCCGATCCCGGTCTCGCCTCCGTTCTTCTTTGGTTGCCTCATCAGCGCTTTTCTCGGCGCGATGGCGGTCGCGTGGAGCCAGGTTGGCGAAGCCAACCGGCCGGACTCTGAGCCAATTGGCTGAGAGCGCGATGCACGGCACCTGGCTCTATGCCATTCCGGTGCCGATCTGCTCGGCTTTGGGAGGAACGCTGGTCTGCAAATGGTTCGCGAAATATGACGAGTTGGCTGCGATCGCGGCGAATTTCGCCATCTCGGCTCTCCTCCTGATCCCCGCAGCGGGATTTATCTTGGTTTGGCGCTCCGAGTTGGATTTCGGCCGGATCGTTCCAGTCGTTCTGATGATCGCAGGCACGATCATCGCCGCCTCGCTGGGCCGTGTGCTCTACCAGGTCGCGCTCAGCGTCACCGGCGCCGACAATGGGTTCGTCACGATGTTCTTTCTCCTGATCCCAGCCCTCACGGCTCTGATCTCGCTCGCGTTGTCGTGGTGGATCGCCGATTTGCATTTTTCTGTGAGCTGGATGTTCTATGTCGGCTTGTTTGTCGTCTCGACGTCGCTCCTGTTTTTCTCGCTGAAATCGTGGGCGCAGCCGGCGCGACAATGACCAAGATGGGACGTCGCCTTGGCTAGCAATCTTCAGGTTCTGCTCGACCACCGGCCGACCGACAAGGTCTCGCCCGCCAACTTTCGCCTCGTCGAAACGCCGGTTCCGACGCCCGGCCCTGGCGAAGTGCTGGTGCGCCATACGTTCCTCTCGCTCGACCCCTACATGCGCGGGCGCTTGAGCGACGCGAAATCCTACGCCAAGCCGCAGGAAGTCGGGACGGTGATGGGCGGCGGCACGGTCGGAATCGTGGAGGCCTCCAACAATCCTCGCTTTCATCCAGGCGACGCGGTCGTCGGCATGGGCGGCTGGCAGCGCTATTCGCTGAGCGACGGGGCGATGCTGAGAATTGTCGACGCCAGGTCGGTTCCCATCCAGGCCTATCTCGGCTCTCTCGGCATGCCCGGCGTCACCGCCTGGTACGGCCTGAACAGGATCATCGCGCCGAAGGCGGGGGAGACGGTGCTCGTCTCCGCGGCGACCGGGGCGGTCGGCTCGGTGGTCGGCCAGCTCGCCAAGCTCGCCGGCGCGCGGACGGTTGGCGTCGCCGGCGGCCCGGAGAAATGCGCCTACGCCATGAAGGAACTCGGTTACGACGCCTGCGTCGACCACAAGTCGCCGAACTTCGCCGCGCAGCTGACAGCGGCGCTGCCAGACGGAATTGACGGCCTGTTCGAGAATGTCGGCGGCGAACCGTTTCAGCAGGCGCTGCTGCGCCTCAACGATTTCTCGCGGGTCGCAGTCTGCGGCCTCATCGCGTCTTACGAGGGCGCGCTGACCACGCTGCCCGACATGCGCATCTTCCTCATCAAGCGCTTCAAGATGGAAGGTTTCATCGTTTCCGATCACATGGACCTGTGGCCGAAGGCGATCGGCGAGCTGGTGTCTCTGGCCGCCGCCAAGAAGCTGACGTGGCGCGAGACGATCCGCGACGGCCTCGAAAACACGCCCCAGGCGCTGATCGACCTCTTGCATGGACAGAACTTCGGCAAGATGCTGGTCAAGGTCGATTAGGGCCGCACTCCGGCCATCGTCGCAAGCGCTATACCGGCTCGACCTTGCACGAGAATTCTGCTGTTCGACTAAACTTCCCTTGGTCTTCATCCAATTTCTTGAGTTGCGCTCAAGCGATCCACTCCCTATTTAGCCAAAATGAAGCTCGGCGATTGGCTTAAGCGCAACCAGATGTCGCGCACGGACTTTGCTCGCCGCATCGGGGTCTCGCCCGGCGCGGTGACCCTGATCTGCCGCGAACAGGGGTCTTGGCTTTCCCGCGAAACCGCCGAACGGATCGTCGCCGAGACGCAAGGGGCGGTCACGCCCAATGATTTTCTCAGCGGCCCCCCGCCCAAGGGATACGACATGCCGAATCCAGTCGCAGACGCCATCGAAGCCTTCGCTCGCGGCGAGATCGTCGCGGTCACCGATGACGACGATCGCGAGAACGAGGGCGACCTGATCGTCGCCGCTTCCCTCTGCACCACCGAGAAGATGGCCTTCATCATCCGCAATTGCTGCGGCATCGTCTGCGTGCCGCTGACCAGCGACGACGCCCGGCGGCTGAACCTCGCTCCGATGGTGGCGGTCAACGACGCCCCGCTCGGCACCGCCTTCACCGTTTCGGTCGACGTGCGCCATGGTCTCACGACCGGCATTTCGGCCGAACAGCGCACCAACACCGTGCGCGCGCTCGCCAATCGCAACATGGGCGCGAGCGATTTCGTCCGCCCCGGCCACGTGTTTCCGCTTATCGCCAAGGATGGCGGCGTGCTCATGCGCTCCGGGCACACCGAGGCCGCGGTCGACCTCTGCAAGCTTGCCGGCCTGCCGCCGGTCGCGGTCATCTGCGAACTCGCCAATGACGACGGCACCGTGATGGTCGGGCCGCAGGTCGACGCCTTCGCCGAGAAGCACAAGATCAAGCGCATCTCCGTCGCTGACATGATCGCCTACCGGCAGGCGCGCGAGAAGCTGGTCGAGCGGGTCGCCTGCTTTCCGATTCTGACGCCGATCGGCGAGCTTCAGGGCTACGCCTATCGCACCCCGTTCGATCCGGTTCTGCATTTTGCCTTCGTCCACGGGAGCATCGGCGACGGGCGCGACGTTCCGGCGCGGCTGCATCGCGCCGATATCCTGAGCGACGTTTTCGGCGGCGGCGCGATCCCCAAGGTCTTGAGCCGATTCAAGGCGGAGGGCCGCGGCGCGCTCGTCTACCTGCGCGACGGCGCGGCCGGCGTGCCCGCGAACCTGAGCGGGGCGCATGCGACCGGCTCCGACGATGCGCGCGAGACGCAATGGCGGGAGATCGGACTGGAGCCCAGATCCTGCGCGACCTCGGGGTTTCGTCGATCCGCCTGCGCACCGACAATCCACGCACCTATGTCGGCCTTTCCGGCTTCGGCATCGAGATCGCGGCGGTGGAGCCGATCGACGGCTGAGGCTCGGGGCGCGCCTCGGGGAGCCATCGATGCAACCGAAGCGCGAAATTGCGGCCAGGCCAAAGTAATTCCCAACCACCTCGTGCCTCAAGGCGCCGCGCAGCGGCCTCGAAAGCCTGCCCTGAGCTTGTCGAAGGGGACGCTCCAGGAGGCGCGGCAAACGTTCGTCCTGTCCGTCGGCTCCGGATCATCCTTCGAGACGCCCGCTTTGCGGGCTCCTTAAGGCGCGAGGTCCTAGCTGGGTTCACCCAAATTTCTGCCCACCTGGGCAGTTACCTACCGCTCGAGGATTTTTGTGGCCGCGCTGTGATCCTCGTCACAAAACGATGGTTTGCAGAGAGCATTCGAGCAGCGGAAGGCGCTTAATTCAAACGTATTGAGGCTGACGCGCGACCGGCGCATCGGGCTCGAGCGCCGTCTCGATCTCGATGCGCACCCAATCGTCGGGGTCATCGAGGCGGCGGCGATTGTCCTGGTCCGCGCGCGCGAGCCAGTCTCCTCTTCAAATAATCGTGAACGCCCTCAGGCCGCCGGGATCCCGGTCACAACCGGCGCCCGTTGGGCCCAGCCGGTCTTGGGCCGCGGCGGCTTAGGGGCCAAATGGCCTCGCCTTTGCCGGGCTGCCAACGCCACCTCGGAACGAGGGCGGACCCGGCTGGGCAACCATCGCCCTTCCGTCTCGCGCGCGCATTGTCTTTTCGAAAATAAGAATGTGTGCTACAGTCTTCTTGCTCGCCCGGTTGATCCGGGGCGCCAAGGGAGTTCGGGCGGCAAAGGAAAAAGAGGAGTCTCTGCGGTCTTAGATTTGTAAAAATCTGAACATGAAGATTTTTTTATTAGGATTCGCTGTAACCCATTGAAAAGTCCCGATTCCACCAAAGGAATCCAAGGAAATGCAAGCTTTTTTGCTTGGATTTCCTTGGATTTCCTTGGATTTCCTTTGGATTTCCTAGCGTTTATTTCGCCGCTGGCGCGGAACGGGTTGGCGCGCCCGTTAGCCGGCCGCGAGCCGCTGTTCGAGACGCGCCCGCCATGCGTCGGGGTCATCCGCCGGGGTCGCGAATTGGGCGCGGGCGGCGCGGCCGCCGGCGGCGAGGTCGAGGCCCTCGGCGTCGAGCCCGATCGCCCGCCAGCCCCCGGGACCTGGAGCCCGTGGGGAGACGCTGTGCCCCGCGAGCCGTGCCAGCCGCGCTGGTCCGAGCGCGTTCACCTCCGCGAGGAGCGCCTCTTCGGCCTCCGCCAGCGCGGCTTCGCTCTCGCCAGGCGAAAGGACTTCGGCGACCGTGAGCGGGGCGGCGCGACCGAAGCCGCCGTTGAAATGCACGTCGTCGATCCGGAGCCGGTAAAGGGCAAAGTCGGCGAAGCCGGCATAGACGCCAGCCTTGGGATTGCGCTGTAAATACCGGAGCTTGGCGCGGGGCGCGGGGCATCGTTCGATCCGTCCGCTCAACGTCACGCGCGGATGGTTGAGCGGGTCGCCGCGGTCGTCTCCGCCGGTCAAGAGCAGGGAGGCGCGCGGGTCGTCGGCGAGGTTCCTTGTATGGCGCGACAGCGTCGACATCAGCAACAGCGGCGCGCCGTCGAAATCGCTGGCGACGCCGAGAAGCGTCGTGAGGGGCGCGCCTCCCTTGGCCTCGAGAGTGGCCAATGCGCCGGTGCGGGCAAGCCGCATCAATCGCTTCACGTCGACGACCGCCTCGGCGTGAGCCTCGTCGGGATCTTTGGGGGCGTTCGCCATGGCGGCCTTGACGCTTCGAACGGATTGGAGTGAGACACCGGGCAGGGCCAAGCGGTCAAGAGCCCGACTTGCCGCTCTAACCGCGCCCCCTCCGACGGCTGGCCAGGGCCGGCGACAATATGGTAATCTTGCACAATTCGCGCGGATTTCCCATCTGGAAACAGCGCCCTAGAGGATCGCCCTTCTCGGAACACATTCGGTCGATCAATGGTTTCAGCTTTAAGCCAGCCCGCCGAAGAGGCGAGATTAGATCAAAACGGGAGCTTCATGCCCACCATCGCGCTGGTCGACGACGACCGTAACATATTGACTTCTGTCTCGCTCTCGCTCGAGGCGGAAGGATATCGGGTGCAGACTTACACCGACGGCGCGAGTGCGCTGGATGGTGTGAAAGCCAATCCGCCCGATCTCGCCATTTTCGACATCAAGATGCCGCGTATGGACGGAATGGAGCTCCTGCGGCGGCTGCGGCAGAAGTCGGATCTGCCGGTCATTTTTCTGACGTCGAAGGACGAAGAGATCGACGAATTGTTCGGCCTCAAGATGGGCGCCGACGATTTCATCCGCAAGCCTTTCTCCCAGCGCCTTCTGGTCGAGCGGGTGAAGGCGATCCTTCGCCGCTCCAATCCCAAGGATGCGACGACGCAAAAGGAGACGGAAGCCAAGATTCTCGAGCGCGGCCGATTGAAGATGGATCCCGAGCGCCATACTTGCACTTGGGACAATACGGCGGTGACCCTGACGGTCACGGAGTTCCTCATTCTGCAAGCGCTGGCGACCAGGCCGGGCGTGGTCAAGAGCCGCAATGCTTTGATGGACGCGGCTTACGACGATCAGGTGTATGTCGACGACCGCACCATCGACAGCCACATCAAGCGGTTGCGCAAAAAGTTCAAGGTGGTCGAGCCGGATTTCGAAATGATCGAGACCCTATACGGCGTCGGCTACCGATTTAAGGAAGGGTAAGCGGCTCGGCCGGCGAAGATGAGCGCCGAAACGCAGGTTCAACATCGCCTTTCGGACCAGTCAGCCCGTGGGAGACTTCGTTGGCTGCGCGCGCGTGTGCGCCTCGCCTGGCGATTTCTTACGGCGCGGTTTTCCTCGTCGCTGACCCGGCGCATCGTCGTCCTCAATTTGGGCGGCCTTGTCGTGCTCGTGGTCGGGTTTCTGCTCCTCGACCAGTTTCGCGCCGATCTGATCGAGGCGCGGGTGCAAAGCCTCACCATTCAGGCCGACATCATCGCCGCCGCGGTCTCAGCTTCGGCGACGGGTGACACCGATTCCATCACCATCGATCCCGACAAGCTGTTGCAATTGGCGCCGGGAGAAAGCGTAGCGCCGTCTCCGAGCGATGAGGACGCAACGCAGTTCTCGATCAACCCCGCGCTGGTCGGGCCTTTCCTCCATCGGCTCGTCACCCCGACCCGTACGCGTGCGCGCATCTACGATAGCGACGGTCGGCTTCTGCTTGATTCGCGATCGTTTTCGGCCCGCGGCGCAGTCGAGCACTCGGATTTGCCGGATGCTTCGGAGCGGCGCGGATTTGCGGAACGGATCGTCGCCCGCCTGCGGGGATTGTTTCTGACGTCGACCGCGCCCCGCGCCGAAGACCCATGGGCGACCAATGGCCACACTATGCCGGAAGTCGCCGGCGCGCTGCGGGGCAAAACGCAATCCCTGGTGCGCGTCAACCACCTGGGTGAAACGATCGTCTCGGTCGGGGTGCCGATCCAGCACATGATGGCGACCCGGGGCGCGCTACTGCTCTCCACCCAGGGCGGTGACATTGACCGTGTGATCACCTCGGCGCGTTTGGCGCAACTGCGGTTCTTCTTGGTTCTCGCCATCGTGATGCTGGTTCTGTCCCTATCCCTCGCCAACACAATCGCCGAACCTGTCCGGCGGCTCGCCGATGCGGCCGAACGCGTCCGGCGGGGCATCCGGTCGCGCCAGCAGATTCCCGATTTCACCGCGCGATCGGACGAGATCGGTCACCTGTCTCGCGCGCTGCGCGATATGACGCAGGCGCTCTATAACCGTCTGGACGCGATTGAAAGCTTCGCCGCCGATGTCGCGCACGAACTCAAGAATCCGCTGACGTCCCTGCGCAGCGCGCTCGAAACGTTGCCAAAAGTGAACCGCGATCACTCGCGCGATCGGCTGATCGCCATCATGCAACATGACGTGCGGCGGCTCGACCGGTTGATCAGCGACATCTCCGACGCCTCCCGGCTCGATGCGGAGCTGGCGCGAGGCGAAGCGAGCCCTGTCGACATCGCCGCTCTCCTGCGCGCGGTCGTGTCAATGGCGCAGGATTCCTCGCGTGGCGGCGCACGGGTCGAACTGTCTATCCCGGTCAGGCGCGGCAAGAATGCGAGCGTCGACTATTTTGTCCTCGGGCACGATTCCCGTCTCGCGCAGGTGGTCACCAATCTCATCGACAACGCCTGCTCATTTTCCGAACCCGGCGGCCTCGTGCGCGTCGCCCTCGAACGCACGTCCGCTCGAAAAGAGCCGGAAGGCAAGCGGTCCGTCCATAACGTGGTCGTCACCGTCGACGATGACGGCCCTGGAATCCCGCCGCATTCGCTCGAGCGCATTTTTGAGCGATTTTATACGGACCGGCCAAGCCAGGGCTTCGGCCAGAATTCGGGCTTGGGACTGTCGATTTCGCGCCAGATCGTTGAAGCTCATGGCGGTCGCATTTGGGCCTGCAACCGGCAGGCCGAATTGGCTCGGGCTCCTGTCGGACCTCCGGAACACAGCGATTCGGATGAGACCGTGCGGCATGGCGCAGGCGCGCGCTTTGTCGTCGAACTGCCTGCGTTCTCGACATGACTGGCGCCGCTTTGCGAAGGGAGGCGAGCCTCCATGCGACGGCGGTTGTCTACGGCGAATTCGGCGTTTTGATCCTTGGGCCGTCAGGTTCGGGCAAAAGCACGCTTGCGCTGGCGCTTATGGCGCGCGCGAGCGCTAAAGGGGCGTTTAGCGCGCTTATTGGGGACGACCGCGTTTTTGTCAGCAAAGCTCACGGTCGTCTTATCGCCAGGGGAGCGACCAATATGGCTGGGGTCATCGAGCGCCGAGCGGCGGGCCTGCTCGCGGTTCGACACGAACCCGCGACGGTCGTGCGGCTGGCCGTCGAACTTTGCGAGCGCGAGCGGCGATGGCCCAGAATGCCCGATGACGACAAAGGTCTCGCCGTCGGCGAGGTCATCCTGCCGCGTCTGGCGCTTGATTCTTGGCCAAAGCGCCTGCGATCAGGCGCTCGGGGTCGATGAGCGTTTGGCGGTCCTGGCGGCCGAGAGCGCAACGGCGTTAGGAATTTCACTTGAACATTGCGCCGCAGTGCACAAAATGGGCGGCGTGAGCATCCGCCGGCCCAGTTGCGCGCCGGAGCGTGAGCCGATCGACTGATGGATAATTGATGATCGGAATGGTCCTTGTGACCCACGGCCAGCTCGCCGCTGGTTTTCGGGCAGCGTTAGAGCATGTCGTCGGGCCCCAATCCCAGCTCGAGACGATAACAATCGGTCCCGAAGACGATATGGAGCAGCGGCGCTCGGATATCCTGAGCGCGGCGGGCCGCGTTCAGGACGGTGGCGGAGTTGTTATTCTGACCGACATGTTCGGCGGAACTCCGTCGAATCTTGCGATTTCGGTGATGGATGGGGGTCGCGTCGAGGTTATCTGCGGCGTCAACCTGCC
The DNA here is from genome assembly GCA_963707355.1 of uncultured Alphaproteobacteria bacterium. Classification (GTDB taxonomy): domain Bacteria; phylum Pseudomonadota; class Alphaproteobacteria; order Rhizobiales; family Beijerinckiaceae; genus Roseiarcus. The sequence continues at coordinate 17,584 of CAVPPX010000051.1, read as the reverse complement.
GATGTTGATCAAGCTCGCGACGATGCGCGAAAGCGCCGATCTCGACCACGCCGTGGTGGAGGCTCGCGACGCCGGCCGCAAATACATCACGATCGCAAGTAAGGTCCTGGAGGGGAAGTGACCCAGGGCGGATCTGAAGAAGAGTGTTCGCCGCCTCCTCTGACCGAAGCGTTGTCGCGCGAGTTGCACATCGTCAACCGAAAGGGCTTGCACGCCCGCGCCACGGCGAAATTTGTGCAGTGCGTCGACCGGTTTGACGCGGACGTCAAGGTCACCCGTTGCGGGGAGACGGTCGGGGGCGATTCGATCATGGGCATCCTGACGCTCGGCGCGGGCCCGGGGTCAACGATTACGGTTTCGGCCTCGGGCGCGGAAGCTCGGGAGGCGTTGGACGCGCTTGCGGCTCTGGTCTCGAGCCGGTTCGGCGAAGACGAGTGACGCTTGTGCTCGTTTTGCGGGTTCGCGTCCGGTCCTACATCCGAAAGTCCTCGCCCAAGTAGAAGCGTCGCACGTCCGGGTGCGCAATGATGTCGTCCGGCGGGCCCTCGGTCAGAACGTGGCCACTGTGAATGATGTAGGCGCGATCGATCAGCCCGAGGGTTTCCCGAACATTGTGATCGGTTATCAAAACGCCGATACCGCGCCCTTTGAGGTGACGCACGAGGTCCTGGATGTCGCCGACCGCGATCGGATCGATTCCCGCGAAAGGCTCGTCGAGGAGCATGAAAGACGGTTTGCCGGCGAGCGCGCGGGCGATCTCGCACCGCCGCCGCTCGCCGCCCGACAGCGAGATTGAGGGCGCCGAGCGCACGCGCGCGATGTCAAACTCCTCGAGCAGAGATTCCAGCATCGCCTCGCGCGCCCGACGGTTAGGTTCGTTGACCTCGAGCACTGCGCGAATATTGTCCTCGACGTTAAGCCCGCGGAAGATCGAAGCCTCCTGCGGCAAATAGCCGACCCCGAGCCGCGCCCTTTGAAACATCGGCAAGCCGGTGACGTTATGACCGTCCAGCTCTATTTCGCCCTTGTCGGGTTTTACCAGGCCGGTGATCATGTAAAAGACGGTGGTCTTGCCGGCCCCGTTCGGCCCCAACAACCCGACCGCCTCGCCCTGTCGAACCGAAAGGCTGACGTCCTGCACGACCGTTCGACCGCGGTAGCTCTTGCCGAGGTGATGCACGGCGAGAACGCCCTGGCCGCCGGACGGCGCGCCTAATTCTGGAGCCGATCTGTTGCTCGCGCCGCGCAACCATTTGCGCCAGCGAGGGGGCGCGTTTGCGCGCTCGCGCGGGGCGTCGTCCTTCACTTACGATCGATCGCTTCAACCGATGCGCGAAAGATAGCCACCGGCGGGCTCCTATTTGGGTTTCGCAGCATCCGACTTTGTGGCGTCGGCGCCCGATTTCGGAACGAATTGTCCGTGCACGCGCCCTGACTTGGCGGTGGTGTCGACGGTCGCCTGGCCGCTCTTGAGGTCGTAGGTCAGCTTGTCCCCTTTGGTGACGTTCTGTCCGTCGCTGAGTGTGACATGACCAATGAGCCGCACTTTGCCCTCGGCCTTATCGTAGCTGCCGCTGTCGCCAGTGGCGACCTGGGTTTTCGAGACGACAGTGACAGGTCCCGCGGCGTCCAAGTGCTTGACGCCCGCGTCCGCAGTGGGCCCTGATTGGCCGTTCGCAGACTGGGAGGCAGCTTCCTTCGATGGACCGGGAGCGCCCGGATTTGGCGCGTGCTCTAGAAAGACACTCATGGCTGAACACGTCATCTTCGTATCGCCCTGAATGACAACGACATTGCCGGAATAGACCGCTTTGTGTTCCTTGTCGTAATAAACGAGCTTATCGGCGTCGATCGAGATCGGCTCCTTGGAACTTGTCCCAGGGAAGATCGCGGTCGAGTCGCTCTGGCCCGATGGCTTTTCGGCGGCGGCGCGGGCGCCGCTCGAGCAGAGCAGAACCGCTGCTATCGCCGCCGGCCATCCAGGAAAGCGAGACGGCAACGTCATGGATTGGTCCTTTTTACTTCACTCGCAGGCTCTTGGTTTGGCTGCGGAACAATGTTTGTCCGGACGTGACCTTCGAAAGTCAGCTCCTGGCCATGGTTGAGCGCCGAAGCCCGATCGGCGAATATCGTCGTGCCGTCACCCCCTTGGACTTCAACTCGGTCGTCGCTTCCATAAACGCCGGACTTAAAATCGAATCTGGCGCTTCGCAATAACACGGTGAAGCTGCCGTTCTTGATCCGCACGTTTCCCGACAGCTCCATGTGCTCGGCCAAGTTATCGTAAACACCGGCGTCCGCGCTCAAATGTGTCGCCTCCCCCTCGGCCGCGCCGATTTCACCATCGACTTTTCGCAGCTGCACCAGAGTTGGCTGTTTGACGTCCTGCAGCGCCCGCTCGGCTGTCAGAAGATAGGCTTGCCCATCGCTACGAAATCCAGCCAGCTTCGGTCGGTCCATGACGATTTTGGTGCCCTCCACCGAGAGGGCGTTGAAATTCAGCGCGCCCAGTTTTGTCGCAAAAGGGTTGAAAAAGGTGACGACCAACGTCGCGGCGACCACGCCAAGGCCGCCAATCAAAATGGCGAGGCGCAACAATCTGACGCGCCCTGAGCGGCGCTTCGCTTTCGCGAATGCATGCTCACGGTCGCGAGGCGGCGCGACGCCGACAAGGCGCGCCGCCGACGAAGGCGCAAAGGGCGCCATTCGCTCGCCGCCGGAGACGCCTGTCGGGATTGCTTCATTTTGAAACGCTGGCATTGATTCGTTATTTGGCCGCCAAACCCGCCGAAGAACCCAAATTACGTGGCGAAGTTAGGGCCGCGAAAGCGGAAGAGCCGATGCTATAGAGCTTATCACGCCAGGCGCGGGTCTATTTGAACTCATTTCTGATTGTCCAAGCCGATCCAAGATCTAAGGTGTGATCGCCTCAAGTTGAAGCGTATTCGCCATTTTTAAAGTAGTGGGCGCATTTCTCAGGGGTGGAACAATCGCCAACGCGCCGATTTTGTCGCCGGCCTCGTCAACGTTTCGCGAGTTGTCTTTACGCTGCCGTTCGTACATTTTGGCGAGCACGCGTTCGACCCGGTTGAAGTCTGGGGTGCGGCGGAAGGAAACTCAGCTCGCCGCCAGCGGCGAGGCGCGCGCCGGCCTGATCAACACGCTGGCGGCTTTGATTTAAGGGTTGGAGCGGACTTTTCGATGCGGAACACGGTGTCGCGCTCGCCGCGCTCGATGCTCTCCAAATGGTCGCCGACCACTCCGACCAAATGGGGAATGTCAATCATCGCCAGCGGGTCGCTGCAGCGCACTTCCAGCCGATCGCCCGGCGTCAAGGACCTTAAGGCTTTGCGCGTCTTGAGCGCCGGAAGGGGACATTTCAGTCCCGACAGATCCAACTTGATGACGGTCATGGCTCGACATGCGCGGATCTTTGGCTGGCCGTCAACGGCCCCTTCTCTCGCTCGGTCGCTGGAACCGCAGTCCATTCCCCCGCCGGCGCCCTTGCGGGCCGGCTCGCCACACTCCAGAAGGCGACCGCGATGGTTGAGGCTTTTGGCGTACCGGGGGTGGTGCTCGCGGGCGGTCTGGCGCAGCGAATGGGCGGCGGCGATAAGCCGCTGCGCGAACTTGGCGGCCACACGATTTTGACCCGCGTCATTGCACGGCTCGAGCCGCAATGCGAATGCCTGCTCCTCAGCGCCAACGGCGATCCCCTGCGTTTTGCTTCCTTTGGCCTGCCCGTCGCCGCCGATGGGGTGAGCCATCACCCAGGACCGCTCGCCGGAATCCTCACTGGACTTGATTGGGCCGCCGCCCACCGCCCCAATGCGGAATGGCTTCTCAGCGCGCCGGGAGACTGTCCCTTCCTGCCTCGAGACCTGGTCGTGCGATTGCGCCAGGCCGTGTCCGCTCAAGGCGCGGAGCTTGCCGTCGCCGCCTCCCGAGGGCGGTCTCATCCTGTGGTCGGGCTCTGGAAGGTCGCGTTGCGCGACGCGTTGCGCGAAGCGCTCGTTGTCGAGGGGCTCCGCAAGGTTCAAGGCTGGACCGGGCGTTATCGCGTGGCGACGGTCGCGTGGCCGGCTGACCCGGTCGACCCGTTCTTCAACGTCAACACCGTTGGGGATCTCGCTGAGGCCGAGCGGCTCGCGGCGCTAGAGGGTCCGGCTTAACTCACAACAACGTCGGCTGGGCGAAGGCCGCAGGCGCATCGCCTCGCGCGCGACCAATGGAGCGATTATTTGCGCAGCAAGGCCTCGCGCAGCTGCCTCAACTCGCCAAGCTCCTTCTCCTGTTCAGCGATCCGGGCCGCATTCAAATCGTCGTGGCCGGCGCTCGAGTCGGCGGCGGATTGTTCAACCAGCTCCTCGAGATTCTCCCAAATCGCCGCAATGCGCACATCCACTTCAGTCAGGGTCAAACCCGTCTTCATCGCCGCATTCCATTCTTGTCCCGATCCGGTTTGAGTTCGGATTGGAGCGTCTGTCATTGAAGTCCTCGTCGGGCGCCGGGTCAAGCTCTCGAACGCGGCTGCTCAACCCAATGTGTCTTCTTCGCCACGATTTAACGCAATTGACCGGTTCGTGATCTCCGCCGCGCGACCATGCATTGCCTCGGGCCCGTCTCCCGCCCGCCATAATTGCGCCGCCACCGAATCAATCCCAAGCACGGGCTCGGTCGCCGCGCGTTCCGTAAGGTTGGCTGGTGTCTCTACGGGGGAAGTCACGCGCCGCCGCGCAGATCGTAACCCGTTGAAATCATTACGGGCGCAGAATCACGATTTCGCGGAATTGTTATTTTCAATGGTTTAACCGCCTTTTCGTTTCGCGCTATTTCACATATGCCCTTTCTCGACCCGAAAGGGCCCGGTCGATGCCTCGCCTGGCGCCTTCCGCGAACGCGGGCATCCAGCCCCCGTTTCGAGACCTGGATTCCCGCTTTGCGCGGGCATGACCGATGTTTTTCTCACAGCCCGAACGGATAGGTCTGCTTGGCGCCTTTTCCATCACCGCCATCACAAACTCTTGGGCCGCGCGGCCTTGCCTCCGGCGGTTGCCACGGCCAAGAAGAACCCCTTCATGTCAAACTCCCCTCCCGACCCAAGCCCCGCGGGCGTCGTCGCCGCGGAAGCGGTCCTGCAAAATCCGGCTACGCTGCGCGACCTTTTCGCGGCGCCTTCCTATGTCTGGTTCTGGATCGGCCGGGTCTGCAACAGCCTCTCCGTGCAGGTCCAGGCCATCGCGCTCGCGTGGCAGGTCTATGCGGTCGCGCGCCATACCGCGTCGGTCAGTGAGGCGGCGCTGGCGGTCGGCATGCTGGGCCTGGCCCAGTTCCTGCCGATGTTCGCCTTGACCCTCTTCGCCGGCCATGCCGCGGACATTTATGACCGGCGCAAGATCATGATGGCGGGGCTTGGCGTGCAGCTCTGCACCTCGGCTTTGTTCAGCGCGATGGCCTATGGCGGGCTTAACCTTCTCTGGCCGATCTATGGGGTCGCGGCTTTGTTTGGCGCCGCACGGGCCTTCTATACGCCGGCGAGCGCCGCTCTGGCGCCCACCCTGGTCGAGCGGCGGCTGATCCCGCGCGCGATCGTGGTCAATTCGGCCGGCAATCAGATGGCGACCATCGTCGGCCCCGCCATCGGCGGGCTTTTGGTGGCGGTTTCGCCGGTTGCGGCTTTCGCGGCGTCGGGCATGCTTTGCCTCATCTCGCTGATCTCGCTCATGGCTGTCGCGTCGCCGCCGCGCCAGCCTCGTCCGACCGCCTCGCGCTGGGCCCTCATCGCCGAGGGGCTCAACTATGTGTGGACCACCAAGGTCGTGCTCGGCGCCATCAGCCTTGACCTGTTCGCGGTCCTCTTGGGCGGCGTCACGGCGCTGTTGCCGGTCTATGCCCGCGACATCCTGCATGTCGGGCCGCAAGGCTTCGGAATCCTGCGCGCCGCCCCATCGGCCGGCGCGATCATCACCGGCTTTGTCCTCGCCGCCCGGCCTTTGAAGTCACATGTGGGCTTGAAGATGTTCGCAGCCGTCGGGATCTACGGGCTCGCCACATTGGTCTTCGCCCTGTCGCGCTCGATGGCCGTGAGCGTCCTCGCTTTGGCGATCCTGGGCGCGGCCGACATGGTCTCGGTGTTTGTGCGCCAGACGCTGGTGCAGATCGTGACGCCCGATCCCATGCGCGGGCGCGTCTCCGCGGTGTCGAGCCTGTTCATCGGAGCGTCGAACGAATTGGGCGAATTCGAATCCGGCGGCATGGCGCGCTTGCTTGGCCCGGTCGGCTCGGCGATTTTCGGCGGCTGCGGCGCCATCTTCGTCACGCTGTTGTGGGCCGCGATCTTCCCGGCCTTGCGCAAGGCCGACAGGCTGGAATAGGCGAACGCCGGAAGGTTCGTCTCTCCTAGGTCATTCCCGCAAGCGGGAAATCCAGCGCAACGGACTCGGTGATGCAAGCCGGTGAACGTTACGCGGTCACCATCATGGCAAGCCGTCGCAACGGCACTTTCTTACGCCCGTGCTCGGCACCGGCCGAGTTGTACGGCGCTGAGCCCAACGAAGCCTGCAATCAGCATGACCCAAGTCGAAGGCTCAGGAACCGCCGTGAGGGTCAGTGTCGATGGCGCGCTAACATCGCCGTCAACAACGGTCCCGCTGAACGTGCCCGGAGCGAACTGCGGCGCGGCTTCGCTGCCCGTATAGGCCTGCGGCCCGTTAACGTATATCCCGCCCAGCGGGAGTGTCGAAAAGATGTACGAGTAAGCGGAGCTATTGTAATAGGTGATGGAAGCCAGGGGCCCGATGACACCCAGAGAGTCCACAAAATCCGAGATCGGAATTTCCGTGGCTACGCCGGGCGCGGATTGCAGCGGCGTTGGCGCTGAATCCTGCTCCCAGGTTGCAATAGTGACAGGCGAGCCGTCCGGAGAAAAGGTCCAGGTCGCCTCCAGCACCTCGGCCCTTGCCGAGGCCGCGCCAAACAATATTGTTGCGGCAAGCGCCGCAATCGCAATCGGTACCTGCTTCATTGTGGTCTCCCCTTACTATTGCATGTTTACAAACCTGCGGCTGTCCAGACCTCATTGTCGCCCTGCACCTGACAACATGCCTCGACGATTTGCAACCCAGTGCGTGTATGGGCCAGTTTTAAGTCACAAACAAGCCCTATGGGCTAAAAATACATAACGGCTTGGCGATATTAATTCTGTGCCGTCTTCGGCTGCCCGCGGTTCGTCCAGGCGCTCAGTCTCCTTAATGGTCTCCGGCAATTCGACGACCAACCACGGCCCCGCCGAGTCCTCGGAGCATTCCTGCAGTCGACCTCCAGTCTGGCTAGCCAGTAGCGTGTTGAAGGTTCTGCAAAATCGCTGAAGGCGAGAGGCCCCCGTCGAGCGCGTGATGGAGCTTCCAACGGCCTGGTCGGATCAATCGTCCGCGCTCGGCGAGCTGCCCGCACAGACTTGATCGAAACTCGTATGTCGGCGTGACGAATAATCTCACCGCCCGCGCCTATCAGCATCGGACCGGCGAAGGCAGCGAATTCACTCGCAGGTATGGCGTGACCCAGTTGGTCTGGGTACGAGTTCCATTCAGACTTCAACCAGGCCATCACGCGCCAGAAACGCATCAACAAATGGGAGCGGCAGTGGAAGTTGGAGCTGATCGAGAGCTTCAATCCCGAATGGGCTGACTTGTATGACACGCTGGACGGGTGACCCCTCGGAAAGGCGCCCGCCTGGATCCCCGCTGGCGCGGGGATGACAGGAGGTTTGTCCGCTCAGTCGCTGCGCATGCGACGGCGCGGATGGAGGGGTAAGCGGACCCCCTTGAGGTCATAGCCGCCTTCCAGCACCGACACGACGCGCTCATGGGCCGCGCCTGCGCACGACCTCCATGAGCTTCTGCGTCGTCCAGGCGAAGTCGGCTTCGGTGGGGTTGAGATTGCCGAGCGGATCGCGCCGCTTTGCGTCGGAGCCCGCGGGAGGTCCGCGTGGGCGGCCTCGCGGAAGGCGTAGAGGGCTTCCGTTCATTGCGACTGGGCCGGATCGACGACCGTCTGCCGGCTGGCAGCCCTCGCGGCGCTCGATCACAAATATGTGCTCCTGTCCGTGCACCCTGCGGCAAATCCGATCGTACTGCATGCGTGTACACCCAGCGTGTACCCCCAGCGAAGGCGCCCCCTCATGCAGAATTCCTTGTTATTCTCGCCGTCAGCGTTTTGCTTTCGGCTCCAGCTTCCGCCGCTGTTGTTCTTGATGGGTCCATTGATCTGTCATCCGGAACGCCGTTTACTTTCGGCCCGTCGCCGACGGATCAGTTTTCTCTGAGTTACCCATCGAGCGGGTTCTTCGCAGACACGTTCGTTTCGACGACGGGGACCGCCGAAGTGTCGAGCCTTGGCGGGTTTCTGGGCATTCCCGTCGAGCCGAGCACGAGTTCTGACATGCGCGGCGGCCACGACGTGCTCTACGGGCCGGACCAATTCGGTTCCTATGCATCGTTTCCGACCGCGACGGATATCCCTGACTCCTCGACAGACAGTTTCCTCGGCCTTCGCTACACCGTCGGGGCAGACACCTACTATGGATTTGCGCAATTCGCCGGAGGCGATCTTGAACGCTACGGGTTCGAGACGACGCCCAACAGCGACATCGACGCAAATTTCCCGGTTGCACAGGTCCCGGAACCTTCAACCTGGGCGATGATGTCGCTGGGATTTGTCGGGATGGTCCTCGTCGCCGGACGTCGCCGATCCTCGCGCCTTGCCTGACGCCAAAGGCCGCGGCGCGCCAAGGGGGCCGCCTCGACCTGGGCCTCGTTCCTGTCGTCCTTGCTTGCGCGGGGATGACAGGAGTCCGCGACGGGTCGCTAAACTCACGCGAATTCGGCGATCGCCACATCCGACAGGCGCTGGAAACGAAGGGCGCTGTTGGCTTCCTCGAGGAAGCCGGTGGTCAAGCATACCATCGTCATGTTGCGCACCGGGTCGACCCAGAAGTTTGTCGTGCCCGCGCCCATCGCGCCATAGGTGCCGGGCGTGGAGAGATGGCCGAAATAGGTTGGTTGCAGGCCCTCGCCGCGGAGGAAGAAGCCCAGTCCAAGATTGGCCGGGAACAGCGGCCAGCCTTTCAGCTCGCGCGCGTAGGTCCAAAGATCATTCGGACGCGTGCCAGTATGGTTGCTGGTCGCGAGCTCCACCATCGGCTTCGACAATACCCGTTTGCCGTTCCAGGCGCCGCCTTGCCGGATTGTCTCGGCGAAGCGGAACACGTCTGCAGCCGTCGAGACGAAACCGCCGGCCGGGATTTCGGTGTTCAATCCCGGGTTCAGGATCATCTGGCCGAGGCCGACCAAAGCCGACGCGTCGAACATGCCGGGGCTCTCGTCCGACACGCGCGGCATGACCGCCCGCGCGGCAAGCGCTGTCGTTGCGCCGAGCGCCGTATCCGCCATGCCGAGCGGCTCCAGCAGTTCCTCGCGCGCGATGTCGCGCAGCCGCCGTTTGCCGCCATCGAGCCGGCGCGCGACTTGTCCCAACACGGCATGCGCCATGATCGGCGAATAGCTCACTTCCTCGCCCGGCACAGCTTCCAACCCGACGTCGCAGACCGCAGCCACCACGGCGTCGAGGTCGCCGATCTTTTCAACCGGCACGGCGGGGAAACTCGCGGGCAGGCCGCCGCTATGAGAGAGCAACTGGCCGATCGTGACCCGCTGCTTCCCCCTCGCTCCGAACTCCGGAATGATCTCGGATACGGGCGTGTTCAGACAGGCCTTGCCGCGCTCGATTTGCTGCAAGACCAGCACGGCGTTGAACGCCTTCGAGACGGAGAAGATGGGGAACACGCTGTCCAGCCGCATCGGCGTGGCGGCGCTGCGGTCGGCGAATCCGGTGGCCTGCTCGAAGACGACCTTGCCGCCAACGGCGACGATCGTGACAGCGCCGTCATAGAGCTTGCGCTCCACGTCTCGTTCGATCGCCTGGTGTAAGCGGCTCATGGTTTTTCCTTGTGAAGGCTGGATTAGGACAGGCATACTGACCCTAACTGCGGAACAGCGCAATGCCGCAGCCATCTGCTTCTGCTGACGCGTCCCAAAGGGAGAAAAGCGTTGGAAGGGCGCTGGTCTGGATCCCGCTTTCCGCGGGGATGACAGGCGCGCTACCCCTCCATCAACGCCGTCACATGGGCGGCGACCGAGCGCGACAGCCCCTCGAGGTCGTAGCCGCCTTCCAGCACCGACACGACGCGCTCATGGGCGTGCTTGCGCGCGAACTCCATGAGCTTGCGCGTCGCCCAGCCGAAGTCGGCTTCGACCAGGTTGAGGTTGCCGAGCGGATCGCGCCGGTGCGCGTCGAAGCCCGCCGAGATGATCATAAGATCAGGCGCGAACGCCTCGAGGCGCGGCAGTATCGCGGTCTCCATGGCCTCGCGGAAAGCCTCGCCCCCGTCGCCCGCGCGCAGCGGCGCGTTGACGATCTGGCCGTGCTCGCCGCGCTCTCGAACCGCGCCGGTGCCCGGATAATGCGGCATCTGATGGGTCGAGGCGTACATGACGGTCGGATCGTCCCAGAAGATGTGTTGGGTGCCGTTGCCGTGGTGGACGTCGAAATCCATGATCGCGACGCGCTCGGCGCCGTGCGCTTTCTGCGCGTGCCGCGCGGTGATTGCGGCATTGTTGAAGAAGCAGAAGCCCATTGGCGTCGCGACTTCCGCGTGATGTCCGGGCGGCCGGGTCGAGACGAAGGCGTTGCGAACCTTGCCGCCCATCACCTCGTCGACCGCAAAGACAGCGCCTCCCGCTGCGCGCAGCGCGGCCTCGAACGAGCCCGGCGACATCAACGTGTCCGCATCGAGGGCGGCCAGGCCCTGCTTCGGCGCAGCCGCGCGGATGGCTTCAATGTAATCCTGCGGGTGGACGCGCGCGATGGCCACGAGGTCGGCGCGCGGCGCGGCGTCGCGGGCAAGCGTCTGAAACGCTTCGCTCTCGAGCGCGCGTTCGATCGCGCGCAGGCGGTCTGGCCGCTCGGGATGGCCTTCGCCCATGTCGTGCGCGAGGCAGGCGGGGTGGGAGATGACGAGCGTCGTTCCGCTGTTCACGTCTTGGCTTCCGATTTCCGTTTCCCCGAGATTGACCGCATGTCTCCCGTCGTGAGCGCCGAAAGTCCATTCGCGCCAACGTCCGAGAGTGGCTAATGGATCAAACCTAACTTAGTGTTGAACGAAGCCCGCCCAAGCGGGCCGGCGCTTCGCGCGCTCCAACCGGACAAAGCGTTTGACGGCGAAAGACCAGCAAGCAGAACCGTTCTGGCGGACGAAGACCCTCGATGAGATGAGTGTCGCCGAATGGGAAAGCCTATGCGACGGCTGTGGGCGCTGCTGCCTCGTCAAGCTCGAGGACGAGGACACGGGCGAAATTCATTTCACCGATATCGGCTGCAAGCTGCTCGACGGCAAGACGTGCCGATGCATCGACTACCCGCGCCGTCATCGGCGTGTTCCCGATTGCGTGCGGCTGACGGCGGACGTGGTGCGTCAATTGAGCTGGCTCCCGGTCACCTGCGCCTATCGACTGGTGGCCAAAGGACAGGATTTGTACGATTGGCACCCGCTGGTTTCGGGTTCGCCCGACAGCGTGCACGAGGCGGGCGTCTCGGTGCGCGGGCGGGTATCGGCCAGCGAGAGCGACGTTTCGCCCGAACATTGGCCGGACCGGATCGTCAAATGGCCGAACCGCAAGCCGCGCGCACGGCGCTGAGGCTCAAGAACGCGCGACGGCCAGAGGCTCTTGAACGCCCGAGGAAACCTCGTGGGACGCAGGGGCGATCGTCCCTCCGCGAACGGCGTCGATAAAGGCGCGAAGCGCCGGCGCCATCTGGCGCTGCTGCGGGTAGCAGAGGAAATAGCCGGGAAACGGCGCCGACCAGCGCTCGAGCAGAGGCGTCAGCCGTCCCGCGGCGACAGCCTCCTCCACGGTCTCCTCAACCGAAAATGCAATCCCGACGCCCTGGAGCGCCAGGCGATTGGCCATCTCCTTGTCGTTGACGATCACGGGACCGGGGACGACAACCTCGAACCAGGATCCGTTCTCGAAAAATTCCCAGGCGTAGGGCGTCACGCGGCCCGGCCAACGCCATTGAATGCAGCGATGCCGGACGAGATCGCGCGGGTGCTCTGGACGGCCATGGAGAGCGAGATAGTCTGGCGAAGCGACCGCGACCTGACGCAGCGCCTTGCCCAGCGGCGCCACGACCATATCCCGCTCGATGACCTCGCCGATCCGGATGGCGACGTCGAAACCGCCGGCGACGACGTCGACCACCTCGTCGTCCAAAGTGAGATTGAGCACAACATCGGGGTAGGCCTCAGCGAAAGCCGGCAGGATCGGCTCGACATAGGTCCGGGCGGCCGAGCGAAAGGCGTGGACGCGCACGACGCCCGCCGGGCGCTCGCGATAGCGGCGCACCTGCCCGACGGCGTCGCCGAGCTCGGACACCGCCGGCCGCACACGTTTGAAAAGGCTCTCGCCGGCGTCGGTCAAGGCCACGCTCCGCGTCGTCCGGTTCAGCAGCCTGATCCCGATCCGCTCTTCGAAGGCGCGCATTGTCTGGCTCAATGCGGACGGCGAAACGCCAAGCGATTCCGCGGCACGGGTGAAGCTCAGCAATTCTCCGACGGCGACGAAGGCCCGCAACTGATTGTAATCGGCGCCGGACAGCAGTGGAATCCATGCCCCATCCAACGATATTTAAGCCTGGCTTACAAGTCCTGTAAGAAATGGGGCTCTTCTGAAACATTGTCGCAAGGCGCATCTCTCAGGCCGCAAAGGAGATCGCTCATGAGAACATGGTTCATAACCGGCGTTTCGCGCGGACTCGGCCGCGCCATCGCCCAGGCGGCGCTGGACGAAGGCGACACAGTCATCGGAACGGTTCGCGACACAGCGCCGGGTCTGGCGTCAGGGCCCGGCAAGTTGCAGATCGTGACCCTTGATGTGACGGACGGCGAGGCGGTGGAAACGGCGGTTGCCCAAGCCTTCGCCAGCGCGGGCGCGATCGACGTGATCGTCAACAACGCGGGCTACGGCCTTCTCGGCGCGCTCGAGAAAGCCACCGACGCCGAAGCAAGGCGGTTGTTCGAGGTCGACGTGTTCGCGCCGTTTCGGATCATTCGCGCGGCTCTGCCGCACCTGCGCGCGCAAGCGTCCGGACATATCATCAACATCACCTCGATCGCGGGACGCGCGCCGGGGCCGGGATCGGCCCTTTACTCGGCGGCCAAATATGCGCTTGAGGGCCTGTCAGCGAAGTCTCGCCCAGGAAGTTCGCCCGTTCGGCGTCAAGGTGACGGCGGTCGCGCCGGGCGCGTTCCGGACCGATTTCCTCTCCAGCCATTCGATCCGCAAAAGCGAGGCTGAGGACGCGGCGTATGCCGCTAGCGTCGGCCGCGTCATGTCGGGATTTGACACGATGGCCGGCAAGCAGATCGGCGATCCGGACCGAGCCGCGCAGACGATCCTCGAGCTCGTGCGAGCCGAGCAGCCGCCGATCCACCTTCTTCTGGGAACGGATGCGCTCCGTCGGGCGCGCGAGAAGGTCGACGCCGTCATCGAGGAGATGGACCGATGGGAAGAGGTGACCCGCGGCACCGATTTCCCTGAGGTCGAGCCGGCCCAGACGGCGGCGGGAGCGCGCTGATGTCGAGCGCTTTTTGCTTTTGAGTTGTTACTCTTGAGCTTGTGCGGAAGATAGGTCTGGCGCATTTCCTCCCCCGCAAGGGGCTACGGGGTTCACACAAGCGATTTGCTGTGGGCGATGGCGTAACCGTCGAGCATAGCGGCGAGGCGGCGCCAGCCGTCGGCCATGGTTTTGGGTCCGGGCGGCTTGTAGTAGCCGTTCCAGCCGCCGAGGCGGGCGGTGATCCATGAATGACGAGCTTTCGCATGGACGGCGGCGAGGGCGACTTTGGGCTTTTTGCCGGTTGCGAGGAGGCGGTCGTAGAAGGCAAAGGAGCCGATCTCGGCGGGGCCGACAAGGAGCGCGATCGCGGTGACGGTTCCGACGCCTGGGATGGAAGTCAGGATGGCGAGCCGCCTGGCGAGGCGCGGGTCGGCGCCGATCAGGGCCTCGATTTCCGCCTCGAGGTTTTCGATCGCCGTTTCAGCCGCGCGGAGCTGGCGTCTGATCTCGACCGCCGCCGGCCGAGCCGTCGTCGCGCCGAGCTGGTTGAGGAGAGCGGTTCGGGCGGCGACCGCGGCGTCGGGCTTGAGGCTTTCGCAAAGGATCGCCAGCATCCGGCAGTCGACCCGGTCGGTCTTGGCCAAAGCGCCCAAGGCCTCGGCGAACAGCCGCGAACGCAACGGATTGACGACGGCGACGGCGAAGCCGTCGGCATGGAGGCTGCGGTGGGCGGCGCGGTGAAACTTGCCCGTCGCCTCCATCGCCACGAGCGCGACTTGGTGGGTCTTCAGGGAACGCCTTCAATCGTTTGACACCGTCTGGATTGTTGGCGGAGACGAGCGCCAGGCCAACCGGATGGATGTAGACGTCGAGTCTATCTTTACAGACGTCAATTCCGACGTAGACTGGCGTCGTCGCGCTTCGTTCGGGCGAAACCTTGCCTTGCATGCGGGTCTTGCTCCCCCTCATCTGTTCAGGACAGGCGCGAAGGGCGGACGGATCAAACTCCCCCACGGTTCCAAAACCCAGGAGGACCGCGATCCCGCCCGCCCGATCCTTGGGCGGTGGCCACCGCCCAAGGATCGACCCGCATATCAGTCCAATTCGGGCTGAACCTTCATGCAAGGAGGAACCGCAGGCTGATGGCGGCGGGCGCAACCCGGAGACGGATTTTCACGGCGAGAAGCGATCGAACGACACGCACGCCTCGACCACTGATCCGGATGCGAGGCTCTATCGCAAGGGGCCGGGCAAGGAGGCCAAGCTCTGCTTCATGGGGCATGCGCTGATGGAGAACCGCAACGGCCTTTTGGTCGACGCCTGTCTGACCCGGGCCGACGGACACGCCGAGCGGATCACGGCGCTGCACAGGATCGAGCCGCGCGCCGATTGGCCTCAAGCGATCACAGTCGGCGCCGACAAAGCCTACGACGCCGAGGATTTCGTCAATGAACCGCGGTCGATGAAGGCAACGGCGCGCGTTGCCCAGAACACAAACGGCCGCTGGTCGGCGATCGACGGCCGCACCACGCGACACGCCGGATACGCCGTCAGCCAACGCATTCGCAAGCGGATCGAGGAAGCCTTCGGCTGGATGAAGACGATCGGCGGACAGGAGAAGGCTAAGTTCCGCGGACGCGATCGCGTCGGTTGGGCCTTCACCGTCGCGGCTGCAGCCTACAACCTGGTGCGGCTGCCCAAACTCATAGCGGAGTCGACATGAGCGCGCCCGCGAATTGCAAACTCGTCGGCCGCTGGCAAATCGTCAGGGCCGACATTTCATGATCGCGATCATCTCGACCTCTGTGGGCCAGCGACGATCACGATCACCGACCACGGTCGCGGCGAAATCGCCTTCGGCGCCCTTCAGGCCGGCCTCGACATCGAATACAGCCGCTTGTCGGTCGGCTTCACCTCTTGTCGGTCGGCTTCACCTCGGAGGGCTCCGACGAAATGGACGAGGTCTCCGGCGACGGCTCGGCTGAGCTGCTCGATGACGGCTCCATCGAGATCGAATTCGCCTATCACAACCGCGACGAAGCCGTCCTCAAAGCCAAACGCGCGACTTCTTCAACAGCCTGCTAATGGCCGCACCGATTTCGCGCGCGTCGCCTGCTAGATCTGGAGACCGGCATTCTCAATCGCGGGCATCTCGCGCTCAGGGATTCGGTTGTGGGGGCGCGCGGGTCGCGGTTTCGGCGCAAGCTTCCCCAGCTGCCCGGCGATCCACGCGGGCAGGAACGCTTGGAGCCACACGGCTACTCGGCCGTCATGCTGGAACCAGCCGCCGAGATGCTCAGGTCGGCTCAGGGCTCCGGGCCGCGTCAAACGCTCAGCGCCGCGATGGGTCCAGCGGCACATCATGTGATAGGTGACTTCCGGGTGGAACTGCAGGCCGACTGCATGCAGGCCGTATCGATAGGCTTGGTTGGGGAAATTCGCCCCACCAACAGCGAGGAGCTCGGCGCCTTGAGGCAGATCGAAGCCGTCAGAATGCCATTGATAGACCGTGCGCGGGGAACGGGGCCGAGGCACAGCCGGTCACCAATCAGCGTGGGCTCGATCGGGTAATAGCCGATCTCGCTGCGCTTGTCGTCGTAGCTGAACACCCTCGCGCCGAGCGCTCGCGCCAGCATCTGCGCGCCAAGACAGAGGCCAAGCAACGGCTTGTCCTCGGCGAGCGGAGTTTCGAGCCACTTGATCTCCCGTCGTACCCAGTCGAGGCGGTGTCATTGGGGCCCCATCGGCCCGCCGAACACCACTACGCCGTCATGGTCCGCGAGCCACGATCCGGCAGCGGCTCGCCGCAATTTGGGCGGGGATTGTCAAGCCTGGACGTCCATGGCTTTGAGGGCGACGCCGATGCGTCCCGGCATCGAATGCTCCTGGTGTAAGACAATCAACACAGTTGGGCGCCGGCGAGGCTTCCCAGGGTCATAGGCTGAACTCCGTCGCGACGTGAGTTCACCGCTTGCCAACTTAAGTAGGCAAATTCCGTGCTACAAGTTTAACACGACGTGAACCGCAAGCCGGCTGCGCTTCGAATTGGTGCGCGATGTGTCGCCTGGCAATCCGTTTCGCCCTTTTGTTTGCGAAAAACTATAAAATGTGATATACTTTCTGGTTGTCGGATGGGGTCGCTGCGGCGCGCAACGCGCCTCTTTAGGCTGCAGCGACGCGAGGCTTCTTCTTCAACCCGTCGCTCGAAGGGGGCTTGGAACTGTTCGAACTGTCTGCCCCATTTGCCGGCGAAGGTCCGCCACTTCAGCCTGAAGCGCGGCGATCTGACGTCTCAGCGAGGCGACCAATTCCTCGACTTCGGCAGGAAGAACCATGCCTCCGTTCGAATTCAAATTCGCTCCCCGCCCGTCTCGAAAGATCAGCCGAACAAACCCCTTTTCAAACCATTGTGACATTTTCGAATTCACCTCGGCTTGGGAGTTACTTTTTTATTTAAATCGACCGTAACTCATTGAAAAGTCCCAATTCGGAAAAATAAACGGTAGTAAACGCCAGCGCTTTTACTAGCGTTTATGCGCCTTACTGGCGTTTATTGAACGCTATTTTGTGGAGAGTTCGCTCAGAGGGTGCATCCGCAGCGACGGGCGCGCGCCCCAAGCGGCGGCGCCGGTTCCGGCGCGGCGATCGGCGCCTTAAGGGTAGTCTCGCCCCTCTCGCTTGAACGATAAGGCCGCGCTCCATGTCTCTCGCCCGCTACCCCTCGCTCATCGACAAGGTTGTCTTCATCACCGGCGGCGGCTCGGGCATCGGCGCCGCGATGGTCGAGGCCTTCGCCGAGCAGAAGGCCAACGTGGCTTTCGTCGATATCGCCGTCGAGGCGTCCAAGGTGCTCGTCGCCAGGATCGGCGCCTCCCACCTCCCGCCGCTCTTTCTTCAGTGTGACCTCACC
>CAVPPX010000050.1:0-152019 GCA_963707355.1 uncultured Alphaproteobacteria bacterium | reverse complement strand
GGCCGAAAGTTGGTGAGGGCGTGAATTCGGCAAAGGCGGCATATCGTGGGGGTGTTCGAGCCTCCACCTCTCCACCGAAGGAGCGATATGCCGTGTCCAACGATAACGTTTTCAAACTGATTTCAGCCAGGGATTTTGACCGACCGGCTGAGCGAGGTTCTGCGCGATGGCGCGCGGGCGCTTTTGACCGAGGCGGTCGAAGCGGAAGTGTCGGAGTTTCTGGCTGCGACCGCCGCTCTGAAGACCGACGACGGCTGCCGGCGCGTCGTGCGGCATGGGCATCTGCCCGAGCGCCAGATCATGACTGCATTGGGCCTGTCGCGGTGCGCCAGCCGCGTGTGCGCGACCGGAGGCGGGGGCCGATGATCCGGCGCGCATCCGCTTTACGCCGGCAATCCTGCCGCCCTACGCCCGGCGTTCGAAGAGCCTCGATAGACTGATCCCGATCCTCTATCTGAAAGGCGTATCGACCGGCGACTTCGCGCCGGCGCTGGCCGCCTTGCTCGGCAAGGATGCTCCTGGCTTGTCGGCCACGACCATCACGCGGCTGAAGGAGGTCTGGAGCGACGAACACAAGCGATGGGGCGAGCGCGATCTGTCGGCCAAGAGCTACGTCTACGTCTGGGCCGACGGCGTCTACCTGCAGGCGCGTCTGGAGGACGAGGCGCAATGCATCCTGGTCATCATCGGCGCCACGCCGGAGGGCAAGAAGGAGCTGCTCGGCTTTGTCGACGGCGCGCGCGAGAGCGCTCACGACTGGCGCGCCCTGCTGCTCGATCTCAAGCGCCGGGGTCTGTCGATGGCGCCCAAGCTCGCCGTCGCCGATGGCGCGCTCGGCTTCTGGAAGGCGATCGGCGAGCTCTGGCCCAAGACCCGTGAGCAACGATGCTGGTGCATAAGACCGCCAACATCCTCAACAAGCTGCCCAAGAGCCAGCAGCCCAAGGCCAAGCGCATGCTGCAAGACATCTGGATGGCCGAAACGAGGAAGGACGCCGAGGCGGCGTTCGACGTCTTCGTCGAGACCTATGGAGTCAAGTACGAGAAGGCCGCCGAATGTCTGAAGAAGGACCGGGGCCCGCTGCTCGCCTTCTACGACTTCCCGGCCGAACATTGGAAACACCTGCGCACATCGAATCCGATCGAAAGCACCTTCGCGACCGTCCGACACAGGACGACCCGCTCGAAGGGGTGCCTCTCGAACAGGACCGCGCTCGCCATGGTGTTCAAGCTGGTCGAAGGCGCGCAGAAGACTTGGCGTCGCCTTGATGGCCACGTCGGCGATCGATGGCCGTACGACGCGGCACATGGGCTATGCGATCAGCCAACGCATCCGTAAGCGGATCGAAGAAGCCATTGGCTGGATCAAGACAGTCGCCGGCCAGGAACGAACCAAGTTCCGCGGCCGCGCGCGCGTCGGATGGTCCTTCACCCTCGCAGCCGCCGCCTACAATCTGGCGCGGCTGCCGAAGCTCATCGAGGCTTGCACGTGAAGGCCCCGGCCAACTGCCGCCTGATCGGCCGCTGGCGGATCGTCGAGGCCGATCTCTGGGATCGCGCTCACCTCGACCTCTGCGGTCCGGCGAGGCTGACGATCACCGCGCAAGGCGGAGAAGTCGCCTTCGGCGCTTTGCAGGCCGGCCTCGAAGTCGAATATGCTCGCGACTTGATCGGCTTCCGTTGGGCCGGAAGCGACGAGGGAGACCAGGTCGAAGGAGAAGGATCCGCCGAACTCCTCGATGACGGCACAATCGAGATCGAATTCGCCTACGACAATGGCGACGAAGCCGTCCTCAAAGCCAAACGCGTGACTTCTTCAACAGCCTGCTAGGACTCAAGCAGTTCGGCCGCCGGCGCACGCCTCCGCGGTTTGATCGCCCTAGGCGGTAGTCCCGGCAGCCCCTTTACACAGATTTTCGTCGCTTCCGGATCGGTCGATTCTTCCAGTCGGCGTTCGGCGGTGTCTTGCCCTTCCACTTGCGGTCGACCCAGCGGCAGGTCCTCGGCGGTCGGCATCTCGATCCCGCTCTCCTGCGCCATCCGCGTCAGCAACTCGCGGTAGCCTTCGCCGTCGTCGCGCCGCAGGTATTGGGCGCGACGCGGCATTGTCGAAACTTCGAATCCGATGCTGCTCGCCTCGAACCGGGAACCACGCCGCATTCGGTGATGAGATTTAGCACGAA
Organism: uncultured Alphaproteobacteria bacterium; assembly: GCA_963707355.1. GTDB lineage: Bacteria > Pseudomonadota > Alphaproteobacteria > Rhizobiales > Beijerinckiaceae > Roseiarcus. Next base: position 149,837 of record CAVPPX010000050.1, on the reverse strand, counting down.
GCCGAGCGCCGCGCGACGCGCAACGGACCCGACCGCGTGTACGACAACCGCGAATGATCGGCGCCTTCTCGACGTTCGATAGCCGCAGTAGAGGCCTTCGGATTAGCCGATCATGTGCGTCCGGGAAGCATCGGCACGACGGCAGGATTTAGCAGAGCCAACGGAATTAGCACTTCCCGACCTCGTCAATGGGGTGCTAAGCTTTCAGAATGCTGCAAGCAGGGTGAAGGACGGACGGCAACCTCGCTTCACAATTACCTCCATGCCGGCCGGTGAGTCGAGCACCGCCGCGGTCAAGGATTCTTTTCGCAGACAAGACTTGAGTGGAAGCCGCAACAGGGGTGCTGATCACTTATTTCGGGAAGCCGCTGGGAGCCGGATTTGGCATTGTCGGCGTCGCCATGTTGGTCGCGGTGGTGATCAACATGGCGCTGACCGTGCTTTCGACAGCGAAGTCGCTTTCGCGCTGGGCGGCTGCTGCCCTATTGATCTCAACAATGATGGTAAAGCCGCCGCAAGCGTATTGGCTATTCCTACTTGTACTGTCGATTCCGTTCGATATCACAAAATGGCTGTCATCGAGCATAGTCGATTCCGAGGCTCTCGGTAAGACCTATGGCGCTCCGATGAGTGGCACCACTGGTCTTGAATATATACTTGTCGGACATGATATTAATCGCAATGTTATTGCCGTGGCTTGGACACGTATGTTTACGACGAACATCAGTATATTTTCCGAAAATCGGGTACTTTTTTGTCTTTTATCTTGCGTGGGCTTTCCTCGTCTCGCTGCTCAATGCCATGTCACTTTACTTGTCGATATTCGAGTTGTGTCGGCAGATTTTGTGGTTCCTGTATTTCGTTTATCTGATCAACAACGTTTCAACACCACTGCAGTTTCGAAGCGTCGTTTTGGCCGCACTACTCGGGTTCATAATCAGCGCTGGGACTGTAGTCGTGTTCTTCGAACGGGGTATCGGGACCGACACCGTGGCTTTTGTTGGTCTGCACGATGAAGCGCCGGTCACCGGCTCAGCCCGACCATATGGAGCCCAGAAAGGCCCCACGCCGGGACTTGGGGTATTGACTTTTCATATTGACGAGCAAGGTCCAGGTTCAGCCTTCCATGGGAACGGATCGGATGTCAAACGCAGTCAAGGCATGTTCCGCCATCCGGGGATAGCAGCTGGCCTGTGCGGCATGATTTTACCCGTTGCCCTCGCTTACCTTCTGACTTCACGAACTACTCTGGATACAGTGCTGCTTATCTTGGTTTACGTGTTAGGTGTTCTTGCCTTGGTGCTGACTTTCTCGCGCGCCGGCTTACTCGGCTTTGCCGTCGGCATGATCGCGTTCTTCGCCATTGCAGGCTGGTCGCGCTTGATATCACGGTTGACGTATAAACTCGCCTTTTCAACTCTGATCTTGCTCGGAACTCTTAGTATCCCGTTGCTGTCGGCATACTTGTGGTCACGGCCGGATTTTTCACCATGAGATTTTATATGTTCGATGCTGCGCTTCAGGGCTATGCTTCGCACCCGCTTCTTGGCGTCGGGTTCGATAATAGCACTGCTGCGATGAGAGCGCCTCGGCAGGAATTTACGGATATGGGCATCAAGATGGGGACGAACGAGCCAGCGGACAGTTACTATCTCGCGATCCTAACCGAGGTTGGGCCACTGGGATCGTTCTTGTACTTTGGTTTCTTCGCGAATATCGTGAAGATCGCGCTCGGCTCGATGAGACAGACCGCGGCCGACATGAGACGATTGCAGGTCGGTATGGTCGCCGGTTTGACGGCCCTTGCCACTCAAAGTATTGCCGATGGCCCGCTAGCCGGTCACGCTGTCGGCGGTGCACTGTGGCTTTTCGCCGCGCTCATTGTCGCTATCCGGCGCAGCAACCCCACCGAACCACGGCCCGGCATAGCAGGCGGCAGGGCAGCGCTTGCCCAAAGCTTAGATTTTGCCGAAGCTAAAGACGGAATCGATCCGGCGCTGTCCAGGTTGGGCGGTCGCGATTTTCTGGGGCCGCCTAAAGGAATTGAACGCGTGTGAAAATGCTGAATAGACGATTTTCAAGGACGGAACCGCGGCTTGCAGCCGTTTGGATTGCAGGCAATCCCGGTACTGTGCTCGTTGCTCCCGTCAGCGTTCATCACCCAAACGCTAGCTGCGCCGCTCTTTGTGTCGTGCTCAAAAGAAATCATGGACATATCGGGGCTCCAGCCGGCGTCTTGTCCTTCTAGCGGCTCGACGAAGCTTGTGAGTTGCATCACGCCCGTTCCGTCCCCCTTCATGCTAAACACGTTCAAATTTCCGGTGCTGATCGTTGGTCGGATCGAGCTAAAAACCACCTGATACTGGCCGCGAATTTTAACTAGTCCGATGTTTGGATCGGAAGAGGCCGCGCCAGTCACAATGCTCAACAGAGTTGGCGTTTGCGTGACGTTCCCGGTGGCCAGAGGAATGCTGCAGAGCTGGAGCCCACTGCCACCCCACGACCCGCCACCGTACGGGCCGCAGCCGAATATGACCGTTGCTCCGTCCGGAGTAACGTGGGCAGAAATATTAAAAAGGCTTGCCTCGCTGGTGTTCGTCCAATTGGACGCCAGTAACTCCGTATCGCCGGTCCCGTCAGTGTTGATGATACGCAAGTCTGAGCACGGAACGTTATACCCATTAGTGCAGAAAACCGGACTTGGCGGTGAGCCTTGATACACGATGTTTGAGTAAACAATCTGACCGGACGGCGTCCAGGTCGGAGTGAAAGCTAGAGTAGTCGTCGTAACCTGAGTGACCCCGCTCCCATCTGGATTCGCGATGTAAATGTCGCTGTCGTTGCCACATTGGCGCTCAAACGCGACCTTCGAACCATCGAACGACCATTCGGGCGTCGTATCAGAGCACGTCCCGCTGGTGATCTGCGTCACCGCCGCGGTCGTTATGTCGCCGGTGCAGACGTGACTAAGGCTATCCGCGCCGACGCAGGCGTAGGAAATGAGATTATAGCTCGGGCCGGCTAAGGGGCCCGCGTTAATGAGTCCGCCCCCGCGTTGCGCAAGAGCCGCGCCCGCAGCGAGAGCGCTAACCAGCGCTAGCGCGCAATAGCGGGTTCGGGATTTCATTCGGGTCGGCCGGGATCACGTTGCCGTTGCTCCATGTCCTCACCCCGGCCGCGCCCTGCCAGCAGTCGTCTCAACAGACAAGCTCGGTCCCATTGTCCGCCATGCGCAAGTGCATGCGCAGATAGCCACGCTCGCAGATGCTCTCGACCTATTTCGAGACGTCGAACGGCTCAAGTCGCCAGCGGCAGATGGTGCGGTTCGCTCTCCATTTCCTCTTAGATGGATAAAAAACGAGAAAAAGACAACAAAGTCCGCGACCGCGTCCGTTTCTGGTATCTCAATCTTGTGGACCAGCGGAAGAGACCAATCGTCTCGACCCGGAACACGCGAACGCTCATCCCCAACAGCTCCGCCGCCGTCTCCTGCGCTATCTCGCCTGAGTCCCAGCGGTCCGAAATCATTGAAAACGCCATCTTGCAGATTCTCTCGCGAATGCGCGCCGTGTGTCCATCAACGTCCCCTCTCGGGACCTCCAAAACACGTCACTTCACGAGGTACGAACTCGCGTCGCTCCATTGTGTTAGCGACTCGCCACCATGATCCCCATTGTGCGAAGCTTAGACGGACGTATAATTGTCGCGGAACGATAGGGAACGCCATATGCCCAAGTCGGTCGTTGCAGACTACCTGGTCAGCAGGCGCGAGCACCGTAAAACTTCGGACCGGGAGTGGCCGCCTAGCGCACCGATGCCGAGACGGTGAGTGTGCTGATGCCCTGGATCGTCGCCCCGGGTCGCCATGGCGCTCGTCAGGGCTCCCTGCTGGCAAAATGGTCCCCCTATGTCCCGCTGCGAGACGAGTCCAAGGCGCTCTACGGAACGCGTACTGCGCGATGACGAGGACCCCTGCACCTTTTATTGGCCAACTACGGTCGAATTCGCCACCCCGGTTGAAACCGTTGGACGACGGGGGCGTTGATGCTCAATGACAAGCTCGCTCACGCGCCGCTTGTTTCCATCGTCACCGTGACGTTCAACTCGGCAGATCATATTCGTGGGTGCATCGCCTCTGTGTCGAGAAGCGTAGGAACGATGCCGATCGAGCACATCGTTATCGACAACGCCTCGCGGGATGAAACTAGTGCTTTGGTGCGGGCGGAGTTCCCCCACGTGGTGCTCGTGGAGAATGCCCAGAACCGCGGATTGACCTTGGCCAACAATCAGGGAGCGGGGCTCACGAGGGGGCGTTACGTGTTGTTTCTCAACCCCGACACGATCGTTCCAGACGGTACGTTTCAGACGATGCTCGGAATCATGGAGCGCCATCCGGACATTGGCGTTCTCGCTCCGCGGCTTGTGGACGAGACCGAGCGGTTCAGCACGGGGATCATGGGAGACCGGGCTCCAACCGCATGGACCGTGATCAATGCGTTCCTGCTGTTCAACCGTCTCTCTCCCGATCTGTTTCCGGGAGTTCTCCGGACGAAGGATGTGGCTGGACTGGAGAACTGCGACTGGGCTTGCGGGGCCTGCTTGATGGTGCGGCGAGAAGTTGCCGACAACTTCAGTTGGGGAGAGTTTGGGTCGGGGGATGACCTCGACTACTGTTTGCGCATCGGTGCGGGCGGCTGGCGAGTGTCGGTGACCGGCGACGCGCGGGTAGTTCATTTCGGGGGCCGAAGCTTCACTCTGGCGAAGCCCGGAACGTGGGCTGGAAGGCCGTCGAACATCGCTCGGCACCTCCGAGAACACAGTGGCCCTGTGCGCGCCGCGATAGGCATCGTCGGCATGCGGTTAGGCCTCCACATCCGTGGTGCCATCCACTATGCATTGTTCCTCCTGACACGCGATCCGGAGCGCCTCTACAAGACCAACAAGACCCGGCAGTTCCTCGCGCACGACGACTACAGCGTGTTTCGGAAGGGAACGCGACCAACCCCGACGTCGTACGGCCGGTGAACCGCGGCAGCGTCAGTACCGACGATCGCCTGTGCGCAGTCTGCTTCGTGGCGAGAGGCGATTTCGAGTCGATGCCTGGCGGCGATACCGTACAGTGGCGGATGTATGAGCGGGTGGTGCGCGAGGCGGGCCTGAGGCCCACAACGTGGTTTGACAATTCTCCCATCCCGCCCGCGGACGTCTACCATGCGTTGAACGTCGACGCTAGCGGGCCCCTCGAACTGTATCCGAAGCTCGCGGAGGTCAAACGCCGCGGTCGGCCGTTCATCCTCAGCACGATCCATCACCCAAACGAGTGGCTCACGAAATACTACAGGTCCCAGCTGTCAGCTAGCGTCTTCGGGCGCTTGTTTTACCGCTCCCCGCTGGGTTGCTCGATGCCCGCTCGGGAGACGATCAGAGAAATCGTCACGGTCGCACGGGATCGGCGGATCGCTCGCGTCCTCCATCTAGTACCAAGCTGGCGGCGGCGCGTGCGGTGGCTCCTCAGGAACGCAGACCGGATCATGCTCTTGACCGGCTCCGAGGCAACTTACGTCGAGAGGGACTTCGACTACGAGATTCCGCGCCATAAACAGGTGGTTGTTCCCAATTGGTCGGAAGGGCTCGGGGACGCATCGGCTGGGAAACCGGACGGATTTGCCGGCCTTCCGGAGCCGCCCGTGCTGGTCGTTGGTCGGATCGAGCCTCGCAAGGGAAGCCTACGCATATCTCGGCTGGCGGAGCGTGCGCGTCGTCACGTGGTTTTTGTTGGCCGGCCGCGCCATGGCTACGAGGCGTTCGCCCGCGCCTTTCAGACGGCAGTGCAGCAGAGCCAGTACTCCAGATGGATCCCCGGTGTCCCCAGATCGACGCTGGCGGCATTTTATCGCCACAGCAGTTTTCTGCTAAATTCGAGCTTCGTCGAGGTGAGCCCTTTGGTCGACGCGGAAGCCCTCGCACTTGGTTGTCCGGTCTCGACAACGAAATACGCCGTGCACCATGAACTCCTGCCGCCCGACACCCCACTTTGCGATCCCTATGATGATCTCAGCATTCTTGATCGGTTCCAGTGGCGTCCTGCCCGGTTCTCGCCGCGGCAGCTGGTTGACAGAGAGATGTGCGCGCGCCTCCTGGTGGACACATACCTCGCGCTGGCGAATGCATAGCGCGGCCCTGGCGATCAATCCCGCGGCGGTTCTCACAGCGAGCATCGCGCCGCAAGCGCTTGCCCACCCTTCGACAGGGGCTTATGGATTATCCTGAAATCGGCAGTTGGTCGTTGCGCTTTTGAATTGGACGCGAGCGGCCGGTCGGGCCTGGCGTGCGGGCTCGTGACGCGGATCGTCATTTGCCGGGCATGGCGTATCTGGTCGCGATGGCCGTCGGGAACAATGGCCGGCTAGTGATGGCCTCGCGATGCAGGTTCGGATCGGCGAGACGAACGAGGATGCTCCACCGGTCGTAGAAGAGCGCGAGCATTCGCGCAGCCAGCCGGCAGCGTTGCGTCCTGAAGCCGCCCCAGCCCCCTTGGTTCTTCAGTTCGTCGAAGGATGTTTTCGTCATTCCCCGGTCGCGCTGGAGCCGACTAACGTCCCCATCCTCGTCGAGCGAGATCCCGAGAACCAAGTATTCGTAGACAGCGGTCGCCTCGCCGATCTCGGCGAAGGTATGCTGCGGTGCGCCGTTCTCGTTTTGCGCTAGACGTTATCTTCGTCAGGTGTGTTGAACGGCAAGATTTGATTCGATTACTTACACAATTTAAAAGCAACTTTATTCCATTGTCAGCCCGGGTCACTACTGCGTCTCTACCCTGGCGCGGTATCACCGAATCTGTCGGGTTCATGGTCGCTATGGTGGCCTGCATTCCGGAACTTGCCAGCGACTGCTGGCGTTCTGACGGTCCGGCCGTCGCGTGTTCGAGGGCGCGCGGCGGCCTTCTCGTTAATTGATTTTGCAAGCAGGGGCGTTCCAAGTCTGATCGCCGAACGCGAAAATGTCCGGCAAGTCAGGGTGTTGAAGGATTGAGCATTGATGGACCCATCGAAGGACTATTATGCCGTCTTAGGGGTGTTACCGTCGATCGAGCCCGCCGCGATTAGAGCGGTTTACCTCGCTCTTCTCAAAAAATACCATCCAGATGTTTGCAAGGGCCGAAAAGATGAAGCAACTAGAAGAACGAAAGAGATTAACGAAGCGTATAATGTTTTAGGTGACGAGAAACATCGAGAGAAATACGATTTGCTACGTGCGTATTTTTGCAGTAAATCTGGAAAGTATAAAAAACATAACAATGAAAACACTGTGAAAAAAGATAATATCTACACGTATTGGCGATCGTACGGCAAATCGCGCGCCGGCCCACGTCAAAATAGAGCAAAAGCCACGAACTATCGCGGTCCTCGTACGACAAAGCAGCACGACGGTCTGCAGGGGGCTGATGGACTACAGAGTCTTTGCAGTCGGTATTGTAGTGAGTATCGCGCTAGCGTTTATTTTAACTGCGTTTGCAGGATCTGTTTAAGAGCACCTCCTTATAGAGGTCCAGTCTACGCGGTAATGCGCCCAGCGCCATACACCCGCGATCTCACCCCCGGGCGCCTTGCGGAAACAGAAGGCTACTCAACGTAAAAGGTAATGCGGACTTTATACCGCCTGAGGCTTGGGCTGCCGAATCGTTTGACGATAGCCGACGAACCCGAGGCCAACGAAGCCAAGCAGCATCATCGCCCACGTTGAGGTCTCCGGAATAACGGTTCCAAGCGCGATGCTGTCCAGAATTCATCGACGTGCCTTGAGACGTCAAAGCGAACGTCAAATCGTTAATCTGGGCTGACAACCCGTTGACTGTCTGAAACACCGCAAAGCCGGCGTCCACGGAGCCCGAGAAAGAGAATATCTGGGACGCTCCCTCGAACCCGGTCACCGTGAAGTCGGCCGCGCCGTTGTTGCCCGCCAGATCGAAGGACGTGAGCGAAAAGTTGGAACCGCCATCGGTAACGGACACGGTCCCGTTCGGGCCACCGCCGAAAGCGGAGCCGACGACGAGGCTCGGCGCGGGATTGCCATTGCCAAACACAGTCCCTTCGAAGACTTGGCCCGCTGTGGCCGAGACACTGAACCCGCCTTCCGTGTAGGGCCCGGTGAAAAGCGCCCCATTGGGTCCGGGCAGTCCGTTGAACGTGATGGTTGTCGTTGCCGCCTGGGCTGCGCCTCCAAGTAGGAGATTGGTCAGTCCGATTGCAGTAAGTATTCGGGCTGAATTCATTGTAATTCCCCCTATTGCGATTTTTCACGGCGACCACGTAGAATTTGTCGCCTTCCGCCCCGTCCCCGCGTCTCCCACCGACAGTTCAAACCTATATTCGAATTACTAGCTTTTGCAAACAATTTTAAAGCAGAGCGGCAATAGTGAAAATTGCTCCGCACACACTGTGTAGAAACACTGGATGTTAAAACGACAACGGGTGGAGCACGACGTCGAGCAAGAGTTTCTGGAGTTCAACGAGTTCTGTCCGGACGCCGTCGTGAGTTTCCCACCATCGATCGGGATCAAAATCTGAATAGCGCGCGGCTTGAATTATGACATCTGTCGGATGGCCTTTCATGGTTCGACTGAGCACTCGCCGGAGTCGTCGCGAGTGATCCTTACGGGCCACAACCACAACGGATCGGAAATGCTGCGCGTCGGTCCATTGCGGAAGCACCTGACCTTCATCTTCGGTTCCATTGACTCTGGAGATTTCTAGCGCCGTGCCTTAGCCGTCACGTCCTAACAAAATCCAGGTTCTTGGCTTTCAGTCAATTGCGGCTTCTGCCGCAGCGATAGAATCTGCGCGACGAAGATCTGTGCCGTGCGGATCTCGCCGGTGAGCCGATCGATGACGACCTGGACGTCATCACCGGCGCAACGACGAACAGCCGTTCTCCGTTGGCGTGCGTCTGCCGCATCGTCACCGACAGCGTCTTCTCGAACGCTCGATAGAGCTCGCAAAACCTCGAGTAGCTGTAGCCGCCCGGGTACGCTGCGATATAGTCGTCCCAGAGGATCACAAGGTGACGGCTTGCGCTTCAACTCGCGGTGCACGCCGGCCCAAACCGGCTCCTCAATCCGCCGATGGCCGCGCTTGATGCGCGGGCTGGCGTAGAGCGCGGCTTCCAGCGCCGCATCGTTCATGGACTCCGGCAGCGGCCAGGCGAGGCCGCGGTCTCTCCGCTCGCTTCAAGGTCTCCCGCACCGTCGAGCGCGCGACCCCCAGCCGCCATGGGCGATCTCGTGCGTCGACACGCAAGAAGACTTCAGACAAAGTCTTCTTAGCCCCCTGCCAACCCCTGTCGGTTGCTCGTCAGAGCCCATCAATTGAGATCGGTCAGTATCGGCGCTCCATGCGCATCATTACTCCGTCCCAGAAGCCACGCAGACATGCGATGAAGTGTTGACGATGGGTGACAGGTCTGACGGCGAAGGTCCCAGGCAAGACGACAGCGTGAATAAGGCTGCGGAACACCCAGCGAGGCCGGGTCGGCCGACACTGGTAAAACCAAAAATAGAGCATGTTGCGGACATGATAGTAGCATCGCAGCGGCGACATTTCGTAGAGCCGGAAGGAAAGGGGACCGAAGCGGCAAATTCGGACCGTCACACCTGGCTTACGCCCTACGTCCTGATGGAGGACGCTGCTGAAGACAATATAGCTGGAAAAACCGAGCTCCCGCGCGCGGTAACCGTATTCCAGCTCAGCCAGATCTATGACGTAATCGGCCCACGGTAAGCCGATTTTCGCGACCGCCGGCATGCGGAACAGCGAGCCGGACCAAATGAAGCAATCGCATTGGCAATGACTAATCTCAGCGCCTACCAACAGACGGTCGACCCCAGAGGCAGTCAGCAGGTGTGGATGATGATCCGCCTCGCCTCCGCCCGCGGTCGGGAGCCGACATCCCAGAAAGCAGACTTTTTCCCGCTCCGACGGCGGAAGAGTCTCAAAAAAGAGAGAAGATTCGCAAGCGCATCAGGCTCTGGAACGCTGTCCGCATCGAGCACCCACGTCCAATCGAACTCTTCCTTCAGAGCGTGCGCCAGGCCGATCGCCACCGCCCCGGCGACGCCGATATTTGCGGGATTGCGAATGACAGTGGCGTTCTCCGGGAAAATCCTGTCGAGCGTCCCGTCCGTCGAGAGATCGTCGACGATTACGATCGCATCAGGTGGGCGGGTTTGACGCTGCAGCCCTGCGAGCGCCTGCTCAATAAAGTCGGCCTCGTTATGGGTATGGATGTGGGCCAGAATGCGCATTGTCTGCCGTGGAGCGATGTTGAAGCGCCCTCAGAAATCTACCGCTGCGCTTGGGTTCTTTGACGACCGGTCGAACGAGAATGCGGCCGGCAACCGCCTACTCAAAAGCTGCAGAATCAGCGCCTGTTCAATAACCGCTGCGCCATTGACGGGCGCGTCGCGAACTCCTGCGAGCCGAACTTCACTCAGTTACGCCTAGGTTGAGACTATGCTAATACCGGCGCTCAATATGGCCGGTCAAGCCGTCCCAGACGCCGCGAAGGTAAGCGATGAGCTGCCGGCGGTGGCTTATCGGCTCGAGAAAGAAGTTGGTTGGGAACAGTAGGACATTAACGACGCCGTGAAGGATTCCCTTTGGCCGGAGCGGTCGACACTGGTACAACCAGAAATAGAGCAGATTGCGAGAAGCGTAGTATGTCCGTATGGCGGAGACTTCCCGAAAGGCCATCTTGAAGCGGCCTAAATTCCATGTGCGGGTTACGACGACGCCGGGGGCGCGACCGACGTCCTGGTGGGTCACGGCGGTGTTGACCACGTAGCTTGCGAAACCGAGACGCCGCGCGCGGTAGCCATATTCAACCTCCGCGACATCGAGGACGTAGTCCGCCGACGGCAGGCCGATCCTGGCGACCGCAGGCATTCGGAACATCGAGCCGGTCCAAATGAAGTAGTCGCACCTTGCATAGGACCCCTCTCCTTCGATGGCGGCGATTGCGGAGTTGGTGAACGTCATCGGACGTTGCCTGACCTCGCCCTCCGCATTCTCCAGCCGACAGGCGAGGAAGCAGACTTGCTCCCGGTCCTTGTGCGGTAGACCCTCAAAAAAAGCGAGTAACTGTTCAAGCGCGTCGTGCTCGGGGACGCTGTCTGCGTCGAACACCCAAGTCCAGTCGAATTGGTGCTCGAGAGCGTAAGCCAACCCGATCCTGATGGCGCCGCTCGTACCGAGATTTATGGGATTGCGAATGAGGGCCGCCCCTTCCGGGAAAGTCCGGTTCAGGGTCGTGTCTGTCGAAGCATTGTCGACAATGACGATGCCGTCGGGCGGTCGAGTTTGGCAGCGAAGCCCATCGAGCAGCTGCTCGATGACCGCGGCGTCGTTCATCGTATGGATGTGGGCCAATACGCGCAATCGCAGTCCCCAACTGGCGTCCCGAATGCATTAAGAGGCAGGAACGGCGAGGCGGTCGACCCTCTATCCAACGTGGCGCCCGGGTGCGTCAACGCCGGTAGTAACCGCTGTACGGCCGGTTGGAGGGGCCATGAACCTTCGGATTGAACCGATTGAGCACAGCGCCGATGATCGGCGTGCCAGTCGAACTCCAGAAGCTGCTTGGCTCGCTTGATTTCGTTGAGATTGGCGCTTCCGGCGCCGACGACCAGAAGAACCGCATCCACCATGCCGGCGAAGAGCAGCGCATCACCAGCGGCCAACACTGGCGGCGAATCCAGGAACACGTAGCCGAACCTTTGCGAGATCGACTTGAACGCCGGACGCGCCTTGGACCATTCGGCGGCTCCCAGTGACGAGGGGGGCCTTCGCCCCGCCGGCATGAAGCTCACGCCGGTCGTTTTCGGTCCCTCTATCGCGGTGGGCCTAATGGCTTCGGGAGCTTCTGCCTGACCGATAAGAACTTCGATGAGCCCGACACTGCCGTGGCCGCCGAGTGCCGCCGTCAGCGAAGACCGTCGCAGGTCCCCGTCCATCAAAAGAACTGACTGACCCGCGTATGAGGCAGTCATGGCCAAGCACAAAGATACGGTCGTTTTGCCCTCATCGGGGGCCGCGCTGGTTACGAGTATCGAGTTGCCCGACGCGAGCGGCGCGGCGAGCCGTAACTGGACAAAGAGCTCGAGATAGGCGTCGGCAACCTCCTGATCCTCCAACATCATTTGCGCGAGCTTTAAGCGCGCTTCGCTCCTTGGCTTTCCGTTAAACACACGCGCCACGCACCTTTCCCCCGCAGGCAACTATGGTTGCCTCAGCATCAAAGTCCACTTCCCGCTGTCTCAGGCTCCTCAGTTCGATGAGTTCGCATGGGCCGGGACGGCCGCCGACGCGGTCCCGCAGAATTCGGAAAAATCCAGATCTTTCGCGAGCAACTCCGAGTACCGCCCGGAGCTGCGAAGACGGCCCTTCGCCAGCATGAAGATGCAATCGCAGTTTCTCACGAAAGCCGGCCGGTGCGCGATCACGATGATTGTCTTTTTCCCTCGCAATCCGGCGACGACTTCGACGATCGCGGCTTCCGTCACGGGGTCCAAATTCGATGTCCCCTCATCGATTACTAGGACCTCGGGATCGCCGTAGAGGGCTCGCGCGATCCCCAGTCGCTGACGTTCTCCCCCCGAGAGACGTCCGCCGCGCTCGCCGACAATCGCACCCAATTCGCCCGGGAGCGAGCGCACCAGCTGATCGACCTGCGCCGCGCGCAGCGCGAGCCATACCCGCTCGTCGTCGATCTCGGCCTCCGGTAGCCCATAAGCGACGTTTCTCCGGACGCTGTCGTCGATCAGATAAGTTGTTTGCGGGACATATCCGATGTTTCGCTGCCAGCCGGCAAGGTTGTCGTGCAGATTGTGTTCGTCCAGGAGGATTTTGCCGGAGGTGGGAGTGAGCAAGCCCAGAATGAGATCCGCTAGGGTGGTTTTCCCGGCGCCAGTCGGACCGATGAAGCCGACCCAATGTCCCTTTAGTATGACAATGGACAGGTCGTCTATCGCCGGCCGCGGAGCCTCAGGATAAAAATAGGACACGTGTTCGAGCGCGAGCGCCTGTCGGAACGGGAGGGCCTTCTCTTCGGTCGGATCCGGCCGAACGTCGGACGGCCGCTGCCGCAAAGCGAGCAACTCGCGATAGATAACCTCGGTCGAGGCATAGCGAAAACGAACCTGCGCCAACGCGGCGCTCAGCCGGGTTGTCGAAGGAATTATCCGGACCGCAGCCAAGGCGAACATGCCGAGGAGCAGCAAGCTCGACTGCAGATCCTGACCGCGCGCGAGGAGGATCATGGCGATCGCGACCAGCGCGGTCACAGAAAGCGTGTCAATGATGAAACGAGGCAACGTCACGAGGAAGGATAATAACCGGGCTGAATTGCTGAAACGTTGAACGTGAAAAGCGTGCTGATCTAGGAAGAAGGAGCGGCGCCCGGTGATGGTGATCTCCTTGACGCTGCTGATCGCTTGCCCCGCCCATTGGATCATCGCGGCAAAACTCTCCTCCGCCGCGCGTCCAGCCGCCGCCAGTCCAGGCTGGGTGGATCTGTAGACGAGCGCGGTTGGGACGCCGAGGACGAACAAAGCGCCCAGTGTTCCCAAGGGTTCGACGACCATCAATAAACTTGTCAGCGCCGCCAAGACCAGAAGCTCTCCCAGCACAATCAGGAGATTCACCAGAAAGATAGCGGCAAAATCCTCCACGGAGCGGGTCGTGACCCTGATGAGGTCAGCGCTATTTCGCCGAACATGCAATGTGTAAGGCGCGCTGAGGTATCCTCCGAGCAACTGGCGCGAAAGGTTCACATGCTTCTTCATGGCGTATCGATAGAGCCACCGGTACAAAAAGATAAGGTAGCCGGTCTTGATCGCGAACAGCGAGATTAGGGCGATTTCAAGAGCCAGAAGTAACTCACGCGGTTCGTTCAGATTCAGATGAGATAAAAGCGGTTGGAGACGATGCGAACTAGCTATCAACTCCGGCTGCTTAAGCACCGCGATGAACGGAATAATAACGCCGATGCTCACTGTCTCGAAACAGGCGCCAAGAGCCATCGCACACAACAGAAAAGCGGCCTCCATCCTTTCTTTTGGAGTGAGAATGTACCAGAGTTGTCTTATCAGCTTCAAACGTCCCTCTCACCTCTAGCGCCAGCGCACGGACTAACACTCTGTGCGCAAGCATCCGTCGGAAATAGAGGGATTGCTCGAGAGCGAGTCAAGAATGCTGGAGTTCACGGGTGGCCGACGCGCGCTGGAGAGCGACAGGTATGGTTCCAATGACTTTGACCCCAACGAAATTTTCCACATCGTTAATCCCGCGAGCCTTTCGGTTCATATATTCGAGGAAAAAGGCCAAGGCGATCCCCGCGAGAAAACCGCTCGTCAGCGACGCCAGGGCGATGACGAGCCGATTGGGGCTACTCGGCAACTCCGGAACCCAGGCTGGCGAGATCAGACGCGCGTCGGGCGGCGCGTCGGCTGTCAATTCCGCATCCTTCAATTCTTTTGCGACGGTCCCGTAGGTGGTGTCTGCCACGTCGACGTCCGCCTGCCGTAGCCGCAGTTCGCGCTCGACCGTAGGCAAAGTGGCAAGATCCGTCTGGTTCTCATTGAGCGCCTTCAGGAGACGTTCACGTTTCTTCGCATAGGTGTTCGCCTCGATCGTACCAGCGCCCAAAGTCTCGTTTGCATAAGTTGCGTCCAATTTGGCGAGTTCGACCGTCAAGTCCGCAATCACCTTGAGTTTCTGTTCATACTCAGGCTGATACAGAAAGACGCCATGTTCTTCCTTGTACTTTCTAAGGCTTTCGCGGGCGTCGACTAGCCGTTGGCGGCTCTCCTTGAGCTCCCCATCCAGACGAATGGCGGAATCCTTTCCTTCCGACGCACGCATCTTCTCCATAAAGTCGATAAATGATCGCGCGATCGCGTTCGCGACATCGGCGGCGACCTGAGGATCTTTGTCTCTGTATTTGATTTCGAAGACGTAGGTGTCCTCGTATGACTTGAGTACGAGACCCTTCCCAACTCTCTCCATCGCTTTGATGAACGGGTCGTCCTTGTGCACCCTGCCGTATTTCAGAACCGACAGCGTGTCCTGGAGGTAAGGTTCCGCGGCGTCGAAGATCGCCTGAACCGGTACGACTATCCATCCAAAAAGAGCAGAACTTTCGACCTCCTTTTTTGGCAGCTTATGGTCGAGCCCCAGTTGGCGCACGACATCGCCGATCAGCGCAGGGCTCTGGATGATCTGGATATACGTCTTGGAAGCCGCCTCCACGACCGGCGTTTGGGCGACCGGAAAGTCCGAGAACTCCTTGCCTGAGCTGTTCGGCTCGATCTTTATCTGATCATGGGGGCGCACCAATACGACTGCTGAAGCTTCGTACTTTTCGGGCACCAGCGGGGAGAAGAAAGAGACGCCATACCCAGCCAGGGTGGTGACAACAGTTAGCAAAACAATCAGCAAAGCGTGTCGTCGGAGCACGTCGAAGATGTCGATGGTTTCCATTCGCCTCAATATCCCCACGCGGGAGCCCGACGTTTTGCAATCTAGCACAAACTCAGGGGCGCCCTGAAAAGAAACCTCCGGAAGCCGAACCTGCCTGGTTAATTGCCATCTTCCACCGGAAGGGCGTCTAAGGGCCACTCCCGTCATTTCGGGTCCAAGGCGCTGCGATAGTCGAGCTTCAGCGCCGGATCCTGTCGCTCCTTCCGGAGCAGACAGTCGCCAACGACCAGCACCTCGATTTCGGTGCTGACCTGCCACTGAACTTTCATCCAACGGCGCTTAGAGCCTCGGCGGGTTTTACGCCGTGGGGCGCGGGTGGAGCAACGTGCGATCGGCGGAGCTGGTCCGGGTTGCGCAGCCGATCGCACGTTGCGGCGGCATAGGCTGCCGGCGTGAGGTAGCCCAGCGACGAGTGCGGCCGCCGCTGGTTGTAATCGTCGATCCAGTTCGCAATCCTTGATCGCGCATGGTCAAGGTCGAGGAACAGGCTCTCGTTGAGAAGCTCGGTCTTAGGCAGCAAATGCACCAAGATTCGGATTGCTCCAATCCGACTGAAGCCGGATGCTAGGCGCATGGCAGCACCGTTGATTATTCAATCGCTGAAAGACAAGCGCGCCGAGATCCACGGGCGAATCGCAGCCTATCAGGCGCAGATCGCGCAAGCGAAACATGACCTGGCCCACATCAATGCGTCGATCCGGCTGTTTACCGATCCCGATCATCAACGGGCGCGCTATATGGTCAGCCACGGCTTTTTCAAGAAGGGCGAGATCGCCAATATTTGTCTGCGTCATCTCGAGATCGATGGCGAGATGACCACACGGGACCTAGCCGAGCGGGTGATGATCGAGCGCAAGCTGGATGCGACGGACACGACGCTCAGAAACTCGGTTGTCTTCAAAGTCGTCCAAGCCCTGCGTCATGCAGCCAGGCGCAAGCTGGTTCGCATGGTGGAGAAGCGCAAAGGGATGTGCCACTGGATGGCCGGCGACGCCCTCAAGCTACGCGTCGTTGCCAATAGCCGGACCACGTCCAGCTGATAGGAGCGGCGAGCGCATCAAGGATCAACCGATCAGCCAGCACGCCGTTGCTCTCCCTGCCGTGGTCCTCGACCACGCGGCATGAGCAGCATAGGCGCTGAGATATTTGCCGCTCACCGCGTGATGCTGGCCGCGGATCATACGGCGCAGACGGGAGAAATAGCTTTCGGCGAGATTGGTGTTGACGCCATTCTCGCTATAGGCCTCGGAATGATTGACCCGCTTGAGCTCAAAGCCGCTTGCCAACAAATCCCAGTGGGCCACTTCGTCCGCCGACAGGATCGAACCTGGTTCCACCCGCGCATTTGCAAACTCAACGCCTTCAGCTTCGCGCTGGAAGCTCGGCG
This sequence comes from uncultured Alphaproteobacteria bacterium, assembly GCA_963707355.1. Classification (GTDB taxonomy): domain Bacteria; phylum Pseudomonadota; class Alphaproteobacteria; order Rhizobiales; family Beijerinckiaceae; genus Roseiarcus. The sequence continues at coordinate 132,917 of CAVPPX010000050.1, read as the reverse complement.
TCAGGGTGCGGCCGCCGCGCTGACGCAGCACAATCACGACCCGTCGCTTGCTGCTACGGTTCTTTAAAAGCCGGCGATCGATACGATCCTCCCTGGCGTTGGTGGGACGGACATGACCACCAAAATAGGCGCCGTCGATCTCAACCTCGCCAGCAAGCCGTGCCTCGGCGGTCTCATGCGCCATAGCCTCGCGCAGCTTGTGCATCAAGACGAAGGCGGTCTTGTACTGAACATCGAGATCGCGGCTCAACTGCACCGCCGACAAGCCCTTCGAGGCGTTTACGAACAGACAGATCGCGCCGAGAAGGTCAACGAAGGAGAGCTTGTGCGAGGCGAAGATCGTGCCGGAAGTGGCGCTGAACTGATTGGAGCACGCCGCACATTTGAACCGACGGCGCGCCTTCAGATTATAGGACTCGAGGCAGCCGCATCTCGGGCAGACCGGCGATCCATTCGTCTCGGGCCAGCGCAAGGCGCAAAATCGCCGATAGGCTTTCCGCTCGCCGCCGGCATAAATCGCCCTCAGCGAAAGCGTACGCGCTGCCGCTGACAGGAGGAAATGCTGCGCCATTTGCCCTCGGCTCCCGAATCAATGTTCACTATATGTTCTTACCTCCGAAAAGACAATTTTATCGTTTCACATCAGCCCTCTATGTACCGAATTGGTGCACTTGCTGCCTAAGACCGGAGAAGCTCGTCGCGCATGCGGCCGTTGAAGCTCTCGCAGAAGCCGTTCTGCATCGGCTTTCCTGGCGCAATGAAATGCCAGACGATCGTGTTGTTGTGCGTCCAGGCCAGCATGGCGTTCGAGGTGAACTCGGTCCCATTGTCCGAGACGATCATGCCTGGCTTGCCGCGCCGCTCTATCAACGCCGTCAGTTCCCGCGCCACGCGTCGGCCCGAGATCGAGGTGTCGGGGATCGCCGCCAGGCACTCCCGCGTCACGTCATCGACAATGTTCAGGATGCGGAATCGTCGGCCGCAGGCGAGCTGGTCATGGACAAAATGCAGAGACCAGCGGGCGTTGGCGGCCGCCTCGACCAGGATCGGCGCCCGCGTCCCTACTGCGCGCCGCCAACTCCGTCGCTTGCGCACCGTCAGGCCTTCTTCGCGATAGAGCCGGTAGATGCGGTTGATCCCGGACGGTTCGCCGTCCTGGCGCAACAGGATGAACAGGCGTCGATAGCCGAAGCGCCGCCGTGCGTTGGCGAGATCGCGCAATTGCGTCCGAAGCTCGGTGTCCGGCGGCCGGCGCGAGCGGTAACGGATCATCTTGCGATCCGCCCCGACGATCGAGCAGGCCCGCCGTTCCGACAAGCCCATCACGGCCTGCAGATGCGCGATGCCTTCGCGCTTGGCGACGGGCCCTACCATTTTTTGACAGAAGCTCGCGAAGCGCGGCGGCATCCAACATCTGCTCGGCCAAAAGCTTCTTCAGTTTGGCGTTCTCGTCCTCGAGCTGCTTCAGCCGTTTGGCCTCGGAGACATCCATGCCGCCGTACTTGGCTCTCCAGTTGTAGAGTGTCGCCTCTGAGACACCGTGCTTGCGCGCCAGATCCGCGGTCTTCGCCCCGGCCTCGTGCTCCTTCAACACCCCAATGATCTGCTCTTCTGTGAACCGCGCTCGCTTCATCTGTCCGTCCTTCAAAGGCCGGACTCTAAATCCCCGTGGAGGAAAATCTCAGTGGCAGGTCAGTGCCCACAAGATAGCGGAACGCGTCCTCCAGCGTGCACGCGATCGGCTCACCGCGCACATTGAAGCGGGTGTTTACCGACACCGGGCAGCCGGTTCTGGCCTTAAAGGTCGTAATAAGCGTGGTAGCGGGGATTGGTCTCTCGGTGAACGGTCTGCAGCCGGGCGGAGTAGTCAGGTCATGCAAGCAACAGCAACACGGTCCGTCGCCAGAAAAGATCAGGCGTTTCCTGAAACACTCAATGTGTTACTCGGGCCGAAACCGCCACGCGATCCGCAAGACGCCTTCGCGCTTCCAGGAAAACCTCGTGAGCGGGGCGCACCCCGCAGAGATGAGCTCCGTCCTGTCGGAAGACCGTGCACTTGTCGCAAATCGTTTCGATTCGATCCTCGGTCGGCGCGCCCTTTGAGAAAAGCATTCGTGCGGACCTGTAGGTCTTGTTGTTCCAGATCTCCGACACGGAGTTGTTGTAGAGGTTGCCGAAATCCCAATTATCGTCGTGCGCGAAGCAACACGGCGTGACCCCGCCGCCCGGATAAATGAACATCGACCTATAAAGATAGAAGCAGGCTCGATCGAATACGTATCCCCGCTCCTCAACAAGTCTTGGATTCCGCTCCCAATATAAAGGATTCCTTGGCATCCATTTTTCTTGAAGCTCCAGGTTGTGCATATCCTCTGGGCCCACGCCGGGCGATATGAAACGCAAAAGGTCTACCCCAATCTCCGAAGCCAACTTTCTCGCCGCGTCCACTTCATGTTCGTTGTGCTTGAAGACGATGAACTGCCATTCGACAAAGGGGGTCTTAGACTTGAGGGCCTTCCTCGCCGATAGCAGCCGCTTCAGGTTGTCAAAAACCTCGGTAACATCGCCGCGAACTCGGTATTGCTGGTAGGTCTCCTGCGTCACGCCGTCGAGCGACACGGTCACGTAGTCCAGGCCACTACGCATGAAATCGTTGATGTCGACTGGTTGCGGCCAGTTGAAGTTTGAACTGATGTTCGTTCCAACCCGATTTTGATGGGTATGTTCGATAATCGAGAATAACTCGGGGTTAAGTAGGGGTTCGCCGTGATTGTACATCGAGACTACCAAAGCATATTCTTTTATCTTGCCAAAAAACTCTTTGTATTGCTCAAGCGAGAGCATCGCCTGCTTCCGGGCAATCGTGGTATTGCCGGTCGGGCACAACGGACAGCGCAGGTTGCAGACGTTGCAAACATCGATGAAATAATAGTAGGGCAGGCATCGTAAAGTGGTCTTTTGTTGGCGCAATTCCCACTCCGCCAGCATGATATTGGCCAGCTTTTTTGGCGTGCCATAATTGATAATCTTCGGCAGATGCCGACCATGCCGTTTCATCTTGCGAATGAACTGCTTGATCCTAGGCTGGGAGCTTGCAGCGTCCATCTCATTCTCCATCAGCACAACCCGAGCCAGCTACCGCATCACAATCTAGCGAATATGTTCCTTTTCGACCAGGACTTTCGCGACAACCCCGACAGTGCCCAGCTTCCCGCGTATGCGGCGTTGAAGTCGCGTGCGGAAGATCGCCGCGATCTTGTCGGCGCCGAGCCGCCACAGACGCCGTAAGCGCGCGCATCATCCGGTTTGGCCAGGGCAGGGCGTCGTCCTGCTTGCGCAACCCTTCTCGGCCCACTCGATCGGGATCAATGATTGCGCATAGGCTTCCACCCAGCACTGATAGTCGTTCGTCCGCTGGCTCAGCGCCTCCTTGCTGACCTCGGCGACGCCGACGATGCCGCGGACGGAGTGCACCACCAGCTCAGGCCGCGACAGCGCGGTCAGATAGTCGTGAATGACAATCCGGTCAAAGCAGCCAACGAGCGCCGGCGGCGCATCATTATGGATGAAAACGGTGGCGGCGGGCGCCAGTTTGTCCCAGTCTCGGGTCGGGCCATCGTGTCTAGCTGGAAATCTCTGCGGCGGTTTGACCCCGGTAAGCAGTCCGATCCGCGCCGCCTAAATTTAGAGGTACCATTCTTTGTCGCCCCCGAGACCGGGGAGCACGCGTGGCAGTGTCTCGAAGTATCTGCGGCGTGACGGTCGCCTTCTGGTGGCAGGAGGCGATGATGCGGGTGATTATTGAGCGGTGCTGTGGGTTGGACGTGCACAAGGAGACGGCCGTGTCTTCTGATCGGCGCGTCCGGGGATCGACCAACGAAGGAGGCGCGCCCATTCCATACGGTGACGCGAGACCTCGAAGCCTTGCGAGAGTGGCTCGCCGTGGCGGGGTGACGCATGTCGGCATGGAAAGTACCGGCGTCTAATGGCGGCCAGTTTATGCCGTGCTGGAAGGACATTGTTGACCTGATCGTCGGCAACGCTCGGCGCATCCGCAACGCGCCCGCTCGTAAGGTGAAGGATGCCGAGTGATCTCCAGCTAGACGTCCGTGGCGCCCGAATCTACAACAAGCGCGCCTACACCTTGTACAAGTGCCTAGTGAGAGTTGTACGCTTGCAGAGACAGGGGTGCGGCAACATGACACAAGAGCTTCCACTGAAGCCGATCCGGCGCGCAGTTGACGTTTTCATCAACTGCCCGCTATGCGGATCAACGGACTACCAGCTTGTTCTCATACACCAGGAATGTGGCAATGTCGTTCGCTGTTCGCAGTGTTATCTGAAATATGCTCGCAGCCGCTGGATATCGGAGCTGCCGCAAGGTCCGAAATCGGTACCCGACGCGATCATGCAGAAGGAGGAAGACCAGACTGATGACTTCCACGACATAATTAAAACGATCAAGCGCTATCAACCCAACGGAAAGTTGCTCGAGCTTGGATGCCTCACTGGACACTTTCTCGCCCTTGCGCGCGGCGCCGGGTACGAGCCCACTGGGATTGAGCCCGATCCGGTGGCGGCCGGATACGCGCGTCGTCAGTTCGATTTGAGCGTGCACGAGACAGTTATCCCCCACCTCTATTTGGAAGACAGGAGCTTTGACGTCATCGCAATGTTTCACGTGATGGAGCATCTTACAGAGCCGATGAAAACGCTGGTTTATCTGCGTCGAATCCTAACTGAGACAGGCCTGCTCGCGATTGAGATACCAATCATGGATACGCTCATCCCATTGATCATGGGCCGGCGTCACCGACACTATTGTTTCGACCACACCTTGTTCATGTCCCGAGCAAAAGCCCTTGAATTCCTGCAGAAAGCGGGATTCAAGGTTCTGCATACCGAACTTACCGGCCGCCGCATTCGCCTTAAACGTCTCGCTTCAAGGTTCGGTGAGAGCTACGATTCCCTCGGGCAATTCCTTGAACGGGCGTTCAAGATGCTGCACATCGAGGAGCGGGTTGTTCACGTCAACGCGCGGGACAACTATCGGATCTATTGTCGAAAGGCGCTCAACTAAACTCGCTGAGCGATCTTATCGGTGGCGCGGAGGCAATTGGCCACGATGGTCAAACTCGGATTGATCCCGCCGCTCGACGGGAAGAAGGACGCATCGACGACATACAGGTTGTCGAGGTCATGCGCGCGGTTGTCCCGGTCGAGCACGCTGGTGCGAGGATCGTTGCCGAAGCGGCAGGTGCCGCATACGTGACTGCCGTTTAGCTCGCCCGATGGTTCGAGCTGGCGCACGTCGAAGACGTGGTCGACCGCGCGCTTGAAGCCATCGACCATCAATTGCGCCCGGTGGCGCAATTCGGCCGGATAGCGATAGGCATAGACGACGTCCTCGTCCGAGCCAGCTTTTGCGGACACGTGGTTTTCGAGGTAGGGAAGATCCTCGAGGATGGTGGAAAACGGCGTCCACCTACGACCCAAGAACGTTCCCATCGATGCAATACGCGAGAGGACGCGTCCAGGCAGATGCTTTAGTACACTGGATTGAGCAAGAAATCTGGTTAATTGATCATGGGCTACGACTGGGTGGGCATGAATATTGCCCATTTTCGCGCCCTTGTGCACGTAAAAATCATTAAGGGACAGGCCGTAATTCATGTCGGGAAAGTCGCCCGGAGTTCTCTTAAGCCTGACGAAGACGTGGCTGGACGCGTGCAGCATCAGGTTGCGGCCGACCAGTCCGGAGCTGTTCGCCAAACCGTCGGGGAAACGTTCGTTGGCCGACCGCTGAAGCAGAGCCGGCGTCAGAAAGGCGTTCGCCGCCACGATGAAAACTCGCGCTCTCAGGGCGATTCGCTGTCCGTTCCAATCGCAGATAACCTGCTGCACGACTCGTCCTGTCTCTTCAAATCGGATGGCGCGGCACTCCGGAAGGATCCGAGCTCCGTATCGGTCGAGCGCCGGATAGAGACAGATTCTAGCGGCGTCGTTGCGGCATGGATGCGGACAAAGCACGCCAGCGCAGCCATCACAGCCGGGCGCCTGCTCGAGTGCGTAGTGAATTCGGTACGGGTGAAGCCCCGCCGTTTTCAACGTCTCGAAAATGGCGAGCTCTCGAGCAGAAGCCGGTGGCGGTTCGAGCAGCCCCGCGACAGGCGGCGCTAGTGGATCTTGCGTGCCCCGGACCCGGTACAAGCGCTCGGCCCGCTCGTAAAAAACCGCCATCTCCTCGTAGCTGACCGGCCAGGCATCCGGGAGAGACGCATCAGGCGCGTCGGGAAAGAAACGACGCGGGTAGAAGTCCTGCGGCCGAAATCGGTCCATGACGCCATTGAAATGCGCGGTGGACCCGCCAGCGCCGCAACCGATCGGAGGCTTGGTCGGCACGATAGCGCTATCGTATTGCTGATAGAGAGGGCGAGGCCACCAGCCGTGAGCGAGAGCCTTTTCGGGGTCGTCGGTCCACGAAAAAGGTTTGCCTCGCGCGACGGTCGGATCGTGGTGGACAAGTTTACCACGCTCGACAAACAACACAGACCGACCTAGCCGCGCGAGATTGTATCCAGCCGTCGCGCCGCCAGCCCCTGTCCCGATGACGATCGCATCCCAGACGTGAGCTTCCGGATGCTGTGGAATAGAGTCCAACGCGGTCGGCTTCGTCATGTCTTGCGCGCGCCCCTCGAAGCGAGACCAGCCTTCTCGTACAGCGCGTCCAATACCCGCGCCGTCAGCACGGCGTCGTCGGGCGGCTCATTTGATCTTTCCCCCTGAACGCGGTTTGCAAACGACTCGAGCTGGCGTTGGTATGTCGATGGCTGGGCGAGCCGCTCTCGAGTTCTTGTTGCCTTGTTTCTCAAGGATAAGGCCTTCGCCGCGCCATTTGATCGTTCCTTTCTCGCATATCGCCACGACGCCGCCGCGCGGCAGGTAAAGGCCGCGGAACCCGAACTCGACGACACCGTCCGCTCCGGATGGAAATCGCACCGCCGCGCGCATCCAGCGATCGACTTGAGGCCGGATGCACCTTTGGCTTACGCGGAGGACTTCGGGCTCCTCCCCCGCGATGTAGCGCAGACAGCTCACGGCGTAGCACCCGACATCAAGTGCAGCACCGCCGCCGAGCTTGTAGTTGAGGCGGAAGTCATCCTCGCTGAACCGGACGTAGGGCGTCAGGAAGCAGGACTTGAGGTGAATCAGCCGGCCGAACTCTCCGCTTGCTACGAGCTCGCGCTGGCGACGCAACCTCTCGAGGTTGCGAATGTGCATGGCCTCAACGAGGACGAGGCCGCGCTGCTCCGCCGAGTGGAACAGGCTCTGCGCTTGTTGCGCATTCTCCGCCAGCGGCTTCTCGCAGAGCACGTGCTTGCCCGCCTCGAGCGCCCGACCAGCCCATTCGTAATGGAGCCCGGTCGGAAGCGCGATATATACGGCGTCGACGGCTGTGGATTCCAACAGCGCCTCGTACGAGCCGAATGCACGTTGAATTCCGTGGCGCGCAGCAAAATCCTCAGCCTTCTTCGACGTTCGGGAGGCTATTGCCGTCACCTCTACGCCGGAAGTCTCCTTGGCCGGCTCCAATAGCCCGTACGGCACAATCCTGGCCGTTCCCAGCACGCCAATGGAGATCATAGTTCGCCTCTCGCAACGCTGTCCGCCAACGCTATTCGAGCCTTCACTTTACCGCCCCAGCCTGGCTTTGTCCCAAGACGCCCGCTTTGACGGTCGTCCTTGGTCGCGGGGCTTTTTGCCGCTCACGACAAGGCGGGAAAACCGATACGATATCGACGCCGCCGACGCTCGGCGACTTGCGGCTTGCCTCAGTCGGGGCAAAAAGTTACGTTTGCTTGGGTCACTGGGCGGCGCCCCTCGAATGGACATGTATTTAAGCGGCGGGAAAGAAGGCCGCACTTTCGGCTTGGTTTCGTGGCGCCTCCTCCTCTCCTTGGCCGTCTTGCTCGCGGGCTGCAGCCCGGGTGCGAACATGGTCGACGATAGGGCGCTCGAGGCCCGCTTGGACTACCAGAGCGCCTTTCCGTCTCCGGCAACACTCGGGTTCGCCCCGACCTCGCCTGGCCGCTACTTGAGACCGGACATCACTTCGTTCGTGCTGGGCCCAGACGATGTGGTGAAAATATCGGTAGCGAATCAGTCCGACCTGGACACGGTGCAGCCCGTGCGCCCGGACGGCAAAATTGCATTCTTTCCGGCGGGCGACATCCAGGCGGGCGGCCGGACTGTCGGGCAGCTTCGAGATGAAATCGTGAGTTGCCTTCGCGCCAAATCCGGCCGATCCTATCGACTTGGCATTCAGGATGTCATTGAGATCAAAGTCTACGGACATCAGGATCTCGACACCATACAGACTATCGGGCCAGACGGTTCGATATCGATCCTCCCGGGCGGATCGATCCGTGCTGCGGGAAAAACTGTCGACGAACTGGCGGACGAGATAACGCGGCGCGTGTCGAGCATTGTGCAGAATCCAATTTTGAACGTGTCTGTGCGGGAATATAGAAGTCATCCCCTGTTCATCGCTGACCCATTGGTCAATGTCGTCATTGAGGAGATCAACAGCCGTCGGATTTCCGTGCTAGGCGCTGTGAAAACTCCGGGAATCATCAAACTCCGCACCCCGACCACCATCATGGACGCGATATCCCAGGCTGGCGGGTTGAGCGACGAGGCTGACTTACGAGACTCGATCGTGCTGGAGGACGGCAGGATTTTGCCGGTCAGCCTCGAGAAGCTGTTCAAGCAAGGCGACCTTAGTCAGAATATTTATCTCCGGCCCTATTCCTCGGTTTACGTCGGAAGCAGCAAATACAACTACGCCTACGTGGTCGGCGAAGTGCAGCACGCCGGGAAGGTCAATTGGGACGGGAATTTAAGCATGATGGATGCGGTCAGTCAGGTGGGTGGAATCACGCAAAACGCAAAGACGGATCACGTGCTCGTCATTTCGGGCGGGGTTGTCACGCCGAGTTTGAAGCTGGTCGATATGGGGGGATTCCTTTATAGGGGCGAACTGCAGAACAACATCCTGTTGCAGCGAGGAGATATTGTCTATGTGCCCAAGAACGACCTTGGGACCGCCGAGCGCTACTTCGAGTTCGCCATGAGAGCGATGGGCCCGATTGTGTCCGCGGAAAGCGCGATTGTGCTCGGAGGCCAAGCAGTCAATACGCTTCAGGGCAAGGCCAGCACAGTTGGCACAAGCATCAATCTGAACACTCAATAGCCGGGCGGCCGATCCCAGAGTACGACATCGGCACCTCCACTCCGATCCGTAGCGTCCCTTTCTGAAGGACGCCGAACGGATGGTCGTTGACCGGTCGGTTCGCATCATCCTTCGGACCCCGTAGCATTGAACTATGCGGTCGATTTGGGTTTTCTTGAAACCGACCGTTTGGCGGTTAAAACCCAAATTTTTGACTATTGTATTTTATTGGATTTCCTTAAATTCTCTCGTCCGAATCCAGACTTTTCAATGGGTTACACCGGATCTTCGCAGGAATTCTTTTTCACACGCCTGGGTCCCTGACGTCGTCGGCGGCGCGACGACAAGCCTCGCTCTTGGCACGCGGAAGGGCGTGTTTGCTCATGGGCAAAGCTTATTGTGACTTCTGGTTTTCTGCAAATAATTCTCGTCTGACCACTTCCCTTCGGACGCTTCGACAAGCAACTCGCTGTAGTGATGCGGGCGGCCAGATGCAGGCAAAAAGTAAACGGCGACAACAAGGCTTTTTCGTGATTATATGGCGCTGCAACCTTGGAGTTGCGGCTTGACAATTTAGGCGATTTCGTGCTCGTTCCATGGATAATAAAGTATTTTTGCCGCCGCGCCTTCCACCGCCGGTCCAGTGCAACGCATTGTAAAGCCTAACTAAGATTTAAAAAAGGGGAGAAGCCAATGACTAAGCATGTCACTGAAACATCGCTTGTTGCCGCGGACGAGATCGACGCCGAGCTGGAGAAAAGCCTTACAACCACGTGGGACGCCAAAGTCTATTCGTGGGACAATTCGAAATATCCATTCAATGAGTGGATACTCGATCGTATCCGCAACATGGGCTACAAGCTCAACGACTTAAGCTATTTGCATGAAACTGTACCGCTCGCCGAAACTTACAAGGTAACCAAGCAGCTGTGCGCGGATACTAATCTACCCGAATTTCGACGGATGCTGAACCGCTTCGTGCGAGAAGTGGTCGTTCCGCAGGGTAAATTGCGGCTTCCCGTGGCGGTGCAGCGGTTCATGAACGTCCGGATCATGCTCCCGACCACGCCGGAACTCTTCTTTCCTTTCCACACCGGCTTGCTCTACGGCCACGGCATCGCCTCGCGCAGCCTCTGGCTGCCCTTCGTCGATGTGACCGCTGACGAGGACCGAAGCCGATCGATGCAGATCCTAGGCATCAAGAGGTCACGTGAGCTGATCAAATACGCGATTGAAAAACGGCTCAGCATGGAGGACATGACCGAGGTTTTCGGAAAGGAAAGCTGGCAGATCAAGGCAAAGCCTGGCAGCTGCTGCTTCTTCACTCAGGAGAACATCCACGGTTCGGGACGACCGAACACTACGGGCAGGACGCGGGTCAGCATGGACTTCCGCATTGCCGAGGGCATGTTCAGCGACTATCTCGCCCGCAAGATTCCGGCTGGATATTTCCATTTGATCCCGGATACCGAGGAAGAAGAAGAGAGACTGGCGGCGCGCCCATCTCGCGATCAGGCTTTCAAAAATGGGAAGCCGAGCATCTTCTACGTAGCCAATAACACCTCGTCAACCTATAGCATTCCGGTCCATCTACAACGTTACATGCTCGTGGACTACTGCAAGAAGAAGGATATCGAGTTCAGTTACGAGCTCTTCGACCTTGAGGATATGCTGCATCTCCCGACGTTGTGGCACCTAGTTAGGGACCGTACGTGCAACATCATTATGTACAGCATCTTCTCGCTGCCGGAAGACGAGGAAATGCGAAACGAGATGCTGGATACCGCGTTGAACCGGGGAAACGTCATTCATTTTGTCAACGAGGACCTGCAGCTCACGGACGCGGAGGACCTGAAAGAGATCCGGAAATATCTAGACTTTTCCCGATATGGGCGTTCACGTGCGCCAATAGGACTGCCGCTTTCGGAGACGACCAAATCGTACTTCAACAAGTGGGCAAGTTCGCTCGGTCATCAACTCGCCTAGGAAGGGGCTGCGAAGACGAAGCGGGGCGGCTAGGTGACGCGGTGCGTGCCGTCGCTCCGCTCTGGCGGATATGGAGGGTTCCCTTTCTCGGAAGCCAGAGGGCGATTTGTGGGACGGATGATTGAACGGGGGGGCGGGGCTTTGGCTTGCTTGCGCTCTACGACCAGAGCAGGGACCTAGACGCAGGGAAAGCCCGCAATGGAGTTGGTGCCAAAGCCTTTAGGGTCCCCAGCGTCGCTGAGGGGCCGCGGGGGGGAGGCGTCTTACTCCTCCGGCGCCAAGGTGCCGCGGTCCGGGAGTGTGCATGTCATTCCGGCCAACCTAACCGGCTCCGGTTCGCTGAGCCTTAGCCGCGCGGTCTATCGTGCGTTCGAGGTCGTTGTCGCCTTCATCGGGCTTATCGTCGGCTCACCGCTGATGTTGCTCGCGGCGGCGGTGGTCCGCCTCGATTTTCCCGGGCCGGTTCTGTTCCGCCACGTGCGACCGGCTCGTTTTATTTGCCTGCGTGGCCGCGACCTCAAAGGGAGAAGCGATCTCATCCCTCCGCCCGGCGGCTACAACGCCGACGCCCAGTATTGGGTCCCGAGCTTTTTCACACTGGTCAAGTTCCGCACGATGTACAGCGACGCGCGGACGCGCTTTCCGTCATATTACGCCTACAAATTCTCGTCCGAGAATTTCCATCAGCAGTTTCCGACGATCCAGGACGATCCCCGCGTTACGCGAGCCGGTCGGCTGCTGCGAAAACTGTCGATCGACGAGCTGCCAAACCTCTGGTCTGTGGTGAAGGGGGACGTGGCTCTGGTCGGCCCCCGTCCCGAGGCCCCAGAAGTGCTGCAATACTACACTCCCGAGGAAATGATCAAATTTACCGTCAAGCCTGGTATTACCGGTCTCGCGCAGATCGGCGGACGCGGGCTGCTCAATTGGGGCGAAACCATCGCGTTGGATCTGGAATACGCTCGGACTCTGGAGCGTTTCACTAGATTTGAAAATAATCATGCTGACCATTCTGCGGGTTGTAACTCGTCATGGGGCGTTTTAGTTGTCGTGAGGTGAGGTGCAAGCGATGAATCCTAGCGAGCTCTTCCTTTTGCAGGCTTTGTTCTTCTCGTTGTTTTGCTGCGAGTAACAGGCCTTAGAGGCGCATTTGTCGGAGTTGCTCTTGGCCAATCGGCGTTTCGCGGACTTGCGCCGAGTCATTTCCAAATGTTTTGCCGGTCCGTCGACGCCAACGTCGCTTACCGGGCTTGCCATCCTGGCAGTGCTCATCTTCGGACTCATCACGGGACTGCACGTCGCCCCCGACACCTTCAGCCGCAGCGATCGAAAGTTTTGGACATTGGCCGCGAAAATGTCCTTGTCCTGTAGGAGCAATGGAAGGTTTTCGAGCCCATGACCGCTAGCTCAATCTTCCTGATTTAGGCGTTCGTCATTGTCGCCGTACCCGTCGTGCTATTGCGCATATCGGGGCTCAAGGGCCTTTTGCCCCTGGTGGCCGTGCAGATCATGTTCGGCATTGCTTTAGGCCCGTCGTTTTTCGGCAAAGTGGCCCCAGGCTACTTCCAAATGTTTGCGAGTCCGGCCGCTCTATCGTCGCTGACTGGGCTTGCGACCGTGGCGGTGATGATTTTCGGGCTGATTTCCGGCCTTCACGTCGATCCGGCCATTTTCAACGGGAAGGAGCGCGTGTTCTGGCCCGTGGCCGCGGCGAACATTGGCTTCCCGATAACTCTCGGCTGTCTGGCCGGATATTGGATTCTCGCCAGATATCCAGAAGAGCTTCTCCCCGGCGTTAACCCTGCGGTTTTCATTGCGGCGATGGGAATATCTCTGAGTATGACAGCCCTTCCGGTTCTGGCCGCGATCTTGGGCGAAATGAACTTGCTCGGTAGCCGCGTCGGTCAACTCGCCCTGGGCGTCGCTGGAATTAACAATATAACGTTGTGGGTCCTGTTGGGCATCCTTCTGACAACTGCTGCAACGGGACGTTCCGAACACGGTCACGGAGTTGCCGCGGTTTTGCTGTTGATATCAGCGCCGATCTATCTCCTTTTCATGGTCCGGGTCGCGCGGCCAACCCTCGCCAAGCTGGTGACGGCCCGGATGCAAGATGGGGATCCGGGAGTCACGACACGAGGAGCTATGGTGGTGGGGGCGGCAACGATCGCGTCCGCGCTGGCGACTGATCTCATGGGATTGCATTTCATTATCGGGGCTTTCCTGGTCGGCGCAATCATGCCCGCCAATTTGCACAAGCCAATCCTTGATCGCTTGCAGGTTATGACTCTAGCTTTGTTGATGCCCTTTTTTTTCACGCTGACCGGAATGCGGACGGTGATCGACCTGAGTTCCCCCGCTCTACTCCAGTTTTTCAGCATAGCCATCGGAGTGGGCGCAGTCGGCATCATAGGTGGAACCGCCATTGCGGCGCGGCTCATTGGCGAGAGATGGTCGTTCGGTCTCGGCCTCGGATCCCTCCTGCAAGCCAAGGGGCTAACAGAACTGATCGTTCTGACGGTTCTCTTGGATGCGGGGATCACCTCTCCGAGAATATTCGCCGCCATGATTCTCATGGCGGTCTCCAGCACCGCGCTTGCGATGCCGCTTGCGCGACTGGCGTTCGCTCGCTCGGGTATGCACAGAGTTGTCGCGGATCCCCTAGCCTCGGCGAGCCGGGATATCGGCGTTGAAACAGTTCCTAAGCAGGGTTGAGGCCATGTGAGCGGCGCTCCGACGTGCGGCTACTGCCCAGCGAACGGGAAATCGCCTATCGTCTTCCATCGCCGGACGGGACCGGCGTCCTCGATTGGCAGCTCCGTTTCGACCATCCGGACCCGATCGAAAGTGTAGTTGCCTCGCGGCGCGGAGAGAGTTTGGCAAAGCTCTCGTTGTTGCGCTTCCTGAAGTCTCTTGTAGACGAGACTCAAATGCGGATTGAATGCATAGTCGGAACGGCTCGCGTAGCGGTCCCGTGCCGCCTCGAACATTCGCTGCGCCGTCGCCGATTCGGCAAACTGGACGAACAGCGTCTTGGTGAAGCGCGCAGTATAGTCCAACCGATCGACGCTAAGCTCGATTGGAGGGAACCTGGCCGAGATTGCGCTGGCGGTCGCCCGAGCCTCCGCCTCGTTCGACGGGCCGCAAAAGAGCGTTACATGCGGTTCGAACTCGACCGCATCAAAGTCTGCAGCAAGGCGACGGATGAGCGCGTGAAGCGTCGTCCGAAGCGGTTCGCGGGGCATCAGCCAGAGCGTGAACTCTGTGTAAGCGATCTCAAACCCTCCCTTTTTCATGTCCTACGCTGTGTCGCCCGGGTGACGGGAGATCGAGGCCAAAGAACACGTTGGACCGCATCGACGCTCGCGGGGCGAATGTGAATCCGGTGCTGACGATCATCATCACCTGTTACAACACTCGGGACATCGTTCGAGATTGTCTAGATTTCGATCTACAAGCATCCACCAAGCGAAACGTATGAGATCATTTTGGTGGACGACGCGTCCACTGACGGCACAAGCGAGATGGCGCGCGCGACATTTCCCGAAATCCGTCTGTTGCGCAATGAGATCAACCAAAACTACTCCTCCTCCAACAACAGGGGGCTCGACGACGCTCGTGGCCAGTTTGTTTTGCTTTTGAATAATGACACGCTTGTTCCGCCGCTCGCGCTGGACTCAATGATCGAATTTCTGCGCGACCATCCCGACGCTGGGGTCGTGGGCTGCAAGTTGTTAAACGACGACGGGACCATCCAGCCATCGGCGAAATCGCTTCCTAACCCCTGGGCGGCGATTTTTGGGGCACGCTCGATCGTAAGCAAACTGTTCCCGCACAATCGTTTCACCCGGCGGCACTTGCTGCACATTGACGGAGACATGACCCGCCCGTTTGTCGCCGGCTTTGTTTCCGGTGCCGCGTCGATGATGCCGCTCGCGGTGGTCAAGAAAGTTGGTCGCCTCGACTCCCAGTTTTTCTATCATGTCGACGCCGATTACTGCAAAAGAATTGTCGATGCCGGTTATAGTTGCTATTATCTTCCAACAACGTCAATAGTTCATCTTAACCACAAGGGTGGAACCATGGCAAGCTTGCGTGTCCGCTTCCGATCTTTGGTAAAATTTGAGCGTGATAGTTATCGATACTACCGTAAACACATGCAGACATCGTCTTGGAGCTTTATGCAAGTGATTGTGGCGCTCGGCCTGTCATTTCATTTCTTGGCGCTGGCGTCGCGGCAGTTTCTCGCCGAACTTGCCTTGGCCGTCCGCCGTTTTAAACGGAACATATCGATTGGCGCGCGGGACCAATAGTCAACAGTTCGTGCTGCCGATTACGCTCGCGTCGAAGTCGCTTGATCGTCGTCGGCATCAATCCGGCTTGGATTGCGAACCGACCTCCACGGATGGAAACCGAACCGACAGTACGATCGTATCGCCTGTAGCCTCCCAAGAGTGGACGACGTCGGGTCCGAACACGACATAGTCTCCTCTTTTCTGAAGCATCACCTCCTCTTGCGTTCCGTCAACGTGGAACGTAACTCGCAACGCCCCCTCGACCAACACAGAAATCGTGGTGCCGTTGCCGTTCGCCCAGGGACTCGGTCGCCGGTCTCCCTGCGGGTGGACGCCCCATTTGACCTCGACGGCGGTCTGGTGTCTCAGTCCGAGTTCGGGGGCGACGAACTGGCCGACAAACCATCCGCTGCTGCGCACCTGATCTGCGTTTGCGTTGCCAAAATAAAAGCCTTTACCGTGGCGCATTTCGCGCTGTCCGCCTCGAATGATAACAGCCGAACACTCCGGGCCAGCGGACAGTTGTCGCGTCGGACGCCAACGGGTGTTAAGTTGCTCGGACCGCAGACGAACGATGATGTTCTGCCCAACCGGACCGGTCAAGCCCTGTAGAGCCCGACCGCCTTTGAGATCCGTAAGCCTTCGCCTTTGAGCGGAAGGTCGGCGGTCAGAGAACCCGCCCAGGCGTCCTGAACCGAAGACGCCCGCCCTCGACAACGATCTCGCTCTGGCCGTGGAAACCGGGCTCGAGCTTGTCGCTAACGACATCGAGATAATGCCTTCCGTCGCCGCCATAGGTCCTATCGCCGACGATGTACACGCCCTCGCGCCAGACTTGTTGGGAGATAAGCCAGTCGCGGAATTCCGCGCCAACAATTACATTCGTCTGGCCCATTGGTCTCTGTCTCCGGAGACCCCCTATTGGCACATTGGGCTTGCGCCAAACTCACGAGCCTGCCGGCCGCGCCTCGTCACCGCGGCCCCTATTCCGCCCATAACCCCATTTTGTTGATTTCCACTGAGAACTGACCCGGGATGAACCCCTCAGGCTGGACCGAGGGCATTGAAGAACGGGACCGGAAAAATTCTGGTCAGCACGGGGTGGGTGGGGAAGATCGTCTCTTCCGTGGGAAGGAGGCGGTCATGGAGTGGGTGCTCAAGCTTGAGGCCAGAAGCGGCTGGGGCAAGGTGGAGACAATAGAGGTTGGCAGGCTCGAACGGCGTGTCGTAGGACTTACGGCGGAGGAACTGGGCCTGACGCTGGTGGAATCGAAGACCCATGCTCGGCGAACTTGCGCGTCTGGTCCTGCGGACCCAGGTCGAGGAATTCGTCACCTGCGCTCGGGTTTGCGGAAGCTGGCTGACACTCCGGCGTCTCCGCGATCGACGGGCCCGTAAAGTCCAGACGCTTTTCGGGACGATCGCGGTCGACGCGCCTCGCATCAGCGCCTGTCCGTGCAGGAGTTCAGGGCTTTGTGGATATCTCTTGGTCCCCCTTGACGGAATTGCTTCCTGACCGATGCACGCCGGAACTCATGCGGCTCCAAGCAGAGTTGAGCGCCCGGCATTCCTTTCGCGAGGCGGCGCGGCTGTTGGAGACGCTTTTGCCTTCTGGGCCGATAAATCACGCGACCCCACGCAACCGAACGCAGCGCGTCGCGTCTGAGCTCGAGGCCGCGGCGCCGCCAGAACTCGAATCCAACCCGAAAATTCGGAATATTTCGTCGGAGCAGTAAAGCACCCTTTGCTTGCGGGCATCCCAAGCCCAACTGCCCGTGTGAGTCAGCTTCTGCGCTTCGGCCAGATACGCCTCACTTCGTTGTAGCTTCTCCTGGGCCAATTTGCGTTGGATCGCCACGCCCGCGAATTCGTGATCTGTTCAATCATCTCTCGATCGTGCGTGGTCGGCCGCCGCGGCTCGCGATAGTACATTGCGAACGTCGCGATCACTTTGCCTTGCGGCGAGACCGGTGTGGACCAACAGGCGCGCAGAGAATGGGACAAGGCCAAGTCGCAATACGCTGACCATAATAGGTCGCTCGCGATGTCCTCGACAATGACCGGTTCGCCGCGGTAAGCGGCTGTCCCGCAGGAACCGGCCGATGGGCCAATCGCCATGCCGTTGATCGCATCGGTGTAGGCCTTTGGAAGGCTGGGCGCGGCGCCATACCACAGGCGATCACCCTCCAACGGGGAGATGGACGCGAGGACGCCGCTGGCTTGTCCCTCCACGAACCGGCACAGGCTATCGAGGATGTCGGCGAGCGAATCCCCTCGGGCCACCATCTCGAGGATCCGTCTCTCCACGACGAGGAGGGCCTCCCCGCTTGCGCTCTTCGATATCAACATTCCGCGCCACTTCGCGATCGTTCCCTTTCTCATCCTGCAGCGGCGCGCTGCGGAAGAATCACCGCGAAATTTCCCGTCCGCGCGCCGCACTCGTATTTCGCCTTCGATCGATCGCCAATACATCAGTGCTCGCGCCATTCGCCGACGGCCCTCGACCGATCATCGGGATGAGCCGCGTGATCTCAAATCAGCGCTCGTTGACCAAATCGACGGTGTCGTCGGGCAAGCGGTCAGCCGGGCCAGCGCGACCCGCGGATCACGCTGCAGAAATTCCCGCGGTGGAAATGCGGGTCCTTGTCCGCGAGGACGTCGGCCTTGACGCTGCCGAAGGTCGTTTCTGGCTTGTGCTTGATGCCCCCATGGAAGGCTTGAATGATGTCTTCTTTGAAACGCGGCGTGCGTGGGAACGACTTCACCACTGCCTCGCGCTCGGGGTCGGAATATTCGTCGTAGGCGAGGCCAAGGACGTCCATCTCGACGCCCGCCGTCACAGCGCGACGACCAGATGCATGTGCTTCGGAATGCCGGGTGTGGTGTGCAGCGCGATCGCCGTCCACACCGTGTCAATATCTGTCTGCGCAATTCCGTGCCGCTTCAGGAAATTCCGCGTCGCATTCGCGCCGTCCACCTCGAAGCGCTCATCGTCGCTGCTGTGGGCTCTGGTCAGACCCATGTCATGAAACATGGCTCCGGTATAGAGCAACTCCGGATCGAATTTGAGCCCATGATGCTCGCCGGCCAGCGCGCCGAAAAGGTAAACGCGGCTCGAATGATTGAAGAGCAACTCGAATTCGGTGTCGCGGACAATCTCCGTCACCTCGCGTGCGACCTTGCTATCGGGATTCTCAAGGAGTGGGTCGCTATGTTCACGTGCGCACCCTTCCGTGGCCTCCAGAGGCCTGGATCAGCCCATAAGTCAAACCGTGACGGGATGGCCGCCACGAAGCCCTTGTCGCAACCTTGTCCCGATCGCCGCCGGGCACCCCGGACCGTCCACACGCATACCTCACTTGCCGGTCGCTTCAAGCGCGTCGGAAGCACAACGGCATTGGCCATCGTCGTTGCTTTGCGCCAGTCGTTGTCGCTTGATTTAGCGAACTCGCCCTGACCCAGCTATATTTCTTACGGTGCTTCGCGCAGCACTTTGGTTTGTCACAATCAACCTTACGTTTGGACTTAACAGACCAAGGTTTAGGTGGGTCGGCCATGGAGCGAGTTGCCTTTTGAAGAATCCTCCCGTGGCGTAGTCCTCGGCGCTGATCTTGCTGTCCATGGCCAGCATGCAGACGATCTGCGTTTCATAGCCGTAGGCTGGGGCGGCAGTGATGTGGGATGCGATGATCGTATAGGGACCGACGCTGGCGCGCGCCCAGCGCCAGTTGCGCGTGAGGGTCTGCATAGGGACGTCGCCCCAATTGTGATTATGACATTGGGCTTGGTGCAGAAAACCACGAGGAGTGTGGCGCCGTTGTCGAGATGCGAATAGAAGTACCACCATTCATAGCCGCCCCTTTCCGTGTCGATGCGCTACCCCTCCTCAAACTCGGCGACTTCAACCGGGGCGATGCCAAGTTTCTTGGAGTCGGTCAGAAGACCCGCCAGCCGCCTGCGTTGCATGGGCTTCGTCTCGCGCGGCGATCGAGGCTAGCAGGCTGTTGAAGAAGTCACGCGTTTGGTTTTGAGGACGGCTTCGTCGCCATTGTCGTAGGCGAATTCGATCTCGATTGTGCCGTCATCGAGGAGTTCGGCGGTTCCTTCTCCTTCGATCTGGTCTCCCTCGTCGCTTCCGGCCCAACGGAAGCCGATGAAGTCGCGAGCATATTCGACTTCGAGGCCGGCCTGCAAAGCGCCGAAGGCGACTTCTCCGCCTTGCGCGGTGATCGTCAGCCTCGCCGGACCGCAGAGGTCGAGGTGAGCGCGATCCCAGAGATCGGCCTCGACGATCCGCCAGCGGCCGATCAGGCGGCAGTTGGCCGGGGCCTTCACGTGCAAGCCTCGATGAGCTTCGGCAGCCGCGCCAGATTGTAGGCGGCGGCTGCGAGGGTGAAGGACCATCCGACGCGCGCGCGGCCGCGGAACTTGGTTCGTTCCTGGCCGGCGACTGTCTTGATCCAGCCAATGGCTTCTTCGATCCGCTTACGGATGCGTTGGCTGATCGCATAGCCCATGTGCCGCGTCGTACGGCCATCGATCGCCGACGAGCGGCCATTTGTGTTCTGCGCCACGTGAGGCGTCGCGTTCATCGAGCGCAGTTCGTTGACGAAATCCTCGGCGTCGTAGGCTTTGTCGGCGCCGAGCGTGATCGGCCTCGGCCGGTCGGCGCGCGGCTCGATCATGTGCAGCGCCGCGATCCGCTCCGCGTGGCCGTTGGCCTCCGTCAGACAGGCGTCGACCACGAGGCCATGGCAATTCTCCATCAGCGCATGCCCCATGAAGCAGAGCTTGGCCTCCTTGCCCGGCCCCTTGCGATAGAGCCGCGCTTCCGGGTCGGTCGTCGAGGCATGCGTCTTGTTGGAGCGCTTCTGGCCATGAAAGTCCGCCTCGCTGTTGCGCCCGCCGCTCGGAGCCGGGGGCTCGCCCGAGCCATCCCTCGGCCGAAAGCTCTTCATCGACGCCCACGCTTCGATCAGCGTGCCGTCAACCGAGAAGTGCTCCGTGCTGAGCAGCCGCTTCACCCGTGGCTGCGCCAGCACCGCGCTCAAGAACTTGGCGGCGATATCGCCCTCCAACAGGCGATCGCGGTTCTTGGAAAATGTCGAGTGATCCCACACCGCATCGTCAACGCCGACGCCGACGAACCAGCGGAACAGAAGATCGAACTTAAGCCGCTCCATCAACTGCCGCTCCGAGCGGATCGAGTAGAACGCCTGCAAAAGCATCGCCCGCAGAAGCTTCTCGGGTGGGATCGAAGGGCGACCCAGTTGCGCGTAGAGCGCCGAGAACTCGCCCGAGAGCCCCGCCAGAGCCTCGTTCACGACCATGCGGATCGTCCGCAGCGGGTGATCCTGGCCGACCCGCGCCTCCAAATCGACGTAGCTAAACAGCGCCCCAGACCGCTCGTCCCCGCCTCGCATCGATTCCCTCCGCCCAAGCCCAAGACGAAAAAATCACAGCCCAATCTCACTGACCAGCGACTTCTTCAACAGCCTGCTAGTGGCGCGATTCGATCATAGCGAAGGGGTACAAGCTCTTGAGCTTGATCCGGGCGTCGTTGGTTGTGAAGTGCCACTCAGCGACGGCGTGGGTTTTGTTTCGCTGGCGGACCCAGGCGTCGACCTGGTTGATGATTGCCTGTTTGTCGGGGATGCGCCGGTCGAGGCATTGCGAGGCGAGGACGCCGAGTTCGGATTCGGCCAAGTCCAGCCAGGAACCGTGTTTCGGCGTGTAATGCCATTCGAAGCGCTCGACGAGCCGCCTGGCCTCGGGGGCGGGAAAGGCTTCGTAGAGCGATGCGGCGGCGTGGGTGTTGAGATTATCCTGGATGAGGACGATCGTTTCGGCTTGCGCGAAGTGGACGTCGGCCAGGTCTTTCAGAACGTGGGCGTAATCGACGGCGGTGCGGCGGTCGGTGACCTTGACGTGGCGCCAGCCTTCGAGCGGCGCAAACATCATGAACAGGTTGGCCACGCCGTTTCGCGCGTATTCGTAATCGACGCGGGCCGGAAGCCCTGGCTGCATCGCCACCGGCGCGTGCGTTTCGGCGACGAGTTGCTTGGAGGTCTCGTCCAGACAAACCACCGGGCGGTCCGGGTCGCGCGGCCGCGTGTAAACCGACAGCACGTCCTCCATCGCCGCTACGAACGCGCCGCTGGCCTTGGGCGGGATGACCCAGTATTTGCGGCGGTGCGGCTGGAGCGCGTTTTTTTGAGCACCCGCTGGATCGTTGAATCGCTGGCGGCCTCGACGATGCCGAACTCCACCACCTTGCTCTCCAGCAGTCGCAGGCTCCAACGCGCATAGCCTTCGGGCGGCTTGGAGCAGGCCAGAGCAATCAGGCGGGCCTCCTTCTCGCCGTCGAAAATCCGCGGCACGGCAGGCGAGGCAGGCGCCCTGCGGCTCAAGACGGCCTCGAGCCCTTCTTCCACCAATTGCTTGCGCACCCGATAGACCATGGAAACGCTGGTCTCCAGCGCCTCAATGATCCGGCTGTCGCTCCAGCCTTCGCCGTCATCCGATACGTCGGCCTTCAATAGGATGCGCGCCTTCAGAAGCCGCTGCGCGGGGCTCTTGCCCTTCCGGATCATCGCTTCAAGATGCTGACGTTCTTCCGCGCTCAGCCGCACGACGTACCGCTTCACCCAAGGCGTCTTCGCCGCCATAACTTCCCCCATCGCTGCAATCGCGATGGATAAGGAATCGCTAAATCCTTTCGGAATTATTGAAGCGGGCCACTAGCAGGCTGTTGAAGAAGTCGCTGGTCAGTGAGATTGGGCTGTGATTCTTTCGTCTTGGGCTTGGGCGGAGGGAATCGATGCGAGGCGGGGACGAGCGGTCTGGGGCGCTGTTTAGCTACGTCGATTTGGAGGCGCGGGTCGGCCAGGATCACCCGCTGCGGACGATCCGCATGGTCGTGAACGAGGCTCTGGCGGGGCTCTCGGGCGAGTTCTCGGCGCTCTACGCGCAACTGGGTCGCCCTTCGATCCCACCCGAGAAGCTTCTGCGGGCGATGCTTTTGCAGGCGTTCTACTCGATCCGCTCGGAGCGGCAGTTGATGGAGCGGCTTAAGTTCGATCTTCTGTTCCGCTGGTTCGTCGGCGTCGGCGTTGACGATGCGGTGTGGGATCACTCGACATTTTCCAAGAACCGCGATCGCCTGTTGGAGGGCGATATCGCCGCCAAGTTCTTGAGCGCGGTGCTGGCGCAGCCACGGGTGAAGCGGCTGCTCAGCACGGAGCACTTCTCGGTTGACGGCACGCTGATCGAAGCGTGGGCGTCGATGAAGAGCTTTCGGCCGAGGGATGGCTCGGGCGAGCCCCCGGCTCCGAGCGGCGGGCGCAACAGCGAGGCGGACTTTCATGGCCAGAAGCGCTCCAACAAGACGCATGCCTCGACGACCGACCCGGAAGCGCGGCTCTATCGCAAGGGGCCGGGCAAGGAGGCCAAGCTCTGCTTCATGGGGCATGCGCTGATGGAGAATCGCCATGGCCTCGTGGTCGACGCCTGTCTGACGGAGGCCAACGGCCACGCGGAGCGGATCGCGGCGCTGCACATGATCGAGCCGCGCGCCGACCGGCCGAGGCCGATCACGCTCGGCGCCGACAAAGCCTACGACGCCGAGGATTTCGTCAACGAACTGCGCTCGATGAACGCGACGCCTCACGTGGCGCAGAACACAAATGGCCGCTCGTCGGCGATCGATGGCCGTACGACGCGGCACATGGGCTATGCGATCAGCCAACGCATCCGTAAGCGGATCGAAGAAGCCATTGGCTGGATCAAGACAGTCGCCGGCCAGGAACGAACCAAGTTCCGCGGCCGCGCGCGCGTCGGATGGTCCTTCACCCTCGCAGCCGCCGCCTACAATCTGGCGCGGCTGCCGAAGCTCATCGAGGCTTGCACGTGAAGGCCCCGGCCAACTGCCGCCTGATCGGCCGCTGGCGGATCGTCGAGGCCGATCTCTGGGATCGCGCTCACCTCGACCTCTGCGGTCCGGCGAGGCTGACGATCACCGCGCAAGGCGGAGAAGTCGCCTTCGGCGCTTTGCAGGCCGGCCTCGAAGTCGAATATGCTCGCGACTCGATCGGCTTCCGTTGGGCCGGAAGCGACGAGGGAGACCAGATCGAAGGAGAAGGAACCGCCGAACTCCTCGATGACGGCACAATCGAGATCGAATTCGCCTACGACAATGGCGACGAAGCCGTCCTCAAAACCAAACGCGTGACTTCTTCAACAGCCTGCTAGAGAAGGGCGCACCCCTCTCCCTCCCTCGACAAGCTCGGGATTAAGAGAGGGACGCCGCCGCCCCTACTGCACCGCCTTGCGCGCAAGCTCGGCGCCTGCCGCGAGCGCCGCGAGCTTGGCGTAGGCGATTTCCGACGACATCGGCGCCATGCCGCAATTGGTGCACGGATAAAGTCGTTCCGGGGGCACATAGTCAAGCGCCGCGCGGATGGTGTCGGCGACGTCCTGCGGGGTCTCGACGACATTCGACGCGACGTCGATGCAGCCGACCAGCACGTCCTTGCCCTTGAGGAGGCCGATCAGTTCGATCGGCACGCGCGCATTGCGGCATTCGAGCGAGACCTGGTCGATGCGGCTCGCCGCCAAAGCGGGAAAGGTTTCCTCGTACTGGCGCCAATGCTCGCCGAGCGTCGCTTTCCAATCGGTGTTCGCCTTGATGCCGTAGCCATAACAGATGTGGACCGCGGTCGTGCAGGTGAGGCCCTGCGCCGCGCGCTCGAGCGCGGCGACGCCCCAGTCCTTGACGTCGCGCATGTAGACGTTGAATGCGGGCTCGTCGAATTGCACCACGTCGACGCCCAGCGCTTCCAGCTCGCGCGCCTCTTCGTTCAGCGCCGCTGCGAAAGCGTGGGCGAGGGCAGGGCGATCGCGATAATGTTCGTCGGCGATCGTGTCGGCGATGGTCATCGGGCCGGGCAGGGTGAACTTGAGCTTGCGCCTTGTGTGGGCGCGCGCGGCGCTGGCCTCGAGCTTATGGACGGGGCCCTTGCGGCGGATCCGGCCGGTCACGGTCGGGACCTCGGCCTTGTAGCGATCGGCGCGGATGCCGATCGTCTGCCGGCGCGCGAAATCGATGCCGTCGAGATTGGCGAGAAAGCCGTGCACGAAATGGATGCGCGCCTGCTCGCCGTCGCTGACGATGTCGATGCCGGCGTCCTCCTGCCGCTTCACCGCGAGGATGGTGGCGTCGATCTTAGCCCGCTGCGAGCGCGTCGCCCTCGAGCTTCCAGGCGGGCCAGAGTTTCTCGGGCTCGGCGAGCCAGAGGGGCTTTGGCAGGCTGCCGGCGACGGTGGTTTCGAACATGGGCGATCTATCCCAGCTTGTAGTCGCGCGTCGCCTCGGGGTCTTCGGTCGCGTAGCTCAGCGCCATCAATTCGGCCCACGCCTCTTCCGGAATCGGAAAGCGCGCCCAGTTGACCGTCTGCTTGACCCGCTCGGGCTTGGTCACGCCGCAGATGGTCGAGGCGATGCGGGGATCGCGCATCGAGAATTGCAGAGCCGCCGCGCCCGGCGGCACGCCATGCAGGGTGCAGATCGCCTCGATCTTGCGGATCGGATCGAGCATCTCCTCCGACGCTTCCTGATAGGCGTAGCGCGGGTAGACGGTCGATCCCTTGGCGAGCACGCCGCTCGCATACGGAGCGGCGTTGAGGACGGCGATCCCGCGCGACTCCGCAAGATCGAGCATTTCGTTGGCGCTGCGATTGGCGAGGGTGAAACGATTGTGCGTGATCAGGGCGTCGAAATCCCAGTTCCGCAGGAGAGGCATCATCATGGAAGCCGGGCCGGCCGCGAGCCCGACCGCGCGCGCCAAGCCTTCCTCCTTGATGCGGAACAGTTCGCCGAGCGCGCCGTCTTTGCCTGTCGCCTCGTCGAACGAGCTGGCGTGCTCTGGATCGTGCAGATGCAGGAGGTCGATTTGCTCGATCCCGAGCGTCTTCAGGCTTTGCTCGAGCGAGCGGCGAGCGCGTGAGGCGTCGAACACGCTTGTCTCGAAATCGCGATCGAGCTTGGTCGAGATGACGAAACCATGGGGCAGCCCGCCGCGCTCGCGAATGGCGGCCCCGATCCGCTCCTCGCTGCGGCCCATCCCATAATTGCGCGAGGTGTCGATGAAGTTGGCCGGCCCATCGAAAATGGCGTGCAACGTCGCCCTGGCGCGCGCTTCGTCGACGCCATAGCCATAGGTGTCAGGCATGTCGCCCAGCCCCGAAGTGCCGAAGCAGAGGGACGTGACCATAAGATCGGTGCGGCCCAGTCGGACCTTGTCCATGGCGCCCTCGGTCATCGCGAACTCCCTAGCTTTGTTGGCGCCGCATCCGTAAAGCGCCGGTGAGCCGTGGGCAAGGGAGGGCGCGTCGCGCGGACACAAGGATTGCCGAAGCGCCAGTCCGCCCCGACGTGCGCTGGTTCTCGCTGTACGGCGATACGGTGCGGGTGATAGGGTGTGCGGTCCCGGTGGGCCAGCATTGTCTGTACGATCGAAGTTGCCAACTGCCTATGGGGGCTCGGCGGTGAACGAGACAATCCGGATCGAGGAGCCCGACATGCTGACGCGTCCCTTTGACCAAATCCTGCTCGCAAGCGCAGTGCTCGCGCTGTTCAGCAGCGCCGCCAACGCCGTTACCCCGACCCTGCAATTTACGGCGGGACCAATTGCTTCCCTCCCCATCACCACCGGGAGCTTTTCGTTTGGGGGTGTCACGGTGGAGGGAGTTCCGCTGGTCGGCAGCATCGAGGAGCCCGAGCTGCGGGTCAACGGCTCGGTGAGCCTCGGCGGCCTTTTCAATCCCATCGAATCGACCGAGTACAATCTCGGCGGCGGCAGCGGCGCAGCGTCGTTCACTGCGTCAATTTCTGGCACTCTTGAACCGCTCACTTCGCTCGATTGGAGCGTCTACTACGATCCCGCAAACGAACCGTTCGGTGAAGCGAGACTTTTGGCGTCGGGCGCTTTCACTGATCCGACCAGCCTCGTGACCTTGGGATTCTTCGTGCCACCCGTGGCCGCTTCCGGACCGATCGCGGGCCCTTTCTCGCTGACTGAGGTGCTCTCCATCGGGGGTCCGTCCGGCGAACAAGTCTCCTTCAATTCGTTGATCGTCGCGAAAGTGCCCGAAGCTCCGACGTGGGCGATGATGCTGCTCGGCTTCGCCGGCTGCGGCCTCGTTTTTCGGCAGGCAAGAAGGCGGCAGGTCGCGCGCGCCTGAGCGGCCGGTCGGCGCCTTTGCGCC
Source organism: uncultured Alphaproteobacteria bacterium (assembly GCA_963707355.1). Lineage (GTDB taxonomy): Bacteria > Pseudomonadota > Alphaproteobacteria > Rhizobiales > Beijerinckiaceae > Roseiarcus. The sequence continues at coordinate 106,139 of CAVPPX010000050.1, read as the reverse complement.
TCCCCTCGCTCTGACCGCATTCCCGCCATGGCCCGGGAAACGACGGGGCGCTCTCCCGAATGACCTTCGGGGAGACGGGATCGCGAACCTCGGCGCGTTCTTTCACCCGAGCTTGGCGCCGAACGCCGCGAACTCCGCCTCGGTCGGATATGATTTCTGCGCGCCGTGGCGGGTGACGGAGAAGGCGGAATAGCGGGTCGCTTCGGCGAGCGCCGCATCAAGGGCGAGGCCGCCCGCGAGATAGCGAGCGAAGCTGCCGATGAAGGCGTCGCCGGCGCCAGTCGTGTCGACCGCCTGAACCTTGACTGGAGGAATGCGTTGCGAGCCCTCTCGTGTCGCCAGCAGCGAGCCGCGCGCGCCAAGCGTCACGATGATTGTTTCGACGCCCTGCTTCACCAGGCTTTGCGCGGCGGCCGAGATCTCGTCTTCCAATTCAACCGGCATGTCGGTGAGGATCGCGAGCTCGGACTCGTTGGGGATGAGAAAGCTCGCCTGCGTGACGATGTCCATGTCGAGGTTGCGGCGGGCAGGCGCCGGATTCAGAACGGTCCTGACGCCATTCTTGCGCGCGAAGCGAATCGCCTCATAGGCGGTTTCAAGCTGGATCTCGAGCTGGAGCAGGATGAGATCGCACCCCTTGAGCGCCTCGCTTGCTGCGTCAACGTCGGCCGAGCTCAGGTCGCCATTGGCCCCCGCGACAATCAGGATCGAATTGTCGCCCGACTTCTCATCGACCAGAATCGTGGCCGTGCCGGTCGATTGGTTGGGGATGCGGCGCACGTGCCGCGTGTCGATCCCGTAGCTCTCGAAATTCTTGAGCGCGCTGTCGCCCAGCGAGTCGTCGCCGATATTCGTCACCATGACGACTTCGGCCCCAAGTTTCGCCGCGGCGACCGCCTGATTGGCGCCCTTGCCGCCGAAGCTTGTCTCAAAATGCGACGCGAGGACTGTCTCGCCCCAAACCGGCATGCTGACGACCGTGGTTGTCAGGTCCATATTGGTCGAGCCAATCACCCCGATGCGCGGACGCTTCGGCATCTTGTTCCTCCCTAGAAGCGCTCGACGCTGTCCTTGCAAGCGGCGAGATGACCGGCAATCATCGCAGCCGCGTCAGGCGGTAAGCTCAGCCGATTGGCGCCAAAGGTTGACGCCGCCCTCGACGGCATGGCGGTCGATTTCCTTGAGTTCATCGACGCTGAAGGGCAAATTGTCGAGCGCCTTGACGCTGTCCGCGACCTGTTCGGCGCTACTTGCGCCGATCAATGCAGAGGTCACACGCTTGTCTCGGAGCGTCCAGGCCAGCGCCATCTGCGCGAGCGTCTGGCCGCGCCGCTTGGCGATGGCGTCGAGCTCGCGCGCGCGCTCGAGATTCTGCGGCGTGAGCAACGCCCGATTGAAGAAATGGCTGACCGTCGCGCGACTGCCCGCGGGCACGCCGGCCAGATATTTGTCGGTCAGCAGGCCTTGCGCGAGTGGCGAGAAAACGATCGCGCCGACGCCCTCGGCTTCGAGCGTGTCCAGCAGACGATCGTCCTCGATCCAGCGATTGATCATCGAATAGCTGGGCTGATGGATGAGGCAGGGCGTGCCGAGCTGCTTGAGGATCGCCGCGGCCTCCTTGGTGCGGCGAGCATTGTAGGAGGAAATGCCGACATAGAGCGCCTTGCCCTGGCGAACCGCGTGATCGAGCGCGCCCATCGTTTCTTCGAGCGGTGTGTCGGGATCGAAGCGGTGCGAATAGAAGATGTCGACGTAATCGAGGCCTAGGCGCTTGAGGCTCTGGTCGAGGCTGGCGAGCATGTATTTGCGGCTGCCCCATTCGCCGTAAGGTCCGGGCCACATGCGATAGCCCGCCTTTGTCGAGATCACGAGTTCGTCGCGAAAGCCCCGGAAGTCGCCGCGCAGGATGTCGCTAAAAGCGAGTTCGGCCGAGCCTGGCGGCGGCCCATAATTGTTTGCAAGGTCAAAATGGGTGACGCCGAGGTCGAGCGCCCGTCGGCAGATGGCGCGCATCGAATCGGCGGACTTGTCGAAGCCGAAATTGTGCCAGAGACCGAGCGATATGGCGGGCAGCTTGAGCCCGCTGAGGCCACAGCGATTGTAGATCATTTTGTCGTAACGCGTAGACGAGGGCGCGTAGGGCATGAGTGTCCTCAGTCGTGAGACGGTTCGGGGCTTGTGATCAGTGTCGGCGACCGCGGCGCCTGACGTCAGTTCAGACGCGTGAATCCATCGGTGCTCCAGTCCTCGCTGCCGACGCCATGATGGAGGAAGAAGAGGCCGTCCGGATCGTATTTGCTTTTGACCGCGAGTAGCCGATCGTAGTTCTCGCCCCAGAACGCCTCCTGCCAATGCGGCTGGAAGTAGTCGGTCTCCCACACATAGGAGCCGACGCGCGGCATGAGCTTGCGGATTTGGTCCATCGCCGCGGTCACGGCCTCGGCCTCTCTTCGCGCGACAGCGACGTCAGGCTCATGGCCTGGAACGTCAGGGTAAGCGGGTGGTCCCCCGGCGCCGCTGATCGCGAGCGCGAACGCATCGACAACCGCCGGGTTCATCGCCGTATCCCGGGCCGTGGCGATCGCCTCCGCGGTCCCGCCCGCGAGCCCCTTGTTGAAATGCAGCGAGACGCCCCGATGCTTCGCCGCCGCGAAAAGCGCGTCGACAAACCGCTCGCGTTGATTGTCGGCGAGCAGCGACTGGGGCAGCCAGGCGGACTGATAAGCGTGCCAGACCCGACCTGTCTCTCCGAGGTTGCTGGCCCAGAAGATATTATCGGCCGGCGCGCCCGGACGGTCGTCCGAAATGACGAGACCTGGAGCTTGCTTGAGAAAGGCCGGGTCCCAGAAACGTCGCGCCGGCTCGCTGATGATCCTCGGCGCCGACACAATGCTGAAATCCTGCCCCGACGCTGAGACCCAGTCGAAGAACGGACGCCACGTCGCCTCGGCCTGTTGCTGGTCGAGCCCTTGGAGCACCATAAAGATAGACAGGACGCCGCCCGGGCCGAAGCCCAGCTGCTCGCCCCAGTGCGGATTGAAGAGCGCCTGTGCGTAGAACTCCATAACCTTCGAGATGAGGCGTCGGGAGGCCTCGTCGGACGACGCCTTTATGGTCGCGAACACGCCGCCCAAAAATTCCGGCAGCGCATGCGTGCGTAGCGTGACGCGGGTGACGATTCCGAACCCGCCGCCGCCGCCTTTCAGAGCCCAGAACAGGTCCGGATTCGAGCAGGCATTGGCGATCCTGATCTCGCCGTCGGCGGTCACGACTTCCGCCTCCAACAGGTTCGCCCCAGCCAGGCCAAAGGCCTTCGACCAGCTTCCGAAGCCGCCGCCCAGAACCAAGCCGACGACGCCGACCGTCATGCAGCCGCCGCCCTGCACATAGCGGCCCCCCTTGGTGGTCACCGCATCATAAGCTTGTCGCCAATAGGCGCCCGGCTCGATCGAGACAGCGGGTTGCGGCGCCGCGCTTCCGGCACAGCCGGCGCCTACGAACGCGTCATGCAGCGTCACTGCGTTCATGTGGCGCGTCCAAATGAGAAGCAAGTCGGCGGCATTGGAGGTTCCTTGGTAGCTATGGCCGCCGCCCTTCACCACGAGCCGCAGATTGTTTTCCCTTGCGAAATTGACCGCGGCGACGACATCCTGCGTAGTCTTGGCGGCGACGGCGTAGACGCTGGGCTCCGACGTCCACGCTCCGACCCAGCCGAGCGACTGGGTGAGGCCGACCTCGTCGCCGAGGTAGTACGGGTTCTTGAGCTCCTTGAACAATTGCTCGCAATTGGCGTCGGGCGTTCCGCCGACGCAGTCGGCGAGCGGCGAGCGCACCTTGATGAGGCGTCCTCCCACGTCGTGATCGAGTTGATTCCAGCTCGCTTCTGACGGCCATTCAGGATCGCCGAGACGGACACGCGCTTGCGGTAGGGCCGCGGCCGAGGCGCCGCGCGCGAGACCGCTCATGAACGGAAGCGCCGCGGAGATCTTGAGCAGACGCCTCCGACTCAGTCGCTTCCTCATTTTCGCGCTCCATAGCCGCCGGACAACTTGTTTCTAGCCGTTTGGCTGGAGGCGATTCAAGCCGCGCCGGCCCGCTCGATCTCTGCTACGAGCGCATCGGGCAATTCGATTTCGGTCGCGGCGGTGCGCCGGCCGGGAATATGAACGCCGAGCTTGGCGAGCCGCTCGAGCTGGAGTCTGAGGCGCCGCGGAAAGTCCGGCGCCAGAAGCGCGGGCGTGATGGCGATGACGAGAAGGCCAGCGCCCGGCGAGCGGTCGCCCGAGGTGAACGAGGGGGCGTCGAGAGCCCAGTTCGCGCCCGTCAGTCCGGCGGCCATGACCTCGACCATGAGCGCGATATTGGCGCCTCGGGAGCCGCCGAAAGCCAGAAGCGCGCCGCGAAGCGCCGTTTGCGGATCGGTGGTCGGCTTGCCATCGGCGTCCACCGCCCAGCCCGCAGGCAGCGGCTCGCCTCGTTCCGCGTAATGGCGAAGCTGCACGAAAGCTGTCGCGCTGGACGCCTGGTCGATCAGCAGCGGCGGTCCTTCGTCGAGCGGCGCGGCGAAGGCGATCGGATTGGTGCAATAGACAGGCTTCCCAGCGCCCGCGACTGTCATCAGCGCCGGCCCGCTTGTCGCGGCGAACGCGACGAGGCCGCGCTCAGCGAGACGACGCGGATAATAGCCGAGCTCGCCCGTGGTGTAGCTTCGGTTCTGCGCGAAGAGCGCGATCCCGAAGGTCTGCGCGCGCTCGCAGAGCGAATCGAAAGCTCGGTCGAAGCCCGCTTGCGCGACGCCGCCTCTTGCATCGCAATGGATCGCCGCGGGAGCGGGCGAAGCCACAGCCGGCTCAGCGTCGCCGACGATCCGTCCCGCCCGCAACGCAGCGAGATAGTCCATGAGGTGGGAAAAGCCACTCGAGCCTTTGCCATGCGCATTGGCGGAGACGGTGGCCCGCGCCAGCGCCAGCGCCGCCTCGTCGCCGGCGCCGGCGGCGCGGATCGCGCCCGCGGCAAGGTCGGTCGCCGCCTCGACAGTGAACCGTCGCGTCACGGGGATTCGGGCTCCATGCGCTTGAGAGCTAGAGTGCGAGCGGCGGCTTTCACGGGCGCGACAATGCCCGCTTCCCTCGAGACGTCAAGCGCAGGGGGCGCAAATTTCGTGTGCTGACGGACTGTGGTATCGACGCAGTCGCCGCGAGCACGGGGTCGGCGCGGGAATCAGGAGTACGTTTTCGTGAAGGTTGATGGACGGCCGTACCGCACGATCTGGCTCAACCAAGACGGCGCCAGCGTGGACGTCATCGACCAGCGCTGGCTTCCGCACGAGTTCAAGGTCGCGACGCTGCGCAATGGCGCCGAGGCGGCGACTGCGATCCGCGACATGTGGGTGCGCGGGGCGCCGCTGATCGGCGCGACCGCGGCTTATGGGCTCGCGCTCGCAATGCGCGAGGATCCGAGCGACGCGGCGCTCGAGGCTGCTCACAAGAAGCTTGCGGCCACGCGCCCGACCGCGATCAACCTGCGCTGGGCGTTGGATGCGGTCCGCAAGCATCTCGCTCCGATCGCCCCGCAGGCGCGCGCCGCCGCCGCCTATGCCGAGGCCAAGCGTATCGCCGACGAGGACGTCGATATCAATCGCGCGATCGGCGCCCATGGCCTCGAGATTCTTCGCCGCGTGGCTGCGGACAAGAGGCCTGGTGAACCGGTCAACATCCTCACCCATTGTAACGCCGGTTGGCTGGCGACGGTCGACTACGGAACAGCGACCGCGCCCATCTACATGGCGATGGATGACGGCATGAGCGTCCACGTCTACGTGGACGAGACACGCCCGCGGAATCAAGGCGCCTCGTTGACCGCATGGGAGCTCGCTCATCACGGAGCTTCGCACACGCTCATCGTCGACAACGCCGGCGGGCATCTGATGCAGCACGGCCTCATCGACATGGTGATCGTTGGGACCGATCGAACCACCGCCAATGGCGATGTCTGCAACAAGATCGGCACCTATCTCAAAGCGCTTGCCGCGCGCGACAATTCGGTGCCGTTCTATGTCGCGCTGCCGTCGCCGACCATCGACTGGACGGTTCGTGACGGCGTCAAGGAAATTCCGATCGAGGAGCGCAGCGCTGACGAAGTCAACTTCATCCAGGGCCTGAGCGATGACGGATCGATCATACGCGTGAGGATCGCGCCGGAAGGGGGGCATGCCGCCAATCCGGCGTTCGACGTCACTCCGGCGCGGCTGGTGACTGGCCTCATCACCGAGCGCGGTGTGGCGGAGGCGTCGCCACAGGGGCTGAAGGCGCTTTTCCCGGAGCGAGCCTGAGAGGGAGGGACGGCTGACTCCACAATCGCGCCAGTGTACAGTCGTCCCGGGGGTCGTTCACGATGCATCCGCTTGCAGGTTTGAAGGTGGTCGAGTTCGAGGGGATCGGCCCAGGTCCGCTCGCCGGCCGCATGCTGGCGGATCTCGGGGCCGAGGTTGTCGCTGTCGTCCGCCCGAACAAAGCTCCGCTTGGCGATCCGGACCGGCCGCTGTCCGAAGGTCCCTTGCGGCGGGGAAAACGGATTGTCGCCCTCAATCTGAAGCATCCCGAAGAGCTCGAGGAAGCGCTGACGCTGATCGAGACCACCGACGCGCTGATCGAGGGCAATCGGCCAGGCGTTATGGAGCGCCTTGGGCTCGGTCCCGCCGACTGCGCCAAGCGCAACCCGCGGCTGGTTTATGGCCGCATGACTGGCTGGGGACAGCATGGTCCGCTCGCGCTGGTCGCGGGCCACGACCTCAACTATCTTGCGCTCAGCGGAATATTGTCGCTCGCCGCCCGTGACGGACAGGCGCCGATCGCCCCGCCAACGGTCCTTGGCGACGGAGGCGGCGCGCTCGGCCTCGCCTTCGGGGTGGTCGCCGCAATCTTCGCCGCCGGACGCAGCGGCAAGGGCTGCGTGATCGATTGTTCGATTCTCGAAATGGCCGCGAGCCTGGGCGGCATCGCTCTTTCAGCGCGAGCGTCCGGAATGCTCGACGCGCCGAGCCCGAGCGCGTTCCACGATTCGCCGTTCTACGATGTCTACGCCTGCGCTGACGGACACTATGTCGCCGTCGGCGCGCTCGAGCCGCAATTCTACGCCATTTTGGTCGATAAGCTCGGCCTTGCCGATGTCGATCCGAAAGGGCAATACGACCGGGCCGCCTGGCCAGCGCTGAAAGCGCGGTTGCGCGTGCTGTTCTCAAGCCAGCCGAGCGCACATTGGCGCGCGTTGCTCGAGGGCTGCGACGCCTGCTTCGCCCCAGTACTGAGCCTCGCCGAGGCGGCGGCTCATCCGCATATGAAGGCCCGCGGAGTTTACAAAAATGGCGCCGACGGCGAATTGGAAGCGGCTGCGGCGCCGCGCTTCTCACCGCTCGAATGAGGCGCGCTGCGGGCATGGGTAGAGAAGGAACGAAAGCTTAACGATGCTGAATAGCGCCATGCCTGAGACGCTTGTCTTTCCCAACCCCGATCCGCCGAAACTCGGCGAAACGATCGAAGTCCGTCCTGGTGTCTTGTGGGCTCGGTTTCCGCTTCCGTTTCGACTCGATCACGTCAACATCTATTTCATTGAAGACGGTGATGGCCTGGCGGTTGTTGACGCGGGAATCGACGACGGGCAATCGCGCGCGGCGTGGGAGGCTCTGCTCACCGGGCCGCTTCGGGGACGTAAACTTACGCGCGTGATCGCCACCCACTTTCATCCGGATCATGTGGGCCTCGCTGGGTGGCTCTGCGAGCGCTTCGGCTTGCAGCTTGCGATGAGTGAGGCGGAATATCTGATCGCGCTCAACATTCGCCTTGACCCGCAGGGATTGAGATCCGAGCCCTACCGCAGTTTCTACCGCTCGCATGGGCTGACCGAGGAGAGCACGGAGCTTCTGCTCGGCAACGGACTTCAGTATCTGAGAATGGTCTCCCCGCCCCCGAAAACGTTTCTGCGTCTCATCGCTGAGGAACGGATCAAGATCGGCAACCGTGAATTCGAAGTGATCACTGGCGCCGGCCATTCGCCCGAGCAGGTAATGCTTTATTCGAAGGCCGACAATTTCGTCCTTATCGGCGATCAGGTGCTGGCCAAGATCTCGCCCAACGTCAGCGTCGAAGCAATGGATCCGCAAGGGGATCCGCTCGGCGCCTATCTGCGCTCACTGGAAAGGCTGAAGCGCGCGCTGCCGGATGACGTACTTGTTTTGCCAGGGCACCGGTTGCCGTTCGTGGGCCTGCACGCGCGCGCCGACGAACTCATCGCCCACCATGAGGCGCGCTGCATGGCGGTTGTCGAGGCCTGCAAACAGGGGCCGCAGACGGTCGCCGAACTCGTGCCGGTCATTTTCGGACGCAATATCGATGATCCGCACCAGCTCACGTTCGCCTTCAGCGAGGCGCTGGCGCATGTGAACATCCTGGTGCGCAGCGGTCGGCTGCGCATCGCCAAGGCCGCGCATGGCTTGGCGCTTGAGGCGGCCTGAATTGGGGCGCCTTGTCGTCCGGCGCGCACGCTGTGCTATAAGAACGGCCATGATATCTGCATTGAAAGACCTGCTTCCGCGCATCGACGCTGGGCCTTCGGAGGACCAGGAAGCGCTGGTGGAGGCGGCGCGTGGAATCGAAGCCGAGCGAACGGGCGCCTACCAGACGACGGCAGACGAACTGGCCGCGATTGACCGTGGACTCGATGACGTGCGCGCTGGCCGTTTCGCTGCGGCTGAAGCACTAGCCGAGGTGCGCGAAAATTTCGCGGCGAGTGATCGTTCGTTGGACAGCCGCTGCGCTCGCTGACCTCGTATCGATCGAGAACTACCAACGTCTTCATTGGCCGGGATCGCGCGCGGCCCTTTGAGCGGCGTTTGAGTGCGATCGAAGGTCGCATTGCTGAATTTCCGCTGAGCGCCCCAGAGGTTACACAGCGGTCCGGCGCTCGCATGGTCGCGTTCCTCGATTTCCTCTATCGGCTCTTCTACAGCGTTGAGTCCGACACCATTAATGTCCTGGCGATTCGGCATACGTCGCGCCGGTTCCTGTTTGAATGAAGGTAACGACCCGTACCGGCGCCGTATTAGGAAAGGCGACAGACTTTTCGGCGCTAGCCGGCGGCGTTGTGCTCGAGGTTGCCTGATGCTGGCTAAGGCCCGTCAAAACCCCGCCAGCACCACCTTGCCGATGGCGCGGCCCGACTTGAGGAACTTCATCGCTCGCATGAGATTGGGGCCATCGATGCGTCCGTAATTTTCTCGCATGGTCGAGCGAACGCGCCCCGAATCGACGAGGTCGGCGACCTCGTTCAGGAGCCTGTGTTGGCCTTCGATATCGGCGGTCTGAAGCAAGGGGCGCGTGAACATCAGCTCAAAGTGAATGGAAACGCTCTTCGGCCTGAAGACGAAAAGATCGACCGCTTCGGCGTTAATGAGAGCGACCCGCCCTTGCGGCGCGATCAATTCGGCGAGGTCGGCGATGACACCGCCAATCGGCGACGTCGCGAAGATGAAACCGGGAGCGCCCACGCCGAGCGCCACGATCTGTGGCGCAAGCGGCTTCTTGTGGTCGATGACATGATGCGCGCCCATGTCTTTCGCCCATTGCACCGTCTCAGGCCTCGATCCGGTCGCCACGATGGTGAGATCGGTCAATTGCCGCGCGAGCTGAATGGCGATCGAACCGACGCCGCCGGCGCCGCCGAGGATCAGGATCGTACGCGCCGCGCCGGGAACCGGTTTCGCGACATCGAGCCGGTCGAACATCGCCTCCCAGGCGGTGATCGAGGTCAAAGGCAAAGCGGCGGCGGCGGCGAAATCGAGCGACCGCGGCTTGCGGCCGACGATCCGCTCGTCGACCAGATGAAACTCCATGTTCGCGCCCTGGCGGCCGACACTGCCGGCGTAGAACACTTCATCGCCCGGTTTGAAAAGCCGCGCCTCACGCCCGGTCTCCACGACCATTCCGGCGGCGTCGTAGCCGACGACCTTGATGGCGCCCATGTCGGCGGGCGCGCCAGGACCCCCGCCGCTCGCCACCTTGTAGTCGACAGGGTTGACTGAGACCGCGCGCACCTCAACGAGCAGGTCGCGATCTTCCGGCTTTGGTCGTGGGATATCGAACGCCTCCAGATGATCGAGCTCGGGGCTCGCCTTGCGATATCCGATCGCCCGCATTTCGCTTCGTCTCCAGGTCCGTTGGCGGCTCGGCGCAACCTAGCCGGCGTCAACGGGCTTGGCGAGAAGTTCATTCAGTTGGCGGGTTTGAGCGCCTCGCTCAACCCCAGCGCCGATCTTACCAGTCGATCGCGCAGGCGAATGGGGAGCCGCGACATCAACGCGAACGCGCCGGCTCCCTTTCCGACCACGGCTCTTGGTTTGGCCGGACCCGAAAGCGCGGCCAGGACTGGCTTGACGACGACCTCGGGGTTGTCCGCTCCCGACTTTTCGAACGCGCGCTCCATTGCGGCGAGCGCAGGGCGATAGCGCCGCTCAATGTCGGGGCGTTGTGCGAGCCACATGTCGCGCGCCGCCCTCGACGTTGCGAAGATGCCTGTCTTCATCGCGCTCGTCTCAATAAGACACACCTTGATCCCAAGCGGCGCGAACTCCTGCCGCATCGCGTCGCTCAACGATGCGAGCGCCGCTTTCGATGCGGCGATCGGGCCATAGAAGGGTGGCGTCAGGTGAGCCGAAACGGCCCCGATGTTGACCACCGTTCCCCGGGCCATGGAGAGCAGCGGCAGCAAGGCCTGGGTCAAAGCAACGGGGCCAATGACGTTGATCTCGAACTGACGGCGGATCGCGTCAGCCGGGACCGCTTCGAGCGGGCCTTCGATAATGATGCCCGCCATGTTCACCAGGCCGGCAAGCCCAGCCGCGCCGACAATGCGCGCGACATCTCGAACCGCCGCCTCGACCGCCGGCGGATCTTCAAGATCAAGCCGCACGACCTCCGCGCGGCCGGGCCCGTTCGGGACGCTGACACGAGCCGGATCGCGGGCTATCGCGATCACGTCGCGCCCGCCTCTCGTGAGGCGTTCGACGAGGGCCTTGCCGATTCCCGCACTCGCGCCGGTGACGGCGATCCATTTCTGAGCGGGATCAGGCTGCATCACGAACTCCATTGGTTTGCTGTTCGGCGGTTCGCGATTAATATGAAGGTTCCTTCAGCTTCGGGGAATTCGCTTTCGTGACTGCAATCGCTCAAGCCCCGCTAAGCCCAAGAAACTGCCGGCTCAAGCGCGCTCCGAGGCGACCGTGCTTGCGATCCACGAAGGGAGCATTCAGGTTTTGCTGTCGGTCGGCTACCGCAAGCTCGCGACGACTCGGGTCGCTGAACGGGCCGGAGTGTCGGTCGGCACGCTGTATCAGTACTTCCCCAATCGTCAGGCGCTCATCCGCGCCGTGCTCGAGCGCTATCTCGCCGAAATGTCGGCGTCGATCCAAGCGGATTGCCGACCGCTGATCGGACGATCGGTCGACGAAATCGCGAGGGGGCTGGTCGACGCCATGATCGCGGCGAAGTGGCGGCGACTTGAAGTTTCCCGCGCGATGCATGAGCCGCTTGTCGAGGTCGGAGGCGCCGAGCTTGTGCGCGAGTTCGGCAATTAAGGGCGCCTCGCTCGTTGCTGAGCTGTTGAGAAGCTGCGCCGAGATTGGCGGCGTCGACGTTGAGCCGCTGGCCGTCTTTCTCGTAATGGCGTGCACCTCGATGCTGCAGGCCGCGTTCATCGCCTATGCCGCCGACAAGGAGACAATTCGCGCGCACATGCACGCCATGGTGTGCGGCTACCTGCGCGAGATGCGGCCGCGCTGATGGCGAAATCGGCGGGCGGCGCGCGGCGTCGTGACGTTATGCCTCGTTCAGCCCAGCGCCGCGCTCGCCGAGAAACGCGACAGCCTTGGCGGTGAGCTCAAAAGTCGAGCCTGGATGGTCGTCTGTTGGCCGCACGTAACCCCGAGACAAGAGCCGCTTCAGATCGCGTTTCTCGTCGCTGGACGATTTGGCGGGATCGTGCTCTTCGATGGCGCAGAGCAGCGCGATTTGCGAGTCCGTCAAATCGTCCGACATTCCGGCGCCTCCGATTCTGCTCCGTGCATCCTAAGCAGGATTGCCGAAAAGTGGATGCCGGTTTTCGGCTCAAAATCCTGGAAATCAAAGGAATCTAAGCAAGTTTGCGTTGGTCCGCCAACACAAACTTGCTTAGCCGATCGTCATCAGGCTCGCATTGCCGCCGGCCGCGGCGGTGTTGGTCGCGGTCGCAGATTCCTCGACCAAGTCGGTAAGGTTGTAGTCCTCGCCGGCGGCGAGCCGCGCGCTGGATAAAGCCTGGAGCCGCACGATGGGTCCAGCGCGGCTCGCAAGCTTGCGCAAGGCCTCCGACGTCGCCGCCTCGTCGCCTTCGAGAAGGGCGAAGGCGAGGCCAGGCGCGCCCAATGGGTGCTCGACACGCGAGATCCGATGCTTGAGTTCTGCGGGCAATCCCGAAAGGACGCGTTCGGCGAGCGTCGCGCTGACCACCGCGTCATTGCCGGTCGCCAGGATCGCGCCGATCTGGATGAGAAGAGCGCTTTCGCTCGCCGCGACGGCGGCAATTCGGCCGCGCCGCCGAAGCATGTAGACGTTGCGCTCGCCCACAGGGCCTTTGAGCTCCACGCGCGCGCCCAGGGGTGAGCGCGCCATCATTCCCACGCAACGCTCGGCCTCCACGGCGCAGGTGTGAGCAGTGAGCCAGTCGGTATAGGCGCGGATGCCGGCAATCGCCGCGTCGCCTCCCTCCACACCGTCCAGCGCGCCCGGCGCCGCCTCAGCGACGAGACGCGAAAGATAGAGCGGTCCCCCTGCCTTGGGGCCCGTGCCCGACAGTCTCGAACCGCCGAATGGCTGCACGCCGACCGTCGCGCCAATGACATTGCGGTTGATGTAGATGTTTCCGGCCTCGATGCGTTCGACGACGCGCGCGATCGTCTCGTCGATTCGGGTGTGGAGGCCGAAGGTGAGGCCGTAACCGGCGGCGTTGATCTCGTCGATCAATTTGTCCAGCGCCTCGCGCTTGTAGCGAAGAACGTGCAAGACGGGCCCGAACACCTCGCGCTCGACATCCGCGATCCTGCTCACCTCGATCAGCGTCGGGGCGACAAATGTGCCGCGCTCGGCGTCTTCTCCGAGCGGCGTTTGGGTCACCTTGTGACCGCGCCCTCGCATTTTCTCGATGTGCGCTGAAATCGCATCGCGCGCTTCTATGCTGATGACTGGACCGACGTCGACCGAGAGCTTGCGAGGATCGCCGACTTCGAGCTCGACCATCGCGCCCTTCAGCATCTTGAGCACCCGGTCCGCGCCGTCCTCTTGCAGGCAGAGAATGCGCAAAGCCGAACAGCGCTGGCCGGCCGAATTGAAGGCTGACGACAGGACGTCGACGACAACTTGCTCGGCGAGCGCCGAGGAATCGACCACCATCGCATTGAGGCCGCCGGTTTCAGCGATGAGGGCTAAGGGGGCGCCATTGCGCGTGAGGCGACCGGCAAGCTCTTTTTCGATCAGTCGAGCGACCGGCGTCGAGCCGGTGAACACGACGCCCTGGACGCGCGGATCGGCGACCAGGGCCGCGCCGACGTCGCCCGCGCCGGGGATGAGCTGCAACGCCTTGCGCGGGACGCCCGCTTCATGCAATGCCCGGACGGCTTCGGCGGCGATCAGCGGCGTCTCTTCGGCAGGTTTGGCGGCGACGGAATTGCCGGCGGCCAGTGCGGCGGCGACCTGGCCGGTGAAGATGGCGAGCGGAAAGTTCCACGGACTGATGCAGACGACGAGCCCAAGCGGGGCGGGGGAGCCGGGAAACAACGTCCGCGCCGCCTCGTGCCCGTAATAGCGCAGGAAGTCGACTGCCTCGCGCACTTCCGCGACCGCGTTGGCGTAAGACTTGCCGGCTTCGCGAACGATAAGGCCAACCAAAAGGTCGTTTCGCGCTTCGAGAATATCGGCGCCGCGGCGCAGAAGGCTCGCGCGCTCCGCGGGCGGGATCGCGGCGAAAGCGGCGCGCGGCGCGATCGCCAATTTCGAGCGTCGAGGCGATTTCGTCAGCGCGCGCATGCCGAGCGAAGCCGACCACGTCCGTTTGATTTGCAGGGTTCAGGACCGGGTCGCCCCGCTCGTCCTCCGCGGCGTCCGGGGGAAAAGCGCGCCACGCTGTCTCAGCGCCAGCGTTCAGTCCGTTCGCGAGCTTGGCCAGGCGGCCTTCGTCGGAGAAATCGAGGCCGCGCGAGTTGAGACGATCCGGCGCATAGAGCTCGCGCGGCGCCGCGATCTTGTCGTGCGGCGCCCCGATCGGCTGGATTGTGCGAGCGACCTCGGCCGGGTCGGCGGTGAGGTTATCTATGGACACGCTCGCATCCGCGATGCGGTTCACGAACGAGGTGTTGGCGCCGTTCTCGAGCAATCGGCGAACGAGATAGGCCAGCAGGGTCTCGTGCGAGCCGACCGGCGCATAGACGCGGCAGGGACGGTTGAGCTTGTCGCGGCCGACGACCTCCTCGTAGAGCGGTTCGCCCATGCCGTGCAGACACTGGAATTCATACTGGCCGCGATAGAAGTCGGGGCCCGCGAAGACGAGCACGGAGGCAAGCGTCTGCGCGTTGTGGGTGGCGAATTGCGGATAGACCGCGTCCGGCGCGGCGAGCAGTTTGCGCGCACAGGCGAGAAAGCTGACATCGGTGTAGAGTTTGCGGGTGAACACCGGGAAACCGTCGAGGCCTTCGACCTGCGCGCGCTTGATCTCCGATTCCCAATAGGCGCCTTTGACGAGCCGGACCATCAGCCGACGGCTTGAGCGACGCGCGAGATCGATCAGCCAGTCGACGACCGGGGAGCAACGTTTGCCATAGGCTTGAATGACGAAGCCGAGCCCGTTCCAGCCCTTGAGATCCGGGTCGAGGGACAGCGCCTCAAGGATGTCGAGCGACAGATCGAGTCGATCGGCTTCCTCGGCATCGATGTTGAAGCCGATGTCGTAGGATTTGGCGAGGACCGCCAGCGCTTTCACGCGCGGGAGCAATTCGCTCAGCACGCGGGCGCGCTTGATGCGCTGATAGCGCGGATGGAGCGCTGAAAGCTTGATCGAGATGCCGGCGCCTTCGTAGATGCCGCGACCACGCGAGGCCCGGCCGATCGCGTGGACAGCGCGCTCGTATTCGTCGAGATAGCGCGCCGCATCCTCGGCCGTCGTCGCAGCTTCGCCCAGCATGTCGTAAGAGAACGTGAAGCCGCGCGCCTCGCGATCGCGGCTGTTTGACAGCGCCTCTTCGATCGTGCGGCCGGTGACGAATTGCTCGCCCATCAGCCGCATCGCGACGTCGACGCCGGCGCGAATGATCGGCTCGCCGCTGCGGGCGATGAGGCGGGTCAGGGCCGCGGACAGACCTTGCTCGCTGGTCGTCGTCACCAACCGGCCGGTCAGCACCAGGCCCCAGGTGGCGGCATTGACGAACAGCGACGGGCTCTGACCGACATGGGCACGCCAGTCGCCGGGCGAAAGCTTGTCGCGGATCAGCGCGTCGCGCGTCGCGGAATCGGGAATGCGCAAGAGCGCCTCGGCGAGGCACATGAGCGCCACGCCCTCCTGGCTCGACAGCGAATATTCGTGGATCAGGCCCTCGACCCCGCTCGAGCGGGTCTTCGCCCTGAGCTTGACGACCAGGCTGCGGGCGAGCGTGCGAATGCGGCTGGCTTCGTCGGCCTTTGCGCTCGCCAGTTCGAGGAGGGGCGGCACGCAATCAGGCTCGGGCGCCCGGTAGGCGGCGGTGATCGCGCTCCTGAGCGGCGTTTGCGACACGATTTCGGAGCGGAACGCGGCGAAAACGTCGGCGGCGTCGTTCATCTCAAAGTCCCGGCCTCTAGAACCTCGCAGGCGGCCAAAGCGGGGCCGGCGCGATCTTAGTCTCGCGAAAGGCGTTTTGCCTATGTCGTCAGATGAGGTCGGCCGCGACGATGCGCGGCCGTGCGATTTCGGCGGTTGTTGCGCTTGCTGGCGACCCCTCATTACATAGCGATTGGGGCGCGGAATACGAGGGATTGGCCATGCGCGTGATCGGCTTTGCCGGGTGGAGCGGAGCGGGCAAGACCACGCTCATCGTCCGGCTCATTCCGGAACTGAATCGCCGCGGCTTCAGCGTTTCGACGATCAAACACGCTCACCACAATTTCGACCTCGATCAGCCGGGCAAGGATTCCTACGAGCATCGTGCAGCCGGCGCAGAAGAGGTGCTGGTCGCGTCCGCCAATCGGGTCGCGCTGATGCGGGAATTGCGAGGCGCGCCTGAACCGTCGCTGGCCGAGCTTTTGCGGCTGCTCAAGGACGTCGACCTTGTCCTGGTCGAGGGCTTCAAGCGCGACCCACTGCCGAAGATCGAGATCTCTCGCGCCGCCAACGGCAAGCCGCCGCTTTATCCCGACGACCGGAACATCGTCGCGCTGATCAGCGACACCGCCGAGCCGTCGGGCGGATCTGCCGCATGCGTCGATCGACGACATCGTGGCCGCGGCGGATCTCGTGCTCGCGCACGCTCAGTCGCTCGCTGAGGTTCTGGCCGAGTTTGAGTCGCCGATCGTCAGCGCACTAGACTTCGTCGCTTTGTGCGCGATCTCAACTCTCGACGATGCGACAATCGTCGCCCTCGGATGGAAACTGGACTGAACAATGAATGAGGCCGACGCCGGCCCTTAGCCGGCGACGATTGTTTGAGATCATTGGCGCGAGCGTTGGCGGAGCGGCCGCTTATCAGGCGATGACTCGGCCTCGGATATGCTGAGGAATCGCCATACCGCGGTCCGATCAAGCTCGACGGCGATCCCAAGGGCGCCTCGGTCATCGATCCTGGGGGCTGGGCTCGCCGGAATGACCGCGGCGATCGAGCTTGAGCGCGCCGGCTACAAAGTCAGCGTGCTCGAGTACAACTCGCGTCCGGGCGGGCGGAACTGGAGCGCTCCGGGGCGGCGACGTCTACACGGAGCTCGGCGGCGCGACGCAAAAGTGCGAGTTCGACCCCGGCCTCTATCTCAATCCCGGGCCATGGCGCATTCCCTATCACCATTACGCGATCCTGGATTATTGCCGCCGTTTCGGGGTGACGCTCGAGCCTTTCATCCAGCTCAATCACAACGCCTATCTGCATTCGGCCAATGCGTTCGACGGCAAGCCGCAGCGCATTCGCGAGATCAAGGCGGATTTCGACGGCGGCGTCGCCGAGCTCCTGGCCAAGGCGACGCAGAAAGGGGCGCTCGACGATGCGGTGTCGACGGAGGATCAGGAAATCCTGCTCGAGGCGCTGCGGTCGCTGGGCGCGCTCGACAAGGACTTCCGCTACCGGGCAGGCGCGGATTCAGCGGCTCATCGGGGCTATGCGAAGCATTCGGGAGGCGGTCTCGGCGCGGAGCCGATCGCGGGCGAGCCGATCGGGCTTGCACGATATTCTGACGTCGCGCCTGTGGCGGGGCTTGCAGAGTTTCCTGCTCTACGACTTTCAGACCACCATGTTCCAACCGGTCGGCGGCATGGGAAGGATCGGCGAAGCTTTCGCGCGGCAGATCCCGGATCGCATTCGATACGGCGCGAAAGTCATCGCCATCCGGCAGAACGATCGCGGCGTCGCCGTCACGTTCGAGGACCATGCCGCCGGCGGCGCGGTCCAGGAGGCGAAGGCGGACTGGTGCGTGTGCGCGATTCCGCTAGCATCCTGAGCCAGATCCCGATCAACGTGTCCGCGCCCATGAAGGCGGCGATCGACGCTGTTCCTTATGCGTCCGCGGTGAAGTTCGGACTGCAGTTTAAGCGCCGGTTCTGGGAGGAGGACGAGCATATCTTTGGCGGCATCAGCTACACCGATCTGCCGATCCGCCAGATCTCCTACCCCAGCACGAATTTCAACGCAGGCGGCAAGGGCGTGCTGCTCGGCGGATACACGT
Source organism: uncultured Alphaproteobacteria bacterium (assembly GCA_963707355.1). Lineage (GTDB taxonomy): Bacteria > Pseudomonadota > Alphaproteobacteria > Rhizobiales > Beijerinckiaceae > Roseiarcus. The sequence goes on along the minus strand of CAVPPX010000050.1, from coordinate 88,164 downwards.
TCGACGGGCCGAACTCTTATGAGTTCACCGCGATGCCGCCAGCCGAGCGAGTGAAGCGCGCGGTCGAGTTCGGCGCCCAGATCCACCCGCAATATCTGACAGAGTTCGAGAACGGCGTCTCGGTCGCCTGGAGCCGGGTCCCGTTCACCCTTGGCTGCGCCGGCGACTGGTCGGATGAAGCGCGAAAAGCGCATTACAACGACCTCTGCCAGATCGATGGCCGGATCGTGCTGGCCGGCGAACACGCCTCCTACATTCCAGCCTGGCAGGAGGGCGCCATCCTCTCGGCCTTGGATGCGATCCAGCGCCTGCACAAGCGCGTGGTCGCGTCATGAGGCTTGTCGCGCTCTGCGCGGTTGCGCTCGCCGTTTCGATCGGCAGTTCGGCTCGCCGGCGCTGGCCGATGAAGCTGCCGGCGAAAAACGCCGGCCATGAGCCCGGGTTGGGAATTCAACGAGCAGGGCGGTGCGGACCTATTCCGTAATGTCTGCGCCGCCTGCCATCAGCCGGACGCGAAGGGCGCGGTCGGCGCCGGCGCCTATCCGCCGCTCGCGGACGACCAGGACCTCGCCTCGAGCCGACTTCGTTCTCGACGTGCTGCTTCGCGGGCTCAACGACATGCCCCCGGTCGGAGGCATGATGAGCGATGCGCAAGTCGCCGACGTCGTCACTTATGTCCGCACCCATTTCGGCAATGCTTATCCGGACGCCGTCTCGCCTGCGGAGGTTGCGGCGGCGAGGCGGCGGGCGCCGGCGCGCCCAAGGACCCCGGGGAGGCGGCGATCCGGGATCGCGGAAATTGTAAAGGGCGTTATCTCAAGTCTTGCCCGGACCGCGAAAAGCGCGCCGAAGCCGTCCTCGCGCCGCGCGCGAATTGTGATAATAACTTATGAGATATGTTATATCTGTCAGGGCGGGGCCAATTTCCCCTGATCTTTGCGGGCGGAACTAAACGGGGTCATAACCCACTGAAAACATGAGGGCGCGCCGGTAAAAATGCGGCTACAGTCAGGGCGCCTGTCCTTTGAGCTAAAGCGCGGCCGCGCGGGTTCAGGACGGCGCCACGGCCTCGTGATCCGCGCCCGCGTGGGCGCTGTTCGCCTTGGCCGGCTCGAGCGCGGCGGAAACCGCGTCATCCACGCGTTCGAGCCATGTGAATGTCAATTGCTGCCGCACCTCGTCGGGGATGTCCTCGAAGTCCTTCCGGTTGCGCGCAGGCAACATGATGCGCTTAAGCCCGGCTCTGTGTGCGGCGACGATTTTCTCCTTGATGCCGCCGACCGGAAGCACGAGGCCTCGGAGGCTGATCTCCCCGGTCATCGCGGTGTCGCTGCGGACGGTGCGATCGGTCATGAGCGAGACAAGCGCCATGAACATCGCCACCCCGGCGCTGGGCCCATCTTTTGGCGTCGCGCCCGCCGGCACATGGACGTGGATGTCGGTTTTCTCGAAGCGCGAAGCGTCAATTCCATAAGAGCCGGCGCGATTCTTGACGATGCTGAGCGCGGCTTGCGCGCTTTCCTTCATAACGTCGCCGAGTTGACCGGTGAGGATGAGCCGGCCAGCGCCCGGAGTGGCGGTCGCCTCGATGAACAGGATGTCGCCGCCGACCGGCGTCCAGGCGAGCCCCGTCGCCACGCCGGGGACGCTGGTGCGCATCGCGACCTCATCCTCAAATATCGGGGGCCCTAGAATGCTTAAAAGATCGCCGTCCGTGATCGTGATCGGGCCGGTCTCTCCCTCGGCGACCCGCATGGCGGATTGGCGCAGCACCCGGCCGATCTCGCGCTCCAGGCTCCGAACGCCGGCCTCCCGCGTGTAGCGCTCGATGATTCCCTTAAGCGCATCATCGGCGATATCAACTTGTTCCGGCTTGAGGCCATTGGCTTTTAATTGGCGTCGAACAAGATAGCGGCGCGCGATCTGGAACTTCTCGCTCGCCGTGTAGCCTGAGAGACTGATGATCTCCATGCGATCGCGAAGCGGGCCGGGAACGGTGTCAAGCATATTCGCCGTGGCGATGAACACGACGCGGCTGAGGTCGAACGGAACGGCGAGGTAATTGTCGCGGAAGGTGTTGTTCTGCTCGGGGTCGAGCACCTCCAGCATCGCGGAGGCCGGGTCGCCCTGTATGCCGGACCCAAGCTTGTCGATCTCGTCGAGCATCATGACGCAGTCGCGAGTTTTGGCCTTGCGGATCGCCTGAATGATGTTGCCGGGCAACGCGCCAATGTAAGTCCGCCGATGGCCGCGGATCTCCGCTTCGTCGTGCACGCCGCCGAGACTGACGCGGACGAACTTGCGGTTCATGGCGCGCGCGATCGACTGACCGAGCGAGGTCTTGCCGACGCCGGGAGGTCCGACAAAGCAGAGGATCGGCGCCTTGCCGTCCGGCGAGAGCTTGCGGACAGCGAGGTACTCGATGATCCGGCGCTTGATTTTCTCAAGCCCGAAGTGGTCTTCATCGAGGATGCGGCGCGCCGCCGCGATGTCGATCGGCGTCTCCTCGGGCAGCGCCCAGGGCAGATCGACCAGCCAATCGAGGTAGGTTCGCACCATGCCGTACTCGCCCGCGGCCTCGGGCATGCGCTGAAGCCTGCGCAACTCCTTGCGCGCCTGGTCGTCGACCTCCTTCGGCATGTGCGCGTTCGCAATCGCCTTCTCGAGTTCGGCGATCTCGGCCGACTTTCCTTCATCCGCTTCGCCAAGCTGGCGCTGGATGGCCGCCATCTGCTCGCGCAGCAGGACCTCACGGTTGCGGGAGTCGAGCGAGGCCTTGGTTTCCCGCCCGATCTCTTGCGAGAGCCTAAGCACCTCGATCCGATGCGCGAGCAGCCGGGATACCCGCTCCATCCGGGCGCCGATGTCCACGGTCTCGAGGATCTCCTGCTTCTCGTCGGGCGTCGCATCCATGAACGTCGCCACCAAATCGGCGAGCGCGCCCGGCGAATCGACGCCCTGAATGGTCGCCAGCAATTCGTTGGGCGCTTGCGGCAGGAGCTGGATCGCCTCGATCGCCTGGCCCTTGAGATGAAGGAAACGGGCCTCGATCTCGTTTGATATCGGACTGGGCTCGGGAATCTTTTCCGTCTTCGCGACGAAAAACGGCCAGCCGCTCAGGTAGTCGACGACCCGGAACCGTTGCTCTCCCTGGCAAATGAGATGGTTCGTGCCGTCCGGCGCGGTTATGTAGCGAACGATATTGGCGACCGTTCCCATTCGATGCAGGTCGACTGGCAGGGGATCGGCCATCTCAGCGTTGCGCTGCATCACGATGCCGACCGGCTTTTGTTCTCTCACCGCTGCCTGCGCCGCAAGCACCGAACGCGGACGGCCGAGCGTGATCGGCAGTACAGTCGCTGGAAACAGCACCAACCCGCGCACCGGCACGATGATCAGGGCGTCGGGCGGCAACGGCGGCGAAGGCGCCGCGCCGAGAATGTCCTCGGAGCTTGCCGTGGCGTCAGGCATTTGCGGCCCCCGATTTTTGCAGCGTGATGAGCATGTGGCCGTTGGAATGCGACCGGTGGATCGCGCTGTATCGTCCGGGCGGCAGATGGATGCGACGTTCAAATCGGCCCTGCGGCAGCTCGAGTCGGTGGATGATCGCGGTGCGCATCTCGTCGGGATAAGTCCGGGATCCCGAGATCAACAAGTCACCCTGATTGATGACTGCCTTGACCTCGTCGAAGTCGACCCCAGGCAGAGCCACCAGCACCAGCACTGCCCGTTCGGTTTCGAGGATATCGACCGGGGGCTCCCAGGCGACCGGGGAGCGTGAGCCGGACGGCTGGATGAATTGCCGGTGCATGCGCTCTGCGCGCGCCAGCACCTCGAAGGCTTCCGACCACATCCAGTAGGTTGGAAATTTTGTTTCCATCGCCTCACCCGAACCAGCAGCGCCGGCTTTTTGATCCAGACCTGTCGACGCTCAATAGCGCAATTCCCGTCCGCGTTCATCTTCGCAAATCATCCTTCTCCGGATGAAACACGGGCTTTTGCGCCGGCGAACAATCTCCACATCGGGATTGCGGCCGGTTAGTATCAAACTCGCGGGAGCAATCGGACGTGAGCTGACGCGCCTTTCCAGAACTCGGCCGGCTAGCCGATGTAAGAAAGATCACGGGCAGTGGGAGGGGTGGTATTCGATTCGTCGATTGAGATCCTGACGACGCCGCATCGAGACGATCTCGCCCTTTTGCGGATCGCCAATGGGTCTGGGCTTTCCGTCAGCGTCCTGCCGACCGGCGCGATCTTCGCCATCGAGCACACGGAAGCGAACCGCCGGATCGTCATCAATCAAACGTTGGCCTTGCCGATTGGCGATGGCATGGCGCGCCTCTATCTGCGTGTAGGCGGACCTCAGCCCGCAATTCTCTCCGTTATAGGCCCAGAAGCGCCGCTTCGCGTCGGATCCTTGGATGACCGCTATGTGTGGGAAGGAGAGAAGAGCGGGGTCAGACATCGAGTCACGCTGTGGCTTCACCCGCGGCTGAACGCGTGGTTTTGGCGGGTCGAAGTCGCCAACGATCGCGACGAGAAGCTTCCGTGCGATGCTGTTCTGATCCAGGATCTTGGGCTCGGCGATCAGGGGTTCCTGATGAACAACGAGGCCTACGCCAGTCAGTATCTCGATCATCACGTCGCGGCCCGTCCACGCCTGAATCATGTTCTCATGGGCAGGCAAAACCTTTCCCAGGGCGGAGCGCATCCTTGGGTGGCCCACGGGTGCCTGGAAGGCGCCCAAGCCTTCGCGACCGATTTTCGCCAGCTCATGGGCCCTGAATATCGCGACGCCGATCGAATGGGCGTTCCATTCGGGACGGACTTGCCGTGCGAACGCCTTCAGTACGAGACAGCCTGCGCGGCTTTGCAATCGAAGGCCGTGATGCTTGAGACGGGCGGAGAGGCGTCCTGGACGTTTTTTGGCTTCTTTGAATCTGATCACCCTGCAGCGTCAAGCGACGCCGACCTCAGCCAGATTGACGCCGTCGAAGGCGCCAGCAAGGACTGGGCGGAGCGCGATGTCGCGCTATCCGCCCCAACCCGAAGTCTGCTGCATAACGCCCGTTCCGCCGTCGCTGAGACGCTCGATGATAAAGCGGTTCGAGCGCGATACCGCCGGCGCACGCATGTCGAAAAAGCGGGCGACCAGCTTCTGTCTTTCTTTGTCCCGGGAAGGACGCACAGCCGCCACGTCGTCCTGCGCGACAAGGAGCACATCGTGGCGCGACGCCACGGTTCGCTCATGCGCAGCGGTCAGGAGTTGCTGCCAGACGAGACGATTCTGTGCGCGACCGCATGGATGCACGGCGTGTTTGGAGCGCAACTCACCATCGGCAATACGTCGTTCCACAAGCTCTTTTCCGTCTCCCGCGATCCCTACAACATCACCCGCGCGAGCGGATTGCGCATGTTGATAGAGACGAAGGACGGATGGCGATTGCTCACGGTCCCTTCCGCCTTCGAGATGGGACTGAACGATTGCCGCTGGGTTTATCAGTTGGCGGGGCGGACCGTCACGGTCTCCGCAACGGTTTCGGGCGACGAACCCGCAATGCAGTGGCGCGTTACGGTTGAAGGGCCACGATGTCGCTTTCTCGTTTTCGGCCACCTTGTTCTTGGAGAGCAGGAGTTTGGACCTGCCGGCCGCATCGAGATCGAACTCGAAACGAAAGCGCTTCACGTTCAGGCCGGATCTCAACGACCGCTGGGGCCAGCAATATCCGGAGGCCGTTTATCGTCTGGTGACAAGCACGCCGAGGCGCGTCGAAGCCATCGGCGGCGACGAACTTCTGTATGTCGACGGAAAGCGCCGCAGCGGCGGCTACGTCGCGATCCGTACGAAGCTGACGAACGAATTCGTGTTCGCGGTCGTGGGCTCGATGGCCGACCCGAAGCAGGCCGACGCGCTTTCGTCAAAATATTCGAAGCCGGTCGACGAAGCGGCGATGCTCAAGCCTGCCGATCGGTTCTGGCGAACCCTTACCCGTGGGGTTCGGGTGACGAGCGCCAAGGATTCGGCGGACGCGCTCGCCGTCGACACGGTCCTCCCTTGGCTTGCGCATGACGGGATGATTCACCTGACCGCGCCGCACGGTCTCGAACAATATACCGGCGGCGCCTGGGGTACGCGTGACGTCTGCCAAGGCTCGATCGAACTCCTGCTGACGCTTGAACATGATGAATCGGTCAAGGAGATCCTCCGCATCCTCTTCGCTCAGCAATACGAAGAGAGTGGCGATTGGCCGCAATGGTTCATGCTCGAACCCTATTCCGTCGTGCAGGACAGAGAGTCGCACGGCGACATTATCGTCTGGCCGCTCAAAGCGCTGTGTGACTATATCGAGGCCACCGGCGATTTTGCCTTCCTCGACGAGCCGATTGCGTGGCGCCGCGCGGATAATTTCGAGAAGACGCCGCACGTCGACCCCGTGACTGCTCACATCGAGAAGCTGATCGAGACGGTGCGCGCGCGCTTCATTCCCGCCACGAACCTTGTTCGTTATGGCCACGGCGACTGGAACGATTCGCTGCGACCCGTGGATCCGACGACAAGCGATTGGATGACAAGCGCTTGGACGGTGGCTCTCCTTTACGAGCAGCTACGCCGCTACGCCGAGATCCTTCGTCTGGCGAAACGGGGGCCCAAGCGCGCCAAGGAGCTCGACGCGCTCGCGGCGGCAGTGCGCAAAGACTTCAACGCGCATCTCATTCGCGACGGAATCGTCGCCGGCTATGGCGTGTTCCGGCCAGAAGGCGGCGAGCCCGTGCTCTTGCTTCATCCAAGCGACAGGAAGACGGGCCTCGCCTATTCGCTCTTGCCGATGACGCAGAGCATGATCGGCGGCATGTTCACTCAAGCCCAGGCGCGCAAACACTTGAGCCTCATTCGTAAGCACCTCCTCTTTTCCGACGGCGCGCGGCTGATGGACAAACCGATCGTCTATCACGGGGGGCCGGAGACGTTCTTTCAGCGGGCGGAATCGGCGGCCTTCTTCGGCCGCGAGATCGGGCTCATGTATACGCACTCACACCTTCGTTATGGCGAGGCCATGAGCGACGTCGGCGAGTTTGACGCGCTGTGGGAGGCGCTCTTGGTCGCAAACCCGATCGCAGTGACTGACCAGCTTCCGCACGCCTCGCTGAGGCAGCGAAATTCTTATTTCAGCTCTAGTGACGCTGCCTTCCCGGATCGGTATCAGGCGAGCGACGAATGGGCGCGGGTCGGAGCAAACTCGATCGCCGTCGATGGCGGTTGGCGCGTCTATTCAAGCGGGCCCGGCCTCTACGCCAACATGCTGATCCGCCATGCCTTCGGACTCCGACGCCAATTCGGGAAACGAATTGTGACGCCGGGCCTGAGAAGGTCGCGCAGAGACCTCAGTCTCGAATGGCCTGGGCGGCCCGGCGGCGGCTCGCGGCGGCGGTGATGAACGCGGCGTAGCTCCAGGCGAGGTGTTTGGCCGAAGTCTGTGCGCCCATTGCGCGATCGAACTGTTCCGAGAGATCTCCGCTCGGCGGGGTGTGGGCCTGAACTGTGCGCATGAACGTATTGCCGCGCCTGAGAGCGGCCTGCGCAGGACTCTCCCCGCGTAAGTGCTTACGAAAGCGCGCGTTGTCGCTGGTCGCGGGCATCTCGGCGCCTGATCGCAGCGCAATCGCCAGTTTGAAATAGAACTCGGCCGCGGCGAGCGTCGCCAGATACCAGGGGTTGCCGCCGTAATACGCGTCTTTTGCGTAGCGTCCGATCGCGGGTCCCTGGTCAGCTGGCCGCTCTTGGTTGACCGGATATTCAGCGTCGAACAGGTCTTCGAGCGCGGCCAGTGTGGCCTGGCTCTTCGGGTCGAGCACGCTATGGGCTCCCTTCGCGCGCCCAGCGTGAAGCACGCCAAGAATCACCGCAATGTCGAGAGTTTTTCCCGGAAGGCCTCCGGCGGCATCTCTCGTTGACCGATAATAGCAGTCAGCCGCACTCCAATGGGCGTCGAGGGTCGACATGAGGGCGTCCGCCTCGGAATGGCACGCGGCTGCCTGTCTTGCCTCGCCATTTTCCTCAAGCCACTCAGCGCCGCGAACGAGCGCCTCGGCTTGCACCAGCCGCGTATAGTAATGATATCCGAACTCTTCCTCCCAGATGTCGAACGAGCGCTCGGCTGCGTGGGTCCCGATGAAGTTGAGATCGACGGTCAAGAGATCCAGCATTGCAGCCTGGAGCGCGTTATCAAGGTCCGGGTGCGCGTTGCGCCATCCTATGAGCGCTAGGACTTGAAGCGCTGGTCCATCATTCTGCGGGCGCGCCCATCGGGTGAAATCAAAGGTTCCGTCTGGATTGATGCGGGCTTCAGCCAGCACCGCGCCGCCGAACACTGCCTCGAGCTCGTCATCGGCCCGCACATATTGCAAAAAGGAGGGCTGAACCTTGTCCCGGAAATGCCCCTGACGGACGAACTCGCGTCCGTCCAGCTTACGCAGCACTTGGTTGAAGTCGACAAACTCGCGGAAGCGGTGGACAGCGATGCGCTTCTCGAGGCCCTCGGCTTCAGCCACACGCAACGCGTCGATGATGATCGCCGAATCCCGGAACCAGTGAAAGAAATAATCGGGGTCGGGATCGTAGGCGGCAGAAATTGGGGAGGCCAGTACCGATCCTGGTCGCGGGACAACGCGCTGACCAAAGCCTGGACGTTCCTTGACGAGGTTCGTCGCCGAGACGGCGCGGAGCATCGCGCTTGCGGCGAAGCGCGCTTCTTTTTCTATCCAGTCGTCAAGCGCGGTCACGCGATTGCTGAAACGAAATGCGGGCTCTTGAAGCCCAGTTTCTTCATGCCCTCGCGGATCTCGGGAATGCCCATGAACAATTTCCAGATAAGGCCGCTGCGGTAGTTCTCGATCATGACGACGATGGGCCCCTGGCTGATCGCGAGGTAACTGTCAGCGTACCAGTTACATTGCTCGCTGAAACCGTCGATGAAGCCGTACCGTCCCCAAATCTTGTCACCGAGATTGTCATAGAAGTGTCGAAGCGCCGCCATCGCCTCTGTCGGTGAGTAGGGGAAGCTTGCCAGGGCCGCGCTCGGCGTGATGACGCTCTTGTCGTTACGGGGCGAATGCGCATCGTAGCCTTTGACCGAGTCGCCGGCCGTGAGACCCCAGCAGTTCGGCCCGTAGCCCTTGAATCCAAGCGGGTTGCGGACGCAGTAAGCGTAATTAATGCGCGTGTGAGCAACGTTCTGCTTCCAGTAGTCCGCGTAGGCGTCGCTCAACCCGCGCGGATCGATGCTGCAGAAGGAATAGTGGGTGAAGAAGAGCGGTCCGCCTGCGTCCGGTCCGAGCGGAAGCTCGACCCCCTCGAAACTGCGACCGTTGATGAACTGGCGGCTCTGAACCCAGCCCTCATGATAGGCTTCGGCGGGCATCGCATAGCGTGGCGCCGAAGCGGCCAGAACATAAGCGATGAGGCACTCGTTCCAGCCACGGACAGGATGGTTCAGCGCGAAGCCGTTGGTCGGGCTCCAGTGCCAAGTGAGGGCGGTTCGAGTGCCCTGAGTGTACCAATCCCACTCGGCTTCGCTCCAGAGATAGGTTATGCGATCACGAATGCGCTTCTCCTCCGGCGCGTCGCGATCGAAATAGGCGCGCGCGCATAGGAGTCCCTGAAACAAGAACGCGCTCTCCACCAGATCGGCGCCGTCGTCCTTTCGGCTGAACGGCTTCGTGGCTCCGCTGTCGCCGTGCATGAAATGGGGGTAAAGACCGTGATAGCAGGTCGCCCTCTCGAGGCAGTCCAGCGCCTTCGACAGGCGAGCGAGCACCTCGGCCCGTGTCACCCATCCGCGCTCGCAGGCGACGATCATGGCCATCACACCAAAGCCGGATCCGCCGGTGGCGACTATGTCGTCTGCCGGATCCGTCAACCGCCCCGTGCGATCGCGCGCAAGTCCGCTCGCCGGCTGGGCGCCGTCCCAAAAGAACAGGAACGTCTGACGCTGGACGAGGTCAAGCAAATTCTCGTCGGACAGCTTCTCCTTTCGCTTGAGTTCCTTGTGTTGCGGCTTGGTTTTCGCGGAGTGAGGCATCGTCGTCCTGTTTATTCAGCGGAGAGGGATTCGGCGGGTTTCTCGGGCGCAGCCATTGGATGTTCGCGCTCCGGTTCGAACTTCTGGCCACCGGAATCCATAACCAGATGCAGCTTGCGGAGATAGAAGCCGGTCTCCGGCTGGTCATGCCCGATGTTGATTATGCCCACTTCAGCCAACTCGTTCGAGAACAGCGTCCTGATACGCTCGCGCGAAGTCGGGTCGAGAACGTCGAGCGCGTCGTTCACCACGACCCAGCCCGGCCTTTGCAGGACAACCCGAGCAAAGGCGAGGCATTGCTTCTCGTCGTCGGTCAATTCCCGGTCCCATCGGTCCACCTTGTCGAGGTGCGGCTCGAGGTGCTCCAGTCCGACCCCAGTGAGCGCATTGACGATCGCCGGATGGTCAAAGGAATCGGCTGGGTGCGGATAAGCGACGATCTCGCGCAGCGAACCGGGCGGGATATAGGCTCGCACCGGCATGAACATGATCGTGCTGCGCGCCGGGTGCGTGATCCGGCCGCTCCCCCACGGCCACAGCCCACCGATGGCGCGAAACAGCAGGGCTTTTTCTTCGCCATTTTCGCCGGCGATGAGGACACGTTCGTTGGCGTCGATGTCCGAATGCGGTTCGCTCAGCATGACGCAGCCTGCCGGTGAGGCGACCCGAAGATCGTCGATCTTTATCGACGGCTCGTCCGCCTCAGCGAAATTGATGCGGCTCGCCGCCTGGCCGAGGTCATCCATGGCCAAGATCGCTTTCCGGAACCGAGCCACGCGCAATAATGTCGCCCGCCAGTCCGCAAGATTGGAGAAATTGTCGACGAACCATCGGAGCGCGGTTTGCACCTGGTTGAAGGCGCCGACAATCACCATCAGTTCGCCGAAGCTTATGTTGCTTCGGAAATAGGCTGGGGCCGCGACCAGAATCGGCGCGATGATCGTAAACCAGCCGTAGCCGGCGGTGACCCAGGTCAACCGTGTCACGGCAGTGACGATCCGCCGTGAGATGTCCAGCACGTCGCCGAACACGCCATTAAGGCGGCCTCTCTCGTCGGCCTCGCCGCCGTAGAGGGTAATGCCGTCGATGTGTTCATTTATCCGCACGAGTGCAAAACGAAAATCGGCCTCTCGCGCATAGTGCTCGGCATTGAGGTTGATCAGCGGGCGGCCGACGCGCCAGCTCACGTAGGAAGCAACCCCGGCGTAGACCAGCGCGCACCATACGAGATAGCCGGGCGGCGCGAAGTCGCGGCCCGCGATCGGCAGAAACTGGCCCTGCGAGAGGCCCCAAAGGACACCGACGAAGGTGAGCAGAAGAAGGCTCGACTGCAAAAGGCCGACGCCTAAGTCGGTAGAAAGATCGGTCAGATGCTGAGCGTCGGCTTGGAGGCGCTGGTCGGGGTTGGCGCCGAGTGGGCCCGAATTCGACAGGCGGAACGCGCGCTTAGGCTTGAGCCACTGGTCCAGGAGATCGTTCACCAGGCCTTGGCGCAAAACGACCTTGGAGCTCTGGTTGAGCCACATCTGCGCCACGTTAAGAACGAGCAATATGCCCGCAATTTCGCCAAAGACCCAAAGCTGGGCGAGGAAGCCAGCCATGTCCTTGTTGGTCAGGGCATTGTAGAATGGGCGGTTCCAGGAATTGAGCCTGATTTGCATGTAGGCTGTGGCGCCGACGACTACGATTAGCCCGCCGGCCAGTGCTAGGAGCGTGTTGCGCTGGCGCGAAACCCAAAACGCCGAAGCCATCCAAATGACGTCGGAGAACAGACTTTTAAGCGAGGCGCTATCCGTGTTGTCGGCGCTCTTTGATGGTTCCTTGGATTGTCCCGCCATCGAATTCCCTTCCCCACCGGCCTATTCTCGCACGATCCGGCGCCACAGTCTTGCGGGCGTCGGGAGCCTAGATTGAAGGTTTATCGGAGAGGCCGTTTGCGAAAGCCAGTTCCGCTCCAAAGACAATTGCGGTCGGAAGCATCGGTCGACCGCTCAAGATAAGGCAAGCGCATGGGACGCATCGACGCATTGCTCCAAAAGATGACGCTCGAGGAAAAGATCGGGCAGCTCAACATGGTCGCTGCGTCCCGCGTGGTTACCGGTCCTGGCGAGCTCCGAGACTTGCAGGAGGGGATTCGAACCGGGCGGATCGGTAACCTGCTCAACCTCTGGGGCGCGGACGAAACGCGTGCTGTCCAACGCCTCGCGATCGAGGAATCCCGTCTCGGCGTTCCGCTGCTCATGGGTCTCGACGTGATTCATGGCCACCACACGATCTTTCCCGTGTCGTTGGCGGAAGCGTCTCAGTTCGCGCCTGATCTGTGGGAGAAGACGGCGCGCGTGGCCGCGGAAGAGGCTGCGGAGGACGGGGTCGCCCTGACTTTTGCGCCGATGCTCGACGTGGCGCGCGATCCACGCTGGGGACGCATCATCGAGAGTCCAGGGGAGGACACCTGGGTCGCCTCCCAAATAGCCACGGCCAAGATACGGGGCTTTCAGGGACCCAATCTCGCCTCCCAGGATAGCGTTGCGGCCACCGCCAAGCATCTCTGCGCCTATGGCGCGGTTACGGCCGGTCGCGAATATGCTTCGGCGGAAGTGTCCGAGAGGACACTGCACGAGATTTACCTGCCGCCGTTTGCGGCGGCTGTCGCTGCGGGGACAGCGGCGATCATGCCGGCGTTCATCGATGTCTCTGGCGCGCCAATGACCACCAACGCCAAGCTGCTGCAAGGCTGGCTCAGAGGCGTCGTCGGCTTCGAGGGCGTCTTGATCAGCGACTACAACGCTGTCGCGGAACTCCTCAATCATGGTGTTGCGGCGGACCTCGTTGAGGCTGTGGCGCTCGCCCTCAATGCGGGCGTCGACATCGATATGACCAGCGGCGCTTACATCCGGTGTTTGCCGGAGGCGCTGGAACGCGGCCTCGTAACAATGGCCACGATCGACGCCAGCGTGCGGCGGGTGCTCAAGCTGAAGGAGCGGCTTGGGCTGTTTGATGATCCCTATCGCCGCGGATCCGCCCCGCTGGATGCGCACCGAGCAGCGGAGCGGCGCGAACTGGCGCGAGACGCAGCGCGGAGGGCGATTGTGCTCCTATCCAACCGCACGGGCGTCTTGCCGCTATCCCCTGAAATCAAACGCCTCGCAATTCTCGGTCCTTTGGCCGATGCACCGGGTGAGATGCTGGGCTCCTGGGCGTCGGCGGGCAGGCCTGAGGACGCCGTGTCCATTCTCGAGGGCCTCAAGGCGGCGCTGCCGCAATGCCAAATCGATCATGCCGCCGGCGTTGATATCGATGGACAACAGGCCGACGGGATAGCGGCCGCAATCGATCTTTGTTCCGACGTCGAAGCTGTCGTGCTCTGCCTTGGCGAGAGCGCGGCGATGAGTGGAGAGGCCGCGAGCCGAGTCGACATCGGCTTGCCCGGCCGCCAGCGCGCGGTCGCCGAAGCCATACTCGCCGTCGGCAAGCCTGTCGTCGTGACGCTCTCGTCAGGTCGGCCGCTGACCGCGCCATGGCTGTTCGAGCGCGCTGACGCGGTGCTGGCGACTTGGTTTCTTGGCCAAGAGGCGGGACACGCGGTCGCCGAGGTTCTGACTGGAACATTCAACCCGACTGGCCGATTGCCCCTGAGCTGGCCGCGCGATGTTGGGCAAGTCCCGATCTTCTACAATGAGCTTCCCGCCGGCCGCCCCTACGCGCCCGGAGTGCACTATTCCAGCACCTATCTCGATCTGCCGCCGACGCCGCAGTTTCCTTTTGGACATGGCCTCTCATACAGCCGCTTTGCGCTCGACGATCTTCGCTGCAAGCCGACCCGGTGAGCCCGGAAGACACGATCGAGGTGTCGCTTGCGGTTCACAATGAGAGCCCGCTCGCCGGCGAGGCGACCCTGTTTCTGTTCGCACGTGACCCCGTGGCGAGCATCGCCAGGCCGCTCCTGGAGCTTAAAGGCGTGCAGAAGGCCGTGCTCGGCGCCGGAGAGCGGACGGATGTGACCTGGCGACTTCCGGTCAAGGATCTGTCGTTCATAGGTCCGAACCTTGAGCCTGTGCTTGAGCCAGGTCGGTTCGAGATCCATGTTGGCCAAAGCGCCGATCCAGGCGGCCTTCTGATTTGCGCGCTCGAACTTGTGAAGTAACCGGCGCCCAGGCCCCCTCCTGTGGGAGGGAGGTCGCCATTAACGAGTCCAAATTGAGCCTTTTCAATGGGTTGCGGCGCGATTAGCGAGTTGCTCCCCGCTCGGGAGCGGGTTCGAACATTTGGCCCGCTTTGGCGCCGATCAACCGGCCGCAAGAGTCTCGAGGCGGAACTGCTCCGGGTGAAGCAGACAGGGAATAAATCGGTTCGATATTTCCTTAGGGAGGAAGCCTAGCAGTACGTTCTGGAATTTGCAAGAAAATGTCGATTGAGAAAATAATATCCTGCTGAACCGGCGAGTGAAGCTAGAGTCACCTTGGTCCAAATATCCTCGAAATTGTCCGTTGCAGCTTCGCGCCGCGCCCATGTGGTCAGCAACATCCTGTAGACATGAACGCCTCCTCGAGCCCTAACGTGCTTGACCCCGATAGGTGGAAGGAACATTGCCTTGCCGCGTGCGAGCAAGGCCTGGATGATTGTCGGTGAGGATTATAGGAAATTCGGGCGAAAGCTCGGGCCGTTCGGCCTCGATAGCAGTTCGTCATGAATTATTGTCGCGAGCACTGAGACCGCGCGGCGCAGTTTGGTAAGTGTCGCTTATGGATCGTAAGAGCGAACAAGGCGTTGTTTCGCAGGACCTCGGATCGTCGGGGGGCGCGGACCCGGCTGCGACGCTTGGCGCGTTCGACCCGGCGCCTCCTTCGACCATTCTGGTCACTGGCGCGAGCGGTTTTCTGGGTTCCGCAATCGCGGCCGCTCTGAGAGCGCGCGGCCACGCCATCCGCGTTCTGGCTCGTTCATCGAGTCCGTGGACAAATCTCAATGCCGAGGACCTCGTGTATGAGGGCGACCTCCGCGATCGCGCCTCGTTGGCGGCGGCGCTCAAAGGCGCACGCTACCTTTTCCACGCGGCTGCCGATTATCGGCTCTGGGCGCGAGACCCGGAAGAGATCAGCCGCAACAATGTCGAGGGAACGCGCCTCATCATGGAGGAGGCGCTCAGCGCCGGGGTTCAGCGCATCGTCTACACCAGCAGCGTGGCGACCTTGAAGCTCACTGACGGCGCCCTCTCGACAGAGGACAATCCGCTTGCCGACGGCGAGGGGATTGGCGCCTACAAGCGCAGCAAGGTCGCGGCGGAGCGTCTGGTCGAGGCCATGATCCGGCGCGATCGCCTGCCGGCTGTGATCGTCAATCCGTCCACGCCCATCGGCCCGCGCGACGTCAGGCCGACGCCGACCGGACGAATCATCGTCGAGGCTGCATCGGGGCGCATGCCGGCTTTCGTCGACACCGGGCTCAATCTCGCGCATGTCGATGACGTCGCTGCCGGACATGTCGCCGCGCTTGAACGCGGGAAAATCGGCGAGCGCTACATCCTTGGCGGCGACAACGTGTTCCTCGGCGATATGCTTGCCGACATCGCTCGGCTGGTCGGGCGCCGGCCGCCGACCGTCAAGCTGCCGCGGACAATGCTCTATCCCGTAGCCTACGGAGCGGAACTCCTGGCGAGACTGCGCGGCGTTGAGCCGTTTATCACGTCGGATGGCTTGCGGATGGCGCGCCACCATATGTTCTTCGACGATTCCAAGGCGCGGCGCGACCTTGGGTATGTTTCGCGGCCTTATGTCGAAGGTCTCGCCGACGCGATCGCCTGGTTTCGCGCCCACGGCCATCTCAAATGATTTTTGCCGCCATCTCCCTCGTTCCGCTCCTATCTGGGCCTATCTTTTGTTCGGCAGGGGATGGTTCTGGCTGTGCGGCGAGCGGGACGATACCGCCGCCGTGGCGAACGAGGCTCGGAACGAGGCGGACGCATGGCCGAGCGTCGTTGCGATCATCCCCGCTCGCGACGAAGCCGACATGATTGCTCGCAGCGTCGGCTCGCTCATTCGGCAAGACTATCCTGGACCTTTTTCCGTGGTCGTTGTTGACGATCAGAGTACGGACGGCACTGCAGCCGTTGCGTCGACCGCGGCGAGCGACACACACGCGGCCGACCGGCTGAAAATCGTGACAGGAACTGGTCCGCCGCCGGGCTGGACTGGCAAACTGTCAGCGATGCGCCAGGGCTTGGCCGAGGTCGAGGCGGGCGCGCAGGCGCCTGAATTCGTCCTGTTCACCGACGCCGACATCGCTTATGCGCCGCACGTGCTCACGCGTCTGGTCGCGATCGCCCGCGCTAAAAACAGCGTGCTGACGTCATTGATGGTGAAGCTGCGCTGCGAGAGCGCGGCTGAGCGCTGGCTCGCGCCGGCCTTCGTCTTCTTCTTTCAGATGCTCTATCCTTTCGCTAGGGTGAACGATCCGAGGCGGACGACCGCGGCGGCGGCCGGGGGCTGCATGCTCGTGCGACGCGAAGCTCTCCACGCGGCCGGCGGTCTGGAGGCGGTGCGCAACGCGCTCATCGACGATTGCGCTCTCGGCGCGCTCATGAAAGGGCAGGGGCCAATCTGGCTTGGGCTAACCGAGAGTGTCGATAGTTTGCGTGCGTATTCCACCTTTGCCGAATTCCGCCGGATGGTGTCACGCTCAGCCTTCGCCGAATTGCGCTATTCGCCTCTCCGTCTTGCTGGCGCGATTGCCGGGATGGCGCTTGTCTATGTGGCCCCGCTGTTGTTCGCCATATTTGCGCGCGGCGCGGCGCAAGCGGTCGGCGCGGTCACCTGGGCGATGATGGCGATTGCGCTCGCGCCGATATTGCGGCTCTACGGGCGCCCTCTGATTGGCGGCTTTGCCTTGCCCGCAATCGCGGCAGCCTACGTCGCCTTCACTTTCAATTCCGCGCTACAATATTGGCGGGGGCGCGGCGGCTACTGGAAGGGACGATTCCAAGCGCCGATGCGAGAGACAGGGCGCGCATGACGACGGTGAAAGAGGCCCTCTCAGGCAAGGGCCATCGGGACGAAAACTTTCCCGTCGCCTCGTGGCTCTTGAGCGAGCAGCGACGGGGTCCGATCCTCGCCTTCTATCGCTTCGTGCGCGCGGCCGACGATGTCGCCGATCACCCGACTCTGCCGCCGGAGACGAAGCTCGAGCTTCTCGATGATCTCGACGACGCGCTCACGGGGCGCGGGGCGCCGGCTGACGAAGCCGAGCCCTTGCGGCTCGAGCTCGCCAAGACCGGCTCGAGCCCGAAACATGCGCTGGATCTTCTGAAGGCCTTTCGCCTCGACGCGCGGAAGAACCGCTACGCCAACTGGTCTGAGCTGATGGACTATTGCGCTTTGTCCGCGGCGCCGGTCGGCCGTTTCGTTCTCGACGTGCATGAAGAGGATCCGTCCATGTGGCCGGCCTCTGACGCTCTATGTTCGGCGCTGCAGATCATCAATCACCTTCAGGATTGCGCTGAGGACTATAAGCGCCTCGATCGCGTTTATCTGCCCCTCGACACGCTTGGCGCGCACGGCGCCTCGGTGGAAATGCTGGATGCGCCCAAGGCGCCGCCGGCGTTGCGCGAGGCCCTTGTGGAGCTTGCCCGTCGCACGAGCGAACTCGTGCGCGCGCGGCGCGCCGCTCATCCCGCAGATCGGCGATGTGCGGCTCGGCGCGGAGATCGCCGCGATCCATGCGCTCGCGCGCCGCCTCGCGCGCGATCTCGAGAGCCGCGATCCGCTCAGCGAGCGCGTTCATCTCAGCAAGGCCGGCTTCGCGTGGGTCGGCGGCCTTGGCGCGGCGCGATTTCTCGGCTCAGCGATGATGCGTTTGGGGCGGGGGCGGGCGAAGGCAATCGCATGAGCTCGCAAGCGGCGCCGGTGGCGCACAGTTCCTCTTTCTATTCCGCTATGCGCATCTTGCCGGAGCGCCGGCGTCAGGCGATGTTTGCGCTCTACGGCTTCTGTCGCGAGGTCGACGACGTTGCCGATGACCGCGGGCCCGCCACCGCGGCTGAGCGCCTGGCGAAGTTGGAGACATGGCGCGCTGACATTGCCGCGATGTTCGCCGGACAAGCGCCGCCTCATCTCGCCGCCCTCGCCGACGTGACCCGCAGCTTTCATCTGAAGCGTGAGGATTTCGACGCTGTGATCGACGGCATGGCGATGGACGCCGAGCAGGACATTCGCGCTCCGGACTGGGCGACGCTGGACCTCTATTGCGATCGCGTGGCGTCGGCCGTCGGCCGGCTCTCGGTGCGCATTTTCGGCTTAGCCGACAAACCCGGCGTCGCGCTTGCTTATCATCTCGGCCGCGCGCTCCAGCTCACCAACATCCTGCGCGATATCGACGAGGACGCAAGCCTCGGCCGCCTCTATCTGCCGCGCGAGGCGCTTTGGGCTGCGGGCGTGGCGACCGACGAGCCGCTGACGGCCGTCGCGGACCCGAAGCTTGCCGGCGCCTGTGTCGAAGTTGCTGCGCGCGCTCATGAGCATTTCGAGAAGGCCCAATCCTTCATGGCGGGGGCGCCGCGAGCGGCGGTGAAAGCGCCGCGGTTGATGGCCGCCGCCTATGGCTCGATCCTCGACAGGATGGTGAAAGAGGGCTTCGCGCCGCCACGGCGCCGGGCCAAGGCGAGCCGCCTTCGCCTGCTCGGCGCGCTCCTGCGATATGGCATCCTGTGAACGGCGGCGTGGTCCATATTATCGGCGCGGGCATCGCCGGCTTGAGCGCGGCCGTGCGCCTTATCGATTCCGGGCGTGAGATCATCGTGCATGAGGCTGCCGCGTTCGCCGGCGGCCGCTGCCGGTCCTATCTCGATCCGACGCTCGGCGTCGTCATCGACAACGGCAATCACCTGTTGCTGTCAGGCAATCACGAGGCGCTCGACTATCTCGATCGGATCGGAGCGCGCGGGACGCTGCACGACCCGGGCGCCGCGATCTTCGACTTCGCGGACCTCAAGAGCGGCGAGCGTTGGCGGCTCGATCTCAGCGAAGGCCGTATCCCGTGGTGGCTGTTCGATCGGAAGAAGCGGGTGCCCGGCACGATGCTTGGCGAATATCTCGCGCCGCTCGGCGTGTTCGTGAAGGGATCAAGCGCGACCGTCGGTCAGGCGATGCGCTGCGAGGGCCCGCTTTACCAGCGGCTCTGGCGCCCGCTCTTGACCTCGGCGCTCAACACGGATCCCCCAGAGAGCTCCGCAGCGCTCACCGCAGCTCTGTTGCGGGAGACCCTCGCCGCCGGGGGAAAGGCCTGCCACCCGCTGTTCGCCGCCCACGGCCTCGCCAGCAGCTTCATCGACCCCGCGCTTGCCTATCTCGCCGCGCGAGGGTCTCCGGTTCGCTTTGGCGACCGCCTTCGGGCGATCCGTCTCGAGGAGAAGCGCGCGATTGCGCTCGACTTTGACCGGGCGCAGCAGGAGTTGGGCGCAGGCGATTCCGTGATCCTCGGCGTGCCGCCATGGATCGCGAAGGATCTCCTTCCTGACTTGACGACGCCAGACGAATTTCGCGGCATTCTCAACGTCCATTTCCAGATCGCGCCGCCTCGCGGCCAGACAGCGATCCTTGGCGTCGTCAATGCTCAGATCGAATGGCTGTTCGCTTTTCCGGATCGGCTATCCGTAACGATCAGCAATGCTGACCGGCTCATCGATCGTCCGCGCGACGAGCTTGCGGCCGAAATCTGGCGTGAGGCGGCGGCGCTGACTGGACTTGGTCCGGATCTGCCGCCCTGGCAGATCGTCAAGGAGAAGCGGGCGACCTTCGCAGCGACGCCGGCGCAGAACGCCAAACGGCCGGATTCGCGCACCCGATGGGAGAACATCCTCCTGGCTGGCGATTGGATTCAGACTGGTCTGCCAGCCACGATCGAAGGCGCGGTGCGTTCCGGCTATAAGGCGGCTTCAATCGTTATTGCCTCAGGCGCGGATGCGCCAAGACGCCGCGTTATGAGCCTCTCGCAATGAATATCGCCCTTGACCATTCTCAAGGTCCGCCGTCGCTCGAGGCGCTGGAGCGTCACATCTCGAGCGCGGCGAAAGCGTTGCTCGCCCGACAGCATGAGGACGGTCATTGGTGCTTCGAACTCGAGGCGGATGCAACCATTCCGGCCGAATACGTGCTCCTCAGGCATTTCCGCGGCGAAAAGCCGGATCTCGAACTCGAGCGTCTGATCGCCGTCTATCTTCGGCGCGTTCAGGGCGATCATGGCGGCTGGCCGCTCGTACACGCAGGGCCGTTCGACATGAGCGCCAGCGTCAAGGCCTATTTTGCGCTGAAGATGATTGGCGACGATCCCGAGACACCGCACATGCGCCGCGCTCGTGAAGCAATTCTCAGCCATGGCGGCGCAGCGAAGAGCAATGTCTTCACCCGCTTCCTGCTCGCGCTCTACGGCGCCATTCCCTGGCGCGGCGTGCCGACCATGCCGGTCGAGATCATGCTCTTGCCGCGCTGGTTTCCCTTCCATCTCGACAAGGTCTCCTATTGGGCGCGAACGGTGATGGTTCCGCTGCTGGTGCTGCAAGCCCTGAAGCCGCGGCCCGCCAATCCGCGCGGCGTCACGATCCCGGAGCTGTTCGTCGCGCCGCCTGAAACTGTGCGCGAGTGGCCAAAGGGCGCGCATCAGGCATGGGCAGGCGTAAAAATCTTCGGCGCGATCGACTGGCTGCTCAAGCGCGTCGAGCCTTATTTTCCGGCTTCCTTGCGCCGCCGCGCCATCGGCGCCGCCGAGGCTTTCGTGACCGAGCGCCTCAATGGCGAAGAGGGACTGGGCGCGATCTATCCGGCAATGGCGAACGCCGTCTTGATGTATGACGCGCTCGGTTATCCGCCTGACCACCCTCATCTCGTCACCGCGCGCCGGTCGATCGAGAAGCTGCTCGTCGTCGGCAAGGATGAAGCCTATTGTCAGCCGTGTTTGTCGCCTGTGTGGGACACGGCGCTTACCGCGCACGCGCTGCTTGAAGCGGGGGGTGAAGCTGGTGGAGAGCCGGTGCGCGCGGCGCTCGATTGGCTGGCGCCCCTCCAAATTCTCGACGTGAAGGGGGACTGGGCGGTTCAACGCCCCGATGTGCGGCCGGGCGGCTGGGCGTTCCAATACGCCAATCCGCATTATCCCGACACTGACGACACCGCGGTGGTGGCGATGGCCATGGACCGCGCGGATCGCGGCGGCGTGACCGGAGCCCCCGACGCGCATTCGCCAGCCATTGCTCGCGCGCGAGAGTGGATCGAGGGATTGCAGAGCCGGAACGGCGCATGGGCGGCCTTCGACGCCGACAACACCCACTCTTATCTCAACCACATTCCGTTCGCCGACCATGGCGCTCTGCTCGACCCGCCGACTGCGGACGTGACCGCGCGTTGCGTCTCAATGCTCGCTCAGCTTGGCGCGACGCGCGAAACGAGCCCGGTTTTGGCGCGCGGGATCGACGCCCTGCTGGCCGATCAGGAGAAAGACGGAAGCTGGTTCGGCCGCTGGGGCATGAACTACATTTACGGAACTTGGTCGTCCCTATGCGCGCTGTCGATCGCTGGCCAGGACCCGCAATCCGAGCCCATGCGGCGCGCCGTCGGGTGGCTTGAGCGGATCCAGAACCCTGATGGCGGGTGGGGGGAGAGCGGCGGCAGCTACCGGCTCGACTACAAAGGTTACGAACCCGCGCCGAGCACCGCCTCGCAGACCGCTTGGGCGGTGCTTGGGCTCATGGCGGCCGGCGAAGCCGACCATCCTGCCGTGGCCTGCGGAATCGCCTATCTCGCCACAACGCAAAGCGACGACGGCTTATGGGATGAGCCGTTCCACACCGCGACGGGTTTCCCTCGGGTGTTCTATTTGCGCTACCACGGCTATTCCAAGTTTTTTCCGCTTTGGGCGATGGCCCGCTATCGCAACCTCAAACGCGGCAATAGCCGAGCCCCCGCTTTCGGCATGTGAAGCGCGCTGGTCGTCCGGTTCTGGCTCGCCAGGGACGACCTAAATTACCCGCGCGCATACATGAAAATCCGGCTTTGCTGTCGCACTTTGGTCATATATGCTTTACGTTTTCGTCACGCTTGTGGATAAGCGGACGGATTCCGTCGAACCTGATCCGCGGGCACTGTGGGGATCTCAGACCGAATGCCAAAGAAGATCAAGGTCGCCATCGCCGGGGTCGGCAATTGCGCCAGCGCGCTGGTGCAAGGCGTTGAATATTACCGGAGCCGCCGCAACGCGGCGCTCGATGGCGTGATGCACCAGACCATCGGCGGCTACCGGGCCAGCGATGTCGAGTTCGTCTCCGCATTCGACGTCGACAAGCGCAAGGTCGGCCGGCCGCTCGAGGAGGCGATCTTCGCCAAGCCAAACAACACGCGTGTCTTCCAGAGTTCGCTGCCGGTATCGAATGTCGTCGTCCAGATGGGTCCCGAGCTCGACGGCGTGGCGCCGCATATGGCGGACTACGACGACGACGTCGCCTTTCGCCCAGCCGATCTCGAGCCGACCAATATCGCTGAGGCTCTGCGCAGGTCTGGCGCGGAAGTGCTGCTGTGCTACCTGCCCGTCGGCTCCGAAAAGGCCGTGAAGCACTATGCGGAAGCCTGCCTGGCGGCGGGCGTCGCGATGGTGAATTGCGTGCCCGTCTTTCTCGCCTCCGATCCTGTATGGGCGAAAAAATTCCAGGACGCCGGCCTGCCCATCGTTGGCGACGACATCAAGAGCCAGGTCGGCGCGACCATCGTCCATCGCTCGCTGGCGCGGCTGTTCGCCGACCGGGGCGTCGCTCTCGACCGGACCTACCAGCTCAACACGGCGGGCAACACCGACTTTCTCAACATGCTGGAGCGCAAGCGGCTCAAGTCGAAGAAGCTTTCCAAGACCGAATCCGTCCAGTCGCAGCTCGACGAGCGGCTCGATGACGCGGATATCCACATCGGCCCCTCCGACTACATTCCCTGGCAGCATGACAACAAGATCGCTTTCATCCGCCTGGAGGGGCGCGGATTTGGCGACGCGCCGCTGGAGATCGAACTCAGGCTGTCGGTGCAGGATTCCTCGAACAGCGCTGGCGTTGTCATTGACGCTCTGCGTTGCGCGAAGCTGGCAATGGACCGCGGGATAGGCGGGCCGCTCGAAGCGCCGTCGGCCTACTTCATGAAAACCCCTCCGCGCCAGTTCCGTGACAGCGTCGCGTACGATGCGTGCAACGCCTTCATCGATGGCGAACCCTTCGATCTCCCGGGAGCGGCGCCCAAGAGC
Source organism: uncultured Alphaproteobacteria bacterium (assembly GCA_963707355.1). GTDB lineage: Bacteria > Pseudomonadota > Alphaproteobacteria > Rhizobiales > Beijerinckiaceae > Roseiarcus. The sequence continues at coordinate 64,822 of CAVPPX010000050.1, read as the reverse complement.
GCAAAGGTCGCGGCCCGCGGCCACTCGTAAGTGCAAGCGATCGAAACGGTGCTGTTCGATTTTGGCGGCACGCTCGATTCCGACGGGGTGGCGTGGAAGGAGCGCTTCTACGCCCTCTATCAGAGCGAGGGTTTAGACCTTTCAGCCGAAGCTTTCGCGCCGGCGTTCTATGCGGCCGATGACGCGCTCGTTGGTGCGCTTGCGCCGACGACGGGCCTTGAGGAAACGGTCGACGCGTTGACGACCAAACTCGTGGCCGAATTGGCGCGCCGCGGCGGCGGAACGGGCCAGCGTGAGATTGATCGCGTTCGCGGCGAGCGGGTCGCTTTGCGCTTCCTGTCCGAAATGTCTCTCGCCTTTGCCCGCAATCGCCCCGTCCTGGAGACGCTTGGCCAGCGCTATCGGCTCGGCGTGGTGTCGAATTTCTACGGCAATCTTGAAGCGGTGTGTGAGAGTTCGGGACTCGGTCGCTTGTTCGGAGTCATGGCGGATAGCCAGCGCGTGGGCGCGGAGAAGCCCGAGCCGGCGATTTTCCACGCCGCTCTCACGGCGCTGCAGGCGGCGCCCGAGACGACCGTGATGGTCGGCGATTCCTTGCGTCGCGACTACGAGGGCGCGCGCCGCTCTGGCATGGCCTTCATCTGGATCGCGCCCGAAGACGTTCAGGCCACTGAACGCGATGGCGCTCAAAATCGGTCCGTTCTCGCCTCTGTCACCGAGCTCCCGGATCTCCTCGATATCCTGACATGACGGCCGCGCCAGAATCTCTTGTCCTGCGCGGGGAAATCATCGCCGCCGGCCACGGGACCCGCCTGCGGGCGGACGGTTATCGTGTCAGCAAGCCGATGACGCCGGTCGGCGGATGGCCCCTGATTGGCCATGCCCTTGACCGGTTTCGCGCCATCGGCATTCACCAAGCGACCGTCATCATCAACGAAGGCAGCGATGATTGCCGGCATTGGCTAAACGATCACGGTCGCGACTTGGATCTCGACCTCATCGTGCGCACGACTCCGTCGTCCTATGCGAGCTTTGAGATTGTCGCCACTCGGCTGGCCGGCGCTCCGGCGCTCATCACGACCGTCGATGCGATCATGCCGGCAGGCGTCTTTCAGCATTTCGTGAGCTTGGCTCCGAGCTTGCCCGATGACGCGGTTGTGCTCGGTCTGACTGACCACGTGGACGACGATAATCCGTTGTGGGCGACTCTGAACGAGGAGGGGCGCATCGTTCAGCTGGGCGGCGATCAAGGCAGCCATGTCACGGCTGGCCTTTACTGGCTTCCAGCGTATCGAGGCGCGGACCCGACAATGCGTTTCGACCGCTTGCGCGACTATCTCAAATGGCTGGTCGACGAACGGCGGCCCGTCTATGGCGTCGTTCTGCCTCTCGTGTTTGACATCGATCGGGCGCACGACGTCGAGGCGGCCGAGCAGGCCGGGCTTCGCTGGCGCGAGAACATCGGCGCATGAACACTGGATCCACCTGCATCGGCGTGCTGCGCGAGCCGAGCCACTCGCCTGGGCGCATCGATGATGACGCCGCGATCATGAGGCGCGTCGGCGAGGCTTTGACGGAGCGGGGATTCAAGGTCGAATTGATCACAGCCGACGCCGTGATTGAAGCGCCCGCGGCGAACCTCTTCGTCATGTGTGAGCGCGGGGCGGTATTGGATCGCCTGGCGGCAATGGAGAAAACGGGCGCGATTGTCGTGAACGCGACGGCCGCCATTCGTAACACCTACCGCCATCGAATGGTCGAACTGTTCGCGCGCCATCGTGTGGCGGCGCCCGTCAGCTGGGTCGTCGCTACCGACGCGAACAAGCCCCGGCCGGCCGACTGCGCCTGGGTCAAGCGCTACGATTTTCACGCGACCCAAACCGACGATGTGATCTATGCGGCGTCGGAAGCTGGATGGCGCGAAGCGTTAAGTCGTTTCGCCGAGCGGGACATCCCGTTCGTCATCGCGCAAGAGCACGTGGCGGGCGACCTGGTCAAATTCTACGGCGTGCGAAATAGCGTGCGGTCAAACGACCCCAATTGGTTCCAATGGTTCTATCATCGCGACAAAGGAATGATGGGTCACTCCTTCGACCCGGCTCGCTTGAGCAAGGCGGGACTCGACGCGGCCGCGGCGCTCGGTCTGGAGGTCTTCGGCGGCGACGCCGTCATCAAGGCCGACGGCGAGCCGATGATCATCGACCTCAACGCGTGGCCGAGCTACGCGCTCTACCGTGATCGCGCCGCGGAGGCGATCGCCGATTGCCTGACCGAGCGCTTCCAGCGGCGCCCGCGCTTGGTCGCCTCAGCAAGGAATTGATCTGTTGAACGAAGTTCCCTCCCCGAACAGCGCATTTCAGCGTCGCACCGTGCCAGGGCCGAAATCGAAAGCGATCTTTGATCATGAGGCCAAGGCGATGGCGCCTGGCCTGCAGTCGATCGCGCTCTTCTCGCAGATCGTCGTCGATCACGCCGAGGGCTGCACCATCACCGACGTGGACGGCAATGAATATCTCGACTTCATCGCGGGCATCGCGGTCGGCAGCGTGGGACACAGCCACCCGCACTACGTGAAGCGCCTCAAGGAGCAAATCGAACGGTCGACCTTCGGCAGCTTCACGACCGAGACGCGGGCGCACTTCCTCAATCTTGTCGCCTCGCTCCTGCCGCAGGGGCTCACGCATCTGCAATTGTTTTCCGGCGGCGCAGAGGCGGTCGAGGCGGCGTTCCGGCTTGCCAAGTCGGTGACCAAGAAGTTCGAGTTCATCGGCTTCTGGGGCGGCTTCCACGGCAAGAGCCAGGGCGTAATCGGCATGCTGGGCAGCGGCTATCGCAACCATCAGGGGCCGTTTCCGCCGGGCATGCATCATTCGCCCTATGCGAATTGCTACCGCTGCCCATTCAATCTGCAGCACCCGTCGTGCGGCTTGGCCTGCGCCGAGCACTTGCGCAACGTCATCAAGAACGACACGCAGGGCGAGCTTGCGGCGATCATCATCGAGCCGATGCAGGGCACGGCCGGCAACGTGATTCCGCCCGACGACTTCATCCATGCGGTGCGCGAGATTGCGACAGAGGCCGGCGCGCTTCTCATCGCCGACGAAATTCTGGTCGGCTTCGGTCGCACCGGCAAGATGTGGGCTTCCGATCACTTTGGGCTGAAGCCCGACATCATGACGATCGGCAAGGGCATCGGCGGCGGCTTTCCGTTGAGCGCCGTCGCTTCGTCCCTTGAGCGCATGTCGGCGACGCCCTTCGGCGAGCCAAGTGGGAGTTCGTCGAGCTATGGCGGCAATCCGCTCGCCGCCGCGGCGGGGCTCGGCGCGGTCGAGGCGATCCTCGAGGACAAGCTCGTCGAGAATTCGGCCCGCGTCGGCAGGGTCATGCTCGAAGCCCTGAAGAAGGTGCAGGAAAAATATCGCTTCATCGGCGATGTGCGCGGGCGCGGTCTGCTCATCGGCGTCGAGCTGGTGGCCGACCGCAAGACCAAAGCCCCCTTGGATAAGACGATCACGCGCGCGCTCTTCCATGAGGCGCTGGAGCGCGGCCTGATCACCATGTCCTATTCCAATGTCATTCGCATTAACCCGCCTCTCGTCATCACCGAGGAAGAAGCGCTGCGGGGAGTCGATATCCTGGATCAGTCCTTCGCTGCCATTACGCATCGGTTCGGGCTCGACTGAGCGAAGAAGTGCTCAAAGGCGCCTTCATCGGCTTCGGCAATGTCGCGGCCAACGGCCACTTGCCCGGATGGCGTGCGCGGGACGAAGCGCGGATTGTCGCTGCGACGGACGCCGCCGCGTCGCGTCGCGAGACGTTTCTCGCCGCCTGTCCCGATGGCCGGTGGTATGAAACCGTTGATGATCTACTGGGCAGCGAAAAGCTCGACTTCGTCGACATCTGTGCGCCGCCGGGCAGCCATGCGGAGCTGATCGAGCGGGCGCTCGACGCGCGTCTTCATGTGCTCAGCGAAAAGCCGCTTGTCACGCGGCTCGACGACGCAAGGCGTATAGCAGGGGCGGCTTCGCGCGCCGGGCGTGTCCTGCACACGGTGCACAACTGGCTCGAAGCGCCGATCTGCCGCAAGGTTACGGCACTGGTGGACGAGGGCGCAATCGGCGCCGTGCGATCCGTCCAGTGGCGGACGCTGAGAACCCAACCGGCGATCGCGGTCAGCGCCGACGGCGTCACCAACTGGCGCGTCGATCCGGCGATGGCCGGCGGCGGCATTCTGTTCGATCACGGCTGGCACGCGCTCTATTGCGTCATGCGCTGGGCCGGCGCTCCCATTGGCGTTGCCGCGCGGCTCGAAACGCGGCGCTTCCACGAGCATCCGTTAGAGGATACGGCGAGCGTCGACCTGGATACAGCCGCCGGGGTGAGCCGCATCTTTTTGACCTGGGCTGCCGACGAGCGCTCGAACGCGATCGAGATCGAGGGCGAAAAGGGCGAGATCCGCGCCGTCGGCGACTCCGTGGTTCTCAGATCAAATTTGCAGGAGCGCCGCTGGAGGTCGCCATCCCTGTCGGAAGGGTCGCATCATCCCGATTGGTTCGGCGGTGTGGCCGCTGACTTTCTCGCCGCGGCAAGAGGCGACGCGAGAAGCAATCTCGACCAGGCGATCCTGTGCGCCGAGGCGATCGACGCCGCTCAGCGGTCGAGCGCCGCAGGCGGAGTTCGGATGGCCCTTGCCAGATAGCACGCCCCGCGTTGTCGCGGCGCGCCGCTGCGTCCAAGCGCATAATAACAATGATTATATGTGATTGTACGCTCGCGACCCGAAACGCGGGCGCGGAACTAAACGGGGTCATAAGCCCCTGATTCCATTCAGGCGCGCCGGTAAAATTGCCGTTAGTCGTTCTGCCCCGGACTGCCGCGGGTGGCCTCGAACAGGAACCAGGTCCGCCGCTCCGTCTCGTCGATCCAGACTTCGAGCAGGCTGGCGGTCGCCACGTCTTCGTGCTCGTCGCACACGTTATGGGCTTGGCGCATGCTGGCGGTCAGGGCTTTGTTGTCGTCACGCAGCTCCGCCAGCATATCCTTCGGATCGACATAGTCGGCGTCGTTGTCGAGAATGCGCTGATGCCTCGCGATGTCGCCGATCGAGTGCAGCGTCGTGCCGCCGATCTTGCGGGCGCGCTCCGCCATCGGGTCGGTCATGGCGAAAATCTGCTCGCCGTGCTGATCCAACAGCAGATGGTAGTCGCGGAAATGCGGGCCGCTCATGTGCCAGTGGAAGTTCTTGGTTTTCATGTAGAGCGCGAAGACATCCGCCAGCAGTCCCGCAAGCGCGGCCGAAATATCGCGCGTCGCTTCCGCTTTGAGGTCCGAAGGCGTGCTGAGGCGCTCGCGTACGTAGGCCTCCTTCGCCGTTTGTCCGTGTGTCTCTTTCGCCCCTGTGGTCTTTGCCATGCTGGCCTCCTTAGAGTTGTTTCCGCCTCGAAGCGCGGGCGTCAATCGTTTTGACGGGTTTGCAATCAGGGCCGTTAGTCGCGCCAGCGCTCCAACCGGATCGTCGCACGCCTCTCCGGCCGATTCCAGCCGGCGGCTCCCCTCGGCGGCGTGCGTCAACGATGTAAACCGTCGAAGGTTCCGGTTTAAATTTCAAAACCGGACAAATCAGAGTTTTTGGCTTGGATTTCCCGAGCCTGCGCGCCGCGCGCCTTTCACAATCGCCGCTCGACCATCATCTCCTTGATGTGAACAATCGCCTTGGCGGGGTTCAGGCCCTTGGGGCAGGTCTGGGCGCAGTTCATGATGGTGTGGCAGCGATAGAGGCGGAACGGGTCCTCGAGGTTGTCGAGCCGCTCGCCTTGCGCTTCGTCGCGAGAATTGATGAGCCAGCGATAGGCTTGCAGCAGGACCGCCGGACCGAGATAGCGATCTCCGTTCCACCAGTAGCTCGGACAGGACGTCGAGCAGCACGCGCATAGGATGCACTCGTAAAGCCCATCGAGCTTCGATCGCTCCTCTGGCGACTGCAGCCATTCCTTCTCCGGCGCTGGGCTGACCGTCTTCAGCCACGGCTCGATCGAGGCGTGCTGGGCGAAGAAGACCGAGAGATCAGGCACGAGATCCTTGATCACTTCCTGGTGCGGCAACGGATAGATCGTCACCGGGGCCGGGACGTCGTCGATGCCGCGCGTGCAGGCGAGGGTGTTGCGACCCGCCGATGTTCATCGCGCACGAACCGCACACGCCTTCGCGACAGGAGCGGCGGAATGTCAGCGTCGAATTGATCTTGGATTTGATCCAGATGAGCGCGTCGAGAACCATCGGGCCGCAATCGTCGCGGTCGACGAAATAGGTGTCGATGCGCGGATTGGCGCCGTCGTCCGGGTTCCAGCGATAGATGCGGAACTCCGTCGTCTTCTTTGCGTTGGCGGGCTTCGGCCAGGTCTTGCCCGGTTTGATGCGCGAGTTTTCGGGGAGAGTCAGCTGGACCATAGGGGCTTATCCAATTCCCGAAGATGTCCCGGCCAGCGAGCGCAACGCTAATACACCCGCGCCTTTGGCTCGATGTAGCCGATGTCGTTGCTCATCGTATAGGTGTGAACCGGCCGGTAGTCGATCGTGACTGTCTGTTTGTCAGGATCGATCCAGGCCAGCGTATGCTTCATCCAGTTGACGTCATCGCGCTTGGGGTAATCCTCACGCGCATGCGCGCCGCGGCTTTCGAGGCGGTTCAGCGCGCCCTCCATCGTCACCACCGCCTGAACGATCAGATTGTCGTATTCGAGCGTCTCGATGAGATCGGAGTTCCAGATCAGCGAGCGATCGGTCACGGAAACGTCCGCGCCGGCGCGCCAGGCGGCATGGATCTTTTCTTTACCCTCCTCGAGCACTTCGCCGGTGCGGAAGACGGCGCAATTGTCTTGCATGACCCGCTGCATGTCGAGCCGAAGCGCCGCGGTCGGGGTCTTGCCCTTCGCGTTGCGGAACCGATCGAGCCGGGAGAGAGCGAAGTCGGCGCTGTCCTTGGCGAGCTCGGGTTGCTTGTCGCCGGGCTTAAGCATCTCGGCGGCCCTCAGTCCTGCTGCGCGGCCGAAGACGACGAGGTCGATCAGCGAGTTGGAGCCGAGCCGGTTCGCGCCATGCACCGACACGCACGCGGCTTCTCCCAGCGCCATCAGTCCGGGCACGGTCCCGTCGGGATCGCCGTTGACCTTGGTCAGAACCTCGCCGTGATAATTGGTCGGAATGCCCCCCATATTGTAGTGGACGGTCGGCAGGACTGGGATCGGCTCCTTGGTCAGATCGACGCCGGCGAAGATCCGGGCGCTCTCGGAAATGCCGGGCAGCCGTTCATGCAGCACCTTGGGATCGAGATGGTCGAGGTGCAGATAGATGTGGTCCTTGTCCTTGCCGACGCCGCGGCCCTCGCGAATCTCCATCGTCATCGCCCGGCTGACGACATCGCGTGAAGCAAGGTCCTTGGCGGACGGCGCGTGGCGCTCCATGAAGCGCTCGCCCGCCGAATTGACCAGATAGCCGCCTTCGCCGCGCGCGCCCTCGGTGATCAGGCAGCCCGCGCCATAGATGCCGGTCGGATGGAATTGCACGAACTCCATATCCTGTAGCGGCAGGCCCGCGCGCAGCGCCATCGCGTTGCCGTCCCCGGTGCAAGTGTGAGCCGAAGTGGCCGAGAAATAAGCGCGGCCATAGCCGCCGGTGGCCAGCACAGTGGTCTGAGCGCGGAACCGATGGATCGTTCCGTCATCCAGCTTGAGGCAGACGACGCCGCGCACCGCGCCCTCGGCGTCCCGGATGAGGTCGATGGCGAAATATTCGATGAAGAACTGGCACTTCGCCCTCAGCGCCTGACCGTAGAGCGTGTGCAGGATGGCGTGGCCGGTGCGGTCGGCGGCGGCGCAGGTGCGCTGCGCGATGCCCTTGCCATAGTCGGTCGTCATGCCGCCGAATGGGCGCTGGTAGATCTTGCCTTCTTCGGTGCGCGAGAACGGCACGCCCCAATGGTCGAGCTCGTAGACCGCGGACGGGCGCATTGCGGCACAGATATTCGATCGCGTCCTGGTCGCCGAGCCAGTCGGCGCCCTTGACGGTGTCGTACATATGCCAGCGCCAATCGTCCGGCCCCATGTTGCCGAGCGAAGCCGAAATGCCACCCTGCGCCGCGACGGTGTGCGAACGCGTGGGAAACACTTTCGAAATGCATGCCGTGCGCAAGCCGGCCTGGGCGCAGCCGACGCTCGCGCGCAGGCCAGAGCCGCCCGCGCCGACCACAACGACATCGAATGTGTGGTCGGTGATCGGATAGGCCTTGCCTCCGAGCGCCGGCGCGCTCTGCGCGGAAGAGCCATTGGTCGCCATGGATGTCCGTCTTCTTGAGGTTTGCTCAGGTAAAGGCGACCCGCAGCGTCGCGTAGAGGCAGGCCAGAGCCAGAAGCGCGGCAAAGCAGGTGTTGGCCGCCAGCGCCCAAGCGCGCAACTGACCGCCGATGTAGTCGACGATGACGGAGCGCATACCGAGCTCCATATGGACAATGCCGGCGAAAATGAAAGCCAGCAGCAGGATTGCCGGGATTGGATGCGTGAGCTCCGCTCGTACGCCGTTGTAGTCCTTGCGCAAGAGGTCGAGCATCAGCCAGACGAACGCTGATCGTTAGCGGCACAAGCGCGATCGAGGTTAAGTGAATGAGCCACGCCTCGTTCGTTCCCATGCGAGCGGAGCCAAGAAACCGGACCCTGCTAAGGGGGGTGCGCAGATCGCCTGCGTGATCAGCCAATTGCGTTGCTCTCCCTACCGAATCGCTATGCCTATGATCCACACCAGGACCGCCAACGCGAAGCCTCCGATCAAGGTCGCCCACGCCATCTGATCGCGCAACGGCGCGTCGAGGCCATAGCCCGCGTCCCAAATGATATGACGAAGGCCGCCGACGAGGTGATGGAAGAGCGCCCAGGTGATGACGAACAGGACGACGCGCCCGACGAAGGATCCGATAAAATCGGAGAAGACGGCGAAGGTCGAGGCGTCGGCCGAGGCGGCGATGAGAAACCAGGCCAGCACCAGAACGCCAAAATAGAGGGCGACGCCGCTGATCCGATGGGCGATCGACATCGCCATCGTCATGGTCACGCGATAGATACTGAGATGCGGTGACAATGGCCGCGGACGACGCGAACCGGGCAGAGCGTCGCTCGACGCCATGAGGTTGATTCCTACTCGTGAACGATTTCGATTTTAGACCGGTCGGTTAGCGCCCGCAACGCTCGTTATCTTCGTTCCTTTATTTAATGAGCGCTGACGCAGATTTCCAATCATGCCGCAAGCGCCGCTTGGACTTCCTTGAGCGTCGGCGGGTCTGAGCCCTTGCGCGTGCAGGTGATTGCAGAGGCGGCGGCCGCAAAGCGGAGCCACCTTTCGAGTTCGCTTCGAGATGGCGTGGGCGCGTCAGCGCCGAGCGCGTGGTCGCGGTCCATCGCCGATAGAAGCGCCGACATGAAGCTGTCCCCCGCGCCGACGGTATCGACAACCTCGACCTGCGGCGCTGGGACCTCGATGCGTTCCTTCCCGAGCATTGCCAGAGCGCCACGCTCCCCCATCGTCATGACACAAAATCGCGGGCCGGACTTCGCCCACGACGCAAGGCTCGGTCCTCAAGGCCGCGGCCCGGGTAGAGCCATTCGAGATCCTCCTCGCTCGCCTTGACGACGCAAGCGTGCGAAACGTGACGCTCCACCAGCGGCCCGATTGCCTTGCGGTCTGGGGTGACAAACGGGCGGATGTTGGGATCGAAGCTGACGGTCGCGCGCGAGGACGCAAGCCGCATCGCTTCGACCACGGTCTGTCCGTGGCGCTCCACGGCGGCGAAGGATCCCACGTGCAGGTGTCGCGCCGCGCTTGGCCATTCGGCCGGAAACGGCCACGGGCCATCGTATGCTGTTCCGTCGAGGTAGAAGGAATAGCGCGAGCCCGTCTTGGCGGTGCCGCGCATGACGAAGGCGAGCGATGTCGGGCGCATGTCGCGCGCGACGAAGCTCAGGTCGACCCCATTCGCAGTGAGGGCGCCGGCGAGCGCTTCGCCGTTCCCGTCCGCGGAAAGGCGCGCGATGAAGGCAGTCGAGGCGCCAAGCCGAGCCAGCCCAATCGCGACGTTGTAGGGCGAGCCGCCCAGGACAGCGTCATAGGCGTCGGCCTTGACCGGATCGGGGATGAGATCGATCAGCGCCTCGCCGGAGATCATGATCATTGTCGCTATCGTCCCGGCGAGCCGCCGCTCGCCCGCTCACGGCTGCGTGTAAGAAGTCTTCACGGTCGTATAGAATTCGGCCGCATAGCGTCCCTGTTCGCGCGGACCGAGGCTCGAGGCCTTTCGGCCGCCGAACGGCACGTGATAGTCGACGCCCGCCGTCGGCAGGTTGACCATCGCCATGCCGACTTCAATGTTGCGCTTGAAATGCGACGCGTGCTTCAGGCTCGTCGTGCAGATGCCGGCGCAGAGACCGAACTCGGTGTCGTTGGCGATCGCCAAAGCGTGATCGTAGTCGCGCGCCGGGATCATCGCCGAGACGGGTCCGAAGATCTCCTCGCGCGAGATGCGCATCGTGTTGTCGGCGTCAAGGAAGAGGGCAGGGGCCATATAGAAGCCGGGAGTGGCCCGATTGAGCCGCTCGCCGCCGAGCGCCAGCTTCGCGCCTTCGCCCTGGCCGATCCCGATGTAGGAAAGATCCTGCTCGAACTGCGACGCGTCGACCACCGGCCCGATGTGCGTTCCGGGTTTCAGCGCGTCGTCGACGACGAGTCCGCGCATCCGCTCCGTGAGCGCATCCGCGAAGCGCCGGTAAATCGGCTCCTCGACAATGATGCGTGACGAGGCGGTGCAGCGCTGGCCGGTCGAGAAATAGGCGCCGTTGACCGCGCATTCGACCGCATTCTTAAGATCAGCGTCGGCAAGCACGACGAGCGGATTCTTGCCGCCCATTTCGAGCTGGAACCGGCGCATGGCTTTCGCGCAGGCGGCCGCGACCTTGGCGCCGGTGGCGACCGAGCCCGTGAATGTGACCGCATCGACTTTCTTGTGCTCGAGGATCGCCTGGCCGACCACCGAACCACGCCCGACGACGAGATTGAACACGCCCTTGGGAACGCCGGCCCGGACGATGATTTCAGAGAGCGCGTGGGCGCAGCCGGGAACGAGATCCGCGGGCTTGAACACCACCGTGTTGCCATAGGCGAGCGCCGGCGCGATCTTCCAGGAGGGGATCGCGAGCGGAAAGTTCCAAGGCGCGATAATGCCGACGACCCCGAGCGGCTCGCGCGTGACCTCGATGTCGATATTCGGCCGCACGCTGGCGAACTTCTCCCCGGGAATCCGCAACACTTCGCCAGCGAAGAAGTCGAAGATCTGTCCGGCTCGGGTCGCCTCGCCAATGCCTTCCGCGAGGGTCTTGCCTTCTTCGCGCGAGAGCAGGCGCCCGAGCTCCTCGCGCCGGGCCAGAATTTCGGTCGAGGCTCGCAGCAGAATGTCATGCCGCTCCTGAGGCGTTGTCCGCGACCACGCCGGGAACGCGGCATGCGCGGCCTCGATCGCGGCGTTCGTCTGTGCGGCGTCGGCTTGCGCATATTCGCCGACGAGGTCGTTTGTGTTCGACGGGTTGATGTCGCGAGTGACACTTGAGCCGTCGACCCATTCTCCGGCGATAAAGTTCTGGTGCGCGCCCATGCTCTGTCCCTAAGTTAACGACCAAATTTCTGGTGTGTGGGCGCCTAAATCAAGCCCCGTTTGGCAAGATTGCGCATCAGCGCTCCAACGCCGAATGTCCATCGTTCGCACTCTTCGCATGGCCGCATGCGATTGACGAGCCGTCCGAGTTTCTCCGCGCTGATCGTGACGATATCGCCTGTCTTGTGCGTGAAACCCATGCCCGGAGCGCCGCGATCGGCCACGGGAGCGAACATCGTCCCGAGCAAAAGCACGAACCCGTCCGGATAGGCGTGGCTCGCGCCGATCGTTTGCGCCGCGATGTCGCTCGGGTCGCGGCTGATCTTGGCCATCGACGAGCCGCCCTCGAGACGAAAGCCGTCCTCGCCTTCGACCACGAGTGAGATCGTCGCCTTCCGCACGTCGTCAAGCGTGAACGTCTCATCGAAGAAGCGCAGGAAGGGACCGATCGCGCAACTCGCGTTCTGGTCCTTCGCCTTGCCGAGCAGGAGCGCCGAGCGTCCCTCGACGTCACGCAGATTGACGTCGTTTGCGAGCGTCGCGCCGACAATCGTCCCACTGGAGGCGACCGCGAGCGCGACCTCGGGTTCGGGATTGTTCCAGAGGGAGGCCTTGTGGAACCCCGCGTCGTCGCCGGTTCCGACGGCCGACATCGGCTGGCTTTTGGTGAACACCTCCGCGTCGGGGCCAATGCCGACTTCCAGATATTGCGACCAGGCGCCGGCCTTGACCAGCGCATCCTTGAGCCGCATCGCCGCGGGCGAGCCCGGCTTGAGCGTGCTGAGATCATCGCCGAGAACGCTCACGATCTCCTCGCGCGCCTTCGCCGCGCCTTCGCGACTGCCGCGCGCACGCTCTTCGATCACGCGCTCGAGCAGCGATTCCGCGAAGGTGACGCCCGCCGCCTTGATCGCCTGCAGATCGATGGGCGCGAGCAAACGCGTGGTGTTCGACCCTCCGCCGTCGCGCGGCGTATGGGCGAGAATGTCGCTGAGCGCGCCGAGGCGCGGACCTTCCGCCGCACGCAGCGCCTGGGCAGGCGAGGGCGTTTCGCAAAGATCGCGCATGGTCGGAAACGCGGCGCTGACGTCGAAGACGCCCTTCTCCCTGATCGCGACGACCGAAGGGCCGTTCACCTCCGGGCTCCAAACGCGAGCCGCCAGAGCGCCGGCGATAGCCGTCCGCAGGCAGCGTGGTCTCCTCGCGCAAGTCGAGCATCGGCATAGGCGTCCTCTTGGCGCGGCGTTTGAGGATTGACGGGGCCGCGCCGCCTCTCTAGCCTCTAACATGTTAGCGGGAGGAGGCGAAGCGTCTCGCTTCGCTTTGAGCGGCGGGCAGGATTTGACCAAAGGCGCCTATTCGAAGGCGGACGCCGTGTATGGCGAATTGAAGGAAGCGATTCTCTCCGGCGCGCTCGAGCCGGGGAGCTTGATCGACAAGACGGGATTGTGCGAAAAACTGCGCGTCTCCCGCTTTCCCGTTTCCGCCGCCGTCAGCCGCCTGGCCTACGATCGTCTTGGTCGACGTTGCGCCGCAACACGGCTCGTTCGTTGCGCGGATTTCGCTCAATGACGCGCGCGAGCGCCTGTTCATCCGCAGCGCGCTTGAGGGGGAGATCGCGGCCGAGGCCGCCCGCCGGATGAGCCGCGCCGACAAGGATGCGCTCGCCGCCAACCTCAGGCAGCAAGTCGCGGCGGTCGCCGAGAAGGATCGAGCGACGTTTTACGGACTCGACGTGGCGTTCCACCAGATTATTGACCGCCGGCTTAAGCATGGCGCGCTCCGCCGATGTCCTTGAGTCTCTGCGTGTCCATCTGGAAAGAACACGCAGACTGACTATGTTGTCGTCGGAGCAGCTTCGCGCGAGCCTGAACGAGCATGCCGCAATCGCGGCTGCGATCGAGGCTGAAGATCCGACCGCCGCGTGCGACGCTATGAAGCAGCATCTCAGGATCACGGCCGCGCGGCTCGAGGATCTCGCGAAGCGACAGCCAGAACTTTTCTCCCCGTAAGACAACCCTCGTAACCAAAAGACGACAATCATGACCACGCCTCGCGCTCTGCGCCTCGACCCTTCGGACAACGTGATCATCGCGATCGACGACATTTCAGCCGGATCTGAACCGTCGGGAGGCGTCGCCGCTCGGCAGCGCGTTCCGAAAGGCCATAAAATGGCGGTGGTCCCGGTCGAAGAAGGCGCGCCGATCCGCAAGTTCGGGCAGATCATCGGCTTCGCCTCCCGGCCGATCGCCGCCGGCGAATGGGTGCACGAGCACAATTGCGCGGTCAAAGAATTCGCGCGCGACTATCATTTTGGCGAGGACACACGCCTCGAGAACATCCTCCCCGTCGAGGAGCAGCCGACCTTTCAGGGCTATCGGCGTGCAAACGGCAAGGTCGGGACGCGCAACTATCTCGCGGTGCTGACTTCGGTGAATTGCTCCGCGACCGTCGCACGACTGATCGCGAAGGAGGTCGAGCGCTCGGACATGCTCGCCGACTATCCGAATGTCGACGGAATCATCGCGCTCGTCCACGGCACAGGGTGCGGCATCGCCGCCAAGGGCGAGGGATTCGACGCGCTCATGCGCACGCAATGGGGTTACGCCGGAAACCCCAACATTGGCGCGACTGTGATGGTGGGGCTCGGCTGTGAAGTGTTTCAAATCGGCCGCATGAAGGAGGAATATGGGATCGTCGAAAGCGACTCGTTCCACAGCCTGACGATCCAGGCGACTGGCGGCACGCGCAAGACCGTTGCAGCGGGCGTCGATCACATCCGCTCCATGCTGCCCGCGCTTAACAGCGTTGAGCGAACGCCGGCGCCGGCGAGCGAGCTGACGCTCGCGCTCCAATGCGGTGGTTCGGACGGCTATTCGGGCATCACCGCCAACCCCGCGCTTGGCGCCGCGGTCGATATCCTGGTGCGCAATGGCGGCACCGCGATTCTTTCGGAAACGCCAGAGATCTATGGCGCCGAGCATTTGCTGACCCGGCGCGCCGCGACGCCCGAAATCGGTCACAAGCTCGTCGAGCGCATCCGCTGGTGGGAAGATTATTGCGCGCGCAACGGCGGAGAGATGAACAACAATCCCTCGCCCGGAAACAAGGCCGGAGGCTTGACGACGATTCTCGAGAAGTCGCTGGGCGCAGCCGCGAAGGGCGGCACGACGGCGCTGAACGAAGTCTATGAATACGCCCAGCCGGTCACCGCCAAGGGCTTCGTGTTCATGGATACGCCGGGCTACGATCCGGTGTCGGCCACGGGCCAAGTCGCCGGCGGCGCCAACGTCCTCTGCTTCACCACCGGGCGCGGCTCGGCTTACGGCTGCAAGCCAACGCCGTCGGTCAAGCTCGCCACCAACAATGACACGTACCGCAGGATGATCGAGGACATGGACATCAATTGCGGCGACGTCCTTGACGGCGTCTCGATCGCCGACAAGGGTGAGGAGATATTCGATAAGGTTCTCGCGGTCGCTTCGGGCGAGCGGACCAAGTCGGAACTCCTCGGATACGGCGATGCGGAATTCGCCCCCTGGCAAATCGGAGCGACGATGTGAGGGAGGCCGATCCCTTGACGCACGGGCGGCGCGAGCGTGCCGGAGCCCTTACCAGGCGGACACGCCGGAGGCGCGTCGCGAAATGAAGACGGCGCTGCTGTTCGATCTAGACGGAACGCTGGTGGATAGCGACCCCGAGCATCTTGTCGCATTCCAGCGCGTGTTTGCGCCGCACGGGATTGACCTCGATCATGCCGAGTACGCCGCGAAGATCATGGGCGCGTCCAACGACATGATTGCGAGTCGCTACCTCGCGCACTTGTCGCCCGTCGAGCAGGCCGCGACCCTGGACGCCAAGGAAGCGGACTACCGAGATAATTTGGGCGCGCTCGAGCCTATCCTAGGCGCTCTCGCGCTGCTCGACTTTGCCGACCGGCGCGGCCTCAAGCGCGCAGTCGTCACCAACGCGCCGCGCGCGAATGCCGAGAAGGTTCTCGCGGCGTTGGGGATCGGGCAGCGTTTGCCGATCCTGGTGATCGGCGGCGAGCTTGCGCGCTCCAAGCCCGATCCTTTGCCTTATCTGACAGCGCTCGAGCGCACGGGCGCGTCGGCGGCCCATTCGATCGCTTTCGAAGATTTGTCTGTCGGGCGTTCGCGCTGCGGCGGCCGCAGGCCTCGCCGTGGTGGGCATGATGACGACGCTGGATTCGCGAACGTTGATCGAGGCTGGCGCGACATTCGCCGCGAGCAATTTCACCGATCCGCGTATCTTCGAACTGATTGAAACGCGCCTGAATGCCGGCGCTGAAGAAGGGGCAAAAGCGTGAGACTGGCGCAATTCATCGACGAGAATGGGAAGCGAGCGCTTGCGGTCACCGCGCGCGGCGAGAGCCGTCTGGTCAAGGGCGCGCGCACGACTGTCGACCTGGCGCGCCAGGCGATCGCCGAGGGCGTGTCGCTTCGCAAGCTCATTGCGGATCGAGGCGTCGGCAAGCCGGTCGATCTCGCTCGGGCGTTGAAAGAGCGGCGTGTTCTTGCGCCGATCGACCACAAGGATCCCGCGCATGTGATCGTGACCGGAACGGGCCTCACGCATCTGGGTTCGGCGGAGGGACGCGATAAGATGCACAAAGACCTCGCCGACCCGTCCAAGCTCACCGACTCGATGCGCATGTTCAAGATGGGCCTCGAAGGCGGCAAGCCGGCCAAGAGCGAGACCGGCGCGCAGCCGGAGTGGTTTTATAAAGGCGATGGGTCATCCCTCGCCGCTCCCGGAGGGCGATCTTCCCAGCCCGGCTTTCGCGCTCGACGGGGGCGAAGAGCCGGAGATCGTCGGGATCTACCTTATCGATGACGCCGGCGCGCCGCACCGTGTCGGATTCGCGCTGGGCAACGAGTTCTCCGACCACATCACCGAGCGGCAGAACTATCTTTGGCTTGCGCATTCGAAGCTCAGGCCAGCAAGCGTTGGCCCGGAGCTGCTGGTTGGCGACCTGCCCGCGGACATCAACGGCATGTCGCGCATCCGGCGCGGCAAGGAAGTCATCTGGGAGAAGCCGTTTCTGTCGGGCGAACAGAACATGGCGCATTCGATCGCCAATCTCGAGGCGCATCATTTCAAATATGGCCTGTTTCGCCGCCCGGGCGACGTGCACGTCCATTTCTTCGGCACCGCCACGCTGTCGTTCAGCGACGGGGTGAAGACACAGAAGGGCGATGTGTTCGAAATCGAATCCGAGACCTTCGGGCTGCCGCTCCGCAATCGGCTGACTGTAGAGAAAGCGGCGAAAGCGCGGGTGCGGGCGCTTTAGCGCGCCGTCTGCAATTTTGCGCGCGTCGATGCGATTTCAAAGGCTTAAGCCTCTTTTTCTGCAACTCGCGACGACCCGGCGCGCGCTCCGCAAGAGCCTGGTATAGCCGTTAGCGTTGCGTCTCCTCTGCGCCTCTTGCTTCGTCGAGAGCGGACGGTTCATCGTCAGCCGGCGGGGCGGCGAAGGTCAGCGCCTTGAGCGGGACGGGCAGGGCGAGCGGCGGGGCGTCGGTCGATCGGCGGGTCGACGGTTTGCCTCTCCCCAGCTCATGATAGCGGTCAAGGGCCGCAACGATCTGCAAATAGGTCGCGACCGCCTTCAGTTCGCCAAGCTCGACCGCAGCCTCGGCAAGTTTCAGCGCTTTTATCAGCCGCGCGACCTGCACCTGGGCGAAACGCTCTGGCTCGTCGAGGCGCCGCTCGTCGAGCGCCCGGTCGATTTCACGCCGGACCGTTGCGACGCTGGTCCGCACCATTTTGGCGATCTGACTGTAAGTGTAGCCTGACGCCAGCAAGCTGAAAGAGCGCTCCCGCCGCGCGATCCTGGTCGCACGCCGTGCGCGGCGTTGGGCGCGAAGATCGCGCGTGGGCGTCGAGGCTGCGGGATCGTCAGTCATGGGGCTCTCCGGCTCCGCCAATGCGGCGAAAACGGAAACTATACCCCAGATTCTGCTTTACGGAAATGATTTGTTTTTGGTCACGCCTTAAGGGTTTGATAAATTGAGGCAATTGCTGAAAACGGCGGATTTCAGACCTGAGCGCATTTTCCCGCGCAGGGGTTGAGCCTCGGCCGGGAACATTAGCCCAGGCCCACGAAGCGAGGTCGCGGTCCCGAGCGAATGCAGGCGATAAAAGAATGGAAGGCGCATGGCGGATGAGAGAACATCCGCGCGGCGCGTCCGGCAAGGTCGGTAGGGCGCCGGGACGCTGCCTCGAACCCCTCCGTCGCTCATGCGGCGGCCAGCCTTGGACGAAGGAGTATGAGCGTGGAGACTTCCGATGCGCTTCGCTACACGAAGATCCCACTTAACAATGGATCTGGCGCCATGCCTGCGGTCGGGTTTGGCACGCTCATCCCCGATCCCGTCGCGACCAAACAGGCGACGAAGACAGCCCTGGAAGTGGGATTCCGACATTTCGATTGCGCGGAGCGCTACCGCAACGAAGACGCGGTCGGCGAGGCGATGCAAGAGGTATTCAAGGCGGGCGCAATTCGGCGCGAGGACGTGTTCGTTACGACAAAGCTATGGAACACCAATCATCGTCCTGAGCGGGTCAAGCCCGCCTTTGACGCCAGCCGCCGGCGGCTGCAAATCGACACCGTCGATTGCTATCTCATCCACACCCCCTTCGCCTTTCGGCCCGGCGACGAGCAGGACCCGAGGGACGAGCGCGATCAGGTCATCTATGATTTCGGAGTGACGTTGGTCGAGACGTGGCAAGCGCTCGAGCGCCTCGTGGACGAGGGCCAGTGCAAGTCGATCGGCTTATCAGATATTACTTTGGATCAGCTGCGGGAGATCGTCGCCGCCGCACGGATCAAGCCTGCCGTGGCGCAAGTCGAGTGCCATCCGTATTTTCCTCAATGGGATCTGCTCGAATTTAGTCAGGAAAAGGGGATTATAGTGCAAGCGGGCGCACCGCTGGGACATGGCATGGATCCGAACGTGCTAGACGACCCCGTGATCACAGCCATCGCACAGCGCGTCCACAAGACGCCTGCTCAAGTTGCGCTTGCCTGGGCTGTACAGCGCGGCACTGCGTTTCTAGTCACCTCACGCACGGCTTCCCGTATCCAGGAGAACTTTGACATTTCGAGCCTGCCTGAAGACGCCATGCGGGAGATGCGCCACGACATAACGACGAACGTCCGGCGCAACCCTGTGGTGGAGACCGGGGTGCCCGGCTTCATTCCCCGGACGCGTTGAACGCATCGCGACGAGCACGCGCCTCGGGTCCGGCGGCCAAAAAGCGTGCGCGGCAGGGAGATCGTGCCGCGCACGCCAATTCGTCACGGGTTCGGCGACTCCTTGAGCCGTGGTCGCGCGGCCCCGCCGCCCGGACACGATGAGCTTTTCAGTCTCGAACGTACCGCACAATTGGCAAAACTACCCACGAGCGCTCGTGTCCGAGTTTGGCCTCCACTCCGGCGACAGAGGCTCGGAGCGCCGCTGCGCGCCGAGCCCGCCCGCGCGCAAGACGGTCGCTGTGAAAAAAAAGCGCGATATTCTCTTTGCGGACTCCCCCTTTTGCGCGTTATGCCAGATAAGCCGGGGACGAGCATTCGGGGACAAAGGAGCGGCGATGGCGGAATTGGCCAATGCCCTCGGCGAAGCGCCCCAGTTCGACGCCGCGTTCCAGGCGACCTTCGGCGAGCTGCTGGCTTGGCGGCGCGACGTTCGCCATTTCCGCCCGCAAGCCCCGGATGAGGCGACGCTGGCCGAACTGTTCGACCTCGCGGCGCTGGCGCCGTCTGTGGGCAATTGCCAGCCGACCCGCTTTGTGCGCGTTGACGACAAGGCGCGCCGCGCGTCCATCCGGGGGAATTTCGAGGCGTCCAACCGGGATGCGCTCGGCGCCTACGCCAACGAACGGGCGGCGCTTTACGCCAAGCTCAAGCTTGCGGGCCTCAACGACGCGCCGATACAGCTTGCGGTGTTTTGTGACGAGGCGACCGAGGACGGCCATGGCCTCGGCGCGCGCACCATGCCGGAGACGCGGCGCTATTCGGCGGTCTGCGCCCTGCACACATTCTGGCTCGCCGCGCGCGCTCGTGGCCTTGGCGTTGGCTGGGTGTCGATCCTCGATCCGAGCGCAATCGCCGAGACGCTCGACGTTCCGCGCGCCTGGACCTTCATCGCCTACCTCTGCGTTGGCTTTCCGCGTGAGGACCATCTCCTCCCGGAACTCGAGCGCGCCGGCTGGCAGCGCCGCGAGTCGCATCCTGTTCTGCGCCGTTAACGCGCTTCGATATTCGCGTCTCTCAACGGCCGCTAATCGCTGCGCGGCGGATGCAGGTCGTCGACCCACTCGACCGTTTCTGGATTGGGTTCGACGCCGGGCAAGTCGAGATTGACCACGACCGGCTCCTGGCCGCTGCGCACCAGAACGCAGGACAAAGGTGTCTCGTCGCTTGCGTTGATCTCCTGGTGCGGGACAAAGGGCGGCACGTAGATGAAGTCGCCCGGACCGGCCTCGGCGACGAATTCGAGCCGGTCGCCCCAGCGCATGCGGGCGCGTCCGCTGACCACGTAGATCACGCTTTCGACCGGCCCATGATGGTGCGCCCCGGTCTTGGCCTTGGGGTGGATGACGACGGTTCCAGCCCACAGCTTCTCCGCTCCCGCGCGCGCGTGGGTGATCGCCGCGGCGCGATTCATGCCGGGCGTCTGGGCCGTGTTGATATCGAGTTCGCTTGAACGGACCACCCGGACGCCGTCGAGGCGCCATCGAGCTTGGCTTCGATCGTCCATGGCGCCTTCTCCTCAGCGTGTTTTCGAGCCCAGGCTCCTCCGGGCAGCGCAGGCTTTCAATCTATCGGGAAAGAGGCCGATCGGACAGCGCCCACATTCTGTTTCACCGCGAAGTGTAGGGCGGCTGGCGGTGGCGCACGCCTCGCCCTAAACTGCGCTCATGACCGACGTCTCGCCTGTGACGGCTCTGACGCGCCTGACTGCGCGCGCGCTCATCGTCGGCGAGCGCATTGACACCGCCGGACTTGAGCGGCCGGACATGATCTCCTCGCTGCCGCTTGCCTTTCGCGTCGGCGAACGGGGCATGGCGGCTTTGTTCCGCTTCGGCGTCGCTGTCATGGTTGGCTTGACCCCGCTCGAGGAAGAGGACCTGCTGGCGAAACTGCGATCGCGGGTCAGCGGGTTCAGGGCGCTTGGCGACGACGAGACGGCGGTGCTCGAAATCGCGCCCGACGGCGACGAGCAGAAGTCCTCGAGCGGGCCGATCCAGATCAAGAACCTGTCTCCGCCGCGCTTTCTGGTGATCGCCGATGCGCTGGCCAAGACGGTGGCGCTGGCGCGCGACGAGCGCGAGGTCAACGCAGTCTTCGACGTGATTGAGCCGTTTGCGGCCAAGCTCGCGGCGACCGGCAGGCCCCCATTCCGCCGGCGCGCGATGCTGAGACTCATCGGCCAGGCGCTGCTGGCCCAGCACCGTGTCTCGGGCCGCGTGGCGGTCGAGGAGAAGCCAGACGTCCTGTGGGACCACCCCGAGCTTGAGCGCCTCTATGCGCGGCTTACGGACGAATACGAGTTGCACGAGCGAGCCGACGTCTTGAAGCGCAAGCTCGAAGTGATTGGCGACACCGCGCAGGCGCTGACCGACATCATCGACGCCGACCGCGCGACGCGGCTCGAGGCGGCGGTCGTGATTCTGATCGTGCTCGAACTGATCGCGGCAATCGTGCAGATCGCGCTCGCGCTGCACGGGCGGTAGGCCGTACTCGTTGACGCTCGTATAAACATTGTATATACTCCCGAGCGCCGTCAACACGGCTGCGCCGGCGAAGGAACTCCGTTATGAAGATGCAGGTCAAGAAATGGGGCAACAGCGCCGCCGTGCGCATCCCCGCCTCCGTGTTGGCCGCCTCATCGATCGCCGTTGACCAGGACGTCGACATTCGTGAGGAAGGCGGACGCATCGTCATCGAGCCGATCAAGGCCGACCCGTACGAACTGGACGCGCTGCTCGATCAGATGCGTCCGGAAACCTTTCCGGAGGACGCTGACTTCGGGCCGCCTCAGGGCCGTGAGATGTGGTGACGCGCAATTACGTTCCGGACGCCGGCGACATCGTTTGGCTTCACTTCGATCCGCAAGCCGGACACGAGCAGGCTCGGCGACGTCCAGCCCTAGTTTTGACTTCGGCGCGCTATAACGGGACCAGGGGGATGGCGCTTTGCTGCCCCATGACGACAAAGATCAAGGGCTACGTGTTCGAGGTGGTAATCAGCCACAGGCCGCCAAGCGCCGTGCTCGCGGACCAGGTCAGAAGCCTCGATTGGCGTGCTCGCCAAGCCGTCCGCAAGGGCGCCGCGGAGCCGGGGGCGCTGGCTGAAGTTCGCGCCAAGATCAGGGCCTTGTTGATGCTATAGCGGGACGACGCTAGGACGAGCCCGCCGTGTCGCAGAACATCGTCATCCTCACTGGCGCCGGCATTTCAGCCGAAAGTGGCCTTGGCACGTTTCGCGACAAGCAGGGCGAGGGAATCTGGGCGAAGTTCGACCCGATGAAGCTCGCGACCCCCGAAGCCTTCGCCCGCGATCCCGAAGCGGTGCTCGCGTTCTATGATCTGCGGCGGCGCAACCTGCGCGACGCGAAGCCCAACGCGGCGCATTTCGCTCTGGCGAGGCTCGAGGCCTTGCTGGCCAAGCGCGGCGGGAGCCTTACGCTCGTGACGCAGAACATCGACGATCTGCACGAGCGCGCGGGCTCAGCGTCCGTCATCCACATGCATGGCGAACTCTTGAAAGCGCGTTGCGGTCGCTGCGAGGCGGTTCGCCCGTGGCTCGATGACCTGACCGTTGCGCACGTTTGCTCGGATTGCGGCCGCGCAGGGACGTTGCGTCCCCATGTGGTCTGGTTCGGCGAGATGCCGCTCGGCATGGATTTGATCGACCGGGCGCTGCGCGAGTCCGATCTCTTCGTCGCTATCGGCACTTCGGGCGCCGTCTATCCGGCGGCCGGCTTTGTCGCCGAGGCGCGCGCCTATGGCTTGCGCACCTGCGAGATCAACCTCGAGGCGGCCGACAACGCCGACCTGTTCGATGAGCAGCGATTGGGGCCGGCGAGCGAGACGGTTCCGGCCTGGGTCGAGGAACTCGCCGGAGGCTCGGCAGAATAGGGGAACTTGCCGGCGCATTTGGCCGGGAGTACGGTCGGCTCGGCGCGGGTTCGGGCGTTTCTCCGGGTTACGGCGTGTTTGATAGGTCAAGTTCGCCCGAGATCGCGCGAAAAAAAATATTTCGGGAGGACGACATGAGGCATCAGATCATTCTGCTTGCAGGGATGGGTTTCGCGATTGCTGCGCCTGCGATTGCAATAGCGCAGTCGGCACTGCCGGAAATCAAGCACCAACCCTCCGCTCAGGCGGTGCTGGACGAGCATATGGACGCGCTCAATCATTGCGACTGGGGCCGCATCCTCGCCCAATATCCAGACGATGCGCAAATCAACCTGCCCGGCGGCGCTGTCGTCTCGGGCCGGAAAGCAATCGGCGAGATGTTCGCCGGGTTCTGTAAGGATTTAAAAGACGGCGGTCTGAAAGGCATCAATTTCAAGGTCGAGCACAGCACCACGATAGGCGACACATTCGCGACTTAGTGGGTCGCGACAGCGGATTTCCTTGCCGAACCATATCGAGGCTCGGATGCCTACATCACCAAGAACGGATTGATGCAGGCGATGGTGACAACGTTCGACGGCGGCGCTCTCAAGATGAAGAAGTGACGAGCCGCAGGTTATGGCGCGAGCTTCGCGGTTGACCGTCAGATAGACCCGTCGCCTAGGCCGTAGCCGCGTCAGCGATGCGGGTCGCCTCGATGCCGATCTGACGAAATTGTCCCAGCGCCGAGGGAATGGCGCCGCAGAAGAAAAGGCCAGGCTCCGCCGTCGCTCGGCCGCTGACGAGCGGCGCTCCTGTTGCGTTCAGCACGCCCCTCGCCTCGGGCAGCAGCGCGCGCAGGTCTGGACGGAAGCCAGTCGCGAGAATGATCGTATCGAAGCGTTCGGTGGGCGAATGCTTGAAAGCGACACTCTCGTGGGCAAAGGTCGCGATGTCGCCGCGAAGCTTGATCCGTCCATCGCGTATGGCGTCAAGCGTGCCGATCTCGATGAGCGGCACACGCCCGTCTTCCTCGATGGATCGGAGCGGTCCCTTTGCAGAGCGCTTCAGGCCTAGCTTTTCGATCGAGCCGATCGCGAAGCGGATCAGGGGTGCGTTCAGCGCGTCGGCGACGCGCGGCGGGAGCCATTGTTCGGCGGCGGGAAAGAAAAGAATTGGAACGCCGAAGAGTTCGCGCGGAACGACATTGACCGGACTGCGAACCGAGAGAGAGACGTCAATGCCGGCCTCTGCGAGGTCAAGTGCGATCTCGGCGCCCGAATTGCCGTAGCCGACCACCAGCACACGTTTTGCGGCGAAGGGAGCCGGATTGCGATAGGCGCTCGAATGCAGGATTGGGCCGACGAACGTGTCCATGCCAGGCCATGTCGGCGTATGCGGATAGTCGGCCCAGCCGGTCGCGACGACGACGATGGGCGCGGTTCGCGAATTCTCGCCCGCTTCGGCGCGCCACATCCGCCCGTCGCGGCGCACCTCGCGAACAGGGGCGTTGAACGTCGGCTCGAGAGCGAACTTTGCCGCGTAGGCCTCGAGATATTCGACAACGCCAGCGCGCGAGGGGTAGCGGCCGTAAGCCTTCGGCATCGCTAGACCTGGCAGGCCGGAGCGGGCGCGATCGGTGTGCAGATGGAGGCGGTCGTAATGCCGGCGCCAGACCGCGCCGACGGCGCCGGACTTTTCAAGGATCGCGGCGTTGAGACCGCGAGCCTTAAGCGCGGCCGCGCTGGCGAGTCCCGCCGGGCCGGCGCCGATGATGATCGCGTCGCAGGATTGGACCAAGCGCCGCTCCTCCCGAGCAAGTCTATCAGCCAGCGGATCCGTGATATCGCATGCGATGCCTCAGGCCGCAGCATCCTCGCGCGCGCCGACCATGTACTGCACCAACTCCTCAGCGTTGGTTTGGCCGGTGACCTTTTCGGCGACCTTTCGTCCGCGGTGCATGACGATGATGCGGTCGGTGACCGCGAGCGCGTCCGGCATCACATGGGTGATGAGGACGACCGGCACGCCACGGCCCTTGAGCATGCGGATGAGCTCCAGCACCTTGTGCTGTTCGGGCACCCCGAGATTGTTGGTCGGCTCGTCCATGATCATGAGCCGCGCGTCCCAATAGACCGCGCGCGCGATCGCCACCGCCTGGCGCTGGCCGCCCGACAGCTTCTCGATCGGCTCGGTCAGAGCCGGAATGCGAATGTGCAGGGAGTTCGAGCGTCTGCCGCGATTGCTCGCGCATTTTCTTGTCATCGAGCGTCTGGATGAGCCCCCCCAAGCGGCGCGTCTTGACCTCGCGGCCGAGGAAAATGTTTGCGCCGACGTCGAGATTGTTGGCGAGCGCCAGGTCCTGGTAGATCGTCTCGATCCCGACGCGGCGCGCGTCCATCGGGCTCGCGAATTGGACTGGCTGGCGGTCGAAGACGATCTCGCCGTCTTCCGCCGCATGGACGCCGGAGATGCATTTGATGAGGGTCGACTTGCCCGCGCCGTTGTCGCCGAGCAGGCCCACCACCTCGCCGCGTGCGACGTCGAAGCTCACGTCGTTGACCGCGACGAGTCCGCCGAAGATTTTTGTCAGGTTGCGGACGGAGAGCAGGGCCTCGCTCATTGCGCGGCGCCTCTGCGCGTGCGGCCAATGATGAGGTCGCGCGACTGATCGATCAGCACGGCGACGATGACCACGGTTCCCACGACAATGAACTGCCAGAAAGCGTCGACGTTGAGCATCACGAGCCCGGTCGTCAGCACGGCGATGATGAGGGCGCCGATCACCGTGCCGATCACGGTTCCGGCGCCGCCGAACATGCTGACGCCGCCGATGATGACGGCGGCGATCGAGCTTAAGAGCAGCGGATCGCCGATCACCGCCGAGCCGGCCGTGAATTGCAGCGTCGACAGAAAGCCCGCGATTCCGGAGGTTGCGGCCGACAGGATGTAGATCAGAATGAGTTGGCGATCGACGGGGATGCCGCTGCGCACCGCGGCGTCCATACTCCCGCCGATGGCGTAGGTGTGACGCCCGAACTGAGTCTTGTGGAGCAGGAAGATCGCCCAGGCGACAACGAACGCCGTCACAACGACCGGATAGGGTAGGATGATGTCCATGCGGCGGAGAAGCTCGCCGCTGACTTCCGGCCGCTGAAGGAAATAGAGGCCGCCGCCTTCGCCCGGGATGTAGTAGACGAGCGCGTCGTTGCCATAGGCTCGAATACCGGGCGGCAAGCCGATCACGGTCGTGTTCTCGCTCATGAGATAGGCGATTCCGCGCACGATGAACGAGGTGCCGAGGGTAACGATGAAGGCTGGCACCTTCAGTTTTGCAATGATGACGCCGTTGACGAGGCCGACCGCCGCGGCGCCGGCCAGGGCGGCGATGAGGCCAATGAGGACCGAGGGAAAGAGCGGCAGGCCGCCGTTGAACGCTGCCCGCAGCGCCAGCGCCGCGAGCACGGAGGCGAGGCTCATGACCCAGCCGACAGAGAGATCAATGCCGGCGGCGATGATGACGAAGGTCTGGCCCAACCCTAGGAGCAGCACCGGAATGATCGCGACCAGAATGTTCTGGGAATTGCGAATGGTGAGGAAATTGACCGATCCCCCCGTCGTCAACGGCACCGAGATCACGAAGAACAGGACCATGAGGCCGAGGAACGCCCACGCCCAGACGCGGCTGAAAAAAAGAGCGACGCGCTGAGCCCGGGTGCGCACGCCGGCGTGAACGGCGGACGCGCGAGCGAGGGTGAGCCTTGACGCGCGTTCGGTCACCAGCAAGTCCCTCGGTCTTTTGAGATTGCCGCCAGCTCAGGGTCGCGGCCCGAGGCAAGCTCGTCTTCCGCGCAGGGCGCCGAGAGACGCCAGTCTTTCGACGGATTTCGCGGTAGAAGAGAGCGCAAGCTCGTGTTACTTGCCGGGCGCCTGGTAGATGAAGCGGGCGATCGCCGGGTCTTTCACGTTGTCCTTGTCGATGATGGCGAAGCCGGTCTCGACGCGGCGCGGAAGGCTGGTGACGCCGGCGGCGTCAGCCGCCGCGAACTGCACCGCCATATAGCCCATGTCGAACGGTTTTTGCGCCAGCACCAGCGACACCGCGCCCTGCTCCATCAGTTCGATCGCCTGTTTCGTGGCGTCGTAGGCGACAACCTGCACGTGGCCGCCGAGCCCGGCGTTGACGACCGCAGCGCCCGCCCCTTGCGCGCTGAACACGTTGGTGCCGAACACCCCGGCAAGATCGGGTTCGCGCGCCAGCACTGCCGCCGTCTGCTGTGTCGCCTTGTTGGGGTCGTCGAGATTATAGTCGGGGCCCAGCACCTTGATGTTCGGAAAGTCCTTGGCCATCGCCTCCTTGAAACCCTTTTCGCGGTCCTCGACGGAGCTCACGTTGGGATTGGTCGAGTTGATGTAAACGGTTCCCTTGCCGCCGATCGCCTTGGCGAGCCCGCGTGCGGCGATGCGGCCGCCCTCGGTATTGTTGGAGCCGATGTAGGTGATAGGGAATTTGACCGGGCCGTTCACGTAGTCGCCGTCGCCAATGTAACTATCGACGATGATGATCTTGATGCCGGCGTCTACGGCCGCCTTGAGAGGGCCAATCATCTGATCTTTGTCGGTCGCGGCGGTGATGATGTAATTGAGATCACCGCGCGCAATCATGGAATCCAGAAGCGGCGTTTGGGCCGCGACGCCCCAGGTCGGCGGAATCTGGGTGACGACCTCGACGCCGAGATCCTTGGCCGCCTTTTCCACGCCGAGCTGCATGACCTGGTAGAACGGATCGACGACCCCGGGCAAAAAACCGATCTTGATTTTCTCGGCAGCAGTTGCATGGCCGGCAAATGCGACAGCAAACCCCGCCAGGGCAAGCCTTAGGTATTTGCGCATATCGTTTCCTCCTTGGATCGTTTATTCGAAGGCCAGTTTTGGCGCCGGCTATCTATAGTGTGTGAGCCGTTCAACTCTTGGCTTTTTCTGCGCCCTTCGCCTTCTTGGCTCGCTCGACGCCCTCGATCACGAGAGCGCGCGCTTCGTCCGCGTCGCCCCAGCGAACGATCTTGACCCACTTGTTGGGCTCGAGATCCTTGTAGTGTGCGAAGAAATGCTCGATCTGCTCGATCGTGATCGACGGCAGGTCGGAGTAACTGTTCACGTGCGCGTAGCGCTTGGTGAGTTTCGCCGACGGCACGGCGAGCAGCTTCTCGTCGTCGCCTGCTTCGTCCTCCATGATCAGGACGCCAACAATCTTGCAACTCATGACAGCGCCGGGAACGATCGCGCGGGTGTTGGCGACGATCACGTCGCAGGGATCGCCGTCGCCCGAGAGTGTATGAGGGATAAAGCCGTAATTTCCCGGATAGCGCATCGAGGTGTAGAGAAACCGATCGACCTGAAGCGCGCCGCTCTCCTTGTCCATTTCATATTTGATCGGCTCGCCGCCGATCGGCACCTCAATGACGACGTTGACATCGTGGGGAGGATTCTTGCCGATGGATACAGCGTTCAGGTTCACGCTTGTCCTCCCAATTGGCGGCAGGTTAATTCCGTCTCACAGGAGGAAGACCATTCAGCCGAAACCGAACGCGATTCGATCGCGCTGCTGGCCGCCGAAGGTCTCGCGCGCGCGGCGCAGGACCCGCCCGCCCAGCCGGCGGTAAAACCCGACCGCCCGGTCGTTGTCCGCAAGCGCCCAGACGACAAGATTCGACAATCCATGGCCCGCCAGATCCTTGCGCGCAGCGTCGAACATACGCCGTCCGAAGCCACAACCCTGGCACTCGGGCGCCAGGTAGAGTTCGAAGATCTCGCCGCCATAGCCAAGCGCTGGGACCCGGTTGCGCCCATAGCTGATGTAGCCGACGACGGAATCGCCGAATTCGAGCACCAGCAACGGCGTCCGGCGCGCGATCGCGAGTCGCCACCACTCCGGACCTCTGCGCGCGATCATCCGCTCCAGTTCCCGGCCCGGGATAACGCCCCGATAGGCCTCGCGCCACGCCGCATCATGCACGGTCGCGATCTCGCCCTCGTCGCCGAGTCGCGCCGCGCGAATGGATATGACCGTCTCGACCATGGACGGGATGTTAAGTCCGCGCGCGGGCCCGCGGCAAGGCCTTGACAGCGGCCCCGGATGACTTTTTTGCTGGCGTGGTTTGCCCGTGAGTCGGCGCATCGGCGCCGGAATTTGAGCGCATTCGCCGTTCAATGCGCTGCAAACACCGAAGCTGGAGATTCGAAACGATGGCGCTGCGATCGCCTCAGGCCCGCTTGCGGCAGGCGGCCGTCGGGATGACGGCTGCGCTCGTCTGGACTGTGGGCGCCCGCGCCGACGTGCTGCACGCGACTTATCGCGTGTCCTTGATTGGCCTTCCGATCGGCTCGGTCAACCTTAACGCCGATCTCACCCCGACGAGTTACACGATCGCGGGCGACGCCAAATTGACTGGCCTCGCCAAGCTCTTCACCAATGCGCACGGCGCCTCTGTGGGCAAGGGCGCGATTGTCCAGGGACATGTGTCGCCAGCGACTTTCGCCACCATCGCCTCAAGCTCGAACATGACGCGCACGATTCGGATGGCGCTTGCCGGCAACACGGTCACCGGCATCGACATCTCGCCGCCGTTTCAGGATAAGCCGGACCGAGTTCCGCTTGGACCTGGCGACAAGCACGGCGTCGTCGACCCGGTCGGCGCGGTCATCCTGCCGGCGCCAGCCTCGGGACCGATTTATCGCCCGCGGCGTGCAACCGCACTGTGGCGATCTTTGACGGCTACACGCGGTTCGACGTCAACCTCACTTATGTCGGCGAACGCACGGTGTCGGCGAAGGGTTATGACGGTCCGGTGGCCGTCTGCGCGGCCCGCTACGTCCCGATCTCCGGCCATAGCCGCGACCGGCCGGCGACCAAGTTCATGGCCGACAACAAAGATCTGGAAGTCTGGCTGGCGCCGATCGCCAGCGACCACGTGCTGATCCCCTTCCGTGTCTCGGTGCGGACGATGATCGGCACGACAGTCATCGAGGCGCAGGAATTCCGCCTCTCGGAGAAGTAGCGGGCGGATTGCTCGCACGCGATTCTGAACGAGGTTGACGCAAGGCAATGGACAAGCGGCCCGACTTGCCGGCCAGCGCCAGCCAGACTAATTGAGCTCGTCTTCCAGCATTGGCAGCGGCAGCACGCCGACGCCGTCCTCCAGTAACGACTTGGCCTCCGCGAGGCTCGCGCGCCCGCGTATCGCGCGCTCCGGCTCGTCGCCGAGATGGATGGCTCGCGCCACCTGCGGGAACTTCGTGCCGACGTCGTCGGTGTTGGCCTCGATTTCGCGGCGCATGCGAAGAAAGAACTCGCGCGTCTGGCGGCGTCGATCATCGACAACAATCTCCGGCGCCATGACGGGAGCGGCACGCTCGCCGCCGACGACGGCCGGAGCCATTATGGCTTTGTCGACCCGTGTCGAACCGCATTCGGGGCAGGCGATAAGGCCACGTTTGCGTTGCTTGTCATAGGCGGCGCTGTCGGGAAACCAGCTCTCAAATGCGTGCCCTTCGGCGCAGCCGAGCGCATATTTGATCATCGTTCAGCCTGCCAGCAGCGCATCGAGTTTGCCTGCCGATTCGAGCGCGTGCAAATCATCGGAGCCACCGACATGTGCGTCGCCGATGAAAATCTGCGGCACCGTCCAGCGCCCGTGCGCCTTCTCCGCCATTGCCGCCTGCGCAGCACGGTCCCCGTCAACACTGATCTCCTCGAACGGAGCCGCCTTGTCGCGCAACAGCGCCTTGGCTGCGTGGCAAAAGGGACACGTGGACTTGGTGTAGATGACGACAGGGGGCACGATCGAGAGATCCTTGACGCGGCAATCCGCGCATCTTTCCCCTAGTATATGGGCAGTTACCCGCCTGTAACAACCCTCGCGAAGACAAGCACATCCACCCGCTTCGCGCCGGCCCTCAACAGCACTCTGGAGGCTGCGTTGGCGGTCGCGCCCGAGGTTAAAACGTCATCGACCAGCACGACGTTGAGGTCCCTCACCACCGCGCTCTCCGCGATTCGAAACGCGCCCTGGACATTTTCGGCCCTTTGCTGTCGGCTCAAGCCCACCTGGCTGCGTGTCGCCTTGACCCGTCGAAGCGCGGCCAAATTGCCCGGTTTTCCCGTTTGGCGGGAGATTTCCGTCGCCAGCGCGGCGGCCTGGTTGAACTGCCGTCGCCACAGCCGCAGGGGGTGCAGCGGCACCGGCGCCAGCAGATTGGCGTCGGCCAGAATATCGGCGCCGGCGCGGGCCATCCAACTCGCGATCGGCCGCGCGAGTTCTGCGCGGTCGGAATATTTGAGGCGATGCACGAGCGTGCGGGCCGGCCCATCCTCGAACCGCGCCACCGCCCGGGCCCGGCTGAACGCCGGCGGATCGGCCATCGCCTGCGGCGAGATGAGGCCTTGGCCGAGATCCTGCTCGAACGGCGTGCCGAGGCGCTCGCAAAAAGGCCGCTCGATGAAGCGCATCGTGCTCCAGCAGCGCGGGCACAGCGCGCCGTGCCTGTCCGTGGCGGCGCGGCAGGCAAGGCACGTCGGCGGATAAAATGCGTCAAGCGCGGCGTGAGCCAGGCTGAAGGCGAACGCGCCGGCGCGGCGCGCCCAAGGCGAGCTGTGGGCTTCGTCCGCGTCCAGCGCCGAAGAGGCGTCCATGAGCGCCAAGTTAGCGCGAACGGAAGCTTTGCGCGAGGGGCCGTCTGGCGCATAAGGAGCGCCCATGTCGGATCCGGCGCCGCCGCAGATATTCGATCGAGGTTTGATCAATCGGCGCCTCGATCGCGCCTGGGCGCGCGCGGGTGGGCGGCCCCATGCGGATTTCCTGCTCGTGCGGGCCGCCGAAGACCTTCGCGATCGGTTGTCGCTGGTCAAGCGCCGCTTCGCCCTCGCCGCCGACTTCGACTCGCCCGGCCCGCATGGCGCGGCCGCGCTCGCGGCCTCAGGGCAAGTTGATTGCGTCATTCGTCTCGCCCCGACCGAGGCGAGCCTGGGAAATGGCGATTTTCTGCCGGCCGTCGGCGACCTCGAGCGTTTTCCGGTCGCCGACGGCCGCTTCGATCTCGCGGTCTCGCTGCTTGCTCTGCAGACGGTGAACGATCTGCCGGGCGCCCTGATCCAGATGCGGCGCGCGTTGAAAGGCGATGGTCTCCTGATGGCGGCGATGATCGGGGGCGAGTCGCTGACCGAGCTGCGACAAAGCCTGACGATCGCCGAGAGCGAGATTCTTGGCGGCGCGTCGCCGCGAGTTGCCCCCTTTGTCGATGTGCGCGCTCTCGGGGGCCTCGCGCAGCGCGCGGGCCTCGCGCTGCCGGTCGTCGATCTCGATCG
Organism: uncultured Alphaproteobacteria bacterium; assembly: GCA_963707355.1. Lineage (GTDB taxonomy): Bacteria > Pseudomonadota > Alphaproteobacteria > Rhizobiales > Beijerinckiaceae > Roseiarcus. Next base: position 32,623 of record CAVPPX010000050.1, on the reverse strand, counting down.
TGCGATCGTCCGCTACCCGGATATGTTCGCGCTTTTCGCCGACCTGCGGGCTATGGGGGCCACGAGCGCGCTGCACGCGCGCAGCCGCAAACCCCTGCGCCGCGAGGTCCTCCTGCGCGCCGCCGCGGTCTACGCCGAGCGCTTCGCCGATCCGGACGGGCGTCTGCGCGCGACCTTCGATCTCGTCTGGCTCGCAGCCTGGGCGCCGCATGAAAGCCAGCCAAAGCCGCTCGAGCCTGGATCGGCGACGATGTCGCTCGCGGATGCGCTCAAAGGCAGGGGTTGAACCATCTTGGCAAAGCGCGGTGGGGCGAGGCGGCGAGCCCTTCGCCGGCCTTGGCTCTCCCGTTTCAATTACTTGGCGCACTTGCCGGTCTGCTTTCAATGGACTTCGTGAGTGCAGGTCGGGCTCCGGTCTTCGACTCCGTCGCATTTTCTGGCTGATCGTGAGCCTTTCTCAGCGCTCTTAACGCCGAATCTAGCCGAGATATGTACATATCTACCGATAAGTAAGCAATCCTGGTTGCTTGCGATTTCTTTGGCCCGGTCCGAGCGGTCTGCGTGAGAATCGAGCCGATAGAGATACGTATGAGGGCGGCGGTGAAGGCCTCATCTCTTCAATTCGAGCGAGCGCTGCTCGTGGCCGCGCTGGTCAGATGCGCTTGCGCCGGCCGCAGCGATCGGCCGGTGATGGCGACGCCGCAGAGCACGAGCGCCAATCCCGCCCAAGCCGAGGGCGCAATGGGTTCAGCGAGCGCGAACGCCCCGCCGACGACGCCGATCAGGGGCACGATATAGTTGTTGAGGCCCGCAAAGGTCGGCCCCTTCTCGTTGACGAGCCGGAAATAGACGTAATAGGCGAGCGCCGTGTTGAAGACGCCGAGCGCCCCATTGCAAGCATGGGCGCCAGGGGAGTTTGAAGCAGCGTCGCGAGCGGCGGAGACTTCCCGACGGCCAAGCCGATCAGCGCGAGTACGAGCGTCGAAATGTCATCGAGGCGGTGACCGCCCTGACCGCGCCAATCTCCCTCGTTGCCGCGCCGGAGATGATCGCGCCCGTTCCATAGGAGACGCCCGCGGCCAGGGCGAAGGCCCGCCCCAGGATGGAATGGGCGCCGCTGATCCGCGCCCGGCGACCAGAACGCGACGGCGACCCCAACGAAGCCGAGCGCCGAGGCCAGAGGCGGCGAGCCACGTCCAGCGGTCGCCCGACCCGAGAAAGCGGCCGAACAGAAAGACGAAGATGGGCTGAGCGCCCATCATCAGCGCCATGTCGGCGCTCGTCGCCAACATCGCAGCTTTGCCGAGCAACAGGAAGGGAATCACCTGCCCGATCAACGCGAGCCCAAGGAGTTTGGCCCAAAGTCCCGGCCGCGATCCTGGCCAAACCTTGCCCGAAAGCATGCCTGTCAGAAGCATCGCGGTTGCCGCGACGCCCACGCGCGCGAGCGCGAAATCGAACGGGTCGAAGGCGCGCGAGGCGATCTTGATCAAGAGGAAGGAAGAGCCCCAAAGGAGCGATAGGAAAGCGAGGCCAACGTAAGCGGCCATCAGCTGACGGTTCGAAATCTCAAACCGATTTGCACGAAGCGCGGAGCAGCCAAACCCCCTCTCGGCGCCTGGATCAAAAGCAATAATGAGGTTAGCGCCCGCCATCAGATCGGCCCGCGCGCGACCAAAGGGTTTACGACCATAAGGCCTGCGAAGCGATTGAAGTCTCGATCCGCCGACCACAGCTCGCGCACGCCGTGCTGCAGGCACAGAGCCACGATGCGGGCGTCATGGACTTGAGCTCCAGCAATTCGGCCCCTTGCGAGGATCGTTCGCAACGCCGGCCAGTGGTCTCCCAATTCGGCCAGGAGCACGAGGGTTGGCGACTCGAGCCAGGCGTCCACCTGGTCGAGAGCCCGCGGCAACGGCGTGGGCGGCGCGTAGATACGGGGATGGGTGACGATGGCGAGAAACTCGTGAACGCATGGCCAGGGAATCGACCAGGTTGCGGATCCCTCGGCGAGCTCCGAGATTCGCCGGGCGGCTGGATCGTGAAACGGCGAGTCCTCTCGGTGGGCGTAGACCAGAATGTTCGTGTCGACAGCGATCAAGCTCCGCGGCCCTCGTAGGTCAAATCACGCAGCTTGTTCCAAGAATCGACGTGCAGATCGGCTTGCAATCCCTTGCCCTTGAAGCTGGCGCGGCGCAGCTTGAACGGCGCGACTGTCTTGGTCTCGGTCACGACGCGGCGAAGCCCTCGCTCCACCAGTGCGCGCAACGTGACTCCTCACGCTCAGCAAGCTTGCGAGCCTCGTGCAGCAGTGGGTCGGAAATCTCTATGGTGGTCTTCATGGGCCGTATGTATGGGATAGGAGATATGGGCGCCCATATCGTAGAATGTTGAGGTTCGAAGAGCAAGCGCCTGGCGGACGTCAACGGAAATTCCGCCCCGCGGGCATGGCCTCGGCGACATCCACTGTCTCGATTGACGGGCTTGGCGGCTTGGCGCGCGGGTCGTCGAGACGTGGCGGCCCGGCGAAGCGATTGCCTTGCCGCTTTCGGGTCTCAGTCGGTTCTGTCCGGTGCGCCTCGTCGGCGCGTGCAAGAGCGCCGATCGTCGGGCCTGCCTCCGACAGAAGCCCCAGCATCGGCGTCAGGTCGTTCATGCGCTCGGCGACGATATGGATGACCCCTTGCTCGCTTTGCAGCTTGCCGGTCACCGCGACAAAGCGCGCGCCGAGCACGATCGCGCGCAGGCGTTCGAAGATCTTCGGCCAGACAATGATATTGGCGACGCCCGTCTCGTCCTCCAGCGTCATGAAGATGACGCCTGCGGCGGTTCCCGGCCGCTGGCGCACCAGCACGAGCCCGGCCACCGTGACGCGCTCGCCATTCTTGACCGAACGGAGCGTCTCCGAGCGCAGCACTCCACGCGCGGAAAGGCGGGCGCGCAGGAACGAGGCGGGATGAGCCTTGAGCGACAAGGACAAGCGCCGATAATCCTCGACCACATGCGCGCCAAGCGGCATTGGCGGGAGTCGCGCGTCCGGCTCCGTCTCGTGCTTCGGCCGGCTGGCGAACAGCGGCAGGTCGTCCTGGTCGCCGACTCGGTCGAGGCCGCGCACCGCCCATAACGCCTGGCGCCGATCGAGGCCGAGTGAGCGGAAGGCGTCGGCGTCGGCAAGCCGCTCCAGCACGGTCGAACTCAAACCGCCGCGCAGCCATAAGTCGCGCACGGAATCGTAGCCTTGACCGCGCTGCTCCGTGAGCTTGAGCATGTCCTTTTCTTTGACGCCAATGATCTGCCTGAAGCCCAGGCGCACCGCATGGGTCGTACGGATGTCAGGCGCCATTTCGACGTGGCGCGGGTGAATCCCTTCTCCCTTTGGGAGAAGGCGGCGCCTTAGGGCGTTCGGAAGAACGCCCGTCTCACGACGAGCTAGGGCGCCGGATGAGGGTTCTTCCTCACTCTCACCCCCAACCCCTCTCCCCATAGCCCGTTGAGAGACGGGCGTTCTTCCGAACGCCCTATCGGGAGAGGGGAGCAAAGGCTCCAGCGTGCAATCCCAATCGGACAGGTTCACGTCGACCTCGCGCACTTCGACTCCGTGCTCGCGCGCATCGCGCACGAGCTGGGCGGGCGCGTAAAAGCCAAGCGGCTGGGCGTTCAGCATCGCTGTGACGAAGACATCGGGGTAGCGGCATTTCATCCAGCAGGAATCGTAAACGAGAAGCGCGAAGCTCGCTGCATGGCTCTCGGGAAAGCCGTATTCGCCGAAGCCCTCGATCTGATGAAAGCAACGCTCGGCGAACTCACGCGGATAGCCATTGGCCACCATGCCTTCGATCATCTTCTCTTGAAGCGTCTGGATCGTTCCAGATCGACGAAACGTCGCCATCGCGCGGCGCAATTGGTCGGCTTCCGACGGCGTGAAGCCAGCGGCGACGATGGCGATCTTCATCGCCTGCTCCTGGAACAGCGGCACGCCGAGCGTCTTGCTCAGGACCGCCTCAAGCTCCTTTGAGGGATAGGAGACGTCCTCGACGCCCTGCCGACGGCGCAAATAGGGGTGCACCATGTCGCCCTGGATCGGGCCGGGTCGTACGATCGCGACCTCGATCACGAGGTCGTAATAGTTCGCCGGCTTGAGCCGCGGCAGCATCGACATTTGCGCGCGGCTTTCGATCTGGAAGACGCCGATCGTATCGGCGCGCTGGATCATCGCGTAGACGCACGCCTCCTCGGAAGGAATGGCGCCCAGGGTCAGCCGCTCGCCATAATGTTGGTCGAGAAGCTTGAAGCCTTTGCTGAGCGCCGTGAGCATGCCGAGCGCCAGCACGTCGACCTTGAGAAGACCGAGCGCGTCGAGATCGTCCTTGTCCCATTCGACCATCGTGCGCTTATCCATCGCCGTGTTCATCACCGGCGCGACCTCGTCGAGCCGGTCGCGGGTGATGACAAAGCCGCCGCTGTGCTGGGTCAGATGGCGCGGAAAGCCGATCAGCGCCTTCGCCATCTCAAGCGCGAGCTTGAGCGTCGGATCGGCGGGATTGAGTCCGATCGCGCGCACGCGATCCTCGCCGATCGGCGCTGTCTCCTGGCCCCAGGCGGTCCCGTTAAGTGCGGTGATGACGTCGTCCGAGAGGTTGAAGACCTTGGCTGTTTCGCGGATCGCCGAGCGTGTGCGATAGGTGATCACTGCGGCGGCAAGGCTGGCGCGCTCGCGCCCATAGTGATCATAGATATATTGGATCACCTCTTCGCGCCGCTCGTGCTCGAAGTCGACATCGATGTCCGGCGGCTCGTTGCGCTCGGGCGAGATGAAGCGCTCGAACAGAAGATCGAAGTTCGCCGGATTGACCTCAGTGATCCGAAGGCAATAGCAGACCGCGGAATTGGCGGCGGAGCCTCGGCCCTGACAGAGGATTCCCTTCGAGCGCGCGAAGCGCACGATGTCGTGTACGGTGAGGAAGTAAGGCGCGTAACCGAGCGAGGCGATCAGCGCGAGCTCGTATTTGAGCGCCTGGCGCGTGCGCTCCGGAACGCCGTCCGGATAGCGTGCTTCTGCGCCTGCGTGAGCGAAAGCTTCGAGCGCCTCCTGGGGCGTGGCATGGCCCTCGCGCAGCTCCTCCGGATAGCAATGGGCGAGTTCGTCAAGGCTGAAGGCGAGGCCGTCGAGGAAGCGGATGGTCTCGGCGACGGCCTCAGGAGCCTCGGCGAACAGCCGCGCCATTTCGCGTGGAGCTTTGAGATGGCGCTCGGCGTTGGCTTGCGTGAGGCGCCCCGCAGCCTCGAGCGTGGTTTTCTCGCGGATACAGGTCAGGACGTCGGCGAGCGTGCGCCGCTCGGGAATATGCATCAGCGCGTCGTTGGTCGCCATCAACGGCGCGCCGACAGAGCGTGCGAGGCCCATGCGCCGCGCCAGCCCGCCACGCATGTCCTCGCCATAAGTCAGGCTCGCGCCAATCCACAGACGCTTGCCGAAGGCTTCGCGGAGGAGGGCTAAAGCGGCGCTCTCATCCATCGCCTTGTAGTCGAGCTTCGTCCCGTCTTTTTGTGGGAGAGGTGCGTTCGTGCCCTCGCCTTTTGGAGAAGGAGGCAGCGCCGCGATCTGGAGGCCTTCGCCGCGCTTCAGAAGGTCATCGAGAATGAGCCAGCATTCGCCTTTGGGCGCGCGCAAGTTGCCCTCAGTCAGAATCCGGCAGAGCCGGCCATAGGCCGCGCGATCTTTTGGATAAGCGAGGACGTCAGGGCTGCCGTCGATGAAGACGAGACGCGCGCCGGGAACGACCCGTGTGCCCGCCATCGCCTCGACGTTGTCGCGCGCGAACGTATGCGCGCGCACAACACCGGCGAGCGAGTTGCGGTCGGCGATCCCGATGCCGGCGAGGCCAAGCTCGGCGGCGCGCGCGACAATTTCCTCGGGATGCGAGGCTCCACGCAAAAACGAGAAATTCGTCATCGCCGCCAATTCGGCGAACCGCGGCTCAAGCCGGATCAAGGAGGCGCTGCTCCTCACGCGTGGGAGAATTAAGGCTAGAACAAAGATAGAACGACCGTAGGCGAAAACACAAGCGCCAAGCTTGCGAAGGAATTCCAGCCGTTCGAGGAGTTCACTCGTCGGTTTGCGCCCCGCACATAACCTTGCGAGAGGCGACCCCGCTCCTAGTCGCCGCTCGCGCCGTCAGCGAGGCGCGCGATTGCGTCGAAGAACAGGCTGCGGAAGCGTTCAGCGTCGACCGCGACGGCGACTTCGGTGTTGGCGAGGCGGCCCCACTGGCCGCGCCAGTCGACGACCGTGGCGCCGCTTGTCAGGCGCCCGGTGGTCTCGACGTCGACGGCCGCAAGGCGCGTTTCGACCAGCGTCGGATCGAGCGCGACCGCAACCGCCAGCGGGTCGTGCATCGTGAAGATGCGCTTGCCCAGCATCTTTTCCATGCGCTCGAAATAGAACCGCGACGCCTCCTCGAGGAAGCGGGTGAGCTTGGCTCCGCGCGGCTTGCCGGCGATGCGCGAGGCGATCGCCGCGACGTCGCTCTCATCGATGATCGTCTTGCGGGTGACGTCGAGGCCGATTGCAATCACCGGCGCGGCGCCTGCGCCGCCGAAGGCGCGAAAGACGAGGCGGGCCGCCTCCGAATCGTGCCAGATATTGAATTCGGCCGCGGGCGTGACATTTCCCGAATCGGAATAGGCGCCGCCCATGATGACGAACCGCTTGACGAGGCGCGGCAGCTCGGGTTCGCGCATGACGGCGAGCGCGATGTTCGTCAACGGCCCGGTCGCGCACAGGATGAGGCGTCGGGAATGTGAGCGCGCTGCGGCGATGATCGAATCCGCGGCATGCAGCGCGTCCGGTGACTCCTCCGGCTCCGGCAAGATCGCATGGCCAAGGCCGCTCGCGCCGTGAATTTCGCTCGCGTCCCTCACGGCAATGGAAATCGCAGTCGCCGCCCCCGGCCAGACCGGGATATCCGCTCGCCCCGCAAGCGCGAGGACCGCGCGTGTGTTGCGCGTTGCGGCCGCGAGGGAAACATTGCCGACGACCGTGGAGACGCCGAGGATTCGAGCCCCCTCATGCGCGCAGGCGTAGAGCAGCGCAAACGCATCGTCGATGCCAGTATCGACGTCAAGAAGGATAGGCTCTGCGAGCTCGGTCATGAAGGCAATCTCCTCCTTAATCTCATATGCCCGCGCTGATCACGATCCAATGCGACGCCACATTGTGGTCGTGCGCGGGACCCAAGGTCAAACCGCAAAACCCCGACGCTCCTTGCCGAGCCAGCGCAACAACAGAAGAGCGGCGACGACGGCGAGGCCGAGCGCAAGCCCGATCCACACCCCGACCGCGCCGAGCGGAGTCCAGAAGCCCAGCACCAGGCCGACCGGCGCGCCGATGGCCCAATAACCGAGAAGCGCGATCAACAAGGGAACGCGCGAGTCGTGGATTCCGCGCAGCATGTTGGCGAGCGTCGCCTGGCTGGCGTCGAAGATCTGGAACAGTGCGCCGATGCCGAGCAGCGTGGTCGCGATCGCCACTGCGGTCTGGTTTTCGGGCGCCGCGACGTCCAGGAATGGGGCGATCAGAAGACGCGGCGCCGCGAGCATCGTGGTCGCGGACAGAAGGGCGAAGACGAGGGTGAGGCCGAAGGCGGACCAGCCGGCGCGCCTCAGCGCCACCACGTCGCCTGCGCCGTAAGCATGCCCCACCCGAATGGTCGACGCTTGTCCGAGACCGAGCGGGACCATGAAGGCCAGCGAGACGATCTGCAAGGCGATCGTGTGCGCCTCGAGCGCCGCCCTGTCGATGAGGCCGACGAGCAGCGTCGACGAGGCGAAGACTCCAACCTCGGCGACGATCGTCCCACCGATCGGGAGACCAAGTCGCCAGAGAGCCGTCATCTCGCGCGTCGCCGCGCGCCAGGGCAGCGCGAACAGCTGCAAGCGGCGCAAGCGCGGATCGATGAGCGAGGCGGCGGCAAGCAGCGAGACCATCAGCGTCTGGGAAAGCGTGGTCGCGAGCCCGGACCCGAAAATCCCGAGCGCCGGCATTCCAAGGCGTCCGAAGATGAGGGCGTAGTTGGCGAGCGCGTTGAAAGCGACCGCCGTCAATCCGGCGACCAGAATCGGGCGGGGCCGCTCGAGCGCGAAAAAAGCCGAACGCGCAGCGAAGAACAGCAAGCTTGGCGCGAGGCTCCACTGGAAGCCGAGCATGTAGGTTCCGGCGTCCGCGGCGAGATCGGGCTCTTCGCCGATCAACTTAAGGATGTCCGTGGTCCGCCAGAGCGCGAGCCAGGCGACGAGCGCGATCAGGAGGGCGGAGAGGAGCGCCTGGTGCGTCGCCCGGCGCAGCGCCGCGGCGTCTTCTCCGGCTCCCACCATCGAGGCGGCGATCGGGGAGAGCGCCGCGACCACGCCGGTGCCGAACAGGAAGGGTGGAAGATAGAGGTTGAATCCAAGAGCCCCCGCAGCGAGCGCGCGCGGCGAGAGCCAGCCGAGCATCATGATGTCGGTCACCGTCATCACGTTGATCGCGACATTGGCGAGAACGATCGGCCAGCTCAGCGCAAAGGTCGCGCCGAGCTCGCGTCTGAGCCAGCCCGTGGCGGCTGAGGCTCCTGTCGATCGCGGTGCGGCGAGCATCGTCGGTGTCCTCAAAACGGGGCAGGGTGCATAGCGGATGCACGACGGGGCGGCAACGCGGGGCAGTAGGGTTGTGCTGAGGTGATTGCGAAGCCAACAAGTTAGGCGACGACAGCCGTCAGCACGAGCGACGCTCGGCGTTCGAGGTCATCTGACTGTTCGGGCGATCCAGTTCAGGACGTCGGCGAGCCGTTCGCCCATCGCCAGATGAGGGGCGCCCTCGACGCGCCAAAATTCTTTCGGCGCATTGGCGAGCGCGAACAGTTTCTTGCCGAAGCGGATGGGCACAACGCCATCCTTGGTCCCGTGCACGATCAGCGTCGGCGCTGTGACCGAGCCGATCAGCCGGTCGTTGTGAAACGGATCACGAAGCAAGGCGCGAACGGGGACGAACCAATAGGCAGCCGCCGCGACATCGGCGATCGAGGAATAGGGCGAATTCGAGCACGAGCGCGCCGATCTTGTGGCGCGCGGCCAGCGCGACCGCGACCCCGGATCCAAGCAACTCCCCCAGGGCAACGATGCGCTCCGGCGCGACGCCGCTCGCGATCGCCGCCGCATAGGCCGCTTCGCCGTCGAGCTTGAGCCCCTGTTCGCTTGGAGAGCCGGTCGAACTGGCATAGCCGCGATATTCGATCGCCAGAACCCCCATGCCCGCCTTGGCCATGGCGCGAAAGCGCTCAACTCTGAGGTCGAGCCCGCCGGCGTTGCCATGAAAATAGAGGATCAGGGGCCGGCCCGGCGCGGGTGGAATGCTCCAGGCGACCAGACTTTCCCCATCCTCGGTCTTCAGGCGAAGAACCTGCGCCTTGAGGCCGATAGTCGCCGGATCGACCTCAGCGGCGTCGCACCGGAACAGGATTTTCCGCTGGCCGAAGAAAAGTCCGACGAACAGTATGGCGTAGAGGGCAATGCAGGCTGCGACCGCGATCAGCACAGGCCACACCCTCGCGCTGCGCTCAGTGTTGAAGGGCCTTCACGATCGCGTCGGTCATCTTCTTGGCGTCGCCAAACAGCATCAGCGTGTTGTCGCGAAAGAACAGTTCGTTCTCGACGCCCGCATATCCCGAGCCCATCCCGCGTTTGACGAACAAAACCGTCTTCGCCTTGTCGACGTCGAGAATCGGCATGCCGTAGATGGGCGACTTCGGGTCGGTCTTGGCGGCGGGATTGGTGACGTCATTGGCGCCGATGACGTAAGCGATATCGGCTTGCGGGAACTCGCTGTTGATGTCCTCGAGTTCGAACACTTCGTCGTAAGGAACGTTGGCTTCCGCAAGCAGCACATTCATGTGGCCCGGCATGCGGCCTGCGACCGGATAAATCGCGTATTTGACCTCGACGCCATTCTTCTTGAGCATGTCCGCCATCTCGCGGAGCGAGTGCTGCGCCTGCGCGACCGCCATGCCATAGCCGGGAACGATGATCACCTTCGACGCGTTCTTCATCATGAACGCTGCGTCCTCCGCTGAGCCCTGCTTGACCGGGCGCGTCTCCTTGCCGGTGGCCGGGCCCGCGACCTCGCCGCCCCAGCCGCCGAGGATGACCGATATGAAAGACCGGTTCATGCCCTTGCACATGATGTAGGACAGGATCGCGCCCGACGAGCCGACCAGCGCGCCGGTGATGATGAGCGCCAGATTGCCGAGCGTGAAGCCGATGCCCGCGGCCGCCCAGCCGGAATAGGAATTGAGCATCGAGATGACCACCGGCATGTCCGCGCCGCCGATCGGAACGATGAGCAGGACGCCAAGCGCAAGCGAGACAAGCGTGATGAGCCAGAAGAATCCCGCCGCCTGCGTGGCGTAGAAGAGAGCAATCAACAGCACGAGCGCCACGCCGAGGCCGCCATTGATGAGGTGGCGCTGCGGCAAAAGGATCGGCGCGCCGGACATCCGTCCGTCGAGCTTCAGGAAAGCGATGATCGAGCCCGTGAACGTCACGGCGCCGATCGCAAGCCCGAGCGACATCTCGATGATGCTGCCGGGGTGGATAAGGCCGCCCTCTTCGATGCCGAACGCCTCGGGCGCATAAAACGCTCCGGCGGCGACCAGCACCGCGGCCAGGCCGACCAGCGAATGGAACATCGCCACGAGCTGGGGCATCGCCGTCATGGCGATGGTGCGGGCGCGCCATGCGCCGATGCCCCCGCCAATGGCGACGCCGAGAATGATCAAGAGCCAGGAGAACCCGCTCGAGGGCGGCCGAACCGCAAGCGTCGTCAAGACCGCCACGCCCATGCCGATCATGCCAAAGCGGTTGCCCTGGCGGGACGTCGCCGGCGAAGAAAGGCCCCGCAGCGCGAGGATGAAGAGGATGCCGGAGACGAGATAAAGCAGGGCCGCGATATTGGCGTTCACCGGCGTCAGCCCTTCTTCTTGTACATCGCCAGCATGCGCTCGGTGACCATAAAGCCGCCGAAGATGTTTATCGACGAGAGGATGAGCGCGATAAAGCCGACCAGCCGTGCAAATCCCGATCCGCTGTCGATCGCCGCGACCCCGACCGACAACAGGGCGCCGACAACGATGACCGAGGAAATGGCGTTGGTCTCGGACATGAGCGGCGTGTGCAGCGCCGGCGTCACCGACCAGACGACATAATAGCCGACAAAGACCGCGAGCGCGAAGATCGCCAGCCTGAACACGAACGGATCGATCGCGCCGCCGGATGCAGCGTGCCCAGCCGCTGCAAGCTGGTCGCTATAGGCCTGCGCCGCCTGAGCGGCCTGCCGCGCGGCCTCGGCGGCGGCTTGGAGTTTTTCAATCGCGGCGTCAAGGTTGTCCATCGGGCTCTCCGGCGCTCACAGCGCGCAAGCGTCTATTTCGGCATGAAATTCGGATGAACGATCGCGCCGCCACGGGTGAGGCATGTCGCCTTCACCAGCTCGTCGTCCCAATTGACGGCGAGCGACTTGTTCGCCTTGTCGATCAGCGTTTCGGTGAAGGCGTAGAGGTTGCGCGCGTAGAGCGCGGAGGCGGAGGAAGGGATTCGCACGACGCTGGAATAGCCGACGATCTTGACCCCGTTGTCGCTGAACGCGAGTTCGCCGGGCCGTGAGAGCTCGCAATTCCCTCCGCGTTCGACGGCGAGGTCGATAATGACCGAGCCAGGGCGCATCGACTTGACCATATCGGCGCTGACGAGACGCGGCGCCGGGCGTCCGGGGATCAGCGCGGTGGTGACGACGATATCCTGTTTGGCGATATGTGAGGCGATGAGGTCGGCCTGCTTCGCCTTGTAGGCATCCGACATTTCCTTCGCGTAGCCGCCCGCGGTTTCGGCCTGCTTGAATTCGTCGTCTTCGACCGCGACGAACTTCGCTCCAAGGGATTCGACTTGCTCCTTGGTCGCCGGGCGCACGTCGGTCGCCGTGACCACTGCGCCAAGGCGCCGGCCGGTGGCGATCGCCTGCAGGCCGGCGACGCCGACGCCCATGACGAACAGCTTCGCGGCCGTGACGGTGCCGGCGGGAGTCATCATCATCGGCAAGGCCCGGCCGTATTCGGCCGCGGCGTCGATTACCGCGCGATAGCCAGCGAGGTTCGCTTGGCTCGACAGCACGTCCATCGACTGGGCGCGAGTTATGCGCGGCAGTAGCTCCATGGCGAAGGCGGCGACTCCAGCCTTCGCCACTGCTTCGATCGCCTCGCGGTGTTCGTAGGGGTCCATTGTCGCGACGACGAACGCATCCGGCTTGAGGCGCGGAATTTCGCTGGCGTTCGGCCGGCGAACCTTCAATACCAGATCGGCGCCGAGCGCTTCCTCGGCCGAGACGAGCCGCGCGCCTGCCGATTGATACTCGGCGTCTGGAAATCCGGCTTTGGCGCCCGCGCCATGTTCGACTGCGACATCCGCGCCTAGCCCGACGAATTTTTTAACCGTCTCCGGGGTCGCCGCAACGCGCGTTTCAAGGGGGTCCGTTTCGGCCGGAACTCCGATCAACATGAGACTTTCCCCCGACACCGTCGACGTGCGCCGCGCCGAGCGTTTGCTCGGAGGCTCCTCCGGACAACGGCAGCAGATCGCTCTGTCGCGACAGACTTAGATCATCGGCCCTCGAGCCGCAACGCGAACGGGAAGGCGGAAAGCGCGCGACGAGGCGCGACGGTGCTACGGCTCGTACGGTAGGAGTGATAGACGCGCAAGGCTCGCGCCGTCTTGATGACGCTGCCGCGTTAGGCCCGCGCTACAGCTTCGGCCAAGCGATCGTTGGTTTTGTCACGCACCTCGAGCGTCTCGAATTTGAGGAACTCGGCCTCGGCTTCTTCTTGCGCGACCTTGGCCTCATCGATCTGGCCCAGAAGCTCGGTGATCGAGCTCTTGAGATTGTCGCGCCTGACCGCCGTCGCCCGGGCGTAGGTCGGATAAGCGAAGTGGGCGGGGTCAGCGATCCCGGCGCGCTTCTCTTCATTGGCGATCTCGCGATCGAGGTCGCCGATCATGCGGGTGAACTCGGCCAGCATCATCTCGATTTGCCCAACACGTCGGCGCTTCTCCTCAAGTTGAAAGCGCTTCAGACGGATCAGCGTGTCCCGCGATTTCATTCCGGCAAACTCCTTGGCAACTCCAACGCGAGAGGACGTCACGATCCTCTGGTCACGACTACGAGACGGCTGGACGATGCATGACGAAGGTTTCTGCTTTCTTACGTCAAGAGATCACCCAGCCCTGTCGGCTTGGCTGCCGAACGCCGCCATTCGCCTCGGGACAAGCGCCGCAGGCGGCACGCGGTTTCGGGCGTTAGCAATTCATTTACGCGAGTCGTTAACAATCTGGGAGAGGCGCGTCGGGGAAGGGCCAGTGGAACCTTTCGGCCTATTTCACGGTGCAAGAGAGTCTTTAGCCGCGTCGCCGATCCGTGAATCCAAAAATCTGTTAGGTCCATTTGTTGATGTGATGCATTAATTTCTAATCATGCCAAATACTGTTTCTTATCAAATTGTTACTAATATCCTTCGGCACTGGGGCAGGGGGCTTGCGCAAATGAATCAGGGTTTGTTAACCAATGCCGGTCAGTGTCTAATTCGAATCGACCCGAGGTCTCGTCAGCGAGGTTTGGGCACGAACGCGACGTACATAACCGCGGTCATGAAGCGACGGGCGAGGCGGGGAGCCTAACATGCGGGTACTTTTGATCGAAGACGATACGGCGACCGCACAAAGCATTGAACTGATGTTGAAGTCGGAGAACTTCAACGTCTATGTCACGGATCTCGGCGAGGAGGGAATCGACCTCGGCAAGCTTTATGATTACGACATCATTTTGCTCGATCTCAACCTGCCGGACATGTCCGGCTACGAGGTGCTGCGCTCGCTCCGGGTCACCAAGATAAAGACGCCTATTCTGATCCTCTCCGGAATGGCAGGCATCGAGGACAAGGTCAAAGGACTTGGCCATGGCGCCGATGACTACCTGACCAAGCCGTTCCACAAAGACGAACTCGTCGCCCGCATCCACGCCATCGTGCGCCGTTCAAAAGGACATGCGCAATCGGTCATCATCACTGGCGACCTCACCGTCAACCTCGATCAAAAGACGGTCGAAGTCGACGGAGCGCGCGTGCATCTGACCGGTAAAGAGTACCAGATGCTGGAGCTGCTCTCGCTGCGCAAGGGCACGACGCTGACCAAGGAGATGTTCCTCAACCATCTCTATGGCGGCATGGATGAACCGGAACTCAAGATCATCGACGTTTTCATCTGCAAATTGCGCAAGAAACTGGCGACGGCGTCGAGCGGGCGAAACTACATCGAGACCGTCTGGGGCCGCGGGTACGTGCTGCGCGAGCCCTCGCCAAACGAGGAGCGCATTCCGGCGTGAGGGGCGCGGATCGCTTCGCGATCCGATGGAAGGTCGTCGCAACGAGCGATGCCGCGATCCAGAGCGCACTCGCGGCCCTTAACCCTCGATCGCCACGCCCTGACGCGCTCGGGTGCGCGGCGCCGATACACCTCAAACCAAAGCGCCCCAATCCGCGGCTACCTCGGCAGGACCGTCGAGCCCATTAGGGCCTCGTCGATCGACGCGGCGCATTGTCGGCCTTCTCGGATAGCCCACACGACGAGCGACTGGCCGCGGCGCATGTCGCCGCAAGCAAAGACCTTGGATTTTGAGGCGGCGTATTTCGTCGTATCCGCGAGCACGTTACCGCGGGCATCCAGCGACACGCCAAGTTCGGCGAGAAGGCCGTCCTTGACCGGCGAGACGAAGCCCATTGCAAGCAGAACAAGGTCGGCCGGCAAAACGAACTCGCTACCCGCGATCGGCTTCATCTTCTCGTCGATGCGCACGCACTGAAGACCGGTGACCACGCCGTTATCGCCCTCGAAGGCGACCGTGTTCACTGCAAAGTCGCGCTCGGCGCCCTCTTCGTGGCTGGAGGAGGTGCGAAGCTTCAACGGCCAATTTGGCCAGGTCAGCATCTTGTCCTCCTGCTTCGGCGGCATCGGCATGATCTCGAGCTGGGTCACCTTGAGAGCGCCCTGGCGGATCGAGGTTCCGATGCAGTCGGAGCCGGTGTCGCCGCCGCCGATAACCACGACCCGCTTGCCGGCGGCGACGATCGACGCGTTGGTGCCGATCGGCTCGTTGGAGACGCGACGGTTCTGCTGCGGCAGGAACTCCATGGCGAAATGAACGCCGTCGAGGTCGCGACCGGGAACGGGCAGGTCGCGGGACGACTCCGATCCGCCGGCAAGCGCGATCGCGTCGTACTCTTCGACGAGGCTTTGCCCCATCACCGTCACGCCGATGTGAGCGTCGTAGTGGAACGTGACGCCCTCGGCCTCCATCTGCTTGACCCTCAGGTCGATATGGCGCTTTTCCAGCTTGAAATCGGGGATCCCGTAGCGCAATAGGCCGCCGGCTTTGCCGTTCTTCTCATAGACATGAACGTCGTGGCCCGCACGCGCGAGCTGCTGGGCGCAAGCGAGACCCGCGGGACCGGAACCCACAACCGCAACCTTCTTATCTGTCTTTCGGGCCGCAGGCTCTGGTTTGATCCAGCCTTCAGAATATGCGCGGTCGATGATCGCGCATTCGATGGTCTTGATCGTGACCGGCGAGTCCTGGATGTTCAGGGTGCAGGACGCTTCGCACGGCGCCGGACACACGCGCCCGGTGACTTCCGGGAAGTTGTTGGTCGAGAGCAGGTTGCGCGCGGCTTCGGCCCAGTCGCCGCGGTAGGCGAGATCGTTCCAGTCGGGGATCTGGTTGTTGACCGGACAGCCGATGTGACAATAGGGAATGCCGCAATTCATGCAGCGCGACGCCTGATTGCGCGTCGCCTCCTCGCTCAATGGCAGCATAAACTCGCGATAGTGGCGGATTCGGTCGGAGGCCGGCGCATAACGCCGGTCCGCGCGATCGATCTCCAAAAACCCCGTGACCTTGCCCATCCTGGTACCCTAGAGCCGGTGTCGCCGCTCCCGATATCGCGCCCGGAGCCTCGGTCCGCTTCAATAGCGCGCCAACTTTATCTTGCAAGAACTTTGCCGGCTCGATCTTAAGTGGCTGTTCGACCGACGGTCGGCCACAATTGACAGGCAGCGAGTTCCAACGACGATCGGCGAAGCGTACGTAGCACCGAGTTGAATTCACTCTCCAGCGACAAGCATCGGCGGCCCGCTTTGGGCTGCGAGTTCAGCCAGCGCGCGCCGATATTCGACCGGCATCACCTTGCGGAATTTTGGCAAATAGGCCTCCCAGTCCTCAAGAATGCTTCGTGCGCGAGTCGAACCGGTGTAGCGCGCATGGTTGACGATCAGCTGATGCAGGCGCTCGGCGTCGAATCGGCTCATGTCGCGCATCACGTCGACTCTGCCGTGGTGCTCGAGATCGCCGCCGGAATGCAGATGGCGCTGCATGACCTCTTCCTCGGCGGCGACCGGATTGAGCTCCACCATGGCCAGATTGCAACGCTCGGCGAACGTGCCGCCCTCGTCGAGGACGTAGGCGATGCCGCCTGACATGCCGGCGGCGAAGTTGCGCCCCGTCTCACCGATGACCACGACAACACCGCCGGTCATGTATTCGCAGCCATGGTCGCCCGTGCCCTCGACGACCGCGATCGCGCCGGAATTGCGCACCCCGAAACGCTCACCCGCCACGCCGCGGAAGTAGCATTCGCCGGCGGTCGCGCCATAAAGAACGGTGTTGCCGACGATGATCGAGGTTTCCGGGGTCAGCTTTCTCGCCTCCTGCGGCGGGTAGACGACGATCCGCCCACCCGACAATCCCTTGCCGACATAGTCGTTCGCCTGTCCCTCGAGTTCGAGTGTTACGCCTTTGGCGAGGAAGGCCCCGAAGCTTTGCCCCGCGGTGCCTTTGAATTTGACGTGAATTGCTTCATCACGCAGTCCGGCGTTACCGTGTCGCCTTGCGATGACGCCTGACAACATAGCTCCGGTCGACCGATCGGCGTTGCGGATGGAAAGGTCGAGACGCACATGCTTGCCGCGTTCGACAGCGTCTTTCGTATCGGCGATGAGGCGGCGGTCGAGCACAGTCTCGAGCCCGTGATCCTGAGCGACGCTATGGTGAATGGTGTCTTCCGGCCAGGGGGTCGGCTTGAAGAACAGGTTCGAAAAGTCCAGCCCCTGCGACTTGGCGTGCTCGTTGAGCTTCTTCTGGTCCAGCATTTGCCGCTGGCCGACCATCTCATCGAACGTGCGGTAGCCAAGCTCGGCCATCAGCGCGCGCACCTCTTCGGCGACGAAGAAGAAATAGTTGATGACATGCTCCGGCTTGCCGGCAAAGCGCTTGCGCAGAACCGGGTCCTGCGTCGCGACGCCGACCGGGCAAGTGTTCAGATGGCACTTGCGCATCATTATGCAGCCGGCGGCGATCAGCGGCGCGGTGGCGAAACCGAACTCGTCCGCGCCCAGAAGCGCCCCGATCACCACGTCGCGACCGGTGCGCACGCCGCCGTCGACTTGCACGGCGATGCGGGATCTGAGGCCGTTCATCACCAGCGTCTGATGGGTCTCCGCGAGACCGATCTCCCAGGGGCTTCCGGCATGTTTGATCGAGGTCAGCGGAGAGGCGCCGGTCCCGCCCTCGAAGCCAGAGATCGTGACGTGGTCGGCCCTGCACTTGGCGACGCCGGCCGCGACGGTGCCGACGCCGACCTCCGACACCAGCTTGACTGAAACAAGGGCCTCGGGATTGACGTTCTTCAGGTCGTAGACGAGCTGCTTCAAGTCTTCGATCGAATAGATGTCGTGGTGCGGGGGCGGCGAGATGAGGCCCACGCCCTGGGTGGAGTGGCGCACCTTGGCGATCACCGCGTCGACCTTATGACCGGGCAATTGACCGCCTTCGCCAGGCTTTGCGCCTTGCGCCATCTTGATCTGCATCATGTCGGAGTTGACGAGGTATTCCGCCGTCACGCCGAAACGACCGGAGGCGACCTGCTTGATGGCGCTGCGCATCGAGTCGCCGTTGGCCATCCGCTTGTAGCGATCGGACTCCTCACCGCCTTCGCCAGTGTTTGATTTTCCGCCGATCCGGTTCATTGCGATGGCGAGCGTTGTATGCGCCTCGCGCGAAATCGAACCGTATGACATCGCCCCGGTCGAGAAGCGCTTGACGATCGAAACCGCTGGCTCGACTTCCTCGATCGGTACAGGCGTACGTGCGTCCTCCTCCGCCGTCTTGATTCGGAAGAGGCCACGAATCGTCAGCAATTGTGCGCTTTGCTCGTTGAGCACTTTGGCAAAGGCGTCGTAGCGGTCGCGGGCGTTGCCACGCACGGCGTGCTGCAGCAGGGAAACCGTCTCTGGCGTCCAACTGTGGGTCTCTCCACGCACCCGATAAGCGTATTCGCCGCCGACTTCGAGCGCAGTGCTCAGGACCGGAGAAAGGCCAAACGCATCCGCGTGGCGGCGCTGGGTCTCCTGTGCGATTTCGGCCAGGCCGGCGCCCTCGATCGAGGTCGCGGTGCCGAAGAAGAATTCGTCGATGAACGCACGCGAGAGGCCGACGGCGTCGACGATCTGCGCGCCGCAATAAGACTGGTAGGTGGAAATGCCCATTTTCGACATGACCTTGAGAAGGCCCTTGTCGACCGACTTAATGAAGCGCTTGACCGCTTCGTAGCCGCTGATCGGCTCCGGCAAATCCTTCGCCATTGCGGTCAGAGTCTCGAAGGCGAGATAGGGATTGATCGCTTCGGCGCCGTAGCCCGCGAGACAAGCGAAGTGATGAATCTCGCGCGCCTCGCCTGTTTCGACGACGAGGCCGACGGAGGTTCGAAGTCCCTTGCGAATAAGATGATGATGAACGGCCGCGGTCGCCAGAAGGGCCGGAATCGGGATTCGATCCGGACCGACCATGCGATCGGAGAGGATGATGATGTTATAGCGGCCGTGAACCGCCAATTCTGCCCGTTCGCAAAGCCGCGTGAGCGCCTCGCGCATGCCTGCTGCGCCCTTCTTCACCGGGTACGTGATGTCGAGGGTTCTGGTGTCGAACGAATCCTCCAAATGACCAATGCTGCGGATCTTCTCGAGGTCCTCATTGGTCAGGATCGGCTGGCGCACCTCGAGGCGCTTGCGTCTGGCCGCGCCGTCAAGGTCGAACAGATTGGGGCGCGGTCCGATGAAGGAGACCAGGCTCATGACCAGCTCTTCGCGGATCGGGTCGATCGGCGGATTGGTCACCTGAGCGAAGTTCTGCTTGAAGTAGGTGTAAAGCAGCTTCGACTTCGAAGACAGCGCCGAGATCGGCGTGTCCGTGCCCATCGAGCCGACGGCTTCCTGGCCGGTCGCCGCCATCGGGGCGAGCAGGATCGTCAGATCTTCCTGGGTGTAACCGAAAGCCTGCTGGCGATCGAGCAGCGGCACGTCAGTGCGCAAGGTGCGCGGCTCGACAGGGTTGAGGTCCTCGAGAACGATCTGGCCTTCGCGAAGCCAAGCGCTGTAGGGTTGGGCGCGCGACAGCGTCTGCTTGATTTCCGCATCCGAGACGATGCGGTGCTGCTCGAGATCCACCAGCAGCATCTTTCCCGGCTGCAGGCGCCACTTGGCGATGATGGATTCTTCCGGCACCGGCAGCACGCCCATTTCCGACGCCAGAACGACAAGATCGTCGTCGGTGACGAAATAGCGCGCGGGCCTCAGGCCATTGCGATCGAGAGTCGCGCCGATCTGGCGCCCGTCCGTGAACGCCATCGCCGCCGGGCCGTCCCACGGCTCCATCAGCGCGGCATGATATTCGTAGAAAGCCCGTCGCTCCTCGTCCATCAGCGGATTTCCGGCCCAGGCTTCCGGAATGAGCGTCATCATCGCGTGGCTGAGCGAATAACCCCCCTGAACGAGGAACTCGAGCGCATTGTCGAAGCAGGCGGTGTCCGATTGGCCTTCATAGGAAATCGGCCACAGCTTCGAGATGTCGGCGCCGAAGAGCTCCGAGTTGACGCTCGCCTGACGCGCCGCCATCCAGTTGACGTTGCCCCGCAAGGTGTTGATTTCGCCGTTGTGCGCGACTGTCCGATAAGGGTGCGCAAGACGCCAGGATGGAAACGTGTTGGTCGCAAACCGTTGATGGACCAGGGCCAGGGCGGTCTCGTAACGCGGGTCCAACAGGTCACGGTAATACGGCGCAAGCTGGCGCACCAGCACCATGCCCTTGTAGACAATGGTGCGAGCGGACATCGAGACCGGGTAATATTCGAGGATCTCCGGCGTCCCGATCGCGACCACGCGGTTGGAGACGACCTTGCGCACGACATAGAGTCGCCGCTCAAAATCGTCTTCGCTGCCGAGTCCGGTCGGACGTCCGACGAAAATCTGCTGCATCACCGGCTCGACCGCCTTGACGCGTTCGCCAAGCGCGGAATTATCGACCGGCACCTCGCGCCAGCCCAGCACGGTGAGGCCCTCGGCCGCCACGACCTCTTCGACGATCGCCTGCACCTGCCTGCGGGCCTCGCTTCCCCGCGGCATGAAAAACTGGCCGATCGCGTAATGGCCCGGCGCCGGCAGCTTGAAGCCCAGCTTGGCGCATTCCGGCGCGAAGAACGCATGCGGGATCTGGGTCAGCACGCCGCAGCCGTCGCCGAGCGACGGATCCGCGCCCACCGCGCCGCGGTGGTCGAGGTTGACGAGAATTTGCAGGCCCTTTTCGAGGATATCGTGCGACTTGCGGTTCTTCATGTCGGCCACGAAGCCAACGCCACACGAGTCATGCTCTTTGGAGGGATCGTATAGCCCTTGCGCCGGCGGCGTCAGCGGGTCCCGGCCTGGGTTGGCCTTCACGTACCCGTCGCGCAACTCATCGAACGTCGCTCGAGTTGTGGCGTTCATCTTTCCGCTCCCCGGGCGGTCGCGCACCTTGTGCGACCGTTATTGCAGATTTTCAGGCGTAAAGTGGACAAAGGCGGCTGCTAACGCGCAGCTCAAGAGCGTTACGCGTCGGATTTTTTTCGATCCGTCTTTGTCGTTCGATCCGACAACGCTAAGCCCTGCTCTTCTGTTGGCGCCGAAGCCTCAGCCTCGTCGCACAAGAAATGGTCAGCACAACTGTCCTATTTTCCGACCATGACAGAAATGCACCGCCGACACAAGCACCCCGCCAAAATTTTTTGCCGCTTCACTCCAGCGTGACAGCGAATTGCCAGGGCGGCGAAACCTGACGCAGATTGTCCCCCCAATCGAGCGGAGCAAGCATGAAATTCGCCAGTGACAACGGCGCCGGAGTGGCGCCTCAAATTCTGGATGCGATCGTGGCGTCCTCGCGTGTCAACGCGCCGGCCTACGGCGCCGATGACTATACGGCGCGGGCGCAAGAGCTTCTGAGCGAGGTATTTGAGACCAAAGTCGTCGCTTTCCTGGTGACGACAGGGACCGCGGCAAACGCTCTGGCGCTTTCCGCCCTCGCCAATCCCTGGGACGCCGTTTTCTGTCACGAGGAAGCGCATATCCACGACGACGAGTGCGGCGCCCCAGAGCTATTCACCGCCGGCGCGAAGCTGGTTGGGATCGCAGGAGAAGGTGGCAAGATCACACCCGAAGGCCTGGGGGAAACCCTGGAGAGGTTTCCGCGAGGACTGGTCAAGTCCACGCAACCAGGGGCGCTGTCGTTGTCCCAGGCGACTGAAGCGGGGACGATCTATAGCGTAGGCGAGGTGGCGGAGCTCAGTTCGATCGCTCACCGCAACGGGATCAGCGTGCATATGGACGGCGCGCGCTTCGCCAACGCGGTCATTTCGGCCAAGGCCACGGCCGCCGACATGACGTGGCGCGCCGGGGTCGACATTCTGACGCTTGGGGCGACGAAGAACGGCGCGCTGGCTTGCGAAGCCGTCGTGTTTTTCGATTCCGCGCGCGCGGCGAATTTCGCCTTTCAGCGCAAGCGCGGCGGCCAGACCCTGTCCAAGGGGCGCTTCCTTGGCGCCCAAATGGAGGCTTACCTCAAGGATGGACTCTGGTTGCGGCTGGCTGAACGAGCGAACGCCTCGGCGCATCGGCTCGCTCGCGAGCTTGCGGGGACGCCGGGCGTGCGCCTGGCATGGCCGACGGAGGCAAACGAAGTCTTCGTCGTCGCGCCAAAAGCAATGGTCGAGCGATGGCGCGCCGCCGGGGCGGTGTTCCACGATTGGAGCACCCGATCGCTCGCCCCGGACCGCGCGCCTCGAAAGGGCGAAACACTAGTCAGGCTGGTGGCCTCGTTCGAAACCGAATCAAGCGAAATTGATCGGCTCATGAGCATTTGCGCCGACGTTACGGACTCAGCCGCGGTGACGCCGTAACCGCGCCGCATTCGGCCCCTCAGGATCGCATTGGGGAACACCCTGGAGCGATCACCATGACGATCACATTGAATAGAGCGCTCAGCGGTCGCCTTGAGGGTCCGGCGCTCGGCGTGCTCATCGCCATCGCGTTCGTCTCCACCGCGACGGCCCAGTGGATGCCGCCTTGGGGGGCGCTGTTTCCCGGCCAGATCGAACGGAATCTCGAGGCGCAAGGATACGTGTTGACCGCGCCGTTAATGCGCCGGCCCGGGGTCTATCTCGCCGACGTCAGCGCCGGCCCCGCTGACCATCAGCGTCTCATCATCGACGCCAGAAGCGGACAGGTGCTTGAGCGCTTCACCACCCCCGGCCGAAATTGGGGACCCGCGCTCGCCGCCCGCGACGGAGAGTTTGGCGAGCCTCAGGACAATGGCGTCGGACCGCCGCTCAACCGCCTCTTTTTCGGGCCGCCCGCAGCAGCCGAGACGGCGAGACCACCCTACGGCGGTCGCGCGAACGTCCACATTCCCGCGACCGTTAGCCCTTATGGAATCGGCAAAACGCAGGCCGGAACGAAAGCTAGGCCGAGGTCGGCCTCGACAGAACGTCAGGCAACGACGATCGACCCGCCTCTGCCGCCTCCAGCTCCACGCGAAACGGCGAGAGTGGACCGATCAGGCTCGACGCCGCCCCAGCCGACCGAGACCCATGAGCCTGAGCTAACGCGGATCAACTCCGCTAACGCCAGCAAGGACGCCGCAGCCTCCGCACCCACGGCTCAAGGCTCGTCCGCCGAAGCGAGCGACACACCGAAGGTGACCATCGTCCCCCCGGCCCTGTTCCAATAGACGAAAAGGGCGCCCCGTTCGGGACGCCCAAAATTTGCCTGCGCTGCTTGGGTTTAAGCAGCCTTGGCGGAAGGCGCCTTCACGGCTTCGATGGTCTTGGCGCCCTTGTTGATCGCAATGGTGCGCGGCTTCTGCGCTTCGGGAACCTCGCGAACGAGGTCGATGTGTAAGAGACCGTTCTCGCTGGCGGCGCCCGTCACGACGACGTGGTCAGCAAGCTGGAAGCGGCGCTCGAAGGCGCGGGCGGCGATGCCCTGATAGAGCAGGTCGCGCTTCTCGTCCTTCTGAACGTTTTCCTTAGATCCGCGCACGGTCAGCGTGCTCTCGCGGGTCTCCACCGACAATTCGTCCTCGGCAAACCCAGCCACCGCGAGCGTGATCCGGTAAGCGTTCTCGCCGGTGCGCTCGATGTTGTAAGGCGGGTAGGTGGGCGCGTTCTGCTCGCCTCCAGCCACCCGGTCGAGCATCGAAAAGAGACGATCGAAGCCGACGGTGGAACGGTAGAACGGTGAAAGATCGTAATTAGACATGGATCACATCCTCTGTGTTGAGCGATATGACGGCGGGGCGCCCCAGACATTGGCTGCGCCCGCCGCGGTGAAGCCCTTGGCCTCAGGCCAATTATTTTTGCCTTGACGGCGCAATTTCAAGGGGCAGGCTGGAGCCTTCGCCACAAAAAATGCTAGCTCTGGGGTCAGAGGAACTCTCGCCCGGCGAATCGCCGCGCGTCAGGAATTCTTCGAACAGGGGCCGACGCCTCCGGATGTCGAGGTCCAATCACATGTTGAAATCAATCTCAGTCGTGACTGCTGTCGCCCTGGCTCTGTGTTTTGCCACGACGGCTTACGCCGCCCAAAAAGGTCCGCAAAGCGAAGAGGACGACACGCCCAAGCCGCTGCCGCCGCTGCAGAAGAACTTTCCGCTCGACCAGACCTGGTCAGTCAAGGAGCTCAACGGCAAGCCAGTGCCACCCGGATTGGACATCAGCCTCAAAATCGATGGGACGCTGCGTGGCTCAGGCTTCACCGGCTGCAATTCGTGGTCGGCGACGCTCTATCCGGTCAAGGACCAGCATCTCGCCGTCGGTCCCTATGCGCTAACCAAAAAGCAGTGCCCCAAGGACGTTATGCAGGTCGAACTGGGCTTCCTGTCAGCGCTGGTCGGCAACCCCGTGTGGGACTTGGTCAACGGCGATCTGGTGATCAAGGGGCCGCGCGGCGCGCTGCGGCTCGCCCGCTCGCTCTAAGCCTGTTCCGCGGTCACGTCGCAGCCTCTGGCTCGGCGCTGACCGTAGCCGGGGCTCCGTTCTCGGGTTGGAACGCGATTCGCCGCTTGTGAAACTGATTGATCGTCGCCTGATGGCCAATCGAGACGATCGTCGTGCGCGGTAGCGTTTCGACAATCGCTCGGTAGAGATTGGCCTCGCTTGTCTCGTCGAGCGAGGCGGTCAATTCGTCCAGGAACAGCCAGTCCGGCTCGGCCAGCAAAGCGCGCGCGACCGCGAGCCGCTGCTGCTCGCCGCCGGAGAGGCGCATCTGCCAATTCTCATTCTCGTCAAGACGGTCGCCAAGCGCCGGCAGGCCGACCTTGATCAACGTCTCGCGCAGTTTCTCGTCGGAGAAATTGGCGCTTGCTCGCGGGTAGGCGAGGGCCTCACGCAAGGGTCCGATCGGAATATAGGGCCGCTGCGGCAACAGCATGAGCTTGGCGTAGGCCGGCTGATGGATCTCGCCTGAGCCGTACGGCCACAAGCCCGCGATGGCGCGAAAAAGCGTCGACTTGCCGACCCCCGACGGTCCGACAAGCATCGTAGGCTCCTGTGGGACCAGCACCAGGTCGGCGACACGAGCCAGCTTGCGGCCGTCGGGCAACGCGAGCTCGACGTTGTTGAGCGCGAGGGTAGGGGCCTGCGACGGCTCCGCCGTCAGGCGCGGCTTCTTTTTCTCGTCCGCCAGCGTGCGGTCGAAGGCGTCCTCGAAGGAGGTCAAGCGCTCGATCGTGGCGCGGAAATCGGCGAGACCGATGTAGCGGTCGACGAAGAAGTTCATCGCGCCGTTGACGTTGCCGAACGCGTCCGCCGACTGATTGAAACGGCCGAAGTCGACGATTTTCGCGAAGTAGAACGGCGCGACGACGACATAGGGAATGATGACGGAAATCTGGCTGTAGAACTGGTTGAAAGCGATCAGCCAGGTGCGAACATGGATGATGCGGCGAACGGTTCGCACCACCTCGCCAAACACGCTGCCGGCGCGGTCGATCTCGCGATCCTCGCCCTTGAGAAGAGCGATCTGTTCGCTGTATTCGCGGATGCGCGCAAGATCGAAGCGGAAGTTCGCCTCGACCGCCTGCTGGCGGAAGTAAAGCCTGGAAAGGCTTCGGCCGATGAGCTGGGTGATGCCTGTCGCGAGGCAGGCGTACAGGACCGCGACCCAAAACAGGAAGCCAGGGATTCGCAGCCCGAAAATCGGCGCGTTGAGAGAGTTGGAAATCCCCCACAGGATGATCGAGAACGAGACCAGATTGGTCGCCGAGGCAATCGCCTGGATGGTATAGTTGTAAATGCCGACGTTGCCGGAATTGATGCCCGTACCGGTGCCGTTGATGAAACCGCCGATGTCCTGCGAAATGCGCTGATCGGGGTTGTCGGTTGGGACGTGCTGGTCCGGGAACTCTTCCGACGGCGCTTGGTCGGGATGCTTGGCGGCGCTGGCGCCGAGCGCCAGCTTGTAATGCATCGCGTGCATGAGCCAGCGCGAGGTGAAGGAGGCCGTCATCCACCGGCGCCATTGCAGCACGAAATTCGAGGCGACGAAGAACTCGACGATGCCAGCGACAATGGCGATCGTCGCCAGCGGTAGGAAGACGACCATGAGCTGGTACCAGAACGCGACCCGGTGCGCTTCGTCGGCGACCTGAATGGCGTTGCCGAAATCCCGCTGGAAGAAGTTGAAGCGGAGCGCCAGCGCGACCTGGAACTGATTGATCAGGATGAGGAAGTAGACGTTGATGCGGGCGTAGAGGTCCTGCCGCAGGATGATCGACCGGGCTGGCAAGGGCCGGATCGAGATCGGGGTCCGCGCGGCGAAGAACGGATCGGCGATCGTCATCATCTTGCGCACCAGCCGAAAATGAGAGACGGCGAAAATGGCGAGAACGAACAGCGCCGTCGCCAGCGGCAGATAGGTGGGCAGTTGATATTCCTCGAAACTGCGCGGCCAAAAGCCAAGCAGGGCGACAAGGTCGGCCAAGCCGAACAACACCGTCTCGATCGCGAACAGATCGCAGAGGAGCGTGAGGAAGGTCGACATCCTCCAGCGCTGCAGAGAGGCGACCGCGGCCAGCCCCGATGCGACGCCGATCAGGAGGGTCATCCCGTTCTCTTCGTAGGCGCCAATGACGAGGGCGAGGACGGCGAAGAGCGCGAGACTCAACATGCGCATGGGGCGGGACCTTGAGCTGGCGGCAAGAAAAGGAGAACGCGCACTAGCAGACCGACCGGGGCATTAGAAGGGCGGCGCGCAGCGCTCGGCATGAATTGTTGGCAATGTCGGCGTCACGCTTGAGCCGAGACTTCGCACGTTAGAGTTGGCCGCGGTCAGGCCCGCCAAGCGGCCGCGCACTTTTGCGCGCGGCTCAATGCTTTCAAGCGCTTAACACCTCTTTTATGCAACTCAAACGAGGGTTCGGCTTTTGCCCACGATGAGCCATCCGCATTGCGCTTCGAGCCGCCCATTCTCCATATTGACCAGGACAGAGCAGGCGCTCGCAGCCTAAAGCACATTTAACATATGTGTTATTGATATTCTTGAGTTCAGGCCGCCGGCCGTGCCGCGCGCGTTTCGCCAACCCGGCTCACGCCTGAACACGAAACAGGCGAGACGAACTCGGTCGCGGGCCCGGTCTCCAGGCCAGCCTTCTTCTCGGGCTGGTCCTGCGACGGATCTTTGGGCGCTATCGTTTGATGACGATCGCGTGGCCGTTCAGGTTGTGCAAAACGATCCGGTCCTTGAGCGGCAGTTGGGTGTCGACATAGCGGGCGACGCCCGGAGTTCGTATCACCGCCATAGTCATCGTAAACGACTATGCCGCCCGGAACCAAACGCTCCCAGATCCATTCTGTCACATCTTTTGCCGACAGGTAGACGTCGACGTCGATATGACAGAACCTAAACTTGAGGTTCTCGAGTTTACCGCCGGTTTCATCGGGGAAAATACCGCCTAAAATCTCGATATTGTCGAGTTGCAGCGTATCGTAGAAAAGCGCCTCGACTGAGCGTAGACTCGTATCGGCATGCTCGCCACCGTTATAGCAGGGGTCTTCCTCGCCAGCTTTCACGACGCCAGAGAATGTATCGCAGGCGTAGGTCTTGTCATTGAGCCTCAGATCTCTCGCCTGGATCGCAATCAGTGCGGCGGTGCCCCCGCGCCATACTCCAATCTCGATCAGTGCGCCGGTCTCGAGCTTGGCGGACTGTTCGACGAGCCTCCAGAGCTCAAAGCATCGATACTTGTCGACAAGCGTCGCGTCTTGCACCTTTGAATAGGCTGCATTGAACCCTTTGTCGAGGTTCCACGGGCTATACGTCGCGTTGGGCAGCACAACTTCGTAGTCTGGGCCCTTATTCAGAAGCCGTGGCATGTAGCGAACATGGACACCATAACTTCGCGCCACGTTCTTGAGCGTCGATTTTACGAGGTGGTTCACGATACCATCCTCCGCTGCGCCAAGAAGGACAGAATGCCATATTCAAACGGTAAATGAAAGCTCCGCGTATAACCTATGCAAGTGCTTCGGGATGGTGCTACTGGCGCACGGGACGCGGAGTTTGGCTCCCGCTGCTAGGAGCGACCGCGGTCGGTTCGCGGAGGCCAAAGTCGGACCCGGCTGGTCGCTGCGCGAACATGGCCGCGACGGTTCGACCTGCCCTGATGCCCGGAACCTCAATCAGAGAATACATCGCGCGAGCGGCGATCAGCGACAGTACGGGGGCGATCAAAACTGCCGCCGCTATTCCGAGTTTAGGTTGGAGCCAATAGGTCATCGCAAACAAGATCGGCAAGTGAATAAGATAGAGACTATAAGAAGCACGCCCCAGGAAAAGGAATGGCCGCTGGCGTAGCAGCGTGTCGAACCAGCCGCCCAGACAAATACAGAAAATAATTGCGGCGAACACGAACTCCCGCAAGATGTCCGAGTTCACGGCCAGACCCAGGGCTAGCGAAAAAGCCACAATGGCAGTTTTGACCCAATTCGAGCGCGGCCAAAATTTATACCCCACACGCTTATGGAGGAGGTCGGCGACGAGCATGCCGAGGATGAAGCTTGGGAGGTAAAACAGAGTCACGCCGGCGGTGCTCGCCAGCGAGTCGCCCATTAGAAAAGGTTCGTGATAACCAAGCGTTGCGAGTAGATAGGCGCCGCCAAAATAGGCAGCCACGCCAACTCCGAAAATGACGATCCAGCTCCTTTGGCAGAGGGCCGCAAGCAACATGAACACAATCGAGAAACGCATCTCGATGAAGAGGCTCCAAAGAACAGGGTTGAATAGATTATCCTCGGCGTTCAATCCCAGCAGCGACATTATTCGCAGCGTCCCGCCGACCGTTAGGTCATGGCACCAGCACGACGCCACCCAAGGGTCGAATACAGAACAGTTCCGCGGAGATTGAAGCCAATGGATGAGCGCGGCGCTGGCGACGGCGACGATCAGCGCCGGGTACAGTCGAAATACCCGGCGCGACAAAAACGACCGGTATGACCGATCGTGGCCTCGCAAGAAGCTTACGTATAAGACAAATCCGCTAAGTACAAAGAATAAAAGGACAGCCGGATGACCGAGCCGCGCCAACGCGTGTAGTATTGGCGTGAGGATCCCCAGTTTCCGAGTTTCGGTATCAAGATAAACGTTCGCCGAGTGATGGATGACAACCGCGAGCGCCGCGGCTCCGCGAAGTCCGTCAAGCGACTCGAAATGATCCTGGCTGCGTACCGTTGTCATCGCGCGCTCCAGACTATCGAGAGCCTAAACAGCACCACTGGTAAGCAGGGCGTATGGCGGACAAGGAAACCACGATCGCGCGCCAGCTTCCCAAGCGTCGATTGTTTGAAGTTGTTCAAGGTGATCCGTCGGTTCGCCAGATGCGGCTTGGAGGGGGTCACGCCGGAGATTGATAGAATAGCGTATTCAGACAGTGAATGGAAGGCACGCGTTTTCTCTTGCAAGTGTCATTCCGAGATGGCGCCGCTACGACAGTTGCGTTTGCGGCTGGCCCGGCGTCCTCGACCTCGCTTGATATTCCGCAACGGGTCAGTTAGGGCCCCCGCGGGGCAAAACTAGGGCTGGCGGGTCCATTCGATGAGCATTCTTCTTGTCTGCGTACTTATTTTCGTCTTGTTCATGGTCGCCGGCTATGCCGGGCTCGCGCTGCAAACGCGTCTCGTCGATGAGCACAAGACAGGCGAGACGAAAGCCGTGGTCGGCCAAGTCTCGGGGCTGGTCAGCCTTCTTCTCGCTCTGGTCTTGGGAACCCTCATTGGCGTCAGCTGGGGCTATTTCTCTGCTCAGCGGACGAACCTCGAGAATTTCTCCGCCCAGATCCTGAGGCTCGATCAGGCGCTCGGGCAATTCGGGCCCGAGACCAAGCCGATGCGCGACCAGCTCAAAACGGGAATGGAGAAAGCCTATGGGGCGATCTGGGGCGGCGGGCAGGTCGACCCCGCCTTGCTGACGGTCGGGCCGCCCCTTGCCGGTGCGCAGGCAATCACCGACTATCTCGCGACGCTTCAGCCAAAAACTGATGCGCAGAAAGTGGCGTTGGCGACCGCCAACCAATACGCCAGCATGGTCGAACAATCGCGGCTGCTGATCTCCCTGCAGATCGCAAGCTTGCCGGTGTCGTCATTAATGATCGCGATCCTGGTCTTTTGGACGGCGGCGCTCTTTTTCGGCATCGGCTTATACGCCCCGACAAACGCCCTGGTCACCGCGGCCCTGACATTCGGAGCGCTGTCGATCGCCTTTGCGATCTTTCTCATGCTCGAACTCGGCATGCCTTATACCGGCCTGTTCAGGGTTTCGCCCGCGGCGCTTGAGCAAACGATCGAGTTCATCGGCAAGTAGTCGGTTTCGCCGGGCGGCCAAGGCCGTTCAGCCGCGCGTGGCCGGCGTCACCCGCGCATGGACCTCGCACGTCATCGCGTCGATCCTTTCGACGAGGGTCCGGACGGTCTGGGTGAGTTCGGTGTTCTGCTTGAGCAGGGTTTCCACGCGCTCGGTAAGCGCCGTGTTCTGCTGCACCATTTCGACCAGCATGGCGGCTTGCTCGCGCATTTGCGCCTGGCGTTGCTCGCTGATCTGGTGGAGCTCTTCGCGATGCTGGGCGTCGGCGAGGCTCGTCACCTTGTCGCGGTCGGCCTGACGGGTCTGCGCCAGCAGGATCAACGGCGCGGCATAGGCGGCCTGGGTCGAGAAGGCGAGATTGAGCAGAATGAACGGATAGACGTCGAACTGGGTCCAGCCGGCGGCGTTGACCCAGATCCACAGCGCGACGATTAAGGTCTGCGCGATCAGGAACGTCGGCGTGCCGAAGAAGCGGGCAAAATCCTCCGCTTTTCTCCCGAACCAGTCGTTTCCGAAGGCGGATTTGAGATGGGCGTGGGGCAGATGAAATTTGCGCAGACGCTCCTCAGGTTCATGGCGCACGCTCATTGGGCTTCCCTTCGCCTCCAGCCACGATGCAGTGGCCTGCAATTCGTGCTCCGACAATACAGAAGTTGGGATGAATTTCGACGCGACCGGCAGGCCGTCATCAAGACGATAGGCGCCGACCCCGCGGGTTGACCGACATGCGTCGCCTTGCGAAGCGGTTAGGAAGTCGTTATGGGTGCATTCTACCTAATTCATATAGGTTAAAATATAATAAACTTAATTAAGAAGTAATATAACCGCCCTCATCCGTCGCACCGGGCTTCATAAACTGGCGACGCAAGCGCAACAGCAGGGAAGAAACCATGTCCCATAAAGTCGAAACTCTGGCGCTTCACGCTGGTTGGCGCGCCGACCCGGCGACGGGCGCAGTCGCCGTGCCGATCTACCAGACCACCTCCTATCAGTTCCAGAGCGCCGAGCACGCCGCCAATCTGTTCGCGCTCAAGGAGCTCGGCAACATCTATACGCGGATCATGAACCCGACCAATGACGTTCTCGAGAAGCGCGTCGCGGCGCTCGACGGCGGCGTCGCAGCTCTGGCGCTCGCCAGTGGTCAGGCGGCTTCCGCCTTCTCGATCCAAAATCTGGCGCGCGCGGGCGACAACGTCGTCTCGTCGACCGACCTCTACGGCGGCACCTGGAACCTGTTCGCCAATACGATGAAAGACCAGGGAATCGAAGTGCGCTTCGTCGATCCCGCTGATCCTGAGAATTTCCGCAAGGCGACCGACGCGCGCACCCGCGCTTACTATGCCGAGACCCTGCCCAATCCGAAGCTGATCGCGTTCCCGATCGCGGAAGTGGCGGCGATCGGCCGTCCGCTTGGCGTTCCGCTGATCATGGACAACGCCGCGGCGCCGATCCTGACGAGGCCGTTCGAACATGGCGCGGCGATCGTCGTCTATTCTTCAACCAAGTATCTCGGCGGCCACGGCACTTCGATCGGCGGCCTCCTCGTCGACGGCGGCAACTTCCCCTGGGACGAGCACAAGGAGCGTCAGCCGGCGCTCAACACGCCGGATCCGAGCTACCATGGCGCGGTGTGGAGCGAGGCGGCCAAGCCGCTCGGGCCGATCGCCTATATCCTCAAGGCCCGCACCACTCTGTTGCGCGATATCGGCTCGTGCATGTCGCCGTTCAACGCCTTCCTCACGCTTCAGGGTGTGGAGACGCTGCCGTTGCGGATCGAGCGCCACTCGGCAAACGCCTCCGCGGTTGCGGCCTGGCTCGCCAAGCAGTCTGCGGTTACGAGCGTGATTCATCCCTCGGTTCAGAAAGGCGAAGCGAAGAAGCGCGCTGAAAAATACCTCAAGGGAGGGCAGGGCGGTTTGGTCGGGTTCGAGATCAAGGGCGGACGCGAGGCGGGGCGCAAGTTCATCGACGCGCTCCAACTCCTCTATCACGTCGCCAATATCGGCGACGCGCGTTCGCTCGCCATCCATCCGGCGACCACCACCCACTCGCAGCTCTCGCCGCAGGAGCAGCAGGCGACCGGCGTGACGGACGATTATGTCCGGCTGTCGATCGGCATCGAGCATATCGACGACATTCTCGCCGACCTCGATCAGGCGCTGAAGGCCGCGGCGTAACGGGAGCCGGCTGGCGGCCGGCGCTGGGCGCCGACCGCACATCAAAACGGGCCGTAGACGGTGCGCCCAGGAACGAGAAGGGACTGCGGCAGTATGACCGGTGT
>CAVPPX010000049.1:0-41047 GCA_963707355.1 uncultured Alphaproteobacteria bacterium | reverse complement strand
TTTCCCTCCGCCTCGTTCAGTTTTACGTATTGCCGGCCATACAAGATGTAAGAGGTGAAAAGAGCAATAGGTATTGCAATAAGGAGGCTCGTGTATTTTCGAGAAAGAGCCTTGAACTCAGGGTTCTTCTTCAACTCATGGTAGGGAAGTTGGGTTGGTCGGAGTGGAGGAGGTGGTGCAGCAGGTGGAGGGAAGGACGTCGGTAACCGTGGGTTAGCCTTCGAGGCTATTATAGGTTTGGATGCTGGTGATGGTTCGGATTTCGAAGACGAGGAAGTGACCGTGGTGTTGCTGATCGAGGCTCCGGTTTTGCCATGACTACCTGATGACAACGGAGCCGCAACCTGGGTCTCGCGCCGGACCACGAGCGATTCATCCATCGGTCTCTCCTCGAGTGAACATTCCAGCTCTATGACGGGCGGGCCGCGGTCAAATCGACAGGGCGCTGATCGATTGGCCGGAATATGAGCCTCGCGGATTACAAAATTCAACCATTTGGTTGAACGATCTCGAACGACCAACCCGAAGGCGCTGCGACCCGACCGAAACGCGGATGGCAATTGAGCCGCGTCCGGCCGACGATCGTCCCCATGCCCCTCTCCGCAACCCTCGCCTGGCTGGTCGATGCGGCGGCGGTTACGCCGACCCCCGAGCTTTTTCTGGCGACCCTCGGCCAGCGTCTCACCGAGGACGGCGCGCCGCTCGCCGGCGGAACCCTGACGCTCGCTTCGCCCCACCCGCTGATCGCGCGACGCACCTGGCTGTGGCGAGCCGACAGCAATGATGTGGTCGAGGCTTTGGGATTCGTGGCCGGAGCGCATTCCGCGATCGGACGGACGGTTCGGCCGGCGACGGCCGGCGCTGGCTTGAAGGGCTCGCGCGCGGCCCCGTGCATGAAGACCGTGTTGGCCTCGCTCCGGACGGCCCAAGGCTCGGATGGGTCGGACCGCGTCCCTTCACCCCTGACGAAGCCGAAAGCCTGCGCGAAGCGGCGCGCTTCGCCGCGGCGCCGCTCGCCGCGCTGACCGCGCGCGCCACGCTCAATGCGGCGCTCGAGGCCTATCTCGGCCGCCGCAGCGCGGCGCGCGTACTGGCCGGTCCGTTGCGGCGCGGCATCAGCGAGACCATCGAGGCGGCGCTTTCTGTTCGCCGACCTGCGCGGCTTCACCGCGCTCTCCGAAAGCAGCCCGCCCTCCGAGGTCATCTCCGCCCTCGACGCCTGGTTCGACCGCATCGCCGGTTCCGTGCACGCATACGGGGGCGAAGTGCTCAAGTTCATGGGCGATGGCGTGCTGGCGATCTTTCCGGTCGCCGGCGGATCGCCGCGCAACGCCTGCGACGCCGCGCTCAAGGCGGTCGCCGCGGCACGGAGCGGAATGGCCCATCTCGACGCGGCGCGGGCGCGGGATGGACTGCCGCCTCTGCCGTTCGGCGCCGCGCTGCATCTTGGCGCAATGCTGTGGGGCGCCATCGGCGCCGCCGACCGGCTCGATTTCACGGCAATAGGCCCCGCCGTGAACCTGGTCAGTCGGCTCGAGGGCCTATGCCGTCCGCTCGAACGAACCGTCCTTATCTCGGGCGCTTTCGCCGCCGAAACCAGCGCGCCGCTGATCCCGCTCGGAACGCATGCCTTGCGCGGCATCGCCGCGCCGTGTTCACAATGGCGGACCGTGCGCTTCTCCCTTCCCGCTAGCCCGTAGCGACGGCCTTCTTCCCGACGCCTATGCGGAGAGGGTCGGTCAGGGCGGCTCACAAAACGACGACCGGCGTCCCCTTGGCGACCCGCCCGTAAAGGTCGATCACGTCGGAATCGAGCATCCGGATGCATCCGGACGACACGGCTTTGCCGATCGAGTTCGGCTCGTTGGTCCCGTGGATGCGAAACAGCGTGTCCTTGTTGTCCTCGAACAGGTAGAGCGCCCGTGCGCCGAGCGGGTTCTCCATGCCCCCGTCCATGTGCCGCGGCAGGTACGGCTGCCGGTCGATCATTTCGGGCGGCGGCGTCCATCCGGGCCAGAACGCCTTTCGGCCGATCTCGGCCCTGCCCTTCCAGGCGAAGCCCTGCCGCCCGACGCCGATGCCGTATTGCAGCGCCCGGCCGTCGCCGAGCGAGAGATAGAGCTTCCGCTCGTGCGTGTTGATGGTGAGCGTGCCGACCGGCTCGCTCGTCGGGTCGCGGACCTCCTTGCGGGTCGTGCGGGACATGTCGACGTCGCTGTCATAGCCTCCCGGGGTCGAATAGTTCGGATCCGCGTCCGGCGGCAGAAAGGTCTGCGGGTTTGGCGGCGGAGGCGCCGCCCCGGGCAGGTTGAACGGAAGATTGAAGAAAGATTCGGCCGAGGCCGCGCTCGCCGCGAGGCCCAGGCTCGCGGCGCCGATCAGCAAAAGAATACGCAGCCCACGCATCGATTGACCCCGCTCCAACAGCCCGCATCGCGCTGTTCAACAAAACTAAGTCGGATCGGTCGTTTCGTAAAGCGTCGCGAGGCCGCCTCGACGCGTCCTTGCCGAGCGGCGCCGAGCGGCGCAATGATCCTGGTCAGGCATTTGGGAGGAACGACCATGACGCTCACGCTGCGTGCGGCGATTTTGACTGCCTGTCTCGGCTTTTCCGGCGCGGCGGGCGCGCAGCAGGCCAATCCGCTCGACGTCGTCCCCGACACGATGCCGTTCAACATTCCGTATGGCGCGCCGATTTCGCTCGCGCGCGCTCAGGCCGCGATCGCCGCCGCCATTGCGGAGGCCGAGAAACACGGCTGGGCGCTCAACGTCGCAATTGTCGATTCCGGGGCCAATCTCGTCGCTTTCGGGCGCATGGACGGCGCCCAGCTCGGCTCGATCGCCGTCTCCGAGCACAAGGCGCGCACGTCGGTCAAGTTCCGCCGACAAACCAAGGCCTTCGAAGAGGCAATTCAAAAGAACGATATAAGGGTCCTGACGATTGACGATGTCATGGGCTCGCGCGGCGGCATTCCTCTGATCGAGGACGGCAAGCTGATCGGGGCGATCGGCTGTTCCGGCGCCGCCGGGTCGCAGGACGAAGTCGCGTGCATGGCCGGGGCGGCGACGATCGCCAAATAGCGCCAGGGCCGCCCGCCCGCATTGCAACCGTTGGTTAGGCTTGACGTGCGAAACTCGCGGGGAACGGGCAGATTGCTCTGGAGGGATTTCGCGAAATGATCGTCGCCACCACTGAAAATATCGCCGGCCACCGCACCGTCCAGACGCTCGGCCAGTGCTTCGGCGTCGTCGTGCGCAGCCGAGGGCTCGGCGGCAACATCATGGCCAGTCTGCGCACCATCGTCGGCGGGGAGATCCACGAATATACGCGGCTTCTCGAGGAGGCGCGCCGCCACGCCCTGGATCGGCTGGTCGAGAACGCGACCGCGATGGGCGCCAACGCCATCGTGATGATGCGCTACGACAGCGCCGAGATCGGCCAGACGATGAGCGAGATCGTCGCCTATGGCACCGCGGCGGTGATCGAACCCGTGTCATGATCGCGCTTGGCTTGCCCGTCGGCTTCGGTCTTGTGCTCCTTCTGATCTGGTTCTTTTTCCGCAAGGGCGGCTACAAGCGTAAGCCCCTCGACGCCCCGCCCGGACCGGACTGGAAATTTACCGGCGAGCGCTTCCTCGACCCGCCGATCCGGCGAGATGGTGGAAGTCTGGTCTCGCCCGAGGACCGGCGAGAGGGCTTACGTGCGGGCGCGGGGGAGCTAGGCGGACCCCCGCCCCGCCTCCATGAGCCGCGCGGCGTAGCGCGCCATCTGGTCGACCTCGATATTGACCTTGTCGCCCGCCTTGCGCTCGCCCCAGGTCGTCACTTTCAGCGTGTGGGGGATGAGCAGCGCCTCGAACATGTCGCCGTCGACGGCGTTCACGGTGAGCGAAGTCCCGTCGAGCGCCACCGAGCCCTTGACCGCGATGAATTTCGCCAAATCCTTCGGCGCACGGACAAGGAAATGCGCCATGCCGTCGAAATCCCGCCGCGACACGATCTCGGCGACCCCGTCGACATGGCCGCTCACCATGTGGCCGCCGAGTTCGTCGCCGAACTTGGAGCGATCGCTCGAGATTGACGCGCCCGCCCGCCCGCAGTTTTCCAAGCGTCGTCACCGCCAGCGTCTCGGCGCCGACATCGAACGCGAGCGCCGAACCGTCCCCCCGCGGCTCGACGCCAACCACGGTGAGGCACGGGCCCGAATTGGCGATCGAGGCTCCGAGGGCAATGGTTTTCGCGTCGTAGGCGCTTGCGATCCTGAGCCGGCTCAGCTCGCCTGACGGCGTGATATCAATGATTTGCCCAATGTCGCTGATAATCCCGGTGAACATCGTAAGCCCTCAACCTCGCATCGAACCCACGAGGATATTCCAGTTAGCGCGCCGGCGCGCCATTTCCAACGAAACCTCCATCCCGGCCGGGAACGAGCTCGAACGAAGTTTTTTTTTGCGGAAAAGTTCCATAAAGTGATGTGGAACCACAATCTCGGATACTATATTAATTGTATCCGATGGATTAAGCGCCAACAGCTACATTCGAACCCATGGCAAGCCAAACAGTCCGCATTTCGTCTCGCGAACGGCAGGATTCGCGCTCAAAACTCTATTGGCTGGATATCGACGTCGCTTTCAACGATATCATGCGCCAGGACCGGATTATCCCGAGACATCAAGTCGCGCCCCTGCCGCTCTCATCGTTGCAATATTCCGTCCTGAATGGCGTTGGGATTGTCGAGAACGCGCTTTCCGTCGGGAATAGCGACACGACCTT
Organism: uncultured Alphaproteobacteria bacterium; assembly: GCA_963707355.1. Lineage (GTDB taxonomy): Bacteria > Pseudomonadota > Alphaproteobacteria > Rhizobiales > Beijerinckiaceae > Roseiarcus. The sequence continues at coordinate 36,274 of CAVPPX010000049.1, read as the reverse complement.
CAATCAATTCGAGGTCGATGTCGCCGCTTTCGTGCAAACCGACGAAACGTTCGAGGCGGCCGAGCTTAATCGATCAGCGAAGATGATTTGGAACGACGTGGACGTCGAGGCGCCGCGGCTGGAGATCTATGTCCAACCCAAAATGCTGCGACACCTGGTCGAGCTCTACCTCACGAAAAGAATTGATACCGTCATCATGTCGATGAAAATCGCAATCACGCGACAGCCCATGGGCGCCGCCGGTCTGGGTTCGGACCTTCCGCTGCTCGACAGAGACGGGCGTCTTTATTTCCGGCGGACCCAGTGCGAGCTGTTGTCGGTGCAGGCTTCGCTGGCGCATGAGCATCCGAGCCGGCAGCCCTAGCCGCTTTCCGCTTCGCCGCGTTCGGCCTCGCGTACTGGCGCCGCGCGGGCGCGGCGCCTCGCGCCCGCTGCAGCCAAAGCGGGCTTAGGCTACCGACACCTGATGAAGGCCCGGCGCAACCAGAGGGCGCCCATGAAGATCGCGACCTTCAACGTCAACGGCGTCAATGGCCGGCTGCCCGTCCTTCTCCGCTGGCTCAAGGAGACGTCCCCCGACGTGGTCTGCCTGCAGGAGCTCAAATCCGAGACGTTTCCGCAAAGCGCCGTCCGCGCGGCGGGCTACGAGGCCATCTGGCAGGGCCAGAAAAGCTGGAACGGCGTCGCCATCCTGACGCGCGGCAAGGCGCTCATCGAGACCCGGCGCGCGCTCCCCGGCGACGATGACGACCTCCACAGCCGCTACATCGAGGCCGCCGTCGACGGCCTCCTGGTCGCTTGCCTCTACGCGCCAAACGGCAATCCGGTAAAAAGCGAGAAATTCGGCTTCAAGCTCAGCTGGTTCGAGCGCCTGATCGCGCATGCCGCCGAGCTCCTCGCGACCGGCGCGCCGGTCGTGCTCGTCGGCGACTACAACGTGATGCCGACCGAGCTCGACGTCTATAAGCCCGAGCGATGGGTCAACGACGCTTTGTTCCGCGTCGAGGTGCGAGACGCCTTTCGCCGGCTGGCCGAACAGGGCTGGACCGACGCCTTGCGAACGCTTCATCCCGGCGAGCGCATCTACACCTTCTGGGACTATTTCCGTAACGCTTACGCGCGCGACGCCGGCCTGCGCATCGATCACCTGCTGCTGAGCCCCGCTGTCGCCCCACGCCTCAAGGCTGCCGGCGTCGATCGCGACGTGCGCGGCTGGGAGAAGGCGAGCGACCACGCGCCGGTCTGGATCGAGCTTGCCGATCCGGCGCCCCGGGGGCGAAAGCGAACGCGGACTTCCTCACCGGCAGCCGAGTAAGGAGCCTGCGGCCAACAGGCGCTCGGTCCACTGATCTTTGACAAAGCGCTGAACCGCAGATGATACTTTCCCACGGCGGTAAACGCCGTAAAGGGAGGAACATACCATGCCAAAATATATTCTTCTTTTTAAGTACAGCCCAGAAGGAGCAAAGGGCTTCTTGAAGGAAAAGGCGGCGCACCGCGAGGCTCAGATTCGAAAGACCTTTGAGGGTATGGGTGGAAAAGTCGACGAATTGTATTGGACGACTGGCGGCGAGTACACCGGCGCGATCGTTATGGAACTGCCCGACGCCGCGACCGGGGCGGCGTTTTCGCTGGTCGCCGAGGCCACCGGAGCGTTCGGTGAAGTCGCCACGATGGAGGTGCTCACCTCAAGCGAACTCGACCGGGCTCTCGCGAAGTCGATTGCCTATCGTCCACCCGGCGGCTAACGCCTTCGAGGTCCAATGCGGCGGGGCCGACTATCCCGCCGCTCTCATTCGGCGCGTCGGGCCTGCGCCGCACCTGCGAACTCCACTCGACCAAAGCGGCGAGTTTCCTCAACATTTGATTTGTTACACAGGTTTGTTTCAAAAAATTGTGAGTACAACGATCGGAACGACGACATAAATAGCTGGTTACATCTTACCGAATAAATTGGGGCCACGATTGTTTTCTCCGTGAGCGCCGTATCTCGGGATCGCAATCGGAGCGTCGATGGATCAGTCTGCCAAGCTTGTTTCGCTTGCTACCTCGGTTCCCCCTCACGTCTTGCACCAGTCCGACGTCGCGTCGGCCGCGAGTTGCGGTTTCGCCGGGCGCTATGACGATTTCGAGCGCATGGCGCGGGTGTTCAAGAGCTCTGGAATTCGCCAGCGGCATGCGGTGCGGCCAATCGACTGGTACCTCGCGCCGCTCGGCTGGCCCGAGCGCACAAGCGCCTATCTCGAGGGCGCATGCCAGCTCTTCACCGACGCGGCGACTCGCGCTCTGGACGCCGCCGAACTTGACGCCGCCGAAGTCGACACGATCGTCAGTATCTCATCGACCGGAATTGCGACGCCCAGTCTCGAGGCCAGAGTTGCCGGGCGGATGGGGTTTCGCGCCGATGTCGAGCGCGTTCCCGTCTTCGGCCTTGGCTGCGCGGGCGGCGTCTCCGGGTTCTCGATTGCTTCCCGCCTCGCCTGCTCGCGTCCAGGCAGCATCGTGCTGCTGGTCGCGGTCGAAGTTTGCACCCTCGCCTTCCGCCTCGACGAATTGACCAAGGCGAATATGGTCGCCACCGCGCTGTTCGGGGACGGCGCGGCCGCGTGCGTGCTCAAGGCTTGCGACGCCGGCGCCGCCACCGTCGAGATGAGCGGCCAGCACACCTGGCCCGACACGCTCGACATCATGGGCTGGCGAATCGATCCGCAGGGCTTCGGCGTCATCTTCGACCGCGCGATCCCGCCATTCGCGCAAGCGCACATCGCGCCGGCGATCGCCGGCATTTTGGCGAGAGGCGGACTGGCTCTCGAAGACATCGATCGCTTTGCCTGCCATCCTGGCGGCGCGAAGGTCGTCACCGCCCTCGAACGCGCGCTCTCGCTCGAGCAGGGTTCTCTCGACCACGAACGCGCAATCCTGGCGGACTATGGCAACATGTCGTCGCCGACGGTGCTGTTCGTGCTGGATCGTATCCTTCGCGCCGGCATGCCTTCGCGCACATTGCTGACTGCGATGGGACCGGGTTTCACCGCGAGTTGCGTTTCCCTGAAGAGAGCCGCGTGACGGCCGCGGCGCTGCTTCTTGGATTGGTCACCGCGGAACGGATTGCGGAACTCACTCTCTCGCGCCGCAACACGGCGGCGCTCATGGCGAAGGGCGCCGTCGAGTTCGCTCCAGGCCATTATCCGGCGATCGTGCTGATGCACGCCCTCTGGCTAGCCAGCCTGTGGATTTTCGGCGCGACGCGTGTGATCAATCCAGCCTGGCTCGCGGTCTTTCTGTCGCTCCAGGTTTTGCGGGTTTGGACTTCATGACGCTCGGCCCCCGTTGGACCACGCGCATCATCGTCCTTGCCGGTGCGCCCCTCGTGTCGAACGGCCCCTATCGCCTTGTCTCGCATCCAAACTATCTCGTCGTCATTGGCGAAATCGCCGCCCTCCCCCTTTGCCTTGGCCTGCCCTGGATCGCGCTCATCTTCTCCGCGGCCAATGCAATCTTGTTATCGATCCGGATCCGTGCGGAAAATGTCGCATTGACCGGGTCGGACTATGGCAAACGCGATTAAGCACAATATTCCGGTCGCCTCGTCCGTCTCAACGTCGGTCGGTTTCGCGATGATGTGCGTCGGCATGTTCATGGCGATCCTCGACGTGCAGGTCGTGGCGACCTCGCTGCCGACGATTCAGAACGCCCTCGACATTCCCCCCGACCAGATGAGCTGGGTGCAGACGGCGTATCTGATCGCGGAGGTGGTCGCGATCCCGTTGACCGGCTTCCTCACGCGCTTGCTCAGCATGTGCTGGCTGTTCGTGCTGTCCGTCTCCGTGTTCACACTCGCTTCGATCGGATGCGCCGCGAGCGACCATTTCCCGATGCTGATCGCATGGCGGGTCTTGCAGGGCTTTTCCGGCGGCACGCTGATCCCGGCCGTCTTTGCCGCGGTGTTCCTGCTGTTTCCAGTCAGCGCGCAGGGTCTTGCCACCACGTTCGCCGGCGTTCTCGCGGTGCTTGCGCCGACCGTCGGGCCGATCGTCGGCGGCTGGATCACCGAGACCTATTCCTGGCACTGGCTGTTCCTGATCAATGTCGCGCCTGGGATCCTTTCGGCGATCGTCGCCGGCGTCCTGTTGCCGAAGGAGCCGATGCGGCTCGGCGAAGCGCGCCGGCTCGACGTGCTGTCGCTGGCGCTCATGGCGATCGGGCTGGCCGCGCTTGAAGTCGCGCTCAAGGAAGCGCCGACGCGCGGCTGGACCTCCGGCCTGGTCGCGGGTCTCTTGGCGCTCAGCTTTGCAAGTTCGGTCAGCTTTGTCCGACGAACGCTCAACGCGTCGCGCCCGATCGTCAATCTGAAGACCTTCACCGATCGGAGTTTCGCCATCGGTTGCGTTCTGAGTTTCGTCTTAGGCATCGGCCTGTTCGGCTCCGTCTACCTCATGCCCGTCTTTCTGGCGTTCGTCAGAGGCCATAACGCTCTGGAGATCGGCACGATCATGCTGGTCACGGGCGTGACGCAGCTCATGACCGCGCCGATCGCCGTTGCGCTCGAACAGCGCGTGGAGGCGAGGCTCCTCACGTCGCTTGGGTTTGGAGTTTTCGGCGTCGGTCTCGGCTTGAGCGGACTGCAGACGCCGGAAACCGATTTCAACGGCATGTTCTGGCCGCAGGTCATTCGCGGTCTGGCGATCATGTTTTGTCTGCTTCCGCCGACGCGGCTGGCGCTTGGCCATTTGGCGGCGAGCCGCGTGCCTGACGCGAGCGGCCTTTTCAATCTGATGCGCAACCTTGGCGGCGCCATAGGGCTCGCGATGATCGACACCGTGATTTACACCCGCTCGCCCGCGCTCGGGACCGCATTGACGAAGAAGCTGGAGGCCGGTGACGTCGACACGGCCAAGCTTGTCGGCATACCGCTCGACATGTTCATGAACCGCCCGGCCGGCCCGCTCGAAGGCCCGGCGCTCGCGATGGTGCAGTCGCTCGTCAAGAAGGCGGCGCTGGTTCAGGCGATCAACGAAGCCTGGATCATGATCGCCGTTTTGACCATCGGCGCCTTGCTCTGCGTGCCCTTCGCCAAGAGGTCGTCCCCTCAGGGCGCCACATAGAAGCGCACAATGTTCGTCGCGCCAGCGCGGGCCTCAGGAGGCCTCATCGGCCCGCGTCGGAACAACGAAAAGAACCATCAATGCGGCGGCGAACAGAACCGCGCTGCTGGCGCCAAAGACGGCGGTCGCGCCCTTGAAATCGTAAATTGCGCCGCCGGCGGCCGCCCCGATCATAATCGCGAGTTGGATCGCCGCGACCAGCAGACCGCCCGCGCTTTCCGCTTCGTCGGGAATGGTGCGGGTGAGCCACGTCGACCAGGCGACGGGCACGGCGCCGAACGCCAGTCCCCACAGCGTAACGAGCGCGAGATCCAATGACAGCGTGCTATGGGACGTCGCGAGAGCGGCGGCAAAGATGGCCATCACCAGGGGCATGGCCGCGAGCGTTGCGCGCAGACTGCGTTCCAGCATGAAGCCGGCCAGCAGGGTGCCGAAGAAGCTCGCGACGCCGAATCCGAGCAGCACGCTGGAAATCATCGCAATCCCGGCGCCCGTCGTGAATTCCAGGAACGGCCGCAAGTAGGTGAAGAAGGCGAAGTGCCCGATGAAAACCAACATGGCGCAGATCATGCCGACGGCGACGCCCGGTCGCTTGAGGACCTCGACGAGGGTGCCGAGCCTCGCCGAGCCCGAGGCGGGCATTCGGGGTAGCGTCGCGGCCTGCGCGATCAAGGTGATCGCGGACAAACCCGCCGCCATGAGGAACACGGCGCGCCAGCCGAAAAGATGACCGAAGTAGATCCCTACGGGCGCAGCGAAGATGGTGGCGGCCGAGACGCCGCTGAAGATGATCGACAACGCCCGCGGCACCAGCGCCTCGGGCACGAGGCGCATCGTCAAGGCCGCCGACATCGTCCAGAATCCGCCGAGCGCCGCGCCGAGCAGGACCCGCCCGACCAGCAGCATGGGCAAGTTGAGAGCGAAAGCCGCGATCAGGTTCGATATCAGGAGAAGGATCGTGAAGCCGAGCATCAGGATCCGCCGGTCAAGGTTTCGGATCACCGCCGTGACGAGGAGGCTGGACAGCAGGGCGAAGGCGGCGGTCGCCGTCACCGTTTGCCCGGCCGCGCCTTCGCTGATCCTGAAATCAGCCGCGATCGGCGTCAGCAGGCTCGCCGGCAGAAATTCGGCGGTGACCAGGGAGAACACGCCGAGCGCCATCGAACCGACCGCCGCCCAGGCCGGCTCGCCGGAGGCCGCATTGCGATCGTCGGTCCGGTCGGCAAGCAGGTCGGTGGGCCCTGCGCCTCGCGCAGCCATTTCGTCGATTTTGAGCAGGGGTTCGTTCATCGTGGTTCCTTGCGGGGCGCGTGGGTCTTTGAGGCCACCCTAAAGTAGACAGATCGGACGATCTATGTCAGAAACACCGATATGATTGATCGTTCATCCGAAATCTCGACCGCCGCGCAGCCGCCATTAGACCCGTTGAATGAGCTTCTGGTCGGCATGCGCCTGACTGGCGTCGAATATCGGCGGATCGAGCTTTCGCCGCCCTTCGGCCTTGGGTTCGGAGCCGAGGAAGGCCGCGCGAAGTTCCACTTCGTCGCCCGCGGCCCGGTCTTCCTGCGTCAAGGCGACGAGGTCCATCGCATGGGCGCAGGCGACGCCGTGTTGCTCCCGCGCGGCGGAACCCACGATGTCGTGTCGCGACCCGACTTGGCGTGCCGCGACGTCGCTGCGTTCACCACCTCCGCGCTCTGCCAGGGCGTCAGCGCATTGACCGCCTGCAAGGCCGGAGAGTGCCCGTCGAGCCATGTCCTGATCTTCAGCGGCTGCATGGAGTTCGACCTGGGGGGCATGGGCTCGCTGGTCGCTTTGATGCCGGAGGCCATGTTCGTCGGCACGTTGTCGGAGCGCTATCCGGAGATCTTGCCGATCCTGGAGGCGATGGAGCGCGAAACCTGCGGCGCACGGGCGGGCTTCGCCGGCATCCTGGCTCATCTCGCCAATGTCGTGGCTGCCTTCATCGTGCGCGCCTGGGCGGAATTGGGGTGCGGCCAGGCGAGCGGCTGGGTGTCGGCTCTGCGCGACCCGCGCCTCGGCGGCGTGATCTCCGCCGTCCATCGCGACCCGGGACGCGACTGGACGGTGGCGGATCTGGCCGCTGAGATGGGGAGTTCGCGTTCGATCTTCGCCGAGCGGTTCCTGGCCGTCACCGGTTTGACGCCGCTACGATACCTGACCGAACTCCGCATGCGGCTCGCCGCCGAGTGGATCGGGCGCGACCGCATGCCGATCGATGTCGCGGCCCATCGCCTCGGCTACGGCTCGCAGGCGGCCTTCAGCCGAGCCTTCAAGCGGATCGTCGGCCGTTCCCCCGGATCGGTTCGCTCGGCGCTAAGATCCGCGTGAGAGCCCTCGCGCAAGGGCGAGACAAGGCGAGCGACCGCGCGCCGGTCTCGCTCAGGCGGTGCAGCTGCACTTAATAGCTGTACGCGGGCGCGGGCTGCCCGCCGAAAGCGCCGCTGACCACCTGGAAGGGCGCCCCGGCGACTGAGCCGGCCGCATTGAACGGCGCCGCGAACGGGCCGCCGTAGCCGGTAGCCGGGGTGTAGGTGTAGCCGGGGCCGCCAAAGAGCGCCGACACGCCGCCGGCGACACCGCCGACCACCCCGCCCACGATGCCGCCGGCGCCGACAAAGACGGACTGCACCGCCTGGCCGGTTCCCCCGACCACGCTGCCCACCGCCCCCACGGGCCCCCAGGCGTAGCTCACAGGCTGCACCACCACCGGCGCTTGCGAATGAACGATGATCTGACGACCTTCGCGATAATGGGCGTAGTGGTGATAGTGGTGATAGTGGGTGTGCGCATAATGCGTGTGCGCGTAGTGCTGTTGCGCCGAAGCTGGAGCGGCGATGGCGAACGCCAGCGTCGCAACCCCGACCGTCGCCACGGATAGACCAAGCGTGCTGAATGGCATGAAACGACCTCCTATGGCGGGCATACTCCACCCTTACGCCAGTCAACGACCAACGAAGACAAATGGCTATCCTTGAGACCGCCGCCGGGTTCACATTTTCGTGAACGACCGCGAAGACAGGCGTGCAGAAATCGGCTGCAAATAGGCCTGCTGCCGCCCAAAGTGATCACGCAAGAGCCAGGAATCGCGCGGCAATCCGTCAAAAATACGATTGTATTGGCGACCAGGCTCAGGCGCGGAAAGCGATTGCCGGGATGCCGAAAGCCTCCACTCACTCCGCGATGCGCAGGAGCTGCTTGCCGTCGTTGCGGCCTTCGAACAGCCGCCGCAGCGTCGCCGGCGCGTTCTCGAGGCCGTGCTGCACGTCGACCTTGGTCTTGAGCTTTCCCGACTGCACCCAGCCGGCGAGCGCGCCGATCGCCTCCGCCGCGCGCGGCAGGTAATCGAGCACGATGAAGCCTTCCATCCGTCCGCGCTGGACGACCAGGTTGAGGTAATTCTTTGGTCCCGGCGACGGTTCTGTCGCGTTATAGTTGGCGATCCCGCCGCAGAGCACCACACGCCCGCGCATCGCAAGCCGCGCCAGCGCCGCATCGAGGATGTCGCCGCCGACATTGTCGAAGAAAATGTCGATGCCCTTGGGACACAGCTCCTTCAGCCGCGCCGGAACGTTGTCCGACTTATAGTCGATCGCCGCATCGAACCCGGCCTCGTCGGTCAGCCAGCGGCATTTCTCCGCCCCGCCCGCGATGCCGATCGCGCGGCAGCCCTTGATCCTGGCGATCTGCCCGACGACCGAACCCGTCGCCCCGGCCGCGCCTGAGACGACCACCGTTTCGCCCGCGACCGGCCGGCCCACGTCGAGCAAGCCGAAATAGGCGGTGATTCCGGTCGCGCCGAACACGCTCATCGCCAGTTCCAGCGGCGCACCCGGCGGCAGCTTGTTGAGTTGGCCCTTGGGACTCATCACGACATGATCCTGCCAGCCGACAAGGCCGGACACGATGTCGCCGACCGCGAAGTCGGGATGGTTCGACGCTTCGATCCGGCCTGCGCCGAGCGAGCGGACGACTTCGCCGATCTTGACCGCCGGCAGATAGGTGTCGAAGGCGATCCAGCCCCGCTGCGTCGGGTCGCAGGACAGCATGGTGTTGCGCACCAGCACCTCGCCTTCGCCCGGAATCGGCGCTTCCGTCTCGACGAGATTGAAGTCGCTGTCCTTGATCGCTCCGTCCGGACGGCGCGCGAGCAGCCACTGGCGGTTCTTCATGGTCTCCCTCCCCCTGGCGAAATGGAGCGATCCTCATAGCACGGCGGTGAGCCGAAAGCTGTGTGAGGATGGCGCAAAAACGACCGAAAGCGAGTGAAAATTCGCTTGTATTACACTCTTGAAGCGTTAGGCGCCGCCATTGCGTCAACGCACCGTATGGCTACGTTCTTGTTGTATTCGAGGGGGAGAAAACTGAGCCTAATTACCTACAGGGCCTCAAAGTGGCGTATAGACCTAGTAACGCTAACATAAGGATCATACATCCAGACGCCACTGATCCAATGAGCATTGTGCTATATGCCGAGACTGAGTTGGACCGGGAGGAATATGGCTGTGCTTACTGCGTATTTGATCGTGACGGACACCAGAACTATCATGTCGCTTTGAAAAGGGTAACCCTTTCCGGGCATGCCGGGCGGTTGCGGGTCGCCGTTTCCGTTCCGCGCTTTGAAGTGTGGTTGATCCTTCATTTTTGCTTCACGTCGCGCCCGTTTACATCAATTGGCGGGATGTCGTCGGGCGACAGGGGGGTACGCAAGCTGCGGGAGCATCTGCCGGGCTATACGAAGGGGCGGTCCAACACATTTGAGGTGTTGGAGAGTCGTCTCGAGAGTGCCATTAAACACGCAACTATGTTGGAGGCGGAAAACAGGAAGAGCGGTGCCGACAATCCGGCCACAGATGTCCATCGACTTGTGGAGTACCTTATGGGCCTACGTAAGGTGAAGAAGGCGTAAGCACAGAAGAGAGGTTTTCGAAGAGCAAATCTCCTGGAGTTGGAGTCGGAATTGAACCGTTTGCCAGTAAGAACCTTCGGCGGCTGCCATCTACAGGATGTTCCGTCAGACTCTCTACCGACTGCTGGGTGGGACAGCGCCCGTTCCTTCGAACCGCACTCAAAACGATGCCTTCAAGGCTACCATCTGCTATGTCCGCTCCACGTCGGAAGCGGACGATCGGCGGTCTCGCGCCTTGTCCGCTTTCGTCCAAAATGATCGCCGCCATAACGGCGATCCGGGATGAAGGGAGTGAGCGACGGCTTTGGCGCCGACGCCGGATGGGCCGGTCAGGCGAGCCGCCTGTGTCGGAAACATTTGCTTTCCGAAAACCGGAACCTCTGCTATAGTGCTTGAAGTGAGAACACGAAAGAGCCTCAATTGAGGGCGGCAGCCGACAGGTTGGCCAAGGAAAAGAAATTTTTTATTTGGATTCGCTGTAACCCATTGAAAAGCCCAGGATCGGCCAAAGGAATCCAAGGAAATCCAAGCCTTTTTATTTGGATTTGTTTGGTTTGGCTTGGAGAATGAGGTCAAAATCGGGCAAAATCTGGGGCTAATTGGGCCGGACGTGGCGGCCTAAACCCACTTCCTATGGGCCCACATCCATTGTTCCGGCGCCTGGCGGATGAAGGCTTCGAACTGCGCGTGCAGCGCCGCCGTGCCCGCAACCGCGTCCGCCGCGGCGTCGTCGGTGTGCGGCACCTCGACCCGCGCGCCGCGGATCACGAAGCGCACCTTCGGCTCGCGGAAGGCGGCGCCGGCGTAAAGCGGAAGCCCGGTCTTGCGGGCGAGGAGCGCGGGAAAGACGGTCGCCAGCGCGGGCGCGCCGAAGAAGGGCACGACCGCGCCATTGTCGTCGCGGAGGTCGGCGAGGAATGCGGGATAGCCCCCGCTTTTCGCCGCCTTCATGAGCGAGCGCGCGGTCACCGGGGTCTTCGGCAGAAGACCGCCATCATAGAGGAAGGCGCGCAGCTTGCGGCTCTCCTCGTCGACCAGCGGATTGGTGAGGCGTTGATAGACGCCGCTGAACGGGACGCCCATGAGCTTGCTCGCGTAAGCCACCAGCTCCCAGTTGCCGAGATGCATGCCGCAGACCACGCACGGGCCGCCGCGGATAATCTCCTCGAGCTGCGCCATGGGCTCGAAGCGGATGCGCTTCTGGGCGACGATCTCCCTCAGGTGAAACGATTCGCCGAATGTGCGGCCGAGGTTCTCCCACATGCCCGCGGCGATCCGCTTGCGCTCCGCCTCCGGAAGCTCGGGATAGGCGAGCGCGAGATTGGCAAGCGCGCGTTCCTGCCGGTGGAGGCGCGGAGCGATCAGCCGCCAGGCGAGGCCCGAAGTCGATGACACCACCTCGAGCGGCAAGGCGGTCGCGGCCGCCTGGGCGGCCCGAAATGCGATATGTTCCAGCCGGTAACGCAGGGGTTCGGGAACGTTCATCGCTCGGTCAGATATCGGCCCCCGCCACGGCGGGTGATTGCGACGACGCCCGAGCCTCTGTCAAGCCGCGCGGGCCGGCGCGGGCCGATTTGAGTTCCCGGAGACTTGGGATTACTCCGTCGCCCGGGGTACTGATGCAGTCGGTCGATCGAAATCGCGATTGAGGCAAGACATGATGGGTATGGCCGAGGCCAGCGAAAAAGCTAGCTCTTCCCTTAAGGACGCGGAAGACGATGAGTTTCGGCGCGTTCTCGAATCCGCCACCACCTCGATCCTCAACGCCGAGGCGTTTCGCAAGCCCTATCCGCTGATTCGATTTCGCGACTTCTTCCCCAGCGACTTTTACGCCCGCCTGGTGCAGCGCTTCCCCGAGGTCGATCGCTTTGCCGGACTGAACGGGGACGGAACGCGGCGGGAATACGCCCTCTACGACGAGCACAGCGATCCGGGCTCGGAGGAGAGCCGCGAGCTATGGAGCATCGTGCGCCGGGTGCTCGAATTGACCGAAGTCGCCTCCGCCTTGAGGGAAAAGCTGGACGAGGGGTTCCGCATCCGCTCGAAGAGAAGCGGCGAGAGCTGGCCGGTGCCTATGCATCCGCGCCCCGTCCTCTACACCGACCTCAACGGCTATGCGATCAAGCCTCACCCCGACACGCGCAGGAAGGTCTTGACCATGCAGATCTACCTGCCCTCGGACGATTCGCAGCGCGAGCTTGGCACGGCCATCTACAAGATTTCGCCCATGGGCGTCTTCGCCTGGAAATCCTATGGCCTTGTCAAGGACAAGACCGTGCCGTTCCTGCCGAACTCCGGCTATGCGTTCGTCGTCATCCATCCGGCTTTTTCGCTTCTGAGGTCGAGCTGGCATGGGCGCGAGGCGATTTCGGTCCCGGTCGAGAAACCGCGCCTGTCGATCCTCAACACATACTACCGGGACCCCGCGCCGCAGCCGAACGGCGGCATGTGAGGAACGGCTGCGTCGGCGGCCTCTTCAGCCCATCGCGAAGTCCCAAAGCGAGCGCCAGACGCAGCGCTTCGCCGGATTCTTGAACGCCGCGGCGTCAAAGTGCGCCAGATGGCCGGTCGTGCCGTCGTCCGGCCAGCGGAAACCAACTTCCACCTGGCCCGCCCGCTCGATGACGAATTGCTGCACCGGTCCCGGATCGTCAGCGGCGGCGATCGCGGGGCCGAGGCGGCCGATCGCCCCATTCTGGTAGAGCCAGAGCCGCCCGTCGGCCGAGGTCACCCGAACCAGGTGAGCGGATGCGTCATAGGCGACGACGAGGGGGCCTAGCTTGCCTTCGCCCCGGTAATCGCATTGACGCGTGACCGCCCCGGCGGCCCAACCCGGCGCCGCGGAACCGAGCAGCGCGGCGAATGCGGCCAAGGCGAGACAGGTGCGGGACATGGCGCTTGGAGTTCCGGGGGGATCGAATGCGAAACGCATGTATACTATCAGGCCCGCGAGCTTGCGAAAGCGCGAAATTTCCGCACCCTGCCTGCAGTCGAGGCGGCCGGAAGCCTCGCGGGTTGCAATGCCTTTTTAACCTGCTATCAAGCCGCCCTCCGCAACCCGGCAGCCGCTCTTCGAAGGGTCCGTTCATGTTCGCATGCAGCCGACGCGCCGCGCTCTGGCTTCCTCTTCTCGCCGCTTCGGCCGCCTGGGCGGCGGAAGACTCCGACAACACCGTTGTTCTCACGACGAAGCACGGCAAGGTCACGATCAAGCTTCGCCCGGACTGGGCGCCCAAGCACGTTGCGCAGATCAAGACGCTGGTGAAGCAGAAGTTCTACGACGGCCTAACCTTCCATCGGGTCATTCCGGGGTTCATGGCGCAGACGGGCGATCCGACCGGAACTGGCTCCGGCGGCTCCAGCCTGCCCGACGTGCCGGCCGAGTTCAACCAGACCCATTTCACCCGCGGCATCCTCGGCATGGCGCGCGCGGAGGATCCGAACTCGGCCAATTCGCAGTTTTTCATAACAACCGCCGACGCGGGATTCCTTGACGGCAAATATACCGCGTTCGGCGAGGTCACCTCGGGAATGGACGTCGTCGACAAGATCAAGGCCGGAACCCAGGACAACAACGGCGCGGTCACGAATCCCGATAAGATCGTCAGTATGCGCATGGCGTCTAGCGCGAAATAAGTTAGGAGCAACGATATGAGCAGCGCAGGCGATACGCTAACGCTCGAGACAAGCAAGGGCCCGGTGGTGATCGAAATGAACCCGGCGCTTGCGCCTGGCCATGTCGCGCACATCAAGCGCCTGGTCAGCGAAGGATTCTACGACGGCATCGTCTTTCACCGCGTGATCGACGGGTTCATGGCGCAGACCGGTTGTCCCAAGGGAACCGGAACGGGGGATCGAAATATCCGGACCTCAAGGCCGAGTTCAACGCCGAGCCGCATGTGCGGGGCACGGTGTCGATGGCGCGCTCTTCGAGCCCGGATTCGGCCAATTCGCAGTTCTTCATCTGCTTCGGCGACGCGGCCTTTCTCAACCGGCAATATACCGTCTGGGGCAAGGTTGTTTCGGGCATGGAGAATGTCGACAAGATCAAGCGCGGCGAGCCCGTCCGCGATCCCGACAAGATCATCAAGGCCAGCTTGAGCTGAGATCATCGCGACGCTTGCGGCTCATGATGAGCGGCACAACAAGGGCGCTGGCTAGGGCGCGCAACCCCAGCGCGTCCGATTGACAGTCTCGACGGGATGGCGATGACCGCGATGCGTGTCGACGCCTTCGATTTTGTTCTCGCCCCTGAAAGCATCGCGCTGGCTCCAGCGAATCCGCGGGACAGCGCGCGGATGCTGGTTGTCGGCCCCAACGGCGATCTGACCGACGCGCACGTGCGCGATCTGCCGGACTTTCTCACGCCCCGCGATGCGCTGGTCGTCAACGACACGCGGGTCATCGCGGCGCGGCTCGAGGGCGTCCGGGTCAGGGGCGAGGCCGCCGCCTCAATCGAGGCGACCCTGATCGAGCGCGTCGATGATTGCCGCTGGCGAGCGCTCGCGCGGCCCGCCAAGAGGCTGAAAATCGGCGAGCGCATCCGTTTTGGCGAGGCGCGCGAAAGCATGGCCTGCCTTCTCGGAGCGCTCGACGCGGAAGTGGAGGACAAAGGCGAAGCGGGCGAGGTTCTGCTGCGCTTTGAGTTCACCGGCGCGGCGCTGGACGAGGCGATTGAACGCCTTGGCGCGCCCCCCCTGCCCCCTTACATCGCCTCGCGGCGCGCCTTGTCGCCGAGCGACCAAGCGGACTATCAGACGATGTTCGCCGCCAACCCTGGCGCGGTCGCGGCCCCGACCGCGGGCCTGCACTTCACCCCGTCGCTAATCGCTCGCCTCGCGGCGGGTGGCGTCGGGCTGCATAAAGTTACGTTGCATGTCGGCGCCGGAACGTTCGCGCCGGTCAGGGTCGAGGATACACGCGACCACAAGATGCATTCCGAATGGGGCTCGATCAGCGAGGCCACAGCCGAAGCCCTGAACGCCGTGCGGGAAGCCGGCGGCCGGATCGTCTGCGTCGGCACAACGTCCGCGCGGGTCCTCGAAAGCGCTGCTGGCGAAAATGGGCGGCTTCGGCCGTTTTCAGGCGGGACGGATATTTTCATCACCCCGGGTTATGAGTTTCGCTGCGTCGACGCCCTCATGACCAACTTTCATTTGCCGCGATCGACTTTGTTCATGCTTGTCGCGGCCTTCAGCGGACTTGAGACGATGCAGGCGGCTTATGCGCATGCCGCTCAAGCCGGATATCGGTTCTATTCCTACGGCGACGCCTGCCTCCTGGCGCGCGCAGGCCACGAACGCCCGTGAGCGACGAATTTTCCTTCGCCGTCCACGCCACGGACGGCCGCGCGCGGACCGGCGCGATCTCGACCCCGCGCGGAATGATCCGCACGCCAGCCTTCATGCCGGTCGGCACGGCGGCGACGGTCAAGGCCATGCACCCGAATGCGGTGCGGGCCCTTGGCTACGACATCGTGCTCTCCAACACCTATCATTTGATGCTGGCGCCGGGGGCCGAGCGGATCGCGGCGCTCGGGGGCCTGCACAAATTCATGAACTGGCCGCACCCCATCCTCACCGATTCCGGCGGCTTTCAGGTGATGAGCCTCGCCAGACTGCGCAAGCTCAGCGAGCGCGGCGTGACCTTCCAGTCGCATATCGACGGATCCCGCCATGAACTCACGCCCGAGCGTTCGATGGAGGTGCAGCGCCTTCTCGGTTCGGACATCCAGATGCAGCTCGACGAGTGCGTGCGGCTGCCCTGCGCTCACGAGGAGGCCGAGCGCGCGATGCGCCTTTCGCTCCATTGGGCCGAGCGTTCGAAGGACGCCTTCGGCGAGCAACCGGGCCGGGCGGTCTTCGGCATCGTCCAGGGGGGCACGGAAAAAGACCTTCGCCTGTTCAGCGCCCAGGCGCTCGTCGAGATGGACTTCCACGGCTATTCGATCGGCGGACTGGCTGTCGGCGAGCCGCAGGCGGCGATGCTCGACACCCTGGACGTCGTGGTCCCGCATCTCCCCTTCGACAAGCCGCGTTATCTCATGGGCGTGGGAACGCCCGACGATCTGCTTCAGGCGATGAGGCGCGGCATCGATATGTGGGACTGCGTGATGCCGACGCGCGCTGGAAGGCATGGGCTGGTGTTCACTCGTCGGGGCCGCCTCAACCTGCGCAACGCGCGCTTCGCCGACGATCCTCGCCCCATCGATCCGTTGTCCTCATCACCGATGGCGCGCGACTATTCTCGCGCCTATTGGCGTCATCTCATGAAGTCAGGCGAGATCCTCGCGATGATGGGTCTCACCGAAGTCAACCTTGCCTATTATCAGGATCTGATGTCGGGCGCCCAGCTTGCGATCGGCGAGGGGCGGCTGGACGCCTATATCGCCGAGACGCAACAAAATTGGGCGGAAGGCGAGGCCGAAGGGCGCTGAGGCCGGCCCCTGCTGCTTAGAGACCGAAGCCATCATCGCGGAGGTCCGGCATAAGCGGTCGGCCAGAACTCCATCCGAAAGCGCTTTGCTCGGCAAGCTCCAGGAACCGCTGTTCCTTGAGCAAGTAGAAACGTCGCTGCCGAAATAATAAGGGGCGGCCCGCTCTTCCGGCGGCCCGCCCCTTTTTCATTCACATAGTGCGTTTTACAATCCGGATATTATTTACTATCCCTTCCGCATATTTTGCGGGATTGAAGACTGTCGAACGCTTGTGTCCTCCCACAGACCCTACGGCGTCCGGCGCCAAACCTTTTGGCAGCGGCCTCCTTTTAGCGCATCATTGCTAGTCCAATTTTTTGGTTATGTCACGTGGCTAAGCGCTGCTGCCATGCATATTTTTTCTGGCTTGGCTCATTTTGGTCAAATGTGCACTGACGAATGCAAAAGTGCTACGCATTCGACCATCTTACCGGCTGTGGTCCGTCTTTCATCGGTTACCTGGATGCCTTAAGACCCAGATCAATGCCTGCAGCGCTGGAGCCAAAATGACTGCGATCGTGAACGTCGTCGGCCGCGAAATCCTCGATAGCCGCGGCAATCCTACGGTCGAAGTGGATGTCGTGCTCGAGGACGGCTCCATGGGACGAGCCGCCGTTCCATCGGGCGCCTCGACCGGCACGCGCGAAGCGGTCGAGTTGCGCGACGGCGACAAGCGACGCTTCGGCGGAAAGGGCGTGCTGAAAGCGGTCGAGGCGGTCAATCGCGACATTTTCGACGCCGTCTCCGGGCTCGAAGCCGAGGATCAGCTCAAGATCGACGAAACCCTGATCGCGCTCGATGGCACCAACAACAAGTCGAGGCTCGGCGCGAACGCCGTTCTCGGCGTCTCGCTTGCCGTCGCCAAAGCAGCAGCGGAAGCTTCGGGCCTGACGCTTTACCGCTACGTCGGCGGAGCGATGGCGAGAGTTTTGCCAACGCCCATGATGAATATCGTCAACGGCGGCGCGCATGCCGACAATCCAATCGACTTTCAGGAATTCATGGTCCTTCCGGTCGGCGCGCCGTCGTTCGCCGAAGCGGTGCGCTGGGGCGCGGAGACTTTTCACGCGCTTAAGGCCGCGTTGAAGAAGGCGGGACACAACACCAACGTCGGCGACGAGGGAGGCTTCGCGCCGAACCTGCCGTCAGCCGAGGCGGCGCTCGATTTCTGCCTCAAGGCGGTCGAGGCGGCAGGCTTCAAACCTGGCGACGACATGGTGCTCGGGCTCGATTGCGCAGCGTCCGAGTTCTTCAAGCATGGGAAATATGTCTACGAAGGCGAAGGCAAGACGCGCTCGGTCGAAGAGCAGGTCGAATATCTCGCCAGGCTCCAGGGCGCCTACCCGATCCTGTCGATCGAGGACGGCATGGCCGAGCAGGACTGGGTGGGCTGGAAGTTGCTCACCGACAAGATCGGCGGGAAGTGCCAGCTCGTCGGCGACGACATCTTTGTCACCAACGTCGAGATCCTCGAGCGCGGGATCAAAGAGGGGGTCGGGAATTCGATCCTCATCAAGGTCAACCAGATCGGCTCGCTTAGCGAGACGCTGGCGGCCGTCGATATGGCGCAGCGAGCCGGCTACACCGCCGTGATGTCTCATCGGTCGGGCGAGACCGAGGATTCGACCATCGCCGACCTCGCGGTCGCGACCAATTGCGGACAGATCAAGACCGGCTCGCTTTCCCGCTCGGATCGTTTGGCAAAATACAACCAGCTGATCCGGATCGAGGAGGAGCTCGGCGATCAGGCGCGCTACGCCGGACGCGAGGCAATCAAGGCGGCTTAGCGGTTTAAGGCCCCTTGCAAAGTGGTGGCGTCCGCGGCGGCGGCGGTGGATGATCCTTCTCGTATCGAGCGAGGATCGGCTCGAGGCTTTCCCTAGGCCAAAACCTGGGAGAGCCGATCTCCTTCAAGCAGGAGGCGTTCCAATAGGATCCTCCGCGCCCGGCTCTCGCGACGGCGTCGATGTCGCGCGATTCAGGATAAATGTAGACCGTCGTCGGATTGTTCTGCACCATCGGGATGATTTGTCGGGCGTCCGATGGCGACCAACTAGTGCAGCCGTCGCTGCGGCCGCCGGCGTAATCCACGAGCTTTCCAACCGGAACGTAGCCGTCATGGTTCGCGTACTGGCTGTCCGGACTCTTTCGCAGACACACTCCCGCCAACACCTCGGCGGGATGCCCGCCAATTGCACGCTGCCTGGCGTTCGCGGTCTCGCCTTCACCGTCAAACTGCACGAACGGGCGAAGGAAAACCGCGTCTTCTCCCGCTGAGACACGGTAATAGCCTTTGAAAGATGTTTTCGTTTCGCTCGTCACATAGGCCCCGCCGGCCGTCAGTTCGGAGCCCATCGCATTGCCGAAGTTCTTCGCGCACCGTCTGCCGTTGGCGAAATCAGCGACGCCGTTCAAATCGCGACCGCCGCCGTGACCCGCGGAAATCGCGCGAAACGACCGGTCGGCTTCGCAGATGATGTAAAACCGGCGCCCCGCTGCGCCGCCATTCGGGCGTGTGGCGTCCATGGCGAAGTAACAGGGATTTCTAACCCCCTTCTGCAGGTAAAGCGCTCGAGCCCTCTGCAAGACAATTCGCGCGATCTGACCTTCGCCTTCGCCTACGTGGGCCTGCAGCCAAGCCGGAACGTCCGACGGCTGCCCCGCCGCGCAGGATGGGCCCGAACCCGACAAGGCGATCGCGACGCTGAGGCTGATGATGTTTGGAATGCGCAATCCCAACCGCAACGAATCATCTCTCCTATCGAAGCGTTTCGCGCTTTGGCCAAGTGTCGAAGCGAAGCGTCGGAACGATGACCATCGCCGCAACATCCAAGATAGGCAAGTCGCGCGACCGTCTTGGCCGTATGCCCGGACGGCTTAAGCACGTGTGAACAGCCGTCAAAGCGCCTTCTATTAACGCCGCGTTAACGCCGTCGCCGCAAAGATTGGCGCATGGTGGTCAGGACTCGCCTGCGCTCGATCGTGCTGCCGATCGTTCTCTACCTCGTGCTCGGGGTCGCGAGCGGCTATCTGGTCTGGGGCGCGTCGAACGGCGAGCACGGGCTAAAGGCCGCGGCGAAATTCGACGCCGACGCCATTGAGCTGAAGGCTCAGCTCGCCGGGCTGAAAACCGAACGGGCCCGCTGGGAGTTGCGCGTCGCGAGCCTCCGGCCGGAAAGCATCGACAAGGATCTCCTGGACGAGGAGGCGCACGCGCTGCTCGATCGCGTGGGCAAGGACGAGGTGGTCATTTTCACCGGCGCCGCCAAAAGCCGCTGAGCTTTGTGCGGAGCGCGGGCCGACAGCGACGAAGCCCAATCGACTTTCAGTTGGATAAACGCTTCCTCGCCGCTCGCTGACACTCCGATCTATTGACATCCGCGCGCGTCGCAGATGATACATGATTCCTGAGCTCCATGAGCCTTGTCAGCCGATAAAAGTGAGGGATGGTTCTGATGACTAAACTTTCGGCCATTCCCCAACTTTCGACTTGCGCGACGGTGATTATGCGCTTCGCGGGTCTCGGTTGGCTCGGTTCTTCACGCCGTCGTGCGATCAGGTCCGCGGCCGCCTGATCGACGTTGCAGTCACACTGCAAAAGGGCCGCCTTCGGGCGGCCCTTTTTGTTTGCGCCGCGCTCTCGCCTTTGCCCGCCCCGCATTCACCGTGTTAAAGCCGCCTTGAGATTATGGAAGGTCCGCCGCCATGAACGTCACCGCTCCAAACCGCGTCGCCGCAGCATCGATCCGTTCGAACTCCTTCTTCTCCGCAGCCCTCGCCGACGCCGATCCGGAAATCGCCCGCGCGATCGAGCTCGAGCTCGGTCGTCAGCGCGATGGGATCGAACTCATTGCATCGGAAAACATCGTGTCGCGCGCCGTGCTCGAAGCGCAGGGCTCGGTGATGACCAACAAATACGCGGAAGGTTATCCAGCCAAGCGCTATTACGGCGGCTGCCAGTTCGTCGACATCGCTGAAAGCCTCGCGATCGAGCGCGCCTGCCAATTGTTCGGCTGCGGCTACGCCAACGTCCAGCCCAATTCCGGCAGCCAGGCCAATCAGGGCGTCTTCATGGCCCTGATGCAGCCCGGCGACATTTTCATGGGCCTCGATCTGGCGGCCGGCGGCCACTTGACCCACGGTTCGCCCGTCAACATGTCCGGCCGCTGGTTCAAGCCAGTCCCCTATGGGGTCGACCGGACGACGCAGCGGATCGACATGGATCAGGTCGAGGCGTTGGCGCGCGAGCACAAGCCGAAGATGATCATCGCCGGCGGGTCGGCTTACGCCCGCCATTGGGACTTCGAGCGTTTCCGCGCCATTTGCGATGGCGTCGGCGCTTATTTCGTTGTCGACATCGCGCATTTCGCCGGGCTGGTCGCGGGCGGCGCCCATCCCTCCCCGTTCCCGCACGCCCACGTCGTCACCACCACCACGCACAAGACCTTGCGCGGCCCTCGCGGCGGCATGATCCTCACCAACGACGCGGAGCTCGCCAAAAAAATCAACTCCGCGATCTTCCCTGGCCTGCAGGGCGGACCGCTGATGCATGTCATCGCCGCCAAGGCGGTTGCGCTCCACGAGGCGCTCACACCTGAATTCAAAGCTTACGCGCACGCCGTGGTCGACAACGCCAAGGCCTTGGCCCAGCCGATCCTCGCCGGAGGCTACAAGCTTGTGACCGGGGGCACCGACAATCACCTTATGCTGGTCGATCTGACGCCCAAGGGCCTGACCGGCAAGGCGGCCGAAGCGGCGCTCGACCGCGCCGATATCACCTGCAACAAGAACGGCATTCCGTTCGACCCGCAAAAGCCCATGGTGACCTCGGGCATCCGCCTCGGATCGCCTGCCGCCACTTCGCGCGGCTTCGGCACGGAGGAATTCGCCGATGTCGGCCGGATGGTTGTCGAGGCCCTCGACGGCTTGGCGGCGAAGGGCGAATCGGGGAATGTGGCGGTCGAGGCGAAAGTGCGCGCGGACGTCGCCGAACTCACTAGGCGGTTCCCCATCTATTGAGGGCGCCGGACGATCGAATGAAGGGCGGCTCATATGCGGTGCCCGTATTGCGGCGGCCTCGATACGCAAGTGAAGGACTTGCGGCCGACCGACGATTCTTCGTCCATCCGCCGGCGGCGCATCTGTCCCGATTGCGGCGGCCGCTTCACGACCTTTGAGCGCGTCCAGCTGCGCGAGCTGCAGGTGGTCAAGAAGAACGGCCGCCGCGCGCCGTTCGACCGCGACAAGCTCATGCGCTCGGTCCAGGTCGCGCTGCGCAAGCGGTCGGTCGAGCCCGAGCGGGTCGAACGCATGATCAACGGCATCGTGCGCCAGCTCGAAAGCCAGAGCGACGGCGACATTCCGACCGACCGGATCGGCGAATTGGTGATGGAGGGCTTAAAGGCGCTCGATGACATCGCCTATGTGCGTTTCGCCTCGGTCTACCGCAATTTCCGCGAGGCGCGGGATTTCAACGCCATCGTCGGCGAACTGGAGGCGGAACCCGATCCCGCGCCGGCCAAGGAAGCTCCGCGCCAGCGCCGGAATGCGCCAGCGACATGAGCGAAAGCGCAGGCGCAGACCCGCATGAGGATCTGCGCTGGATGGAGGCGGCGCTCAATCTGGGATCGCGGTCGCTCGGGCTCGCGGCCCCTAACCCGGCCGTGGGTGCGATCCTGGTGAAGGATGGGGCGGTCGTCGGGCGCGGGGCGACAGCGCCGGGCGGAAGACCCCACGCCGAGCGAATCGCCATCGGCCAAGCTGGCGAGGCGGCGCACGGCGCGACGCTCTATGTGACGCTCGAGCCCTGCTCGCATTTCGGCGCCTCGGGCCCTTGCGTCGACGCAATCATCGCTGCCGGCGTCGCCCGCGTCGTCTCGGCGATGGAGGATCCCAATCCGCTGGTGGGCGGACAGGGGCACGCGCGGCTGAGAGCCGAAGGAATCGCCGTCTCGGTCGGCGCTGGCGCGGCCCAGGCGCGACGCGACCATCTGGGCCATATCTTACGGGTCACAGCAGGACGGCCGTGCGTGACGCTCAAGCTTGCGGAGACAGCAGACGGGTTCGCCTCCGCCGGGGCCAACGATTCGCGCCTGCGCATCACCGGACCGATCGCCGACCTTCGTGTGCAAATCATGCGATCGACCCACGAGGCGATCATGGTCGGGGTTGGGACGGCGCTGGTGGACGACCCGGCCCTGACGGTGCGGGTGGCCGGCGTCGATCGCAAGCCGCTGCGCGTGGTCCTCGACACCCATCTGCGCCTGCCTGAAGGCTCGCGACTGGCCGCAACGGCCAGGGACGCGCCGACGCTGGTCATCGCAGGAGCGACGGCGCCAGGCGAAGCGGCTCGGCGGCTCGAGGACCTCGGCGTGACGATCGAGCGCGCGCCCCTCGATGCGGAAGGCCATATCGATCTCCGCCACGCTTTGCGGGCGCTCGGGTCACGCGGGATCACTCGCGTGTTCAGCGAAGGCGGACCGCTGGTCGCCGCCCGGCTTATTGCGCTTGGGCTCGCCGACGAAGTCGCGCTCATCACGGCCGACAAGCCGCTCGGCCGACCGGGCGTAGCCGCGCTCGACGCAGAGGCCCGCTCGGCGCTGCTGGACGGTTCGCGATATGGTCCGGTCGAGACCCGGGACTACGGGCCGGATACGATGCAGCTCTGGCGGCGGCTGAACGGATAGCGGCCGAGCGCCTCTATTTTTTAACAAACCTCACATAGAGATGCTTTTCGCCGCTTCGGGCAGCGCCGACGCGATCCAGGCGTGAGAAACCGCCCGTAAAGGTTTTGGGGACATCGGTTATGGAAGGTTAAGGGCAATGACGAAGAGGCTGATCGCGCTCACAATGGCGGGCGCGCTTGCGGGGCTTGGCGCCCAAACCGCCGACGCCTGCACCTCGATGATCTTCAAAGCTGAGGACGGCACGCGCATCTATGCGCGGACGATGGAATGGGGCGCCTCCGATCTCAAGTCCGAGATGATGCTCGTGCCCCGGGCGATGTCGTTCTCGTCCGCTTTGGGTGACGGCAAGACCGGTGCCACCTGGAAGAACCCATATGGTTTTGTCGGCGTCAACGCGGCCGGCCTCGCTTATGCGACCGACGGCATGAACGAAGCCGGGTTGACCGTCGGCGCGCTCTTCTTTCCGGGCTTCGCCAAATACCAGGAGGTGAAGGCCGACGAACTGGCCACCACCGTCAGCAATGTCGATCTCGTCAACTACATCCTGAGCAACTTTAAGACCGTGGATGAAGTGCGCCAGGCGATGGCGAAAATCCGGGTGGTCCGCAACGCCGAGATTGAAAAGGAGTTCGGCACGCCCCTGCCCCTGCATTATCTCGTGAGCGACGCGACCGGCGCTTCGATCGTCATCGAGTATATGGACGGCCAGTTGAGCATGCACGACAACAAGGTCGGCGCGATGACCAACTCACCCGGTTATGACTGGCATCTCTTGAACTTGCGAAACTACGCAAACCTCACGCCTCAAGCTGCAGGGCCGCACAGCATCGACGGAGTTCGCTCGCGCCCTTCGGAGCCGGAAGCGGGATGCTTGGATTGCCGGGCGATTTCACGCCGCCCTCTCGCTTCGTAAGGGCGGTCGCCTTCGTCAACACCATGATCCCGGCCAAGGATGCGGCCGACGCCGTCAACGCCGCGTCGGTGATGCTCAACAACTTCGACATCCCGAAGGGGCTGGTGCGCGAAGGGACGCCTGAGGATTTTCATCTCGGCTACACGCAATGGTCGGTCATCGCCGACATGAGCCACAAGGTCTATTATTACTGGACGATGTACGACCGCAGAATGCGTTCGGTCGATCTTTCCAAACTGGACTTCGCAGGCAAGGCGATCTCCTCATTCCCGCTCGATAAAATCCGCACCGAAGACATCCAGGACCGCTCGGCCGACTTTCCGCATTGACCGCGCGAGAACGATCGGCGATTCGACGAGCGAGCCTACCGCTTCGCCGCCGCGAGGATCGGCCCTGAACCGTTCGCCTGCACGAGGACAGCCTCGGCGAGCGACGAGTTGCCGCCGGGCGCCGGGAAGGTCGCCGCTTCGCCTTTCCATTTGCCCAAGAGGACCATTTCGCGCACCACATGCTTGTAGGGCAGCGTATGGCCTGCGTTCTCGCCGCGCGGGATCGCGACTTCGACCGTGCGGGGGATGAAGCGCGCGAGCCAGACGTCCGCCCCGCCGGCCGGCGCCGCCCCCGCCCCGACCGTCACCGCGCCGCTTGAAAAGCCGACGCTCGGGCCGCCCGCGCCGCGGTCGCCGCGGCTCATAAGGCCGGCCAGCGCCCCCGGCTCCAAGGCGTCGCCCGCGACCCGGCCGTTGACGACCACCTGGGGCGTGTAGACGCTGTCGCCTTGGCCCATCGCCCGCGCATAGGCGTACTGGCGCGCCGTCCACGCGGCCCTGGAGAACGTGTCTTTCCAGCCCAGGCGATCCCAATAGTCGACCTCGAACGCGAGCGCGAGCACGTCCGGACGATCGCTGACAGCCCCGACGCTGGCTTCGGCCGGCGGGCATGACGAACAGCCCTGGCTCTGGAACAGTTCGATCACGGTTGGATGCGCCGCATCGGCCGCGAGGGTCGAGCGCGACGGAAAGGCGAGCAGGCCCAGGGCCGCGACCGCAACGCCGATTTTTCTTGAGGCCGTCATGGCTTCTCCTTCCTGCGAGAACCGGGCGCCGCAAGCGCGCCGTTCAACGCGCATTCGCCAGCAGGCGGGATTTGTTACTCTCACCCCGAAGAACGCTCGCGATGGCCGCCGACCGCAGCCCGAGCTATGGGAGCCCATGGCCCGAACCGATTTCCGAACCCCTCGCGTCTACATTTCCCAAGACTTAACCCCTGAGGCCGAGGTCAAGCTCGATCCCCAGCAGACGAACTATCTCGTCAATGTGCTGCGGCTCGGCATGGGCGCTCCCGTCCTTTTGTTCAATGGCCGCGACGGCGAGTTCTCCGCCGCGCTCAACGCGAGCTCGCGCAAGGCGGCTTCGCTTATCGTTGGCGCGCAGAGACGGCCGCAGGAGACGCCACCGGACATCGACTATCTGTTCGCGCCGCTCAAGCATGCGCGGCTCGACTACATGGCGCAGAAGGTGATCGAGATGGGCGCGCGCCGGTTGCGACCCGTCATCACCCGCCACACCCAGGTCTCCCGGGTCAATATCGAGCGTCTTGAGGCCAATGCGATCGAGGCTTGCGAACAGTGCGGGGTGATCTGGATTCCGGAGATTGCGCCGGTCGAGCCTCTTGCCGAAGCGCTCAAGCGCTGGCCGCCAGAGCGGCTCCTCGTCTTCTGCGACGAGGAGGCGGACCAGGCGAGCCCGCTCGACGCCCTCGCTGGCGCGCGCGCGGAGGGCGGCGTCGGCCTCTTGATCGGGCCGGAAGGCGGCTTCGACGATAACGAGCGCGCCGCGATCCTGTCGGCGCCACGCGTGCTGCGCCTGAGCCTCGGGCCGCGCATCCTGCGCGCGGACACAGCCGCGGTCGCGGCGCTGACGCTGATCCAGGCGACACTTGGCGATTGGCCAAAAAGGCGCCGCGGCGACGAGCTTTAGTTTTGGACATCACGGGGCCCGTTCGCCATTTTGCCGCCACGATGTGGCTTCATCCCCAGCGACGATGATTTACCATTCCATCGGCGCGTCGCGCAGGGCTCGGATGATTGGGGCGCTCAGCGCGCCTTTATTGGCGGTCATCGGGGCAAGTCTGCCGAATGCGGCCAGCGCCGGCGGCGCTATTGCGCTGGACTCTCAGCCGCCGCTGCGCGGGTCCTATTGCGGCGGATCAAGTGAGGATGGAGCGGCCCCTGTCCGAGCCGGATGCGCGCGGATCAGCGGCTATATCGCCGCCGGCGCGCGTTTCGGGTCCGACGAGCGGATCGGCGGCCGACACGACCCGTTCGGGCCGATCGATGAGCCGGCAATTGCCGGCAACCAGGCTTCAGGCCTCACGATTATCGGCGCGCCCTTAAGCGGCGACCGCCTTTTGGCGCCCACAAGCGCGGGCGACATCGCGCGCTGAAGCGGAAGCGTCGGCGCGCAGAGCGGCTCTAGAACGCCGCCTCGTCAAACGCCGGCTCGACCGAGCGGCCCCAAGGCCCCTTGTAGCGCTCAATCCAATG
The DNA here is from genome assembly GCA_963707355.1 of uncultured Alphaproteobacteria bacterium. GTDB lineage: Bacteria > Pseudomonadota > Alphaproteobacteria > Rhizobiales > Beijerinckiaceae > Roseiarcus. The sequence goes on along the minus strand of CAVPPX010000049.1, from coordinate 9,620 downwards.
CCGGGCCGGCTCGCGACCGCTCTCGGCGATCGCCTCGAGGGGGCGAAGGTGGACGGTCTCGTCCTCGCCCTTCGTGTTGAGCCGCGCGCGCCGCTTGAGGCCGGCGTGGGCGATCGCCAGCACGTCCATCACGACCGAACGGAGGTCACGGCCGCGGATCTCGGCCGCGAGCCCAAGCCGCGGCGCGTCGTCGCGCAGCTTCTGCCGGTCTTCGGCCGTCCAGGCTTCGATCAGCGCCTGGGCCGCCTGAAGCGCGCTCGGATCGTAATAGAGGCCGGCCATCAGCGCCGCGAGCGCGACGATACGATCGGGCGGGCCGACGTCGGCGCCGCGCATCTCGAGGAAGCGCTTGAGGCGCACCTCGGGGAAAATCGAGGACAGGTGGTTCGCCCAATCGGCAAGCGTGGCGCGCTCGCCCGGCGCCGGCTTAAGCCGGCCGGCGAGCAGATCGCGAAAGCTTGCTCCCGCCACGTCCTGATAATGGTCGCCACGCTTCAGGAAATAGAGCGGCACGTCGAGCGCATAGTCGACGTAGCGCTCGAAGCCCATGCCGGGCTCGAAGGCGAAGGCGAGCATGCCGGTGCGCGCCGGATCGGTATGGCGCCAGATTTCGGAGCGAGCGGATAAAAGTCCATTGAGCTTGCCGTCGGTGAACGGCGAATTGGCGAACAAGGCGGCGATCGCCGGCTGCAGCGCGAGGCCCACGCGCATCTTCGCGACCATGTCCTGTTCGCTCGCGAAGTCGAGATTGACCTGGACGGTCGCGGTGCGAAACATCATGTCAAGGCCGCGCGTTCCGACCTTCGGCATATAGCGGGCCATGATCGCGTAACGGCTTTTTGGCATGACCGGCGTCTCGGTGAGCCGCCATTTGGGGCTCATGCCGAGCGTGAGAAAGCCGACGCCGAGCGGCTCGGCGACTTTGCGGCAAGCGGTCAGGTGACGATCGAGCTCGTCGGCTGTCGCGTGCGCGTCGCGGAGCGGCGCGCCGGATAGCTCAAATTGTCCTCCCGGCTCGAGCGAGATGGCCCCTTCGCCTTTTGCGTCGTAAAGGCCGATCAGGTTTCCGCCGTCCTCGATGCGCTCCCAGCCAAGATGGGCGCACATGCCTTCGAGCAGCGCCCGGATCCCTCGCTCCCCGCTATACGGGACAGGAGAATGATCGGCTCGATAAAATGGGACTTTCTCGTGTTCCGTGCCGACCCTGAATGGACCCGACGGCTTGCATCCAGCCTCGAACCAGGCGACGAGCGCGTCGCGCGATTCGACAACTTCACTATCGACGACGTCGCGAGCCATAAAGGCGCTTGCCCCCTCGGCCGGCAAGCCGGCGAACCGGCTAGATAGTCGCGCGGCTCCGACAATGCAAAGGGCGTCGGGAAAGCTACAGAAACACGCCCGGCCTTCGGACCGCCTTAACCGTTACGGCAGGCGCCCGCCGGAAAGCCAAAAGTCTTCTCTTGGTCTCATCCTGTGTTAGGAACTTTCAGGCCTGATGCGGTGGAACGTCAGGGACACCCGTCATGACCAAGCTGTTGCGCCGGTTCATGCTCTGCCGCAAGGGAGTGACGGCGATCGAGTACGCGCTCATAGCTTCGCTCATCGCGGTCGTGATCGTGACGGCTGTCGGTACGGCTGGAACGCAGCTGAGCTCGAGCTTCACTCGCATCGCGAGCGCCTTTCCGTAACGGCGCCAGCCTTCCTCAGGACGTTTTCGCCGCCGGCCGCAAGTCAGCGCGAACGCCGCCGTCCATCGCCTTCGCGAGCCGCCACGTCACCGCATAAGCAGTCGCGACGGCGATTATTCCGAACAAGGCGGATCCAAGCGCGAAGCCCAACATGACGCCCTGCACGCCGCCGTATCGCGCGCCAATTGTGACGAACGGAATCGTCCCCAGCGTCGCGCGCGCCCAGTTGAACGCCATCGACAGCACCGGAAAGCCGAGATTGTTGAACGACACGTTGGCTACGAACAGACAGGCGAGAAAGACCCAGGCGACCACTCCGTATCGACAATAGAAAGCGATATATTGCGCGCTGTCGCCCTTGGCCTCGAATGCGGCGATAAGCGCCGGCTCGGCCAGCGCCAGAACCGCCCAGGCGAAGAGAACGTAGCCGATCGAGAGAATGAAGGAATTGGTCAGTGTCCTTTGCACCCTGTCCATGAGTTTCGCGCCATAGTTCTGGCCGATGATCGGCCCGACCGACGCGGTGAGGGCGAAAACGACCCCGAACGCGACCGGCGTCACGCGATCGATAACGGCTGACGCGGCGATCGCCGGCTCGCCGAAATCGGAGAAGATCCTGAGCGTATAGGCCGAGCTGACGGGCGCCGCCATATTAGCCATGATCGCCGGAAATCCGATCGCCATGATCGGACCGAAATCGCCCCGCGCGGCGTTGAGCTTTGGCCGCGCGACGAGATCGTGCACGCCGACCGCGCCAAGCCAGCCGACGCCAAGCAGGATCAGACGAGAGAGGACGGTCGCCCAGGCGGCGCCGTACACGCCGAGCCCCAAGCCGAAAATCAGCAGCGGATCGAGAAACGCCGTAGCAATCCCGGCCGACAGCGTCACATACATCGCCCGGCGCGCATCGCCGACGGCGCGCAGGATCCCCGAAAACGTCATCCCGACCGCGAGCGGCACATTGGCCGGAATGCTGATGGCGATGAACTTCGAGGCGACCTCGGCCGACTCGCCATGCGCGTGCAACACCGTCACGAGAATCCAGTGGCGCAACAGGAACATCGCCGCAGCCATGACGGCGGAGAAGCCGGCGGTGATGATGAGCGAGGACGCAGCAAGGCGCCTTGCGCGCGGCCGGTCGCCGGCGCCGAGCGCGCGCGACACCGTGGCCGAGGCCGCGATGGTCAACCCGATGTTGATCGACATGACGAAGAACGTCATCAAGCCGACATAACCGACGGCCGCCTTGAACGCCTGATCGCCGAGCTTCGACACCCAGAACAGCGACAGAAGATCGACGACGAACACCGCCATCAAGCCGATGGCGCCGGTCGCGGTCATGACCGCGACATGGCGCATCAACGACCCATGGGTGAACACGGGCCGCTTGTCGTGAGCGGCGCTGGGGACGTTCAAGACAGCTTCCTTCTGGTCAGGGCCGCGGTCTTAAAGGCTGAAGGGGGCGGAAAGCTAGAGGCGGCGCCATCTTCACGCCGAGGATCGTCCCCTGCAACTTCGTGCCGACTTTAGAAAACCAATACGACGCGTGCTTCCCTCCTGGCCAAGATCGCATAGGTAGAGTTACCTAGTGAAGACTGTGATCATCGTCACAGCGGCTGATCAAATTCAACATTAACGATTGCGAACGCGGCTCTAAGCCCCTCCGGTGCAAACGGACGCTGAGCGAAAGCCGTAGTTGCAGCAATATAGATAAATCACGATTATTTTCTGACAAATATTGACCGAAATAAACATTGGAAGGGGCGCGCTAATGACAATCAATCTGAGCAACGCGGACCTGGGCCGCATTTTCCCGCATGCGAACGACACGGTCATGGCGTCCGTTGCCGCCGAGTGGAACGACACTCTGGGCATGTACGGAATCAATGCAACGAAGAATAGGCTGGCCTTCTTCATGGCTCAGACAAGCGCCGAGACCGGCGGCTGGAGAGGTCTGGTGGAGGGGGGTGAGTTTAGTGGTGACCGCGATTTGTACAAAGGGCGGGGTCTTATTCAACTCACCGGACGATCGAATTACGTCGCGATTGGAGAGAAGCTCGCGCAGGATTTCCCGAATTCGGGGCTCGTTTTTGATCTAGCGAGCAATCCTCAACTTGTCTCGCAGCCGAAATACGTTCTCAAAACGGCAGCGGCATATTGGGACCTCAACAAACTCAACGCCATCTGCGATACAGGAGACTTCCTGCATCTCTCAAACAGGATCAATGGCTCGAAAACCGTGCCAAACGGATGGTCGCTGCGCCAATCCGAACTCGCGCGGATCGAAAGACTGCTGACATCAATTGCCGAATTTCCGCCCAGCCAACCAGTTCTCCGACAGTTTTGCAGTTGGGTGATGCTGGACAGATGGTCGGCGCTTTGCAAATGATGCTTCGCAACGCTGGGTATGACGTCGGCGGCGTCGACGGCAAGTTTGGCGCCCTGACCCGCATGGCCTTGATGGCGTTTCAGGCGGATCACAGTCTTGTGCCGACCGGCGTTGCTGATTCCGGGACGAATATCGCACTCAATAACCCGGGTCAGCGGCCGCTCGACGATCAGCGCGTTTCCGCCTCCATCAGCGACCTCATCGCCAATGGATCTCGCACTGCCGTGAACGGAAGGCGCATCAATTGGCTGGGGCTATTGGCCACGATTCTCGGCGGTATGGGTATCGTCAACTCAGGGGTTGTTGGCGCGGCCAATAGTGGAATTGCCAGCGCCGCGAAGGCGACGCCGCTCGCGCCGACAGCCAGTCCAATGGACACGATCGGCCCCACAGTGCAGCAACTGCAAAATATCCTGAATTCGCCCCCTCTCAACAGCACAAATCTGGGCGCTCTCAAGTCCCAGCTCCAGACGATCGCTTACTCTCTAGACTCGTTTCGACAAGCTAACCTCAACCTGCCGAAAGTCACCGACGTCCCCGGGACGCTGCAAAGAATCCACGATTTGCTGTTGACGCAGCCGGTTTCGGCGACAGCGGGCAGGAACGCCGAAGATCTGGTGAATCAATTGATGGCCTTCCAGAATCAATTGGTCGCTTTGCAGACGACGGTGGAGCCCGCAGTCCATTCTGCGGTCAGCAACATCAATCCCGCAGTCCATTCTGCGATCAGTAACATCAATACCGTGTTCGATATGCTTCCTCCGGAAGCGCTTGGCGCGGTGACCCCTGTGCTCACCACAGTCGCGAATAGCGTGCTTCCCGGATTTGGGCGCTCTTGTGACACTTGGTCTGGGTGTCGCGACGCAGATTTTTGGCAACAAGGTCCTCAACGCCCGACTTGACGATCATCGGACCGCGGCCAATACGAAGAGCAATAAAGTTGCGTAGCTGAACGGTCATCGCTGGTGAAGCCCGACCAATCCAGCAGGCGTGGGACCCAGTCGAGTTTGCCCGCCGGAGCAAATATGATGCGTTTCCTCCTCATCTCTGCAGTGGCGCTTGCTCTTCAGACGCCCGCGATTGCGCAAGGTTCGCCGACACGGGTCGGGCAGTGCTTTGTAACGAAAATAAAGTGGGTCGGAGCGCGACTCGATAACGTTCCGGGTTCGGGAAGCGCGATCCAATTCGTGAACGGCGGCCATCAGGTTTCGTACGACCAAGTCGCCGCCGTCGATCGCTCGCGGCGGGGGGACGCGGTCAGAATGTGCCTCATCTCGATACCGAAAGATTGTCCGCCTGGCGATGATCGGGGACGCGTGTACAAGACCACCAACCTGCGTACGCGCCGTTCATGGAGCCTGCCGGACGCCGAGCACATGTGCGGGGGCGCCTGAGGTCGAGTTTGACGTCGTCTTGAGCACCGCTTACGGGCGAAGGTCACCCGGGCGGCGACCCCGTATTTTGCTAATTCGCCTCGGGTGCTTTATTCGATCGCCCGTGTCCTATCTGACGGCGGTGTTCAGTCCGCGCTCACGCGGCAACGGAGGGGAAAATGCGGATCCGTGATTTGGCGCTCGCTTCGGCGCTTTCCCTTGCGGCTCTGGTTTCCGCAGAATTCGGGCGCACTCGCCCAACAGGCCGAGGCGATGAAGTACTGCAAAGCGGATGTCGCGCGCCTTTGCCCCGGCGTGCCGATGGGAGGCGGGCGCATCATCGCCTGCCTCAAGGCGCACAAGGAAGAAATGAGCATCGGCTGCGGCAAGGCGCTGCAGGCGATGAAGGCGAAGATGGGCACGTAAGGGCGGCGCTTTCGCCATAGCCCGACCGAAAGGACGGGCGTCTCTCGACGCCCTATGCCGTTCAGAACCGCTCGCCGACCATCTCCTCGCTCTTGGCCCATAGCGCCTTGGCTGTCTCGGGGTTGAGCGCGTAAGGCTTGACGCCGGCGCGCTTGGCGGGTCGGGCTCGATCGCCGCCACGCGGCAATCCTCGCAATAGCGGCCGCCGACTTCATCCGCCGCCGCAACTGCGCCCGCCCAGACCGACGTCGCCGCGCCCTGCGGAATTGTCTTGAATTTGAAATCCGGCTCGCCCGCGGCGCGGGTCGCGGCGTTGATGCGCTCGATGAGCTGGTTGATCCCCTCCTCGCCGATGTGGCGGGAGAGCTCGGTCTGGATGCCGCCGGGATGGACGGCGGTCGCGCGGATCCCGTTCCCCTTATGGCGGCGATCGAACTCGACCGCGAACAGGATGTTGGCGGTCTTCGACCGGCCGTAAGCCGCCCAGGGATCGTAGGGCGTGCGCTCGAAATTCGGATCGTCAAGGTCGACGTCGGAATAGCGATGGCCGGCGGACGACAGATTGACCAGCCGCGAGCCCGGCCTCATGAGCGAAGCGATGCGGTTGACCAGCACGAAATGGCCGAGATGGTTGGTCCCGAATTGCGTTTCGAACCCCTCCGCGGTCTTGCCGTATGGGCAGGCCATGATTTCCGGCGTTGGCGATGACGAGGTCGAACGGCTTGCCGTTATCCACCAGTGCATTGGCGCAGACGCGCACGCTGTCGAGCGAAGCGAGATCGAGCTCGACCAGCTCAAGTCCGCCGCCGTTCGCGGCTGCGCGCACGCCCGCGGTCGCCGCCTTGGCCTTGGTCAGATCGCGCGCGGCGCCCACCACGTCGGCGCCATGAGCGACGAGCGCGCGCGCCGTCTCCACGCCCAGGCCGGCTGACACGCCGGTCACCAGGACGCGCTTGCCCTTCAGGTTTGCGCCCTCGAGCACCTCGTCGGTGGTGGATGTGGCGCCGAAGGTTTTTGGCGCGATGGTCTGTTGCACGTCAGTCATAGAGTTTTCCTCGATGTTGGGTCGCTCGGCGACCCGCTGTTGCGTAAAGCGAGCGCGTCGCTTTGGCTCAGGCGAAGCGCTCGCCGACCAATTCCTCGCTCGTCGCCCACAAAGCCCGGGCGCGCTCGGGATTGAGCGCGTAGGGGCGCACGCCGGAGAAAGTGAAGCCAGGCGCGTCGATGACCTCGGCGACGTGACAATCCTCGCAATAACGTCCGCCGACCGCGTCAGCCCCCGCGACCGCCGCAGCCCAGACCGACGTCGCGGCGCCTTGCGGGACCGATTTGTAGGTGATCGGCTTCGCGCCCGGCAGACGCCCGACCTGGGTCATGATTTCGGTCAGCTCCCGCTGCGCCTCGCCGGTCATATAGCGCCCGAGCTCGGTCTTGATGGCGCCCGGATGGAGGGCGGCGGCGCGGATGCCGCGATCCTTGTGGCGCCGGTTGAACTCGACCGCGAACAGGATGTTGGCGGTCTTCGAACGGCCGTACGCCGCCCAGGCGCTTATAGGGCGTACGCTCGAAATTCGGATCGTCGAGATCGACGTCGGAAATCTGATGGCCGGCCGACGACAGATTGACGAGCCGCGAGCCGGGCTTCATCAGCGATGCGATCCGGTTGACCAGCACGAAATGGCCGAGATGGTTGGTTCCGAACTGCGTCTCGAACCCGTCCGCAGTCTTGCCGAATGGCGTCGCCATGACGCCGGCGTTGCAAATCACGAGATCGAACGGCCTGCCGTTGGCGACAAGCGCGTCGGCGCAAGCCCGCACGCTCGCCAGCGACGCAAGATCGAGCTCGACCAGCTCAAGGGCGCCGCCGTTCGCGGCGTCGGCGCGCACCGGCGCGGTCGCCCCTTTGGCCTTGGCCAGATCGCGCGCCGCGCCCACCACTTCGGCGCCATGCGCCGCGAGCGCGCGGGCCGTCTCAACCCCGAGGCCCGCCGACGCGCCGGTCACCAGCACGCGCCTGCCGCTCAGACTGACGCCTTCCAGCACGTCGTCGGTTGTGGATTCGGCTCCAAAGGACTTCGACATGATTTATCTCCAGGCTCAGTAAACGAAGGTGGGCCGCTTCGGCGCGGCGGCGGAGGATTGCCAGGGGCGTGAAGCAGGAATAGACGGAGGATGCCTCCGGTCGATATACGGAGGGACCCTCCGCTTAGCAAGAGGACAGACAAAATTTGAGCGCCGACGTCACGAGCCGTTCCCGCCGCGCGACCGGCGGGGAGGCGCTGCGCGGCGGTCGCAAGCCCCGCGCCGACGCCCAGCGCAACCGCGACGGGCTGCTCGAGGCGGCCAAGGCGGCGTTCGCGGAAGTCGGGCCGGAGGCAAGCCTGGACGAGATCGCGCGCCGCGCGCGCGTCGGGATCGGCACGCTCTACCGGCACTTCCCGACCCGCGACGCGATCGTGGAGGCGGTCTATCGCCGCGAGGTCCAGCAGCTGGCCGACGCCGCGCCGCGCCTCGTCGAGGCCCTGCCGCCGGCTGAGGCGCTGCGCGCCTGGATGGGCGTCTTCATCGACTATATCGCCGCCAAGAAAGTCATCGCGCCGGCTCTGAAATCACTGGTCGGCGGCGGCTCGGCGCTTTACGCAGACTTAGGGGCGCGGATCAATGCGGCGATCGCGCTGCTCGTGGAGCGCGCGCGGGCCAGCGGCGACATCCGTCCGGACGCCGATTCCGCCGATCTCCTGCGTGCGCTGATCGGCTTCGCCTACGTCAACTCGGCGCCGGACTGGGAGGCGAGCGCGCGGCGCCTCATTGATCTCCTGATCGACGGCTTACGGTCGCAGCGCGGGGAAAAGTAAGTCCGCGCCGCCCAGCCAGGAAGGGCGCTCAACCCATTCACGAGCCAAGGGGCCGGCCGGAGCGGCGGCCTCGCCACATAAGGAGCGACGCATGGAGATCAAGCGAGCGGGTTCAAGCGCCTCGACTAAAGGGTCAGCGGAATATTTTACCGGCGCGGTCCGCATCGACCCGCTGTTTCCAGTGACCGCTCCCGCGCGGGGCGCCGGCAATGCGGTCAGTTTCGAGCCCGGCGCCCGCACGGCCTGGCATACGCACCCGCTCGGGCAGGTCCTCATCGTCACGATGGGCTGCGGTCGGGCGCAGCGCGAAGGCGGCCCGATCGAGGAAATTCGCCCCGGCGACGTCGTGCTCTTCGCTCCCGGCGAGAAACATTGGCATGGGGCCGGGCCGACCACCGCCATGACCCACATCGCCATCCAGGAAGCGCTCGACGGCAAGGCGGTGGAGTGGCTGGAGAAAGTCAGCGACGAGCAGTACCAGGGCTGAGCCGGGCGCTGCTTTCGTTCGTTGTGACCCTGCGTGCGCGAGAAACGCCGACCGGCCAATTCAACACGCCGATTTCGGAGTGTGATCTGGATCACATCATCTTCTGGAAACCTATGGTTAAGTGATTGCACGAAATAAACCGCCGCGATGTCTACGAACGGCGGGTGAGATGGAGATGCGACGATGTCGCGAAACATAGCAAATTCAGGCTTCTACGATGAAGGCCTGATCGATCACCGGAACGAGCGACCTCTGGCCGTCGCCTTTGCGACAATCCTGTTCGTCTGGACCCTGGCGTTTGGCGTGGTGTCCGTGTCGGGTCAGCTCCATGCGCATCCGCGCAGTTTCGCGGACGGCTGCGCGGCGGCAATCTCGACCATGGTCAAATAGAGCCGCAAGGCT
>CAVPPX010000048.1:0-233860 GCA_963707355.1 uncultured Alphaproteobacteria bacterium | reverse complement strand
AGAGGACAGGAACTGCAAAGAGAAGTGCAGATGGAAGAAGGGTGGAATTTCACAGCCTTGTCAATTAGCGTTCATGCGGCCAAGAGTTAGCCTTCGGTTACCAGAGATGTCTGTTCGGGTTGTCTAGCTTCGCGGTCTTTGGTGGTTGCCATGAAGAGCTGCAGATGGCGTTGTCGTCGACCCTCTCGTCCAACTCCTGCCCCTGAAGCTGTCGCTTTTGCGCAGTCAATCGCAGGATCTCCGATCCGTTTCTTTGGCCAGGGTCAGCCACTGATGTGATGTGGCTGAACATTTTTACGAAGTAGTCTTTCGACAGAATGGACTTCTGAGGACGCCTTTCCGACCGAATGAGCAACCCTGTTGAAGATGTAGAAAATCATGTCTGTCCCTTGAGTACAACTTACTTCCATAACGCAAATGGCCAAGCAAACCGGGTTGCTATGCCAAGCCAGCCAAGCCACCGATAAGACTTCGCCGGGCGAGGGAAGATGGGTTTCTCTCTCCAGTATTCAGTCTCTGTACGAGTGTAGAGTTGAAGTTATCATTACACACCCTGTCAGAGCACACAGTTATTAGACGGGCACAATGATCATAATGGCCAATAGCCGGCTATTCGCTTACTAAGAGCTAGAGTATCACGGTGTAATAATGACATCTGCGTGTATGCTCGTCCACGAGAAACTAATCGCGGCTGCAGGATACCGCTTGGCACGCACAGCTTGGCCTTAATTTGGTGTGATTCACACGTACATATTGTCCCACCACAGACGCCCATTTCGGATACGGCTGGCTAGGGCTAGAAATGGAATCCCAGAGAACAGATCGATTGGTCGAACCGGACTGAGGTGCGTAATGGTGCATGAAGGCATGAGCAAGGGTAAGGGCGGCGAGGGCTTTAGTGTCACCCGCGCCAGCAGGCGGATCGATTTAGTTCGCGGCTTGCCAACTTAAGTAGGCAAATTCCGTGCTACAAGTTTAACACGACGTGAACCGCAAGCCGGCTGCGCTTCGAATTGGTGCGCGATGTGTCGCCTGGCAATCCGTTTCGCCCTTTTGTTCGCGAAAAACTATAAAATGTGATATGCTTTCTGATTGTCGGATGCGGGATCGCTGCGGCGCGCGAACGCGCCTCTTTAGGCTGCCAGCGACGCGAGGCTTCTTCTTCAACCCGTCGCTCGAAGGGGGCTTGGAACTGTTCGAACTGTCTGCCCCATTTGCCGGCGAAGGTCCGCCACTTCAGCCTGAAGCGCGGCGATCTGACGTCTCAGCGAGGCGACCAATTCCTCGACTTCGGCAGGAAGAACCATGCCTCCGTTAATTCAGATTGCTCCCCGCCCGTCTCGAAAGATCAGCCGAACAAACCCCTTTTCAAACCATTGTGACATTTTCGACTCACCTCGGCTTGGGAGTTACTTTTTTATTTGAATCGACCGTAACTCATTGAAAAGTCCGGATTCGGAAAAATAAACGGTAGTAAACGCCAGCGCTTTTACTAGCGTTTATGCGCGCTTACTGGCGTTTATTGAACGTTATTTTGTGGAGAGTTCGCTCAGAGGGTGCATCCGCAGCGACGGGCGCGCGCCCCCCAAGCGACGGCGCCGGTTCCGGCGCGGCGATCGGCGCCTTCAGGCTAGTCTCGCCCCTCTCGCTTGAACGATAAGGCCGCGCTCCATGTCTCTCGCCCGCTACCCCTCGCTCATCGACAAGGTTGTCTTCATCACCGGCGGCGGCTCGGGCATCGGCGCCGCGATGGTCGAGGCTTTCGCCGAGCAGAAGGCCAATGTGGCTTTTGTCGATATCGCCGTCGAGGCGTCCAAGGACCTCGTCGCCAAGATCGGCGCCTCCCACCTCCCGCCGCTCTTTCTTCAGTGTGACCTCACCGACATCGCCGCGCTCGAAACGGCGATGGAGGAGGTTCGGCAGCGCATGGGGCCGATCGCTGTGCTCGTCAACAACGCCGCCAACGACCAGCGCCAGGCGGTGGACGAAGTAAGCGAAGAGGATTGGGACCGGACGATGGCGCTCAATCTCAAGCACCAGTTCTTCGCCGCCCAGATCGCGCGCCGCTCCATGCGCGAGCTTGGCGGGGGCGCGATCGTCAATTTTTCCTCGACCGCGTGGATGCTCGGGGTGCCCCGATTGTCAGTCTACGCCACCGCCAAAGCTGCGGTCATCGGTCTTACGAACAGCCTCGCGCGTGAGTTCGGGCCGGACAATATCCGCGTCAACGCCATTGCGCCTGGCGCAGTGATCACCGAGCGCCAGCGCCGCCTTTGGATGAGCGAGGACCACATCGCCGACTTCCGCACGCGTCAATGCATCAACCGAACCTTGCTCGCCGAAGATGTCGCGCGCCTGGCGTTGTTTCTATCCTCTGACGACAGCGCGATGATTACTAAGCAATGCTACCAGGTTGATGGCGGATTGCGCTAGTCCGCCTCGACAAAAAATGAACTTGATCACGCCATCTTGTGGGCGCATCTTCGGTTTTCTGGCGGCCCGACTCAAGACCGCCCGAATAAGGGGAGAGAACGATGACGATTGCCCGCATTCTCGCTGAAAAGGGGCGCGACGTTTTCACCACTCAGCCGCATCGCACCCTGAAGGAAGTGATCGAGCTCCTGGCCGACAAAGGCGTGGGAGCCGTTGTTGTATCGGATGCTTCGCTGAGCGTTCTGGGCATACTTTCGGAACGCGACGTCGTCCGCGTCCTGGCCAAGCACGGCGCCTCCGCGCTCGATGATCCCGTGTCGCGCTACATGACGCCGAAGGTCATCACCGCGACGCGCGACGACACCATCGACCACGCGATGCAGATGATGACGACGGGCCGATTTCGCCATATTCCCGTGGTGGAGGACGGGCGTCTGATCGGCATCGTCTCCATCGGCGACGTCGTCAAGCGCCACGTCAATGCGCTCGACAGCGAGCGTCAGGCTCTGCGCGAATATATCGCGACGGCTTAGTTCGGAGGACTCGCCTGGGCGACAGCTCCGGCGGCGTCGGTCGGATTGAGTTCGACATGTTCCCGAATTTCGGCGGCCGCCTTGCGGATCGCCTCGCGGCCGAGCGCGATCAATTCGTCGGCGCGGTGGAACTCGAACATGCCGACTTTGCCGACCCTGACCTGCACCAGAGCGTCCGGCGGATCGCCGGCGAGTCTTGAGCGCATGATGCGGTCCTGGAGAATATCGAACGCGTTCACCATCGAGGTCATGAGGCCCGGAGCCGGAGTCTCCCCGTTGACCCTCGTCCCGTTCGAGCCGCGCCACCACCGGGAGATCATGCCGCTCGTGTCGTGCGGCGGCTCCTCGCCCGCCGGCGCAGGCTCCGTTCGGCCGAACGGGTCCTGAATGGCCGTGCCGCGGCCAAAGCGGTCGCTCGAAATGTTGAGCGCGATGACGCGCTCGGCGCCGAGCGCGCGCGCAACGCTGACCGGCACGGGATTGACGATCGCGCCGTCGAACAGCCAGCGTCCGTCGACCTTCACGGGTTCGAATACGCCGGGCAACGCATAAGAAGCGCGAATTGCGTCGACGAGCAGGCCGCGGCGCAGCCAGATCTCGTGTCCGCCGCCGATCTCGGTTGCGACAGCGGCGAATTGGATCGGCAAATCCTCGATCCGAAGCCCGCCAAGCCCCGCCTCGAGCCTCGTCCGAAGCCGCTGGCCGCCGATCAGCCCGCTGCCCGCGAACGAGAAGTCCAGGAGGCCAAGCACCCGGCGGCGGGTCAAGGACCGGGCGAAGGCCTCGAGCATATCGAGCCGGCCGGCCGCGTAGCAGCCGCCGACCAGGGTGCCGATCGACGAGCCGACAATGACGTCGAGCTTAAGGCCCAGCGCGTCGAGTTCCCGAAGCGCACCGATATGGGCCCAGCCGCGCGCCGCGCCCGCTCCGAGCACGATCCCGACTTTCGCTCGCCGCCGTCCGCCGCCCGACGCAGGCTCAACGTCGAGTTTGCGATACGCCGCTCTAAACATCGCTGAAGCCGCCCCGAAATCCCCTCACCGTTCCCCTTCCGTACGAAACTTAAGCTTCCGCCCCAGATGTCGCCAGACAATTAACGTGAATTTGTTCGGCTGAGCCGTCAACCCTGGCTCACGGTCGGTTCGATGAAGGCGAGCCGAGCCGTTTCGCCGTCCCTCTCGACGCGGCGGTAGAAGCAGGATCGCCGGCCGGTGTGGCAGGCCCCGCCATCGCCGCCGACGGCGACGAAAGCCAGAAAGGCGTCCTGGTCGCAATCGACGCGCATTTCGACCAGCGTCTGGGTCTGGCCGGATGTGTCTCCCTTGCGCCACAGAGCGCCGCGCGAGCGCGACCAATAATGGACGATTTCGGTCGCAAGCGTGAGCCGCAAAGCCGCCTCGTTCATGTGCGCGACCATCAGCACGTCGCCGCGCGAGGCGTCGATCGTCACGCAAGTGGCCAGGCCATCGGCGCCGAACTTCGGGACGAACGCGCGCCCCTCCTCCCGGCTCTTGTCGCGCCGGGCCTTGCTTCCGATTTGACGCTGTCGCTCATTCCCCGTCTCTGTCGGCGCCGCTTTCGTCCAGGTGTTCTAATTTCGCCGAGGTTTCTAAGCCCTCGATTTCGGCTTTCTCGCGACCTATATAGGGAACGTTGAGGATCGGGTTAGGATGATCAACGATATCTACAATCGGCGCATCCTCGAGCTCGCGGGCAACATTCCCCGGCTCGGGCGGCTCGCGAACCCGGACGCCAGCGCGAAAGCGCATTCGCGGCTGTGCGGTTCGACGGTGGTTATCGACCTTTGCGTCAAGGATGGACGCGTGGTTGATTTTGCTCACGACGTGAAGGCTTGTGCGCTCGGCCAGGCGTCCTCATCGTTGATGGCGCGCCATATCATTGGCGCGACTGCCGAGGAGCTCGACGCGCTGCGCGATAGCGTGACGCGGATGCTGAAGGCGAACGGTCCGCCGCCGGACGGCAAATGGGCTGACTTCGCCGTGCTCGAGCCGGTGCGCGACTACAAGGCGCGCCACGCCTCCACCTTGTTGACCTTTGACGCCGTGGTCGACGCGCTGTCGCAGATCACCGCGCGCGAGGCGGCTCGCGAGACCGCGCCGGCGTCGTGAGCGCGCCTGTTCTGGCGCCGCGCCGCGCCGCCCATGCGCTGATCCGCTTCTACCAGCTTACGTTTTCTGGATTAGCTGGTCGGCAGTGCCGGTACTTGCCGACCTGTTCGGCCTATGCGGACGAGGCGATCGAGCGCCATGGCCTTTGGGCGGGGTCCTGGATGGGCCTGGCGCGCGTGTGCCGCTGCCATCCTTGGGGTGGCTCCGGCTACGATCCGCCGCCCGATCGGCTTCCGTTTAGCGCCTCATGGGCGCAACCCTGGCGCTATGGACGCTGGCGCTCTCGCCGCGTGAGCCTTGCCTCTGCCGCCCGCGGCCTTTATGGACGGGCCGTCCCTGATACAGCCCAAGGATTTGACCGATGGCCGAGCCGCGCCGGGCCGCCGCAACTGCGGCTCGCTTCGAAGGCGGTCGCTTCCTCATCGTCGAGGCGCGCTACTACGATGCGATCGGCGCCGACCTGCTTGCCGGCGCGACCCAAGCACTCGAGGCCGCAGGCGCGGCCTACGACCTCATCGGCGTAGCCGGCTCCTTGGAGATTCCAGCGGGCATGGCGATCGCTCTCGACGCGGCGAAAGCGGCAGGCCGGCCGTATGACGGAGCGGTCGCGCTCGGCTGCGTCGTGCGCGGCGAAACCTTTCATTTCGAGATTGTCGCCGGCGAGTTCGGCGCGGGCGCTCATGGACATGTCGGTCGAGCGCCGCCTTGCGCTCGGCAACGGCATCCTCACGACCGAGACGATCGAACAAGCGGAGGAGCGCGCCGATCCTGAACGCGGCGACAAAGGCGGCGACGCGGCGCGGGCGGCGATCGGGCTTGCCCATCTCGCCCGCCGGCTTGTGAACCGATGAAACGGTCCGACAAGCGTTCGGCGGCGCGGCTCGCGGCCTCGCAGGCGCTCTACCAGATGGAGATCGCCGACAAGGGTCTCAACGATATCCTCGCCGAATTCGAGGCCCACTGGATTGGCCAGGAGATCGAAGGCGACGCCTATACGCCCGCGGATTCGGCTTTTTTTCGCGATGTGGTCTCGGGCGTGCAGCACGATCAATTGCCGATCGACCGCGCGCTCGACGAGACGCTCGCCAACGGCTGGCCGCTGCGCCGGGTCGAAGCGCTGATGCGCGCTATCCTGCGCGCGGCGTTCTATGAGCTGCGAAGTCGGCCCGACGTGCCGGCCCGGGTCGCGGTGACGGAATATGTCGACGTCGCCGCCGCATTCTTCGGCCCCGAGGAAAGCGGCATGATCAACGCCGTGCTCGATGCGCTCGCGCGCCAGACGCGACCGGCTGAGTTCGCCCCAGAGCGATAGTTGGCGAGGCCTACCCCGACCCCGACCTTTTGATCCACTCGTCCTCGTCGATCGTCTCGACCCCCAATTCCCGCGCTTTGGCGAGTTTCGACCCGGCGCCGGGTCCGGCGACGACAAGGTTGGTCTTGGCCGAGATCGAGCCCGAGACCTTGGCCCCGAGCCGTTCGGCGACCGCCTTGGCTTCGTCGCGAGTCATCTTTTCCAGCGAGCCCGTGAACACGATCGTCTGGCCGGCGAGCGGGTGGCCGGCGGCGATCGCCTCCATCGGCTCGATCGTCACCTCCTTGACGAGCGCGTCGAGGGCCGTCTCGTTGCGCGGCTCGGCGAAGAAGTCCGCGATCGCCTCGGCGACCACCGGCCCGATCCCCCCGATCGCCGAAATCTCCTCGGCGGCGTTTTCGGCCCGCGCGGCGGCGCGCATGGATTCCCAGTCGCCGAAATGGCGCGCGAGGCGCCGCGCATTGGTCTCGCCGACATGGCGGATTCCGAGCGCAAAGAGGAAGCGGTTGAGCGGAATCGTCCGGCGCGCGTCGATGGCGTTGAACAGGTTGCGGGCCGAAGTCTCGCCGAAGCCTTCCCACTCGCGCAAAGGCGGGCGCCCTTGTCCATCGCGCGCATGAAGCGTGAAAATGTCGGCCGGCGTGCGGATCAAACCTTCGGTGAAAAAGAGCTCGATCAGCTTTTCGCCCAGTCCCTCGATGTCGAAGGCGTTGCGGGAAACGAAATGCTTGAGCCCCTCGACCGCCTGCGCCGGACAGATGAGCGTGCCGGTGCAGCGGCGCACGACGTCCTTTTCGCCGGTCTTCTCGTCGATCTCGCGCAGAGCCGCCGATCCGCAGATCGGGCAAGTCTCGGGGAAGGCATAGGGTTTCGAGTCCTTAGGCCGCTTGTCGAGCACGACCGCCAACACTTGCGGGATGACGTCGCCGGCGCGTTGTATCAAAACCGTATCGCCGACGCGGACGTCCTTGCGCTCGATCTCGTCCTCGTTGTGCAGAGTGGCGTTGGAGACGACCACGCCGCCCACGGTCACCGGCTTTAGCTTGGCGATTGGCGTGAGCGCGCCGGTCCGGCCGACGTTGATCTCGATCGCTTCAACGATCGTCGTCGCCTGCTCGGCCGGGAATTTGTGCGCGACCGCCCAGCGCGGCGAGCGCGAGACGAACCCGAGCCGCTGTTGCAGCGTGAGATCGTTGACCTTGTAGACGACGCCGTCGATGTCATAGCCGAGCGTCGCCCGCTGCTCTTCGATTGAACGATACTGCGCCAGCATCTCCGTCGCCGAGCGGCAAAGCTTGGTCAACAGAAGATTGGTCGGCAGGCCGAAGCCACCCATGGCCTCGATGGCGCCGAACTGGGTCGAGGCGAAGGGTTCGCTGACTTCTCCCCACGCGTAGGCGAAAAATTGCAAAGGCCGCTCGGCGGTCATGCGCGGATCGAGCTGACGCAGCGAACCGGCGGCGAAGTTGCGCGGATTGGCGTAGACCGGCTTCCCGGCGGCGGCCTGGCGCGCGTTGAGCGCGGCAAAGTCGGCATGGCGCATATAGACCTCGCCGCGCGCCTCGAAGATCTTCGGCGCCCCCTTGAGGCGCTTCGGGATCGCTTCGACAACGCGCACGTTCGCGGTCACGTCCTCGCCTTCGTAGCCGTCGCCGCGCGTGGCCGCCTGGACGAGTTCGCCATTCTCATAGCGCAGGCTGCAGGAGAGGCCATCGATCTTGGCTTCCGCAACGACATCGAGCGGCGCGCTCTCGCTTAAGCCCAGAAAGCGTCGCACGCGGGCGCAGAACTCCTCGACTTCCTCGTCGGCGAAGATGTTGCCGAGCGAGAGCATCGGCACGCGATGGCGGACCTTGGCGAATCTCTCCGATGGCGCCGCGCCGACCTTGCGGTTGGCAGAGTCCGCGTCGGCAAGCTTGGGGAACGCCTCTTCGAGCGCGGTATAGCGCCGGCGCAGCGCATCATAGTCGGCGTCGGAAATGGTCGGCGCGTCCAGCCCATGGTAGCGCCGGTCGTGCTCGGCGATCTCGGCCTGAAGGCGCGCGTGCTCGTCCCGCGCCTTGGCGGGGGTGAGCTTGGGCGCTTTCGGCTCTTTCGTCATGGGTTTCAAATTAGCGCAGCGTGGAGGAGGGTGGAAGGCGACGGGCTTAACCGGCGGCTAACCCGTTTCCTTCATTGATTGGCGTCGGCGAGACGCCGGTCCGGGGCGACCGTGCGTCATGAGATCTCGATCCGCCTGCCCAAACACCGAGATCTTCGATGCGCGCCCTGATCGCCTTGTTTCTTGCCGCCTTGCTCGCCGGATGCTGCGTCGGCGGCTATCCCCCCATGTGGAGCGCCGACCAGCCTCCGTTCAACGCCTTCCAGGCGGGAATGAAGCTTGCGGTCGGCATGCCGACGGACGTCGCCATCCTTATTGTGGGGTCGCGGCCGGTCTCCTCCAAGGCGACGAGCTGCGGAATCTTCACGGGATACGAATGGCCATGCGACGTCCTCAAATTCGGCTGCTGCGAGGGCAACCAGCTTGTTGTCTACATTGCGCCGACGCCTGACGGTCGCGGCGCCGTGAACAGCTGGGCTTTGGGCAAGGGTTAATTCGCTCGGCCCGGGCGCTTCCGATTTCCGGCACAACGCGAAACTAATCCCCTCCCAGGCCCAGAGAATGCGAGGCGCCCGGGTCGCTCCTGGCGCGAGCGCCCAGGCCGTCACGCGCCTCAAAAGCGTCCCGCCTTCGCCCCGCTGCCGCCAACGTGGTCCTCCTGAATGATCTCCGGCGGCTTTCGCGCGCCCAAAATCCCAATTCAGCCTTGACCTTCGAGGAGCAGCCATGACCGGCGCAAGCGAAGCGGTGCGTTATTCGCAGGACGACCCGTTGCCCAAAGCCTCATGGGCCAACAGTAGCGCGCCGCGATCCAGCAAGGTTCCCGAAGTCGTGCTCGGCTTCTGGATCATCAAGATTCTCGCCACCACTCTCGGCGAGACCGGCGGCGACGCAGTGACGATGTCCATAAATCTCGGCTACGCCGTCGGGACGCTGATCTTTCTGGCGATCTTTCTCGCGGCTGTCACAGTCCAAATTCGTGCGAAGACCTTCAACGCCTATTTGTATTGGCTGACGATCGTCGCGACGACCACCGTCGGCACGACGATCGCCGACTTTGTCGATCGTTCATTGGGGATCGGATATTTCGGCGGCTCGACGCTGCTGCTCGCGTGCCTGATGGGCTCGCTTGCGGTCTGGCGATGGTCGGAAGGCACGGTCTCGGTCAATACGATCACCACGCCGAAAGCCGAAACGTTCTACTGGGTGACGATCCTGTTTTCGCAGACGCTCGGCACCGCGCTCGGCGATTGGGTCGCCGATACGAACAATCTCGGCTATGGAGGCGGCGCGATTCTGTTCGCCGGGGCGCTCGTCGGCATTCTCGTGCTTTATGCCTCCACACGGACGTCGCGTGTGACGCTGTTTTGGGCTGCCTTCATTCTCACGCGGCCGCTCGGAGCGACGCTCGGCGATCTGCTCGACAAGCCCCTGGCCAACGGCGGCTTCGCGATCAGCCGCTATCTCGCCTCCGCGATCCTCGCCGGGCTTATCGTTGCGCTGGTTGCGGTGTTGCCGAAACGGACCGGCGCCCACCCCAGCGCCGATGGCCTGGAAGCGTGACTGTTCCGGGCGCTAGAGAGCGCGGGCCTCCACCCTGGCGACAAAATCGCCGATGTGCTTGAGGAAGACCGGCGCGAGCGCCGGGGGGAAGTCGTGGCCCATGCCGGGAATGATGATCAATTTGGCGCCGGGGATGCTCTCGGCGGTGTCCTTGGCGGCGACCGCGGGGATCACGGGATCATCGGCGCCGTGCAGGACGAGCGCGGGACAGCGCAGCGCTTTCAAGAGCGCGTTTCGCGGCTGGGCGACGATCAAAGCCGCCGACTGACGCGCGATGCCGTCCATGTCGAAAGGCGCGTAATCCGTCCGAAACTCGGCTCGCGCGCGCAACTCCGCTTCGCTTGCTGGAAAGCCCGAGCCCGCCAGCGCCTTTTGCACCAGAATGCTCGCGTCGATGAGATCGTCGCGGCTCGCGCTGTCCGGCGGACGGAACAGCACCGACAGCGTTTCGGGGTTTCCCGACGGCAGATCCTGGCGTCCCGTGGTGGACATGATCGAGATGAGGCTCTTCGTCCTGCCAGGATGGTTGATCGCGACCAGTTGGGCGATCATGCCGCCCATCGAGGCGCCGACGATATGGGCATGGCTGACGCCGAGCGCGTCCATGAGCCCGACGGCGTCGTCGGCCATATCGTCCAGGGTGTAGGGAACATGTGGGCGTCTCCCCGCCATGACCTCCACAAACAGCGCGCGAGGGTCGGGCGCTGGTTGGCCGACGAGATGGGTCGACTTGCCGACGTCGCGGTTGTCGAACCTGACGACCCGAAATCCCCTCGCCGCCAGGCCTTGGCAGAGCGCCTCCGGCCAGAAGATGAGCTGGGCGCCGAAGCCCATGATCAAGAGGATGAGCGGGTCGCCGTCGCGTCCGAAGCTCTCATATTCGATATCGATTCCATTGGCTCGAACTTGCGGCATGGGTTCTCCAGCAACTCGTGTTCTGCCAAATCTAGACCAGCGTCCAATCGGGCAAAACGCCTGCTGGATGCCCGCGAAAGCGGGCGCCAGACAAGGCTTACCGAAATTCTAAACTCCCGCGCAAAAGTGGGAATGACAAGATGGGCCGGCGCGCTAACCCCCAGCCTCGGATTGCAAATAAGCGCTCGCGCGCTTAGCGTTCATGACTGTGTTTAGTCGACCGGGAGGCAGAAATGCGAAGACTTTCGCTTATGTGCGCCGGGTTCGGCGCCGCCGCGGCGCTGGTTCTTGCTCTGAGCGCGCCGGCGGATGCGAAAAGCTGCTCCGAGCGGCTCAAGACTTGCCAGGGCTTTTGCGCCAAGACGGAGAGCGGTTCGCCCGGGTGCCTCGCCAAATGCGGCGAATACCGGCAGGCCTGCCTCGCGAGCGGCTGCTGGGAGAGCAAGTACGTGTCCAGGGAATGCGGCTTCGCTCGCCAGTAGCAAGCGTCCTCATTCCTGCGCTCCCAAGGCCGCCTCGACCGCCGCCTCGGGCGCGACCCATCGGAAGCCCGAGAGCTGGTGGCGCGCCCAGGTGAACTGCCGCTTGGCGTAATGGCGGGTGTCGAGCTTCGAGCGTGACGCGGCCTCGTCGAGCGTCATCCGCCCTTCGAGATAGGCGATCAGATGCGGAACGCCATGCGCCCGCATGACCGGCAGCGTCGGATCGAGCCGGCGCTGCATCAAGGCCGCGACCTCCTCGAGCGCGCCCTGTGCGAGCATGGTGTCGAACCGCGCGTCGATCCGCCGGCCAAGCTCCGCCCGATCGGGCGCGAGATAGAGCCCCGCCCATTCGCCGGGCTTGAGCGTCGGCGGCGCGCGCGCGCCAAGGAACGAGACGAGCGGACGCCCCGTCGCAGCCATGACCTCGAGCGCGCGCAAGATGCGCTGCCGGTCGCTGGGATTGAGGCGCGCGGCGGACTCAGGATCGCGCGCTTGCAATTCGTCGTGAAGCTCCGGCGCGGCGCGACCCTCCGCCTTGGTTCGGACGTCGGCCCGCACGGCTTCGGGCACGGGCGGGATGTCCGACAGGCCCTCGGTCAGCGCGCGAAAATAAAGCCCCGTGCCGCCAACAAAAATCACCGGGCGGTCGCCGATGTCGGCGAGGATTTCGCCCGCGGCAAGCGCCCACCGGCCGGCGGAAAAATTCACCGCGCCATCGATCGCGCCGAACAGGCGATGCGGCGCGCGCCGCTCCTCCTCCGGCGTCGGCCGCGCGGTCAGGATTCGGAGATCCCGGTAGACTTGCATCGAATCGGCGTTGACGATCGTCGCGCCGAATCGCTCCGCAAGCCCAAGCGCCGCCGCCGACTTGCCGCTCGCCGTCGGGCCTGCGATGAGGAGCGCCCGCCTCAAGTGTTTGGCTCCCTCTCTGGAAGCGTCATGTCGTCCGTCCTCGTCGCCACGCTCATCGCCGATCCGTCAAAGGCGCCGCTCAGCGAAGCAACAGTCGACCGGGCCGCGCAAGCCCTTAAGGGAATCGAGCGCCGGCGCTGGCTCGACGAGGGCGTCGCCGCCGATCTTGTTTTCACCGGCGACCTCAAGGCCAAGCGCGCCGCGCTCGAGAGTGCGCTCTCGGGTGAGCTGATCGACGTCATCGTTCAGCCGCTCGCCCATCGCCGGAAGCGCCTTCTGGTCGCGGATATGGATTCGACGCTGATCGGCCAGGAATGCGTCGACGAACTTGCGGCGCGTGTTGGGGTCGGCGACCGCGTCGCCGCGATCACCGAGCGGGCGATGCGGGGCGAAGTGGCTTTCGCCCCGGCCTTGCGCGAGCGCGTGGCGCTCCTCGCCGGGCTGCCCGAGGCCGTGATCCAGGATGTGCTGAAAGACCGGATCACGCTCAGTCGCGGCGCGCGCACGCTCGTGCAGACAATGCGCGCGAACGGCGCCTATGTGGCGATCGTCTCGGGCGGCTTTCGCCAGTTCACGGCCGCGATTCGGGAGCGGCTTGGCGCCGACGAGGACCGCGCCAATACGCTCGTGATTGAAGGCGGCAGGCTGACCGGCAAGGTCATCGAGCCGATCCTCGGCCAGGACGCCAAGCTTAGCGCGCTCAAGGCGATCGCCGCGGCCATGGGGCTCACGCTTGACGACACGCTGGCGGTCGGCGACGGCGCCAACGATCTTCCGATGTTGCAGGCCGCCGGCCTCGGCATCGCCTATCGCGCCAAGCCCAAGGTCTCGGCGAACGCGGACGCGCGTGTCGAGCACACTGATCTCTCGGCGCTGCTCTACGCGCAGGGCTTCGCGCGCAAGGATTTCGTCGAGGGGTGAGGGTTGCAGCCGCGTCATGCCGCGCCGCGCTCCCCGAGCGCGGCTATAGCGCCTCCCGCCTCGGGGCATCCCCATTTCTGGCCCTCATTCGGCCCGTCTTTTGTTGGACGTTTCCCCTTCGTCCGTGTTAGCCCGTTGGCCTTGTGTTCAATGCGGCCCGCGAACGGGCGCGCGACGAAGGGAAGTCGCAATGACGATCGCATCGGTCATGAAGGCGCCCGAGGCCGTCGATCACGCGGCGCTCGCCGAGACCATGCCGCTCGATGAGTTCGACGTCAGCAATCCTGCTCTGTATCAAGAGGACGTGTGGCAGCCTTATTTCCGCCGGCTGCGGCGCAAGGCGCCGGTCCACTATTGCCCGACAAGCCCGCTCGGGCCGTATTGGTCGGTGACCAAGCACAAGGACATCATCGCGCTCGAAGTGGACCACAGGCGGTTCTCGTCCAGTTCGGCCCTTGGCGGCATTACCTTGCGCGAGCGCTCCGGCGACCTCGAACTGCCGATGTTCATCGCCATGGACCCGCCCAAGCACGACGTTCAGCGCAAGGTGGTGCAGCCGATCGTTTCGCCCGACAACCTCGCCAATTTCGAGGGCCTGATCCGCATCCCGCGTCCGCGACACGCTCGACGGCCTGCCGCGCGGCGAGACCTTCGACTGGGTGGATAAGGTCTCGATCGAGCTCACCTGCCAGATGCTGGCGACCCTGTTCGACTTCCCGTTCGAGGACCGGCGGAAGCTCAGCTACTGGTCGGACGTCTCGACCGCCATCCCTTATGTGGGCGGGCTGGTCGAAAGCGAGGAGCAGAAAGAGGCGGTTTTCGGCCAGTGCCTCGGCTATTTCATGAAATCTGTGGAACGAGCGCGTCAATTCCGAGCCACGCCGCGATCTCATTTCCATGCTGGCGCATGGCGAAGCCACGCGAAATATGAGCGCGCGCGAATATCTCGGCAACGTCATCCTGCTCATTGTCGGCGGCAATGACACGACCCGCAATTCGATGAGCGGCGGCCTCCTGTTCCTGAGCCAGAACCCGGACGAGTTCGCCAAGTTGCGCGCCAGGCCTGAACTCGTCGACTCGATGGCGCCGGAAATCATCCGCTACCAGACGCCGCTCGCCTACATGCGCCGCACCGCGCTTACCGACGTCGAGTTCGGGGGTCAACTCATCCGCAAGGGCGACAAGGTCGCCATGTGGTACATCTCGGGCAATCGCGACGAGGAAGCGATCGAGGAGCCCGACCGCTTCATCATCGACCGCGCGCGCCCACGCCAGCATCTCTCGTTCGGCTTCGGCATTCACCGCTGCGTCGGCAAGAACCTGGCCGAAATGCAATTGAAGATCCTGTGGGAGGAGATCCTCGACCGCCTGCCCGGAATCGAGGTCGTCGGCGAGCCGAAACGGGTGTTTTCCGCCTTCGTCCACGGGATCAGCGAATTGCCGGTGAGGATCCCTGGTTAAGCGCGGGCGCGCGCGGTCGAGGTCGAGCGCGCCAATGGTTGGTCAGAACAGATTGTAATTCGGCCAGTTCACGCGGCGGATCAGATCGATGACCCGCGCCGTCTCCTCGTCGCCACAGAAGGGCTGGTTCTTCCCCCCGCATGCGACAGGCGCCGGATTGGACTTGCCGGGGTCGGCGCTCGGCACGCAGGTTCCAGCGCTCGTCGGGTCCTGATTGCCGATCACCACAAAGCTGAACTCGCCCTCTTTTAGGAAGAACATGTTGGAGAAGCCGCCCACGACCCCGCCGTTGTGCCCCTGCGAGATGTTCCAACTTGCGTTACAGGCGCCCCAGCCGCCGATAATCCAGCCGCGCGCATAGCCCGATGAGAGCGCCTTGTCAGACGGATCGTCCACCGACGGACTGTGCAGCATGTCCGCGCGCAAATTCGCATTGACGATGTCCGGCGGTGAGGGCAGCCCGTCAACGCTCGTGAGATACCGCAACAGGTCCTTCGCCGACATGTCCCAGCCGCCTGCCCCCACGTTGGGCGGCAGGTTGTCGCAGGTTTTCGCGGCGAAGTATTCGGCATAGTCCCCGTTCACGAGGTACTGCTTGGCTTCCCCGAGCGAAGGGTCGTAAGGGCCGATGTGAAAGATCCCCGGCTCCGTCAATCCCGCCGGCGCAAAGACCAGCTGTTTCACAGCCGATCCGTAGGACGTCTGTTTGACGCGCTCGATAATCGCCTGCGCGATGCCGAAGTCGATGTTGGAATAGTCGAAGACGGTCCCCGGCGCGCGCGGGATCGGGCCTCCGTTCGATGGGCCCGCGGCGGGAGGCGCGGGGATCGGCTTGACCTGCGCAATTGCGTAATTGATGCGCTGAACGAGGTTTCCGGCCGAGCAGTTCGTGGGATCGGCGACCTGTTCGTTGGTAAGCTGACCTGGCAGGCCCGCAGTATGCTCGAGGATGTGGTGCAATTGCGCGCTCGCGAATTGCGGCAGCTGCGGCGGCGCCTTGAGGTCCGGCAATATGCCGTCGGGCCCCATAATCGGGCTATTGAGCGTGAGTTTCTTGCCGTTCCCGTAAGTGGCTCCGGCCTCAATCAGGCGAAAGATGGCGACCGACGAGATCGACTTGCTGACGCTGCCGACGCGCAGTCGATGGTTGACGTTCATCGGCGCCCCGGCCTCCTTGTCGGCGAGGCCCACTCCGGTCGCGTAAAGGAGTTCGCCGTTGCGGGCGATCGCGACCGAGAAGCCCGCGACCCCCGCGCGCTTCGTCGCTTCCGGCAGCTGCGTCTGCAGCGCATTCAGGTCTGCGCCGCTGAACGGGCTTTCCCAAATCGTGTCGAACCGCGCCGTGCCGCCTGACGTGAAGGCCTGCACGTAAAGCGGCTGCCAACCCTGGAAGCGGTCGATGTCAAACTGCGTCTGATAGTCGGAAAGGGGATTGCCGTTATGCGCAATCCAAGGCGCGCCGTCACCGCCCTTTTCCCAGATTGCGGCATAGTGATCGGCGCCGCCAGGGCTATACCCGCTCACTTCCTTGAGGCGGAAACCCTGCTTGGCGTAGTCGTCGAACGCCTGCTGATATTGGGGGCCCGTGAGGCCGTGACGCGCAACCCAGTCCGGCCCGCTCGCCTTGTCCCAGATCGCCGCGTAGACGGCCGCGCCATTGTGCGTGTAGCCGGCGACGTGCTCGAGCCGCATTCCCGCCTTCCCGTTGGCGTCGAATTCGGCCTGGTACTGGGCGCTGTCCATCGCGAGTTTGACGACAGGAGGCCCCCCGGAAGTCTTGCGCCATATGCCCGCGAAAAGCGGCGTCCCGTTGACCTCGTAGCCGTCGACATAGACAAGGCTCAGCCCGCCCTTCGCGAGATCGGTGATCGCCTTGGTGAAATCCGCCGCCGACAAACCGTGGCGCGCCGCCCAAGGCTCCGCCTTCGCGGGCTTACGCCAGAGCGCGGCGTAGCGAAGCTGGCCCTTGTCGAGATAGGCGCTCACGGACGTAAGCTCGAAATCCTTGCCGAATTGGTCGAACGCCTTTTGATAGTCGGCCGCGGAGAGACCGTGGCGCGCCACCCAAGGGAGGGGCGTTTGACCGGCTGAGGCCGGGACCCCGGAAGCCGCGATCAGGACGAGGCATGACGGAAGCAGACGTGTTAAAAATCTCAGCATAAATTCCCCCTTGGGAAAGATCCGTGATCCGGCCCGCCGCGCGAGCCGTCGCGTCCGAGTCGAAGCGCGACGAGGCAAGTCCGCAAAAACCGTCGTTCGGATTGCGAACCCGACTCGTCGCCTTGCCCGATCGCGCTCGCCCGAGCCGCGACCGTTTGCATTCGACCCCCTTCGAGATCCCTATGACGAAAGTCGAGGGCGCGACGTGACGCCGCTCACACAACTCACAAGTTGCCGTTGCAGTTTTGAAGACCGCGATCCAGATCTCCAGAGGCGGGGCGTGATGGCCGACCAAAGGGCGGCGATCAACAGGTAACGTTAGGCGATCAACAGATAACGCTATAAGCGTCGACAATAGATTGCAAAAAATCAGAAAGTTAGTTAGGCTCGCCTCATGGCCGATCCTTCGCTATCCGCAGGGCCTCGATCCCTGGCGCCAAACCCGCGCCGCGTCGAACGAGGGGAAAGCGACGCGAAAAAATTTCTAGCGGGAATCGCGTGTAACTCATTGATATCTCTCGATTCGGACGAGAGAATCCAAGGAAATCCAAGGAAATCCAACCCTCCTTGACGGGGGTTTTTGCAGCCAAAGCGGCTACGCGCCAAGAAAATCCAAATTGATCGACGGGGCCGATGCCCGCGGGTCAGCGGTCAGCACGTATACACATCACGAATTAGTGCAATACCGCGCCCTAGCCCCTCGCCAGAACCTCGCGCACGCGCTCGACCAGCTCCGCCTCCGGCGCGGGGAACTGGGCGCGCTGTCGGAGCTCGAGATAGTCGGCGCGGTCCTTGGTCGATTTCGCAAGCTCGGCGCCGAGCTTGAGGTCGCGGATCGTCACCTGCGGGCCGCCCGCGGCGTTGCGCTCGTTCGAGCCCTGGATCACCGCGACGCGGCTTCGGCGCCGGTCCGCATATTTGAGCTGCGCGTTCATGCCGCCCGAGCCCAGATAGAGTTCGGCCGCGATCCCCGCTTGGCGCAAGCTCGCGACGAGGCGCTGATAGTTCGCCATCGAATCCGCGTCGCGGTCGAGCGCGAGCACGACGACGGGACCGGGCGTCTCGGCCGCCGCGACGATCGGGCTCTTGATTGCGCGCAAAGCCGCGAGCAGCCGCGACACGCCGATCGAAAAGCCGGTCGCAGGCACCGGCTCGGCGCGGAAGCGGGCGACGAGCCCGTCATAGCGCCCGCCGCCGCCGACCGAGCCGAAGCGCACTGGCCGGCCATCGTCGTCCTTCACTTCAAAGGTGAGCTCCGCCTCGAAGACGGGACCGGTGTAATATTCGAGCCCGCGCACGACCGAGGGATCGATGCGAATGCGGTCGGAGCCATAGCCTGCGTCTTGAACGAAGCTCTCGATCTGCGCGAGCTCTTCGAGGCCTTCATTGCGGACGCCTTGCGCGGGCGCATCGCCAGCGGTCGCCGCCCCCAACTCGATAGCCGCCGGAGAGCCCGTCGCCATCGGGAGGCCGCTGGCCTTCGGCGCCATCGCCAAACCGTACGGCGCCGTCGCCGTTCAGAAGGGCAAGCACCTGCTCGATAGCCGTCTCGTCCAGCCCCGCGCCCTTGGTGAAGTCGCCGCTCTCGTCCTTGCGTCCGCCCCCTAGCAACAAGCGCACGCCATCGACGCCGAGCCGGTCGAGCTTGTCGATCGCGCGCAGGACCGTCAGCCGACGGCCCGCGTTGGCCTCGCCGCCCAGCCCGATCGACTCCATCACGCCGTCGAGCACCTTGCGGTTGTTGACTTTGATCACGTAGTCGCCGCGCTTGATGCCAAGCGCTTCCAGGCAATCGGCGGCCATCATGCAGATTTCCGCATCCGCCGCCGGCGACGCCGAGCCGACCGTGTCGGCGTCGAACTGCATGAACTGGCGGAAGCGCCCCGGGCCCGGCTTCTCGTTGCGAAACACCCAGCCGGCGCGATAGGAGCGATAGGGTTTCGGCAGCCGGTCGTAGTTCTCGGCGACATAGCGCGCGAGCGGCGCGGTCAGGTCATAGCGCAGCGACAGCCATTGCTCGTCGTCGTCCTTGAACGAGAACACGCCCTCGTTCGGCCGATCCTGGTCAGGCAGAAACTTGCCGAGCGCGTCGGTGTATTCGACGAACGGCGTCTCGACCGCCTCGAACCCGTAGAGCGCGTAGACCTCGCCGATCCTGGCGATCATCGCTTGCGCCGCGGCAAGGTCGTTCGCGTCGCGGTCCGCAAATCCGCGAGGCAGCGTGGCGCGGGCGCGGGGGGGAACGTCGGGCATTCGGTCATCGCCGCTCTATATCCGGCAAAAGCGGCGGCTAGAAGAGGTTCGCGGCGACGTTGATGGTCAGCGCAAGGATGATCGCGTTGAAGAAGAAGCAGGCGACCCCTTGAAGCAGGACAATCCGTCGCATCCGCTTTGAAGTGACGTTGACGTCGGAGGAGGCGAACGTGCAGCCGATGACGAAGGCCTGATAGAAGAATTCCATCCACCCCGGCTGGGGGCAGCCGGGAAATTCGAGGCCGCCCTCATACCCGCCTTTCCGGCGGCCGAAATAGACGCCCGCATAGTGCAAGCCAAACATCACCAGCAGGAACGCCCAGGCGCTGAGCACGGTCACGCCAACCAGCGCCAGATGTCCGGTCTTCTCCCAACCGGCCATGTTCTTGACCGGACCGAGCTCCCACACGATCGCGGCCATGGCCGCGAGAGAGGCGACAATGCCGAGGACCACCAGCACCCATTGGTTCTCGTCCTCCGGCCTGGAGAAAACGCTCGCCTCGCGCCTCGGGTCCATCACCATGTGCAAAATCATGATGAGGAACGCCCAAGCTCCGACATTCCAGGCGATCAAGAGGCGCGTCGCTTCGCGGATCTCGACCCCAAGCTGCAACGGGATATACGCCGCGACCATCAGGATCGCCCCGGCTAGGAGACGCGGCCGATGCGCGAAGGTCGCCCAAAAGCCGACCGGGGCGGTGACGGCTGCCTTATCGGTTCTTGGGGGAGGCGGCGCCTTGGGCGCTCCGGGCCCCTTGTCGGCTCTTGGCGGGGGGCGGTTTGGGCATGCGAAGGCCATTCGGGTCCAGAGGAGGCTTGCCTTGCCCGAGGCTGCAGTAAGGGTCAAGCGGTGCTAACGGCGCATCCCTTTTCGATGCTAAACTCGGCCATGCGAGCGCGGCGCGCTGAAACAAGGGCGGCGCGTTCAAGGGCGGCGCGTTGTAGAGTTTCGCGCCAGGGAGGACTTTGTCCCATGAGTTCGGACCCCGGAGATCCCGACGACGAGTCCGCCGCGCTGCGAGCCCGCCTCAACCGGCTGTCGGGCGAACTGAAAGGTCGGGCCGCTTCGCGCCCCGCTTCCGAGCAAAAACCTGAGCCCAAATCGAGCTCCGCGGGATCGGCCATGTCGCTTGGCTTGCGCGCGGGCAGCGAGTTCGTGTCGGCTGTGATCGTCGGCTTGGGGATCGGCTGGGTTCTCGACCGCGCGCTCGGGACAAATCCTGCGTTTCTGATTGTATTTTTCTTGATCGGCGTGGCTGCTGGGATCTGGAACGTGATCCGGCTGACTTCGCCAAAACGGTGACATTGAACCGAATTCGCCCTTGTCTCGCGCAAACTCGCCGGATAAAGACGTGCGGCGCTCGGCTTCCCGAGCCGAATGGGACGCCTCGTTGGGGGGCGCGGAGCCGCTGGCGAGGCGCTTAAGCCTGGCAACGAAGCGGACGACGACGAGGACGAGTGGACGTGGCGACAGAAGTTGGGACCGGCGATCGATCCGATCCACCAATTTGCCCTGCATCCCGTCGTTTCGATTCAGGTCGCGGGCCACGACGTCTCCTTGACCAATTCCGGTCTCTACATGTTGCTTGCAGTCGCGCTCAGCTGCCTTCTGGTCGCGATCGGCGCCAGAGGCGGCTCAGGCGTTCCGGGCCGCATGCAGGCGATGGCTGAAATGGCGTACGAATTCGTGGCCGGCATGGTCCGTTCCGCCGCAGGCGAGGCCGGCATGCGGTTTTTCCCGTTCGTGTTCTCCATCTTCTTTTTCGTTCTCTTGGCCAATCTGATCGGCTTCATCCCCTACTCGATGGCGGTGACCAGCCACATTGTCATCACCGCCGCTCTGGCCCTGATCGTGTTTTTTACGGTTGTCATCATCGGCATCAAGGAGCACGGGCTCCACTTCTTCAAGCTGTTCGTACCTCCCGGCGTGCCGATCTACATATTGCCCCTGGTCGTCGCGATCGAGATCATCTCCTTCTTGTCTCGCCCGGTCAGCCACTCGGTGCGTCTGTTCGCCAACATGCTGGCCGGCCATATTACGCTCAACGTCTTCGGCAGCTTCGTCGTCATGCTGCTCGGCGCTGGGGCGGCGGTCAAGGCGCTGGCGGTGCTGCCTTTCGTGGCCACGATTGGGCTCGACGCCCTCGAACTCTTGGTCGTGTTCCTGCAGGCCTATGTGTTTGCCATGTTAACCTGCATGTATCTCAACGACGCGCTTCACCCCGGTCACTGACCTCATCAACCCGAAACGCAAATCTTCGCCAGCGAAAATAGGAGCACCGTATGGAACCGCATGAGCTTGCCATCGCCGCCAAATATATTGGCGCTGGCCTTGCCGCGATCGGGACGGGCGCGGCCGGCATCGGCGTCGGCACGCTGTTCGGCCAGTTCCTGAATGGCGCGCTGCGCAATCCGTCAGCGGTTGAAGGCCAGTTCGGACGGCTGATTTTCGGCTTCGCGGTCACCGAGGCGCTCGGCATCTTCGCGCTTCTGATCGCGTTCCTGTTGCTGTTCGCGGTCTAACAAGCCACAGTTCGGCTCGCTTTTAGAGAGGGCGCCTGGCGTGGCCACCAAGGATTTAGGCGGGGGATCTGCGGACTCCGGCGCGACGCAAACGCAGGTCGGTCAGGAAGGCGCGCATCCGAACTTTCCGCCGTTCGACGCCAGCACGTTTCCGTCGCAACTGGTATGGTTCGCGATCGCCTTCGGATTCCTCTATTGGTACCTGTCCAAGCGGGGCTTGCCGCAGCTCGGAGCCGTGATCGAGGGCCGCAAAGCCCGAATCGCCGGCGACCTCGACGAAGCGACGGCGATGCAGCAGAAAGCCGACGCGGCGGCCGCCGCGCACGAAAAGACGTTGGCCGAGGCGCGCGCGAAGGCGCAAAGCCTCGCCCAGGCCGCTCGAGACGCCGCAGCGGCCGATGCGCAGGCCAAGCGGCAGGCGCTCGAGGATGAGCTCGCAGCCAAGCTCACCGAGGCCGAGCGCGAGATCGCCAAGACGCGCGCCGACGCTATGGCGAATGTTGCGGAAGTCGCGCGCGACGCTGCGGGGGCGATCGTCGAGCGGCTCGGAGGACGTCCGGCTGATCCATCGTCGATCGCGGCCGCAGTCAGTTCCGTTGGGCCGCTAAGCGGAGCCGCATGATGGACTATGATGCGGAGTTCTTCGTCCTTCTTGGCTTCCTCGTCTTTGTTGGCGTTCTCATTTATTTTGGCGCCCATCGGATCGTGCTCAAGGCGCTCGACGCGCGCGGCGAGGCGATCGCAGCCGAACTCGCTCAAGCCGCCAAGCTCCGCCAGGAGGCGACGGCGCTATTGGCGAGCTTCGAGAAGAAGTCAGCTGAAGCCGAAGCGAACGCCGCCGCAATTGTCGCCGAGGCGCGCTCTCAAGCCGAGCAGCTGAATGTCGAGGCGGCCGAGCGGCTGAAGGAATTCATCGCCAGACGCACCAAGCAAGCTGAAGCCAAGATCGCGCTCGCGGAGGCCCAGGCGTCGGCCGAGGTTCGCGCCGCTGCGGCGGAGCATGCCGCCAGGGCGGCGGAAATCGTGCTTACCGACCAGATGAAGGGCGCCGGCGGCGCCGATCTGGTGGCGCGCGAAATAGGCGAGATCAATCGCCGCCTCTCTTGAGGCGCTAACGAGTGGGACGGCGGGTCCCACTCGTTCTGCGGCGGCCGGGGACGGGTAGGGTCACGCCGCCGCGGATCTTTCGCTCTGGCTTGATTTGCTGCGCGCCGGGCGGCATTGTTGCGGAGCCAAGCGGCGCGCGCCGGGGGTTTTTGTTTACAAGGGGAGCAACGGCGTTGAAGAGAACGATCTTCGGTCTTTTGGCCTTTTTCCTCCTCGTTCCGTTCGCGCGCGCCGGGGGCGGCCCGGCTCAGCTCAACCTTTATGACACGCCGGCCGAGGCGCGCTGGGCGCCATTCTTCACCGACATGCCCGCCTGCGAGGACGGTGGAGTCCTGTCGACGATCAGCGGTCGGTTCGCCGGGACTCAGCGTGAGTTCTGGAATTCAAATCTGGCGATCGCCGGCTTCGATCGTGTGCGCGAGATCGGCTTCCGATCCAACGGTCTTTCTTACATTCCGCGCCGCTATTGCGTCGCTCGCGCCGCGATGTCCGATCAGAAGGAGCGGACCGTCGTCTATTCCGTAGGAACGCAACTGGGCATCATCGGAAATACTTGGGGCGTCGAATGGTGCGTCGTCGGCATTGACCCGACTTTCGCCTATGCGCCCGCTTGCGAGGTTATCCGGCCCATCCTCGAGCGCGAAATCGGCAAGGCCAAGTGGCTCTCAGGATACGGTCTCAGAGCGGGCTACTGACGGACCCAGGCCGAAGGCGGAGACGTCGAGATGGCGCGCCTGGCCCTCAAATTGGCCCTGAGTTTAGCGCTAGCCGCGACCGCGGCGCCAGTTGTGGCTCTTGCGCAGACCACGCCATCCACTCCTCCTATCGCCGCCGCCCAATTCGATTATTACGTGATGACCATGTCCTGGGCCCCTGGTTTCTGTGATCTCGGCGGTAAAGAGACGTCGTCGCCAGAATGTGCGGAAGGCTCCGGGGACGGCTTCGTCGTCCACGGCCTGTGGCCGGACAACGAGTTTCGTCCGAACCCTGAATCATGCAGGGGCCAGGACGCTACGCCGGCCGATCTCGACGACGAGCATGGCGTCTACCCAAACGACCGCCTTGCGGCCTATGAATACCACAAGCACGGAACTTGTACGGGCCTCAGCGCGCATGATTATTTCGCCACCGTGCGCAGCGTGCGGACGCGGCTAAAAATTCCTGAGATGTTCCAGGCGCCGAGTGAGCCATTGCACATGGCGCCTGAAGGGGTCGAACAAGCGTTCATGGCCGCCAACCCCAATTTGCGCCCCGACAACATGGCGATCAGCTGCAGCAATGGCGAACTGGTCGACGTGCGGTTCTGCCTGGCGAAGGATCTCTCGTCTTACGCCGTCTGCCGCAAGGTTGCGCGGCACACCTGCCAGCGCACATCGATCGTGGTCGCCCCGGTGCGTTGAACATTGGAACGGGTTGAGGCGGCGCGGCCCCTCCCGCACCCGAGCTCGCCATCCATCCTTTCGCCTAGGCCCGAGAGACCACCTCGCCAATAGCGGGGTAAGGGCGGCGCGGACCGCTCGCGGAAATTGGTTAAAGAATCCTTTCCAGGTTGGCCGGAACGGCGTCTGGCGTGTTATAAGGATGGTTGTACGCGTTGAGTAGGAGTTCCCATGGCCCCGCCGCGCCCCTACTGGAAGGGTTATCTCAAGCTTTCCCTCGTCTCGTGCCCGATCGCGCTTTACACGGCGACGTCATCGGGCGAGCGAGTGGCCTTCCGGCAAATCAACAAGAAAACGGGCAATCGCCTTCGTCAGCAATTGGTGGACGAAGGGACCGGCGAGCCAATCGATCCCGACGACAAAGGTCGCGGCTACGAAGTCGACAAAGGCGTTTACCTGCCGGTCGAGGACGAAGAGCTCGACGCCATCGCGATCGAGAGCAGCCATACGATCGACATCGACAGTTTCGTGCCGAAAGCCGAAGTCGACGAGCGCTATATCGACAGCCCCTACTATCTGGTTCCGGAAAACAAGGTCGCGCTGGAGGCTTTTGCCGTCATCCGCGACGCCATGCTCGGCAAGGGCATGGTGGCGTTGGGGCGAGTGGTCCTATCCAAGCGCGAGCGCGTGATCATGCTCCAGCCGCGAGGCAAAGGTCTGCTTGGGGCCACGCTCCGGTATCCTTATGAGGTTCGAGACGAGACGATCTATTTCGGCGACATCGGCGATATCCAAATTCCGAAGGACATGCTCGCGCTCGCGGAGCATATCCTTGAAAGCAAGGCGGCGACGTTCGACCCCACCTTATTCCACGATCGCTACGAGGAGGCGGTCGTCACCATGCTGAATGAGAAGAGGGCGGGGATGCCGATCCCCAAACAGCGCCCAATGCCGAGGATCGTCGCGGGCACCGATCTGATGGCCGCGCTGAAGCAGAGCATCGAGAAGGCCAGGGACGAGACGCCGAAGACGGCCGCCAAACAGTCGGCCCCAGCCAAGCCTACTGCAGCGGCCAAGGGCAAGCGGACTGCGAAAGGCAGCCCGGACCAGCGCGAGATGCTGTTGCCGATTGCGGGCGGCGCGCCGGCGAAGGACGCCGGCGAATCCGCGAAGGAAGCGCCAGAGAAACAGACCGCGCAAAAGCCTGGCGCGCGGAAGAAAGCCGGATAGCAACTCGTTTTAGCGCGCCATGAATCCGATCGCTGCGGCGTTCGCTATGTCGATGAAGAAAGCCGAGACCAGCGGCAGGACAATGAAGGCCTGCGCACAGGCGCCATGCAGTTTGGTCACCGCCGTCATATTGGCGATCGCGGTCGGCGTAGCGCCCAGGCTGACCCCGGTAAATCCGGCTGAGATCACGGCCGCCTGATAGTTTCGCCCCATTGCGGGGAAGACGACAAAGACGATGTAGGCGACCGCCGCAATCGTCTGGACCGCCAGCACCACGACCAGCGCCGGCCCAAGCCCGCCAAGCGTCCAGAGCTGCATGCTCATCAGCGACATCGCCAGGAAGACGTTGAGCGACAGGTCGGAGATAAGCGCCAGCGCGCGCGTTCGCGTCGGCCATTCGATGTCGGGAAAGAAGCGCGGAATCGTATTGGTGGCGATGATGCCGACGAGGAGGCAGACGACGAACAGGGGTAGTTTGAGGCCTGTCTCCTCGACTGCATCCTCCAAGGCATAGGCGATCAGAATCACCACATTGAGAACCAGGAGCGTGCGCAAAAGACTGACATGGCTCAGATCACCCACGGGCTTGTCCTCATCCTCGTCGGGCAGGCCTACGACTGGATCGGGCGCTGACGGTCCGCTCAGATGATGGCGCGCGATGAGGAAGCCAGCGATGGGACCGCCGACCAAACTCGCGACAACCAATCCGAGCGTCGCTGTCGCAATGCCGACTTCGAGCGCATTCGCGATGCCGAAGCGCTGGGTGATGATCGGCGCCCAGGCGATCGTGGTGCCGTGTCCGCCAATGAGCGAAGCGGAGCCGACGAACGGAGTGATCCCCTGGGGCAGACCGAGCGCGGCGACGCTCCCGGCTGCAATGAGATTTTGAATCAGGAGATAGACCAGGGTCAGACCCAGCAGGACCAGGAGCGGACGGCCCCCGGAAATGAGATCGCCGAGCCTGGCGTTGAGGCCGATGCCGGTGAAGAAATAGAGCAGCAGCATGTCGCGCGCGTCGAGCGTAAAGCTGATCTCAACGCCCAGCATAACATAGACCAGCAACGTCGCCACGGCTGCGAGCAATCCGCCCGTGACCGGCTCCGGAATGTTCCAGCGCCGCAGCGGCTCGATCAGACGATTGAGGCCCGCCCCGGCAAAGAACACGACAATGGCGATTGTGAAGGTGAGCAGGCCAGGAACATGAATCGCCGTCATCGTCGGCTAGTTCTTGCACGGTCAGAAGAGGATCTGTCGAAGGGCATCGGCGGACCGAAGACTTCCGGTCGTCTCGGCCTGTGACGACTCCTTGGCGGGCTCCCGCCGCTAACACAAGTCATCCGGACGCGGTGCGCTCACTCCGGCGGGACGACGCCCTTCTTGAAGATGAAGCAACCATAGAAGCGTCGTTCGCCGGTGGGGACAATAGCGAAAGCGTTCTTGGCGCGCTCGTAAAAGGCGAAGCGTTCGACGCCAAGGAGAGGCACATGCTTGCTCGCCGCGCGATCGACGGCCTGCTGCACCTCGCGCTGCACCGGCGGCAGGGCGTCTGGATCGCCGACAATTTCCATGCGGCAGGCAGGATCGGGGACGAACGTGTCGAGCGGCATCACCGACAGGATCGCCTCGACTGCGCGCGCCGCGTTGACGCCGGCTAACGGAATCGGTTCGCCCATCACGGTGGACATTGCGCTCGAGTCTGCGGGAAAGTTGGCGTCCACGATCACGATCTCGTCGCCGTGTCCCATTCGCCGCAAGGCATAAAGCAAGTCCGCAGTGAGCAGCGGATCGATTCCCCAAAGCATGTTTTTCCTCCCTCGGCCCGTGCGCCCGTGTCCCGACGATAGCGAGATTCTATCGAGGTTGGCGAATGCGAAACGGCATGAGGAGGACGCGATAGAGGCCTAGGCATTGGAATCCGGCAGCCCATGCTTGACAACGCAATTGATCCCTCACTAGCCTTCGCTTAACGCCGATTGTCGAACGTGCCAATCGGTATCGACCGCAAACACGCGTCCGACCAGGGGGAACGTTCATGTCCAGGCGCCGTCGCAGTGACGGACGGTTTCTCCCCCTTCGGCGACCCGAGCGCGCCACGAGACGAGGCGCGTCGACCGAGTGCCGCGATTCGGCCCTCATATGAAAGAGCGCAACCGTGTCCGCGCAGGCTGAACTCGCTGCGTCGTCCGTGCGTCGCTTTGGCATCGTGAAGCTTGGTCAGCCTGCGGCGATCACGCTTGCAGTTCTTATCATTTGCGTCGTGATGGCTTTGATCTCGGAGCCGTTTCGCAGTTACGACAATCTCTACAACGACAGCCGCAACTTCGGGTTCGTCGCGATCATGGGCATGGGCCAGATGTTGGTGATCATCACGGGCGGCATCGATTTGTCGGTCGGCTCGGTGATGGGGCTTGTTGGGATTGTGACTGGGCTTACGCTTCAGGCTGGCTATCCTGTGTGGATCGGGGTCGGCGCGGGGATGGGGGTTGCACTCCTCTGCGGGCTCATCAACGGCTACGCGATCGCCAGGTTCAAGTTGTCGCCGTTCGTTGTGACGCTGATCATGCTGTCGGTCGCGCGCAGCCAGGCGCTGATCGTGTCCAACAACAAAATGATCTATCAGTTTGGACCGGACGAGAAGCTTTTCGGCGAGCTGGGCGGCGGCAGTCTGTTCGGCATCCCCTCCGTGGTCATCGCGATGGCGCTGATCGCCGTCGTCCTCACGATCGTTCTGGCCAACACAAGCTGGGGCCGATACGTCTACGCGATCGGCGGCAACGAGCAGGCGGCGCTCTTGACCGGGATTCCTGTCGTGCCGGTCAAGGTTTCCGTCTATGTCATCAGCAGCCTCTCCGCTGGAATCGCCGCCATTCTGATGGTTGGATGGCTCGGATCCGTCACCAACGGGCTCGGCGTCGGCTACGAGCTTCAAGTCATCGCCGCGACGGTCATCGGCGGCACCGATCTCATGGGCGGCTATGGCATCCCCTATGCCGCGGTGATCGGCGCCGCGCTCATCGAAATCGTGCGCAATGCGCTGCTGCTCGCCGGGGTCGACCCCTATTGGCAGGGCACATTCGTTGGCCTCATTATCGCGGGGGCGCTGCTGCTCGAGCGGGTGCGTCGAGCGCCCGCGGAATAAATAGCCGTCTGCGAGAATGCAGGCGGCGCAAAAGGAGGAAACGTCAATGAAGGTAACGAGTCTTGTCGCTCTCGCGGCCCTGATCGGGGCCGTTCAACCGATGGCGGCCGAAGCCAAGGACAAGGTCTTCGCTCTCGTCCCGAAGGCGATGAACAACCCGTTCTTCGACCAGGCGCGCGATGGCTGCATGAAGGCGGCGAAGGAGATCGGCGGCATCCAATGCCTGTTCATCGGCCCGGCTGACGCCACCGAGCAGGAACAGGTGCAGGTCGTGCAGGACCTTATCACCAAGCATGTCGACGGCATTGGCGTCTCGGCCGCCAACGCCCCCGCAATCGGCAAGGTGCTCGCGCGGGCGAAGGAAGCCAAGATTCCGGTCGTGACCTGGGACAGCGACCTGCTGCCCGCCGACAAGGGGTTGCGCGCCGCTTACATCGGCACTGTCAACGAAGAGGTCGGCAAAGCGGTCGCTCAGCAGGCGATGGCGCTCAAGCCCAACGGCGGCACCTATTGCATCCAGACTGGCGGCCCGGCTGCGGCCAACATGAACGACCGCATCAAGGGCATGACCGAGACCCTGCCTGCCGACAAATGGAAGCAGGTCGCGGGTTGCCCGCTCTACAATAACGATGACTTCCCGCTGTCGATCACCCAGCTCACCGATCTCTTGGCCAAGTATCCGAAGATCGACGCTGTTCTGGATGCGGGTGGCGCTCCCCAGATGGAGGTCAAGGCCTATAAAGAGCTCATGGGCAAGTACAAGGATCGGCTCGACAAGAAAGATCTCGTCATGCTGTTCGTCGAGACTCTGCCGATGCAGATGGACGATCTGAAGGCAGGCTTGAGCGACGGGCAAGTTGGACAACGGCCATTCGAGATGGGCTACAAGGCAATCTACCTCCTGAACGATCTCACGCAAGGCAAGACCGTGCCGGATCCGGTGACGATCGGCCTCGACGTCTGCACCCCCGCGACCATCGACACCTGCAAGAAGAAATAACGCCTCAATAGCCGCGGCGGCGATCGACCACGTGGGCGAGCGGTTCGCCGCGTTCGTACGCCTCGATCTGTCGGGCGACGAGCGCGGCGATCGCCTTGGGCGAGGAGATCGCCGCATTATGCGGGCTGACATAGACCGCAGGATGCGACCAGAGGCGCGAGTCTTCCGGCAGCGGCTCGCGCTCGAACACGTCAAGTGAAGCGCCTTTCAGCGCGCCGGAGTCCAGCGCGGCGACGATGTCGGCTTCGACCTGCAGCCCGCCGCGTCCGGCGTTGATGAGGATGGGGCCGCCGAGCGGGCCGTCCTGTTTGAGCTGAGCCAGGAGCGACGCGTTGATGATTCCGCGCGTCGCTTCGGTCAGCGGCAGCAGCACGACGAGCATATCGGTCTGCGCCAGCATGTGCTTGAGTCCATCCGCGCCCGAAAAGCAGGGCACGTCGGGAAGTGACTTTGGGCTCGCGCTCCAGCCGGCAACCTTGAAGCCAAGCGCCTTCAGCTTGACCACCGCGTCTATGCCCATGACCCCCAATCCAAGCACGCCGATCTGGATGTCGCTGGCTTTCGGCTGCTTGTCGTCGTCCTTCCAGACATGCTCGCGCTGCTGCTCTTCGTAGCGGCGCAACTGGCGCAGATGGATGAGCGCGTGCATGACGACCCATTCGCTCATGCGGCTGGTCAGATCGGGATCGACCACCCGCACGATCGGCTTCTCCGGGAGAGCGGGATCGGCGAACAGATGATCGACGCCGGCGCCGAGCGATAAAATCACTTGAAGGTTGGGAAGATCCTTGAGTGCGCTTGGCGGATGGCGCCAGCTGAGCGCGTAGCGCACCGAGGCGCGATCGAACGGCTCGTTCAAAGTCACGATCTCATACGACGGTAGCAGCCCCTCCATGCGCGCTCGCCACGGCTTCGGGTCCCAGCCGGAAATCGCGATGAGCACGCTCACGATGGCGTGCCGAGGACGCGTTCGATGACCGGGTCGCCGGGCGAAAGGGGCGCTTCGTCGAGGCGATAGGCGGCGCGAAGACGCCGGACCGCGACGTCGGCCTGATCGGCGCTGCGGGCGTGTACGCGGGCAAGCGGCGCGCCAGGGCCGACTTCGGCCCCGATTGGGGCAAGCTCGGTCAGGCCCACTGCCGGGTCGATTTCATCACCAGCGCGCGATCGGCCGCCGCCTAACTCGACCACCGCGAGCCCGACCGCGCGGACGTCGATGCTGGCGACAAAGCCTCGCGTCTCAGGCGTCGCGTCGATGAGCAATGGCGCCTGAGGCAGCTCCTCTCCCGCGCGTGAAATGAAATCCTTCGGTCCGCCGAGCGCTGCAACCATGCGTTCGAACCGCTCCGCCGCCGCGCCCGTCTCAAGCGCGCGTTTCAAGGCTGCGGCCCCCGCGTCTATGTCGTGCGCAAGGCCGGAGAGCGCCAGGAGCTCGGCGCCGAGCGCCATCGTCACCCGGTCAAGGCGCTCGTCGCGCCGCGCGCCGGTCAGATAGTCGACGGCGTTACGGATCTCGACGGCGTTGCCGGCGGCGCTGGCGAGCGGCTCGTTCATGTCGGTGATGAGCGAAACGGTCGGCAGGCCGGCGTCGCTGGCGACGGTCGCGATGCTGGTCGCCAGCTCCCGCGCTCCATCGAGTGTCGCCATGAAGGCGCCGGAGCCCGTCTTGACGTCCATGACCAGCCCCTGCAGTCCGGCCGCGAGCTTCTTCGAGAGGATCGAGGCGGTGATGAGCGCAACGGATTCCACTGTCGCGGTCACGTCGCGGATCGCGTAGAGGCGCCGGTCGGCCGGCGCGAGATCCGCCGTCTGACCGATGATCGCGCAACCCGCTTGGCCGACCACACTCTTGAACAGGGCCAGGTCCGGCTGCGAGGCGTAGCCCGGGATCGAATCGAGCTTGTCGAGCGTGCCGCCGGTGTGGCCGAGGCCGCGGCCCGAAATCATCGGCACATAGGCGCCGCACGCCGCCAACATTGGCGCGAGCATCAGCGAAACATTGTCGCCGACGCCGCCGGTCGAGTGCTTGTCGAGGATCGGGCCCGGCAGATGAGCGTCCTGCCAATCGAGGCGGGCTCCCGAGCGGGTCATCGCCTGGGTCAGCGCCACGCGCTCGTCGAGCGACATGCCGCGGAAATAGATCGCCATGGCGAAGGCGGCTGCCTGTCCTTCGGTGACCGCGCCGCTGGTCAGCGCGGCGATGAAGTCGCCGATCTCGCCCGCGCTCAAGGTCTCGCCGTCGCGCTTCAGGCGAATGATTTCCTGCGGCAGCATCATGCAGGAAGCGGCCGGTATACGCGGATGAAGCCGCGCAGCAGGCGCTTGAAGCGGTCCGCGGCCTCATGCGCGACCGCCTGCGTCTCCTCATGGCTCGGGTCGCCTTCGGCGAGGCCTGCCGCATAATTGGTGACGACGGAGACCGCGGCGCAGCGCAAGCCCGCGCGGCGAGCAAGGATCACTTCCGGCGCGGTCGACATGCCGACCAGATCGGCGCCCAGGATGCGCGCGGCTCGTATCTCCGCAGGCGTCTCGAAGCTCGGCCCGGAAAACCACATGTAGACGCCCTCGTTGAGCTCGACGTCCGTGCTTTTCGCCGCTTCGTGCAGTGCAGCGAGCAGCGCCGGGTCATAGGCT
Organism: uncultured Alphaproteobacteria bacterium; assembly: GCA_963707355.1. Classification (GTDB taxonomy): domain Bacteria; phylum Pseudomonadota; class Alphaproteobacteria; order Rhizobiales; family Beijerinckiaceae; genus Roseiarcus. Next base: position 201,673 of record CAVPPX010000048.1, on the reverse strand, counting down.
TTGGTCAACGGCACGAAACGATCCGGGCCGGCGTGACCGATCAGCGGGTTCGTTCCGGAAAAGTTGATGTGGTCGGTGATCGCGACGAGGGCCGGCGGCCGCCATTCTTGCTTGAGGCCTCCCGCGGCGTTGGTGAGCAGCACGGTCTCGCCGCCGAGTTTTCGAAACGCATCAATCGCGATCCGCATCGCGTTCGCGTCGCCGCGCTCGTAGTAATGACCGCGACCTTGAAACAGCGCCACGCGCTGGCCCTCGATCGTTCCGACCACCAGACGCCCCGCATGGCCTTCGACGCTCGGGACCGGAAAGCCTGGAATGTCGAGATAGGAGATCGCAATCGCGTCGCGCGCTTCGTCGGCGAAAGCGCCCAGGCCCGAGCCGAGCACGATGGCGAGCTGCGGCAGGGAAGCGAGCCCACGGCTCCTGAGCGCGTCGATCGCCGCGTCAGGAGGAAAGTGCATTTCGCGCCTCGCTAAAGTTTGACAGGCGGGCGTTCGACCCGGCTCTGATCTTGCAGCATAATAGAGGCGTCGCTGGAACACGGAAAGATAGGGGAAGGAACCCGCTCATGGAGCATCAGTCAAGCCGGCGCGATCTGTTACTCACCTCGCTCATGGCTGCGCTGCCTCTCGGCGTTTCGGGCGTGGCCGCCAGTCCGCTCAATCCAGAGCAGACGATCATCAAGTCGCCGGATACGTTGCCGTGGAAGAAGTCAGCCGAGCTTTCCCCCAAACAGCGTCGACAACTGCACGCTCGCCGGCGACACCAGCACGCCGGGCCTCTACTACACGCTCGTGCGCTGGCATCCGGGATACATGAGCGCGCCGCACTTCTACTCGACCGACCGCTATTGCATGGTGCTGTCGGGCACATGGTGGTGCAACAGCGGCGCCGATTTCGATCCCGCGGCCTGCGTGCCGGTGTCAGCTGGCAGCTACGTGCATCGCGTCGCCCTGACGCCGCATTATGACGGCGTGATTCGCGGCCACAGCGAGCCGGCAGTCATCGCCATCTGCGGCATTGGACCGGTCAACTTCAAGCTCAGCGATCCCTCGAAGCCGGGTTGGCGCGAAGTGTGAGCGGGTCCAAATTTGAACGACTGGACCGCCTCAATAATCTCAGGCTGCCTCGAAATACTCGGCCACCAGGCCGTCCGGATTTCGGACGGTGACGTTCCGGCCGGCTGTGACGGTTCGCGGCGGGTGGAGAAGCTCTGCGCCGTTCTCCGGCAGCCATCGCACAAATTCGTCGAGCAAATCGACATAAAAGATCGCATCCACGTGACGGACGGGCGCGAGGACTTCGGCGCTGCCGGCGAAGATGAGAAAGCCTCCGACTTTTGCCGCGACTACGCCCGTCTCAGCAATATGGACGCGGCGTTCGCAATGCTGGTTCTGAAGGCGTTCGTAGAAGGAAATCGCCTTCTCGAAGGCCTCTGGGTTTGCATAGAGCCGAAACGCGGATTGCAGGATTTTCACGGCGGCTTGTCTTCTTGGTCTTGCGTGAGCTCGGTCAGGATGGCTCGACAACGATGCATTGGAGGCCGCCGGCTGTCGGGGCAGCCTCCATCGCGCCAGGGAGGGCGCCCAACGGAAAAGAACGGGTCCGGATGGCGTTGATGTCGAGGAGCCCTGCGCGCGCCAAATCGATGAGACGCATGAACGTGTCCTGCGGGTACATGAACTGCCCGAGGATCTCGAGATCGTTCAGCATCACCTCGAGATAGGAGACCGGGAGCGGAACCCCCATGCTGCCCATCAGCACAAGCCTCCCCCCGCGGCGCAGGCTCTTGAGCGCCGCGAGCGTAGCGTCCGAATCCTGCGCGCCGCCGACCATATCGAAGGCCATGTTCGCGCCATCTCCTGCGGCGGCGCGAAGCGCCTTGGCGTCAGCTTCGACATCTCCCGAGAGCGCAACGGTCGCGACGCGGGGACCGCCAAGTTGGGCGAGCGCTTCGAGCGCCAGGCGGTTCCGCCCCGCCGCGACGACGCGTCCGGCGCCGAGCGCAAGCGAGAGGAGAACGGCTGCACTTCCATAGGCGCCTGTCGCTCCGGTGACGATGATTGCTTCCCCTGCAGCGAGGCGCCCGCGCACGAGACCTCCATAGGGCACCGCAAATCGCGGCAGAACGGAAACCTGAGCGGCGCTAACCGCATCCAATCCTTCGATGGGAGTGACGCACGATTTCGGAACCTGCGCATATTCTGCGAGCGTTCCGTCACGCCAATCCGACTGGAGCGACTTGCCTGCGGGACCGGCGGTAACGCCTAGGAGGAACTGCGCCGGCTCCGGCGCATTTTCATTAGCGACAATATGCGAGGAGACAACGACCCGCTGTCCAACTTTCACGTGATAGACCTCGGGGCCGATCGCGTGCACCGTTCCGATCGCGTTGCCGCCAGGCGTGAACGGACCATCCGGTGGACTGTAGATCGGCAACCGGCCTTCCACGTAAGCTTTCAAATAAGACATGAGGGCCGAGGCTTCGATCCTCACCACGACGCCGCCGGCGCGCGGCTCCGGGATGGCCTTGTCTTCAAGTCGAAGAGTTCCGCCGAGGTGGTCGAGTCGCCACGCTTTCATGGCTTTCCTTTGCGCGATGATCTGCTTCAGCGCAGATTTAACGCCGTCGACTTCTAGCAATAAGGGACAGCATTGTCCTAGGATACTACCAGGTTACGAATTTGGATTCCGAGGCGGCCCTCATGGCGGCAAGCAATAGCAAGCAGCTCGGTGAGTTTCTGCGTCGCAGACGCGAGCGCCTCAACCCGCGGGACTGCGGTCTTCCCGCCAGCGCGCGCCGCAGGACGCCTGGTCTCAGACGCGAGGAGGTCGCGGAGCGCTCCGGAATCTCCGTCGATTGGTACATCCGTCTGGAGCAAGGCAGGGATTCGCTGCCGTCGAGAGAGACCGCCGAGGCGCTATCGAAGGCGCTCAAGCTTGGCCCCGCTGATCGCGCCCATCTCCTCCGCCTCGCGTCGCCGGCCACTCGCCGTACGTTCATTAAAGAGGCCGCGCCAGCCAATCTGATCGCGCTTGTCGAGGGCCTCAATACGCCTGCCTATCTGATCGGCGCGCGGTTTGATCTTCTGTGCTGGAACCGGAAAGCGGTCGAGCTCTTTCGCGACTATTCCAAGATCCCGGAGCCGAGGCGCAACTCGCTCTATCAGATGTTTACCGCGCCCGAGATGAAGGAGCGCTATCCAGAGTGGGAGCGTGAAGCGCGAGGCCTGCTCGAAAGCTTCCGCGCGACATTCGACTTCTGGTCCGACGCGCCGGAGTTTGTCACTCTCGCTGAGGAACTGAAATCGCTCAGCCCGGAGTTTCGGCGTTGGTGGCGGGAGCATGGAATCCGGCTTCAACCGTCCGGGGAAAAGCTGATGCGCCATCCGAAGCGCGGCTTGATCCGGATGAGCTACGCCACCTTTCAGTGCAACGATAATCCCGACCTCCGGCTTGTCGCTTATGGCGAGCCTGTTCGGGTTCGGGGCTGACCTCGGCCACAGTGTCAGCCGATAAGACTTAGGGAGAAGCACGGTCAGCGCGAGGGTCCGGCTCACGGCCGAATTGCAATCTCTCTTCCCGCGAGCGACCTCGCGCTAGAGCTATTCGCGTGACGTGGAACTGCGGGCGTCCGAAGTCACGTCGAGCTCGACGCCCGCGATCTTCGCATAGAGGCGAGCAACAGAAGCGTCGTCGTCGCGTCCCATTCCCGAGGCCGCCGTCATCAGAAACATCTGCAGAGCGGAAGCCGCCACCGGCGTCGGAAAGGACGCGGCGCGCGCCATGTCCGACACAATTCCAAGATCCTTGGTGAAGATGGCGACGGCGCTCTTCGGCGCATAGTCGTTTTCAAGGATGTGCGGCACACGATTCTCGAACATCCAGGAATTGCCTGCCGAAGCGGTGATGACCTCGTAGACCTTCGCGAGGTCGAGCCCAAGTTTCTTGGCGAAAGCGATCGCCTCACAAGCGGCGGCGATATGGACGCCCGCGAGAAGCTGATTGATCATCTTGAAGGCGGAGCCCGGCCCCAGCTTCGTCGCCCAGACGATAAACCTTGGATGCGATCGCGTCGAAGATGGGCTCGGCCCGCTTCATTGCATCGTCTCGGCCGGACGTCAGAAGGGTCATGCGCGCCCTCGGCCGCCCGCGCCGTGCCGCCGCTGGTCGGCGCATCGACAAATGCGCGCCCGCTCGCCTCGACTTCTCGCCAATACTGCGAGCGTGAGCGGGATCCATCGTCACGCAGGATATGATCAGCGCGTCCGGAGCCGTCGACGCCAGCACGCCGGCGTCGCCGAACAGAATCGCCTCGCATTGCGCGGCGCTGACGACGACGAGAATAACGACGTCAGCGCCAGACGCAGCCTCACGCGAAGAGCCGATCGTCCCTCCGAACTCGTGGGCGAAGCGCTCCGCCGCAGCAGGATTGGTGTCCGCGCCGGCGACGGACCAGCCTTTCCGCGCCAGATTGGCGGCGACGCCATAACCGATGGCGCCAAGTCCGAACACGGCGATCTTGTTTGCTTTCATGCCGGCCGACACTAACACCCGGCGCGACAGGATGGAACTTTGAGAGGTCGAACTCGATCAACAGCGCTGTCACCTCATCTCGCTTTCTAGACCGCCAGGTGATCAGGCCCGAAAAACTCGGGCAAGAGTTCGCTTAAGGTGAACCTCGCCCGCGCGCCTTCAGGGCCGGCGATATGGATCATGGTCGAAGGGTCGGCGAATTCGCGGATGCGCTGCCGGCAGCCGCCGCATGGCGTGCACAAGGCGTCGCCGTCGCCGATGACGAGGATATCCGCGATGCGTCGCTCGCCTGCGAGGGCCATCGCCGCGATCGCGCCGGCTTCCGCGCAGGACCCTTGAGGATAAGCGGCGTTTTCGACGTTGCAGCCGGAAAAGATTGCGCCCGACGCGGTGCGCAGCGCAGCGCCGACCTTGAAGCGCGAATAGGGCGCGTAGGCGTTCGCCTGCGCGGCCTTGGCGGCTGAGAATAGCTGGCCCAGCGCCAATTCAGCGCTCTTTGACATAAGGAATCCCCGAGGCTCTTGGCGGGATCGCCTTGCCGATGAAGCCAGCCAGCAGCACGACGGTCAGAATATAAGGCAGCGCTTCGATCGCCTGCACCGGGACGGGTCCGATGATCGGCAGTTCGACCCCCTGCAAGCGGATCGCCAACGCATCGAGGAAGCCGAAGAGAAGGCAGGTCCCCAACGCCGGCCAGGGACGCCATTTGGCGAAGACGAGCGCGGCGAGCGCAATGAAGCCGCGTCCCGCGCTCATGTGCGGCTGGAAATAGCCGGTCTGGCCGAGCGCGAGATAGACGCCGGCCAAGCCGACCAGCACCCCGCAGATGACGACTGCGCTATAGCGCAAGCCGCGCACCGAAATGCCAGCGGTGTCGACAGCGGCGGGATTCTCGCCGACCGCCCGCAGACGCAGTCCGAAACGCGTGCTGTAGAGGGCCCAGTAGGTGACGGGCACCATCGCGAAGGCGATGTAGCCGATCAGGTCGTGGTCGGAGATCAGTTCCTGGTAGATCGGTCCGACAATCGGCACGGCGCCGATCTGCCTGACGAAGGGCAGTGCGATTTCCCGGAACTGGGCGGTCTCCGGCAATTGCGGCGTTCGTCCGCCCTGCGACCAGATCGCATTGCCGATGAGCGCAGTGAGGCCGTCGGCCACCATGTTGATCGCGGTTCCCGAGACGATCTGATTGGCGCGCTGGTCGATCGAGGCGTAGCCGTGAATGAGCGAGAAAACGATCGCCGCCGCGACGCCGGCCAAGAGCCCGAGCCATACGCTGCCGGTGAATGTCGCGCCTGCGGCGGATGCGAACGCGCCAACGAGAATCTTGCCCTCAAGCCCAATGTCGACGATGCCCGAGCGTTCCGACCAAAGGCCAGCAAGGCAGGCGAGGATGAGCGGGACCGCGAGACGCATCCCGGAGGCGAAAACGACAATGAAGGCGTCGAACCATTCCATGCTTGGCCCGCCCGTCAGATGGGCGGCTGGGTCGTGCGCCGGGCGAGCAGGGTCGCGACAGGGCGGCGGAACATGTGCTCGAGCGCGCCGGCGAACAGCACCACCAGGCCTTGGATCACGACGATCATATCGCGGCTGATCTTGGGCATGTCGATCGAGAGCGACTGGCCGCCCTGATAAAGAACGCCGAACAGGATCGCGGCGAGGATGATGCCCACGGGATGCGCGCGTCCCATAAGAGCAACCGCGATGCCGACGAAGCCGAACCCGCCGACAAATTCGAGGATCAGCCGATGCTGGTCGCCCAGGATGATATTGGCCGCAACGCCGCCAGCAAGCGCGCCAGACAACAGCGTCGTGATAACGGTGACGCGAGCGGGCGAGATGCCGCCGTAAATCGCGGCGGTCGGGTTGGCGCCGACGGTGCGAATTTCATAGCCGAGCCGGGTGCGCCAGATGAGAAGCCAGACCGCGAGGCAACAGAGCAGAGCAAGCAGGAAGGACAGGTTGAACGGCGTGACCGGCCACGTGATCCCGAAATGGGCGAGCACTTCGTGGAATTGCGGCACGAGCGCCGTGTCGCGGAAGGGCTCGGTCTCCGCGTTCATCTGCCCCGGCTTGCGCAGAACGTTGACGAGCAGGTAACCCATGATGGCGGAGGCGATGTAGTTGAACATGATCGTCGTGATGACGATGTGGCTGTCGCGATAGGCTTGCAGATAGCCAGGAATGGCCGCGAAAGCCGCGCCGAACACGGCTGCGCCGATGATCGCCGCGATGGCGAGCGTGTAACCCGGCAGGAAGCCGAAATGAAGCGCGACAAGCGCCGCGCCGAGGCCCCCGATATAGGCCTGGCCCTCGGTGCCGATGTTGAACAGGCCGGCATGGAAACAGATTGCGACCGAGAGCCCCGTAAAGATGAAGCTCGTTGCGTAGAACAGCGTGTAGCCGATTCCTTCGAGGTCGCCGAGCGCGCCAAGGACGAGACTTTGGACGGCTGCAAACGGATTCTCGCCGATCGCCAGCACGACGAAACCGGAGATGACAAAAGCCGCGGCGACGTTGACCAGCGGAATGAGCGCGACATCCGCCCAGGCGGGAAGGGGCTTGAGCGGCGCGCTCATGCGGCGCGCTCGCTGACGCCGGCCATCAGGAGGCCGAGATCCTGCGCGTTCGTCTCCTCGGGCCGGCGCTCGCCGGTGATGCGGCCGCCGCAGAGCACGATGATGCGGTCCGAAAGCGCGAAGATCTCGTCGAGTTCGACCGAGACCAGGAGCACCGCCTTGCCGGCGTCGCGTTGCGCGACGATCCGCTTGTGGATGAATTCGATCGCGCCGATGTCGACGCCCCGGGTTGGCTGCCCGACAAGCAGGATCTTCGGATTGCGTTCGATCTCGCGCGCCAGCACGATCTTCTGCTGATTGCCGCCGGAGAAATTGGCGGTCTTGAGCAACGGCGCGCGCGGCCGGACGTCGAAGGATTCCATCTTCTCGTCAGCGTCGGCTATGATCGCGCTTGCGGTCATAGAAGAAGCCCTTGCCGTAAACCGGCTCGCGATGAAACCCGAGCATCGCGCTCTCGCAGGCTTCGAACGGCATGACGAGCCCGACGCGATGGCGGTCTTCCGGCACATGGCCGACGCCGAGCAGCCGCTCCATCTGCGGATTGCGCTCACGCGCCGGAATTGGCTGGCCTTCGATCAGGATCTCGCCTGAACTGAGCGCGCGGATGCCCGCGAGCGCCTCGAGAAGTTCGGACTGCCCGTTGCCGGCGACGCCGGCCACGCCGAGAATCTCGCCTTCGCGCAATAGGAACGAAACGCCGTCGATGCGAGCGACACCGCGGTCGTCGCGCACGACGAGATCCCGCGCTTCCAGGGCAATTGCGCCAGGGTGCGAGGGCCCTTTTTCGACCTTGAGGATGACCTTCCGGCCGACCATCGCGTCGGCAAGCTCGGGAGGCGATGTGCTCGCGGTGTCGAATGTCGCGACCATCTCCCCGCGCCGCATGACGGAGACGCGGTCGGTCAGCGACATGATCTCGCGAAGCTTGTGGGTGATGAAGATGATGGTTTTGTTCTCGCGCTTGAGCACGCGCAGCATCTCGAACAATTGGTCGGCCTCGGCGGGCGTAAGCACTGCGGTCGGCTCGTCGAGCACGAGGATCTCAGCCCCGCGCACGAGCGCCTTCAGGATCTCAACTCGCTGCTGCAGGCCGACCGACAATTCGCCGACAATGGCGTCGGGATCCACGACAAGGCCGTATTCGCGCCCGAGTTCGCCGAGTCGCTTGCGGATTGCGCCCGCGCCCTCGGAGAGCAGCGCTCCGCCCTCGGCGCCGAGCATCACGTTTTCGAGGACGGAGAGCGGCGGCACCAGCATGAAGTGCTGATGCACCATGCCGATGCCATGGCTGATCGCTTCGCGTGAGGAGCGGATTCTGACCTGTTCGCCATTGACGCGGATCTCGCCTTTGTCGGCTTCATAGAAGCCGTACAGGATCGACATCAGCGTTGATTTGCCGGCGCCGTTCTCGCCGACAATGCCGTGGATCAAACCGCGCTCGACGACGAGATTGACGTTATTGTTGGCGTGAACGGGGCCGAAGCTCTTGTCGATGCCGATGAGTTCGATGGCGGGCGGCGCTTGGACGGCCACTGTCATCTTCGGCTCGTCCTAATCACGCGACGGCGAGATATTACCTGGCGCCCACAGGGCGACAATCGCGTGCAGGGATCGATATCGATGGCCGGATTAATCCCGGCCACCACGATCACGAGCAACGGTCTTCCTCGAACAGTGCTCCCTCAGGCCGGGCACTTGTTGTCGGACATGTAGTCGTGAACCTGAATCTTGCCCGAGATGATATCCGCCTTCGCCTTATCCGCCTTGGCCCTGACCTCGGCGCTGAGAATGGCCTTGTTGTTATCGTCGACCGCATAGTCGACGCCGCCCTCTTTCAGGCCCAGCACGAGGACGCCCGGCTTCCAGGTTCCATTCTTGGCGTCCATGAACGATTTGTAGGTCGCGACGTCGACATGCTTCAGCATCGAGGTCAGGATCTTGCCGGGAAACAGGCCGTTCTGGTTGGAATCGACACCGATGCCGAACTTGCCGGCGTCCGCCGCCGCCTTCAAGACGCCCTGACCGGTCGCGCCCGCTGCGGCGTAGACGATGTCCGCGCCGCGATCCATCTGCGACTTGGCGAGTTCGCCGCCCTTGACCGGATCGTTCCAAGCCGCAGGGGTCGTGCCTGTCATATTGGCGAAGACTTCCGCCTTGCCGTCGGAGCCGTATTTGACGCCCTGCGCGTAGCCGCATTCAAATTTCGAAATCAACGGAATGTCCATGCCGCCGACGAACCCGACCTTGCCGGTCTTTGACGTGTCCGCCGCGATCACGCCGACGACGAACGAGCCCTCTTGCTCCTTGAACACGACCGACTGGACGTTGGGCAGGTCGACGACGTCATCGATGATGCCGAACTTCGTTTTGGGATATTCTGGCGCGATCTTTGTCAGCGCGGTCTCCCAGGCGAAGCCGACCGTCATGATCGGCGAGAAGCCATCCTTGGCGAATTTGCGGAGGACCTGTTCGCGCTGCGACTCGTTCTGGATCTCATAATCACGGAAGTCGATGCCGGTTTCCTTCTTGAACTTTGTCGCGCCGTTGAACACGCCTTCGTTGAATGACTTGTCGAACTTGCCACCAAGATCATAAAGAACGGCAGGCTTGATCGTGTCGGCCGCATAGGCCGAGACGGAGGCGAGAAGACTTCCGGCAAAAGCCGCCGACGTCACGAGCGTGATGCGACCGAACATATCCAGACCTCCGTTTTGCGCGAGCGGCTCCCGAGCCCGCGCCCCGAGAAACTAACCGGCTGGTCGAGTAGGTCCGCCCGTAACTTGAGCTGTCAAGCGTGGTCGAGCCGTTTCCAGCGGAGAACGAAGTCGAGACTATGCGGGCAAATTACCGAGAGCAAGCGGAAGCCAGCGCCGGAGGTGGACCGCTCGACGAGAGACGCCATCCGTCGATCAGGCCAAACCTAGTTGAACAGCGACGAGACGCTTTCCTCTTTGGCGATGCGGCCGATCGCTTCGCCGATCAGGGGAGCGATCGAGATCACACGGATGTTGCGCGCGACCCGCACCGCCTCGGTTGGCTGAATGGTGTCGGTGAGCACGAGTTCGCTGAGCTTGGACGCGGCGACGCGCGCCACCGCGCCGCCCGATAGAACGCCGTGGGTGATGTAGGCCGATACGCTTGTCGCCCCCCCTTCGAGCAACGCGTCCGCGGCGTTGCATAGGGTGCCGCCCGAATCGACAATGTCGTCGAGCAATACGCAATGGCGCCCCACGATGTCGCCGATCACGTTCATAACTTCCGATTTGCCCGCCCGTTCTCGCCGCTTGTCGACAATCGCCAGCGGCGCGTCGAGGCGCTTGGCGAGCGCGCGGGCGCGCACCACGCCGCCGACGTCGGGAGACACGACCATCACATTCTTGCTGCCGTTGTGGTGGGCCTGGATGTCGCGCACCATGGTTGGGGCGCCGAACAGATTGTCGGTCGGAATGTCGAAAAAGCCCTGGATCTGACCAGCGTGCAGATCGACCGTCAGCACCCGGTCCGCGCCGGCGCGGGTGATCAGATTGGCCACCAGCTTGGCCGAGATCGGCGAGCGGGGCCCAGGCTTTCGGTCCTGGCGCGCATAGCCGAAATAGGGGATGACCGCCGTGATGCGCTGCGCCGAAGCGCGTCGCAACGCGTCGATCATGATGAGCAGCTCCATCAGATTGTCGTTCGCCGGATAGGACGTCGACTGGATGATGAACGCATCCCGTCCGCGGACATTTTCGAGGATTTCGACGAAGATCTCGAGGTCGGCGAAGCGGCGGACATGGCAGCCGGTCAGCGGCTCGCCGAGATAGGCGGCGATCGCCTCGGCCAGCGGTCGATTGGAATTGCCGGCCAAAATCTTCATCTTGCCGGACACGGCCGATTCTCCAAACGCGTGGCAGGAGCGCGCTTGATCGCGCGGGCGCGGCGGGTCATAGCAGCGCCCGGACGCGCGAACAACATGACATTATCATTGCGGCGGCCGTTCTCAGGCCGGATGTCCACAAGAAAAAAACCTACTGGGCGTAGCTGAGGGCTGCGCCAGCGGGCGCGGCCTCGGGGGTGTTGGAGAGATAGGCGGCGAGGTCGTCGGCGCATTTGGCCGCGACGCTGTTCAGCGCCGCATCGTCGATCATCGCCCAGGCGTCGTCACCGGAGCCTTTGACCGCGATCGCATCGCTGAGGCGCTGGGCGCGCTTCTTGTCCGGCGTGAACACGTCCCAGACGATATCGACCTCCGCTCCGCCCTCAATCAGAGAGGCGGTGACGTAGCCGCGCACGAGGTAGTGCGCCTTGGCGGGGGCCACGATGGCGATCCGGCGCGCTGCGGCCGCCTCGTCGAGACTCTGGCGCAAGCGGGTTGAAAGATCGGCCGGCGCGCCGTCGACCGACGCGATCGCGACCGTGGCGCCGGCCATATTGGCGTCATTGCGCAGGGCGAACTGCGCCTGCGCATCCGCGTTTGGCGGATTGGCGGCGACATCGTTGCAACCGCTGATCGTCGCGCACGCCAACAGCAAAATGAGACCCGCGGCGAACGCCCTCGCCGAGTCCTCGATGTTTAAACTCACGCTGGACCAACTCCCGCCCGCGGCCCATCAGCCGCCGCGAGCCACGGTTAATAAACCGTTAAGCCGCCCGCGCCAACTGCTAGCCGCAAACGCCTTAACATCCAGCGGGCGTCGCCTCCCCCTATTCCCACCGCAGCCCCTTGCGCCTAGATAGGTCGCCCATGACCGGCGCATCGAATAGCTTTCCTCCTGGCGAAGCGCCCGCAGCCGAGGCGCGGGAGGAAGCCGCGCTCGCGCGCGAGCTTGCGCCGGATACCGCGCCGCTCGAAATCGCTTTTGACGAACCGCCCGCCGAACCGGGACGTCTGGTGCGCGGCGCCGAGACGATCCGCGCATTCTGGCGTCATGCCCCCTCCGGGCCGGGCGTGTATCGTATGATCGGGTCCGAGGGCGAGGTGCTCTATGTCGGCAAGGCGCGCTCGATCAAGAAGCGCATCGCCGCCTATATGGCGCCCGAGCGGCAGCCGAGCCGCATCGCGCGCATGGTGGCGCAGACCCATTCGATGGTGTTCGTCACCACCGAGTCGGACGCCGAAGCGCTGCTGCTTGAGGCCAATCTCATCAAGCAGCTCAAGCCCCGCTACAACGTCACGCTGCGCGACGACAAGAGCTTCCCGTATATCCTGATCTGCACCGGACATGCCGCCCCGAGGCTCATCAAGCACCGTGGCGCGCGCAGCCTGACCGGCGATTATTTCGGACCGTTCGCGAGCGCCGGCGCGGTCTTTCGCACCCTTAACGCCCTGCAGCGGGCGTTTCTCCTGCGCACCTGCTCGGACAGTTTTTACGCCAATCGAACCCGGCCATGCCTGCTCCACCAGATCAAGCGCTGCTCGGCGCCATGCACCGGGGAAATCGGGCTCGACGACTATGCGAAGTTGGTGACTGAAGCGCGCGATTTCCTGTCCGGACGCAGCCGCGCGATCAAGAGCCGCCTTGGCCACGCCATGAACGAGGCCGCTGCGGCGCTCGATTTCGAAAGCGCGGCGCGGCTCCGCGACCGCATCAGCGCGCTCTCCGCAATTCAGGGCGAGCAGAGCGTCAACCCCCGCTCGATTGCCGAAGCGGACGTATTCGCGGTCACCGAGGAGGCCGGGCAGTTCTGCGTCGAGGTGTTCTTCTTCCGCACCTATCAGAACTGGGGCAATCGCGCCTATTTTCCGCGCGCCGATAGGGCCCTGTCACGCGAGGAGGTGCTCGACGCGTTTCTGGCGCAATTCTATCTCGACCGTCCCGCGCCGCGCCTCGTGCTCTTGAGCCACGATGTCCCGAGCGCTGGGACTTTGGCCGAAGTTTTAAGCGCGCGCGTCGGGCATCGCATCGCCATCGGCGCGCCGCGGCGCGGTGAGAAAAAGGATCTGGTCGACGCAGCTTTGCGAAACGCGCAACAGGCTTTGTCGCGCAAGCTCGCGGAATCAGCGACCCAGGAAAAGCTTATCGGTGCGCTCAGCGAGGCGTTCGGCGTCGATCACCCGATCCGGCGGGTCGAGATCTACGACAATTCCCACATCATGGGGACCAATGCGATCGGCGCGATGGTGGTCGCGGGCCCCGAAGGCTTCGTCAAGAACCAGTACCGCACCTTCAACATCAAGAGCGTCGATCTGACCCCGGGCGACGATTACGCGATGATGCGCGAAGTGCTGACGCGCCGTTTCGCTCGCCTGAAGCGGCAGGGCGAAACGGCGGAGCCCGGCGCGTTTCCCGATACGCCGGATCTCGTCATCATCGACGGCGGCCGCGGGCAGTTCGAGGCCGCGCGCGGAGTGCTCGGCCCGCTTGGCGTCGAAGGCGTGAGGCTGGTCGCGATCGCCAAGGGCCCGGATCGCAACGCGGGGCGCGAGACCTTCTTCGTCGAGGGCCGCGAGCCGTTCAGGCTGACGCCCGCGCGATCCGGCTTTGTTCTTCATCCAGCGCCTGCGCGACGAGGCGCATCGCTTCGCCGTCGGGACGCACCGGGCGCGGCGGAAGAAGGAATTCGTGAAAAGCCCGCTCGACGAGATTCCGGGCATCGGCCCGGCGCGCAAGCGGGCGCTCCTGTTCGCCTTCGGCTCCGCCAAGGACGTCGCGAAAGCTGGCCTATCCGATCTCGAAAAGACGCCGGGCCTCAACGCCGCGACGGCGAAGCTCGTGTACGACTTCTTCCACGAGAGCCGGGCGCGGTGACGTGTCGCTCCTTTACTCACGCCGCCCAGTCTTCGACCCTGAGCCCCGGCACGCGTTCGAACTCGCTTGCATTCAACGTCACGAGGGTTGCGCCGCGTCGGCGCGCCTGGGCGGCGATCAACGTGTCGTAAGGTCCGATCGGCCGACCGCGCGCTTCGAGCCAAGCGCGGATTTCGCCGGCCTCCCGCGCGTCCTCGATATCGAATGGAGGCTGATCGAACCCGGCCGATAGGAATATGTCCAGCGCGCGGCGTGAGTGCTCTCGGCGGTTGCTCTTGGCGCAGCCATATTCGAGTTCGAATACGACGATGGCCGGGACGAGCATAGGCGTCCTGGCTGCAAGCTCGCGATGAAGACGCTCAACAATCTTCGGCCGCCGCTGGTTGATGGCGAAGATCGCGACATTGGTGTCAAGGCAGTACACCGGGTCAGTCGAAGGAAATGTCGTCGTCCGGCATAGACGGCCGGTCTTCGGGTAATCCCTCCGCCAGGAAGTCCGCGGCTCCTGCGGCGACCAGTTCCGCGCGCCACGCGGCGACGTTAAAAGGTGCTTCCTCCAAAGGCTCGAGGATAACTTTGTCGCCGACTTTGCTGACTTCTCACTTCCTTGCCGGGGAAGCGGAACTCTTTCGGCAGGCGGACGGCCTGACTGCGCCCATGCATGAAGATCTTTGCAGTCGCGACCATCGACGTCTCCCAGTCTCAGCGATGATATCTACCACTGGTAGATATCATCGCTGAGACGCGCGTCAAGTCTCGTGATCCAAACCTGCCGGGCGGCCGAGGCCCGAGACTCGACCCGGCTGCGAATGGCGCGCGTGGCGTCAATCTGTTCGCGCGAGCACCTGCTCGAGCTTGGCGAAGAAGTTGCCCCAACCCACCTTGGCGCCCTGGTAGAAGTTCTCCTGATCCGCGCGGAAGCCTGACTGCTCCATGCGCAGGGTCGTGCCCTTGCTCGTTGGCGTGAGAGTCCAGGTGACGACGCTCTCAAGTCCATGGGCCGCCCAGCTGTAGGACAGGGTCCTCATCGGCTGGATTTTGAGGACTTGGCAATCGACGGCGCCCCAGTCCCCGCGAAGATTGAACTTATGGTCGACCGTGGGCTCGAAGTCGTTTTTCATCAGCCATTCCTCGATCAGACGCGGCTCAGTCAACGCGCGCCAGATCTTCTCCGGCGCATAAGGGATTTCGCGTTCGACGACGACGGTGCGTGTTTCGGCGGCGGCGCTGGTCATTGGGCCATCCTTCATATCTTCGAACGGGTGGGGCGAGCGGTGGGTCGATTTGATGTGTTCAGCGCCACGGCGGCGCGAATGAGGGCTTTCAGAGCGCCTTCGTCGATCAGATCACCCTCATGAATGTCGATGGCGCGCCGCGTCGAGCCTTCAAGGCTCGAATTGAAAAGGCGAGACGGGTCATCGAGCGCGGCGCCCTTGGCGAAGGTAAGCTTGACGGCCGTCTTGTAGGTCTCGCCGGTGCAAATAATGCCACCATGCGACCACACCGGCACCCCTCTCCACTTCCACTCCTCGACCGCTTCGGGGGCCGCCTCTTTGATGAGGCTCCGCACGCGGGCCAGCGTCTCCCCGCGCCAGTCATCGAGCTCCTCGATCCGCGCCTCGATCAGCCGCGAGGGCGAGGTCGCCGCTAACGCTTTCGAGCCGGGCGTCGGTTGTTTGCTCATGGATCCATCCTCTTGAGCAGGTCCTCAAGGCCGTCGAACCGACTCTCCCAGAACCCTTTCATCTCGCTCGTCCAATCGATCAGCGGGCTTAAGGCGCCCACTTCGGCGCGATAATGCGTCTGGCGGCCTTGATGGCGGTCGCGCGCCAGGCCGGCCTGTTTCAGCACCCGAAGATGCTTCGAGACCGCCGGTTGCGAGATTCCGGCCTGAGCGGTCAGCGCCCCGACGGTCTGCTCGCCCTTGCGACAAAGACGCTCGAAGATTGCGCGCCGCGTCGGATCGGCAAGCGTTCGGAAGAGCATGTCAT
This sequence comes from uncultured Alphaproteobacteria bacterium, assembly GCA_963707355.1. GTDB lineage: Bacteria > Pseudomonadota > Alphaproteobacteria > Rhizobiales > Beijerinckiaceae > Roseiarcus. The sequence continues at coordinate 185,836 of CAVPPX010000048.1, read as the reverse complement.
GTGCGTCTGGCATCGGGATTCATAACCGCGTGGCTATGAAAAAATTCATAACCACCAGGCTATGGGTGAGTTAAGCATGAGTTGCGGCTGATGCTCGCTCGTCAGGCAGAGGCGGTGGGCGGCCAAAGGCCGATCACGCCCTCCACAAAGCCGGCGAGCAGGACGGACTATGTCAGGCAGCGGGAATATGGTCGGTCATCATTGTCGGTTTTGAACGGCCATCTGGGAACGGAGCAAGCTTTCGATGGAGCTGCCCCAAAGGGTTATCGCGGTGGTTGACTTTCGGACGCGCCGAGGCGGGACACCAACGTAAAATTTCACGCAGCCAGTCGATGCAGCGCGCCCGCAATCTGCGCCGGCGTATAGGGCTTTGGAAAGAAGATCCCGCGCTCTGGCAGCAGCTGCTGCACGTCCACCAAACTCAATCCCGAAGTGACGATGATCTCAATCGGGGGCCACCGGTAGCGCACCGCATGAGCGAGTTTGATGCCGTCCATCGAGCCCGGCATGTTGACATCGGTGAACACCACCCTGATGTCGTTTCTATTTTCCAGGATACGTATGGCCTCATCCGCATTTTTTGCCCCAATAGCTTCAAACCCAGCTTCGGTAACCAGGTCCAGGGCGTCCATGAGCATGAGAGGTTCGTCTTCGACGACAAGCACAACGAGGCGTTTTTGCTTTTCCATTCACGCCTCGGCGCACCCGGTCCTACGGTGAATTCCGCAATCAGGCTCAACGCTCCGAGGAGGCGCGGGGTTCCTTCGCGAGACGCGATGAGCCGAAGGATCGCTTGGAGACGCGAGGTCCCACAGGCTTGCAGAGGCGAGATTCTCTTATCACGCTCACGGTTTGTTAGACCGAAGACAGCTCAAGCGCCAGCTCCCGCCGTCGCTTTTCGCGGCATTTACGAACGGCCGCGAGATGATAACTTCACACCGTTCGCGCTGGGCTTCGCTTGAGCGCCGTCCTGCAAACGTCTGGGAAACCCATGTCCAAAATCGCATTCATCGGCCTCGGCAACATGGGCGCGCCGATGGCCGCGAATCTCGTTAAGGCGGGCCATTCGGTCGCGGGCTTCGATCTTGTCGACGGGGCGAAGACGGCGGCCGCCGCATCGGGCGTCGCCATTGCGGCGAGCGCTCGCGAGGCTGTCGCGAGCGCCGACACGGTCGTAACCATGCTCCCCGCCGGCCGCCATGTGCTGGCGGCTCATGCCGAACTCCTTCCCGCGACGCCGAAGGGCGCGCTCGTCATCGACTGCTCGACGATCGATGTCGACAGCGCGAGAAAAGCCCATGACGCGGGCGACGCCGCGGGCGTGCTGACCCTCGACGCGCCGGTCTCGGGCGGGGTCGGCGGAGCGAGCGGGGGAACACTCACCTTCATGTGCGGCGGCGCGGACGACGCGTTCGCGCGCGCAAAGCCGATTCTCGAAAATATGGGAAAGCGCATCGTTCATTGCGGGGGGCCCGGCGCGGGGCAGGCGGCCAAGATCTGCAACAATATGATCCTCGGCGCGACCATGATCGTCACCTGCGAAGCTTTCGCGCTGGCCGAGAAGCTGGGCCTGTCGGCGCAGGCTCTGTTCGATGTCTCCTCGACGGCCTCCGGCCAATCGTGGTCGCTGACCACCTATTGCCCGGTTCCTGGCCCGGTGCCCGCTTCCCCCGCCAATCGCGACTATAAACCCGGCTTTGCCGCGGCGCTCATGCTCAAGGATTTGCGGCTGGCGCAGGAGGCGGCGTCGAGCGTCGGGGCGACGACGCCGCTCGGCGCCGAGGCCGCGCAGCTCTATGCTCTCTATGTCGCAGCCGACCATGGCGGCGACGATTTCTCCGGAATCATCAATTTTTTGCGTGGGGCATCAAAGAAACCCTAGAACTTTTTCCATCGTGGCATAGTTTTAGGCCTAGAACGCGGCGATGAGGGCCGATCAGCGGGAGGATTTTCCCATGCGTGTTTCGATCAGGAGGACAGTGGTTGCGGCGGTCGCCGCTCTCGGCATGGCGGCGGTGGTCGCCTCGACGCCCACGCCGGCGCAAGCTCAATTTCATGGCGGCGGGGGCGGCTTTCATGGCGGCGGCTTTCATGGCGGCGGCTGGGGAGGCGGCGGCTGGCGTGGCGGCGGCTGGCGTGGCGGCGGTTGGGGTGGCGGCTGGGGTCGGCCCGGATGGGGCGGCGGTTGGGGCTATCGGCGCGCGGGTTGGGGTTGGGGCGGTGGCTGGGGCGGAGGCTGTTGGAATTGCGGCTGGGGCTGGGGCGGTTGGGGCTGGGGCTATGATCCGGGCTGGGCGATCGCGGCGGCGACCGTGCCCATCGGGGTCGCGATCGCGTCACAGCCGGCTTATGGCGGCGGTCCGGGTTGCTGGGTCAGGCGGCGCGTCTGGACGGCGAATGGCCACTATATGGGCCGGCGGCTGGTGAACGTCTGCTACTGAACCTGAAGGGCGCGCGCGATTCGGCTTCAGGTAAAGAAGAATTGAACCATAAGCTCTGAAGCTCCCATCCTGAATGTTTGTTCAGCATATACTATGAACATTCATTCAGGAACGGTTCGGTACACTCTTCCCTGAGAGACAAATCTCGCTTCGCCGCCCAAACGACGCGTGGCCGTCAAACCGCCGCCGGAATTCGGGGGCAGGTTACCAATCGCGCCGAGGTTAGATCCTGGGCGACAGAGTTGATCCGGCGGTTCGCCCGCTGGTCTATACGGAGGCTGTAATGGTCAGGATTTCGAAGACGCTTGTCGCCGGGATCTCGGCGCTTGCGATGGCGGCGGCTGTCGTCCTGCCGACGACGCCGGCGTCGGCCGGCGGCTGGGGTGGTGGTGGTTTTCATGGTGGCGGCTTTCACGGCGGCGGTTGGCATGGCGGCGGCTGGCACGGCGGAGGTTGGCACGGCGGCGGCTGGGGGGGTCGTGGCGTGTGGCATGGCGGCTATTGGCGCGGCGGTAACTGGTACGGCGGCTGGTGGGGCCCTGCGATCGCCGCGGGCGTGATCGGTGGCGCGGCTATCGCCAGCTATCCTTATTGGGGTGGCGGCTATGGGTATGGCTATGGCGGCGGCTGCTGGCAGGTGCGGCCAACATATGACGGATATGGCAACTACCTCGGCCAGCAGTCCGTCAACGTCTGCTGAGATTCGCGCATCGACGTTTTCAAAAGGGCCTCGCGCAAGCGGGGCCCTTTTTATGTTCACGCCGGCCAGAAGACGCCGCCGGTCATCGGCTTCGGAGCGCCGGTCGTGGTCGGAAATGAGATCGGCAAGCCGCGCCGCGAGCGCAAAGCGCAATAGGCGAAACATTGCGCTTCGATGCAGTCGCCATCGAAGCCGATCACCTCGACCGGCTCGACTTTTACTTGCAGCCGCTCCGCCAGCCGCCGCATCAAGTTCGGATTTCGGCGCCCGCCGCCCCCGACGAGCCACCGCGCCGGCGCCTGCGGCACATGCTTCAGCGCCGCCGCGGTCGATTCGACTGTAAAGGCGCCGAGCGTCGCCGCGCCATCCGCATCGCTCAGGCGTTTGACGGCGGCCGCGGCGGCGTTGAAGTGATTGCGGTCGAGCGATTTGGGCGCCGGGCGGTCGAAATACGGATCATTCATCAGGGCCGCGAGCGCCTCGGAGTTGACCCGGCCCGTTGCGCCCAGCGCACCGTTCTCGTCGAACTTGAGCCCTCGCCTTAGAATCAGAAAGTCGTCGATCAGCGCGTTGGCCGGGCCGGTGTCCAACGCGATGATCTCACCCTCAGGCCCAAGATAGGTGACATTGCCGACCCCGCCCCAATTGAGGATCATCAGCGGTCGCTCGAGGCCGGCGGCCATCGCCGCATGATAGACGGGCGCAAGCGGCGCGCCTTCACCCCCGGCGGCGACATCAGCCGAACGAAAGTCCGACACAACGTCGATCTTGAGCGCGGCGGCTGCGCGCGCGCCATCGCACAGCTGCCGCGTCAGCCCTTGTCGCGGCCGATGCAGAATGGTCTGGCCGTGCAGGCCAACGAGCGCGACCTGTTCGCGAGGAAGAGAAAATTGGTCAAGAAACGCCTCGACCGCCGAAACATGGGCGTCGGTCACGAGCCGCTCGAGTTCGAGCTGCGGCGCCTGGGCTTCGCTCAAGTCGGCGACCACCGCGCGCAGCCGCGTCGCGACCTCGGGAGGGTAGGGGAAAGTCGCCGAAGGCCCAGTCTTGAGCTCAGCCTCGCCGTCGCTTTCGATCAGCGCGACGTCGATTCCGTCCATCGATGTGCCGCTGATGACGCCGATCGCAGTCTCGAGTTCCCCTTTGTCACGCATCGTCTTCGGCCCGGTTCGCGCTTTCGCTCTGGTTGGCGCCCGGCGTCCACAGCACGTCCGACCGGCCGAAGTCGTTGGCCGCGCGGGCGGCGACGAACAGATAATCGGAGAGCCGGTTGACATAGGCCAGCGCCGCCTCGCCGACCTCCTCGCCCTCGATCGCCGCCAGCGCGACCATTGTTCGCTCCGCTCGCCGGCAGATCGCGCGCGCCTGATGCAAGGCGGCCGCGGGCGCCGTGCCGCCCGGCAGCACGAACGAGCGCAAGGGATGAAGCTTCGCGTTGAGCGCGTCAATGGCGTGCTCGAGCGCCTGAACTTGAGACGGCGCCACGCGCAGGACCGCGCCGGCTTTTTCGTCCGCCTGACGCGGCAGACAGAGATCGGCGCCGAGATCGAACAGATCATTCTGGACGCGCGTCAGCACCGGCTCGATTGCGAGGTCGGCTGCGTCGCTCGCATTGCGCACCGCAAGCAGCGCCAGGCCGATGGCGCAATTCGTTTCATCGACATCGCCCATCGCTGTGACGCGCGCGTCGCTCTTCGACCGTCGGGAGCCATCGCCAAGCCCGGTTTCGCCCTTGTCGCCGGTGCGGGTGTAGATGACGTTCAGCTTGACCATGCTTTTCCCGCGTCGACGCGTCGACCGTGAGCCATCGACCGCTCTCCGAGACTTTCGCCTACCGCGGCATGGCGCCTGCGTCCACTCCCGTGCGGCTCAATTGACCCTGCGGTCGCGCCCTTTCCAATAGGGCTCGCGCAACTCGCGCCGGAGAACTTTCCCGGTGATATTGCGCGGGATCGAGTTGACGAAATCGACCGACTTCGGCGCCTCGAAATGCGCGATGCGCGCCCGCGCCCAGGCGATGATATCCGACGCGTCGGGCGGGGCGCCGGGTTTCAAGACGACGATCGCCTTCACCGCCTCGCCCCACGTGTCGTCCGGGACGCCGATCACGGCTGCGTCGGCGATTGACGGATGGCCGAAGAGCGCGTTCTCGACCTCGGCCGGATAGACGCTCTCGCCGCCCGTTCGGATCATGTCCTTGATCCGGTCGTAGATGAAGACATACCCCTCCTCGTCCATGTAGGCGGCGTCACCGGTGCGCATCCAGCCGTCGCCGATCGCAGCCGCGGTGGCCTCGGGCTTGTTCCAGTACCCCTTCATGACGACGGGGGACCGGATCACCACTTCCCCGACCGCGCCACGCGCGGCTTCCATCCCGTCCTCCGCGACGATCTTGAGATCGACCCCTGGCCAGGCCATTCCGCATGACCGCAGCTTGCCCTTCGCCGGATCATGATCCGCATAGGATAAGAACGTGCCGGCGCCGCACGTCTCGGTCATGCCGTAGAGCTGGACGAGTTCGCAGCCGAAGCGCGCGCTTGCGCGTGCAAGCAAATCCTCCGAGATGGGCGAGGCGCCGTAGGTCAGCGTTCGCATGCTGGAGAGATCGGCGCCCCCGAGCCCCGGCGCCTGCATCAGCATTTGAATGAGGGCGGGCGCAAGGAACGCGTGGTTGATGCGCTCCCGTCTGATCGCATCGAGAATGAGCTGCGGCGCGGCGTCCCTGAGGATCGCCGACAGGGCGCCGCTCGCCATGGCGATCAGCGCGATGTTGACGCCCGCAACATGGAAGAACGGCATCGCCGCCAGCACTGTATCCCCGGAATTGTAATTCAGGCCGCCCGAAGCCGTGATGAGCCTGAACGCCGCGAGATAGTTCCGGTTGGTCAGGCAAACCCCTTTGGGACCGCCGGTGGTGCCCGATGTGTAGACCTGGATCACGTCGTCCTGCGGGTCTGCGTCGAGCCGACGGTCGTCTGACGTTGCGGACCCGATCCAGGCGTCGCACGGCTCGTAGCCCTTGCGTTCGAAGCCGAGCGCGATCATTCGAGGCTTCGAGGCGAGCGAGGCGACCGCCTGGTCCGCGAGGTCGGCGAGGTCCCGGCCGACGAATAGGATCCTCGCCTCGCTGTCCTCAAGCAGGCGGGCGATTTCCGGCGCCGCGAGGCGAAAGTTGAATGGCGCGAGCGTCATGCGCGCCTTGCAGGCGCCGAGCAGGCAGGGGAGAAAATGATCGGTGTTCTTGCTGAGATACGCGATCCGTTCCTGCGTTCGGAGGCCGGATGCAATGAGCGCGTTGGCGATCCGCGAGGCCATCGCGTCCACCTCCGCGAAGGTTCTCGCACGGCCCTCGAACACGAGCGCGGTCTCGTCGCCACGACGGAGCGCCTGTACGCGCGGCAAATCCGCCACGCAAGCTACGCCTTCGAGCTCGACCATCGCGTTTCCCACCCCAAGACCGCGCGGCGACGCGGCCTACCGTTTTTTTGTCATTATGCGCGCCCAATCCGACTGCGCAATCCGTCAAGGCCGGACCGGCGAAACACGTCGCGCCGAGTGGAGCTAGGGCGCCGCTTCAGCGTCAGTTGCAGAAAAGGAGGCCTAAGAGGCTGAAAAGCTTGGGTCGCGCGCAAAAGCGAACACCTCAGGCGGCTGCCTTCGGATTGCGCTGGCGGGCGCCCGCAGCGCCGCCTCACGCAGCCCTCGCCTGCTCCTCGACCATGGCCTGTGCAATCCGCGCGGTCGGGTCGTCCGCCGGGAACAGCATCTCCAGCGCGAGCTCGGAGAGGGTCACGTCGTTCGGAGTGCCGAAAACGGTGACCGTGCCGAGAAAGGACATGATTCCAAGGCGGGTGGCGATGCGAAGCGGCGTCGCCAGGCGTTCGGCCGCGCCGAAGCTCTCCGCCGGTTCGCTTTCGGGCGGGACCGGATAGGCCGAGACCTCGGCGAACAGACCCTGCAGAACCGAATCGCCGCGGGCGTCGATCTGCTGGCGAAGCACGCTCAACATATGGGCACGCCAGGCCCCGTAGTTCACGATCCGCGACGCCATGCCTGCCGGATGCAGGGTGAGGCGCACGGCGTTGACAGGCGGGCGCATGAGATCGGCCGAACAGCCCTCGTAAAGTTGGGGCAAGGCAGAATTCGACATCACGACATTCCAATGTCGGTCGACCGCGAAGGCGGGATAGGGCTTGTGCGCCTGAAGGATGGCGTCGATGGCGGTTTTCGCCGCCGCGAGCGCCGCGATCGAGCGCTCCTGAAACGCCGGCGCGAAGCCCGCCGCCAGAAGAAGCGAATTCTGGTCGCGCAGCGGGATCTCGAGATAGTCGGCGAGGCGGGCGATCATCTCGCGGCTCGGCTGCGCCTTGCCGGTCTCGAGACAAGACAAGTGCCGGGTCGAGCTCTCCGCAGCATAGGCGAGGTCGGCCTGCGTCATGCGGCGCCGCTCGCGCCAGCGCCGCAAGAGAACGCCGAACGGAAGCTGATGGGCGGTCATGGGGCTTAAGCTTAGCGCCGGGCGGCGCGCAAGACCATGACCTCCGAGGTCATGGGACAAGCGCCCGCGCGGTCGCTTTTTGACCTGGCAAGTCATGGATTGCTGCCCGGAGCGGCGCGATCCTAGCGCCGCGAACCCGATGGCTCGCAGGCCCTCTCGGAAGCCAGACTGGAGAGACATGATGCTCGAAGCTCAAGCGCTCGCCGACCGCTACGTCGCCGCGTGGAATGAACCGGATGCGGCCAAGCGTGCCTCCGTCCTTGCCGCGCTCTGGGCGCCGGACGCCCTCGGCAATAGAGGCGCGGGCGGATACGCCGTGCTCACCAAGCTCACCTTCGCAGCCCCCGGAAAAGGCGTGCGGCGCGAGGGCGTTCGCTATCGCGCCGCCCCGACCGCCCGTCTCCGCGGCGACGTTGTGACCTTCCGCTGGGAGATGCTGCTCGCCGACGGCGAGACGGTGCTGGCGGGCGGCCTCGAGTTCCTGATCGTCGATGACGAAGGGCGCATCCTGGCCGACCATCCGTTCGCTGTCGCGTAAGCGCCGCGCGCTCCGTTCCACCCACCCTCCCAAAGGGACAAAACCCATGCCCTTCATCACAACGAAAGACGGCGCAGAGCTCCATTGGCGCGAGTGGGGAGAGGGCGCGCCGATCCTGTTCCTGAGCGGCCTCGGCTGCGACAGCCGGATGTGGGACTACCAGATCGCCGCCTTCGCCGACCAAGGCTTCCGCTGCATCGGCCTCGACCGCCGCGGCCACGGCCGCTCCGATCAGCCGGCCAGCGGCTATGATTTCGACACGTTCGCCGACGACGTCGCCGCGCTCGTCGAAAACCTCGATCTCACGGGCCTTACCCTCATCGCCCATTCGATGGCGGGCGGCGAGGCGGTGCGCTACCTCGCTCGGCATGGAAGCGAGCGCGTCGCCCGCCTCGTCCTACTTGCGCCGACGACGCCGATGCTGCTCAAGACCCATGACAACGCGAATGGCTTGACCGTGGAAGCGTTCGAAGCGCTGTGGGCGCAGTGGCGTCGCGACTATCCGAAATGGGTCGCCGACAACCTCGCGCCGTTCTTCATTCCGGAGACCTCGCCCGCGATGATGCGCTGGGGCGCGACCCTGTTGCAGACCTCGCTTCCTGTCACCCTCGCCTGCTCCCGCGCGATGGTCGAAGCGGACTTCCGCGCCGAGATGAGAGGCATCGACGTTCCCACCCTCATCGTCCATGGCGACCGCGACCGGTCGATGCCGGTCGAGCTAACGGCTAAGCCCTCCGCCGAGCTCATCCCCGGCTCAAAACTCCTCGTCTATCCGGGCGCGCCGCACGGCCTCATGTTCACTCACATGGACCAACTCCACGCCGACCTCCTGGCCTTCATGCGCGAGCGGGCGGCGCGCTCGGCCGCGGCCTGATCTTGCGCAAACAAACGCCAATAAACGCTCTTAAACGCGCCTAAACGCTAGTATGCTAGCGTTTACTAACTTTTATTTTTTCGAATCGGGACTTTTCAATGGGTTACAGCCGATTCAAATAAAAAATTCTTCCCCGTCTCTCAGGCTCTCCGTCAGCCGCCTGGATGCTCCTCCCACGGCCCGGATGGGCCGGGGGGAATCCGGCTGAGAGAAATTCATAACACATACTTCCGCTTTTGACAAGGAAATGACGCCAGGAAATGACGCCCTTGTCGCGAACGCTGTCCAAAGGTCATCCCGGCAGCGTCATGGCCGGGCTCGATAAAAGCGAAGCGATTTCGAGATTGCGCTCGGACGCTCGCTATTCCATTTGGAGCGCGTAAGGCTCTCTAAAGCAGCGAGTGTCAGATGAGCACCGAGGCGAAGCGCACCACCGGCGGCTGCCTGTGCGGGGCGCTGCGCTATGAGGCTTTCGGCCAGCCGACGGGCTCAGGCCATTGTTATTGCGTCGATTGCCGCAGGGCTTCTGGCTCGGGCTTCGTCCCCTTCATCGGCTTCAACGCCGAGGCCGTGCGCATCAGCGGCGAAGCGCGCGAGTTCCGATCGAAGGCGGCGAATGGCGGCGACGCGGTCCGCAATCGCTGCGTCCGATGCATGAGCCTCGTGTTCGGCGGCGAACTCGGCAAGTCCGACTCGTACACGCTTTACGCCGGCTCGCTCGACGATCCCTCGGCCTTCCATCCGACCTTCGCCATCTTCGCCCAGGGCCGCCCGGATTGGGCGATCATCCCGCCCGACTTCAAGGTTTTCGACCGCATGCCGGGGTAGGGCCGAGGAATGCCCGATTGAATGGCCTTCGCCGGGCGCTTTCAGCGGCAATGCAATCGAATTTTCCTTGGGTTTACGATGAATTTTCACCCCGAGAGGCTAAAAGCCCGGCCAGCGCCACCCGCCCCGCGCGTCACATCAAACACGCCCCGGGCCGTCGCAATCAGCGTCCGCTCGCCTTCGCATGGGGTCACAAGCGAGCCGCCGACGAACCCGCCAAACGCTGGCAGCACGATCTGTCGCTCGCCGACCACGAAACAAGGCGTGCGAGCGAATCCCGCCCCGGTCCGTTGAGGCGGGTCCAAGTCCGGGACGGCCCGGCTTTTTTTGGGGTTCGCCGTGGCTTGGGTCACTCTCGTTATCGCCGGCTTTCTGGAAGTCGCGTGGGCTTCCGCGATGAAGCAATCCGATGGCTTCACGCGCCCAGGCCGAGCGTCATCACCATCGGCGCCATCATCGCCGGGCTGGTGATGATGAAGGTGAGCAGCAGTTCCTGAGCGCTCGTTCCTGCTCGGTTGCTTCAACGTGGCCTTCGCGGTACCGACCCCCTCATGAGCGAGAGCACCTTTTCTGACCGCACCTTCGGCGCGCTGCTGTTCGACATGGACGGCACGATCATCAATTCCATTGCGGCGGCCGAGCGCGTGTGGACCGCCTTGGCGGAGCGGCATGGTCTCGATGTCGCCGCCTTCTTGCCGACTATTCACGGCGTGCGCGCGATCGAAACGATCACCGCGCTTCAACTGCCGGGCGTCGATCCCCGAGGTCCACGCGCTCCTGCTTGCCGAGATCGAGGATGTGGAAGGGATCGAGGCGATCGAAGGCGCCAAGGCCTTTCTCGCTTCGCTCCCGCCTGACCGGTGGGCCATCGTCACGTCGTCGCCGCGCAAGCTTGCCCTCCGCCGTCTTGAGGCCGCAGGGCTGCCGCCGCCTGCCGCGCTGGTGACCGGCGAAGATGTCGAGCACGGCAAGCCCGCGCCCGATTGCTTCTTGCTGGGGGCGAAACGCCTGGGGCAAAAAATCGAGGATTGCCTTGTGTTCGAAGACGCTCCGGCCGGCGTTCAGGCAGCCGAGGCCGCAGGCGCGGCGCTGATCGTCGTCACCACGACGCACAAGCACCCGCTCGACACGAGTCATCCGACGATCGCTGGCTACGGCAAACTCACAGCCGCGCTCCTTCGGGGCTGATTTCTCAACACCGGATCAGCACCACGCCCCCGATCAAGAGCGCGACGCGTCAACCGGACGCTGGGTCAGGCCAGCAGCCGCAATCAGTGCCGGCCGGCTCTGGCCCGTCCGCGCCACTGTGTGGCATAGTGACCCAAGGGAAACCTACACCCGATTGGGACCACAATTCGCAGCCGAACGAAGTCGCCAGTTTGACAAACTCAGCGAACCCTCTCTCGCCGGCAGGCGTCTTGGTTCCAATGGAACCCAAGCTTTGGAGCGAGCAGCCGCACTACGTGTTGCGACAAGACAGGACGACGATCGGCCGCGGATCCAGCTGCGACGTTCATATTGGTCACCCGACCATATCCCGGCTGCATTTCGAACTGACCTGGCGGGAGAAAACCCTGATTCTCACCCACCTGAGTCCAACAAATCCAACCTTTGTGAATGGGGCGCCGGTCGCTGAACCTCGCCCTCTGCGTAATGGCGACATCATTGAAGTCGCCGACGGAGTTGCGCTTCGAGTTCGAGCTCTTCGAGAGCGGCGACAAGGAGGCCACGCAGTTTCGCGGACGCGACGTGCGCCGGATGTATGCGATTCTGTCCGCCGACGTGTTCGGCTATGCCCGCTTGGTCGAGCAAGACGACCTGGCGACAGCTCGCCAGCTCGAGGGCTGCCTGAAGATCGTCCGGGACCGCGTCGAACAGATGGATGGACGCATTTTCCAGGTTGCCGGCGATGGAATCGTGGCGTTTTTCAACAGCGCGGGCTCCGCGGTGAAATCGGCTGTCGTGTGGCAATCGGAGATTGCGCGCTTGAACGCGGCGCTGCCCCCGGCGCGCCGAATGAAATTTCGCGTCGGGATCAATTCGGGAGACTTGCTTGTGACCCCCGTCGGCGCCGTAGTCGGGGACGCCATCAACATCGCCGCTCGCGTCCAGACCATCGCACCCCCGGGAGGCATTTTCATAACCGGCGTCGTGCGCGATCAGCTTCAAGGCCAAATCGACCTTAAATTCGAGTTCGTGCAAACCACCGAGATGAAGAATTTGTCGCGCGAAGTTCGGGTCTATCGGGTAGAATTTTGATCTCGCGAACCATGTCATTCAAAAGGTCGTCGGCGCCGGATTGATAAACGCCGCTCGGATCCCGACTTTCTTGCGTAACCGGACGCGCCTCTAACCACACGGCTTACGAGAGATCGTGCAGATCCTTTCGCGTCGGCTCGGTTACGCGGAACTCGGAAAAGACGACCGTCAGTCCGGCTCGCTCCGGCGTGCAGCACATCGGACCCACGCGATAGCTCCTGGCGGCCGGGAATGGGCAGAGCCGCATGAGTGGCCAGAGCTTCCCGTCGCTCGACAGCTGGAGCCGCAGAGCGCTCGCTTTGACGGTGACGCGCATTCTGAAGTCGGCTGCGTCGCCATGATACGCAGCCGTGGCCCAGTCTGAGCGGCCAAGCGTGAGCACGCTGCTCGCCATCGGCCTGCCGTCGGAGAGTTCGATCCCGGCCTTGAGCCATTGCGTATCCGAAAGACGCACCATCAGTCCCGCCTGGTCGTAAAGCTCTTTATATTGCGCCTGGATGCGCACCTCCGCCGTGAAATCGCCGGCAGTCTCAAACCCGAAGAAATGGCCATTGTCGTGCGTGAACCCGTAGTGGGTCTCACGCCAGAAATCGGTCGACCGATCGGTGGTGACGGTCAGAGCGCCGCCATCGAGTCGCCAGACGGCGGGCTCGTTCAGCCATGCGCATTGTGCGAAAGTCATTGCCTGTAGACGATCAATCCCGAGCCTCATAAGCCCATTATCAGTTTGAAGGCGATCGTCCACATTGTGAGCGCGACGAGCGACTCGAGCACACGCCAGGACGCTGGGCTGGCAAAAATTGGCCGCAAGCATTTCGCGCCGTAGCCGAGCGCAAAGAAAAAGAGGAACGAGCCGGTCATCGCCCCAGCAGCGAAGGACGCCTCCTCACCCGGAAATCGGGTCGAGATCGCGCCCAGCAGCATGACCGTCGAAAGCATTCTGCGCGCCGATCGCGATGATCAGGCTGAGGCTGGCCAGGAGGCCCGTTATGCTAGCCGAAAGGCTCATGCCGCTGCGAATCCGTTCGTTGCGGCGCCGCCAGCCGATGCGATTGGCGAGTCAGCGTCGAGCGCGGACATGAATAGCATCGACACGTTGGCCGCCGCGATGTAAACACCTCTTACATGAGCTGGAAGGACAAGCGAGGCGAGCCGGACCCGCCGCGCGGCTATCATCACGGCAATTTGCGCGAGGCGCTGATCCGCGCCGCGCTGGAATTGATCGCGCGCAAGGGAACGGCCGGCTTCACTTTTGCGGAGGCCGCCCGGTTTGCCGGCGTCAGCCCGGCGGCGCCCTATCGGCATTTCCGCGACCGCGACGAACTCATGGCGAGCGTGGCTTTGCGCGGCTTCGAGCAATTCGAGGCGGCGTTGGCGCGCGCATGGGACGGCGGGCGCCCGATGCTTTCACCGCGCTCGATCGCCTCGGCAAGGCCTATCTCGAATTCGCTCGCGCTGAGGCCGCTTTCTACTCGGCCATGTTCGAAGCCGGCGTTCCGGCCGGCGCAAACGCCGCGCTGCGAGACGCCGGTGAACGCGCCTTTGCCGTCTTGCGCGGCGCCGCTGACGCGATCTGCGCCGCGATGCCCGCGGCGGGCCGCCCGCCAGCCCTGATGGTCGCCCTGCATATCTGGGGCATGGCGCATGGCGTGGCTTCGCTATTCGGGCGCGCCGATGGCGCGCAGCGGGCGCTGCCGATGTCGGCCGCGGAACTCCTGGAGGCGCAAGTGCTGGTCTATTTGCGCGGGCTCGGGGTCAACGCGGCGCGGCCGTGAGAGCGCGGGCTTGCACGCCCAGATCACGACGCTCAACCACAGAAGGGCTTGACAACCACTCCGACTTGGAAGTAAATGTTCATTACATTTACACGCACGAGAGGACGCCATGCCAATCATTCTTACGGTCTTGGGGTTCCTGTGGTGGTGGCCGATCGGCCTTGTGCTTCTCGGCCTCTTTCTTGGACGAGGAAAGTTCGGCTGCCGGCGTTCTCTATCTTATGCAGGAGATGCACCCATGTTCGGCGGAGATCACGGTCGGGATCGCTGGGAGCGCAAGATGACCCGCTTGCAGGAAAAGATGGAAGTGGTGCGCGCGAAGGCGGACCAGTTCAGGAGCGGCGGCGACTGGTTTGGTCCTGCGACGAGCGGAAACCGCGCCTTCGACGACTATCGATCCGAGACGCTGAAGCGCCTCGAAGAGGAACAGCGCGAGTTCAAGGATTTCCTTGCCCGGCTGCGCTTCGCCAGGGACCGCTCCGAGTTCGACCAGTTCATGACCGAGCGGCGGAATCGCCCCTTTGAGCCAGGTTCGCAGTCCGAGCCAGCGCCGCCGCGCGACTGACGCCTACCGGGCTTCTACGGCTCGTTTAGATCTGCTTTGCGGGCGCCGTTCCAGGGAAGGACGCCCCGCTCGCGCTTTGGGGGCGGCAAAAAGAGCGGAGGTCCATGTCGCTGCCCGTCGGGAATTGGGTCGTTCGCCCGCCTGACGTCATCCGAGCAGGCGATTCCTCAAGCAATCGCCGGGAGAAAAGTCCAGCGTCAGAACAGGGTATTAATACGCATATACAAAAGCACAACGAGGGTTTCAAAACGGACCGCAAAATCCGTTGGAGCCCCAATTGAGCGAAGTGCACCTGATCTGGCTTGTCCTCGTCGTAATTTTCGTTCTTCTCGCCGTGGCCATGGCCGCGATAAGCTCCCTCTCGGGCGGTCCGCGCCACTAAGGATGTAAGTGCGCGCGGCCCCCAACCGGTGGCCTGAAGGTCCGGACGGCGCCGCCTCGCCTCCTGCGGTCGTTTCTGTATAGTGCCGGCGACCATCCGGAGTCGCTTGTGGCCGCTCAATTCCCGTATCGTTTCGTTCGGCCGGCGCGCCTGAAGGCACTCGCGGCGCTGCTTGCGCTTGGCCTTGCGGCTTGCGGGCGCTATGGGCCCTTGGAGCCTCCGCCCGATCCCAACGCGCCGCCCAAGCCGGCCAACTCGAGCCCCACCAATATGAACGGGGGCCTGTCCAAACCGTCGATCCCGCCGATCGTGCCGCCGAAGCAGCCGTTCTTCCTCGATTTCCTGCTGAAATAAGCTTAACTCCCGCGGATGCATCCCTTCACCTATCGCAACGGCGCTCTTCACGCCGAAGACGTCCCTTTGGCGACGGTCGCGGAAGCCGTCGGGACGCCCTTCTATTGCTATTCGAGCGCCGCGATCGCGGGCAGCTTCAAGGCGTTTCGGGACGCGTTCGCCGCCCAGAACATGGCTATTTCCTATGCGATGAAAGCCAATTCGAATCAGGCGGTGTTGACGACGCTCGCAAGGATCGGGGCCGGCATGGATGTCGTCAGCGCGGGAGAACTGAGGCGGGCGCGGGCGGCCGGCGTGCCAGGAGAGCGCATCATCTTCTCAGGTGTGGGCAAGACGCTGGCCGAGATGAACCTCGGGCTCGACGAGAACATCTTCTGCTTCAACGTCGAGTTGGAGCCGGAACTGGAAGCGCTCTCGCGTGCGGCCTCGTCTCGCGGCGCCGTTGCGCCGATCGCCATCCGCGTCAATCCCGACGTCGATGCGCGCACCCACGCTAAGATCGCGACCGGCAAGGCGGAGAACAAGTTCGGCGTGCCGATCTCGCGCGCCCGAGACGTCTACGCCTACGCTCGCACTCTGCCGGGCCTAAGCGTCCACGGAGTCGACATGCATATCGGCTCCCAGATCACCGATCTCGAACCGTTCGATGACGCGTTCGCGCTGCTCGCCGAATTCGTGCAGGCGCTGAGAGCCGATGGGCACACGATCGAGCACGTCGACCTAGGCGGCGGCCTTGGCATTCCTTACCGCAACGACAACAATCCGCCGCCGTCGCCGGAGCAATACGCAACAGTGGTCGCCAAGCGCACGGCGGCGCTCGGCTGCAAGGTGATCCTGGAGCCGGGCCGAGCGATCGTCGGCAACGCCGGCGCGCTGGTCGCTTCGGTCATCTATCTCAAGAAGGGCGAGAACAAGCGTTTCGTGATCGTCGACGCGGCGATGAACGATCTGGTCCGGCCCACGCTTTACGATGCGCATCACGAGATCCTGACAGTCAAAGAGCCGGAGCCGGACGCTCGTCGGGCGCGCAGCGATGTGGTCGGCCCTGTGTGCGAAAGCGGCGATTATCTCGCGCTCGACCGCGACTTGCCGGAACTCGCCGCGGGCGATCTTATAGCGGTCATGAGCGCCGGCGCTTACGGCGCCGTGCAGGCCGGAACCTACAATACCCGCCTTCTCGTCCCGGAAGTGCTGGTGAAAGGCGCGCAATACGCCGTCGTCAGGCCGAGGACGACTTATGAGGAATTGATCGGCCTCGACACACTTCCGCCTTGGTTAGAGTGAGGTTGCGATTGCGGGAATTGTCGCGCAACCTGGCCACCGGTTGGCCTGGAACTTGCGCCTGGGACAATCGCGCACAATCTAAGAATTGCCAACGACGGATCATGGCATCGCGGTGAAGGACTCGGACAAATCATCGGTCGACCAGGGACGATTCGCGGAGCTTGCGATCTGGGCGCGCCGCGCGCTTCTGGTTGAGCGCATCTGGCCCCCGCTCGTCGTCGCCATCGCGGTCGCCATCCTGTTTCTCGCCGCCTCATGGGCGGGCGCCTGGCAGTTCGCCCCACGGGCCGTTCGCATCGGGGGCGTGATCCTGTTCGCGCTCGGCCTCGGAGCAGCCCTTTCGCCGCTCATGCGATTGCGCCGTCCTCAAGCGCGCGACGTTCTGGCCAGGCTCGATCGCGATGCGAAGGTGGGCCACCGTCCCGCCTCCTCGCTCGCCGATTCTCTCGCCAACGACCATGGCGATCCGGGCACCCAGGCCCTCTGGGCGGCCCATCGGGCGCGGCTTGAGCGCGAAGTCGAGGCCATTCGCGTTTCCCCCCCTCGCCCGGCATGGCCCAGCGGGACCCCTATGCGCTTCGCTTCGGCGTGGCGATGCTCGCCTTCGCGGCGGCGATCGTCGCCGGACCCGAGATGTACGGCCGCTTCGTCGATGCTTTCGACTGGCGCAGCGCCGAGACGATTGCCGCAGTGGCGGAGAGCCGCATCGATGCGTGGATCGACCCGCCGCCCTACGCCGGCCAACCGCCGCTGGTCATCGATTTCAAGACCGCCGATCCGCGGACGCTGACCGTCCCGGAAGATTCGGTTCTGGTGGTGCGCGGCGACCCAGACGCTGTCGGGACGCGCGTCGAGGGAGGGATCACCCCCTCGGAACAGAAGAACGAAACGAAGGCGGCCTCCGCGTCAGGCAAGAAACCCGCCTCCCCCGCCACCTCCGCGAGCGCTGCGGCTGCGAACGTACCCACCGAAAAACGCTGGACGATCCATGGGCCCGGCAAGGTGACGATCCTGCGCGGTGGCCGACCCATCGCGGTCGCCGTCCTCGCCGTAACCCCGGCTGCGAATCCGACGATCGTCTCGACAGAAGATCCTCGCTCCAACCTCTCGGGCACGCTGACGCTCGCCTATAAGACGCAAGATCGATTTGGGCTCGCCAGCGCCCGGGCCGACTTCTCTCGCCCGCACGAGGGTCCCGGTCCCGCCCCGCGTACACTGGCGCCGCCGCCCCAGGCGGCGCTGCAGCTGCCGCCGACCGCCAATGGCGTCGGCGACGGGCACACGACCGTCGATCTGTCGGAGCACCCTTGGGCGGGCGCCAAGGTGACGATGCGGCTGACCGCAGTCAGCATTTCGGGCAAGACCGGCGACAGCGGGCCGATCGAAGTGACGCTGCCGCAGCGAATCTTCCACAACCCGCTCGCCCGCGCCCTCGTCGAGCAGCGCCGCAACCTCATTCTCGACCCGGACCACGCGCCAAAGCAGGTAGATATGGCCCTGGCCGGGCTCTCGATCGCGCCGGAATTGTTCGACACCCCGGCCAATGTCTATCTCGGTCTGAAGCAGGCCAAGAGCTCGCTCGACCACGCCCACAGCGACGCCGATCTGCTTGACGTTGCGGCTCTTCTTTGGGCGATGGCGCAGCAGCTCGAGAACGGCGACGCCTCGAAAGCCGAACGCGACCTCCGCGCGGCCGAGCAGGCGCTCCGCGAAGCGCTTCAGCGCGGCGCGAGCGATGAGGAAATCAAGAAGCTCATGCAGCAATTGCGAGAGGCCGCCAACCGCTTCATGAGCGAGATGGCGCGCAACTCGCCCGACAGCAATCCCGAGGACCAAAACGTCCAGTCGAAAGACATGGACAAGATGATGGACCAGATGGAGGACGCCGCGCGCAACGGATCGCGCGAAGACGCTCAAGCCATGCTCGACCAGATGCAGGAAATGTTCGAGAACATGCGCAGCGCGCAGGACAATCAGGAAAGCCCGGCCGATCGCGAGGTGCGCAAGCAGATCGGCGAACTCGAGAAGCTTCTTCGCGACCAGCAGGCTTTGCGCGACGACACATTCCGAAGCGACCAGAAGGAGCGCGCGCGCAAGCGGGCGCGGCGCAGCCAATCGTCGCCCGATCAGCAGGACTCGCAGGGGCAACCGGACCAGGATGGTTCGAATGCTCCCGACCAGAGCGACAACGAGTCCGAACAGGACGACAAGCAGAGCCAGGATCAGGCCGACAAGGGCCAACCGCAGCTCGGCGATCGCCAGCAGGAGCTGCGCGACCGTCTCGCCGAATTGCAGCGCAAGCTCAAGAGCCTCGGCATGAAGGGCGAGAAGGGGTTCGACGACGCGCAAGGCGATATGAAAGAAGCCGAAGGCGACCTCAAGGGCGGCCAAGGCGAAGGGGACAAGAGCGGACAGGGTGGGCAGGGTGGCAAAGGCGCCGCGGTCGACGCGCAGGGTCGTGCGCTCCAGGCGCTGCGCGACGGCGCCCAGGGTCTGCAGAAGCAGATGGATGGTCAAGGCCAGGGCAAGGGCAAGGGCAAGGGCAAGGGAGGCAAGGGCACGTATGTCGGGCGCAGGAGCCGGCCAGGGGAAATGCCCGGCGACGACCCGCTCGGCCGCGGAGCGGAAGGCGAGAAGGGACGCGAGGAGGGGCCGCTGAAGCAATCCGCCGGCGCCGCCGAGCGAGCGCGCCGCGTCATAGAGGAACTGCGCCGCCGCCTTGCCGACCCCAATCGCCCAGTGGACGAGCGCGATTACCTCGAACGGCTGATGAAGCGGGACTGAGGCCGCACGCCTCTTGCGCCTCGTCGCCTCATGGTCCACATAGGCGTCGGGAGGTTGGCGAAGGACGTACCGCTCGCCAACCGGGTCAGGTCCGGAAGGAAGCAGCCCTAACGAGCCAGGGCGGGTCTTTGTCCAACCTCCCACTGACGCGCTTGGGCCGTCAGCGACCAGGCGAGCGTGAATTGAGTTCGCCTTCGCCCCGAGCTTTGTTTCATCGAGCGAAGCTTAAGATGCTCCGCCACCGACCTTTTCCCGTCAAGAGAGGGCGTCGTTGAGCGATTCGCTCTTCCCCGTCACCGAGGTTGCGGCCACGACGCCGGCATCCCCCTATCGGGTGCTGGCGCGAAAATACCGGCCGATGCGGTTCGAGGACCTGGTCGGCCAGGAGCCGATGGTCCGCACGCTCGCGAATTCGTTCGCCGCGCGTCGCATTCACCAAGCCTATATTCTCACGGGTGTGCGGGGCGTCGGCAAGACGACGACGGCGCGCATTCTGGCGCGGGCCTTCAATTATGCGTTGCCCGGCAAGATCGATCGTCCGAGCGTCGACATGCCCGAGTTGGGCGAGCACTGCCAGGCGATCATGGAATCGCGCCATGTCGACGTGATCGAGATGGACGCGGCCTCCCACACCGGCATCGACGACGTGCGCGAGATCATCGAGAACGCGCGCTATCGCCCGGTTTCCGCGCGCACCAAGGTCTACATCATCGATGAAGTGCACATGCTCTCGAAGCAGGCCTTCAACGGTCTCCTGAAAACGCTCGAAGAGCCGCCGGAGCACGTCAAGTTTCTGTTTGCGACCACCGAAATCGAAAAGGTGCCGATCACCGTGCGCTCGCGCTGCATTCGCTTCGATTTGCGGCGCATCGAGGCGGCCCCGATGGTCGGCCATTTGAGTAAGATTTGCGCCGCCGAAGGGGTTTCGGCCGAGCCGGAGGCGCTGGCGCTGATCGCCCGTGTCGCTGAAGGCTCGGTGCGCGACGCGCTTTCGCTGCTCGATCAGGGGATCGCGCATGGCGGCGACGAGGGCGTCACGGCGCTCGCCGTTCGCAACATGCTCGGCCTCTCGGACCGCGGCGAGATCGTGGCGCTGTTCGAGCGCGTCATGAGGGGCCAGATCGCCGAGGCGCTGGAGATCGTGGGCGCGCTCCACCAGGCCGGCGCGGACGCCGCCGACATCCTGATCGATCTGGCCGAATTCTGCCATTTCGTCACGCGCGCGAAAATTGCCCCAGCCGCGACCGAGGATCCCGCGGTCAGCCAGGTCGAGCGGGAACGCGGCCGGGAATTCGCCGACAAGCTGACGGTGGGAGTTCTGGCGCGAGCTTGGCAAATCCTGCTCAAGGGCGTGGAGGATGTGAGGGATTCGCCTCGCCCCCTCGCCTCGGCCGAAATGGCGCTGATCCGTCTCACTTATGCTTCCGACCTGCCGACCCCCGAGGAGACGATCCGCAAGCTGAGCCAAGCGAGTGACGGTCCGCGTCATGCGCCGCCGCTTCCGTCCGGAGGCGGGGGGCCCCGGGCTTCGATGCGGCTTGCGGCCACGGAGCCCGCCCGAGTCGTGTCCGCGCCGCCTTCGCCTTCGCCCGCGCTGGTTCGGCTCGCCAGTTTCGATGAAATCATCGCCCTCGCGCGCTCCAAGCGCGATATTCAGCTTGTCCAGTCGCTTGAGCGGGATGTACGGCTCGCCCGCTTCGAACAGGGCAGCATCGCCTTCACCCTGGTGGAGGGCGCCGAGTCGGGACTGGCGCAGATGCTGAGCCGGCGACTGCAGGAATGGACGGGCGAGCGCTGGATGGTGGCGCTTGTTCCGGGCTCGACCGCGCCGACGTTGCGCGAGACGGCGCAAGCGCGTGAGGCCGAGCGAACGAGCAATGCGGCGTCGCATCCTCTGGTGCAGAAAGTTCTTGATCGATTCAAGGGAGCCCGCATCGTCGACGTGCGGCGTCCAGAGGCGCAGTCCGCCACGGACGCGCCGCCATCCGCGGCGGGCGAGGTCGATGATGAGGTCGGTTATGCCGATTCCAGCGCCGACCCCGCTGACGAAGTTTGAGAAGGAGATCGCGCCATGGACATCATGGGCATGATGAAAAAAGCACAGGAGGTTCAGGCCAAGCTTCAGGAAGCGCAGGAGGAACTTGGGCGCCTTGAGGTTGAGGGTCAGGCCGGTGGCGGCATGGTGAGTCTCACGCTCACCGCCAAGGGCGAACTCAAAGGCGTACGCATCGACGCCACGCTGTTGACGCCGGCCGACAAGGAGATGCTTGAGGATCTGATCGTCGCTGCTTTCACCGACGGCAAGGCCAAAGCGGACCGCCTTGCGGCCGAGAAGATGCAGTCCCTGACGGCAGGGCTCCCCCTTCCGCCCGGCATGAAGCTGCCGTTCTAGAGGCCGGATGTCGACCAGCGTCGCCGGACCGGAAATCGAGCGTCTCGTCCAGCTTCTCGCGCGCTTGCCGGGATTGGGGCCGCGTTCGGCGCGCCGCGTCGCGCTGCATCTCATCCGCAAGCGCGAGACGCTGCTTGCGCCTCTCGCCGATGCGTTGCGCGTCGCGCAGGAGCGCATCTTGACCTGTTCGGTCTGCGGCAACGTCGACACGCGCGATCCCTGCACGATCTGTTCGGATGAGCGGCGCGACTCGACGACGCTGGTCGTCGTCGAGTTGGTCGGCGATCTTTGGGCTTTGGAGCGGGCCGGCGCCACGCGGGCGCGCTACCATGTGCTTGGCGGCGCCCTTTCGGCGCTCGATGGCGTTGGCCCGTCCGATCTCAATCTGTCGGGCTTGGTCGCGCGCGTCGCCAAGGGCGGCGTGAGCGAAATGATCCTTGCCGTCAACGCCACGGTCGAGGGCCAAACGACCGGCGCACTACATCATCGATCTCCTTGACCGACTATCCCGTCAAGGTGACGCGGCTCGCGCATGGCGTGCCGGTGGGCGGCGAGCTTGACTATCTCGATGACGGCACGCTGGCGACAGCGATGCGCCAGCGCACGGCGTTCTGATCCAGGGCTGCGGCGAGGCGGAGTTTTGCTCTTGCCCCTGTCGGGCGGCGCCACGGCAGCCTAAGTGTAGTCCGCAGACGTCTTTCGAAGGCGAACGCCATGTCGCTTGCAACCGTAGCCTCTAGGCCTTTCGTTCCGCCTTATCCCCGGCGGCCCGGCGAGGCCGCGGGGATCGCTCTCGATCCTCCTCGCCCTGCAGCGCAACCCGATCGAAGTCTGGTGGGAGGGCGATTTCGAGCGGCCGGTTTCCATTGGCCGCACCATTTTCGGATTGCGCGCCGCCGCCCATGACCCGGCGGCCGTTCGACGTGTGTTTCTCGACAACGCCGCCAACTACCGCAAAGACGACCTTCAGCTTCGCATCCTGCGGCCCGGGCTTGGCAACGGACTGTTGACCGCCGAGGGCGAGGACTGGCGCATCCAGCGCCGGGCGCTCGCGCCCCTGTTCTCTCCGCGCCAGATCGCGGAATTTGCTCCGGCCGTCCACAGGGTAGGGCAGGCGGCGGTCGAACGCATGAGCCGCCGGCGCGACGGGCGCGGTCGCCGATGTTGGCGCGGCTCATGTCGCGCCTGACGCTTGAAGTGCTCGAGCAGACGCTGTTCTCGCAAGGGCTTGGACGCGAGCCCAGCGCCTTCCAGCGCGCGGTCTCGAGCTATTTCGAGACCATCGGCAGGATCGATCCGCTCGATTTGCTTGGGCGCGCCCGCTTTCGTGCCGAGGCTCAGGCGCCGGCGCGGCCGCGGCGCGCTCGAGTTTTTCGATTCGGCCGTCGATGCGATCATCGAAAAGCGCCGGGAGCTTCTGAGCGGAGGGCGGCGAGGCGCCGCGTGATCTCTTGACCCTTCTCATGTCCGCCAAGGACCCTGAAAACGGCCGCGGCATCGCTGAGGCGGACGTGCGGGCCAACATCGTCACCTTCATCAACGCCGGCCACGAGACGACCGCCAACGCGCTGACCTGGACGCTCTATCTGCTCTCCCAATCCCCCGAATGGCGCGAACGGGCCGAGGCCGACGCGGATCAGGCGTTCGACGACCGAGGGAACCGTCGCGACGGAGAAGTGCGAGATCCTTCGCGCCGTCTTCGAGGAGGCGCTGCGCCTTTATCCCCCGGCCGCGATGCTGGCTCGTCAGGCGATCGCCGACGACGAGCTTGCGGGACTTGCGTATCCCTGCCGGGCACGGTGGTCACGGTCTCGCCCTATGTCCTGCATCGACGCCGGGGGCTCTGGGATCACCCTGACGCCTTCGATCCTTCGCGATTCCTGGGCGAACGGCGCGATCGGATCGACCGTTTCGCCTATATCCCGTTCGGCGCGGGCCCGCGCGTGTGCATCGGCATGGCCTTCGCGATGCAGGAGGGGATCATTCTGCTCGCGCATCTTTTGCGCGCTTTTCGCTTTGATTTGGTCGAGGGCCATCCAGTCATGCCGCTGCAACGGGTGACTTTGCGCCCGCGTGAGGGCATGAAAATGCACGTGAAAAGGCGCGACAGGCGCTAAAGTTTCCACAGCGGAGGAATTTTCTTTGTGAAAGTCCGTTGACAGAAAATCTCACAGGGGCCTATATGCGGCTCTCCCAACGACGTGGGCGCTTTTGAGGCGGCCAAGTCAGCGGGTTGCGGGAACTTTCCGAACGCACTCCTCCCTGCTGTGAGGCGGGGGCGGAGAATTTTCGGTCGTTTTCGGACTGCGCGTGAGCGCAGTGACATGTGGAATTCGGGCCTGATCTCAGGCTTTGGCGGCGGGTCGCCTCAGGGTTTGGTTTTGGTTCGTGGAGCTTCGGCTCCGTGCTGTTTGACAATTGCATCGGAAGAAAGAGAGACGTGGGCGGCGGGGTCCTTGCGGGACTTTGGTCGTCGGGTTGAATTCTAAGCGCAAGCTTGGAGCTCGATCCGGGGATTGAGTCCGAAGAGACAACTGACGGTCACGTTTCAAAAATTCATCGCGCTTCGAAGGAGCGCGTGCCAGACCGTCGTGAGGCGGGCAGGCCGCAAGTCTCTTTTGAGGCGGATGTGTTTGGAACTCGTCAAGAATACAGCGCCCGACCTTCGGGGCGCTGAAGTGACCAGTCAGGACAAAGATCTCATTCAACTTGAGAGTTTGATCCTGGCTCAGAACGAACGCTGGCGGCAGGCTTAACACATGCAAGTCGAACGCTCGTAGCAATACGGGAGTGGCAGACGGGTGAGTAACGCGTGGGAACATACCCTCCGGTTCGGAATAGCTCAGGGAAACTTGGATTAATACCGGATACGGCTGAGAGGCGAAAGATTTATCGCCGGAGGATTGGCCCGCGTTCGATTAGCTAGTTGGTGAGGTAACGGCTCACCAAGGCGATGATCGATAGCTGGTCTGAGAGGATGATCAGCCACATTGGGACTGAGACACGGCCCAAACTCCTACGGGAGGCAGCAGTGGGGAATATTGGACAATGGGCGCAAGCCTGATCCAGCCATGCCGCGTGAGTGATGACGGCCTTAGGGTTGTAAAGCTCTTTCGCTCGGGACGATAATGACGGTACCGAGATAAGAAGCCCCGGCTAACTTCGTGCCAGCAGCCGCGGTAATACGAAGGGGGCTAGCGTTGTTCGGAATTACTGGGCGTAAAGCGCGTGTAGGCGGGTCTTTAAGTCAGGGGTGAAATGCCAAGGCTCAACCTTGGAACTGCCTTTGATACTGGAGATCTTGAGTCCGGGAGAGGTGAGTGGAATTGCGAGTGTAGAGGTGAAATTCGTAGATATTCGCAAGAACACCAGTGGCGAAGGCGGCTCACTGGCCCGGAACTGACGCTGAGACGCGAAAGCGTGGGGAGCAAACAGGATTAGATACCCTGGTAGTCCACGCTGTAAACGATGGATGCTAGCCGTTGGGGAGCTTGCTCTTCAGTGGCGCAGCTAACGCTTTAAGCATCCCGCCTGGGGAGTACGGTCGCAAGATTAAAACTCAAAGGAATTGACGGGGGCCCGCACAAGCGGTGGAGCATGTGGTTTAATTCGAAGCAACGCGCAGAACCTTACCAGCTTTTGACATGTCCTGGACGGATTGCAGAGATGCGATCTTCCCTTCGGGGCCGGGAACACAGGTGCTGCATGGCTGTCGTCAGCTCGTGTCGTGAGATGTTGGGTTAAGTCCCGCAACGAGCGCAACCCTCGCCCTTAGTTGCCATCATTCAGTTGGGCACTCCAGGGGGACTGCCGGTGATAAGCCGGAGGAAGGTGGGGATGACGTCAAGTCCTCATGGCCCTTACAGGCTGGGCTACACACGTGCTACAATGGCGGTGACAACGGGAGGCGAAGGGGCGACCCTTAGCAAATCTCGAAAAGCCGTCTCAGTTCGGATTGCACTCTGCAACTCGAGTGCATGAAGTTGGAATCGCTAGTAATCGCGGATCAGCACGCCGCGGTGAATACGTTCCCGGGCCTTGTACACACCGCCCGTCACACCATGGGAGTTGGTTTTACCCGAAGACGGCGCGCTAACCGCAAGGAGGCAGCCGGCCACGGTAGGGTCAGCGACTGGGGTGAAGTCGTAACAAGGTAGCCGTAGGGGAACCTGCGGCTGGATCACCTCCTTTCTGGATTCGGAGACATTAACCAATGACTTGGGCTTGCCCTCGTCGAACGGTTTGTCATCCGGCTCAGAATCAAGCGGCTTAAGTCAGAGCCGCATTTGCGGGATCGCGCCGCCTTCGTCTCTCTTTCTGATCTAAGGATATGGAAGCCCCGCGCCCCGCTCGGTTTGACCGCATGGGCGGGCGTGGACTTCTTCTTTCGACCGGGCTTGTAGCTCAGTTGGTTAGAGCGCGCGCTTGATAAGCGTGAGGTCGGAGGTTCAAGTCCTCCCAGGCCCACCACGGCCTTTGGGCGCCGGCGGGTCTTGAAACGGGGCCATAGCTCAGTTGGGAGAGCGCGTGCTTTGCAAGCATGAGGTCGTCGGTTCGATCCCGTCTGGCTCCACCAAAGTCTGGGCCTCGAGGTCTTGACGACGTGTCGAGCAGATTGAAGCGCTTCCTATCCTTCCGATGCGATTTATCAGTTTCGTTGAGCGCGAAAGCGCTTGGCGTGACGAAGGCCGAATGGCCGGCGATAAGGATTCTATGTCCTTCGCCGTTCCTTCCGGTCCTTCGATCTCTGACATTGTGAAGAGGAAGCGCATTCGGTCGAAGACCGGATGGGGCGAGGCGTGAAGCCGGAAGGTCCGTGAGGACCTGAGGGCGGAAAGGCGTCGCGTCATCATCTTGTCTCTCGAGCAACCAGTCGTGGGTTTGGAGCCTGACCGCTCAGATCCCCGGATGCGTTTGAAGCAAAACTGGTCTTTTCAAGCCAGAGAGCGTGTTTCGATCGATTGCCGATCGATCGACAATACACACCGCACGCGCTTTGGCGATGAGAGCAATCAAGTGTCTTAAGGGTATCTGGTGGATGCCTTGGCGCTGAGAGGCGATGAAGGACGTGGTACGCTGCGATAAGTCATGGGGAGCCGCGAACAGGCTTTGATCCGTGAATTTCCGAATGGGGAAACCCACCTTCGATCTCTGTTGCTCCGAAGAGGCGCGTCGATGACGCGAAGCGATCCCGCACAGGGGCTTCGCTTCGGGTTGAGGCGGGTCGGCTTGCGTTCTGTCTTCGGACAGGATGTGAGCGATCTTTGGACCAACAGAGATCAAAAGAAGGTACTTATTCTCTGAATTCATAGGAGAATAAGAGCGAACCCGGGGAACTGAAACATCTCAGTACCCGGAGGAAAGGACATCAACGAGACTCCGTTAGTAGTGGCGAGCGAACGCGGACCAGGCCAATGCTTCTGTTTGGATCTATCAGAACCGGTTGGAAAACCGGGCCGTAGCGGGTGACAGCCCCGTATGAATAGGGTTCGAGCAGGAGATTCGAGTAGGGCGGGACACGTGCAATCCTGCCTGAACACGGGGGGACCACCCTCCAAGCCTAAGTACTCCTCAGCGACCGATAGCGAACAAGTACCGTGAGGGAAAGGTGAAAAGCACCCCGACGAGGGGAGTGAAACAGTTCCTGAAACCGGATACCTACAAACAGTCGGAGCCCGCAAGGGTGACGGCGTACCTTTTGTATTATGGGTCAGCGACTTAAAGTATCGAGCAAGCTTAAGCCGATAGGCGGAGGCGTAGCGAAAGCGAGTCTGAATAGGGCGTTCAGTTCGATGCTTTAGACCCGAAACCGAGTGATCTAGTTATGAGCAGGCTGAAGGCAGGGTAACACCTGCTGGAGGGCCGAACCGGTGTCTGTTGAAAAAGACTCGGATGACTTGTGATTAGGGGTGAAAGGCCAACCAAACTCGGAAATAGCTGGTTCTCCGCGAAATATATTTAGGTATAGCCTCGAGTTGAGGCTCCAGGGGGTAGAGCACTGGATGGGCTAGGGGGGCTAAAACCCTACCAAACCTAACCAAACTCCGAATACCTGGAAGTCATACTCGGGAGCCACACAGTGGGTGCTAACGTCCATTGTGGAGAGGGAAACAACCCAGACCAACAGCTAAGGCCCCCAATTCATGGCTAAGTGGGAAAGGATGTGGAAATCCCAAAACAACCAGGAGGTTGGCTTAGAAGCAGCCATCCTTTAAAGAAAGCGTAACAGCTCACTGGTCTAAATAAGGGTTTCTGCGCCGAAGATGTAACGGGGCTCAAGCCATGAGCCGAAGCTTTGGGCGTCGCAAGACGCGGTAGCGGAGCGTTCCGTTGGCTGATGAAGGGAGACCCGTGAGGGCTCCTGGAGGCGTCGGAAGTGCGAATGCTGACATGAGTAACGACAAACACTGTGAAAGACAGTGTCGCCGAAAGTCCAAGGGTTCCTGCGTAAAGTTAATCTCCGCAGGGTTAGCCGGTCCCTAAGGCGAGGCCGAAAGGCGTAGTCGATGGGAATCACGTTAATATTCGTGAGCCTGCAGGTGGTGACGGATCTCTTATGTCGTTTGATCTTACTGGATTGATCGGGCGTCGACGAGGTTCCAGGAAATAGCCCCTGCGCAAGACCGTACCCGAAACCGACACAGGTGGACAGGTAGAGTATACCAAGGCGCTTGAGAGAATGATGTTGAAGGAACTCGGCAATTTACCTCCGTAACTTCGGAATAAGGAGGCCCTCGGTGAGCGCAAGCTTGATCGGGGGGGCACAGTCCAGGGGGTGGCAACTGTTTAACAAAAACACAGGGCTCTGCGAAATCGCAAGATGACGTATAGGGTCTGACGCCTGCCCGGTGCCGGAAGGTTAAAAGGAGAGGTGCAAGCCTTGAATTGAAGCCCCGGTAAACGGCGGCCGTAACTATAACGGTCCTAAGGTAGCGAAATTCCTTGTCGGGTAAGTTCCGACCTGCACGAATGGCGTAATGACTTCCCCGCTGTCTCCAACATCAGCTCAGTGAAATTGAAGTCCCCGTGAAGATGCGGGGTTCCTGCGGTCAGACGGAAAGACCCCGTGCACCTTTACTATAACTTTGCGTTGGCATTCGTGTAGTCATGTGTAGGATAGGTGGTAGGCTTGGAAGCTTGGGCGCTAGCTCGAGTGGAGCCACCCTTGAAATACCACCCTTGAATTCATGGATGTCTAACCGCGCTCCGTCATCCGGAGCCGGGACAACGCATGGTGGGTAGTTTGACTGGGGCGGTCGCCTCCCAAAGAGTAACGGAGGCGCGCAATGGTTGGCTCAGACCGGTCGGAAATCGGTCGTTAGAGTGCAATGGCATAAGCCAGCCTGACTGCGAGACCAACAAGTCGAGCAGAGACGAAAGTCGGTCATAGTGATCCGGTGGTCCCGCGTGGGTGGGCCATCGCTCAACGGATAAAAGGTACGCCGGGGATAACAGGCTGATACTCCCCAAGAGTCCATATCGACGGGAGTGTTTGGCACCTCGATGTCGGCTCATCACATCCTGGGGCTGGAGAAGGTCCCAAGGGTTCGGCTGTTCGCCGATTAAAGTGGTACGTGAGCTGGGTTCAAAACGTCGTGAGACAGTTTGGTCCCTATCTGCCGTGGGTGTTGGAGAATTGAGAGGATTTGCCCCTAGTACGAGAGGACCGGGGTGAACGTATCTCTGGTGGACCTGTTGTGGCGCCAGCCGCAGTGCAGGGTAGCTATATACGGAATGGATAACCGCTGAAGGCATCTAAGCGGGAAACCAGCCTCAAAACAAGTTCTCCCTGAAGAGCCGTGGAAGACCACCACGTTGATAGGCCGGATGTAGAAGCGTGGCAACGCGTGAAGCTTACCGGTACTAATCGCTCGTTCGACTTGATTGCTCTCGTCGCCAAGGCGCGAGACTTTCAAAGCACTCGCTTTGAAACAGAAACAATGAAAAGCCAGTTTTGCTTCACCGTTCTTCGCCGGCCTGGTGGCCTTTGCAAGGTGATAAGACCCGATCCCATCCCGAACTCGGCCGTCAAACGCCTTAGCGCCGATGGTACTCTGTCTCAAGACATGGGAGAGTAGGTCGTCGCCAGGCCTGCCAAGAACGGAAACTTCCTCTTTATCAATGCCGTCGTTATAGTCCCGACGGCGAATAGCCTTTGACGCGGGGTGGAGCAGCCCGGTAGCTCGTCAGGCTCATAACCTGAAGGCCGCAGGTTCAAATCCTGCCCCCGCAACCAGCGTTCATCGGAAAGCCCCGGCTTCAAGAAAAGCCGGGGCTTTTTCGTTGTTCACGCCGGCCCAAGCGTCCCCGAGCTCTCGACCTGGGTGAGCTCGCTGTGCGGTTTCGCCGGGTTGGGATTGCTCGCCCGAACGCCGCCGCCCAGTTCGTATTCAAATTGCAGATGCGTGGGTCGGTGGACGCTTAACCAACCGAGGCGTCGCAAAACTGTCTTCGCTCTGTCGTAACAGCCTCAAGCGGCGGCCTTAAAGGGGGTGCTGCGAGGCGCTTCTCCTGATTCGCGCGAGCGCAAGCCCGCATTTCTTGGCGTCGGCGAGGCGGGCGTAGGGTCGGAGGGGCATTGAGGATGAGCGGTCAGGTGCAGGCGCAGGCGTCGGCGAAGGCTCCGGTTGGGGAAACGGACAAGGTTCAGGTGCGCAATCTCAATTTCTATTATGGGCAGGCGCACGCGCTGAAGGACGTTTACGCTCAATCTCCACAAGGGCCAGGTGACGGCGTTCATCGGCCCTTCGGGCTGCGGCAAGTCGACGCTGCTGCGGGTTCTAACCGCATGTACGACCTTTATCCCGGGCAGAGGGCCGAGGGCGAGGTGATGCTGGATGGGGAGAACATCCTCGCAGCCAACCTCGACCTCAATCTTTTGCGCTCTCGGGTCGGCATGGTGTTCCAGAAGCCGACGCCGTTTCCGATGACCATCTATGACAACATCGCCTTCGGCGTCCGCCTTTATGAGAAGCTGCCGAAGTCGGAGATGGATGCGCGGGTCGAGCAGGCTTTGAGCCGCGCGGCTTTGTGGAACGAAGTCAAGGACAAGCTGAACGCCAGCGGCCTCAGCCTGTCGGGGGGCCAGCAGCAGCGCCTGTGCATCGCCCGCACCGTGGCGATCAGCCCGGAAGTGATCCTGTTCGACGAGCCGGCGTCGGCGCTCGATCCGATCTCGACCGCCAAGATCGAGGAACTGATCGACGAATTGTCCGGCGATTACACGATCGCGATCGTGACCCACAACATGCAGCAGGCCGCGCGCGTCTCGCGCTACACCGCCTTCATGTATCTGGGCGAGATGTGCGAGTTCGACGAGACGACCCGGGTGTTCACTTCGCCGCGCGACAAGCGCACGCAGGATTACGTCACCGGCCGCTTCGGCTGAGGGAGGCTACGCTCGTGGCGGATCAGCATACCGTTAGGGCCTACGACAAGGATCTTGATCTGCTCGAGCGGCGCATCGCCGAGATGGGCGGGCTGGCCGAGAAGATGGTGATCGACGCGGTCGACGCGCTGGCCTCCGGCGATTCCGCGCTTGCCCATCAGGTGGTGGAGACCGATCCGCGGCTCGACCTGCTGCAGCGCGAGATCGAGGAGCAGGCGACGCTGACGATCGCGCGCCGGCAGCCGGTGGCGAACGACTTGCGCGAGATCATCGGCGCCATTCGGGTCGCGGGCGATCTCGAGCGGGTCGGCGATCTGGCCAAGAACATCGCCAAGCGCGCGCTCAAGATCGGCCTCGAAGGCCGGGCGCCCCACGCCATCGTCGGCATCAAGCACATGAACGACTTCGCGACCGAGCTGATGAAGGACGTGCTCGACGCCTACGCCCAGCGCGACGTCGAGCGGGCGCTCGACGTGTGGGAGCGGGATGTCGAACTCGACGCCTTGGAGGATTCGGTGTTCCGCGATCTGCTGACGCATATGATGGAGGATCCGCGCAACATCACCTTCTGCGCCCATCTTCTGTTCTGCTCGAAGAACATCGAGCGGATCGGCGATCATGCGACCAACATCGCCGAGACCGTGTTCTACCTGGTGACCGGATCGAACCTTCCGACCGAGCGGCCGCACGGCCGGCAGGAGACGGACATCGAGGCCGACGCGACAGGGGCGATCAAGTGAACCAGGCGCGCAAGGACATCCGTCCGGGAGCCGCGTCGGCGCCGCGCATTCTGATCGTCGAGGACGAATCGGATCTGTCGTTGCTGCTCGGCTACAATCTCGAGGCGGAAGGCTATGTGGTCGAGAATGTCGAGCGCGGCGACGAGGCCGAATTGCGCCTGGCCGAGAATGCGCCCGACCTCGTGATCCTCGACTGGATGCTGCCGGGCGTCTCGGGCCTCGAGATCTGCCGCAGGCTTCGGGCGCGCGAATCGACCCGCACGCTTGCCGGTGATCATGGTCACCGCGCGCGGGGAAGAGGCCGAACGGGTGCGGGGCTTTCGGTCGGCGCCGACGATTATGTGGTCAAGCCCTTCTCGGTGCCCGAGCTGATGGCGCGGGTGCGCGCGCTTTTGCGCCGCAGCCGGCCCGAGCGGATCGCCGAGCGTCTCAACGCCGGCGATCTCGATCTCGACCGGGAGACGCGGCGGGTGCGGCGCGGCGTTCGCGACATCCATCTGGGCCCGACCGAGTTCAGGCTGCTCGAATATCTCCTGGAGAAGCCGGGGCGGGTGTTCTCGCGCGCGCAACTCCTGGACGGCGTGTGGGGCCAGGCGGCGGAGATCGACGAGCGCACGGTCGACGTCCATGTCGGGCGCCTGCGCAAAGCCCTCTCCCGCGGCCGCGAACGCGACCCCATCCGAACCGTCCGCGGCACCGGCTACGCCTTCGACGAAACCTTCGGCAAAACATGAGCGAACGCTTCGCGCCACGCGGCAGGCCAACGCGATTTAACCCTTGCAGACGGTTCTTCAGTCTCCAATCGAGCGAATGACCCGGGCCGGATTTCCGCCGACAAGACTATTCTTGGGAACGTCCTTCGTAACGACCGAGCCTGCCGCGACGACGGAATGTTCGCCGACCGTCACGCCGCCGATGATGGTGGCGCCGGCTGCGATCCACACGCCTTTCTCAACCACGATGGGCTTTCCGATGGTGGCGGCGCGTCGCTGCGAGGGTTCGAGGGGATGGCCCGTGGTGATGAGGCTGACGTTCGGGCCGATCATCACGTCGTCTGCGATGTCGAGGCCGCCAAGGTCATAGAAAGTACAGTTCTGATTGACGAAGACGTTATGCCCGACCCGGATCTCGTCCCCGCCAGCGGTATAAAATGGAGGGATAAGCAAGAAGCTGTCGTCGACCTCTTTGCCGATGAGCCGGCTGAACAAGGCCCGGATTTCGTCCGCATCGTTGAACGTCAAACGATTAAGTCTGGCGGTGATCTCCATGGCTCGTTTGACGTTCGCCAACATGGCCGCCGAATCCGGCGTTTTACTGTGAATTATCCTGACGACATTGTCGGTCGGCATTCTTTGTTCTCCTTGGGTGGGATTGAGAAGCGTTTCGGCGCACGAAATCCGGAGACTCGGATGTGCAAAGTGTAGCCATAACGCGGAAAGGCTGGAATCCGGCCAGAGCGGCAGCTCGAAATCGTCAACCCCTGCTTTCGCGCCAAATCGCGGGGACGCCCCCCGAGAATGAGCGCTCTCGTCCTCCCGATTGACACCCGTCGCGAACCATGGCCTCCACCCCGGTCTCAATGGTCAAGAACACAGCCTTCCTCATCGCCGCGATCGCGCGGGTCGTGCGCCTGTCGACCCGACATGCGTGGGTCGTCATTGCCGCCTTTCTCATCGCGGCAGTTCTCGCCGGCGGCTACGTCAAGCGCCACATCGCCATCAACACCGACAGCGACAAGCTCTTGTCGAGCTCGCTCCCTTGGCGTCAGCAGGAGATCAAGCTCAATGCGCTGTTCCCGCAGCGGACCGACCTGATCGTCGCGGTCATCGACGCGACGACGCCGGAAGCGGCCGACGAGGCGGCGAACGCGTTGGCCATTGCGCTGGCCCCTCAGACGAGTCTTTTCCGCAACGTCACTCGGCCTGACGGCGGCGAATTCTTCGCCCGCGAGGGGGTCTTGTTCCTCAGCGTCGATGACTTGCAGCGCAACATGGACGAACTGATCAAGGCGGAGCCCTTCCTCGGAACGCTCGCCCTTGATCCGACGCTGCGCGGAATCCTCGGCGCCATCTCGCAGTCGCTCGAAGGCGTTCGGCTCAAAAAGACGACGTTCGAAGACATCGAGCCAGCCGTCTCCGGCATCGCTGACGCACTGGAAAAGGTCGAGCAGGGCCAGCATCCGGCCTTCTCCTGGCGCCGGCTGATTTCTGGGCGCGCGCCGGAGCCGTCTGATCTTAGACGGTTCGTCAACATCCAGGCGGTCCTCAATTACGGCGATCTGGAGCCCGGGCGGCGAGGCGACCAAGGCGGTCCGGGCGGCGATCGCCAAACTGGGCCTGACGCCGGACAGGGGCGTGACGGTGCGCCTCACCGGCTCGGTGCCCTTATCGGACGAGGAATTTTCCACCATTGCCGACGGCGCCGCGCTTAACGGCTCGGTGACCATCGTCGTCGTTCTCCTGATCCTGTGGCTGGCTCTCAAGCAGACCCGGCTCGTTCTCGCCGTCCTGATCAACCTGGCCGTCGGCTTGAGTTTCACCGCCGCTGCAGGCTTGGCGATGGTCGGCGCGCTGAACCTCATCTCCGTTGCTTTCGCCGTGCTGTTCATCGGCCTTGGCGTCGATTTCGGCATTCAGTTCAGCGTCCGATACCGCGCCGAGCGGTTCGCGGACCGCCATCTTCTTGAAGCTCTCGAAACGACCGGACGCGGCGTGGCGGGTCCGCTCATGCTGGCGGCAGCCTCGATCGCGGCCGCCTTCTACTCGTTCCTGCCGACCGCCTATGTCGGCCTGTCCGAGCTCGGGCTGATCGCCGGAACCGGCATGATCATCGCGCTCCTGACGACGGTCACCCTGCTTCCGGCGCTGCTTACGGTTCTCAAGCCAGCCGGCGAGGCGGCGCCAGTGGGCTGGGCCTGGCTTGCGCCTCTCGACCATTTTCTCGATCGCCAGCGCTACTGGGTGGTGGGCCTCACGCTGGCCGCCGTCATTCTCGGCCTGCCGCTTCTGCGGGGCTTAAGCTTCGACTTCAACCCGCTCAACCTGCGCTCGAAACATGTCGAGTTGGTCGCGACGCTGCTCGATCTGATGCGCGATCCGGACACCAGCCCCAACACCATCGATATATTGGAGCCCAATCTCGCCGGCGCCTCAGCCATGGTGGAGAAGCTTAAACCCCTGCCGGAGGTCGCCAAAGTGCGGACGCTGGAAAGCTTCGTCCCCAAGGACCAGGACGAGAAGCTCGCCATCATTGGCGACGCCAACTTCTTCTTTGCCAATACGCTCAATCCTGACCCCATCGATCCCGCGCCGACCCCGGCTCAAACTTTGGAGGCGATCAACAAGACGGCCGCCGACCTCACCACGACGACAGGCGACCTGAGACACCCCGGCCGCGGCCGAGGCGCGGCGCCTGGCGAGCGCGCTCAAAGCTTTGGCGAAGGCCTCGCCCGCGACCCGAGAGGAGGCGGAGCGCGTGCTGGTTATGCCGCTCATGACGACGCTTCGCCAGGTTCGCGATCTCCTCTCGGCCGAGCACGTGACCATCGACACGCTTCCGCCCGCGCTCAAAAGCGACTGGGTGGCGCCCGACGGCGAGGTCAGGATCGAGGCGAGGCCAAGCGGGGACGGGAACGACAATGCCGTCCTGCACCGTTTCGTCGACGCGGTGCGCAAGGTCGCGCCGGAGGCGAGCGGCGCGCCGGTCTTCATCGTCGAAGCGGCGGCCACCATCGTCAAAGCCTTTCTTCAGGCCGCCGTCTGGTCGCTCCTGTCGATCGCGCTGATCCTGTTCGTGGCGCTGAGGCGCTGGCAGGACGTCGCGCTGACGCTCGTGCCTTTGCTGGTCGCCATAATCGTCACGCTCGAAATTTGCGTGGCGATCGGGCTCAAGCTGAACTTCGCCAACATCATCGCCCTGCCGCTGTTATTGGGCGTGGGCGTCGCGTTCAAAATCTACTACGTCATGGCGTGGCGGGCGGGAGAGCACAATTTCTTGCAGTCGAGCCTGACGCGGGCGGTTTTCTTCAGCGCCTGCACGACCGCCACCGCCTTCGGCAGCCTGTGGTTCTCGCACCATCCCGGCACCTCGAGCATGGGCAAGCTGATGGCGCTGTCGCTGGTGACGACGCTGTCAGCCGCGGTGCTGTTCCAGCCTGCTCTCTTGGCGACGCAGAGCAAATCCCATCACGATGAGTGATTAATGCGACCAAAGCACAAATGGCCGTACTGTGGCAAAAGGGTGATAGTCGCCGACAACCGGCTCTGCTAGCTTGAGTCGGGGCTCAGTCTGATTTCTCAGAACCGGAGCAGACGTTCTCGAAGCAAGGTCCTGGCTGGACCTGCGGGGAAAACTTCCGCCTCTTGCGGAATTTCGAGAGGAATTGTCAACGCATGCGTGGCGTTGAACGCTGGACCAAATGGCTGAGCGCGGCGAGCCTTGCAGCGCTTGCCTGCGGCTGCGCGGGCGTGCCGCGCGACGCATCCTTGCCAATCGACGATCCTAACGAGCAATTCAATCGTGGCGTCCTTCACCTTAATCAGGTGGTGCTCGATCCGCCGGCGACGGTTGTCAAGTCTGTGCCAGGGATGATCCGGGACCGGTTCCAGGATTTGGACGCGAACCTGAAGGAGCCGCGTGTCCTCGCCAACAACATCCTCCAAGGGCGTCTCCAAGCCGCCGGCATTACGATCGCCCGCACCGTCATAAACACCACATTCGGCATTGGCGGATTGTTCGACGTCGCCGCGATGGCGGGCAATTTGCCGCAGCAGACTGGCGATTTTGGCCAGACCATGTTTGTCTATGGCGTCCCGTCCGGCGCCTATACCGTTTCCCCCTATTTCGGTCCCTCGACGCAACGCGATGCGATCGGCGGTATCGTGGATTTGGTCGGCGATCCCGTCGGCTGGGTTGCGGGCGGGATTTTCTTTGGATGGCCGTGGTCAGTCAGTACCGGCGCCCTGGGCGCCGTCGCTCATCTCGCCCAATGGAAACAGGCCGAGAGTTCGTCGGTCGATTTCTACACCTTCCTGCGCTCCAGCTACTACCAGACGCGCCGGAACCAGTTGCGCGAGGCGATCGGCCTGCCCCCGCAGGTCGAATTGCCGGCCACTGCCGGCCCGGTCGTCGGCTCGCCCGCCACCTGGGCCGCCGCAGGATCGCCGGCTTACGCAATCCCGCCGCCTCAATAGACGGATACTTACGAGGTCGAGCTCGCCTGATCCGTCCGGCGAGCGAGAAAGCGGCGTCCTTCCACCCATTGCCAGGCCGCGAGGCCCGGCAGGCCAAGCGCCAGCTCGCGAACCCGCTTGGTGAGCGAAACCGCGAGCGCCAGGTCCGCGGGCAGTCCGAGCAGCGCTCCGAACAGGACCATGCCGCCCTCTTGTGCGCCCAACGCCCCGGGCACCATGAACGCCGCGCCGCGGACGCCGGCGCTGAGGCTTTCCAGGATGAACGAGTCGATCACGCTCAAGCGGATGGCCGAGCACGCGCATCGCCATCCAGATCTCGCCCGCGCCGATCGACCCACCCGATCAGCCGCAGCAGGCTGGAATAGGACAAGGCGAAGACGGCGGCGATAGGTTGCAACGATCGCGCCGTCGATCGGCTTCTGCGCGACCGGTGAAGCCGGACATCCAGCTCTTCGGCGCCAGCCGGTTGAGCCCATCCGATCAAGCACGCAAACATGCTGTTGTGCTGGAGCCGGACGAAGAGTCCGATCGCCGCCGCGAATATGGCGACGCCGATCGTGAGCCCCCATGCTGTGGCGGCCGCGTCGTGGGTCTTGCCGGCGGCGAGCAGCCCCACGCCGACGAGGACAAAGACGAGCTGGGTCGCGGCGCCGACCGTAATATCGACCACCATGCTTGCGGTGGCTTGCGCGCCCGAAACGCCGCGCTGGTGCGCGAGCCGAGCGCCGACGACGTCTCCGCCAACACCGGCGACCGGAAGCAGCGTGCTGACCGATTCTCGGATCCAGCGCATCCAGAGAAAGCTCGGAACGCTGAAGCGGTTTGAAGCCGGAAACAGCTGTCGCCAGGACGTCGCGTCGAAATACAAGGGAATGAGGTGAAGCAGCGTTATCGGCGCCAGCCACCAGCCAAGCGCCAACATGGCGGAGCCCACCTCGGCGGCGCCGCTGTGGACAATAAGAAAAACGACGAGCAGGAAACCGAGGGACGCGGCGACGATAAGCGATCTTGAAATAGCTTGGCTCCTGTCCGGGCGCGGGTCGCGCCAGAGACTGCGCGGGACTACGATCGCCGCGCGGAATCGTCTATCAGCAATTGTCGCCGAGGTGGAGTGCCGGGCGCCGCCCGCGGGACTTCCTGAAACCCATGTCTGAAGCGCCGGTTCTCGTTCTTCTCGCCCCTTCCGCGGCCTCCCCGCCGCCGGCCGACGCCGCGCGCGGCGGCGACCCTGTCATCTTGGGGCTCAGCCTTATTCAGCGCACGGCGCTTGCGGCGCATCGCGCCGGCTACGCCCAAGTCTTTCTGCTTGGAGGCAAGTCTTTCTGCTTGGAGGCGATACCCGCGACGCGCCCGGAATTGCCCTCGTGGCCGACTGGACAAGCCTCGCCGCGTCGCTCTCGTCCGCTGCGCCGGCGTCGCTGATCCTTGCGCCTGCCGCCATTCTCGCGGAAGGCGACTGGCTCGAGCGGCTGGCCTCGGCGCGCGTCGAGCCGGCCGGCTGGGGGACCATTCCGCACCGGATCGCGGTGCTCCCGGCCGCTTCGGTTCCAGATGCGGCGGAGGCCTTGGACCGAGGCGGCGCCGCCCTGGTCTTAGGCGAGGTCGAGGCCCGGCTCGCTTCGCGCTTTGGCCCTCCGGCCCGTATCCTGGCTGCGGTCGATCCGATGATCGTCGAGACCACCGCCGATGTCGGCGCCGCGGAACGGCGCCTTCTCAAGTCGCTGGTCAAGGACACCGACGGGTTCATGGCCCGTCACGTCGAGCGGCCGATTTCATTGCAGATTTCGCGCCGCCTGGCGGGAACCGGGATCACGCCCAATCAAATGAGCCTGATTTCCATCGCGGTCGGGATCTGCGGCGGCCCGTTTTTCCTGTCCTCGCGTCCCTTGATGCAAACCATCGGCGCGCTCCTGTTTCTGGCGCATTCGATCCTCGACGGCTGCGACGGCGAACTGGCGCGGCTCAAATTCCAGCAATCGCGCTGGGGCGGAATCCTCGATTTCTGGGGCGACAATGTCGTGCACACAGTCATATTCGCCTGCATGGGCGTCGGCTGGAGCTTGGCCGCCGGGGCGATCTGGCCGTTATGGCTGGGCGCTGGAGCCGTCCTTGGGACGTTGGGCTCGGCCGGATTCGTCTATTGGCGGCTGATGCGCGCGAAGGACGGCGAGGAGACTTTGTTCACCTCCGTGTCCGATGCGCCGGAGCGCCCGCTCACGCGGCTCCTCGATTCCGCCTCGCGCCGCGATTTCATCTATCTTGTGATCCTGCTTGCGCTTTTTGGCCGGTCGAACTGGTTTCTGGTCATGGCCGGAATTGGCGCGCCGATCTATTTTTTCCTCGTGCTTTTCGCCTCGCGCCAGCGGCCCTCGTTGAAGGACGGCGGCTCTACGGTTGTCCCGGCCGCAAATCCTTGAGCGTTCGCAGGATCCTGGCCGCCGCGCGCCTGAAGCAACGCGCCTCCAAGGTCTTTGCGGCCGTCATTCCCGTGCGTGGCTACATCCCCGTTGTAAAATCTGAAGAACGAACGAAATCGTTGAGCCCTTGGAACGACCGCAGCTCTGGAATGCGCATGTTGAGTTGATACCCGCGAACCCACGGCAGATGCTCGTCTATTCCTTTCGTCAAGGGTTCGTCCGTCACCTGCAGAATGATCGAGCGCCAGGACACGCCCTGCCCAAGCGTCGCGCCGAGATTGTTGGGATCAACCAGCAGCACGCTTTTCGGATTGTTGACGTCCCCGAAGGTGACGAGGTCGGGTAGATCGGCGGGCGTAATCGGGAGCGGCTGGCGACAGCGCTCGTTGAACCGAATCGCCGTTTCGATCCAGTCGAGGTTTCCCGCACCGCCCAAACAAACGTCTTCGAGCATGAGGCTGGGAGAATCTCCGAGCCAACGGTAGGGGTACGGATGACCGTTCTGCGCGACCTCATCGTCCCGACGGATATGCGTCAGCAACGCGATCAACGGCCGCCTGCCCGGGCCGAGATCGATAAAGAGGGCTTGCCCTCTCGTGTCGTGCACTTCACCGCGCTCCGGGAAGCTCACGTCGAAATACCGAAGCTCGACGACGTTGAACCCCGTCTTGACCCCGTCCGGCGTGTTGAGGCTCAGCGTCAGCTTGTAGCGGTAGGTCTCGCTGCGCCCGCAGCCGGCTATGGCCAACGCGGCGCAAAGAACAGCAACGACGCAAAAGGCGGCATTCATTCCGTTTGTCTCTTGTTCGCCGCCGCGCTCACAAGCGCAGTATCTCGGTCACCAATACTGTGTTCGGGTCCGTAATTGGGTCTATGGCTATTCCCCCTTGAAGGCCTTCGTCGAGATTGGAGTGTCCTGATACGGAATACCAAACCCGCGTAGGTGTTCGCTGGCTAGCCATTTCGGCCAGGCTTGAGGCATTGGGCTGACCGGATCGGTTGTGAACTCGAACCGGGCGCGCGCCAATCGGACTCCGGGACCATAGGCTGCAGCCAGATCGCGCGGGTCGAGCTCCTCGATCGTGTCGCCGTCATCAATGTTCCGGAAACGCACCACCATGGGCAGCCTGTTCGCCGGAATATCGACAGGGCCTTCCTTTGCCTGCAGTTCACGGACGGCGGCTAACCCGGACGACGGGTCATAGGACCCCAATAGTCCATACGCGGCGAAAGGAAGCATACTGAGGCGCGCCCCTGGGTCCCCGGCGATCAAGTGGGTTTTTGGGTCCGCCGGGTAAGCGTCGACGACAAACAGCAACCCGCGCTCGCCCAGATCGACCGTGATCGCATAGCCGTGCATTTCGCCTGCGAAATGCGATCCTCCACCTATGTTTACGAGCCAGTCCGGCAGCGGTTGGTAGGCGATCTCCACCACCCCGGAAAACCTGTCCGCGTAATGCCATCGACATCCACCTCCAAAGTCAGCCGATAACGGAGATAGACCGTCGGAAGAATCACGGTGTAGGCGACATAGGGGGCGATAACGATTGTCGCGCAGACCGCAAGGAACTTCGGCGGTCGCTTCATGTGGCGTCTTCCGCTTACGTCAATGATTCGTGGACCGTGTTGAACGGCGAGCCCATCGAGCGTCGTTAGCCGCGCTGCCCTCACCCTAACTTCGGCGTCTCTGCCTTGGGCGGCGCTGACCTTGAGCGAGAGCGTGATCCGCAGGGATTTGCGAGCCGCCCGCACTCAATCAACGCCTGCCTGTCATGCCCGCGAACGCGGGCATCCAGCAAGTCACGGATATTCTTGGATTTCCCGCTTGGCGGGAATGACAACACCGCCGGAAAGGATCCATCTGAAAGAGGTTGATTTAGGGTCCTGCGGCGATCAATGGCGGCGGCAGGCGTTCTTCCATCGTAAATATATGATCTAACGTCTCTTTTGCTGAAAGAGATCAAATCAACCCACATTTTGTTTTGGGGGAGGCCCCTTGTCCATACGTGGCCGTCTGCGCGTCGTAACGGCGGCCTCGGTCGATGGCTTTCGGCCGCGAATGCGATATGGATGGACACCTTGCTCTCCCGAATTGAGCTTTGCGCCCATGCAGCTTGCCGACACCATCCGCACGATCCCGGACTACCCGAAGAAAGGCATCCTGTTTCGCGACATCACGACGCTGCTCGGCGACGCGAGAGCCTTTCGTCGCGCAGTCGACGAGCTGGTGCAGCCTTGGGCGGGGACGAAGATCGACAAGGTCGCCGGCATCGAGGCGCGCGGGTTCATTCTCGGCGGCGCAGTCGCGCATCAATTGTCGGCGGGCTTCATACCGATCCGCAAGAAGGGCAAGCTGCCCCACGCCACGGTCTCGATCCCCTATTCGCTCGAATACGGGCTCGATCACATGGAGATGCACGAGGATGCGGTCACGAAAGGGGAGCGCGTGATCCTGGTCGACGATCTGATCGCGACCGGGGGCACGGCGGAAGGGGCGGTCAAGCTTTTGCGTCAGATGGGCGCCGAGGTGATCGCCGCCTGTTTCGTCATCGACCTTCCTGACCTCGGCGGCGCGGCCAAGCTCGAGGCCCTAAACGTTCCGGTGCGCAGCCTGGTGACCTTCGCCGGGCATTAGAGGCTCGCGTTCAGATGGAATCGTCATCGCCAGGAGCGATAGGGCGTCGAAAGACGCCCGTCTTTCGACGGGCTATTGCGAGGTGGCGATCCAGGAGCCGCGGGGCGCCCTTCGTTCTCTGGATTGCTTCGTCGCTGCGCTCCTCGCAATGACGATTCCCTAGGAACGTAGCAGACTCTGGTGAGCCCTTTCAGGCCTTCGCGGGCGCCGGGATCTCGCAGATTTCGGAGCGGACGAGGAAGCGCTTCTCGCGGCCATTGTCGAGAGAGAACATGCCGCCGCGGCCGGGTATCACGTCGATGACGATATCGGTGTGCTTCCAGGCTTCGTATTGGGAGCCGCTGATGTAGAATGGGGCGTCGCCGATCTCGCCCATCTTCACGTCATAGTCGCCGATCAGGAACTCGCCCTTGGGATAGCACATGGGCGAGGAGCCGTCGCAGCAACCGCCGGACTGATGGAACATCACAGGTCCGTGGTCGGCGACGATCTCATCGATCAGATCAAGGGCCGCGGGCGTTGCGGACACAGTTCCCATGTTCGTCTACTCCTAGAGGCATTGGCGGCGTGGACGTGCCCGCGCCGCTTAACCCTTCTCCCTTTGGGAGAAGGTGGCGGACGTTAGTCCGCCGGATGAGGGACCGCGCCAAAGGCGCGCGCTTCGCGCGCGAACCCTCACCCCCGACCCCTCTCCCCATAGCCCGTCGAGAGACGGGCGTCCTTCCGGACACCCTTTGGGAGAGGGGACTAAGCTCAGAAGAAGCCGAGCTTCTTCGGGCTGTAGCTGACCAGCATGTTCTTCGTCTGCTGATAGTGCGTGGCTTGCGGGATCGAGCGGCGAGCGCCGAGCTTGCGGCGTCGTTGCCGGCAATCACCTTGAGAACATGATCCGCGTGGGCGGGGCCCTCAACTCGGCCCATCCTATCCTCCCGGCCGATCCGCCCGCGGCGTTCGCGTTGAGCGGGGATCCGCGCGTTATATCCGATCTGATATAGGCATGGCCAGGCCGAGTTGGCGTGCCGCAAGTCGACGCGACGCCGGTCGCGCCTAATTCTGCAGTTACGCGCCCTTTTCCCGCGCGTCGGCCACCGCCCGCCAATGGGCGTCAAACAGCGCGGCGCCAAAGTCGAGCGCGTCGCTGGAGGCCTCCCTGAACAGCGAGAGCGCGGTCGGACGGCGCGCCGTCAGGCGGCCGGTCAGCCAATTCTCCTCGAAAGTGAAATGCGCCTCGAACTTCTTCGCCAGGTTCTGCATGCCGACGTTTTCGGGCAGGCAGACGATCTCGATCGTCTCGACGCCATGGTTGGTGGCGGCGCGCAGGATGCGCTTGAACAGCTTCTCGCCAATGCCGCGGCGGCGATAGCCGCCGGCGACGGAGAACGCCGCCTCGGCATGAATGTGGCGCCCGAACGGCGCCCGCTCGCTCCAGATCGCCTGATTGGAGCGCAGTTCAGCCGCGCCGACCAGCTTGCCGTCGACGAACGCGCCATAGACGAGGTCGCCCTTGCCGAAGCAGTTTTCGGCGTAACGGACAAGGAAGTCGTCCGACATGCCGCCGCCAAAGCGCAAATGCCGGCTGCGCGGGTCAAGGCTCAGCAGATGATCGCGAAACGCTTCCTTGTCCGACGGCCAGAGCCGCCGGAGCTCGACGGGGGATGAATTGGCTTCGTCCATAGTCAAACTCGCCGATTGATCCTCGGCGCTTCATCCCCAGGATTA
Organism: uncultured Alphaproteobacteria bacterium; assembly: GCA_963707355.1. Classification (GTDB taxonomy): domain Bacteria; phylum Pseudomonadota; class Alphaproteobacteria; order Rhizobiales; family Beijerinckiaceae; genus Roseiarcus. The sequence goes on along the minus strand of CAVPPX010000048.1, from coordinate 142,071 downwards.
TGTTGTGCGCCGCAACACGCATTTCAACCGGTTTCAATCGGTCACCGAGCCAAGTTGGAGCAGCGTCTTCCCCAGCACCTGGCGTTTGGCGATGGCGTCGAACGCCTTTCGGTAATCGTCCAGCGGATATGAGGCGTGAACGTGAACGCTCAAGGTCCCGGACTGCGCCCAATCCATCAGTTGGGCCATATTCTCGCGATGCGCTTCCGGCTCGCGTGTGATGAACTCGCCCCAATAGACGCCCCGGATGTCGCAGCCCTTGAGCAGGGGAATGTTGAGCGGCGGGCGGGGGATCTCGCCTGACGCGAAGCCAATCACCAGAAGCCGCCCTTTCCAGGCGAGCGAACGCAGCGCCGCTTCGGTGAGCGCGCCGCCAACAGGATCGTAGACGACGTCGACGCCCTTGGGCGCGAGCTCCTTGAGGCGCGCGCGCATGTCATCGCCTGCGGTGTTGATCGTCTCAGCCGCGCCGTAGCGGCGGGCGAAGGCGAGCTTTTCCTCCGAGGACGCGCCTGCGATCACGCGCGCCCCCATCGCCTTGCCGATCTCCACCGCCGCGAGTCCGACCCCGCCCGAAGCGCCGAGCACGAAGAGGGTCTCGCCGGCCTTCATCTCAGCCCGCTGTTTGAGCGCATGCAGGGATGTGCCGTAAGCGACCGAAAGGCCCGCGGCCTTGTCGAGGGCGAGACCGTCGGGGATCTTCACCAGCCGGCTCGTGGAGATGGCGATCTGCTCCGCGGCGGCCCCGTACGAGCAGACGCCCATGACCCGGTCGCCGACCTCAAATCCTAGCGCTCCCGGTCCGAGCGCGATGACGCGGCCTGAGAACTCGCCCGCGGGCGAGAACGGCGGCTTGGGCCTCACCTGGTATTTGCCCTCGATGATCAGCGTGTCGAAGAAATTCAGCCCCGCATAGGCGACCTCAACCAGAGCCTCGCCGTCGCCGGGCGTCGGCGCCGCGACCTCGGTCACCACCAGGTTTTCGGCCGGGCCAAGCGACGGACAGACCAGGGCTTTCATCGAGGGCTCCTAATTTTACTAATTTTTCAGTAACCAAATGCAGGATTGCAGCCCCTGCGTCGGCCGGCAAGGCGAAAGGCCGGAATTTTGCCCGGATCGGACGTCAGGGAAGCCCGCCCGGGTCCATAAGGCCGCGCCCGGTTCAAAGGATTGCTGTGATGACGCGTCTTGTCCTTTCCTCCCTTCGCGCCATTGGGGTCGCCGCCGCGGCGGTTTGCGTCGCGAGCGCTTTTCCGCCGCCCGCTGTCGCCGCCACCAAGGCCGCCAAGCCCGCGCCCAAATCGGGCGCCAAGGAGGAGGCGTCCAAGCCATCGCTGGTCGCCACCTTCGGCGATTGGAATGTGTTCGTCGGCGAAGTCGGCAAGGGGCGCATCTGCTACACCCTCGCTCAGCCCAAATCACGCGAGCCTGCGGGCCTCACCCGCGATCCGGGCTATGCGTTCATTTCCGACCGCCCGTCGGAAGGGGTGCGCAACGAGGTGTCCTTCATCATGGGGTTCGACGTCTCCGGGGGAGACACGGCCGAAGCAAAGACCGAGGCCAAGGCGGGTGAGAAGCCGACGAAGTCGGACGCCAAATCGAAGACGTCCGCCGTCACGTCGCCGGTCGCGCTGGTCGACCAGGCGTCGTTCGAGATGCTTCCCAAGGGGGGAAACCTCTGGGTCAAGAACGCGGCTAGAGAGAGCGCGCTGATCGCCGAAATGCGCAAAGGCGCGAAACTGGTGATCAAGGCCGCTTCGGTCAGAGGCCACCAGTCGATCGACACCTATTCGCTCGGCGGCTTCGCCCAGGCGATGGAGCGGCTGCAGAAAGAATGCCCGGGGAAGTGAGGGTCGAGGCGCCTGGCGCGCCTGGCCTAGGGAGCAACTCGGTCTAGCGTCCCTATCGGCAGCGGGGCGGGTCCATTTGGGATTTCTTGGCCGGTGGCTGTTTCCCTTTGAAAACCCCCAATTAAGGGGGTTGGATTTCCTTGGATTTCCTTGGATTCTCTCGTCAGAATCGAGACTTATCAATGGGTTACACGAGAAAATCGCGCAGGAAATTTTTCATGCGCCTTTTTGCCCTTGGGCGTTCGCGGGCGGCGGAAGGCCGGCCAGAGGCGCCGGAACGGAAGGCCGCCGGCGAGGCTATGCGGGAAAGCGCAGAAGTGTTCATCGAGCAAGCTTACCCCAAATTTCTGATTTTCTGCAATCAAGTTATCGCCAAATCCGTTTCGCCGAAGCTACCCCATCCAAGAGCCACTCGCTCTGGTTCAAAGCTCAATCAGCTGGACTCGTTTCGACCAAAACCGGAACTGGCAGCGAGCCCGTGAATGTCGCAAATCGACTTAAAGCGGAAACTGCGATTGCGGTCGCGGAGGTTGCGGCAGGGTGGCTTGCCGATTTTTAGCCCAATGGAGAATCTGCTGATACCCTCTCAGGACCGACGTTTCCGCGCGCGTAATCCGCGTTTTCGGCCTTTGCTGTGGGTGGTGGACCATGCCTTCATCAAGTCGCGCGCGTCGGCGCGCAAAATCTCGAACCTATTGCCATCCAGGAGCAAGCATTGTCTCGAGGCGACAGACACAAACCGCGGGATACGACTTTCGACCCATTGGCTAGCGCTGCTGAGTTCCGTCAAGGCCTTGCGCGCCATCAGCAGGGTAGGCTCGTCGAGGCCGAACGACATTACGATGCGGCGTTAAAGAGCCAGCCGGACAACTTCGAGGCGCTGCACATGCTTGGCGTCATCGCGCTCCAGACCGGTCGCCTCGAACGGGGAGTCGAAATCATCAGAAAAGCGGTCGCGATGAACGAAAATTCAGCGACTGCTTTCAACAATCTGGCCAAGGGCCTTAAAGATCTCGGTCGGTTCGACGAGGCGATCATCCATTTTGAACGCGCGATCGCGCTTGCGCCAGCCTTTGCCGACGCGCAATTCAGTTACGCGACCGCGCTCCATTTCGTGAATCGATCTGAGGACGCGCTCGTTCATTTCGAAAAAGCAATCGCCCTCCATCCGAAATTCGTCGTGGCGCTCAACAACCGCGGGTTGGCGCTGGCGAAATTGAAGCGTTTCACAGACGCTCTGGCCAGTTACGACAAAGCCCTGGCGATCCAGCCGAGTTTTGGGGATGCGCACAACAACCGCGGGAATGTCCTCAACGCCTTGATGCGTTTTGACGACGCGCTTGCCAGTTTCGACAAAGCGATTGCCGTCCGACCGGATTCTGCCGAGGCGCACTGCAATCGCGGCAATGCACTCCTCCAATTGGAGCGATTCGACGAGGCGCTGGCCAGTTTCGACAGAGCCATCACGGTCCGCCCGCATTTTGTCGAGGCGCATCGCGGTCGCGGCGCCGCACTCGCAAACCTCAATCGGTTTGGCGATGCGCTGGCAAGCTTCGACCGGGCGATCGAGATTGCGCCGCTATACGTTGACGCATGGATTTCCCGCGTTGAGGCTCTGTTCACCTGCAACCGCAATGACGAGGCGGTCAAAAGCGCGCAAGCGGCGATCGATATCGATCCCGAGAATGCTTTATGCCGATTTCTAAGTTGCGTTTGCGAATTGCGAATTTCCTACGAAAACGAGGACGATGTCCAAGCCCGTCGCAAGGCTTACGAAAATAAACTTCGGGCTATCTGCAGCGATTATGAGGCTGGACGCCTGAGAACAAACATGATCGAGGCCATCGCGCACTGCAAACCTTTTTATCTGGCGTATCAGGGCCGCAACGACCGGGATTTGCAGATCCCCTACGGGACACTGGCCTGCCGGGCCATTGGGGCTCAGTTTCGTCAAGGCCCTTTGCCTGCGGTCTCAGAAGCCGCCGAACCGATCCGAGTGGGCTTCGTGAGCAGCCATTTCTACGCGCACTCGAACTGGAAAATTCCGATCAAAGGCTGGATGAACCAGTTGGACCGCAATCGATTCAAAATATTCGGCTACCATTTGGGTCGACAACGAGACCAGGAAACCGACGTCGCGGAGAGGCTCTGCTCTCGCTTTGTGCACGGCGCAATGCCGCTAGAAGCCTGGCGCGATGAAATCCTCGCGGATGCGCCGCATGTCCTCATCTATCCGGGGCTCCTGATGGATGAACTGTCTCTGCAACTCGCCACGCAAAGGCTTGCGCCAGTTCAGTGCAATTCCTTGGGCCACCCGGAAACCAGCGGTCTTCCGACGGTCGATTACTTTCTCACGAGCGATCTGATGGAGCCCGCCGACGCAGCCGAACATTATACCGAGCGCCTGGTGCGCCTGCCGAATATCTCGATCTATTACGAGCCTCTCGCAACATCGCCGGTGAGGATAACCCGAGGCGAGCTGGGCATGAGGCGGGACGCGCTTGTGTTCTGGTCCGGCCAGTCGCTTTACAAGTTTCTTCCGAAGTATGATTTTGTCTTCGCCAGAAATCGCGAAGTTGGTGGGAAATTGCCAGTTTGTATTCATCAAGCACGCTAAAGAAGCGGCGGTCGTCGATCTATTTCAGCGGCGCCTCAACTCTGTCTTTTCTGAATGGGGTCTGACGGCTTCAGACCATTGCCTGTTTATCGAAAGTTTGACCACCGATCGCTACGTCGCCGCCATGGGCAATTGCGACATCTTCCTCGACAGCATCGGCTGGTCCGGTTTCAATTCGACGATGGAGAGCCTTGTCCATGATCTGCCTGTTGTGACGTTGAGAGGGGCGCTTATGCGAGGTCGTCATAGCACGGCTATCTTGAACAGGATTGGAGTTGGAGAAACGGTGGCGGACTCGATCGACGAATACGTTTCGATCGCAACTAAATTGTCGACAAATTCGGAGGAACGCAGGCGGATTAGCCTTGAGATCAATCGGAATAAGCATAGAGCATACCGAGATCGTGACTGCATCGCGCGACTCGAGGACTTTATTGAGAACGCAGCGCGGGGGTGCACGGTGGAAAAGAGACTGGAATAGGATTCAGCTCGAACCGGCAAATGATGCTCAACGAGAAGCTGACCTTTTCTCCAACTCTACATTGCAAGTCAGACGTCCGGCTTCGTCGCGGCGAACAGGTAGTTCACGCCCGTATCGGACGACAGGCGCCAGTCGCGTCTGAACGGATCGTAGACCATGCCGCGCAGGCTCCGGCGCCTTAAGCCCGCGGCGCGGGCGAAGCCGGTGAGCTCGAGCGGCGTCACGAATTGCTCCCAAGCGTGCGTCCCGGGCTCGAGCCAGCGGAGGACATATTCGGCGCCGACGATCGCCAGCGCGAAGCTCCGCAATGTGCGGTTGAGAGTCGAAACGAGCAGAAGCCCGCCGGGCTTGACCAGAGAGGCGGTGGCGGCGACGAAGCGTTTCGGATCGGCGGCGTGCTCGATCACCTCCATCGCGCTCACGACATCGAAAAGCCGCGGCTCCTCCGCCAGCTCCTCGACCGCGCCCATGCGATAGGCGAGCCTGGCGCCCGTCTCCTCGGCATGATGGCGGGCGGCCTCGATCGCGGCGGGCGCCGGATCGACGCCGACGACATTGGCGCCCAGCCGCGCCAGGGGCTCGGCGAACAATCCGGCCCCGCAGCCGACGTCGAGGAGGTCGATTCCGGCGAGCGGCGCGCCGACCCTAGTCTCGAGCTTGAAATGCCGCACGATCAGGTCGCGCGCCCAGCCGATCCGGATCGGGTTCACGCGATGCAGCGGCGCCATGGGCCCGTCCGGATCCCACCATGTGTCGCCCAGCGCCTCGAAGCGCGCGACCTCCTCGGACTTGATGCTCGGCGACGGCCTGACTGACATCGCGACCCTTTCCCGCAGCCTTGCGCTGGGCAGCCTCACGCGTTGACCCACCCGGCGCGCGCCTTTATAGGCCGCCCCCACGCATCGCGCGAGCCTGCGCGTCTCCCCCAAAGGCCTGAAGGACCATGCCGCGTCTGGTGATGAAATTCGGCGGCACGTCGGTCGCCGACCTTCCACACATCCGCAACGTCGCCGCGCATGTGAAACGAGAGATTGACGCCGGCTCGGAGGTCGCGGTCGTCGTCTCGGCGATGGCGGGCAAGACCAACGAGCTTGTCGCCTGGTGCAAGGAAGCAGGCTCCCACTTCGACAACCCCGAATATGATTCCGTCGTCGCCTCGGGCGAACTCGTCACGGCTGGATTGCTGGCGCTGGTGCTCAAGGACATGGGGCTCAAGGCGCGCTCGTGGGCGGGGTGGCAGATTCCCCTCGTCACCGACGACACGCATGGGTCGGCCCGCATTGCCGGCATCGACGGGACGCGGCTTGGGGAAGGGTTCGCGGCGGGCGAGATCGCCGTCGTCGCCGGTTTCCAGGGCGTCCATAAGGCCACCAACCGGGTGACGACGCTCGGGCGCGGCGGCTCGGACACGTCCGCGGTTGCGCTCGCGGCGGCGATCTCGGCCGACCGGTGCGATATCTATACCGACGTCGACGGCGTCTACACGTCCGACCCGCGCGTCGTGCCGAAGGCGCGCCGGCTCGCCAAAGTGGCGTTCGAGGAAATGCTGGAAATGGCCTCGCTCGGCGCCAAGGTGCTGCAGGTGCGCTCGGTCGAACTGGCGATGGTGAACAAGGTCAAGCTCTATGTGCGCTCGTCGTTCGACGATCCGGCGCACCCTCAGCTTGGCACGCTCATCTGCGACGAGGAGGAAATCATGGAGCAGGAGGTCGTCACCGGCATCGCCTTCTCGCGCGACGAGGCGCAGATCACTTTGCGCGATGTCGCCGACAAGCCCGGGGTCGCCGCAGCGATCTTCGTGCCGCTGGCTGAAGCCAACATCAACGTCGACATGATCATCCAGGTCGTCTCCGACGACACGACGACCACCGACATCACCTTCACCGTGCCGGCGGCCGAGTATGAGCGCGCGATGAGCATCCTCGAGGAGCGGCGGGCCAAGATCGGCTACGGCAAGCTGCACGGCGCGCAGGACGTGGTGAAGATCTCCGCGATCGGGGTCGGCATGCGCTCGCATTCCGGCGTCGCCGCGCGCGCCTTCAAGGCTTTGGCCGAGAAGGGCGTCAACATCCGCGCCATCACCACGTCGGAAATCAAGTTCTCGATGCTGATCGACGACGCCTATACCGAACTCGCGGTGCGCACGCTGCATACGCTCTACGGGTTGGACGCGAAGTAAGCGCCATCCGCCTCCGCGCCCAAGCAGGGCCTTTAGGTGGCGCTCGACGGCGCTGCCCCCGCCTCCGCTGTTCCCCGCGCTTGACGACTTTGACTGCGTGACTTTCGTTTGCGGAGGTTGACAAGTTTTACGCGACCGCGTCGGGAACTTTAAGCGCCCGGTGGCGTAGTGCTGCGGGCCGCCGCAGTCCTCGGGCGAAAGCCAAGCCTGACTGCACCAGGTAGGGCTGCGGCGGTCCGCTTAGGCTCAGCTCAGCGGCGGGATGCGCAGCACCTGGCCGGGATAGATCTTGTCGGGGTGGGTCAGCATCGGGCGGTTGGCCTGGAAGATGGCGTCGTACTTGTCACCCTTGCCCTTGCCGTACTCGCGCTCGGAAATCGCCCACAAGGTGTCGCCGCTCTTGACCGTATAGAACTTCGATTCGGGCGCGGCCGTAGCCGGCTTGATGTCGTTCTGCACCGTCTGCACGCCAACCGTGTTGCCGAGCGCGATCGCGATCTTTTCCGCTTGCTCCGTGTTTGGGGCGCTGCCCGTCACATGCACCTTGTCCCCGTCGACCGCGATCTTCACGTTCGACGTGTCGAGGCCATGTTTCTCAAGCTCCTTGTGCAGCGCGTCGGCCGTCGCCGCCTTGGCTTCAGTGGCCCCGAAGAGCTTCTCGCCAGCGCTTTTGACGAAACTGATCAGTCCCATGAACATGCTCCTGGCGCCGGCGGCGCGCTGGTCGAATTGAAAAAGGGCGCCTTCTCGGGCCGCGGGCGATCCTAGACATAAAGAACCGACGTGGACAGCAAGATTTCGCTGGCGGCGAAAAAAGCGCTCAGGCGCTCTTCATGCTGTTCATGATCATGCCGACAATCGCCGAGACGATCGCGCCGGACACGCCGCCGCCGACCACTTGGCCAACAAGGGCGCCGATGTCCATGCCGCTCGTGGCGTTGTGCAGCATCGGGATGAGTGAGGTCAGCAGCGACCCGCCGGCGGCGCCGCCCAGAGCGCCGGCGATTGTGTTGCCCGCGGTTCCGAGGTTCACATTCTTTGCCGCCGCGCCGACCGCGTTGCCGCCGATCGCGCCAGCAATCAGCTGGATGATGAGGTTGATGATTGTGCCCGACATAGCGTTCCCTCGTTTGTGTCCGCAAATACCAATGCGTCTAAATGCCCTGATATTGCTCTTCTTGCCTAGGTTTTGCTCTATTTCCGTCACAAGTCAACAGCTGTGCCGCAGTCTTTGGTACACGATTGCGCGATTTCGCAATCGAGAACCGATCGGACCCGACTCACCCTACGGCGCGCACGATAACCCGCGCATTTGACGCGGCGATGAAGGCGGCTGGACCGGCCGGCGTTACCCTTGAAGTCGCCAGACGCCCGGCGCGCCGCGGTCGCCTGGAGACTACGCTGGCGCTTCTGCTAAGGTCAGTCGGCCTCGCCCGCGACGGATGCGCGTATGAAAGACCCCTACGAAACCCTCGGCGTCGCCAAGACCGCTTCGGCCGACGAAATCCGCAGCGCCTACCGAAAGCTGGCCAAGAAGCTGCACCCGGATCTCAATCCGGGCGACAAGCAGTCGGAGGACCGGTTCAAGGAAGTCGCCGCAGCCAACGATCTGCTTTCCGATCCGGAGAAGCGGCGCCGTTTCGACGCCGGCGAGATCGACGCCTCGGGGGCGGAGAAGGCGCCCCCAACGCGCGATATTATCGCGATTACGCCGCCGAGGGCGGCCATCCCTACGAGGGCCATTCGGCTTACGGGGACTTCGCGCAGGGCGACGACCTGTTCGCCGAGCTCTTGCGCCGCAGCGCCGAGCAGGCGCGGCGCCGGCCGGGCGCGGACCTGCATTACGAGCTTCCCGTTGATTTCCTGGACGCGGTGAACGGCGCCACCAAGACGATCACGTTGCCGCAAGGCGGGACGTTGGATGTGACCATTCCGGCCGGAGTCGAGGACGGCCAAATTCTTCGCCTGCGAGGCAAGGGCGCGCCGAGCCCGGGCGAGGGCCCGCCCGGCGACGCGCTGGTGCAGATCGTGGTCAAGCCGCATCGCTATTTCACCCGCGAGGGCGCCGACATCCTCCTCGATCTGCCGATCAGCGTGAAGGAGGCGGCGCTGGGGGCGGAAGTCAGAACGCCGACGACCACCGGAAGCGTCATGCTCAAAATCCCGAAACGATCGAACACCGGCGACGTGCTCCGCCTCCGGGCTAAGGGCGTGAAGACGCGCGGCCGCGCGGGCGACGAACTGGTCAAGCTCAAAGTGATGATGCCGACCGAGCCCGAGCCCGAGCTCGACGCCTTCCTGGCCGACTGGAAGCCCGCCGGCGCCTACGATCCGCGCAAGGAGATGTGAGCAATGATCACCGAGCGGGAATTTTTGCAGCGCGCGCGGCTCGATCGGCGAACGCTCACGGTCTGGATCGAAGAGGAATGGTTGATCCCCGCTCGTGACGCCGACGAGCTCGCCTTCACCGACATGGATCTGGCGCGCGCCAACCTCATTCGCGATCTCAGAGATAATATGGGCGTGAACCATGAGGGGCTTGGGGTCGTCCTGCATCTCCTCGACCAGATGCATTCCCTTCGGCGTGCGCTCGCGGCGGCGCTTGAGTCCGCGCACGATCGACGGCCCTCATCGGAGCGTTAGATCGCTGCGCCAGAAGCGGAAGGGGCGCGCACCGTCAGGGTGGAATTGGCGCAATAAATGCCGGCGGTCACAACTCATGCCCTCACAATTCGCTCTGACGCTCTACGAGGTCTCGACCTGGATCGTTCCGCTCATCGTCGCGATCACCTTTCATGAAGCCGCGCACGGCTTCGTCGCGCGCCTGTTCGGGGACAACACGGCGTGGCGCCAGGGCCGGGTGACCTTCAATCCGCTGAAGCACATCGACCCGTTCGGCACGATTCTGCTGCCCGCGCTGTTGATGATCACGCACTCACCGTTTCTGTTCGGTTACGCGAAGCCGGTGCCGGTGAACTTCCGCGCGCTGCGCCGGCCAAAACTCAATTCGGCCTTTGTCGCCGCCGCCGGGCCGGGAATGAAATCTGGCGCTCGCCGTTTTGAGCGCCGTTCTTTTTCATCTCGTGCCGGTCCTGCCGGCTGAGGCCGCGAATTGGGTCGGGGAAAACCTCAACAACGCGCTCATCATCAACGTGCTGCTCGCGGTGTTCAATCTCCTGCCCGTTCCGCCGCTCGACGGCGGCCGGATTCTTGTCGGGCTTCTGCCGGACGGGCCGTCACGGTCTCTCGCTGCACTCGAGCCCTACGGCATGCTCATTCTCATCGCGGCGCTGCTGATCCTGCCGTTCCTGGGCGCGCAAACAGGGCTTGACCTCAATATCCTGTGGCAATTCGTCGCCACCGTCACGGGCGACATCGTCGCGGTGATCCTGCGGCTGACGGGGACGGGATAGGTCGGCCGCGACAAGAAAACGCCGCTCCGACCGGCATCAGGGCGGGTTGAAACTGGCGGGCGCTCAGATCTGCGGGCCCATCTGCCAATTGAAGTGCTCGGCGTTGAAAATGTGATTGTGCAGGTTGGCGATCCATTGACGGCCTGAGGCCGTCAGGCTCAGATATTTCATTCCCTCTTCGAGGTGCGCCGAGACCGTGTTCCAGTAAAATCCCGGAAACTTTTCGACGAGATCAGCGGGAGAAGCGTAACCGTACTGCCGGTTGCTGCCGAGCTCCTCGAACTCGTAGAAGAGTGCATTGGCCTTCCTCGGATAGAGGGGATCGCCCAAGCTGCCCGATCAGATCGGCGGCCTGAACCAGCCGCGGCTCGAGTCCGGGCTGATCCGCGTCCGAAGTCGGGGTCGGGGGAAAGCGGGTCAGTTCGATCGCGGCGGCGACACGGGCGGCGTCGATCGTCGTCGACTTGCCGAGGCGTTCGTAGACGAACAATTTCGATCGATCGACATGATAGGCGGCCAGCGACGCGTCCGACGCTCCACGCGGCAGCGTCACCGTTCGCCCGTTCTTGTCGATGACGAACTCAGTCTTAGTGTCGCCGCTCAGGACGCCGCGGACGAAGCCGATGTCGTGCAGGAGACAGGCGACGATGAGGTGAGTGTAATCCTCAGGCTGAACCGTGTGCGCGAGCGTCCGTCCTCTCAAGATGTCGCGGCCAACCATGGATACGAGCATCGTGTGTTCGTACGTGTGGTAGAGCGCGTCGCTCCTGGCGATGCATTCGATCGTCGTCCGGGCCAGCGCGCCCAGGCGCTCGGCCTCGTCGTTCTGACCCGAGCCAAAGAGTTCGCGGAAGTCCTTGGCGAGAAACTTGCCAAGCTTCTTGGCGGCCACGGCCGCAATCATATCCATTTCGTTGGCTCCCAAAAAGGCGGCCAGCCATGGGTATCGTCCTGACGTTCGTGGCCAGCCGGTAGATTAATGCGGAGGCGACAAGTCCGCTAGTCTGGCCAACGCTGCTGGCGCGCCAACAGATATGGGGAGCAATTAACGCTCGATGAATGGCCGCGGCGGCCTGTCAGCCGCGCGTCTGTTGCAGACCGACAAGGCCAGCGACAGTCGCTTCGTCCTAATTTGCCGGGCCCGCCAGCGGATCGGGGAGGCCCACGAGATCGAAGCTCAGCGCGCGCAGGCGTTGGCGGGCGTCCTCGTCGTAGGCCTGGCGGTCGGCGCGGGCTTCCTGCATGCCGCTGAAATAGAGCCCGCTTCGGCCCGCAAACGCCGGGCTCATCGACGAGCTGCAAAATCGCCGCGCCGCCTTGCTCCACGGTGCTGATCGGCCGGACGCCGCTCAGGCGAACCATGGTCGTGTCCATATAAGTCGCCGGATGCAGGCAATTGACCGCGATGTTTTGTCCCGCGAGCTCCTTGGCGAGATCGACGGTGAACAGGATTTGCGCCAGCTTGCTTTGACAATAGGCGCGCACGCCACTGTAGCCGCGAGTCAGCATCACGTCGGAGAAGTCGATCGCCTGTTGCCCGGCCGACGAAACGTTGACGATGCGCGCGGAATCGCGGCTCGTCAGCATCGGCAGCATGAGACGCGTCAGCAGGAAGCCGGCGAGATAATTGACCGCGAAGCGCAACTCGAAGCCGTCCGCGCTCAGTTCGCGCCCCGCCCCGCTCGTGCCGATCCCGGCGTTGTTGACGAGCGCGTCGAGGCTGTCGCTCTCCCGGCGCACCGCGTCGGCGAGGGAGCGAACCTCGGCGAGCGACGCGAGGTCCGCGACAAGACAGCGCGCCTCGCCCCCTTGCTGTGCGATCCGCTCAACCACCGCTTCGCCGCGCGCTCGATCGCGGCCATGCACGAGGACGCGCCAGCCCCGCGCGGCCAGGCGCTCGGCGACATGGCGGCCGACGCCATCGGTCGAGCCGGTGATGAGAACGGTCTTGCTCGTCGTGGTCATGAAACTGTGCTCCGCAATTGAGTACGAGGCTGCAAGGGCGGCGCGCCTCAAGGCTCTTGTCGCCGAGGAGCGCGAAGCCAAGCGACCGTCTCGGGGGCCAGCATCACCGGATCGCGGCGAGCCGTCGCCTTACGCCAGCGAGACAGGGTTGAGCGGTCGCAACTCCAAACCGCGCTGCTTCATGCGCCAAACCAGGATGTCGAACCGATCTTGACCGAAGAAGGGCTCGCCCTCGAACACCATCGTGGGGACACCCCAGTGACCCGCAGCCCGCAGCGCTCGGTCGTTTTCCGCCAACGATGCTTCATATCGTTCTGGATCGGCAATGGTGGCCGCCTCCAGGTCTGACAGGTCAAGTCCGGCCCGGCCAGCCGCTTCGGCCAGATGACCGCCCTGATCCCAGCCCGTAACGACGCCATCCCACAGCAGCGTGGCGACCTCGCGGCAGAACTCGAACCCTCGTCCTCGTTCCGTGGCGGCAATACCGAGCCGTCCAAGGCGCCTTGCAAGCGGCTGTTCCGCGCCGATAGCCAAGGTTGTGGGATTTTGATCGATCGGGTCGGGAATCGGCCGCCGAAAGTTCATGCCGTGAAATGCGGCGATGCGCGCGCTGTCCTTCATGAAATATGGCCGCGCCAAGGGATCCATTCTGGCAAAGTATGGGGGATTTCGGATGGCGGCAGGATGGACGATCCGCAAGTCGATGGCGACTCGGAACTTGTCGCGGAGATCCGCAATGCGAGGAAGGACGATGTAGGAATAGGGGCTACGAAATGACCAATAAAGTTCGACGAGCATGGGAAACGCTCCCTCGAGTTTAATCGGTCGCGCGTAAGTTCGCGACCGATCTCCCGGCCCCGCGCCGCTAATCGAGATAAGTGACCACGCCGGTTTGCAGGTCGTAGATCGCCGCCACGATCTTCACCTTTCCCGAGGCCACCAGATCGGAGACGATTTTGCTCACAGCTGGGCAAGTTCGCCGCGGTCCGCTTCGCGCTCTCCTTCGCGGCGTTGTCAACGAAGTCGCCGGGATTGTTGCGCACCTTGAGCGCCGCCGGCACGATGGGCTGGATCATGCGGCCGATGACGCCGGGATAGGTCGCGTTCTTGGTCACGATGTCGCAGGCGGCCTTCACCGCGCCGCAGGCGGTGTGCGCGAGGATGACGACGAGCGGAGAGCCTAGAACGGCCGCGCCATATTCGATCGTGCCGAGCGTTTCGACGCCGACCAGATTGCCAGCGTCGCGGGCGACGAACAGTTCGCCGACCCCATGCCCCCCGAAAACAAGCTCCGGCGCCACACGGCTGTCGGCGCAGGCGATGATCGTCGCCCATGGCGCCTGATGCCCGGCCACGGTGCTGCGGCTCTGGGCAAGATCGACGGTGCAAAGCTCGGGATGGCTGACGAAGCGCTCATTGCCCGCCTTGAGCTGAGCGAGCGCTTCCTGGGGGGAAAGCGAAGTCGGCGCCGCATCGGCCGCGCGCGCCGCAGGCGACGCGCTTGCCGTCGCGAGCGCGATCGCGACCGCCGCGCCGAACTTCATCAAATCCCGCCGGCCAATGCCGTCGCTTTCGCAATTGATGCACATCGCGCGCCTCCCTACGGGCTCCTTGCGAGCCGTCTTGGTGATCTCTTCCGCGCCGAATCCGCGTTCGCGCCGACGCCGCTATTGGACCAGTTTGGCTCTGAGGCGGCCGTATTCCTGCTCGGTGATCGAGCCCGCGGACTTCAGCTTGTCGAGCTTCACGATCTCGTCTGCGGCGCTGAAACCGACGATATGTCGCAATTCCTCGCGCGCCTCGCTGGCTTGCGCTTTGTTGCGCTCCGCCATGCCCCGTCCTTGCGTGAGAAGATAGGCGAAGACGCCGAGGTAGGAGAACAGGACGAACGCGATGACCCACAGCACCTTGGCGAAGCCGGACACGTCGTGACGGCGGAAGAGATCGCCCGACACCACGATCAGCAGCCAGAACCACAATATGAACATGAATATGGTGAAAGCGTCGGCAACGAAATTGCCAAACGTAAATCCGCCGTCGAACAGCATTGTTCTTATTCCCTATCCCAACCGAGTTCGGGCCATTCTAAATCAATGCGGGCGCAAAGCACAGCCGCGGTTCGTTCGCTTCGCGCGAACACCGGCTAGCGACCTGCGTTAAGCGCGCCGGGCTGAACCCTATTCAACCAGCGCGCGGAATGGCGCTTATCCGCCGCGCGTGATCTCGACCTTGTCGGGATAAAAAGCGAGGTGGGACCCGATCTCGCCCACCTCTGTTTTCGGCAGCTCGTAAGTCCACACCGCGTTGTCGTCGCGAGCCTTGCCGTCGGTGATCGAGTAGTAATTCGCCTCGCCCTTGTAAGGGCAGGTCGTGACGCGGGCCGTGCGTTCGAGCGCGCTCATGTCCATGTCAGCGCGGGGAACGTAGACGACCGGCGGGTAGTTCGCTTCCCGCAGCTCCAGCGCATCTTTGCTGTCGCCGATCGTGCGCCCATGCCAGGTCACCCGCACCCGCTCATGGATCGGCTCGATCGTGATCGGATGATCCTTGGTTCCAGCTTAAGTCATCAGGGCCTCCTCGAAGGCTTCGGGTCAGACAAGCTCATACATAAGCAGGAGCCGGGGCCTCCGCTACCCGTGGCCGGCGACCGCCTTGCTGGTATACGGCTCCTCGAGCCTGGCGATGGTGCGCGCGTCGAGCTTGAGCTCCGTCGCTGCAACCGCGTCGGCGAGGTGATGGGGCTTCGAGGCGCCGATGATCGGCGAAGTCACGAACGGCTTGGACAGCACCCAGGCGAGCGCAACGACCGCAGGCTTGGTGCTCAACTTTTCCGCCGTCTCGACAACGCGCTTGCGGATTGCCTCGTCTTGCCGGGAACCTAACCCCAGGGTTACGCTGAACGGATCGGTGCGGCCTCGCGTAGTCGAAGCGTTGGCGCCGACCCCGGAGCCCGCGAGATAGCCGCGCGCCATCGGCGACCAGGGAATGACCGCGACGCCATCGTTCGCGCACAAGGGCATCATCTCGCGCTCTTCCTCGCGATAGACGAGATTGTAATAGTTCTGCATCGAGACGAACTGGGCGTGCCCCTTGGCGCGCGCAATGTCGAGCATGCGCGCGAACTGCCAGGCGTACATTGACGAAGCGCCGATATAGAGCGCCTTGCCGGCGCGCACGACGTCGTTCAGCGCTTCCAGCGTCTCTTCCATTGGGGTCAGCGGATCGAAGCGGTGGATCTGGTAGAGATCGACGTAATCGGTGCCGAGGCGCTTCAGCGAAGCATCGATCGCCTCCATGATGTGCTTGCGCGACAGGCCCTTGGCGTTGGCGCCCGGCCCCATCACGCCATGCACTTTGGTCGCGATCACGACTTCGGTCCGCTTGGAATATTCCTTGAGCGCGCGGCCGAGAATTTCCTCGCTGACGCCTTGCGAATAAACATCCGCCGTGTCGAAAAAGTTGATGCCCTTCTCCAGCGCCTCGCGGATGAACGGGCGCGAGGCGTCTTCCTCCAGCACCCATTCGCGCCATTTGGTCGAGCCGTAAGTCATGCAGCCGAGGCAGAGCTTCGACACCTGCATGCCGGTTTTGCCAAACTTCACGGTTTCCATGTCGAAGTCCCCACGTTTCACGTTTGATTTGCCTCGATGATAGGACCATTAGCGGGCTCGCGGCAAAGAGAGAACCCGAACCGGAGATCAACCAAACGTGAATGCGAAGCGCGGCTCGTCCAAAAAAAAGTCAGTCGGAGCCTGGGACTTCTGGATCGATCGCGGCGGCACCTTCACCGACGTGATCGGCCGCGATCCGCGCGGGCGGCTGCATCCGATCAAACTTCTGTCCGAGAGTCCGGCTTACACGGACGCGGCGGTTGAGGCGATTCGCCGGCTCTTGGGCCTCTCATCGGGCGAGCGCATCCCTGCCGGCGCAATCAACGCCGTCAAGATGGGAACGACGGTCGCCACCAATGCGCTGCTCGAGCGGCGCGGCGAGCGCACGCTGCTCGTGACCACGCGCGGATTTCGTGACGCGCTCGAGATCGGCTACCAGGCGCGCCCGCGCATCTTCGCGAAAAACATCATAAAGCCCGAGCAGCTCTATTCCGGCGTCATCGAGATCGACGAGCGCGTGCGGGCGGACGGCGCGGTCGAAGCAGCTCCCGATCCTGAACGCGTGCGCGCCGCGCTCGCCGATGCCCGCGCGCGGGGCTACGACGCCGTCGCGATCGTGTTCATGCACGCCTATCGCTATCCGGCGCACGAGCGCCTTGTGGCGAAGATCGCCCGCGAGCTCGGATTTGCCCAAGTCTCCGAGAGCCATGTCGCCTCGGCGCTGATCAAGCTCGTTTCGCGCGGCGACACGACCGTGGTCGACGCTTATCTTTCGCCGATTCTCGCGCGCTATGTCAGCCGGGTGTCGCGCGATCTCGACCTCGAGCGCACCGGCGCGCGCGTCATGTTCATGATGTCGTCGGGCGGCCTCACTTCGGCGGACCTGTTCGCCGGCAAGGACGCGATTCTGTCAGGTCCTGCCGGGGGCGTGGTGGCGATGGCGCGCACCGGGATCAGCGCAGGGTTCAAGCGCATCATCGGCTTCGACATGGGCGGCACGTCGACCGACGTCGCGCATTTCGACGGTGAATTCGAGCGCGCCTTCGAGACCGAGGTCGCGGGCGTGCGCATGCGGGCGCCGATGATGAAAATCCATACGGTCGCCGCCGGGGGCGGCTCGATCCTCGCCTTCGACGGCGCGCGCTTTCGCGTTGGCCCCGCTTCCGCCGGCGCCGATCCCGGGCCCGCGGCGTATCGCCGCGGCGGTCCGCTCACCGTCACCGACGCCAATCTGATGACAGGCAAGCTGATCCCGGATCTGTTCCCGAAAGTGTTCGGCCCTCGGAGCGACGAGCCGCTCGACGATAAAATCGTGCGCGAGCGCTTTGCTGCGCTCGCTCGCGACATCGGCGAGGGGCGGGAGCCGGAGGCCGTCGCCGACGGATTTCTCGCCATTGCGGTCGCGAGGATGGCGGCAGCGATCAAGACGATCTCGGTCGCGCGCGGCTACGACGTCACGCGCTATGCGCTCAATTGCTTCGGCGGCGCCGGCGGCCAGCACGCCTGCGACGTCGCCGACGCGTTGGCGATCTCGACCGTCCTCATCCATCCCTTCTCGTCCCTGCTCTCGGCCTATGGCATGGGACTGGCCGACATCGCCGCCCAGCGCGCGCAGGGGGTCGACGAGCCGCTTCGCATCGACGCGCTCGTCCGGGTCGCGGCTATCGCTGATGAGCTTTCGGCCGCGGCGGTCGCCGAGGTCGAAGGGCAGGGCGTTGCGCGCGAGGCGATCAAGGTCCATCGCCGCGCGCAGCTGCGCTATTCGGGCTCGGATACGACGATCGAAGTCCGGCTGACGACGCCGGCGCTGATGCGGCGCGCCTTCGAGAGCGCCCACAAAAGCCGCTTCGGCTTCATCGATCGAAACAAGGCGATCGTCATCGAGGCCGTGTCGGTCGAGGCGGTCGGCGGCGCCGCGCGGCTCGTCGAGCGGACCCGTCCGGCAGCCTCTGTAGACGCGGTCGCTGACCGCGTCGGCCGCGCTCCAACGGACGTCCGGAAGGACGCCCGTCTATCACCGACGGGCTATGGAGCGCGGCTACAAATCGTTCCCGCCCGCGCGACGCGATTCTTTTCGCACGGGGGCTGGCGACAGGCGAATGTCTTTTTACGCGAGGCGCTTGCCGTCGGCGCCGCCGTCGACGGGCCGGCGCTCATCATCGAGCCGCATCAGACGATCGTCGTCGAGCAGGGCTGGCGCGCCGGGATCACAGCGAGAAACCATGTCCTGATGACCCGCGTCGAGGCCATGCCGCGACGCGAGGCGATCGGAACCAAAGCCGATCCGGTCATGCTCGAGATCTTCAATCATCTCTTCATGTCGATCGCCGAGCAGATGGGAGTGACGCTGCAGAACACAGCCTACTCGGTCAACATCAAGGAGCGGCTCGACTTTTCCTGCGCTCTGTTCGACCGCGAGGGACGGCTCATCGCCAACGCGCCGCACATGCCGGTGCATCTGGGCTCGATGGACCGCTCGGTCAAGTCGATCATCCGCGACAACAAGGGGCGCATCCGCCCGGGCGATGTGTTCGCGCTCAACGCCCCTTACAACGGCGGCACGCATCTGCCTGACATCACCGTTTGTACGCCGGTCTTCGACGACGAGGCCAAGACAATCCTGTTCTGGACGGCCTCGCGCGGCCATCACGCCGACATTGGCGGAACGGCGCCCGGCTCGATGAGCCCATTGGCGACTTCGATCCATGAAGAGGGCGTCTATATCGACAATTTTCTGCTCGTCGATCGCGGCCGATTCCGCGAGCGCGAACTCTACGCGCTCCTGAAGAGCGGGGACTACCCGGCGCGCAATCCGCTGCAGAACGTCAACGACCTCAAGGCGCAGATCGCGGCATGCGAGAAGGGGGTACGAGAGCTCAAACGCATGGTCGGGATGTTTTCGCTTGCCGTGGTCGAGGCCTATATGGGCCACGTTCAGGACAATGCGGACGAAAGCGTCCGTCGCGTGCTCGACAAGCTCGCCGACGGCGAGGCTGAGAGCGTCTCCGATCAGGGCGCAGTGATCAAGGTCAAGATCAGCGTCGACAAGGCGAGGCGCGAAGCGACGGTCGATTTCACCGGCACGTCGCCACAGCAGGCGTCGAATTTCAACGCGCCCGAGCCGGTGACGCGCGCCGCGATCCTCTACGTCTTTCGGGTCATGGTCGACGACGACATCCCGATGAACGCGGGGTGTCTCAGGCCGATCCGCATCATCGTGCCGGAAGGCTCGATGCTCTCGCCCAAATATCCGGCCGCGGTGGTCGCCGGCAATGTCGAGGTGTCGCAGATCGTGACCAACACCTTGTTCGCCGCGCTTCGGGCGATGAGCTCATCGCAAGGGACGATGAACAATTTCACCTTCGGCGACGACACTTATCAATATTACGAGACGATCTGCTCCGGCGCGCCCGCGGGCCCGGGCTTCGATGGCGCGAGCGCGGTTCACGTTCACATGACCAATTCTCGTCTCACCGACCCGGAGGTGCTGGAGAGCCGCTTTCCGGTGGTGCTCGAGGACTTCCACATCCGCCGCGGTTCGGGCGGCAAGGGTGAATGGCGCGCGGGCGACGGCACGCTGCGGCGCGTCCGTTTCCTGAGGCCGATGCAGGCGGCGATCCTCAGCGGTTTCCGCAGCCTCCCCAATCCCGGCATGATGGGCGGGAGTCCTGGCGAGCTCGGTCGCAACTCAGTGCGCCGCAATGACGGCCGCATCGAGATGCTGCCCGGTTGCGCCGAGACCCGGGTCGAAGCCGGCGAAGCGATCGAGATTGTGACGCCAACCGGAGGGGGATGGGGCGGGGAGCACGGCTGTGGCCGCTCTCCCTTCTCCCTCGGGGAGAAGGGTCGGGGATGAGGGAGTCTTCGTCGCCGCCTTCTCCCGGAGGGAGAAGGGCGCCTCACTTCGTCTTCGACGTCCAGTTCACATCGTAATTGAACGTGAACGCGAAAAGCTGCGCATTGTTGCCTGGCGCATCGGCGACCGACCACGTGCCCTTGCCGAGGATGTCCTGATATTTGCCGGTTCCACCGATCCATTCGATCGCGCCGGTTTCCGGGCCTTCGTAGGTCATGAAAATCTTGTCGCCGTCGCCGTCCGTCTGAACGCAGGTGCCGGAGAAGGCGTAGCCCTCGCGCCGCGCTTTCGCTTCCTCGATGCAGCGGATCGCGAGATTGTCGAGAAGCTTCGATCCGTCGCCGGTCTTCACGATGCCGGTGCATTCGGCGGAGGAATTCGAGCCCACCGGCCCCATGTCGACGATCACCGCCGAGCGGCAGACCGAATAGGCCGCGAGCTTCGCCGCGCCGCTGACCGGAAACGGATCCGCGGCGAACGCCGGCGCGCCCGACGCCATGGCCGCGGCAAACATCAAGACTACGAGTACAGTTCGCAAGATCGCCTCCTCGCCGATATTTCCAAAATCAATATAGCACAGCGAGTCGCCACCGTAGTTTCCCCGAACGCGCTCTCGCGCTAGGCTCGCGGGAACGGAGGCCACCCGCAACATGATCGACAATCTGGAAAAGAAGTCCGGCGCGGAAATCGGGCGTTTCATCGCGAAAGGCGACCTCGATCCGGTCGAGGTCGCGGAGTTCTTTTTGGATCGGATCGAACGCGACCGCGACAATCCATCCTTCATCCTCGTCACGCGCAGGCGCGCTCTCGAGGAAGCGGAAGCGAGCCGCAAACGTCATCGCGAAGGACGCGCGGCGGGCCCGCTCGATGGCGTTCCGATCGCCTGGAAGGACCTTGTCGACATGGCGGGCGAGCGCACCACCGCGGGGTCGGCGCTTTATGCCGAGTCGCCGCCGAAAGAGCGTGACGCGCCGATCGTGGAGAATCTGGACGCGGCCGGCATGGTGGCGCTCGGCAAGACCAATCTCTCGGAATTCGCCTTCTCGGCGCTTGGGCTCAATCCGCATTTCGGAACGCCGAGAAATCCTCGCGATCCGTCGACCCCGCGCGTCGCCGGCGGCTCCTCGTCGGGCGCCGCCGTCGCGGTCGCCGGCGGCCTTTCGCCTTGCGCGATTGGCAGCGACACCGGCGGCTCGATCCGCGCGCCCTCGAGCTTCTGCGGCATCGTTGGCTTCAAGACCACCGAGGGGCGGATCGACAAGCAGGGCGTATTTCCGCTTTCGCGCACGCTCGACACGATCGGCCCGATGGCGCACACAGTCGAGGACTGCGTGCTTATCGATATGGCGCTGCGCGGCCAGTCGAGCAATTCTGTACGCCCGCTCGATCTCGGCGGCGTCGAATTCATCGTGCCCGACAAGAGCGGGATCGACGATGTGCAGCGTGAAGTCGGGGCCAATCTCGAGACCACGATGAAGCGGCTCGCGGCGGCGGGCGCCAAGGTCACGTCGAGGCCCATCCCCCAGATTGGCGCCATGCGTGCGCTCTCCGCCCAGTATGGTTCGTTCGTCGCCATCGAGGCCTATGCCGAACATCGCGCGATCTTTGATTCCGCCGACGCTCAACGCATGGATCGCCGCGTGGTGAAGCGCGCCCTGGGGGGACGCGTTCCAGAGCGTGACGCGCTCAACCTGCAGCGCGGGCGCGAGGAGCTCATCGCGGCGCTCGCCGACGAATTGAAGGGCGCGCTCCTGGTGTTGCCCGGGACCCCGATGACGGCCCCCGCCATAGATCCGCTTGAGCGCGACGACGAAGTGTTTCGCGTCAACAACATCCGCGCGATCCACTATACGTTCCTCGGCAATCTGTTCCGGATGTGCGGGCTTGCGCTCCCATCGGGAACGGACGCTGCAGGCTTGCCGACGGGCGTCCAGTTCCTTGCTCCAGGAGGAGACGACGAGCGCCTCCTGTCGATCGGGCTGAGTATCGAGAGAGCGCTTTAGCGCCGAGGGAGGACGGTCACTTCCCCTTATACGACACGCGCCATATGGAGCCGCTGCCGTCGTCGCTGACGAGCAGCGAGCCGTCGGGCGCCGCCGCGACGCCGACCGGGCGGCCCCAGACATTTCTGTCGTCGCCGACGAAGCCGGTCAGAAAATCCTCGTACGCGCCGGTCGGCTTGCCGTCCTTCATCACCAGGCGCACGACCTTGTAGCCGGTGCGCTTGGCGCGATTCCACGAGCCGTGCAGCGTGACGAACGCGTCGCCCTTGTATTCGGCAGGAAACTGGCCCGCCGTGTAGAAGGCGATGCCGAGCGGGGCGGAATGCGCCTGAATGAGAACGTCGGGCGTCGTGATGCGGTTCGCGAGATCGGGCCGCTCGTCCTTGTGGCGCGGATCCTGATGATCGCCGAGATAGTACCAGGGCCAGCCATAGAAGGCGCCCTGCGTCACATGCGTCGCATAGTCGGGCGGCAGGTCGTCGCCAAGTCCGTCGCGCTCGTTGACGGCGCACCAGAGCGCGCCGGTTCCGGGCTGAACCGCAAGGCCCGAACAATTGCGAATGCCGGTCGCGTAGACGCGCTCATGCCCACCATCGGGATCGAAAGCGAGCACGTCGGCGCGGCGCTGCTCGTCGCCGAACGAGGCGCCGATCGGCGCTTTGGCGATGCTGGCCTCGTTCGCGGGCGGCGCGCCCTCGTCGACGTTGCTGCCGGAGCCAACCGACACGAACAGCGTCTTGCCGTCAGGAGAGAAAGCGAGGTCGCGCGTCCAATGTCCGCCCCCGCTCGGCAGGGTCGCGATCTTTTCCGCCGCGCCGGAGGCTTTCATCTCTCCGCTGCGATAGGGAAAGCGCACAACGGAGTCCGGCGTCGCGACATAGACAAACTTCGGATCCGGTCCTGACGGGTAAAAGGCGATCCCGTACGGTCGCTGCAGGCCGTCGGCGAAGATCTCACCTTTCGCCGCCGGTGCGCCGGCCTTCGCGGCATGAAAGACGCGCACCCGGCCCGCTCCGGTTTCCGCCAGGAAGATGTCGCCGTTCGGCGCGACCCGAAGCACGCGCGGCATGTTGAGCGCGGTCGCGAAAAGATCGACCGCGAACCCTGGCGGCGCCTTGGGAACGTCGGCCTCGCTCCAGGCTTCGTGCTGCGACATGTTCGCTGTCGAGTGCGTCGCAAAGGGCGCCGGCAGATCGGCGGGTGTGATCAGGCGGCGCACGCCTGGCGCGTCCGTACGCCAGTCGCCGAAGGCCGCCGCGCCGGTGCGGACCGCATCGTCGGCAAGTGCCGGCGCCGCGCCGACAAGGCACATGAGAACGAGAAATCCCAATCGCATTCATCCCACCTTGGTGATGATAACCTGCGCTTAAAACCCGCCCGAACCCTTGGCGGTTCCTGTCTCACCTCGGCTCTCGAGTCCAATCACATCAAATTCATTGCGAACGCCTGGGCCGGAACGCGTGGAGAAAGGAAGGCCGGTTCGCTCAGCTCCTGACTCTCGCGCCCCATCGCATAGAATTCGTCGTTGGCTCTGATCGAGAACGCATTGGCGAGCCGGTTGGACATCGCGAACATCGCGGCGATGGCCGCGATGTCCCAGGCGTCGTCGTCCGAGAAGCCGTGGCGCTTGAGGCTCTCGTAATCCGCGTCGTCGATCGCGTGCGAGCGCTCGGCCACCTTGACGGCGAAATCGAGCATCGCTCTGTGCCGTGGCGCGAGGTCAGCCTTGCGATAATTGACGGCGACCTGATCGGCGATCAGCGGATTCTTGGCGCGGATGCGCAGGATCGCGCCGTGGGCGACGACGCAATAGGTGCAGGCGTTGACGCCCGAGGTCGCGACCACGACCATCTCGCGCTCGGCCTTGGTCAGGCCGCCAGCCTTCTCCATCAGCGCGTCATGATAGGCGAAGAAGGCGCGGAACTCGTCTGGCCTTCGCGCGAGCGCCAGAAACACGTTCGGCACGAAGCCCGATTTTTCCTGCACCGCTTCGATCCGCTCGCGAATGTCGTCGGGAAGATCGCGAAGCGCGGGCGCGGGAAATCGGCTGATCGGCAGTTTGCTCACGGGCGGTCCTCACGGGGTTCAGCTGGCTCAGCGGCCGACATTGGCCCGATATGATCGCGTGGCGGCGAGGGCGCAAGCCATTGAGCAATTGTTCTGGTCCGTTCCGCTGCGGCGACACGAGCAGCGCATAAAGGCCGAAGCGTCGTGTGCAGGATCGCTTTGGAAATCGCCTCCTCGCGCCGGCCCGGCGCCTGCTCAGACTTGCGTGCGGAGAAACTGCTTCCTGAGATGCTCGCCCGACGTCGTGGCCGCATATTTCGGCGTTTCCCCTTTGGGAACCGTGCCGGGCAGGGCGGCGACGTCCGCGTCGTAATTTGGATTGTGGAAGAAGACGAGCGACAGGCCGCCGGCTTGCCGCCGCCTTGTCGATCGGCGGATTGACGACCCGATGCAGGTTTGCGCGCCATTGGTCATTGGTCCAGCGCGCCATCAGCTCGCCGATGTTGATGATGAAACTGTCCGGCGCCGGCGGGACATCCACCCATTCTTCCGAGTGGTTGAGCACTTGCAGACCGCCCGGCTTGTTCTCTGCGCGCAGAATCGTGAGCGATCCGTAGTCGCAGTGCGCGCCCGCACGCAATTGTCCGGGCTTGGGCGGCGCCGATGGCGCAGGATAGTTCCGCACCCGCAGGCGACTGATATGGCGATCGATCTTGTCGGCGAAGAACGACTCTGGCAGATCGAGCGCAAGCGCGAATATCGCCATCAGGTCTTGCGCGAGTTTGCCCATCACCCGGAAATAGTCTTCGTAGGCAGACCGCAAAGCCTCAGGTTCCCGCGGCCAGAGATTGGGATGAAAGTGTCGGCCGGCCTCCGGCGCCGTGAAATAGGGGGCGTCCGTCACGTCGACCGGACCGATCATCAGGCTTTCATTCAGATCGCCTGGCGCGTCGACGCCCTGGCTCCGGCCGACGCTCTCGGCCTCCAATGGGATGTACCCCCGCGTCACGTCGGGGGCTGGGCGAAGCACCTCGCGCTTTTCGTGCTCGGGCAAATCAAAAAAGGCGTTGGAAACGCGCTGCACTTCCGCCACCAGCGCCGGATCGACGCCATGACCTGTGATGACAAGAAAGCCGATATCCTCGATCGCGCGTCCGACCTCCGCCGCCACGGCTTGCCGAGCCTTCGGGTCGCCTTCCCTGAACGGGCCAATGTCAATCACGGGAACATCAAGCAGCACGGCAGGCTCCGATCGGGCAAGCACGCATTAGACTGTACACAGAGATGTCGTCGGTCAATCGCGATCCGAATGGGACGGCCATCTGCGTCCTCCGCTCCATTGCCGCCGCGATCGCCGATCGCGGCTGACGCGGTCCAAAGGGCGTCCGTAAGGACGCCCGTCTATTGACGGGCTATGGACCGTGCCTACGGGTTCGGCGAGCCGCCCTGTAGCCGCGATCGCCGATCGCGGCTGACGCGGTCCAAAGGGCGTCCGTAAGGACGCCCGTCTATTGACGGGCTATGGACCGCGTCTACCGGTTCAGCCACCCGCCCTGTAGCCGCGATCGCCGATCGCGGCTGACGCGGTCAGCGACCGCGTCTACATCGCTACACCGTCCAATTCGACGGGCATGCAATCTGCTCTAACATAGCGCCTCCCGCGCGGCGAAGCGCGCGTTGTCGAGGCCGCTCATGCAATTCGGCGCTTACACCTTCGTCGAGACCCGGCGCGATCCCGCGACCGGCCAGCCGGTCGACGTCGACAAGGCCTTTGCTGACGTCATCGAGCAGATCGAACTCGCCGATCGCGTCGGCCTCGATGTGTTCGGGCTCGGCGAACATCATCGGCCGGATTACGCGGTCTCGGCGCCGGCGGTGGCGCTGGCCGCCGCCGCGGCGCGCACCAGGCGCATTCGCTTGACGAGCGCGGTCACGGTGCTCTCGTCCGACGATCCGGTGCGCGTCTATCAGCAATTCGCCACCCTCGATCTCATCTCCGGCGGCCGCGCCGAGATCATGGCCGGGCGCGGCTCGTTCATCGAATCCTTTCCGCTGTTCGGCCTGAACCTCGACGATTACGACGAGCTGTTCGCGGAGAAGCTCGATCTTCTGCTGGCGATCCGCGCCGAGCCCCAGGTCACATGGAAAGGCCGGCATCGGCCGCCGCTCGATCGCCTGGGCGTCTATCCGCGCGCGTTGCAACAGCCGCTGCCGGTCTGGATCGCCTCCGGCGGCACGCCGCAATCGGTCGCCCGCGCCGGCGCGCTTGGCCTGCCGCTGGCGATCGCGATCATCGGCGGGCCGCCGGTGCGCTTCGGACCGCTCGCGAAACTGTATCGCGAGGCGGGCCGCCGCGCCGGCGTCGCGCCCGACAGGCTCAAGGTCGGAATCAACGGCCACGGCTTCCTCGCCGACACCGCCGAAGCCGCCACGCATGCGTTCTTTGGTCCTTACGCCGAGGTGATGAGCCGCATCGGCCGCGAGCGCGGCTGGCCGCCGTTGTCGCGCGCGCAATTCGATCAGGACCGCGGCCCGCGCGGCCATTTGATCGTCGGAACGCCGGATGACGCGATCGCCGAAATCCTCGCTCAGCACGAGGTTTTTCGCCACGATCGCTATCTCATGCAGATGGCGGTCGGCGACCAGCCGCAGGACGCGATCCTGCGCTCGATCGAGCTTCTCGGCACGGTGGTTGCGCCCAAAGTGCGCGCGGAACTCACGAAGCGGAAGGTTTCCGCTTAAAAGCGGGCAATAATGCAATTGAATTAGGCTTTGGACGCGGTCCGCTCCCCGCCCAGAGGCTTCAGCTTCCAGCGCCCGCTATGCCGGTTTGCCGGTCCGGCGGCGATGGGCGACGAGCCCGAGACCTGCGAGCCCCATCAGCATGAGCGCCCAGGTGGAAGGCTCGGGCGCTGCGGCGGCGCTGACTTCCATTTGAAAAATCGGCCCACCGTTGTTTGGCGGAGGCGTGGGCGCATTGGGAAAGAAGCCGAAATCTGTAATCTGGCTGCTGTTGTACCCTTCAGCGACGCCGGGGCCGGAATCGTCAAATCCGGTCGCGTCGGTCGACCGCGCAGGTAACTCCTCCGCTGCGTGGGGCAGACGTTCGAACTCGTTCGACCCTGCCATTTTGATGTTTGGTTTCGGTTTTAGAGATTAAAATTCAAGCTGACCTAGTCTAGATGCTTACAACGCCGCACAAGCCACTGCTCAGGCTCAACAAGTCGCTTTAGCTTCTCAGGCTGCTTATGCCGCACGTCAAGCTGAACGAGCACGCCCACATCCTACCGAGACATGGGTCGTTCGAGAAAACCAGTGTAACGAACCTGATAACGGTGGCTATTTCCGATACCAGTTAGACGCCGCTCGATTGGCCGTCGCTCGGGCCGCCTGGAGGCGCTCCGCGAGAAGCCAACCGCACTCGCCGGGACGACAAACCTCCGATGTGGCAGCCGCGTCCCGATCGGACAATTGTCCGCGGCCGGAGATATGTTGACATCCGTATTTAGCGATCTAGGTTGTACTATTCGCCTGAAATATGCAGCTTTATTATTGCTGCCTTATTGAATTTTTTCTACAACTAGAAGGTTGCGTGACAGTTTTATGACTTAACGTTTCGATCAATTAAGTTGACAGTGCGTATTAAATCAAGTTGACAAGAATAGAATTTGATGTCGTCTTGATGATTGCTAGATCGCGGATGGTTCGCGTTTAACCACACAACAAAATCATGGGGTTCAGCATCATGAAAGCATTGTCACGTCTGCTGTTTGCTGGCGTCTCAATCGGGGGAATCGTCGCCGGCTTTACTGCTCCTGCCCACGCGACGCTGCAGTTCACGGTCGGGATTTCTGGGACCGAGTCGAGCTTTACCTGCGTTGACAACGACACCGCCTGCGACACCAACCCAGCCGTGGGCGAGATCAACATTCTGAACATGAGTTTTGATGGACTGGTGGGAACGGATGTCGTTGTTCAGTCATCCGGCAATTCGGGCCACCCCGCCGTGCCAAGCCTATCCTATTCTATTGGCTCGTTCCTGAATGGCTCAGGCGAGAATCTGGACGCCGATTTCGCGGTTAGCGACACCGACTTTAGGGGTCCCGCGAATCTCGATTTAAATGCGGATGCGTCGTTTACGAGCGCGGACGGTTCGAACGTTATGCTCGGTTGGTTCGCCGACCCGAGTAACACTCAGGGGGGAAACACCCCGACTGATGCGCCAGGAATGGAACTCGATGACACCGAGTTTGAGGCTCCGGGGGCCGCGGCTTCCGAATCGATGACTGTGCTCTCCAAGTCGAGCCTGTACTCTCTCAGCGATCAGGGGACCTTGTTCCTGGTGGCGGGGGGTGCGGTAAGTGGAGGACAGAGCGCCACGTTTTCTTTCGGTCCTCCGGTCCCTGAGCCCTCCACTTGGGCGATGATGATCCTCGGGTTCGCCGGCCTTGGCTACGCGGGCTGGCGCTCACGGCGAATGCGCGTTTCAACTACAATCTAGCCAAAAATAAAAAGGGGCGGCCCGAAAGCCGCCCTCTCGCTGTGCCTTACGAATTACCCTCAGCCTATCTCATGCAGATGTCGGTCGGCGAGCAGCCGCAGGCTGAGATCCTGCGCTCGATCGAACTTTTGGGCACAGTCGTCGCGCCCAGGGTCCGGGCGGAACTGGCAAAGCGAAAGGTGGCGTGAATTTGCTCATAATTCGCGCGAATTAGGCGTTCGGAGACGGTCCTCGATCTGGGTCAAAATGCCGCGAAAATATGCAAAGTATTGCGAGTATGACAAAGTATGACGTTGACAATAAAAGCTGCGCCTGCCCTAATGTTGCCCGCTAGTCGCGACGTTCCGATGTGGAGCGTTCGGGGGAACAATCATGAAAACTACCTTCATCACTGGCGTAGTCGCTGGCTTATCGTGCCTTTTTGCCTACGGATCAGCCGACGCTTTCGGAGTCCGCTACCAATTCGCTGGCGTCAACGACCCGGGAATACATGGTGGCGGCGTGGTGCTTTTGACCCCAACCGGAACCCCCGGTGCGTGGTTTCCGACCGCAATCATGGGGACCGTAACGGACGACCAGCTTTCACCCGAGACTTACGTGTTTACGGGCGTCGTTCCGGTCGGTGACTATGGTTCGAACACCAATATCCTTTTTGTGCCGCCGACGACCAGCGGCGGCATTACGACCCCGGGATTTGACGATTACTTCGGCACCGCATTCACCACCGACCTCGGCGTTGACTTCAGTTTCGCGGCTCAGTCCGCGACCGGACCCTATGTTCAAGTGATGAACAATTCGTCCAAAATCCTCTTGGAGAGCGCTTCGTGCCGGGTTCTGACGAAATCATGGTCACGAGTTTTTCGACTGTTCCTGAATTGTCGACTTGGGCAATGCTGTGCTTGGGGTTCGTTGGCCTCGGACTCGCCAGCGCTGTGCGAGGCCGCAAGACCGCCGCTGCCTAGTCAAGAAAAACGCCAAGTTCTGCCGTCGCACCTGGCCAGGCTCTAACCCGCGCGGCATGGCCAAAACAAGCGACCAGAGCGCGCTTTCTTTTGGTTTTTACTTTCCATCAGGGGGTTTTAAAATGCACTATCCATGCAAATCCGCAATCGCGGGCGCGGCTTTCCTCGTGACTTGTCTTGCGCTGAGCGGTTTACCTGCCAAAGCCGAGGTGTTTGATTTCAGTTTTTCGCCTGACGCCTTTGGCACGTTCACCACCGGCGCCGCTGCGGCCGATCCAGGCTACGAGCTCATCACCGGCCTGACGTTCGACCTCCTGTCAGGGACCGACGATGGCGGCAATCCCTTTTCTCTTACCAACGCGGTGGCGTTCGACCTTCTGCCAGGCGCCGCGTTCAACCCGACAACCGGGGCCTTCATAAATCATTCCGGTGGAAACACATTCGACGATATTGGAGGTTTCGAATTGCCGGGCGCCAGCATCCATCCTCTGTCGTTTTCCGCCGGTAGCGACGGGGTCGGCGGAGATCTATATGTAGGCGGGAGTTTCTTTGTCTCTGGCGCTCTTACAATAACCCCTACAATAACGCCTGTGCCAGAACCGCAAACATGGGCGATGTTGATTCTCGGCTTCGGCGGCCTCGGCTATTTCGCGCATCGGCGGTCACGAAAACCCACATTTGCCTAGGGTTGGGAATTGTCAGACGAACGAAGCGAGCTCAATGACTTTTCACGGTTGAGCAGCGTGGGCCCGCCAAAGGCAGTCATGGAGAAATTCAATGAAGTGTTTGGCGATTCTTAGCGCTGGCTGGTTTTCTTTTGTGTTCAGCGCCGTTGCGAGCAGCGGTGGTTTTGGACCAGAGCAATCCCGCGCATGGGATCCGCTTAGATGATGCGTTTGAATTTCAGCAGCAAGTTACGGCAGGAAAGTCAGGATTGCTCGCGGGGATTGAGCTTTTCGGCAACAGCGCAAGCGATCTTGTGCGCATAGCCGTTGGCGATGCCTTCAATGACGGACCCTTTGCCTTTTCGGAAACTGTCACTTTGAACAACGGTGGATTTTTCATCGATACGAGCGCGGCAAACATAGATCTTTCGGTGGGCGAAACGTTTGTCATTGATGTTAGCGAAGGCACTCACGTTACCCAAGCTCTAGCCGGGTCAGATCATTCCTACTCAGGCGGCGGTCTATTCGTGAAGGAGGGCGCAGGTCTGATAGTAGAACTTCCTAACTACATTATGGCGTTTCAGACCTTTGTGGGTACTGCTACTACCGTGCCCGAGCCCTCGACCTGGGCGATGATGATCTTGGGTTTGCCGGCCTTGGCTACGCCGGCCGGCGCGCGCAGCGAAAGCCCGCGGCGCTCACGGCCTAATCGGCGCCCAAACAAAAGGGCGGCCCGAAAGCCGCCCTCTCGCTGTGCCTTACGAGTTACACTCAGGATGTCGGTGGGCGAGCAGCCGCAAGACGCGATCCGCGCTTGATCGAACTTCTCGGCGCGGTGATCGCCCCAAAAGTGCGCGCGGAGCTCCCAAAGCGGAAGGTTTCCGCTTAAAAACGGGCAATAATGCAATTGCATTAGGCTTTGGTGACGCAGTCCATAGCCCGTCGAGAGTCGTCTTTACGGTCGTCCTATGGACGCGGCGATCCATAGAGCAGGCTGGGTCGTCATTGCGACCCCCGGGCTTTGGGAACCGGGGGGAAGCAATCCAGGAGTCGCAGCGCCCTACGGCCCCTGGATCGCCGCGTCGGCCTTCGGCCTCCTCGCGACGACAATTCCATCTAATCGCAGGGCGCTCTACGGTCGCGTTTCATCCCAGGGCTTGCGCTCGCTCTGCCGATGCCGTCCGAGCATGGCGTCAAGGGCCCGGCGCATTCTTCGGTCCTTACGCCGATGTGATGAGCCGTATCGGCGAGCGCGGCTGGCCGCCCTTGTCGCGAGCGCCATTCGACCAGGGCCGGGGCCAACGCGGCCATTTGATGGTCGGCACGCCGGACGAAGCCATCGCCAAAATCCTTGCTCAGCACGAGGTTTTTCGCCACGACCGCACTCTCATGCAGATGTCGGCTGGCGACCAGCCGCAGCCGGTGATCCTGCGTTCGATCCAGCTTCTGGGCACGGTCGTGGCGCCCAAAGTGCGCGCGGAACTGGCGCTCGACGCGTCCTCGCGCCGCCCCTTGTGAGGGACGGCGTGAGGGTTCCGGAACAGGTCGGTTAAGGATCGCAGACGGTTGTAGGCCTTGCGTGAGCGTCATTAAAGTCTCGAATCACTCGGCATCGCGCCTCGGGCTGGGTCGTGTCGGCCGAACTCCCCGTAATCGCGTGCGCCGCGAGGTTTGCGCCCAAGGCGGCGAAAGGACCATCGTCGTGGCCGTTGCCGGGTCCGTGGCTCGGCGTGTGTGGCGGCTCGGCGGTCATTGGCGCCGGGCCCTCAGGGTCCATGATTGTTGCCTGCGCGACGGCCGGCGTTGCAGATGCGAAGGCCAAAATAGCGGCCGTCGACAGTAATATGACGGATAAGCGTTTCATGTTCTTAGCTCCAGTCGAGCCCGACGAACCGCTCCCTTCTCCTAGACCCCGGCGTAGCTAAATTGCTGCGCTGCAAAAATCAATGCTGCAGTGCGGTAACGAATGCGAGAGCCGCATGACGATGACGTGAAGGGCGGCAATCGTAATTCGGCGCCCGGAGGGAAACAGAAAGCCTGTGAAATATCTTTACGGAAATCAGAATCCATGCTATAGATTAGGCCAATCGCTGGATCGAACCCGCGGGGCGCGCTGGCGCAGGCGCAGCATGGGGTTGTGGTTTTTTAGGCACAGTGTGACAGGGGAAAGGATTTTTTTCATTTGAATTCGTCGTAACCCATTGATAAGTCCCGATTCGGCCAAAGGAATCCAAGGAAATCCAAGCTTTTTTCCTTGGATTCCTTTGGATTTCCTTGGATTTATTTGGCGGCGAAACCGGTCCGGCCGCTTCGCCTCTGGCGCCTAGGGCTTCTCCCAGGCTCCGCTCTTGGCGGAGCGGAACAGGGCGTCGATGACGGCCATGTTGGCGATCGCGTCCTCGATCGGGAACTCGAGCTTCGCCTCGTCCACGATCGCGCTCGAGAAGGCGTCGCCCTGCAGCGTGTACTGGTCGCAGACGGGCAGGGTCTCGACGCGCCGCCCGCCGCCGAGGAGATCGGCGCCGGGGTCGATGGCGATCTCGGTCGGGTGGTCGGGCGGGGCGTTGAACGGGATCATGACTTCGATCCGCCCCTGGTCGCCCACGATCGTCACCCGCTGGTGCGCCGACAATTGCGTGCCGACGCTGAAGGTCAGATGGCGTCCGCCGGGGAACTCGATGAGAGCGCTCGCCAGCCGGTCGGTCTTGAACTTCGGGTCCCAGTCGATCGCGGCCACGACCCGGGTCGGCTCGGCGCCGAAGACGTAGCGCGCGGTGAGGATGGCGTAGCAGCCGATGTCGTACAGCCCGCCGCCGCCAGGAGGGCGATTGCGCACATTGTCGGGGTCGAGCAGCCGGTAGGAGAAGAAGGTCTGGATCGCGCGCGTTTCCCCGATCGACCCGTCCCGCGCAAGCTCGCGCGCGCGCCGCCATTGCGGGTGGAAACGCACCATGAAGGCTTCGGCGACGAGTTTGCCGGAGCGGTTGCGCGCCTCGATGAGTTGTCGCGCTTCCGCGACATCGAGCGCGATCGGCTTCTCGCACAACACGTGCTTGCCGGCCGCGAGCGCTTTGAGCGTCCAGGGGACATGCCCCTCGTTGGGCAGCGGATTGTAGATCGCCTCGATCTCCGGGTCGGCCAGCAGCTCCTCATAGGACCCATACGCGCGCGGAATGCCGAGCTTCTGCGCCGCCGCCCGCGCCTTGCCCGGATCGCGCGAGGCGATCGCGGCGATTTCCGAGACTTTGCCCTGCTGCATCGCCGGAATGACCTTCTCGGTCGCGATCTTGGCCACGCCAATCACGCCCCATTTGACCTTGCGCAACGGCTTCCTCCTGTTGAGATCGCCGCCCGGTTGCGGGCGGCGCAAATCCTTATGTCTTCGCCGCGGGCACGCGGCCTTCGGCCTGCCGCGCCAGCATCCAGCCCGGGTATTCGGGCTTGAGCGCGCTCGCCTGGTCGAGTTTCGTGATCTCTTCCGGCGTCAGCGTGAGTTCGGCGGCGGCGAGATTGTCGTCGAGCTGCTCAAGGGTCTTGGCGCCGATGATGACGCTCATCACGCCTTTGCGCTGCAAGAGCCAGGCGAGCGCGACGCGGGCCACGGACGAATCGTGAGCCTTGGCGATCGGCGCCATGGCGTCGATGATGTCGTAGGCGCGCTCCTTGTCGACCGGCGGGAAATCAAACACCGTGCGGCGTGAATCGTTGTCGCCGCGCTTCTCGCGCGTGTATTTACCCGAGAGGAACCCGCCGGCGAGCGGGCTCCACACCATGACGCCGAGGCCCTGATCCTCGACCACCGGCACGATCTCGCGCTCGAGTTCGCGCCCCGCGATCGAGTAATAGGCCTGCACCGTCTCGAAGCGGGCGAACCCGCTTTTGTCGGAAATGCCGAGCGCCTTCATAATCTGCCAGGCGGCGAGGTTCGAGCAGCCGATCGTGTTGACGAGACCGCGGTTCACGCAATCGTCGAGCGCGCGAAGGGTCTCCTCGAGCGGCGTCACCGGGTCGAACCCGTGGATCTGATAGAGATCCACATGATCGAGCCCGAGCCGCTTCAGGCTGCCGGCGATCTGATCCATGATGTGGCCGCGCGAAAGGCCGACGGCATTCGGACCTGTCCCCATCCGGCCGCGAACCTTGGTGGCGATGATGACGTCCTCGCGCTTGACGCCAAGATCGCGCAACGCCTGGCCGACCTGAACCTCGGACTGGCCTTCGGAATAGACGTTGGCCGTGTCGATGAAATTGACGCCCGCTTCGAGCGCGCGGGCGACGAGCTTGGTGGAGGCGGCCTGATCGAGGGCGCCGATCGCGCGCCAGAAGCCGGCGCCGCCGTCAAAAGTCATGGCCCCAAGACAGATTTCCGAGACATATTGGCCCGTACGGCCAAGCGGTCGATAGCGCATGAAACGTCAATTCCTTTTTGGAAAACGCCGTGTCGGTGGCGGAGCCTATTCAACCGCGTGCGGCCCGTTTACGCAAATCGCGGTTTCGTGACCAGCGCCGCGCGGGCGCGCCCAGCGTTATTCGCGAAAGCTCGCGTCAGGCCGCCTCGGCTTCAACAGGGGGCGCCATGGCGCCGGTCATCATCGCGACCGCGTCCGACATCGTCACCGCCTTCGGGTCCACGACCGTCAAACGGCGGCCCAGGCGATGGATGTGAATACGGTCGGCGACTTCGAACACGTGGGGCATGTTGTGCGAGATCAGGATGATCGGCAGCCCGCGCTTCTTCACATCAAGAATGAGTTCGAGCACGCGACGCGATTCCTTGACGCCGAGGGCGGCGGTCGGTTCGTCCATGATCACGACGCGCTTGGCGAACGCCGCGGCGCGCGCCACCGCGACGCCCTGGCGCTGGCCGCCGGACAAGGTTTCGACGGGCTGATGGATGTTCTGAATCGTCATCAGGCCGAGATCATTCAATTTTTCCCGCGCGAATTTCGCCATGCGAACGCGATCCGTCGCCCGGAACCATTGTCCCATGACGCCCGGCGCCCGCGGCTCCCGGCCGAGAAACATGTTGTCGGCGATCGACAAAGCCGGCGAAAGAGCCAGCGTCTGATACACCGTCTCGATGCCCGCTTCGCGCGCGGCGATCGGCGAAGTGAAGTGAACGACTTCGCCGCCAAGGCGAATTTCCCCGAGTCCGGAATGACCGCGCCGCACAAGGCCTTGATCAGCGTCGACTTGCCGGCGCCATTGTCCCCAATGACCGCGAGGATCTCGCCGGGATAAAGGTCGAAGTCGGCGTGGTCGAGCGCGGTGACGCGCCCGTAACGCTTGACAAGGCCGCGAGCCATGAGGACCGGCTCGACGCTCATTTCGACACCCTCCGAATCCACTGGTCGAGAGCGACCGCGACGATGATCAGGACGCCGATGGCGAACTCCTGCCAGAGCACGTCAAGACCGGCGAGGGAAACGGCGGAGCGGAAGACGCCGACGATCAGCGCGCCGACCAGCGTGCCGATGATCGACCCTCTGCCGCCGAACAGCGACGTGCCGCCGATAACCACCGCGGTGATGCTGTCGAGGTTGGCGTTCTCGCCAGCCGTCGGGCTGATGGCGCCGACCCGACCAATTAGCGCCCAGCCGGCGATCGCCGCGATAAGGCCCGCAAGCACGTACACGCTGAGCAAAATACGATCCGTATTGATGCCCGCGAGTCGCGCGGCCTCCATATCGTCCCCCGTGGCGTAGATGTGACGGCCGTAGGCAGTGCGGTTGAGGACGTACCAGACGACCGCTGCGACCGCGAGCATCAGGAACGTGCCCCACATGATTCGAGCGCCGCCAATTGTGATCTGATTGCCCATGATTTGCAGGAACCACGCCTTCTCGTCGATGTCCTGCATGCCGATGGTTTCGCTTTGCGAATAATAGGTGTTGAGCGCCCCGATGATGCTGAGCGTGCCGAGCGTGACGATGAACGGCGGCATCTTCAGCCGCGTAACCAAAACCCCGTTGAGATAGCCGAAGGCGGCGCCGACCAAGAGGCCGATCGGAAAGGCAATTAGCGTCGGAACGCCGGCGTAGACGGCCAAGCGCCCCATCACCACGGACGAAATGACCATGATGACGCCGACCGAGAGGTCGATGCCCGCCGTCAGGATTACGAGGGTCTGGCCCACGCCGACGATGCCGATGACCATAACCTGGGTGAGAATGGTCGAGAAGTTGCTGGCGGCGGTGAACCGCGAAGGGTTGACAACGACCCCCAACAGCACGCCGAGCAGGAGCACGACAAACGGCACAACAGTTGGATAGGCGTGAAGGAAACGTTGGGTGCGCTGGAGGACGGTGAGACGCTCTTCGTCGAAGGACGCCACCGTCGCGGTAGCGCCGGTCAGAACACCCTCGAATTCCTGGGCCGCGGGACGGCCAGTCGCTTCGCTCATCGCTTCCTCGTTCGTCCCCGGCCGCCCTTGTCTTTATCGATCCGCCGCGAACGCCAACCCGCGGCGGATTCTTGTTATTTCAAGGGATTAAAGCTCCGAACGCCAGGGGAAATCAACCCCAGCAAATCTTCATCGCTTCCTCTGAGGTGATCGAAGGAACACCCGGAACCGGCTTGTCCGTAACGAGCTTCTCGCCGGTGTCCTTGCTTGTCGGTTTCTTGCCGGTCTTGATGTAGTCCGCCACCGCTTGGACGCCGTCCGCCGCCATCAGAAGCGGATATTGCTGCGAAGTCGCGCCGAGGATGCCGTCCTTGACCCACTTGACGCCCTGGCAGCCGCCATCGACGGCGACGAAAGTGACTCCCTTCTCCTTACCCGCCGCCTTGAGCGCTGCGTAGCCGCCGTAAGCGGCCGGCTCATTGATCGCATAGACAAGGTCGATATGGTCGGCCTTTTGAAGGATGTTCTCCATCGCTTGGCGGCCGCCTTCGGTCGCGCCCTTGGTGACATCCGACCCGACGATTTGTGGGCTGTCACTCGTTGCGTAGTGCTTCTTGTCTTTCACCGTGATCCCGAATCCGTCGAGGAAGCCGTTGTGGCGCAGATAGTCGACGGTGGGCTCGTTAGGGGTGAGGTCGAGGGTGGCGATCTTGGCGCTGGACGCCTTCGCGCCCAGTGTGCCCTTGGCCCACTCGCCGATGAGTTGGCCAGCCTTGTAATTGTCGGTGGCGAACAGCGCGTCAGCGGCGTCGACGGGATCGAGCGGCGTGTCGAGCGTGATCACAAGAATGCCGGCGTCGCGCGCCTTCTTCACTGTCGGCACGATTGCGGTCGAATCGCTCGGCACGAGCAGAATGCCTTTTGCGCCGGCCGCGATCAGCTGCTCGATCGCTCTGACTTCGCCATCGTTGTCGCCGTCGAACTTGCCGGCATAGGCCTGGGGCGTCAGCCCCACCTCCTTGGCCTTCTTCTCGAAGCCTTCCTTCATCTTGACAAAGAAGGGATTGGTGTTCGTCTTCGTGACCAACCCGACAATATCCCCGGCATGCGCCGGGCCGCCAACAAGGGCAAGAGACAGCGCCGCAGCCGCGACGGATGTGAACAATCCAGACATTTTGGACACAGGTTTCCTCCCAATGGGTCGATATGGCGACGTCGATCGTTACGGTCTCAAGCGGCTGGACGTAATGTTTTCGCCTCCCTCGACCGGATCGCGCCGTCATAGCTCCATAGGCCAGACTTTTGGCCAAGAGTTTACTGCGCCTGCTCGTTTCCGACACCGATCATTGCCTCCATTTTTGAACGAGATTCGCTGTCGTGGCTTACGGGTTCGCCCAGGTCTTCGCCGGCCTTGATCGGCTGGGCTTGAGCGACGTTGACACTGTCCGTGGCCCGGTTGGCGTTGATGTGGGCTCGATCGGCGTTGCGCCGTCGCCACCGGTTCAGCATTCGCACGCGATCGAGAAGTTTTGTTTAAGGATGCGATAAGGCAGGCGCGTTGAGACCTCCCGCATCGCCGCGTGCTTGGCTCTTAGCGCTTTGGTTGCTATTTCTTCGGCGCCAATGCCAGAGTGTTTCATCCGGCGGGCATCCTTTCTATCAGAGACGAACAGAGGCGTTATGGCCACTCACAATGTCAAGGTCGAACCATTCGATCTTGTCGTCTTTGGCGGGGCCGGCGATTTGGCTCATCGCAAGCTCTACCCAGCGCTCTTTCACCGGGAGCTTGGCAATCAGTTCTCTGAGCCGACTCGTATCATCGGGGCATCGCGTCGCCGCATTGATCGCGACGCATTTCGCGCCTCGGTCAAAGACAGCTTGATCAAGCTTAATCTCGTTGACGATAACGCCGGCGCGGCGATGGAGCGCTTTCTGTCCCGGCTCGACTTCGTCGCGATCGACGCTACGAGCGAAGGCGGGTGGGCGGACCTGAAGGCGCTGCTTGGCGGCGATGATCGCATCCGCGCTTACTATCTCGCCACCGCTCCTGACCTCTTCTGTCCCCTGGCGAAGCGCCTTGGCGCCGAAGGCGTCGTAACGCCTCGTTCTCGCATCATCGTCGAGAAGCCGATTGGCAAGGACAGCGACAGCGCCGCCGTCATCAACGATGTGATCGGGTCCGTATTCCTGGAGCGAAATATCTTCCGCATCGATCACTACCTCGGCAAGGAATCCGTGCAGAACCTCATGGCGCTGCGTTTCGCAAACATCTTGCTGGAGCCGGTGTGGAATAGCGCTCACATCGATCACGTGCAGATTACTGTCGCGGAGACGCTCGGCGTCGAGGGGCGCGGCGGATACTACGAAACGGCCGGCGCCATGCGCGACATGGTCCAGAACCATATGATGCAGCTCCTTTGCCTCGTCGCGATGGAGCCGCCCAATTCGCTCGAGGCGGACTCCCTTCGAGATGAAAAGCTCAAAGTGCTGAAAGCGTTGCAGCCGATCGACGAGACCAACGCCTCGACTTTGACGGTGCGCGGGCAATATCGCGCCGGTTTCGCCGACGGTGGTCCGGTTCCGGGCTATTTGCAGGATATCGGTAAGGCGCACAGCGAAACGGAGACCTTTGTCGCCCTCAAGCTCGGTATCGCCAATTGGCGATGGGCAGGAGTTCCCTTCTACTTCCGCACGGGCAAAAGGCTGCCGCAGCGCTTCTCGGAAATCGTTGTTGGATTCCGTCGTCTGCCGCACGTCATATTCGCGATGCATCACGACGGCATACCCCCCAACCGCCTGGTCATGCGCGTCCAGCCGGACGAGGGGATCAAGCTTTGGATGATGGTGAAAGAACCAGGGCCTGGCGATATGCGACTTCAGCACGTACCCCTTGACATGAGCTTCGCCGAAGCCTTTGGGGTCGCTCCTGCCGACGCGTATGAACGGTTGCTCATGGATGCTCTCCGCGGCAATGCGGCTCTGTTCATGCGACGCGATGAAGTCGAGGCGGCGTGGAAATTCATTGACCCAATTCGCAACGCCTGGGCGCAGTCGGGCGAAGCGCCGCGCCCATATGCAGCCGGCACATGGGGGCCCAACGCGTCAGTCGCGTTGATCGAGCGCGACGGACGGACCTGGAACGAGGAATACGAATGACTGGGACCGATTTCCACCGCCGTGAATTCGCGGACGGAGAAGAGCTGGCTCTGGGACTCGCGGACTGGACCGCGGAGCATTTGCGCGGAGCGATCGCGGCGCGAGGCGTTGCGGTGCTCATTGTCTCCGGCGGCAAGTCGCCTGCTCGGTTCTTTGACAGGCTTTCGAACTTGGACCTGGATTGGACACGGGTCGCAATCACCCTCGCAGACGAACGTCGCGTGGCCGACGACAGCCCCCGGTCCAATGCCCGATTGGTGCGCGAGAGGTTATTGCGTAATCGGGCAGGAGCAGCGAGCTTTACGCCGCTTGCCGATGTTCGCCTCCCCGAGGACCAGGAACTGGCCGCCGCGAGCGCCCGTATCGCCCATTTGCCGATGCCGGCCGACGTCGTGGTGCTTGGAATGGGCGACGATGGACATACCGCTTCATGGTTTCCGGACGCTGAAGGGCTCGCGGAAGCGATGGACCCGGCCGCCCGACAACTCGTCGCTCCGATCGTTGCGCCAGATGCGCCCGAACCGCGCCTGACCCTCACTGGACGCGTGATCTTGCGCGCCAGAGCGATCGCGCTGGAGATCCAGGGCGAGGGGAAGCTCACCACTTTCTCGGCCGCGCTGGAGCCGGGCCCGGAGCGGGCCATGCCCGTTCGAGCCGTGCTGCGAGGCGCAACCGATCGCCTCACCGTCTTCATGTCTTCACGAACGGACACTTTCCCCGATCCAGCGGCCGAAAAGCACCCTCCGGCCTGACGGCCTTGCGTCGCCGGCGTTGCACCTTCCGGGGGAAAAGTTTCGAAGGCAGTCGCCGATCGAGGCTCCGGCCGTTAAGTTGCCGCCGCTTGGTTCGGTTGGCGCGACCGCTGGCCGGGTGAAAAACTCCCCGCGGGGTTATATCTGTTCCGCAACGATTGATTGCCTAGTGGCTGTGTAGCTCGTTTCCGAACAAGCTCGTAGTTAAGAACAATCACGACCGCGAGCAGAGAAAAAACCAGCATGTGATTCTCCTTCTGCGACAGAACGAGTTTGTTCACAATGAATCCAATGAAGCTACAAGCCAATGCGCCGGCCAGCGCGCCGGCTTCCGACATATCGGAGAGATAATTCCGTAGGCCGTACCAGACCGGAAGCACGAGCAAACCAAGGAAAAAGACAAGCCCGAGGATCCCCGTTTCAACGACGAGCGATAGTATGTAGCTGTCGATCTGGCCCAGCCCGATAATGAGACCTCCCAGTCCGAAACCGTGCCCGGTGATCGGATTTGACTTAATGTATGGCATCCCCGCGGCCCACTGAATGTATCGCGAATTCGTGCTACTCGCCTGGGCGGCGCCACCTAGCACCATATCGTGCAAGTTGTGCGAGAACATGAGCGCACCAATGCAACAGCCGAAGCCGATAACGCCGAGCAGAGCAGCAATTGCTGGGACCAGACTTCCTCTACTGCCGACCGCTTTGCGAATCGAATAGAAAGCGACAAACACGGCAATGGATGGGATCACGCCTACGAACCCGCCACGCGACCCCGAGCAGAAAATTCCAACGATTCCGCCGAAGGCAACGGCCCCCCCGAGGGCCCTCTCAAAAAGCGTCTCTCGGTGCAGAAGAAAAAATAGGCCGATTGGAATCACGATGATTTCAAATTCTCCGAAAGAAAGCGGAGTGACAAAGGTCGACGACGCTCTAAATAGGCCGTTTCTGAAATCTTGTGGGTTTGGCAGAAGATTTGCGAGCGTAGGATTATTATCAATCATCGTCGCCAACATACCCTTGGGAAAGATATCGATGAAGAATTGATGCTTGAGAAAAAATTCAACGACCCCGGCTCCCGTGTTGAATATCGCGCAGAGGCAGATGATTTTCAATAAGAATACGACATCATTCTTATCCCTAGCTATATAAATCATCGCGAAGAACGGCACATAACACGATAAGACTAAGTCTACCAAAGCTGATGTCGATTTTGTCGGGCTTATCGACGTGAGAACTGAAAGTCCCGCCACAGCAAGGAAGCCGGTTGCGCAAATGAAAATTAGCAAAGAAGCGCGAACACGCTCGGCGATTTGTCGTCGGACCTCAGATGAAGCTGCAACCGCAACAAGGAATGGCGCGATAAGGGTGAATGTGGCAAGCCGGCGGGCCGAAATCCAAGGCAGACCGGAAATTTGGATAGTGTAATAAAAGGGAATGACAAGATCGGCGATCAGCATGAAGAAGAACGCCTTGCGGATGAATCCCGGCGACGCGAGCGGCAGATCCGGCATCACCCAGAGCAGCACCAATCCAGCAATTGCGACTATTCCAAAGGCGCCCATCGGCGGCAGAATAACCGCGGAGAAGCCGAGAAGGACGCCTAAAGCGATTGACGCCACCGTCCATGCGACAATCGGCGCAAGGTTTCGAAGGAGGTTGGGAATGGCCCGCCCGGCGAGTCTCGTCTCCGCCATCGCGACCGAAGCGATTGGGGGTAGCGCGAAGCGGTTCCGGATGCGAGTGGTCATGTCTGTCGACTCCCGAGCGCTCATGAGGCTGCGATCGCCGCCACATCGTCCGATATACGGTTTAAATACTCGTCCGCGCTAACAGAGAAATTATCGCGTCCGGTTCGAAATTTCGGCCGTTTCGCAGGATGGATCATTCTAACAACGAGGTATTGCGGCCTATTCGGCGATTTGCTCCTGCATCCCTCCCTATCACAGAATCTTTCGGCGCGGAATTGAAACGCTCCCGAGTCATGTGGACGTGGGCCGCGCTTCTCCCGCTTGACCCCAACCCGGCGAAGACCTAATTTTGGACCAACTTGATCTGGGGCGCTTCACTCCTGGAATCAATCATAGTTTTGCCCATGGGGCCTTCGTACCGCTGTATTTCGAAGGCTAGTTTCGCGCAACAATTCCGTTGGGCAGGCGAAACGCTCTATCTGGACACGGCTGCACGGAGGTCCGCGCGCGATGAGCACCTGTGATGTCGTCTTGGCTGTTTGGAACGGTCAAGATTATCTTCCCGCGATGCTCAACTCCTTGTTGAGCCAGACGACCAGCGAGTTCAACGTGCTCGTACGAGACGATGGTTCGACCGACGGCTCTCTCGACATTCTCGAGAACTATAAGCCGAAGTTCGACGGTCGCCTCAGCGTCATCGTGGGAGAGCCGACCCGCTCGGCGACGACCAATTTTGCTATACTCATGCGAGAGACCAAAGCCGATTATATGCTTTTCGCAGACCAGGACGACGTGTGGAAGCCGGAGAAGGTCGAACTGACGCTGCGATCTCTGAAGGAGGCCGAAGAGAAATATGGCAAGTCGACGCCAATCTATTTTGCTACCGACATTGCGGTCGTCAATAAAGATCTTGAGCTGATTAGCCCCAGTTATTGGAAATGGAAACGTCTTAAACCAAGCATGATGGGCAAGTTAAGCCAAAGTCTTATCTGCGTCCCGATTCAAGGTATGGCATCCGGGATAAATCGAGCGCTTCTAGATTTAGCGAATCCGGTTGCAGAGAAAGCCATCAGCCACGACTGGTGGGCGCAACTCATTGCAGCGGCGATGGGCAAAGTCATCTGCGATCCCACAGTGACCGCGCTGTACCGTGTCCACGCTGCAAATTTCTCCGCTCCGAAAGAGGTCGGCGTTATTCCATATTTGAAACTTGGATTGGACGGCAGCTTCCTGCGTCGTGGGCTTAAGAGGCGGATCGACCAGGCGAACGCGCTTGCCGATGCCCTGACCGGAAGGATGCCGCCTGACAAGCTGAAAATTATTCGGCGATTTGCGAGATTGCAGTCGCAGGGATTTATCCAACGCCGGTGGACGCTCGTCAGCGGCAACTATCTCTATCATGATCTGGTGCGTAGCGCCGCCACATTAGCGTTGATGTGAGGATTGCGGTTCTTGGCAGTGATTATTACCCGCTTCACGGTCTCAACGCGGCCGGTGACTGGTCCAAGGCGTTCTTGGTTGTTGCCCTGGCCTTTCCCTAGCTTCAGTCAGATGCTGAGCTGAACGTTGAGCCGCGCGAGGAATTCAGAGAGATCGTCCGTCACAAAATCCGCGACGTCCGGCGCGTCGGTCAACGACTGATCATGAGCCTCGCGATGATCCAGACGTCCGGCTTTGGTTGTCACCAAGGTCGTTGTCATGCCTTTTGTTTTAGGAACCGCGAGGTTCTTAGCCACGTCCTCAAACATCGCGGCTGACAGCGGATCAACCCCGCATCGCTCGAAAAAGGCGTCGTAAGCGCCCTCGGCGGGTTTCGGCGTCAGTCCGGCCGCTACAATGTCGAAGGCTTCCTCAAAAAGCCCGTCGAGGCCGAGCTGCTTCACCGTCAAGATCGCGTGGCTCCGTGATCCGTTGGTGAAAATCAGCTTCCGCCCCGGCAGTCGTCCGATTTCATGCGCGAGAACCGGGTCCGGTTTGAGGCTGGAGCGGTCGATATCGTGGACAAAATCGAGGAAGCGCTCGGTTAGATCGAGGTGTTCCTGCACCAGCCCACTTAATGTCGTCCCGTGG
Organism: uncultured Alphaproteobacteria bacterium; assembly: GCA_963707355.1. Taxonomy (GTDB): domain Bacteria; phylum Pseudomonadota; class Alphaproteobacteria; order Rhizobiales; family Beijerinckiaceae; genus Roseiarcus. The sequence continues at coordinate 97,952 of CAVPPX010000048.1, read as the reverse complement.
CGAGAATAATAGTGCTTGTGCAGGGCGCGAGCCGATTGCCCGTCGATGCCGAAAAGCTCGACGAGAAACAGCGTGATCCGTTCGTCAATTCTTGGCCAAATGCCGCTATCTGCAGGGTAAAGTGTGTTGTCGAGGTCGAAGACCCAGGTCGTGATATGGCCAAAGCGAGCACGCAGCGCCTCGTCGGACGGCAGGCGGAACGCCGCCGGCTCAATTAAGGGCGCCATGGATATGCACTGGTTTTACGCGTCAAAACGAGGCTCCATTACTGCTGAACGCTTGCTAAGATTAGCGATGACAACTTGACCTTTCCATAACAATCGATTTTCGCGTCACGTTTGCGTCAGGGCGTGCATGACCGCCTTCCGCATCATGCTCGAGAAGCCCGCCGCGCCGACCGCATCGGGCTTGACCCAAAAACAGCCGGCCGGGGCTCCGCCTTCGAATTCCGCGGCGTAAACGGTGAGCTTCAGCGCGAAGTGGGTGAAAACTTGTTCGACGTCTCCGGGCAGCCGCCGCCAATGGGCGTCGACCGGAGCGGCTCCGGCAAGCCCGCAATCCGGGTCGGTGCTCGTCCATGCCGTGCCCGGCAGCTCGATGGTCGAAGCGAGAAGACCATTAGGGGGGCGGCGGCGCGCGAGGAAGGCGCCGTCGGAGCGGCGAACGAAAAACACGGAGCCCTCCCGGCGCGGCCTCGCTTTCGCCTCGTCTCGGCGCGGATAGGCCTCCGGGACGCCAGCTTGAAACGCCGCGCAATCCTGGGCGAGCGGGCAGGAGCCGCAGCCGCAGCCAGGATTGCGCGGCCGGCAGAGGGTCGCCCCGATGTCCATCATAGCCTGAGCGAAATCGCCCGCCCTTTGGCTTGGCGCCAGCAAGCGCGCCGCTGTTGCGAGCTCGACTCGCGCGCGAGCGATTGGTTTTTCCACGGCCAGAAGTCGCGCCAGAACGCGCGCGATGTTGCCGTCGACCGGCGTGGTTTGACAGCCGAAGGCGATCGACGCTATCGCGGCCGCCGTATAGGCGCCAACGCCTGGAAGCGCGCGCAACTCAGCTTCCTCGGTCGGAAAAGCCCCTCCTCGTCGAGCGATTTCCTTGGCGCAGGCATGAAGATTCCGCGCCCGCGAATAATAGCCGAGGCCTGCGAATGCGCTCATGACGTCTTCGGTCGAGGCCTCGGCCAGATCCTCGACCCTGGGCCATTTGGCGATGAAAGCCCGATAATAGGGCGTCGCCGCAAGGGCGGTCGTCTGCTGCAACAGCACTTCGGACAGCCAGACGCGGTATGGATCGACCGACTCCCCCGGTTCCGCGCGCCAGGCGAGCGACCGGCGGCAGCGATCCCACCAGGCAAGCGTGCGGACGACAATCGCCTTTCGCTTTGCCTCGGACGCCAGCGCGCTTACATTGGCGCTCATGCCATCGACCTCATGCCCTGCTTTCTCACTTTTCCTGCCCAGCCGATGATGAAGCGTGCGCGGGGCGGCGCCAAGTCGCTGGCTGAATTCACGCCCGGGTTGGTCGCCGAGACGCTGGCTGCGCGCGGCTTGGGCGAAACAAGCCTGATCGCCGATTGGCCGGCCATCGTCGGCGAGAACCTGGCTCGTCATGCCCGGCCCATCGAGCTGCAGTGGCCGCCCCGGGCGGCCAAACGCGATCCCGACGCGCCGGTCGCTGGCGCGACCTTGGTGCTGAGGGTCGAAAGCGCCTTCGCGCTCGAAGCGCAGCACAGCGCCTCGGTGATCGTGGTTCGGGCGAACGCGCATCTCGGCTGGCGATGCGTCGACAAGATCGCTTTCCGGCAAGGTCCGTTACCCCCGGCCAAGGAGAAGCGCCGGCCCGCGCCAGCCCCCTCTGACGCAGCGGAAGCCGCGGCGCGCGCCGCCGCCTCGCCGATCGTCGACGACGGCTTGCGCGACGCCGTGACGCAGCTCGGCGCGCGAGCGATCGACCGGTCGGCCCGTTTGCGCGGGGCGGCGGGCGCCCGAACTCCAAAAGGAGGCTAGGGGCTTGATCTCCCGCCATCCTCTAACCGGTCGCGCGATTGCGCGCATGAACGGGGCCGGCAACGCCATTCTCGTGCTCGACATGCGGGGTTCGCTCCTCCGCCCGACGGCGGAGGACGTGCGCGCGATCCACCGCGCGCCAGGCCTCAGCTACGATCAGATGATGGTGCTCAGCGATCCGAAGACCACAGGAACCGCGGCCGACGTGCTGATCTACAACAACGACGGCACGCTCGCCGGCGCCTGTGGCAACGGCGCGCCGTTGCGTGGCGGATCTTTTGTGCCGCGAACTCGGCGCCGACGCGGTCAAGATCGAGACGGAGGCCGGCGTCATCGCGTGCGAACGGCTCGGACCCTGGTCCTACCGGGTGGACATGGGCGCGCCGCGCCTCGCGTGGGAGGCCATTCCGCTTCAGCATGCTGTCCCCGACACGCGGCGGGTGAACCTGTGGACGCACGGCGACGCTCCGGCCGGGCTCGGGCCCGCTTCAATGGTCAACATGGGCAACCCGCATGCGGTGTTCTTCGTCCCTGATCTTGAGCGCATCGACGCCGCGGACCTGGGCCCAAGGATCGAGCTCGATCCGATCTTCCCAGAGAAGGCCAACGTCACGTTCGCGCAGGTTCTTGCCCGCGACGACGTGAGCGCGCGGGTGTGGGAGCGCGGGGTCGGATTGACGCTCGCCTGTGGCTCGGCCGCGTGTGCGACCCTGGTCGCCGCGGCGCGCCTTGGGCTCATGGAGCGCAAGGGGACGGTGCGCCTGCCGGGCGGCGACCTCATCATTGAGTGGCGCGGCTCGGACGACCACGTGCTGATGACCGGCCCGGTCGAATACGAAGGCGCGTTCATTCTCGGCGACGCATTGTTCGAAGCCGCGGCGCTGTGAACGCTGGCGAGCCCTCACCCGAACCCTCTCACGATAGCTCGTCGACAGACGGGCGTCCTTCCGAACGCCCTATGGGGAGAGCGGGCGCGGCAGAACTCACAACCCTCTCAGGGGGAAGGTGGCCCGAAGGGCCGGATGAGGGCCCCCCGGGCGACTCCGCCCATCATCAGCACACTCCGGGCCGCATTGACGCCGTCGATTGCGCGCGGGGCCTCGCGCTCATTGGCATGGCCGTCTACCACCTGAGCTGGGACTTCGCGGACTTTCAGCTCGCCTCACCGATGCTGCCGTTCACGCCGCAGATGCGGCTTTTGTCCCACAGTGTGGCGAGCGCGTTCCTCCTCCTGGTTGGCGTCTCACTGGCGCTCGCCCATCGCAACGGGCTCAACGTTCGGGCCTTCTGGCGCAGGCTCGCGATCGTCGCTGGCGCGGCGGCGCTGGTGACGGCGGGCAGCTTCGTCTTCGCGCCGAGCGAACCCATCACCTTCGGCATTCTGCATTGCATTGCGGTCGCGAGCCTTCTCGCCGGGCCGTTTGTGACCGCGCCAGCCTGGGCCAGCCTCGCGATCGGACTCGCGGCGATCATCGCGCCGTTCTTCATCCGCTCGACCCTGTTCGATCCGTCCTGGCTCCTATGGATCGGCCTCGGCGAGGCGCTGCCCAATACGCTCGACTGGCGCCCGCTTCTGCCGTGGGCGGGCGTTGTCTTTCTTGGCCTTGGCGCCGCGCGACTGCCTGGCGTTATCGAGTGGCTAAAGCGGCCAGACCGTTGGCGCGCCGGATGGGCGCCAGTGCGCTGGCTGTGCTTCGCTGGCCGGCACAGCCTGCCGATCTATCTTCTCCATCAGCCGATCCTGATCGGCCTCCTCGCGGCTCTGACCGCCTGGGGCCCTCTTGCGCCGAAGGCGGACAGGAGCGCCTTCCTCGCCTCCTGCCAGCACGCCTGTGTCGCCAAAGGGCGCCCTGACTCCGAATGCGAGACCGGATGCCGCTGCGTCGCCGATGCGGTCGACCAGTCCGGCGACGCCGACCGGCTGGAGACGATCACGCCGGAGCGCCGGGCCGATCTCAAGCGGCTCGCGGACGCCTGCATGGGGCGGTGAACGGGCCGGCTCGCCCCTGCTCGTCGGCCGGCCAGGCGTTGGCCCGGCTGGTCCGTTTGGATTTTCTTGGCTTGTGGCCTATCCGCTTGGAAAACCCCGATTATGAGCCTTGGATTTGTTTGGATTTCCTTGGATTCTCTCGTCCGAATCGAGACTTATCAATGGGTTACGAGGAATAAACCGCGTAAAATTTTTCCTCCCGCTTCTCCCCTTGGCGTTCGACGCGCCGGGGACGGACGCCACGATTTTGGCCTGCGAACGGGCGGGATTATTCATCGGGCAAGCTTACCTTAAATTCTGATTTTCTGCAATCGATTGTCGTTCGAGCTCTTTTCTTTCGGCCGCCTCGATCCAAAACCCAGTTTGCCCTAAGCCGCCGCGCGGATTTCCCTGATGTTCTCGGCATAGGCCGTCGGATCGCCCTCGAACACTTTTGAGCCAGCGACAAAGACATTTGCGCCGGCGCGCGCGAGCAGCGGCGCGGTCTCCGGCGCGACGCCGCCGTCGACCTCGATGTGAATTTTGCGTGTCCCGATCATGCGCTTCACCCGCGCGATCTTGTCGAGCATGGCGGGAATGAACGCCTGGCCGCCGAAGCCCGGATTGACGGTCATCACCAGGATCAAGTCGAGCCGGTCGAGGACATATTCGATTGCGCTCTCCGGCGTTCCCGGATTGATCGCCACGCCCGCTTTTTTTCCTAAGCCCCGGATCTCCTGCAGCGACCGGTCAAGATGGCGGGTCGCCTCGGCGTGAACGGTAATGTGATCGGCGCCCGCCTTGGCGAAGGCTTCGAGATACGGGTCGCAGGGCTCGATCATCAGGTGGCAGTCGAACGGCTTGTTCGTGAGCGGCCTCAGCGCCGCGACGACCGGCGGCCCGAAGGTGATGTTGGGCACGAAATGCCCGTCCATCACATCGAGATGGATCCAGTCCGCGCCCGCCGCGGCCACCGCGTGCACTTCCTCGCCGAGCTTGGCGAAATCCGCCGACAGAATTGACGGCGCCATGATCACGGGATTGGTCATGCGCGGATCTCCCTCTCGAAACGCCGGACGAACGCGGCGCTATCGATGGTCGCCGGCCAAGTCAGAGTCAATGCGGGGAAGCGCAGAGTAAATAACAACTACGTATTGTTTGTAAAAAATAACAACTTGTCCATATAGCTTAAATTGTTGCCTTCCTCCCAGGGGCCGCCTATGTACCGCGCCTTCTCAAAGGAACTCTCGATGGCGAGCGTATTGCCAGCCCACCTCAAGCGGCTGGAGGCCGAGTCCATTCACGTCATGCGGGAAGTTGTCGCTGAGATGCGCAATCCCGTGATGCTGTACTCGATCGGCAAAGATTCGAGCGTCATGCTGCATGTGGCGATGAAGGCCTTCTATCCGGCCAAGCCGCCGTTTCCGCTGCTGCACGTCGACACGACGTGGAAGTTCCGCGAGATGATCGCGTTCCGTGACGAGACCGCGCGCAGGCTCGGCCTCGATCTGATCGTCCACGTCAACCAGGACGGGGTGAAGCGCGGCATTTCTCCGATCGCCTCGGGCTCGCAGCTCCACACCCAGGTGATGAAGACCGAATTGCTGCGGCAGGCGCTCGACGCTGGCCGCTTCGACGCCGCATTCGGCGGGGCGCGGCGGGACGAGGAGAAGAGCCGGGCGAAAGAGCGCATCTTCTCGTTTCGCTCGGCCGCGCACGCCTGGGACCCGCGCAATCAGCGTCCTGAACTGTGGCGGCTGTTCAACACCCGCATCCGCGAAGGCGAATCGCTGCGCGTCTTCCCGCTCTCCAACTGGACCGAGCTCGATGTCTGGGAATACGTGCTGGCGGAGAACATTCCGGTCGTGCCGCTCTATTTCTCCAAGCTTCGCCCCGTCGTCGAGCGCTCCGGCGCGCTCATCATGGTCGACGATGAAAGGCTGCCGCTCATGCCTGGCGAACAGCCGGAAATGCGGCGCGTCCGCTTCCGCACCCTCGGCTGCTATCCGCTGACGGGCGCGTTCGAGTTGGAAGCCGACACGCTCCGCGACATTATCGCCGAGATGCGCAAGTCCACCACCTCCGAGCGGCAGGGACGCTTGATCGACTCGGACGAAGCCTCCTCGATGGAAAAGAAGAAGCGCGAGGGGTACTTCTGATGAATGCGCCAGCTATGCAAAGCCGCCATCCCCTCCCTTCTCCCTCAGGGAGAAGGTGTCACGCAGCAGGCGTGACGGATGAGGGCGCGGCGCAAAGTGTTGCTCACCTTTCGGCGAAGACCCGATGCGATCGAGCCGGCGCCGTGATAGGTGCAAGCGGCCGCAGCCCTCATCCGTCGGGCTTCGCCCGACACCTTCTCCCTGAGGGAGAAGGGGGCGCACCGGTCCGCAAGGCGTTGGCTCGCGACCCAAGAGCCGCAACTGCTGCAGACGCGAGGTTGGCATGAACGCGCCCCTCCGCGTTTCCGCGGTTCCGACATTGCGTCTCCTGACCTGCGGCTCGGTCGACGACGGCAAGTCCACGCTCATCGGGCGGATGCTGTACGAGAAGAAGCTCATCTTCGACGATCAGCTTTCGACGCTCGAGCGCGACTCGAAGAAATTCGGCACGACCGGCGAAGCGATCGACTACGCGCTTCTTGTCGACGGGCTCGAGGCCGAACGCGAGCAGGGCATCACGATCGACGTCGCCTATCGTTATTTCGCCACCGAAAGGCGCTCCTTCATCGTCGCCGACACGCCCGGCCATGAGCAATTCACGCGTAACATGGCGACTGGCGCGTCCAACGCCGACCTCGCGATCGTTCTGGTCGACGCGCGCAAGGGGCTTCTCACCCAGACCCATCGCCATTCGATCATCGTCTCGCTGCTCGGCGTGCGCCACGTCGTCTTGGCGGTCAACAAGATCGACCTTGTCGACTATAGCGAGACCGTCCTTCGCCAGATCGAAGCCGACTATAGAAAATTCGCCGAAACGCTCGGCTTCCGCTCGTTGATCGCGCTGCCGATCTCGGCCCGCCATGGCGACAATGTTTCGTCTTTGAGTTCGCGCACGCCCTGGTATTCGGGCCCGCATCTCTTGGACTATCTGGAGCGCGTCGAGGTCGAAGAGGATCGCCGGAGCGTGCCCTTTCGTTTGCCCGTGCAATGGGTCAATCGACCGCACCAGGATTTTCGCGGCTTCGCGGGCACGATCCCGAGCGGCCGCATCGCGCGAGGCGATCGCGTGATCGCCGCCGATTTCGGTCGCGAGAGCACGGTCGCCAGCGTTCTGGTCGCCGACCGCGAGGTTGAGGCCGCCGAGGCGGGCGACGCCGTCACGCTGACGCTAACCGACGAGATCGACATCGCGCGCGGCGACGTGTTGTCGAGCCCGGACGCTCGCCCCGAGGTCGCCGATCAGTTCGCGGCGCATGTCTTATGGATGAGCGCGGAGCCGATGCTGCCCGGCCGTTCCTACCTGCTGAAGATCGGGGGCCGGACGACGCCTGCGTCGATCACCGAGCTCAAGCATCGTCTCGACGTGAACAGTTTCGAGAAGCTCGCGGCGAAAGAGCTCGGTCTCAACGAAGTCGGCTTCTGCAACATCGCGACGACCATGGCCGTGGCCTTCGACGCCTATGCCGACAATCGCGACACCGGCGGCTTCATCCTGATCGACCGCGCCACGAACGAGACGGCTGCGGCGGGCATGATCGCGCATGGGCTCAGGCGCGCGACCAATGTGCATCGGCATGGCGCGACGGTGGGCCGCGAGGCCCATGCCGGGCTCAAGCACCAGAAGCCTGCGATCCTCTGGTTCACCGGCCTGTCAGGCGCGGGAAAATCGACGGTCGCCAATCTGGTCGAGGCTAAGCTTCACGCGCGCGGCGTGCATACGACGCTGCTCGACGGCGACAATGTTCGCCACGGCCTCAACAAGGACTTGGGCTTCACCGCGGCCGACCGTGTCGAGAACATCAGGCGCGTCGGCGAAGTGGCGAGGCTGATGACCGACGCGGGGCTCGTCGTGCTCTGCTCGTTCATTTCGCCGTTCAAAGCCGAACGGCGGCTTGTGCGCGATACCGCGGCGACAGGCGAGTTCCTCGAGATCTTCGTCGAGGCGCCGCTCGAAACCGTCATCGCCCGCGACCCCAAGGGCCTGTACAAGCGAGCTTTGGCTGGCGAGATCAAGAATTTCACCGGCGTCGATCAGCCCTATGAAGCGCCCGAAGCGCCAGAGCTTATCCTCAATTCCGCCGAGGACTTGCCCGAGGCCTTGGCTGATCGGGTCGTCAAGGAGCTTGAACGACGCGGCCATATCGTGACCTTATAGGGCCGGGCGCCGCCGGGCCCCATCATTCTGGGGCCTCCATGCTCACGTTCTATTACGCCACCAACACCTGCGCTCTGGCTTCGCACATCGCGCTTGAAGAAGCCGGCGCCGACTTACGAAACGCGATGGATCGACTTCGGCGCCGCGGAGCAGACGAAGCCCGCCTATCTCAAGATCAACCCGAAAGGCCGGGTGCCTTCGCTCGCAACCGAGCGCGGCGTGCTGACCGAAACGCCGGCCATCCTCGCCTATATCGCGCAAACGCATGCCGCGGCAAAGCTCGCGCCGCTCGACGATCCGTTCGCCTTCGCCGAGCTGCAATCCTTCATGAGCTATCTCTGCGCGACCGTGCATGTGGCGCACGCGCATCGCGCTCGCGGTTATCGGTGGGCGGACGATCCGGCGGCGCACGCGGCGATGAAGAAGAAGGTGCCTGAGACCGTCGGCGCCTGCTTCGACCTAATCGAGCGCAAGATGTTCAAAGGTCCGTGGGCGATGGGCGACGCTTACACGGTCGCCGACCCTTATCTCTTCACTATCGCGCGCTGGATGGAGGTCGACAGCGTTGATCCCGCCGCCTTCCCGCGCGTGCTCGACCATCGCGACCGGATGGCCGAACGCCCGGCGGTTCAGCGCGCGCTGAAGAGCGAGGGGCTGGCGTAGGCGCAACGATGGAGGTGATGCAAAGTGTCTCGCGGTTGACTTGGGCGACCGTCATCGCGAGCGAAGCTCAGCAATCCAGGGGCCGATGGGCGCCCCCACGATCTCTGGATTGCTTCGACGCCCTATGGCTCCTCGCAATGACGGCCAGGTTCGGCCGCCTCAGGCGATCTTCACATATTCGAAATCGCCTGCCTGGCTGTTGACGCCGACGCGCGGCGGAGCGATCCAGCTCGCATATTTGCCAGGCTCATGGCACGGCTTCATCAGCGAATTGATGAAAGCCATGTCCGCGTCGTTGGGCAGCCAGTCGCCGCTTTTCGCACTCCACTTGTCTTCGGTCATGACTTCGCCAGTCGGGCTGATGCGTTTGCCTCCGAACTCGCCGATCCTGCGATTGAAGCCCTTGTGGGGTTGGATGAACTTGAAGTCGATTCCGGCCTTTTCGACCGACTTGTTCCAGCGGTCGATCCCGCCCTGGCAATCGACGATGAAATCGTCGAGCAGCCGCGAGTTGAGGGCGCGCAACGCCGGCGCGTCGTCCACGACGAGCTCGCCGTCGACGACCCGGGTGACCGGATAGGTCGCGTCCTGCAGCACGTGGTCGTCGCTCTTGAGGTTCGCTTCATTGAAGCGCCCCTTGATGCCGGCGCCGAAGACCTCGGCGGCATTGCTGGAGATTTCGCTGCCGAACAAGTCGCGAGTGACTGAGGCATGAAAATTGGCCTTGCGCTGCAGGAGCGGCAGATCGACGACGCCGAGCTTGCGCACCGCCGCGACCTCATTCGGATCCTTGATTCCCGCCTTGACCATCGCCGCGCAGGTCGCCTCGATCGTGCGCTGGACGCCGGTCTCGCCGACAAACATGTGATGCGCCTCTTCCGTCAGCATGAAGCGGCAGGTGCGTGAAAGTGGATCAAAACCGCTTTCGGCGAGCGCCGCGAGCTGCATCTTGCCGTCGCGGTCGGTGAAGAAGGTGAACATGAAGAACGACAGCCAATCGGGCGTGCTTTCGTTGAACGCGCCGAGGATACGCGGATTGTCCATCTGTCCGCTTTGGCGCTCGAGCAGAGCCTGCGCCTCCTCGCGGCCGTCCTTGCCGAAATATTTGACGAGCAGATAGACCATCGCCCACAGGTGGCGGCCTTCCTCGACATTGACCTGGAAGAGGTTCCGCATGTCGTAGAGGCTGGGCGCCGTCGCGCCCAGAAAGCGTTGCTGCTCGACTGAAGCGGGCTCCGTGTCGCCCTGTACGACGATAAGCCGGCGCAGAAGCGCGCGGTGCTCGCCAGGCACTTCCTGCCACGCGGGCTCGCCCTTGTGGCGGCCAAACGGAATTGTTCGCCCCTCGACCTTGGGCGCGAGCAGAATGCCCCAGCGGTAGGTTGGCATCTTCACATAGCCGAACTTCGCCCAACCGGCGGGATCGACGCCGACGGCCGTGCGCAGATAGACCTCGGACTGCTGGTAGCCGACCGGGCCCATGCCGGTCCACCAGTCGAGATATTTCGGCCGCCAGCCTTCGAGCGCGCGCTGCAACTGCTTGTCCGAGCCGAGCGCGACATTGTTGGGAATAACCTCGTCATAGCTGATCTCGACGAAGCGATCGGCGGAGATGGCGCCGGCGGCGTCGCTCACGGTGTCCTCAGCGCTCATGGATCTCTCCTGTTCAGTACGTTTCCAGATGCAACCGTCCGTGGCGCTTGAGCGACGGCCCGATCGTTTCCCAATCGAGCCCTGCCTGAACTGCGATGTCGCGCAAGGCGAGCACCACGCCTTCCTCCATCGCCTTGAGGCCGCAGACGTAGAAATAAGCATGCGGATCGGCGATGAGCGGCGCGAGGTCGGCCGCCCGCTCACGCATCACGTCCTGCACGTAGCGCTTGGGCTGACCCGGCGTTCTGCTGAAGGCGAAGTTGATGTCGATAAAGTCCTTGGGCAGATTGCCGAGCGGGCCGAAATACGGCAGCTCTTGCCTGGTGCGGGCGCCGAAGAACAGCATCAGCTTGCCGCCCTCGAACTTGCCCGACTTGCGCAGGCGGCGTCGCCACTCGGTCATCGCGCGCATCGGCGCGCTTCCGGTGCCGGTGCAGATCATCACGATCGCGCTCTTCGGATGGTTTGGCATGAGGAAGCTCACGCCGAACGGCCCGGTGACCTCGACTTTGTCGCCGACGTTGAGATCGCAAAGGTAGTTGCTGACCACGCCGTGGACCGGGCGGGCCTCGTGATCCTCCAGCACCCGCTTCACGGTGAGCGAGACGTTGTTGTAGCCGGGTCGCTCGCCATTGCGGGGGCTTGCGACCGAATATTGCCGCGGATGATGCGGCCTACCGTCCGCATCGGCGCCGGGAGGTATGATCCCGATCGACTGCCCTTCGAGCACCGGAAACGGCATCGCGCCGAAATCAAGGACCACGTGATGCGTGTCGTAGTGTTTGCCGACTTCCGTCACCCGAACATTGCCGACGACAGTGGCCGTAACCGATCGCGTCGAGGCCTTCGGGCCATAGAGGTTGGCGTAAGGACTGGCGGCCGACCAGGGTGGGATCAAAGCTGCGTAGGCGCCGACCTCGAACGCCGCGTCGCCTGATTCGTCGGGCGCGGATCGAGGCGCCGGCTCTGCCAGCGCCGGCGCGGAAGCGCTCGTCCCGCCCAGTTCATCGGCGCTCAGTTCCGCTGGCAAGGCATCCCATTCGAACTGCGCCTCGACGCTATAGGCTCGCGAATGCGGCATCGAGCGCCAATTGTCGATGCTGCCGGTCGGGCAGGGCGGCACACAGGCCATGCAGAGGTTGCAGATGTTAGCGTCGACGACGTAGTTGCGCGCATCATGCGTGATCGCGCCGACCGGGCAGGTCGACTCGCAGGTGTTGCAGCGGATGCAGATTTCGGGGTCGATCAGGTGCTGCCTGATGACCGTGGCCTCGGAGGCTTCCATCACACCCGGTTCCAGTCGAACGCGGCCTTTTCGCCCTTGCCGTAGACTTTGAGCGCGCCCTTGTCGCCGACCGCATTGGGACGCTGGAAGATCCAGTTCTGCCAGGCGGTGAGGCGGCCGAACACGCGGGTGGCCAGAGTTTCGGGACCGTCGAAGCGCAAGTTTGCCTCCATCGCGGTCAGGGCGTCCGGGCTCATCGACGCGCGCTCCTCGACCGCGATGCGGATTTCGTCCGTCCAGTCGATGTCGTCGGGAATGCTGGTGGCGAGGCCAAGGGCGAAGGCGCCATCCGCGTCGAGCGGCTTTCCGATGTTCGCTTTCAGCGTCTCAAGCGCCGGCCTCTCGTCATAGAAGCGCCGTCCGAGGCGGCTCTGGCCGCTCGCCATCGGGTAGTCGCCAAAGTTCGCCGCGCTCACCGCGATTTGCGGCGCGTCGTCACTTGGTGCAGCGAGGTGGTAGATCCGGTCGCAGGCGAGCGCCATCTCGAGCAGCGTCCCGGCAAAGCAGGAGCCTGCGTCGACCAGCGCGAACAGGCTGCGCGAGGTGACATCGAGCCGGCTCAAAGTGCGGCGCAGATAACCGATGGTTTCACGCGCGAGCCAATGGTCCTTGAGCGCACGAAGCGTCTCGTCCATCACCAGAACCGCCTCGAGCTCGCCCTCGGTCTTCATCAACCATACGCCAATGTCGAGCTCGTTGGTGCGCATCGACAGGATCGCATCCTCAAGCTCGCGGGCAAACGCAAGCGGGTACCAGTCCGCGCCCATGGCTTCGATCGCCGCGACGTCCTGTGGCTGCGCGCCGCTCGGGCCTTTGATCACGAAAGTCGCGGCGCGAGCGCCCGATCGATCGTGACCTTGACGTGGCGATACTTGAGCGCATCAGCTTCGACCGTCCGCTCAAGGGACGTCAGCGCGACGCCCTTGGCTGCCGACGGGCGATCGCTGATCGCGGCAAGCGCGAGTGCGCGCTCTTTCACTTTCGCCTCGAATTGCGCGGGCTTGGCGATCGCGTCGACGAGGCGCCAGGCCAAAGCTTTCTCGCCGCGCACGCCTTCGCTGGTGGTGCAGAAGACGTCTGCTAGGTCATGACGGACGTGGCGCTTGTCGGTCAGCCTTGTGAGACCGCCGGTTCCCGGCAGCACGCCGAGCAACGGCACTTCGGGCAGGCTGACCGCGCTCGAGCGGTCGTCGATGAGGATGATCTCATCGCAGGCCAACGCGAGTTCGTAGCCGCCGCCGGCGCACGAGCCGTTGACGGCGGCCAGGAACTTCAAGCCTTCATGCTTGGACGAGTCCTCCAGGCCGTTGCGGGTCTCGTTGGTGAACTTGCAGAAGTTGACCTTCCAGGCATGGCTCGAGACGCCCAGCATGAAGATGTTGGCGCCGGAGCAGAACACGCGCTCGCGGGCGCTCATGATGACCACGGCGCGCACTTCCGGGCGCTCGAAGCGGATGCGATTGATGGCGTCGTTGAGCTCGATGTCGACGCCGAGGTCATAAGAGTTGAGCTTGAGTTTGTAGCCGGGGCGCAAACCGCCGTCCTCGTCGAAGTCCGCAAGGAGCGTCGCCACCGCCCCGTCGAACTTGAGCTTCCAGTGCCTGTAGCGGGAGGGCTCGGTTTGATAGTCGACCCGATCCATGGGACTCCCGTTCGTAGGCAGTTTATTGCAGTTCATGCATCATAATGCGCTATCGGCCGCCACGCAAGGCCAACCTTGCCCTGAATCATTCGCCGGGCAGGCCAATCGCCTCGCGCGCCTCGGCTCGTAGGATCTGGAAGGTTTCCGTCAACGGCTGAGCGCTGGTGTCGACCCGCATATCGGCCTTGGAATAGAACGCGGCTCGGCTGGCGACGATCGACTTCAAGTCGTCCATCGCTTCCCGGCTCGCGGCCATCGGCCTCAGGTCGCCCTGAGCCAGGACCCGGCTCATGTGGTCTTCGGGATCGGCCATAAGCCAGACGGTCGTGCAGCGGCGCAAAAGGAGGTTGAAGCTGCCGAGGTCGCTGACCAGCCCGCCTGCAGTGGCGATGACCGCCTCGGGATAGGCCTCGATCGCCTCCTCGAGCGCGCGGCGCTCGTAGCGACGGTACGCGTTCTGGCCGTAGAGCCCAGAGAATCTCGCTGATGCTGCAGCCGGCGAGCGTCTCGATTTCGCGGCTGAGCTCGACGAACGGAAAGTTGAGGTCCTCCGCGAGCATCCGGCCAAGCGTTGACTTCCCGGCGCCGCGCAGGCCGATCAGGGCAATTCGAGACGATCGGACGGGCGCTTCTTCGCTGCGCGGCGGTCCGCCGCCTGTGAGTTCCAACGCCGCGAGGCGCACCCGGCGCAGCGTCGCCTCGTCGCGGTCGGCCAGCATCTCGCGCAGCATCAGCCATTCCGGCGATTGCGTGGTGATGTCGCCGACGAGCTCGGCCAGCGAGCATTGAAGCGCCCGAGCCACCTGCAAGAGAATCAGGATCGAGGCGTTGCCGACGCCGTATTCAAGGTTGGCCAAGTGCCGTTCGGAAACGCCGGTCGCGCGGGCGAGGGCCTTGCGGGTCAGCCCCCGACGCAGGCGCAAAGCCTTCGCGCGCTCGCCCAGCGCGGCCAAGAACGGCTCTTTGCCCGTCTCGGCATCGGTTGGCCAGTCATGTCGCTCAGGTCGGTGGGCGCAGTTCGAGGCGCGTGGACGCCCGCGGCGCCCAACGCCTTTATCGTCGCCTCGGTCGGCGAGAACGGCGCGTTGTTTGACAAGGTTTGGGCGCCTCCCTAGAGATGAATGAAGCATAATATTGCATCTCGATGCTGCGAACAACCATCGCGCGGCGCTCGGCGTTCTCATCGCCAGCCGAAGCCGTCTGCGCGAGCCACGGATGTGCTCAGGGAGGCGCCGATGACCGCGACCCCGGTTGAACCGCCGCCGGAGGCGTTCAACTTCGCGGCGCATCTGCTCGCGGGCAATGCAGGGCGCAGCACAAAAGCGGCGTTCATCGACGACATCGGTGTCTTGACCTATGGCGAGCTCGACGAGCGCGTTCGTCGGTTCGCCGGGGCGCTCAAGCAGAGAGGCGTCAAGCGCGAGGAGCGTGCGCTCATCCTCATGCAGGACAGCGCCGACTGGCCGGTCGCCTTTCTGGGCGCCATGCTGGCGGGGGTCGTCCCGGTCGCGGTCAATACGCTGCTCACGGCCGACGATCTCGCCTATATGCTTGAGCATTCGCGCGCCCAGGCCGTGCTGGTCAGCGGCGCGGTCAAGCCCGCGCTAAAGGCCGCGCTCGCCAAGTCGGACCACGAGGTCCATACCCTCGTCGTGTCGCGCGCGGCTCAGCCGCTCGGAGCCGGCGAAATCGAGTTCGCGGACTTCCTCGCCCGCGCTGCGCCGTTGATGAAGGCTGCGCACACGCGGGCCGACGACCCCGCGTTCTGGCTCTATTCGTCGGGCTCGACCGGACGGCCTAAGGGCGCGGTGCATTCGCACGCCAACCCCTATTGGACGACAGAGCTTTACGGCAAGGCGATCCTGGGCTTGCATGAGGGCGACGTCTGCTTCTCCGCCGCCAAGCTCTTCTTCGCCTATGGGCTTGGCAACGCGCTGACCTTTCCGCTCGCTGTCGGCGCGACGGCGCTGCTCATGGCCGAGCGGCCGACGCCGGAGGCTGTGTTCAAGCGGTTGAGCGGCGGCGTGGGCGGCGTCAGGCCCACTGTCTTCTACGGCGCGCCG
Organism: uncultured Alphaproteobacteria bacterium; assembly: GCA_963707355.1. Classification (GTDB taxonomy): domain Bacteria; phylum Pseudomonadota; class Alphaproteobacteria; order Rhizobiales; family Beijerinckiaceae; genus Roseiarcus. The sequence continues at coordinate 82,360 of CAVPPX010000048.1, read as the reverse complement.
ACCGGCTTTGCCGGCATGCTCGCTTCGAACCTGCTGCCGAAGCGTGAGGACGTGGACTTGAGGCTCGTGTCGTCCGCTGGCGAAGCGCTGCCGGCCGAGATTGGCGAGCGGTTCAAACGCCATTTCGGCGTCGACATCGTCGACGGCATCGGTTCGACCGAGATGTTGCACATCTTCATCTCCAATCGACCCGACAACGTGCGCTACGGCACGACCGGCTGGCCGGTGCCGGGCTACGACATTGAAGTGCGCGGCGAGGAGGGTCGGGCCGTTGCGGACGGCGAACCGGGGGACCTCTACATCCACGGGCCGTCGGCGGCGCTGATGTACTGGGGCAACCGCGCCAAGACGCGCGAGACGTTCGAGGGCCGCTGGACCAAGAGCGGCGACAAATACATTCGCAATGCCGACGGAACTTTCACCTACGCTGGCCGCTCGGACGACATGCTGAAGGTCGGCGGCGTATGGGTCAGCCCGTTCGAGGTTGAGGCGACGCTCGTGCAGCACCCCTCTGTCCTTGAAGCCGCGGTGATCGGCGCCCCTGATGCAGATGGCCTCGTCAAGTCGAAAGCCTTCGTCGTGTTGAAAGAAGGCGCCTCAACGGACGAGGCGGAGCTCAAGGGCTTCGTGAAGGATCGGCTCGCGCCGTACAAATACCCGCGCTCGATCGCCTTCATCGCCGAATTGCCGAAGACCGCGACCGGGAAGATCCAGCGCTTCCGATTAAGGGAGCAGGAGCAGGCGGCTGGACGATAGGCGAATCTGATCCGACGTTTATGCGCGAGGCGGACAACCTACGAATTGACGCACGCCCGGCGATGAACTAAGTTAAGTGGACTTAGTTCAAGGCGATCGGGATGAGAACTGTAAACATGCACGACGCCAAAACCCACCTCTCTCGCCTCGTCGAGGCGGCGGCTAAGGGTGAGCCGTTCATCATCGCGAAGGCCGGCAAACCGCTGGTCAAGGTCGTTCCCATTGATGCGCCGACGATGCCGCGGCGGTTGGGCTTCATGCGCGGCGCTGTCACCGTGCCCGATGATTTCGACACGATGGGCCAGGAAGAAATCGAGAAGCTGTTCTACGGCGACGAATGAGGCTCTTGCTCGACACCCACATTTTGCTCTTGGGCGCGATCGAGCCCGAGAGGCTGTCCCGTGTGGCCCGCTCTCTCATCGAGAGCCCGGACAACGAGATGATGTTCAGCGCACTCAGCATCTGGGAAATCGCGATTAAGACAGGTCTCGGCCGCGCCGGTTTTCGCATCGATGCCGGTATGATGCGCCGGAGTCTTTTCGACAATGGTTATGCCGAACTCGCTGTGACCGGCGCCCATGCCGCGACGCTCGCGGGTTTGCCGCCGATTCACAAGGACCCCTTCGACCGCATGCTCGTTGCTCAAGCCATCGTCGAAGGATTCACGCTTCTAACGTCCGATCCGGCGGTCGCGAAGTATCCAGGATCCATTCGACTGGTCTGACCCACAGTCGTGACCGCCGAGAGTTAAGTGTCGAAACCCTCCCGCTTCAGCTCTGCGAATCGAGCACGATGAACCCGTCGGCGGACCGCGTCTTGGCGTCCGCCGGCTGATCGGTGGTGACGAGCGTCATGCCGAATTTGAGCCTTTTGCGGACGGCTTCGCGCGCCGGCAGGTCGGCCTTGATCCGCCGCAGCGCTGCGGCGTTGTCTTCGCCGGTCGCTTTCGTCGCCGCTCCGACCTCGGCGGCCTGCCATGACAGGAGGCCGGACTGGTCGTCCGCGCCGTTCAGGGTGAACACACGCTCGCCCAAGGGCTTCTCGGGATTCTGGATCTCGACCTTGCCTGAAGCCGCCAGGACGCCATTGTCGAACACCCGGATTGATTTGTCCGCGCTGCTGACGACGACGCTCGGCGATTTCGGCGCGGGATCGTGCGCTTCAGAATATTCGGTCGCCTTGATCGCTGTGTCGACGGCGTTGAATTCGCGCGCGGCGTATTCGCCTAAGACCATGCCCGGATGCGTCACCTCTTCGGGCTGAGATTTGTCGTCTGCGATGACCACGGTCATGCCGAGTTTGGTGACGCCAAACAGCAGCTCAGCAAATTCCTTTGGCAGGCGGACGCACCCGTGCGACGCGGGGTACCCGGGCAACTGGCCCGCGTGCAGCGCGATGCCCGACCAGGTCAGCCGGTTCATATAAGGCATCGACGCGTTGTTGTAGGTCGAGGAATGGTGGTTCTTGTCCTTCTGCAGGATCTTGAACACGCCGGTCGGGGTCCGGTGGCCGAGTTTGCCGGTCGAACACGACGAAGCGGCGATGCGGACCCCATTGCGATAGACGTACACCCGCTGATCGGGCAGCGAGACGATGGCGATGATCGGGCCGGTCTCCGAGCGGTCGGGATGCCAGTTGAACTCGCCGTTGGTGAGCTGTTCGGCGTCTTTATCGACGCGCTGGGCGAGCGCGGGATTGAATGGGAATGCGGCGGCTGCAGCCGCAGCGCGGCCGAACTGACGGCGGTTCATTCTGTGGGCGTCCCCAACCAACGAAGATTCGCGAATAGAAGCGGACGCCCGGGATTGTCAATGATGAGCGCATCGCCAATCAAACTCCCGGATTGACCGCGCCTCTCGCGCATGGTCAATCCGCCGTCATGTCGCCCGTGCTCATCGCCATCGACTGGGGATCGTCGAGCTTTCGCGCCTATCTCATGTCGCCGAATGGTGAGATCCTTGACGAGGTCGCCTCCGGTGACGGAATCGGGAGCGTCGCGGCGGGAGCGTATCCAGCGACCCTCAAGCGGCTGATCGGGCAATGGCTCGAGGCTCATCCGTCTCTTCCGGTCATCGCCTCGGGCATGGTCGGCAGCCGGCACGGCTGGCGCGAGGCGGCTTACGTCAAATGCCCGGCCGGACCGCGTGAGGTCGCCACGCAACTCACTCCGGTTGAAGCCGACGGCCGACGCGTCGTGCTCGCGGCGGGCCTTTCCTATGTCGACGAAGCCGGGCAGCCGGATGTGATGCGTGGCGAGGAGACGGAAATCTTCGGCGTCGCCGATGCGGGCCCCCGACTGATTGTGCTGCCAGGCTCCCATTCGAAATGGGCGAAGGTCGACGGCGATCGCGTCGTCGCGTTCAAGACCTTCGTCACCGGCGAATTGTTCGCGGCGTTGCGGGACCATACGGTCGCAGGGGCGTTCGCCAAAGCCGCGCCTGCCAAGCGTCCGGGCGAAGCGTTCGCGCTCGGCGTTCGCCGCGGCGCCGCGGCGGGGGCTTGCGAAGGAAAGTCCGGCTTGCTCGGCCTCATGTTTGGCGCTCGCTCGCTACCGCTCACGGGCGCCCTCTCTGAGAGCGACGCTGGCGAATATCTCTCCGGCCTCTTGGTCGGCGCAGAAGTTGGCGAGGCGCGCCGGCTCTTTCCCGGCGAGGCGCCGCATGTCGCAGGCGCGGACGCGCTGGTTGAGCGCTATCTCGCTGCGTTCGCAGCGCTCGGGGTTTCTGCTCGAGCTGCGCCGCCGCGGGCAGCCGCCCGCGGGCTTTTTCGCATCGCCCGCGACGGAGGTCTTTTGTGACGCTAAACCTCGCTCCAACTCCCCTTGTCGCTATCCTGCGCGGCGTCACGCCGGACGAAGCGGAATCGATCGCTGCGGTCATTGTCGAGGCGGGTTTCGGCGCCATCGAGGTGCCGCTCAACTCGCCCGATTCGTTGGCGAGCATCGAACTCATTGCGCGGTTATTTGGCGATAAGGTTCTGGTCGGCGCGGGTACGGTGCTCGAACAAGGTCAGGTCGACGAAGTGGCGGAAGCGGGCGCCAAGCTCGTGGTCGCGCCCAACGCCGATCACACTGTGATTGAGCGCGCGACTAAGCTTGGGCTTATTGCGGTGCCTGGTGTCGCCACAATGACGGAGGCGTTCGCGGCGCTCAAGGCGGGCGCGTCGGGGCTCAAGCTCTTTCCCGGCGAAGCGCTTGGCCCGGATATCGTGAAGGCGTGGCGCGCGGTCTTGCCGAAAGAAACCCAGCTCTATCCGGTTGGCGGCGTCACCCCCGAGCGCATCGCTCCCTACAAGCGGGCGGGCGCAAATGGCTTTGGCATCGGCTCGGCGCTCTACAGGCCAGGCGCAAGCGTCGAGGACGTCGCGCGCGTCGCGCAGATGTTCGTTAAGGCTTGGAAAGAGGCTGTCTAGCGGGCAGGACGGATCAGTTTTGCCGGAAGAAGCCGAGCGTCCGGACGAGCGGCGGCGCCGAAGACCAATCCGGTAAACCGGCCAGGAACGCCACACGCCCAGACGCCTGAGCTATGTCCGCGACCCACTCGCGCACTTCGCCGGCGACGCGGATGATCGGCCGCGCTCTTGGCTCGAACTCAATTTGCGACGGGCGCGGCGGGGAGGCCAGTAGCGGGGGGACCTCGGACGCAATCGCGGGAGGGTCCGGCTGAGGCGCCGGCGCCTCAGTCGGCGCGGACTTTTTCCTGGCCGCGGGTTTTGGCGCGAGCCTCGCGACCGCTTTTTGCGCCGCCGGACGTGGCTCGGGCAACGGCGGATCCACGAGCGAAAGGGCGGGCGGGGCAACCGACGCGACCTGCGTCGCTGCGCTCTCCGAACGCTCCGGGTCGCTCGCTCTCTCCTGATTACGCTTCATAAAGCTGGCGACGAGTTCGTGCTCCTCGCGCAGGGACTGCACCATCGCGGCTTCGGATGCCGACGGGGGCGCCTGGATGACAATCGGGGGCGAGGGCGGCTGATGACCGTAATGATTGACGAGCATCGCGCCAATCACGCTCGCGGTGGTCACCGGCAGAATCTCGTAGGCGAAATCTTGATGAAAGCCTTGTCACTAAATCGAGAGCGCGAATCGCCATAGCGCCTATCCGGTCGTGGTCGACCCCGATGGCTTAAAAAGGAATTGTGGCTGCAATCGCGGGAGATTGTGGTCGCATTCGAGGCGCAGCAACCCTCACGGCCGCCCCTATCCGAACAGGGAGGGGACTATTCCAAGTTGGTATGCCGCGCGCGCATCGTCTCCGACGTTTCGCTGAAGTGCGGGCGCAGTTTGAGGATCACCAGTTCGAAGGCGATCATCTGCGCCGTCTCGAACAGGGAGCCCATGGGCAGGACAGAGACCGTGCCGCCCTGATCATTCGCCATCGTCTGGGCGGGAATGACCGTAACGACGTCGACGTGTTTGGCGAGTCCGCCTGCCGGTTGAGCGGTGACGAGCGCCGCGCGAGCGCCAGCTTTGCGCGCGATCTCGACCAGCGTTTGCGCGGTCGGGAGATCGCCTGGTCCCGCGGAGGCAATGAAGAGATCGCCTGCGCCCAAAGCGGGCGTCGTCATGTCGCCCCAGACCGCGACATCGCGGCCCATGTGAAAGAGGCGCATGGCGAAACCGCGCATCTGCAACCCTTCGCGCCCAAGCCCGAACACGACGATGCGCTTCGCGCCAACGATGGCCTCGATCAAGCTGTCGAGCGCGTTCTCCGGCATGGCGGCGAACACGCCGCCAAGATCATTCAACGCGCCCTTCGACAATTGGGCCAGGCTCTCGGTCATTGGCTTTTTTCTCTGGTTCCTCGGAGAACATCGCTATGCGCGACTTCGAACGCAAGCCGGTCTTTCAACTACCTGCCTGTGATGGCGTCCCTTCCTTGGGAATGCTCCGGTGGGAAGACGCTCCGCGCTGTGCTCTCATCAACGCTCCTGTGCGCACGGACATAACCATCGAGCGACAACGGGCCGGCGCCGCCGAAGCAAAGCGCGAGCAGAGCGGCAAGATAGAGTAGGTCGGTCTCGTAACCTGGCTGTCCAAAATGCGCTCCCGACCCGTTGTAAGCGACCAGCTTGATCGAGCTGAAGCCGTTCGGAAGATGAACGGTGAAGATCGCGACGAGCAGCACAAGCACAACGATCATGGGCAGGGAGGCGAGAGGCACGAGCACCCCCAAGAGGATGAGCAGGCCGCCGATCACCTCGATGAGAATCGTCGCCCAGCCGAGAAAGACTGAGAACGGCATGCCGATCGCATGCAGGATGCCAATGAAGACGTCCGGGCCTCGGGCGAGTTTAGCGTAGCCATGCTCGAGAAATCCGTAGCCGACGATGAGTCGCAGCGGCAGCGCGAAGAAGCCCGGCGGCGTCGGGAGCGGGGCGAAGGCAAGCCGGCGAAGCGCATAAGAAAACGTCATATGCATGGCTTCGACGCGGACAGGCGTTTGTTACCTCTCCTCCGCTCGCCAAGAACGCGATCAAGCCCGCATGCGCGTTTCCGCTTTTTCCGTGCTTAAGCCTGCCCGCGCCAGCGCGTGACGAATGAGGCGGTCGACCAGCTCGGCGTAACTGATCCCGAGCGCCTCCATGACCTTCGGGTACATGCTGATGTTCGTAAAGCCTGGCAGGGTGTTCACCTCATTGATCAGGAGACTGCCGTCCTCGCGCAGAAAAAAGTCGACGCGGGCCAAGCCCTCGCAGCCGAGCGCGCGGAAGGCCTCGATCGACAGCTTGCGAACCTTGTCGCTGACGTCGGGAGCGAGGTCAGCCGGCACCTTGATCGCCGCACCCTCCTCGTCGAGATATTTGGCCTCATAGGTGTAGAAGCCGTGGCGGTTGCTGGGCACGATCTCGCCGGGCGGCGAGGCGGTGAGCGAACCGTCTTCACCTTCGAGAACGCCGCACTCGATCTCGCGCCCACGAACATATTCCTCGACCAGGATTTTGCGGTCATGCCGGAACGCCTCGGCGATCGCATTGGCGAACTCCTCTCGCGTTCCCGCCTTGCTGATGCCGACCGACGAGCCCAGGCGCGCCGGCTTGACGAACACCGGGCGGCCAAGTTCGGCAGCGACCGAATCAAACGATGGCGCGTCCCCTTGGACGAAGCTTAAAAAGCGCGCGATCGGCAGGCCGCTGTCGCGCATGAGACGTTTGGCCACATCCTTGTCCATCGCAGCGGCCGAGCCGAGGACGCCGGAACCGACATAAGGCACGCCCGCAATCTCCGCCGCGCCCTGAACCGTTCCATCCTCGCCGAAGGGGCCGTGGAGAACCGGAAACACGACGTCGACGAAGCGTGATAAGTCTGCTGCCGCCGCATCCGTCTCCGAAAGGATCGCAAGCCGCCCCGCACCGCCTGGAATGAGGGCGGCGCCGCGGTCCGCTCTCGGGAACGACGAGTGGAAACGCGCCGTGTGTGAGCGAGCACAGGAGCCAAGCGCCGCTGCGGGTTATGCCGATCGGAATCGTGTCATAGCGCGTTGGGTCGAGCGCCCGGAACACATTGCCGGCGGACATGATGGACACGTCGTGCTCGGCCGAGCGGCCCCCAAACAGCAATGCGACCCGCAGTCTTTCGGCCATGTCATAGTCTCCCAAATCGGCCCGTTCGCAGGGGACTTCGCCGAAAGCGGCGGGATTGGTCAACCGGCGTCGATGGGCGGTTCAGCGCCAAGCAAAGGTCCGGCGTGCGAGGCGAGGTGGGGCGACGCCGAGCGCTATGTGCCCAGGGATTGTGCTCGGCGTCATCGACCGCGGACCGGCCGCCACCGGCGTGGACCGCTCGACGAGCTACGATACACCGAGGTTAAAACTGCCGGCGATTGGTAAAATCACCTACGTCAAGCGGGTTTGAATTAGAGACAAAGCGCCATATGCTTCCCTCTGGTCCGGGATGAAAATGGCCCTCTCGAGTTCGCATGACATGCCGCTCCAGCCTCACCGAGGTTGGACCGGGTTTGCTTCGGCTGGTCCCAGGTTTTGGGGGACCGGCGCCGCGTTCGTCGCCATCTACGTCGCGCTTAACCTCTTGACAGAATGGCATGAATTCGATCGCCTCGGAATCACGTTGTGGAGTCCGGACGATGGTTTAAGTCTCGCGCTGCTCCTCGAGAACGTCGCCTTTGCGCCGTTCGTTTTCCTGGCGGCGGTTCTGGTCGACGTGTCGATCGCCGGTGTTCATCGCAGCATCGGCGTGACGATGGCGGCGGAGCTCTGTTTGACCGTCGCCTATGTCGGTCTCGTTTTCGTTTTGAAGAATGCGCTGAAATTTGACATCAGGCAGTTCAGATTGCCGGACGTGGTGGCGTTCCTGCTTCTTATTCCGGCAGGCGCCGCGCTGTCGGCTTTCATATATTGTGGAGTGCTGTATCTGGGCGGCGGACTGTCGTCAGATAAAGTCTTTGTCGCGATGGTCCATTGCTGGATCGGCGCAGCGCTCGGGGTCGTCACGGTCATTCCCGCGACGACAGCTGCCTTCACCTACGCGTCGCCACCGTGGCGTTGGTCCGGCTATACGTTGTTTACTATTTTCATCTTCGCGCTGGGAATAGTGCTGGGATTTGCCGCGCTCGTTGGGGTCGGCGACAAACTATACTATCTCTTCAATCTGCTCTTCTTGCCGGTCATCTGGGTGGCGATGCGGGAAGGCTACGCAGGTGTCGCGTTTGCGTTGGTGACGATCCAGCTGACCCTTGCCGTACTTACCGCGTTCGTTGGTTACAACACGACGGATTTCGCCATACTCCAATTGCTGATGCTGGTGCTTTCGATTACCGGCTTGCTGCTTGGCGCGGTCACGACGGAGCGCCAGGACGCCGCTCTGCGCCTGCGCGATCAAAAGAGGGAGATGGCTCGGATGGTGACCAACGCCCGGGCCGGCGCGATGGGGATGGCGCTCGCTCACGAGGTCAGCCAACCACTCTCAACAGTGGCGACCTACGTGCATGCCGCACGGCGATTGCTCCAGGCGAGCGTCGCGAGCGAGCCAGTCATGGACGCGCTGATCAAGGCGGAGGCCGAGGCTCAGCGGGCCCGCGAGGTTCTCGAGCGCATTCGCGATTTCGTTTCAAATGGCAACTTGAACTTGACGGCGCTCGATGTGTCCGCCCTCGCGAAGAAGATCGGCGAGCTTTGTCGGGAGGAAGCAGCCGCGCGTGGCGTTCGGGTGGAGGTCGAAAGCATGGGTCTTGTCCCTCTGGTAACGGCGGACGGAGTCCAGATTGAGCAGGTTCTGATCAATCTCGTCGCCAATGCGATTGAGTCCGCCGCAGAGCGGTCGGACGCCCGAGGGCGCGTGACCTTGCGGGTCGCTGCAAAAGGCAAGGCAATCATGCTCCGGGTCGAGGACAATGGCAGGGGAGTGAATCCGGACCTCGCGGACAACATTTTTGACGCCTATCAGACCACCAAGCCGCGAGGCATGGGGCTTGGCTTGCACTTGAGCCGACGAATTGTTCAGAGGCACGCGGGCCGCCTCTGGTGGGAGCCGATCACGACCGGGGGCGCGCGATTTGTAGTCGAGTTGCCGACAAATGGATGCGGAAACAATGCTGCATGAACGTTGCGTGCACATCGTCGATGATGAAGCAAAGGTGCGGGATGCGCTGACCCTGCTTCTGTCGACCGCCCAGATTGAGTTCCAGATCCTATGGCTCAGCCGAGGAATACCTCACCTCGAACCCCCTGAAAGACCCGGCCTGCGTTCTGCTCGACAACCAGCTTCCCGGTATGAGCGGCATCGAACTTCTGAGGCGTATCGTCGCTGCGACCAGCGATTCGACGGTCATCATGATAACGGCCTACGGCGACGTGCCGACGGCCGTCTTGGCGATGAAGGCGGGGGCCTTCCATTTTGTCCAAAAGCCGTTTGACGCCGAGGCGCTGCTGTTGACTGTCGAGGAAGCGTTGTCGCGCGGCGACGAGGCTGGCGACACCCCCCTCGAAATGAAGGAGTTCAAGGCTCGGCAGACGCTGCTTACACAGCGGGAACGGGAGGTGCTCGCCCTTCTGTTGGAGGGGTTGCCGACCAAGCTCATTGCGCACCAGTTGCGCATCAGTTCGCGGACGGCCGAGCACCATCGGGCTGCAGTCATTCAGAAGATGCAAGCGCGCAACATTTCGCACCTCATGCGAATGGCGTTCGTCGCGAGAAATCTCAACAGCGGCGAGCGGACGACGCAATAGCGTCGCATCGCTCTCGCCGGAGCTTTGCAACCCGTCTCCGGGCGCAATCTTTGTGTTGGGGTTCCATCTGAAAAATTATGTCGCATCACTCGACGCCGAGGCATAGTCGGGACTGAAGCGATGGGGTGAGCAAGCGTCTCTCGGATGGATGGCGAGGTTTTCGACTACGTTATCGTCGGCGCCGGCTCGGCGGGCTGCGTGCTCGCCGATCGCCTGACCGAGGATGGACGCTCGAGCGTGCTGTTGCTTGAATACGGCGGAACCGATCGCTCGGTCTTCATCCAGATGCCCGCGGCCCTATCCATTCCGATGAACTCCAAGACATACAACTGGGGCTACAGAAGCGAGCCCGAGCCGCATCTCGGCGGCCGACGCATCGCTTGTCCGCGCGGCAAAGTCCTTGGCGGCTCCTCGTCGATCAATGGCATGGTTTATGTCCGCGGGCATCCGCTCGATTTCGAGCGCTGGGAGGAAGAGGGCGCGAAGGGGTGGGGATATAGAAACGTGCTGCCCTACTTCCGCCGGGCGGAGAGCTTTCGGGGACCGGTCGACGCCTATCGCGGCAACGCCGGACCGCTGACGACGGCATATGGGCGAAAAACCAACCCTCTCTACGACGCCTTCATCGAGGCGGGTGGGCAGGCGGGCTATGCGGTCAGCACCGACCTCAACGGTGAGCGGCAGGAAGGATTTGGCCCGCTCGGCATGACGGTGAAGGACGGCGTCCGGTGGTCGACAGCCAACGCCTATCTCAAGCCGGCCATGAAGCGCCCCAACCTCGAGGTCGTCACGCATGCGCTCGCGACCCGGATCGTCTTCGATGGGCGCCGTGCGGTCGGCGTTCGCTACCGGCGCCGCGGGCGCGAGCAAACGGCAAAGGCGCGGCGCGAAGTCATCCTTTGCGGCGGGCCGATCAATTCGCCGCAATTGTTGAAGCTGTCGGGTGTGGGGCCGGCGGAGGAATTGCGATCTCTCGGGATCGAAGTCCTCGCCGACCGGCCAGGGGTTGGCGAGAACCTGCAGGACCATCTCGAATTCACTTTTCAGGTCGCCTCGAAGCAACCGATCACGCTCTTTTCGCACATCGGCCTATTCAGGCGCGCGCTCATCGGCGCCGAGTGGCTTATGCGCGGACGGGGTCTCGGCGCCTCCAATCATTTCGAGGCCGGCGGCTTCATCCGCTCACGCGCCGGCGTTCGCTATCCCGACATTCAGTTTCATTTCCTGCCGATGGCCGTCGCCTATGACGGTTCGACCTTGGCGAAAGAGCATGGCTTCCAGGCGCATGCAGGACCGATGCGATCGAAAAGCCGTGGTTGGGTTCGCTTGAGGTCCGCCGATCCGATGGACCCGCCACGGATCCAGTTCAACTATATGAGCCATCCCGAGGATTGGATCGAAATGCGCGCTTGCGTGCGCCTGACCCGGGAGATCTTCGCTCAACACGCCTTTGACCCTTACCGGGGCCAGGAGATCAAGCCTGGCGCCGACTGCGTCAATGACGAAGCGATCGACGCGTTCGTGCGCGATGATGTCGATACTGCGTACCATCCTTCCTGCACCTGCAAGATGGGATCGCCCGCGGACCCTTCCGCCGTGGTCGATCCAGAAACGTGGGTAATCGGGGTCGGCGCGCTACGTGTCGTCGATTCGTCAATCATGCCCTCGATCACCAACGGCAATCTGAACGCGCCGACGATCATGCTGGCTGAAAAAGCGGCGGACATGATCCGCGGGCTCGACTCTCTGCCGGCTTCGAACGCGCCATATTATGTAGCGCCGGACTGGGATACGAAACAGCGGTAGCGCATGCGTGGGCCTCAATTTTCGGGTTCAATTCGGCATCGCTCTGGCGCAAGCTGCCGGTAGGACATCAATAGAGTTCGGAAAGCGAGAACGCCATGACTGACACCGCGCCGGCCGCCGCCAGAGAGCCGCGCCGTGGCCGCGAGGCGCGCCGCAGTGCGCGCGCTCAGCGCTCCCTCGCCTCCATCCCCTACATCACTCGCAAGATTCCGCTCACCGAACTTGTCAGCGAGGAGGGGTTGGATACGATCGAGCGCAACGCCGAGACGTTGCTTCAGGAAGTTGGCGTCGAATTTCGCGAGTTTCCCCGCGCGGCTGAACTCTTTCGCGGCGCGGGATGCGACATCAAGGGCGAGCGGGTTCGCTTCCCACGCGGCGTGGCCAGAAGTTTGTGCGCCACTACGCCGTCGCAATACGTGCAGCACGCGCGCAATCCGGAGCGCAACGTCACGATCGGCGGTGACGCGATGGTGTTTGCGCCAAACTACGGGTCGCCGTTCGTGCACGACCTCGATAAAGGCCGCCGCTATGGGACGCTCGAAGACTTCCAGAACTTCGTCAAGCTCGCCTACCTAAGCCCATATATCCACCATTCCGGCGGCACGGTGTGCGAGCCAGTCGATCTGCCGGTCAACAAGCGGCACTTCGAGATGGTGTACGCGCATCTCAAATACTCGGACAAGCCGTTCATGGGCTCGGTGACCAAGCCAGAGCGCGCCGAGGACAGCGTGCGTATCTGCGAGCTTTTATTTGGCGAGGCGTTCGTGCGTGAGAACGCAGTGATGACGAGCCTCATCAACGCCAACTCGCCGCTGGTCTGGGATTCGAGCATGCTCGGCGCGGCGGAAGTCTATGCGCGCTCGAACCAGGCTTGCATCATCACGCCGTTCATTCTGTCTGGCGCCATGAGCCCGGTGTCTGTCGCCGGGACGCTGACCCAGGTGCTGGCCGAGGTGCTGGCTGGGACAGCGTTCTGCCAGCTCACCCGCCCCGGCGCGCCGGTGGTGTTCGGAACCTTCGTCTCGACGCTGTCGATGCAGTCGGGCGCGCCGACCTTCGGCACGCCCGAGGCGGCGCTGGCGATCTTCGGCGCAGGCCAGCTCGCGCGACGGATGAACATGCCCTTCCGCACCGGCGGCTCGCTCTGCGCCTCGAAGCTCCCGGACGCGCAGGCGGCTTACGAGAGCGCGCAGACGCTTCTGCCGACTGTTCTGGCGGGCGCCAATTTCGTGCTGCATGCCGCGGGTTGGCTCGAAGGCGGCCTCACCGCGTCCTATGAGAAGTTCGTGCTCGACTTCGATCAGCTAGGCGCGATGCACGTGCTCGCCAAAGGCGTCGACTTCAGTGACAATGGCCAGGCGATGGAGGCCTTCCATCAGGTCGAGCCGGGCGGGCATTTCTTGGGTTGCGCCCACACCCAGACGAATTTCGAGACTGCCTTTTATCGCTCAAATGTCGCCGACAACAATTCGGTCGAGCAATGGCGGGAGGAAGGCTCCAAGGATGCCGCCACCCGCGCCAACGCGCTGTGGAAGTCAATGCTGGCCGAGTATGAAGCGCCGCCCCTCGACCAAGCGAAGGACGAGGCGATCCGCGAATTCATCGACAAGCGCAAAGCGTCGATGCCAGACGCGAACTATTAGGTCGGACCCGTCTATTGCGCCGGATAGCCTTGCCAGAGCCATTCGAGCGCCGCCGGCAACGTTTGAGCGACGGTCGGCTTATCGACATGTTCGGCATTGCGGGCGAACAGGAATTGGTAGTGGTAGCCCTTGTCCGCGAGCACTTCGGCGAAACGCTCGTCTGCGAGAACCCAGTCGTGCATGCCGTCCGCCACCGGAGTGACCGGGTAAAAGAGATCGTGGTCCCCAGTCTCGAACCAGATGCGGATCGGCTTCGTCGGGCTGTTCGGAATCAGAGGCGAGCCGAAATGCGCATCGCTCTTCGCAACTTTGCCGCCTTCGACGCTGAGATTGGCCACCGGCGGACCTGCCCACGCGCTGTGATATTCCCAGGCGCCGCCCGGCAGGGCCGGATTGTGCGGCCACTGCTGGTTGACCACCGTCGGCGAGTACGTCAGCACCCGATGGTAAAGCTCGGGATGGAACCAGGCCATCGTGAAGGCCGCCGATCCGCTCGAGCTGATGCCCATTGTCGCCCGGCCTTCGGGATTCTTGGTGAGCTTGACGTTGGCGTGGCTCTCGGCCAGCGGCAGCACCTCGTTCTCGACGAACTCCGCATAAGCCCCATTGACCGCGTCATACTCGAACCCTCGTTCGCTCCCCTGCGCGTCCTGGCCGCCTGCGCCGATCAAGATTGCGACGATCGGCGGAATGCGACGCTCGTGGATCAGATTGTCGAGGATGGTGAAGAACTGTTTTCCAACGGGGTAGCCGCTGTCGCCAACGACAATGAATGGCGCTTCGCTTCCTGCGACGTAGCCTGGCGGAACGTAGACATCGACGGAGCGGGTCCAGATTCCCGCGTGGGCTGTCGGAACAAGAAGGTTCGACTTGTCGCCGGGCGCTGTCTGCCCGGTGTAGACAGATGCATTGAGGCAACCGTCCGGATCATCCCGGATCATGCCGGGATTGAAGACCGTGCTGTCGTTCGACGACATGGTGAAGGAATAAATCTTGCCCGTCGGCGCGCCGTCCTGAGCGGCAAGTTCTGGCGCTGGGGAATGTGTCGGCCCGATGATGAAATTGCCTTCCGCTTTGATCGGAGGAAGCGTTCCGTCAGGAAGCTCTGTCGCGGTCGGGTAGTTCGGGTTCTTCGGGTCGCGGGTCGGCGGCGCCGTTTTGAAGTCGAGGCCCGTCGTGTCGATGTAGAACGGCGCCTTTGGATCAGTCGTGTTGGCGCCTGGCGGAATGCCGGCGTTTCCTTTCAGGCAGTCCGCGTGCGCTGTGCCCGCAAACATGAGGCAAGCGATAACGGTGACCCCCGCCTTGTTCATCATTGGCGTTCCCCCTTGATTGGGGTGCTATCGTAGAAGGACAACTCAAGCAGTCAACGATCGATCGGGTCGGAACTTGGCAGTTCACGAGGAAATGAATGAGAACGCACGCGCGGGCAGTGGTGATTGGCGGGGGCGTAGTCGGCGTGTCGACGCTTTATCATCTCGCGAAGAAGGGGTGGACGGACAGCGTTCTCATTGAGCGCAAGGAACTGACCTCGGGTTCGACCTGGCATGCCGCCGGTCTCTTGCCGCTGTTCAACTTGAGCTACTCGGTTGGACAAATCCATAAATACTCTGTCGCGCTCTACCAGACTCTCGAACAAGAGACCGGGCTCGACCCCGGCCTTCGCCAGGTGTCGAACATCCGTCTCGCGCGCACCCGCGATCGGATGGACGAGTACAATTATTACGCGGGCGTCGCGGAGACGATCGGCGTCAAGGTCAAATTCCTCACGCCGGACGATGTCAAAACAATCTGGCCGCTCTGCAATGTCGAGGGGATCATCGGCGCGATCCAGCACCCCGAGGACGGCTACATCCAGCCCGCCGATCTGACGCAGGCGCTGGCGCGCGGCGCTCGCGAACGGGGCGCCGAAATCAACCGCCATACGACGGTCACCGCGATCGAGCGGCTGCCGGGCGGCGAATGGAAGGTCTCAACCGACAAGGGCGAGGTGGTCTGCGAACACGTCGTTTCGGCGACCGGCAATTTCGCGCGCCAAACCGGCCGCATGGTCGGAATCAACGTGCCGGTGATTCCGGTCGAGCACCAATATATCGTGACCGAAGCGCATCCCGAGATCGTCAAGCGCAAGTCGCTAGGCTTGCCGGAAATGGGAGTCTTACGGGAATCGGATTCCGCCTGGTACATGCGCGAGGAGGCCGGCGGCTTGCTGCTGGGTCCGTACGAAAAGGGCGCGCCCGCCTGCTACATCGACGGGCCGTCGTCGGACAGCGAATACGAGCTTTTCCCCGAGGACCTCGATCGCCTCGGGCCTCACATTGAAACCGCGATCGCGCGCGTTCCTGCCTTCGGCGAGGTCGGTGTCAAGAAGGTCTACAATGGCGCCATCGCCTACACGCCTGATGGTTCGCCGATCGTCGGCCCCGCGCCGAGGGTCAGAAATTTCTGGCTCAACGAAGGCCATTCGTTTGGCGTGACCGCGGCGGGCGGCGCCGGCTGGCAGCTTGCCGAGTGGATCGTCGAAGGCGAGCCGACCATCGATATGCTTGGCGTCGACCCGCGCCGCTTCGGCCCCTACGCGGACACGGGTTATCTCATCGAAAAGAACGAGGAGGCCTACGCCAAGGTCTTCACCGTGCATTATCCCGACGAGGAACGCGCAGCCGCCCGCCCGCTGCGCCAAACGCCCTGCTATGGGCGGATGAAGGATCTCGGCGCTGTGTTCGGCTCCGTTTACGGCTGGGAGCGGCCCAACTGGTTTGCCCCGCAAGGCTACGGCTTGAGCGAGGCGGATCTCGCCAAGCCGGATGTGCTCCTGAACGAGAACCATCCCCCCGCGGGTTCAGGTGAGAAGCCGCGGGAGAAGTGGAGCTTTCGCCGTTCGAACTATTTCCAATTCGTCGGCGACGAGTGCCGAAACGTGCACGACAACGTCGGCCTCATGGACATGTCGGCCTTCGCCAAATGCGAGGTGTCGGGTCCTGGCGCAGAGGGTTGGCTCAATTCAATCCTCACCAACCGCGCGCCTAAGACGACCGGCCGTGTCACGCTGAGCTATCTTCTCACTGAACGCGGCGGCGTGCGCGCCGAATTCACGCTGACCCGCATCGGGCCGCAGCGATTTTATCTCATCTCCGCGGGAGCGCTCGAGACGCATGATTTCGACACGCTGGAGAAGCTTCTTCCCGCGGACGGGAGCGTGCGCATCGACAAGGTGACGACGCAGCGTGGCGTGCTCGTGCTCGGTGGCCCCCGCTCGCGCGAGGTGTTGGCCAAGGTCGCCGACATCGACGTCTCCAACAAAGCCTTCCCATGGCTGACAGCCCGGCGGCTGTCGATCAAGGCCGCGGGCCTTATCGCCATGCGGGTCAATTTCGTTGGCGAGCTTGGCTATGAATTCCACCATCCCATCGAGATGCAGAATGCTATCTTCGACGCGTTGATGGACGCCGGCGCGCCGTTTGGCATCAAGCCATTCGGAATCCGTGCCATGGATTCGCTGAGACTCGAAAAGTCCTACAAGCTTATTGGGCGCGAATTGTCGATTGAATATGCCGCACTGGAGTCGGGTCTCGAACGGTTTGTCGATTTCGACAAAGGTCCTTTTCTCGGCCGCGACGCCCTTGTCGCGTGGAAGCGCAGGGGCTTCGACAACAGGATGGTGACGCTCGAGGTCCAAGGCGTTACCGACGCGGACGCGCGCGGCTCGGAGCCGGTCATGAAGGACGGCGCGATGATCGGCCGCACGACCTCTGGCGGCTACGGCTGGAGAGTGGGCAAGTCGCTAGCGATTGCCATGGTGAAGCCTGAGTTCTCGCACATCGGCGGCGAGGTCGATGTGCGTATCCTCGGCGAGATACGCCGCGCGACCGTCATCCCCGACAGCCCTTATGATCCGAAAAATGCGGCGCTTAGGGGCTAGCCTAGGGGAAGCTAACCGCCCGACGCTAGGCCTCCCCTGCCGCCCGGCGCTGCTGCAGCAGCGCGCGATAGATTTCGTCGTCGCCGCATAAGCCCGCCATCCGCCCAAGGTCGTCGACCAGCACGATCGGATTGCCCGACAGACTGCGCAGCGCGATCGCCGAGCGCATCTTCAGATCGAGCGGTGCGACGACGATATCCACGTCTTCAGACCGCGCCGCGACCTCGCCTGTAGCGCGGTCGCAGACCGCCATCGCGCCAGCATTTCCGTCGAGCGTCACGCCGACCGGCCTGTCTTCGGCGTCGAGCTGGACGCGTACGCGGCCGCCCCGGTCGAGCATCACTTCGTTCTCGCTCCGACGCAGCGAGGCCGCAGGCGTCATCAAAGCACTGCCACGCAGCACGTTGAGCGGATTCATGTGTTTGACGAACTCGGCGACATACGCGTCGGCCGGGCGCAAGAGGATATCCTCCGCCGCTCCGCATTGAACGATCCGTCCGCCCTCGAGAATCGCGATCCGATTGCCGATCTTGAGCGCCTCATCGAGATCGTGGCTGACGAAGATGATCGTTTTCTTCAGATCCTTTTGCAGGAGGAGCAGTTCGTCCTGCAGCTTGTCGCGGATCAACGGATCGAGTGCCGAGAACGGCTCGTCCATGAGCAGAATGTCGGCGTCGGTGGCGAAGGCGCGCGCCAGCCCTACGCGCTGCTGCATGCCGCCGGATAATTCGTGGCCGAATTTGCCGGCCCACTGCGTCAAGCCCACCATGGCGAGCTTGTCCGCGACAATTCTATCTATCTGCTCCTTCGGCATGCGACGAAGTTCGAGCCCGAAGGCGACGTTCTCCTTCACTGTACGCCACGGCAGCAAAGCGAATTGCTGGAACACCATGGCGATGCGGCTCGTGCGCAGCATCCTGAGCTCGTCGGCGCTGCAATGGGCGACGTCGATCGCGCCGTCGCCGTTACGGACCAAGACCTTGCCCCGCGCGACTTTGTTGAGGCCATTGACGGCACGAAGGATCGTCGACTTGCCCGACCCCGAGAGGCCCATCAGGACGCAAATTTCGCTCGGTTCGATGGAAAGATTGACGCCGGCTGCGCCAAGAACGACGCCGGTCGCCTTGAGGATCTCGTCGCGCGTTGCGCCGCGATCGACCATCGAGAGCGCTTCGGCCTGCTTGTCGCCGAACACAATGTCGACATTCTCGAAGACGACCGCTGACATCTCACGCGCTTCCTTTTCGCTCGGGGTTACGGAAGACGCGATCGAGCACGATCGCCAAGAGCACGATCGACACGCCGGCCTCAATGCCCATCGGAATGTTGACCGTGCCCAACGCGCGAACCACCGGCACGCCAAGTCCTGCTGCGCCAACGAGCGCGGCGATGACTACCATGGACAAGCTCAACATGATGCACTGGGTGATGCCAGCCATGATGGTGGGCAGGGCATAAGGCAACTCCACTTTCCACAGCAATTGCCGCTTCGTTGCCCCGAACGCTTCGCCGGCTTCCTTCAGCGGCGTCGGCGCCGACACGATGCCGAGATAGGTCAGTCGGACGGGCGCGGCGATGGAGAAAATGACCGTGGAGATCAAGCCCGGCGCCGAACCGAGATGAAACAGGACCAGCGTCGGGATGAGGTAAACGAAGGTCGGAAGCGTCTGCATTAAATCGAGCAGGGGCCGCAGCATGGCGTAGAGCCACGGGCGGTGGGCGGAGGCGATGCCGAGCGGCACGCCGATCAGGACGCTCACAATGGTTGCGAAGCCGACGAGCGAAATCGTCTCGACCGTCGCCTGCCAATATCCGAGATTGGCGATGGCGATGAATGCGATGACCACGAACGTCGCCAGGCGCCAGGACCGGTGCATCCAGTAGGCGAGCGCCGCAAGGGCGAAAACGACGATGAGAAAAGGGATGTGCAGGAGGATCGCGGTGAAGCCGTCGACCAGAAAGTCGATCAGCGCCGTCACCGCATCGAAGAATCCGGCGGCGTTGTCCTGCAGCCAAGTGATCCCGATTTTCACCCAGCGTCCGAGGGGCACTTTGGGCTCGGTGAACCAACTCTCCAACGCCGTCCCTCCAACATGAATACCAGCGCGCCCCTTGAGGGCGACCGTCCGCGCGTCGCGCGGGCGGAGGGACTCGCTCAGGAGTCGATTGCTACACTTAAAGACCGAGGCTCTTCTTGACCGCCTCGAGGCCCGGCTTGCCGTCGAACGTCGTCACGCCATCGAGCCACGCTGTGAGTTGCGGCGGATTGGTTTTCAGCCACTCCTGCGCCGCCTTCGGCCCCTCGTCGCCGTCGGTGAGGATCTTGTTCATCACCAGGTTCTCGATATCGACGGTAAAGATCAGGTTCTTGATAAGCTTGGCCGCATTCGGGCACTCCTCTGCCCAGCCAGCGCGCTCGTTGGTGTAGACGACCGCGCCGCCGAAATTCGGGCCGAAGCTGTCATCGCCGCCGGTGAGATACTGGATCTTGAAATTGACGTTCATCGGATGGGGCGCCCAGCCGAGGAAGACGACGTCTTCTTTATGACTGGTCGCTCGCTGCACTTCAGACAGCATCCCTTGCTCGCTCGATTCGACCAGCTGGAAGTTTTTCAAGCCGAACTTGTCGCCTTTGATGAGATCGAGGACGAGTCGATTGCCGTCGTTGCCGGGCTCGATGCCGTAGATTTTGTCTTTGAGCGAATCCTTGAACTTCTCGATGTCGCCGAAATCCTTGAGGCCCTTGTCATAGGTGTATTGCGGGACGGCGAGCGTATATTTTGCGCCGACCGGCAGATTTGCGCCGGTCACGACCACCGACTTGTCCGCGATATAGGGCTTGCGATCGTTTTCCATCGAGGGCTCCCAGTTGCCGAGGAATACGTCGATGTCCTTGTTCTTCATTGAAGCGTAGGTCACCGGCACCGAGAGGACCGTGATCTTGGGCGTATAGCCCAGACCTTTGAGGATTTCGTTGGCGATTGCGGTCGTCGCGGTGATGTCCGTCCATCCGACGTCAGAGAATCTGACCGTCTTGCAACTTTCCGGATCGCCGGCGAACGCCGCGCCCGAGCTGGCGAGCGCGACTATGCCCGCCAATGTCAGAACTCTTGAAAGCCTCATCATCTCTCTCCCATAATGATGCGGTCGACCTCCGCACCTGACCAAGCTTAACCGCGAGTATCGGCGGGAGGCGAAGTGCGGTCAAATCTAATAAAAGCAGCACCCCAAACAGTTTGAGCTTCACTCCACGAGCGGCTAGAAGCGGACCCACCCGCCCCTGAGAGCCCCGATGGCCGAGCCCCTCAACCCTACGCCTCAGCAGCAGTCCGAAATCCTGATGCAGGCGCTGCCGCACATGCTGCGCTACGACGACGCGATCGTCGTGGTGAAGTACGGCGGCCACGCGATGGGCGATGAGGACAAGGCGCGCGACTTCGCCAAGGACATGGTGCTTCTGGAGCAGTCCGGCATCAATCCTGTGGTTGTGCACGGCGGCGGGCCGCAGATCGGCACGATGCTGAAGAAGCTCGGCATCGAGTCGCATTTTTCCGGCGGCCTCAGGGTCACCGACAAGCCGACGATGGAAATCGTCGAAATGGTGCTCGCCGGATCGATCAACAAGCAGATCGTCGGCTCGATCAACGCCGAAGGCGGGCGTGCGGTTGGGCTATGCGGCAAAGACGGCAACATGGTCACCGCGCGCAAGGTCCACCGCCCGCATGGATTGGCGAAGACGTCGTCGATCTTGGCTTTGTCGGCGAGCCTGACAAAGTGGATGCGACGGTGCTCGAGCAGATCCTCGGCCGGGAGCTGATACCGGTCCTGGCGCCGGTCGCGCAAGGCGCCGACGGCCAGACCTACAACGTCAACGCCGATACGTTCGCCGGCGCCGTCGCCGGCGCGCTTGGAGCCAAGCGCCTCCTGTTCCTGACCGACGTTCCGGGCGTGCTCGACAAGAACAAAGGTCTCATCAAGGAATTGCGCATCGACGACATTCGCGCTCTCATCGCCGACGGCACGATCACCGGCGGCATGATCCCCAAGGTCGAGACCTGCATCTATGCGCTTGAGAGGGGCGTCGAAGGCGTCGTGATCCTGGACGGCAAGGTTCCCCATGCCGTGCTGATCGAGCTTCTGACCGACTATGGCGCGGGAACGCTGATCACGCGATAACGGCCTTCAAGGCGGTAGACATGCGTATTCTAGCGATCGACACGTCCTGTGGAGCAGCGTCGGTCGCGATCGTCGAAGGCGGCCGGGCCGCGCCGCTGGCGGTCATCAGCCGGCCGATGGCGCGGGGGCACGCCGAAGCTTTGCCGCTGATGGTCGAGGAGACCATGCGCGGCATTGAGGGCGGCTTTCCCTCGCTCGCACGCATCGCGGTCGCGACGGGTCCCGGCTCCTTCACCGGCATCCGCGTGGGCATCGCCATGGCGCGCGCGATGGGGGTGGCGCTTGCGATTCCCGTAGTCGGCGTTTCGACTCTGGCCGGCTTCGCCGCGCCGCTCTTGAGCGAGCCCCGGACTGGAATCATCGCCGCCACAATCGACGCTCGTCACGGCTCGGTCTATTTTCAGTTGTTCGAGGCGTCCGGCCGTTCGCTGGGGCCCCCTCGTTGCGATACGCTCCGGGAGTGTGTACGCGCGATTGGCGCCGGGCCAGCTTGGTTCGCCGGCGATGGGGCCGCGCTCGTCGCCAGCGAAGCCCAGCGTGCCGGTCTGCCTTACGACCTCGACGCTGCGCGACTCGCGCCGGACATCGCCGCTCTCGCTCGGATGGGTCTCGCCGTCGACCCGGCAAAGAGTCCCGCGCGCCCGGTTTACGTGAAGCCGCCGGATGCGCGGCCAAATGCTGCCGAGCCCATCGCCAGGGCGCCGGCCTGAGCGCCTGATCAAGCCCATGATCTTCGGCCTGCGCCGATCCTCCCCGCCGATCATCCGTCTTCTCCGACCGGATCGGGCGCAGGCTTGCGCCCGCCTGCATGGCCAGGGTTTCTCCCATCCCTGGTCGCCGGAGGAGATGGCAGCGCTCATTGCCAGTTCATCGACCGTCGGCGCTGCGGCCCTCGATCCAGTAAGCGGCCGCTTGCGCGGCTTCGTCTTGTCGCGTCTGGCGGGGGACGAAGCGGAGATTTTGACCATTGCCGTGGATGCCGAGCACCAGGGCAGGGGGGTGGGTCGGGCGCTTCTCAGTGAGAACGTGCGTCAGGCGGCGAACGCCGGGGCAAAGGCGATGTTCCTCGAAGTCGCCAAGGACAACGCGCCGGCTTTGGCCTTGTATGAGCGCTTCTGGTTCGTCAAAGTTGGGGAACGCGCCGGCTATTATCGCCGCACCGACGGGACGCGCGCCACGGCCTTCGTGATGCGCAAGTCACTTGGAGAAGCGCCGGCTCCGGGGCGTCAAGACGCTGGCAGGCGGTAATCACGTTTATGACTGGATATATGGCTTGCCGCCGGCTGGACGATCTCGCCCATGGGCTATTTCCCCGCGACCGGAAAGCGCCTACATTAGGTTGACCCTTCCGGAGCTCCTAATTGTCCGAATCGATTGTGCTTGAAGACACGAACGGGATTGCAAGTCCCTCACGGGATTCACACCCACGGGCGTTCATCAAGTCATTCGGATGTCAGATGAACGTGTATGACGCCGAGCGAATGGGCGACCTCGCCGCCGGGGTTGGTTACCGTGAGGCCATCCGGGTCGAGGATGCCGATCTCATTGTTCTCAACACCTGTCACATTCGCGAACGCGCCTCACAGAAACTCTATTCCGAACTCGGCAAGCTGCGCGAACTGAAGGAAGAACGCGAACGCGAAGGCCGACAGACAATGCTGGTCGTCGCAGGCTGCGTCGCTCAGGCCGAGGGAGGGGAAATCCTTCGGCGCCAGCCCGCGGTCGATGTCGTGGTCGGTCCGCAAAGCTATCACCGCCTGCCGCAACTCTTGCGCGAGGCGCGAGTCCGCCCTGGCGTCGTGAACACTGAATTTCCGGCGGACGACAAATTCTCTCAACTGCCGGCCTCGTCGGCCGACGCGATTCGACGGCGTGGTGTCTCCGCCTTTGTCACGGTGCAGGAGGGCTGCGACAAGTTCTGCTCATTCTGCGTCGTGCCTTATACCCGCGGCGCCGAGGCCTCTCGCCCCGCGTCTGGCGTTCTCGACGAGATCGCGCGCCTTGCCGGCGCGGGCGTGCGCGAGGTCACCCTGCTCGGCCAGAACGTCAACGCCTATCATGGGCTCGACGCTCGCGGGCGAGCGATCGGGCTTGCCGATTTGATCCACGCCGCCGCGGCTGTGCCCGGGATTCGCCGTGTGCGTTATATGACCTCGCACCCCAACGACATGAGCGAGGATCTCATCCAAGCCCATCGCGGCATTCCAGAGCTCGCGCCCTATCTCCATCTGCCGGTCCAGTCCGGCTCCGACAATGTCCTGAAGTCGATGAATTGCCGCCACCGCGTCGCCGACTATCTCGAAATTGTGACGCGCGTGCGCGCCGCGCGCCAGGACGTCGCCTTCTCCTCCGATTTCATCGTTGGCTACCCCGGCGAAACCGACGCCGACTTCGACCAAACACTTGCCCTCGTTCGAACGGTGGGGTTCGGCTCGTCGTACGCATTTAAGTATTCGGGCCGGCCGGGGACGCCCGCCGCCGAAATGTCCGGCCAGGTTGACGAAGTGACGAAAGCTCGGCGCCTGACGGCGCTTCAGGACCTCATCGAGGATCAGAGACAGACCTTCAACCGTGCAAGTGTCGGGCGCCGCATCGAGGTTTTGTTTGAGAAGCACGGCCGGCGGGAGGGCCAAATCATCGGACGGTCGCCTCATATGCAGTCCGTATTCGCCGAAGGTCCACGGTCCCTGATCGGCCAGCTGGCGGAAGTCGAAATCGTGACCGCCGAGCCACATTCGCTGCGCGGGCGCGTTGTCTCGCTAGCGTCGTAAATCGAGGTTTTACTGGCGTGAGGGATGATTTTGAAACTGGACAGGACACAACGGAGAGAGCCAATTTGAAGCCGCAGGATAGTTCGCCATCGCGCATCGCCGCCGCCCCCTCCGTGATCCGTCCTACGCTCCGCGAATCCAAATCTGTTGAAATCGCCATTGCTTTCCCCGACAATGCCGCCGCTTCGGTGGTTTTTGGCCATTACGATCAAAACATTGCGCGCATCGAGCGCAGTTTGGGCGTGTCAGCCTACGCCAACGGAAATCAGATCGTTATCAAAGGCCCGCGCGAGGCCAGCGAGCAGGCCCGCCGCGTCTTTGAGATGCTGTACCAACGCGTGAAGCAGGGCCAGCCGGCAAGCGAAGGGGATGTCGAAGGCATCATCGCTGAGAGCGCGTATCAGGGTCTTCTGTTCCCGGGCGAGGAGGGGTCCAGGGAGAGTTTCGGCGTCGTCAAGACGCGCAAGCGCGGCGTTGTCCGCGCCCGAAGCGCGGCGCAAGACCAATATCTGGCGGCCTTGCGCAAGTTTGAGCTGGTGTTTGCCGAAGGTCCCGCCGGCACCGGCAAGACGTGGCTTGCGGTCGGGCACGCGGTTTCGCTGCTTGAGCAAGGTTTGGTCGAACGGCTTGTGCTGTCGCGCCCCGCGGTCGAGGCTGGCGAGCGCCTCGGCTTCCTGCCCGGTGACATGCGCGACAAAGTCGATCCCTATTTGCGTCCCGTCTATGACGCGCTCTATGACTTCATGGATGGGCGCATGGTCGAAAGGGGCATCCAGACCGGCATGATCGAGATCGCGCCGCTTGCCTTCATGCGCGGACGGACTCTGTCCAAGGCGGCCATCCTTTTGGACGAAGCGCAGAACGCGACCGCCATGCAGATGAAAATGTTTCTGACCCGCCTTGGCGAGGGGTCGAGGATGATGGTCAACGGAGATCCGAGCCAGACGGATCTGGCGTCTGGGCAGAAGTCAGGGCTTGGCGACGCGATCGGGCTTCTCAAGTCGCTTCCGCGCATCGGTCATGTTCGCTTCACCCATGTCGACGTCGTCCGCCACGATCTTGTGCGCGAGATCGTCGAAGCTTATGGACGCGCGGGCGCAGAGGGACAGCCAACCGCGGCCAAATGAAGGTTTCGCTCGATATTAGCGTTCCCTCGCCCCTTTGGCGCCGATTGCCTCGGGCGCGTGTTATTGCGCGCGAGACGATCGCTGCCGCCGCGGAAAGCGGAGGGCCGGGCATAGACCGTCCGGAAGGACGGCCGTCCTTACAGACGCCCTATGGCGGCGTCGTGAGCCTGTACCTCGCCGATGACGCCGCCTTGCGCGCGCTCAACCTGCGTTGGCGGGGTCTCGACAAGCCGACGAACGTGCTATCGTTCCCTGCAGCGCCACTTGGTCAGGGTGAGGACCCAACGGCGCTTGGCGATATCGCGCTCGCCTACGAAACGGTTGCCCGCGAGGCCGAGGAGCTTGGCGTCTCGGTCGCCGACCACTATCGCCACCTCCTCGCCCATGGATTTTTGCATCTCATCGGCTACGATCATGAGACGGACGCAGAGGCCGAGCGCATGGAGGCGCTCGAGACAAGAATTCTGACGCGACTCGGAGCGGGCGACCCTTATGCGCGCGAAGTTGTTGGCGGATGACCGTGACGAATGAGATAGGATCGGCGGAAACGCCGTCTGTAAACGCATCTCGCGAACAGAGCTCGGGCCTGTTTGAGCGGGTGCGGGCGCTGTTCGGACTGGCGCCCGCCTCGGCGCGCGACGATATCGAAGACGCGCTCGAGGAGAGCGCAAGCGAGGAGTTTACCCCGCAAGAGCGGGCCATCCTCAAGAACGTGCTCGCGCTTCATGACGTACGGGTCGAGGATGTGATGGTGCCGCGGGCGGACGTTATCGCGCTTTCGCTCGATACGCCACTGAGCGAGGTGCTTGATTGTTTTCGCACCGCCGGCCATTCGCGCCTGCCGGTCTATGAGGAAACGCTCGACGATCCACGCGGCATGATCCATATCCGCGACTTCGTCGTCTTCCTCGCCTCCGATCCCCGTTTCGGGCTGATGAAAGCACGGCACGAGGCGCCTTCCAACGGCGACGGCCAGCCCGGGCTCGACATGCCGCTCTCTGCGGCCCAAATCCTGAGGCCCGTTCTGTACGCGCCTCCTTCCATGCCGGCGCTCGACCTCTTGCTCAAGATGCAGGCCTCCCGCACCCATATGGCGCTGGTCATCGATGAATATGGCGGGACCGACGGACTCGTGTCGATCGAGGACGTGATGGAGGCGATCGTCGGCGACATCGAAGACGAGCATGATGAGGACGAGACGCCGGAGCTTCACGCGTCGGGGGACGAGGGATGGATAGCGGAGGCCCGAGCATCCCTAGACGCCGTCTCCGAGGCGGCGGGATTCGATTTCTCTTCGCTTCCCGAGGCGGAAGACGTGGACACAATCGGGGGGCTCGTTACCGCCGCGGCGGGTCGCGTTCCCGACCGCGGCGAGATTCTCCTCGGACCGGGGGAATTCGAATATGAGGTGCTCGACGCCGACCCCCGCAGGATCAAGCGGCTGAAAATCCGGCCCCTTGCTGCACAGGCCGCGAAGCCTCGTCTCTCGTTGCCGACCCCTGAGGCCAAACCAGGCGAACCGGCTTAAGACGTCGGCCGATCTCGTCAGATCGACTTTACTTCGCCTCCGTCCATGCGAAGAGTTCGAGCCCGTCATCCAGCGCACGCCGGGCGACACGAGGAAAGCCATGAGTTCAGCGATCTCCTCCGGCTCGCCGTAGCGGGCGATGCCTGCTTCCTTCGGGAAATTCTCCGTCGCCTCTTCAACCGTCATGTTGTGCAGTGGCGCCCAATGCTCGAGATAGGACCGGCGGCGTCCGGTCATCACCGGGCCGGGTAGGACGCTGTTGACCTGCACGCCATCGGCGATCCCGCGGTCCGAGAACGCCTTCGCCAGCGCGACAATGGCCGCGTTGATCGTGCCCACGGCGGCGTAAGGCGCTTTCGGAAACAAGGCCGAGTTGCCGGACATCAGGACCACGGCGCCCTTGGCCGTCTTCAGCGCCGGCCAGGCCGCGATGGTCAGACGCCGCGCTCCGTGCAGCTTGAGCGCCAGGCCTGCCTCCCATTGCGAGTTGGTCATCTCGAACAGGTCGATCTGCGGAACTGCGCCGGCGAGGTTGAGCAGGGCGTCGATTCGGCCGAACGCGGCGAGAGCCTGATCGACAACGCTCCTGGCGGCCTCAGGCTGGGAGAGATCGCCATCGATCACCAGCGCTTTTGCGCCCTTGGCCTTCACCGCTTCCGCCGTGCTCTCGAGGTTGGCCCGGTCCCGCGCGACAAGAACGAGCGCAGCGAAATCGCGCGCAAGGCGGATGGCCGCCGACCGGCCAATGCCCTGGCTTGCGCCGGTGACGATTGCAACGGACTTCTCCATTCCGACGTCTCCCTTGAAGCGAGATCAGCGGGGAAAGAATTCGAGAATCGCCGCCGCGATCTCCGGGGCGTGCGTCTCCAGCGCGAAATGGCCGGCGTCGAAGAAGCGCACCGTCGCGTTCGGAATGTCGCGCTTGAACGCCTCGGCGCCGGGCGGCAGGAAGAAGGGATCGTTCTTGCCCCACGCCGCCAGCAAGGGCGGCTTGTGGGTGCGGAAATATTGCTGGAAGGTCGGGTAGAGCGCGACGTTGCTCTTATAGTCGCCGAACAGGTCGAGCTGCACGTCGGCTATTCCGGGCCGGGACATATAGAAATTGTCGAGCGTATAGCCGTCCGGTGAAACCCTCGTCGGGTCTGGCGCGCCGTGCGTATATTGCCAGACGGTTGTTTCCGGCTTGAGGAAGGCGCGCAGCGCTTCGCGATTGGCCGCAGATCGATCTTGCCAATAGGCGCGGATCGGATTCCAGCCGTCGCTCAGTCCCTCCTCATAGGCGTTGCCGTTCTGGGAGATGATCGCGGTGATCCGCTCCGGATGCTTGACCGCGAGGCGGAATCCGGTCGGCGCGCCGTAGTCGAACACATAGACGGCATAGCGGTCGAAGCCGATGGTCTCGGTGAAGCGATCGATCGTCTCCGCGATGCTGTCGAATGTGTTGGCCTTATCTGGCATATCGGAGTTCCCGAAGCCCGGCAGATCCGGAGCGACGATATGGAAGCGGTCGGCGAGCAGCGGGATGAGATCGCGGAACATGTGGCCGGCGGTCGGGAAGCCGTGCAGCAGCAACAGCTTCGGCGCGCCCGAAGCGCCTGCCTCGCGATAGAAGACGCTGCGGCCCTCGACCTTGGCGGTCCGATAATTGATGGTCGTCATGACGCTTGTCCTTTTGTTCAGATAGGGGAGGCCCTCAGCCTTGTGACGGCTTCGCCGATCGCCTCGCGGATGATGTCGACGACGAGAGAGGGCGCCGTCACCAGCGGCGTGTGATCGACGGGGTGCGACCGCACCTGAGCCTTCATACGCTCGGCCATGAAGCGGTGATTGTCCTCGACGATCATGCGGTCCTGCTCAGCGACCAGGAACCAGGCTGGCCGGTCCTTCCACAGCGGCCGTTCCATCTTGACGGTGATGCAGGCGGGCGAGATCGGCCGCTGAACCGCCGCCAGCACCGCTAGCTCTTCCTTGGAAGCATTTTGCGCAAAGGCGGCGGCGAAGGCCGCGTCGGGCAGATAGATCGACCCGTGCGCGTCCGGCGCAAGCTTGGGCGCCTGCGGGATGTGGGGCGCCCCGATAGAACAGGTCGGCCACCGTCTCGCCTTCGTCCGGGGCGAGCGCGGCCACGTAGACGAGCGCCCTCACCTTGTCGCTGCGGGTCGCCCCGATGATCGCGCCGGCGTAGGCGTGGCCGGCGAGGACGACTGGCCCCTCAGCCCGCTCGAGCGTCCGATCGAGCGCCGCGACGTCGTCATGGAACGACGTCAGCGGCAGCGGCGCCGCAATCGCCTTCATGCCGCTCGCTGCGAGCGACGCGATCACCTTGGCCCAGCTTGACCCGTCGGCCCAGGCGCCATGGACGAGGACCATTGTCACGTCGTTCATGGCCATTCCTGCTCCTCCGATTACGCGTTTTGACCCAAGTAACCTGTTTATAGAACTTAGGTCGGTTATGTATCAAGCGTTTTAATAACCTGTCAACAGCGATTTGATCGGTTATATTGCTCGAACATTGTCTCCTGATTCGAAGAGCCTTCGTGCTGGACAGACCGCCTGCGAATTTCATTGCCGACTCGCTTGGCCTCGATTTCTTGAACTCGATCGCGACGCCGGTCGATCAGCCAGTTGACTGGCTCGACGGCGGCGATGGCCTCGTCGCTTGGCTCGCTCAGGCCAACCTTGTTCCGCCGCGGGCGCTGAACGCGGTGGCGGAGCGTGCGGCGCCCGGCGAACTGGACAAGGTTGCCGGCCAAGCCCGTGTCTTGCGCGAGTGGTTCAGGGGCTTCGTGCGCGAGCACATGGGCTGGCGGCTCACGCCAGAGGCGATGCCTGAATTGGGGCCCCTGAACGAGCTGCTCATGCGGGACGAAATGTTCAGCCGAGTCGCAAGACACCGCGATACCAATGGCGATCGCTTGGAATTGCAGATGATGCGTAGCTGGCGATCGCCGGCCTCTTTACTGCTTCCGATTGGCGAAGCGCTGGCGAGGTGCGTTTGCGACGAGGACTTCTCCGCCATCAGGGCGTGCGAGGGACACGCCTGCACGCTGATCTTTGCCGACCGGACTCGGAGGCGGGGCAGACGGTGGTGCAGCATGGCCGTCTGCGGCAATCGCGCCAAACAAGCCGCTCATCGCAATCGGCTCAAGGCTGAGCGCTGACGTCGCCGGTTTAAGCGCCAGTCCCAGCCGGCGTGTTCGAGAAAAGGAAGTTCAATGCCTCGGCCATGGTCAGATAGGCGAACTCGGCGTCTCGCTCGGTCGACAGCCGCTCTGATCACGCGAAGCTGCAATTGGATCGTCTCGCGCCTGTGATGCAACTGGCCGACGAAGCGGTCGCCGCCGGCGATGTGAGGACCATCACGCCCTATCTCAAGGTGCTCGACCGGTTCGACCGCTACCAGACGGTCGCCGGGGCGAACCAGGTCTATGACGACGAGGCGCGCCAGAAGCTGCTCGACAAGATCAACCGCATCGCCGACAACCTCGGCGTCGACGAGGTCATGGCGGCGGCGGTGCAGGAGCACCTGAAGAAGATCGGCGAGATTCCCGACGACGAGCCGGGAGAGGCCGAGAGGGAGGGAGCCGACGAGATGAGCCCGGAGACCGTGACGGCGGAAGCGAATGGCCTCGAGGCCTCCCATACGCAGGCTGAGACAAGCCCGGAATTTTTTTATTGGAATCGTCCGTAACCCATTGAAAAGTCCTGATTCGAAAAGATAAACGCCAGTGAATGAAGGTAGATTTGCTAGCACTTAAGCGCGTTTATTGGCGGCTATGCGCCCGGGACTGGCTCCCAGGTCGAGCGCGCTCGCCGAAGGCTCGGTTGGCGCGTGTTCGGCGCCACGCTAAGACTCGCGCCTCAGAGTCGCGCGCTAGTCGAGCTTCCCTTCGGCGACTCGGGTGCCCGAGTCGAATGCGGCCAGCGTTCGGGCTATGGTCGGCGATGGCAATTCGACCGATGAGGAAAGGCAATTCCTTGAGCGTTGCCGACTTAGCCATTATCCCGCGCACCAACGGTCTAGCCTCGCTCATCGAGGGGATCATCCTGTCCTGGGGTTGGCGCAGACGCGCCATCGCGTTCATCTCAGGGGCGGCAGGAGCGTTGGCCCTGCCGCCCGTTTCGCTGTCCCCGCTCATCGCCGTACCCTTGACCATCGCGGTCTGGTTGATTGACGGCGCGCAGGATCGTAGGCCCGGACGCTCGCTTATCGCGGCCGCTCAGCTCAGCATTCGGCGCCGGCTGGTGGATGGGCTTCGGCTATTTTCTCGCTGGCCTCTGGTGGGTCGGCTCGGCTCTTCTGGTCGAGGCCGACAAATTCGCTTGGGCGCTCCCGCTTGCGGTTGTGGCGTTGCCTGCGGCGCTCGCTGTCTTTCCGGCCGCAGGATTTGCGCTCGCGCGCCTCTTGTGGTCGCCGGGACCTTTGCGCATTTTCGCCCTGGCGTTCGGACTCGGGGTCGCCGAATGGGCGCGTGGCCTCCTGTTCACCGGTTTTCCCTGGAACGACCTCGGAATGGCGCTCGGCGTTAATCTCGCGCTCGCCCAGACTGCTTCCCTCGTCGGCTTGCACGGCCTCACCTTCTTGACAATCGCGATCTTCGCCGCGCCCGCGACGTTGTGGCGGGTGAGCGAAAGCCGGCTCAATCTGACGCCGACAATTGTCTCGGCTCTTGCGCTGCTTGTCATGGCCGCCTTTGGCGCGTTGCGGCTCATGTCACCCCCCAGCGCGACCGTGCCGGGCGTGAAACTGCGTCTCATCCAACCCAACATCGCCCAGGACGACGCCTCGTTTGGCCCGGAGAACAAGCAGGCGATCCTGCGCCGCTATTTCGACTTGTCGGAGCGCCCAACCTCGCCGGATCGATCTGGAGTTCGAGACGTCACCCACTTGATCTGGCCCGAGTTCGGCCTTTCCCTTCATTGTGTCCCGCGACCCGCAGGCCCTCTCCGAGATCGTTGACTTTCTTGGGTCCGGCGCGACGCTGATCACCGGCGCGGCGCGGCGTGAGGACGGAAGCCCGCCCCGCTACTTCAATTCGATCGAGATAATCGGCCGAGGCGGATTGTCGGCGCAACGCTACGACAAGCAGCATCTCGTTCCATTCGGAGAATATGTGCCGTTCGCGAGCTTATTGGAGCGGGCGCATATTACTCAGTTGGTCGACATTCCCGGCGGGTTCGAACCGGGCTCGGGTCGCCGTATTCTCCATGTTCCGGGCCTGCCGGACGCCATGCCCCTCGTCTGCTACGAGGCGATCTTTCCGATCGAGTTCGGCGACCTCCTGTCCGGGGCGGACCGCCCGACTTGGCTCCTCAATGTCACCGACGACGCTTGGTTCGGTCTTACGCCGGGACCCTACCAGCATTTTGCGCAAGCGCGGTTGCGTGCGATCGAACTCGGCGTGCCGCTGGTGCGCGACGCCAATTCCGGAATTTCGGCGGTGCTCGACGGCTTTGGCCGCGAAATCGCGGTCGCTCCGCTCGGCGTGGAGGGCGTTGTGGACGCCGAACTTCCCCACGCGCTCGCGCCTACGTTGCAATCCCGCCTGGGATCGGTCGGGGCGATGCTGATCGGATTGGCCTTTCTGGCGGCTGCGTGACCGGAAAGCGCCGGGAGTAAACGAAGACCGCCGATTGTAAAATTGCACCCTTGCGCGCTATCCGAGTGTCGGCTATCTCTTTCCCTAAGGTCAGTGATTCCTCGCGCAAGCGCCGGGACAGCTATGGGGCACGAGCTTGAAATGATGGCCAAAGTTCCAACATCGTCGACGTCTATGTCGGCGCGCGGTTGCGAATGCGGCGGACGATGCTCGGCATGAGCCAGAGCAGGCTGGGCGAACTTCTCGGCGTGACGTTCCAGCAGATCCAAAAATACGAAAAAGGGTCAAACCGCATCAGCGCCAGTCGTCTTCAGCATACCGCCCGCGTGCTCGAAGTTTCGCCAGGCTATTTCTTTGAAGGCGCGCCAGCGGATTCGGCAGAACCGGGTTTTGCCGAGGAATTCATCGCAATCCTACGTCGTTGACTTCCTCGCCTCGACTGAGGGCCTTCAGCTCAATCGCGCGTTTTTGCGGGTGCGCGACCGAAAAATACGACGTAAGATTGTGGATTTGGTCATTGCGCTAGCGTCGCCGCAGGACGAAAGTGTCGACGAGCCTTCCGTTCGATAAAGCGAACAAACTGGTCAAAATGGCTTGACCGACCGAACGGCCGCTGTCAAAAGCAGCGTCGCGCGGCCGCAGGCGCACCTGCAGGCCGCAAAGGTTGCGGCGACAGACGTCAGCAGGAGATCGTCCAAATGGCTCGTCAAAATTACGAGTTCACCAGTGAATCCGTGTCTGAGGGGCATCCGGACAAGGTTTGCGACCGAATTTCGGATGAAATTGTTGATCTGTTCTTTTGTGAAGGCACCAAGGCAAGTCTCGATCCTTATCAGATCCGGGTCGCCTGCGAAACTCTAGCCACAACCAATCGGGTCGTCATTGCTGGCGAGGTTCGCGGACCGAACATTTCTAACGAAGAGATGGAGGCGACGGTCCGCAATGCGATCAAGGAAATCGGCTACGAGCAGGACGGCTTTCACTGGCGCAACGCCAAGGTCGAGATGTTGCTGCACGCGCAGTCCGCAGATATCGCGCAAGGCGTCGACGCTGGCGGCAATAAGGATGAAGGCGCTGGCGACCAGGGTATCATGTTCGGTTACGCCTGCCGTGAAACTCCCGAATTAATGCCGGCGCCGTTGTACTACGCCCATGAGATTCTACGAGGGATCTCCAAAGCGCGCCACTCGGGCGCAGAAAAGACCTTGGGCCCGGATGCCAAAAGCCAAGTGACCGTCCGTTATCAAAACGGGAAACCGGTCGAGGCGACACAGATCGTTGTGTCGCATCAGCATCTGGTCGAGTCGCTGACATCCGAAGACGTCGCCGATCTCGTGCGCCCGTACGTCAAGGCGGCGCTCCCTGAGGGTTGGATCACACCAAAAACGGTTTGGCATGTCAATCCGACCGGAAAATTCTTCATCGGCGGCCCTGATGGCGATTGCGGCCTGACGGGCCGAAAGATCATCGTTGATACTTACGGCGGCGCGGCGCCGCACGGTGGCGGCGCGTTTTCCGGCAAGGATCCCACGAAGGTCGACCGCTCAGCGGCGTATGCGGCGCGATATCTGGCCAAGAACGTGGTCGCGGCCGGCTTGGCCGATCGATGCACCATCCAGCTTTCGTACGCCATTGGGGTGGCGCGTCCGCTATCGATTTACGCCAATCTGCATGACACCGGGCGCCTCGATGAGGCGAAACTCGAGATGGCGCTGATGGATGTCATGAACTTGACACCGCGCGGAATTCGCGAGCACCTAAAACTGAACCGCCCGATTTTCGCCCGCACTTCGTCCTATGGCCATTTTGGGCGCGTGCCGGAGGCTGATGGCGGCTTCTCTTGGGAAAAGACTGATCTCGCGGATACGCTCCGCGCACTGGCCTGATTGGCCGCTCAGTCGGTTCCAATGATGGCTATCGACGGACGCGAGGGGCCTGCGTTCGCTCGCGCCCTTTATGGGCGCAGCCGCGGCAAGTCGCTTCGAGCGGGCCAGAAAGATCTGCTCGCCGAAACGCTGCCGCTCTTGTCGATTGCGATGGAAGAGCTGGCCGAGGGGCGGGCGTTTGCCGGAACACCCCGGGAGGCGTGGCTGGAAATCGGGTTTGGCGCCGGCGAACATCTTATTGAGCAGGCGAAAGCCCATCCGGAGGTTGGGATTGTTGGTTGCGATCCGTTTCTGAATGGGACTGCCGCGGCGCTTGCGGGGCTCAAGCGCGAGGACATTTCCAATGTGCGTTTGCGGCTTGGCGACGCACAAGCGGTTATCGAGGCTGCCCCAGATGCGTTCTTTTCGCGGGTGTTCGTGCTCTACCCCGACCCCTGGCCAAAACGGCGGCACCACAGGCGGCGCCTTATGGCGCGAGGCGTGATCGATTCGCTGGCGCGGGTTATGCGGCGGGGCGCCGAGCTGCGCTTCGCCACCGACGTTGACGACTACGCCGGCTGGACCCTTTCGCGCTTTCTCGCTTCCCCACACTTTCGCTGGGCTGCCGCCCAAGCCGACGAATGGCGGCGCCCCTGGCCTGAGTGGCGTCCCACACGCTATGAGGTCAAGGCGCGTTTTGAAGGCCGCAGATCCGTCTACCTCACTTTCGTGCGCCTATGAAAAGAGGGCGGATTCTCCGATCGAGGAGAATCAAATAAGCAAAGTCCCCGATCGAAGAGGTCCTCATGCCCGAAAGCCTTGATCGCCGCACAGTGTTAAAGGGCGCCGCTGCGTCCGCAGCGGCGCTGACTCCGCTTGCGGAAGCTTTGGCCGCTCAGTCCGACGGACTACAGTTCGACGCGCCCGTCCCGTTCACCTACGAGCTCTTCAAGGCGCAGGCGCGCGATCGAGCCCACGCGCCTTACGCTCCCCCGCCTCGGCCGGCGCCAGAGGTGCTGCAGAAGATCAATTACGAAGAGTGGGGGAAAATCCGCTACCGAGACGACTACGCGGTGTTCGCCGACGGGCCGGGTGGGTTTCCAGTTACGTTTTTCCACCTCGGCCTATTTTTCCAGAAAGCGGTCAAGATGCATGTCGTCGAAGGCGAGGTCTCGCGCCAGATCGTCTACGACCAGTCCTACTTCGACATGCCGGCCAATTCGCCCGCGCGCAGTTTGCCCAAAGGCGCCGGTTTCGCAGGGTTGCGCATCCAGGAAGCGCGCGACGGAACGCTGGACTGGCACAAGAACGACTGGGTCGCCTTTCTCGGCGCCGCCTATTTTCGTTCGATCGGAGAGCTCGCCCAATACGGCCTGTCGTCTCGTGGCGTCGCAATTGACGTCGCGGTTGCCGATCGGCCGGAAGAGTTTCCCGATTTCACGGAATTCTATATCGAGCCAGCGGTTGGAGACACGATCACGCTCTACGCGTTGATGGAAGGCCCTTCGATCGTTGGCGCGTTTCGGTTCTTGATGACCCGCGCCAAGGGCGTGGTGATGGACATCCAAACGACGCTGTTTACTCGCGCCCAGGTCTCGCGCTTCGGCATCGCGCCACTTACTTCAATGTACTGGTATTCCGAGACCAAGAAGGAGACCGCGATCGACTGGCGCCCGGAGGTCCACGATTTTGACGGTCTGGCGATGTGGTCCGGCAGTGGCGAGCGACTGTGGCGACCGCTGAATAATCCACATCGCATAACTGTGTCAGCCTTTGCCGACAACAACCCACGCGGTTTCGGGCTCCTCCAGCGCGACCGGGTATTCGATCATTATCTCGACGGCGTCTTTTACGATCGGCGCCCGAGCCTCTGGGTTGAGCCGCTGCCAGGCCCGAGCGGCGAGGGCTGGGGCAAGGGCTCGATCCAGCTATGCGAAATTCCGACGGACGATGAGATCCACGACAATGTGGTTGCGATGTGGGTGCCGGCCGACCCGGTCCCCGCCGGTGCCGAGCTCAATCTCAACTATCGTCTGCACTGGCTCGCCGACGAGCCTTATCCAAGCAAACTTGCGCCGGTGTGGGCTACTCGTCTTGGCCGCGGCGGCCAGCCCGGCCTACCGCGCCCGAAGGGGGTAAGGAAGTTCATGGTCGAGTTCCTGGGGGGCCCGCTACGCGATCTCCCTTTTGGCGCTAAGCCCGAACTCGTCGTTTCAGCTTCGCGCGGAACCTTCGGACCTTACCAACTCATCGAGGCCGTTCCCGACGGCGTCGCCGGCCACTGGCGAGCGCAGTTCGACCTTGCCGTCGACGGGACCGATCCGGTCGAGCTGCGTGCGTTTCTCAAGTCCGGCGGCGAGACTCTAACCGAGAGCTGGATGTTTCAGTATCACCCGTTCTGATTCGGGCATGGATTTCTGCCAGGCTGGTGAGGTTGTTATTGGTTTAGAGTATCCGTATTGATCGAGCGGTTCTTGTGCGTCCATGGACGATTAGCCTTCAGGAGGGTGTTTGCGAGGACGACGAGCTTTCGCATGATCGCGGTCAGGGCGGCTTTTGCGGGTTTTCCGGTTTCGATGAGGTGTGCGTATTTGGCCTTCATGTCCGGATTGAAACGAGCGGCGACGAGGGTGGGCCTGTAGAGCGCCTGGGCAGACGTCGGCTCGGCCGCCGCGAATGAAAGAGCGACCGGTCCAACGCCCTGACTGTCGGTCGATCGGCCTCAGGCCTTGCAAGGTTGGCGGCCTGGCCGGCCTCGAGGGTGCCGAGCTCGGGTCTTGCGATCAGCAGGGCGAAAGGCTGTGATGATAGGCCGGGAATGCTGGTCAGGATGGCGAAGCGATCGGCGAGGCTCGCGTCGGCTTCGATAATCTGGAGGATTGCGGCTTCGACTGTCGCCATCTGCCGATCGATCTGTTCGAGGCGCTGAGCATTCTGACGCTTCAACAGTGAGAGGATCAGAACTTTTCCGCGGTTTTTGGCGGCGGTTCGATCCTTCACGAGGGCCTCGCGAGCGACGTAAAGCTCCTTCAGTTCGAGCAAGACCTCGCTTCGGGCTGGGCGCGCCTGCAATTTCCAGCAATGCGCCGATACGGGCCGGCTGCCCTCTCGTCAGCGGCGAGGGTCGGATCGGGAGCACGCTGACCGTTTGACGGGTCGAGCTAGAGTTTGATCGCCCTCGTCTTTTCCTTTGGCCTGAACGGATACCCGGGGGAGAGCCACGAATGACAAGCAGAGGCGCGGAAAAGATGAACAACGACACCATCGGCGTCGATGTGTAGCCGATCCGCGAACTGGGGCACATTCTCAATGCTGATGCGCTCGGCCTCGCCATTGCGGCACTCCGCCGTAACCGCGATGAGGCCGCCCGGCGGCTCGGTTTCGCGATTCGTCCGAATGAAGCGCGCGATCTGGCGGAGACGGGCGTCCGCATTATCGCTGCGGCCAATAAGCAGCTTGGTTTCACGCATCCCCAGGCTACCGGCTGGGACCACATCTCCTTCTGTCAGTTCGCCGGGCCGCTCACGCGCGGGGGATATGAACTTCAAGGTTCGAACGCCGTGGTCGTCCGTCCCGACAAGATCGACCGCTCGCCGGCCGGGACCGGCTGCAGCGCTCGGATGGCCACTTTGAGCGCGCGCGGGCTCATGGGGTCTATCGCGCCCGCTCGATTATCGGGTCGGAGTTCATCTGCCGGACCACGATTGGCGGCCAGCTAGCTAACCATCATCCCGGCCGTTTCTGGACGGGCTTGGATCACCGGCATAAGCCAGTATATGTTGGACCCGACCGACCCGTGGCCCTCAGGCTACCGGCTTTCTGATACATGGCCGCGCATTAGAGGGTCAATTTGAGTGGTTTGCGCCGCTCGCTGAGATAGGCCCGTAGACTTTCACGTGCTCGCGCTGCTTCGAGCCATAATGTCGTCGATGGTGCGCTGGAACGCGGCAAAATCGAATGGTTTCCTCAGCGTCGACTGTGTGCGGTATCTCGGATCTATGCCGTTTTGCCCATGACCCGTCGCCAGGGCCAATGGCAGCCCGCGGGCCATCAAGGCCTCGACGAGTAGATATGCATTGTCCTTGCCAAGCGACACGTCGACGATCGCCGCATCGATTTCGCTCTTGGCCAATTCCAGAGCCTTGGCCAGATTGTGCGCCGGGCCGACCACGTCGTGCCCTAGTTCTGAGAGCCAATCCTCGAGCATCGCGGTAATCAACGGTTCGTCATCGACAATTAAAATCTTCGCCATTCCAACTCGGGTCCCCAGCCAGCGGAATCTATCCCAATCAACCTGTTGCACAAGTCGGAAGGCGGCCCGCAAAGCAACGCTTGCGCCGCATGGCGCACGCCCATATAAGCCCCGTTGCTGGCCCTCAATAGGCCGCGGTATCGGAGTGTAGCGCAGCCTGGTAGCGCACATCGTTCGGGACGATGGGGTCGGAGGTTCGAATCCTCTCACTCCGACCAATAACTTAATGAGTTACTGCCGAAATCCCCAAATCCCTAGCGAAAATAGTTGCGATTCGTGCTCGTTCCAGCTCCGGCAATCCAACCAAAATTAAGTGGGCGCATCAGCCGCTCGGCGCAGCGGCCCAATGCCGCGCAGGGCTAGCGCAACGCGTTGACCTAAGGCATGTTCCCTTGCGAACGCCGCGCTCGAAACGACAGGCGCGGCGACGACGGGGCATTTTCATGGACGTGTTGGTTATCGACGTGGGCGGCACCCACGTCAAAATCCTTTCGACCGGGCAGAGCGACAAACGGGAGTTCGCTTCCGGGCCAAGAATGACGGCCGAGCAGATGGTTTCTGGAGTCCGAAAGCTCGCCGACGGGTGGACTTACGACGTTGTGTCGATCGGCTATCCCGGCCCGGTTCTGCACGATCGGCCGGTGGCCGATCCGAAGAATTTGGGCCCGGGATGGATGGGGTTCGACTTCGAGACAGAGTTCGGGCGGCCAACCAAGGTAGTCAACGACGCCGCGATGCAGGCGCTCGGCAGCTACAAGAAAGGCAAGATGTTGTTCCTCGGGCTCGGAACTGGGCTCGGCTCGACGCTGATCGTCAACGGAGTCGTGGAGCCGATGGAGCTCGGTCATCTGCCGTACAAGAAAGCCACTTATGAGGACTATGTCGGCTCCCGAGGGCTCGACCGGCTGGGCAAGAAGAGATGGCGGAAGCACGTTTTCGATGTCGTTGATAGACTGGTCGCCGCGCTCGAACCTGACGATATCGTGCTGGGCGGCGGCAACGCTAAGATACTCAACGAGCTGCCGCCAGGGTGCAGGCCGGGGGACAACGCGAATGCATTCAGAGGCGGATTTCTGATGTGGCAGGAGGCCCAGAACTCCGAATTGCAGTCAGTCCAACTGGGTCCTCCCGTTGCTTCGAAGTTGCGCACAAAGGTAAGGTCAAAGCAATCATAGCGCGATTGGACCACTCACTCGTCTAAAGGAAACGCACATGCAGCTTGGAATGGTCGGACTCGGACGGATGGGCGCCAACATGGTCCGAAGGCTCCTCACGAACGGCCATGAATGTGTGGTCTTCGATATGTCTCCGAAGGCCGTTGAGGAATTGGTCGACGAAAAGGCGCTCGGGAGCTCCTCGCTTGCCGACCTGGTCAAGAAGCTGGAGAAGCCGCGCGCGGTGTGGCTCATGGTCCCCGCCGCCGTTGTCGACCAGACCATCGCCGAGCTATTGCCGGCGCTCGAGGCTGGGGACACGATCATTGACGGCGGCAACTCTTATTATGTCGACGACATCCGCCGCGCCCATGAACTCATGTCGAAAGGCGTCAACTATGTCGACGTCGGCACCAGCGGCGGGGTCTGGGGGCTTGAGCGCGGCTATTGCATGATGATCGGCGGTCCCGACCACGAGGTGCAGCGTCTCGATCCGATCTTCAAGACGCTCGCGCCCGGCGCGGGATCCATTTCGCGAACTCCGGGCCGCAAGGGCGAGCCCACGCAGGCCGAGCTCGGCTATCTCCATTGCGGGCCGAACGGAGCGGGACATTTTGTCAAGATGGTCCACAACGGGATCGAGTACGGCATCATGGCCGCCTATGCCGAGGGGCTCGACATCCTGCGTGCGGCGAATGTCGGCGAAAAAACGCACGCGATCGACGCCGAGACGACGCCGCTGCGCAATCCCGACCATTACAAATACAATATCAATCTGCCGGACGTAGCCGAGGTCTGGCGGCGCGGCAGCGTGATCGCCTCCTGGCTCCTCGACCTGACGGCGACGGCGCTGTCCGAAGATTCCGCGCTGGCCAAGTTCTCCGGGCGCGTGTCCGACTCCGGCGAAGGCCGCTGGACGATCAAGGCGGCGATCGACGAGGGCGTGCCGGTGCCGGTCCTGACGACGGCGCTTTACGAGCGGTTTTTTTCGCGCGGCGAGGCTGACTACCAGAACAAGCTTCTCTCGGCGATGCGCTTCCAGTTCGGCGGGCATTTGGAAAAGCCGGTCGGCAAATAGCCACAACGATCGTCGAGAGCCGCGACTTCGGGCGCGCAGAACAAGTTCTGCGCCCCTTGCATCGAGAACGAAGACCGATGCTAGAGCATCGGACGGTTATGTGGATCCATAGCCTGCGGCTTGGAAGTAGTTTGCGCATTGTTGTGGGGTGAAGAGATCGCAGATTTGGCCGATGGCGTTCTAGACTAGCGTTCGTCGATGGTGCGCATGGCCGTGGCGCGCAGATGCGCCTTGAGTTTGGCGAAGGCCATTTCGATCGGATTGAGGTCGGGGCTGTAGGGCGGCAGAAACATGAGCCAAGCGCCCCGCTCGCGGATGGCTTGTTCGGCGGCGGGGCTTTTGTGGACGGGCAGGTTGTCCAAGATGACGATGTCGCCTTCTTGCAGCGTTGGAACGAGCTGGGTGCGCACGTAGGTCTCGAAGATCGCCCGATCCATCGGCGCGTCGATGACCCACGGCGCGGTCAGGGCGCCGTAGCGCAGCCCGGCGACGAAAGTCTGGGTCTTCCAATGGCCAAAGGGGGTCTTGGAGCGAAGGCGCTCGCCCCTCTCGCAGCGTCCGCGCGCCCGGGTCATCTTTGTGTTCGTTCCCGTTTCGTCGATGAACACCAGCCTATGGGGCTCGGTCTGCATCTTGGGCTGTCGTTCAGCCTTCCACGCCTCGCGCGCCTGGCGCACGTCGGGCCGATCGCATTCGCTGGCCTGAAGGAATCCCCGACAATTTAATCTGACCGTCCGATGCTCTAGCTGTGGGCTTTCAGGAGGTTGTCCATTCGGTCTGAGCGGTGAACGCTGATGTCGCCAAACCTCAGTGATTGGCGGGAACCGAATGGACAGGCATAAGAATGCCTCGCTCACGCCCAGAGGTCGAGAGGCGATGGCGCGGAGCGTGATTGAAGGCGGCCTTTCCAAGGCGGCCGCTGCGCATCAGTTCCATACGACGCCGAAGACGGTCGCCAAGTGGGTCGGCCGTTTCCAGGCGGAGGGCGTGGCCGGTTTGCAAGATCGCTCGTCCCGGCCGCATTCGTCGCCAAGCCAAACGACGCCAACCCAATGCGCCGCGATCGAAGGTCTGCGAAGGCAGCGTCACACCGGCGAGCAGATCGCCGCGGAGGTCGGGGTTTCGGCCGCCACCGTCAGCCGCGTCCTGAAGCGGCTGGGCCTCAACCGGCTGTCGGCGCTCGAACCGGCCGAGCCGGTCCGTCGCTACGAACGCGCAGCGCCCGGCGAGATCCTCCCCATCGACATCAAGAAGCTCGGCAAATTCAATCGCATCGGTCACCGCATCACCGGCGATCGCACAGGCCAGAGAAACACCCGCGGGGTCGGTTGGGAATATGTGCATCTGGCGATCGACGACCACTCCCGGCTCGCTTATTCGGAGATCTTGCCGGACGAGACGCGAGATTCCTGCCTGCGTTTCCTGTTCAACGCCTTGCGCTTCTTTCGAAGCCTCGGCGTCAAGGTCGAGCGCGTCATGACCGACAACGGCTCAAGCTTCCGCTCCCGCCGCTACGCCAAGGCTCTGCGCCGGCTCCGGGTCAAGCACCTGAGGACCAAACCCTACACGCCCAAGACCAACGGAAAGGCCGAGCGCTTCGTCCAGACCAGCTTGCGCGAATGGGCCTACGCCATAGCCTACGAAACTTCGGAAGACCGCGCCGCTCAATTGCCGGGCTGGCTTCACCGCCACAACTGGCATCGCCCCCATGCCAGTATCGGAGCAAAGCCCCCGATCAGCCAACTCGGCTTAACCCAGGAAACCTGTTGAGGCTCCACAGCTAGCCGATGTGGGGTCCGTCACCAACGACGCTCCATGTCGGGCCGGGATTGGCGACAACGCCGAACTGGCTGATTGAAGATCCGTTCATGTCCCAGACGGCGACCGCGCCATTGTTGTTCTGCAGCGTGATGTCGCTCTTGCCGTCACCGTTGAAATCGCCGGTGCCGACGACGTGCCAGAACGGGCCGGGGTCAGAGACCACGCTCGACTTGGTGATCGTGTCGCCGTTCATCTGCCACATGGCGACCTCACCCTCGTTGGTCTGCAACAGAATGTCGCTCTTGCCGTCACCGTTGAAATCGCCGGTGCCGACGACGTGCCAGAACGGGCCGGGGTCAGCGACCACGCTCGACTTGGTGATCGTGTCGCCGTTCATCTGCCACATGGCGACCTCACCCTCGTTGGTCTGCAACAGAATGTCGGTCTTGCCGTCACCGTTGAAATCGCCGGTGCCGACGACGTGCCAGAACGGACCAGGGTCAGCGACCACGCTCGACTTGGTGATCGTGGCGCCGTTCATCTGCCACATGGCGACCTCACCCTCGTTGGTCTGCAACAGAATGTCGCTCTTGCCGTCACCGTTGAAATCGCCGGTGCCGACGACGGGCCAGAACGGGCCAGGGTCACTTATCGTGCTGGACGACACGAACGCATTGTTCTGCATTTGCCAGACCGCGACACTGCCGTCGCTGCTCTGAAAGAGGATATCCGAGGTGTCGCCGCTGAAGAACGCGCCCGAGCCCTGTGCAAACCAAAAGGGACCGGGGTTGGGGCCAAGCAGGGCCGAGGCCGACAGCGTCACCCCGCTCACCTGCCACAAGGCCAACGGGCCGCTCGTGTTCTGCAACATGATATCCAGGTCAGGATTACTGACGAAGACTCCAACACTGCTGGTCGCCTGA
Organism: uncultured Alphaproteobacteria bacterium; assembly: GCA_963707355.1. Lineage (GTDB taxonomy): Bacteria > Pseudomonadota > Alphaproteobacteria > Rhizobiales > Beijerinckiaceae > Roseiarcus. The sequence goes on along the minus strand of CAVPPX010000048.1, from coordinate 38,818 downwards.
GCGGACGAATTGGCGCCATCGGTGACCGACCAGGAGATCGTGCGGCTGCTTGGATTCAACGCGCTGGCGGAAGCGAAGGTGACCGAGTCGAGCGCCGCCTGATAGGCGGCCAGACTGGCCGCGCCGGAAAGCGTCAGCACGCCGGTGCCCGCATTGTAGCTGCTGGCGACGCCAGCCTGGGGCGAGCCGACGCTCAGCGTATCGCCGGCAAGGAATCCGGCGCCGATGCTGACTGTCGCACTAGCCAGGGTCGGCGACCCCGGATCGCTGATGGACAACCCGGGATCGAGCGCAATCGCCGCCGCTCCGGCCGCGTAGCCTGCATTCGCGCCGGCGGTCAGCACAAGGGGGCCGACGGGCGTCAGGTCAAGGGAGCCACCCCTATTGACGACGCGTCGGAAATCGGGGTCAATTCTTCAGTCCCCGCAGCCGTGCCGTTCGTCGTCCACAATCCGAGAGATCCGCTCGAATCAAGACCCGAGAACAGCACCTGGCCGTTATAGACGACCAGGTTGGACGGGCTAAGACCCGACGCCGAAGTCCCGCTTACCGCCAGCTCATGCGTGCCGGCGGTCGTCCCATCCGTCACCCATAGCTCCGGGTGACCGAACTGGTCGAGGCCGCGGAACAGGACTTCGCCATTGAATACGGTCAGGTCGCTGGGATCGAGCCCCGAAGCATCCGCGCCGGCGACGCCGGTCAACGCGTGCGTGCCGGCACCCGTTCCATCCGACACCCACACGTCCGTATCGCCGCTGGCGTCGAGGCCGCTGAACAGAAGTTCGCCGTTGAAAACCGTGAGGTCAGACGGTTTTAATCCTGCCGACGACGCGCCCGCGATGCCGGTGATTTCGTGCGTGCCGCCGGCGGTGCCGTCGGTCTCCCACAATCCGACTTTGCCGCTGGTGTTCGTGCCGCCGAATAGGGCGTCGGCGCCGAACACGACCATGTCGGTCGGGTCGACTCCCGTCGTTGCCGCCCCCGCAATGCCGGTGAGCTCCTGTGTTCCTCCGGCCGTGCCGTTGGTCACCCACAGGCCAAGATGATTTGCCGTGTCCGTGCCACTGAAAAGCGCCTCGTTGCCTAAGACCGTCAGGTCGGCTGGCGCCACTCCCGTTGCCGCCGCTCCGGCAATACCGGTGAGTTCCACTGTGCCAACGGCCGTCCCGTCTGTCGTCCACAGTCCGGTCTGGCCGCTCGTGTTGACGCCACTGAACAGCACCTCGTTGCCCAAGACTGTCAGGTCGCCGGGGTTGAGCCCGGAATTGCTCGCTCCAGCAATTCCGGTGATTTCGTGCGTGCCGCTGGCCGTACCGTCTGTCGTCCACAACCCGAAAACGCGGCTCGCGTCGAGGCCCGCAAACAGAGCCCCGCCACTGAAACCTGTCAGGCTGGCGGGAGCGAGTCCGATGGGGAGCGTGGGCCCGACATAGGCTCCGGCGATCGGAGCCAATTCGAACGTCCCGGTCGCCGTGCCATTCGTCTCCCACAGACCAAGCTCATTGCTTGAGTTTTTACCTTCAAACAGCAGCACATTTAGAAGCATCTGCACATCCGTCCCTGAGATTCCACGCCCGGGCTGAGACTTGGTGGGTCGTTTTTGGCCTGCACGCTTTTACACAGAATGAATACGAAGTAAACCCGCCAAACGGCGCGCTTAGGTGGATTTGCGCCCGGAAAGCTCTCGTTGCGGCCGCTTTTCTCACGCTTTAGAGACCGACGCCAGTGAGATTCGACAAGACGCCGCCCGGTCTTTTGCAAAGATACGTAGCGCCGAGCAATGCCCCACCTGGAGCAGAGAGTTGAGGGATGGATTCGGTTGAGGGTCTCGCCATCGGCGCGAACGTCATAGGTCTAGCCGTCGCGCGGCCTCGGGTCGGGAGCGAAGTGATCGTCGTTGAAACGAGGGCCCTTCGATCCTCACTGGCCGGCCATTCGCCGCGCGTCAAAGCGCGCTTCGACTTCCTGGACGACCGCGCCGAGGATGGTGTTGATCTCGAAATCCTTTGGCGTGTAAACCGCCGCGACGCCGGCGGCCTTCAGTCGTCCCACGTCGGCGGGTGGAACGATGCCCCCGACAATGAGCGGCACGTGTTCGAGGCCGGCCGCGCGCAAGAGCTTCAGCACCTCCTCAGTGAGTGCGATATGCGAGCCTGACAGGATCGACAGGCCGACGCAGTGGACCCCCGACTTGGCCGCCTCGACGATTTCGGCCGGGGTGAGCCGGATGCCGTCGTAGACGACGTCCATGCCGGCGTCGGTGGCGCGCGCCGCGATCTGCTCCGCGCCATTGGAATGGCCGTCGAGGCCCGGCTTGCCGACGAGGAACCGGAGCCTGCGGCCGAGCTTGAGCGACACGCGTTCGACTTCGCTGCGAAGCGGGTCGAGGTCGCCGGCCTCCTGGCGCGCACGCGGCGAGACGCCGGTCGGGGCGCGAAAGATTCCGAACTCGGCCCGCAGCGCGTCGCCCCATTCGCCCGTCGTGGCCCCGGCTTTGGCCGCCTCGATCGAGGGGCCCATGATATTGGCGCCGCCTGCCGCCGCCTTGCGTAGCGCCCGCAGCGCCTCGCGCACGCGCGCCTCATCGCGCTCAGCCCGCCACGCCGTGAGCCGGGCCACTTGCTCGGCCTCCGCCGCCGTGGATGGGACGTGGATCGAATTCTCATCCGCGGCCAGCGGCGAGGGCTCGGAATTGGTGAAGGCGTTTACGCCGACAACGATCCGCTCGCCGCGCTCGATTGCTTCGAGTCTGCGCGTGTTGGATTCGACGAGCTTCGCCTTGAGCGCGCCCGTCTCGACCGCCTTGACCGCGCCCCCCATCGCGTCGATGGCGGCGATTTCCGCCAGTGCCTCGCTCTTCAGCTTGGCGACCAGCGCCTCGAGCTCCCTGCTGCCGTCGAAAATGTCGCCAAACTCAAGCAGGTCGGTTTCGTAGGCCATGATCTGCTGCAGGCGCAGCGACCATTGCTGGTCGAACGGCCGCGGCAGACCAAGCGCCTCGTTCCAGGCCGGCAGTTGCACGGCGCGGGCGCGGGCCTTCTTCGACAGGACTACCGAAAGCATCTCAATCAGGATGCGATAGACGTTGTTCTCGGGCTGCTGCTCGGTCAACCCGAGCGAATTGACCTGCACGCCGTAACGGAAGCGACGCTTGGCCGGATCCTTGACGCCGAAGCGATCGCGCGTGATCTCGTCCCACAATTCGACGAAGGCGTGTATTTTGGCGAGTTCGGTCACGAAGCGCATGCCGGCGTTGACGAAGAACGAAATCCGGCCGACGACCTCCGCGAACCCCGCTTCGTCGACCTCGCCCGATTTGCGGACCCGTTCGAGCACGGCGATCGCCGTGGCGAGCGCGTAGGAAAGCTCCTGGACCGGCGTCGCCCCCGCCTCTTGCAGATGGTAGGAGCACACGTTCATCGGGTTCCACTTCGGCGTCTCGCGGGCCCCGAAGACGATCATGTCCTTGGTCAGCCTGAGCGACGCGTCAGGCGGGAAGACGTAGGATCCGCGCGCCAGATATTCCTTGATGATGTCGTTCTGGGTCGTGCCCTGGAGCTGGGCGCGGGGCACGCCTTGCTCGTCGGCGATCGCGATATAGAGAGCCATCAGCCACGGCGCGGTGGCGTTGATCGTCATCGACGTGTTCATGGACGCAAGCGGGATCCCCTCGAACAGGGTTCGCATGTCGCCGACATGAGAGATCGCGACGCCGACCTTGCCCACCTCGCCGCGCGCGAGTAGATGATCGCTGTCAAATCCGGTCTGGGTCGGCAGATCGAAGGCGATCGACAGCCCTGTCTGCCCCTTGGCCAGGTTCTGGCGATAGAGCTTGTTCGACTCGTGCGCAGTCGAATGGCCGGCGTAAGTACGGAAGATCCAGGGCTCGTCGCGGCGCGGCGCCATCGTTCGTCCATCCGCCTGCGCCATGTTCGCTCGCTTTAGCGCGCCCTCGCTCGCGCGCTCACAATCATTGTGCAGAGCACAATTACAGAAAAATTTGCGGGACGCCACGGCTTTGCTCGAGGCCAAGCCCCGAAGGCGGGCGGAAATTCGCCGGGCCTCCTAAGCTTTTCCTTCGGTTCGACGCCGAAGAAGGACTGGAATTGCCGGGTTCAGCGTTTGGCGACAGCGCTCACCATCACGATCGTGGTCAACAATCCGCCCGCGATTGCGATGGTCGTCAGATAGGGATCGTAGCCGGCGTAAGGTTGGAGCCACCAATTGCGGGCGCAGAGCCCCGCATAAGCGCCGAGCATCGCATAGAAACCGTTCCAGTATGGACCCATTCCGTAACGGCCAACGATGTAGTCGATCGCAAAGCCGGCGGAAAAGAACGCGATAATCACGCCGAGCAGGAGCGCGACGAGATCGAAATCGCCTAGATCTTGAACGAATTGCAACAACGGCCAGTTCGACATTGGTGCAGGTCCTTGTCCCGCCTCGACCGCAGCCGATCCGTCTTCCTTACGCTTGATTTCCTGCTGCGACGTAAATTCCACTGCAGAGAAGCGAAACCGTTGACCAAAGTCGGATTGATTTTCGCGGCCTCAAAGCGCAATGGTTAATTGTGCGCCGCAATATGAGAGGCCTTCCAGTTCTGAGGCGCAATGCGGGACCCTGAGGGAGCCATGAACACTCACCCCATGGGCGCCGAGTCGCGTGCCGCGGCGCTGAAGAAGGATCTCTACGAAATCGGCGAGATTCCGCCGCTGGGTCACGTGCCGGCGTCGATGTATGCCTGGGTCGTGCGTAAGGACCGGCACGGACCGCCGGAGCAATCCATGCAGGTCGAGGTCGTGCCGACATGGACCCTCGACAGCCACGACGTCCTGGTCCTGGTGATGGCGGCCGGGGTCAATTACAACGGCGTCTGGGCGGCGCTCGGCGAGCCAGTCTCCACGCTCGACGTGCACAAGAACCCCTATCACATCGCCGGCTCCGACGCTTCCGGAATCGTCTGGGCGGTCGGCTCCAAGGTCAAAAGGTGGAAGATCGGCGACGAGGTCGTGGTCCATTGCAACCAGGACGACGGCGACGACGAGGAATGCAACGGCGGCGACCCGATGTTCTCCGCCTCCCAGCGCATCTGGGGCTACGAGACGCCGGACGGCTCGTTCGCCCAGTTCTGCCGGGTGCAGGACCGGCAGCTGATGGCCCGCCCAAAGCACCTGACCTGGGAGGAGGCGGCGTCCTATACGCTGACGCTCGCCACCGCCTATCGCATGCTGTTCGGCCACGAGCCGCACCGGCTGAAGCCCGGCGACAACGTGCTGGTCTGGGGCGCGTCCGGAGGATTGGGCGTGTTCGGAATCCAGCTCTGCGCGGCGGCTGGCGCAAACGCGATCGGCGTCATCTCCGATGAAACGAAGCGCGAGTACGTGATGTCGCTCGGCGCCAAGGGGGTCATCAACCGCAAGGACTACAATTGCTGGGGCCAGCTGCCGAAGGTCAATTCGCCCGAGTACAACGCCACCATGGCGGAAGCCCGCAAGTTCGGCAAGGCGATCTGGAACATCACCGAGAAGAAGGACGTCGATACGGTCTTCGAACATCCGGGCGAGCAGACCTTCCCGGTCTCGTGTTTCGTGGTGAAGCGCGGCGGCATGGTGGTGTTCTGCGCCGGCACGACGGGCTTCAACATCACCTTCGACGCCCGCTTTGTCTGGATGCGGCAGAAGCGCATCCAGGGCTCGCATTTCGCCAATCTCAAGCAGGCCTCGGCGGCCAACAAGTTTGTGATCGACCGCCGCATCGATCCCTGCATGTCGGAAGTGTTTCCTTGGACGGATATTCCGGCCGCCCACACCAAGATGTGGAAGAACGAGCATAAGCCGGGCAACATGGCGGTGCTGGTCAGCGCGCCGACCACCGGGTTGCGCACGTTCGAGGACGTGCTCGACGCGGCGCGAAGATAAGGCGGAAGCATCAACGGAATGGGATTTGCCTTCGTTCGCGCCAGCCGGTAAAGCGGCTTTTCCCTGACGTCCCGCGGCTTACGCGCGCAAGGCCGCGCGGCGGCGGTTAAGCGAACGAAAGCAGTTAAGCGCATGGCCGCGACGCCAGACAGGGACCAACGAAAGCGGGAGGCGGCCGAAAGGGCGCTCCAATTGGTCAGTCCGGGCATGAAGCTCGGGCTCGGCAGCGGCTCGACCGCGCGCCAGTTCGTCGATCTCGTGGGCGAAAAGGTCAAAGCGGGTCTCGATATCCGCTGCGTGGCGACCTCGGAGGCGACGGAGGCGCAGGCGAAGGCGCTTGGCATTCCGCTCGGAACGCTGGACGACATTCCGGAACTCGATCTGACGGTCGACGGGGCCGACGAAGTCGATCCCAGGCTCAGTCTGATCAAGGGCGGCGGCGGGGCGCTGTTGCGCGAGAAGATCGTCGCCTCCGCCTCGAAGCGCATGGTCGTCATCGCCGATTCGACCAAGCTCGTGCCACGGCTCGGCGCGTTTCCATTGCCGATCGAGGTCGTTCCATTCGGCCTTGCGGCGACCAGGCGACATATCGAGCGCGCCTTCGCGAAGCTCGGGCTGGCTGGGCCGATGCGTCTGCGCGGGCGAATCCTCGCCTTTCGTCACCGACGGCGGACACTATATTCTCGACTGTTCGCTCGGCGCCATCGCAGATCCCGAAGCGTTGAGCGAGATCCTGTCGCCGATCCCCGGCGTCGTCGAACACGGGCTTTTCGTCGGCCTTGCGCGCGCGGCGATCATCGCCGGCGCCGAGGGCGTCGAAGTCCTTGGCGACCCGAACTGAAAATCGAAGCCGCATCCCCAGGAGTCCTTGATGCCCGCTCGCGCCAACGCCAAAGGCCGTTCGCTCTTTTTGTGTTTGCGGCCTTGACCGTGTCGGCAAGGGCGGCCGGCACAACGCCGCCCGCGGCCCCGGCTGCCCTGCGGCCCCTGCCGCGCCTGCGGCCACCGCGCCCGCGGCGCCGTCGCCTGCGGCCATCGCCGCCGCCGACACGATCCTCGCTACGATCGGCCTCAAGCAGTCGATCGCGATCGTCGTTCCGGGCATGATGCAGGAGCTCGAAACAAACGTCACCCGGACACGGCCGGAGATCAGGGATTCGCTGCGAGCCACTTTGAAAGCCATTCAACCCGAATTCGATCAGACGGCGAGGCAGACCTACGTCCAGGCCGAGAGCATGCTCGCCTCGCAAATGTCGGAGCAGGAGATCACCCAGGTCGCGGCTTTCTTCGATAGTCCCGCGGGCAAGAAATATATCCAGGTCACGCCGGTCTTCGTTCAAAACCTTTCCGACGTCACCGGCGCCTGGCGCGAAAAGCTGTCGACCGACATCCTTGAGCGCGCCCGCGCGGCGATGAAGAAGAAGGGCGTCGATTTCTAGCCAGGCGCGTTTTGTCCCGGGCCGGGGCACGGAGGCTGAACGATGGCGTTCGACGTCGATTTCTTCGTGATCGGCGCAGGGTCGGGGGGCGTGCGCTCGGCGCGCATTGCATCCGGTCATGGCGCGAAGACTCTGGTTGCGGAAGAAGGCCGCGTGGGCGGCGCGTGCGTACTCCGTGGCTGCGTGCCGAAGAAGCTCTATGTTCACGCGAGCCGCTTTGCCGACGACTTCCGCGACGCGGCCGGGTTTGGCTGGAGCGTTGGCGAGCCGACCTTCGACTGGCCGACCCTCGTCAAGGCCAAGGAGAAGGAGATCAGCCGGCTCTCCGACGCGTATCGGGAGAATCTGGCGCGGTCGGGCGCGAAACTGGTCGAACAGCGGGCGACGGTCGTCGATCCGCACCGGGTGCGCCTGGCCGACGGGCGCGAGATTTCCGCCCGCCATATCCTCATCGCCAGCGGTTCGCGTCCGGTTATGCCGACCGGCGTCGAGGGAATTGAGCATGCGATCACCTCGAACGAGATCTTCGATCTGCCCGTCTTTCCGCGTCGACTCCTGGTCATCGGGGGCGGCTATATCGCGGTCGAGTTCGCTTGCCTGTTCCAGCGCCTGGGCGCGCAGATCACGATGTGCATGCGCGGGCCGAACCTCCTGCGCGGCTTCGACGAGGATATGCGCAACGGCATGCGCGACGCGATGGCCCACGCTGGAATTGCCTTTCGGTTTGGCTGTTTGCCGACCTTGATCGAGAAAACGCCCGACGGCGCGCTGCGCGTGACGCTGTCCGACGGCTCCGTCATCGAGGCCGATCAGGCGCTGATCGCGACCGGCCGCAACCCCGACACCAAAAACCTTGGCCTCGAAGCGGCCGGCGTTGAGCTCAGTGCCGAGCATGGGGCGGTGAAGGTCAATGAAAACCTGACCAGCAATGTGCCGTCGATCCACGCCATCGGCGACGCCACCCACCGGGTCGACCTCACGCCGGTCGCCATTCGCGAGGGGCATACGCTCGCCGACCGGCTGTTCGGGCCTGGCGCGCCGCCGCTCCGCTATGACACGATCGGCAGCACGGTGTTCGGCACGCCCGAGTTGGGCGCTGTCGGGTTGACGGAAAAGGAAGCCCTGGAGCGGTTCCCAAAGGTCGACATTTACAAGACCAATTTCCGGCCGCTGAAGGCGACGGTGTCCGGCAGCTCCGAGCGCACGATCATGAAGCTGGTCGTCGAGGGCTCGACGCAGCGCATTGTCGGGGCGCATATTCTGGGAGGCGAGGCGGCCGAGATGATCCAGCTTGTCGCCGTCGCGATGACCATGGGCGCGACCAAGGCCGACTTCGACGCCACCGTCGCCGTGCATCCGACCGCCGCCGAGGAATTGGTGACCATGCGCTCGGCCCATGCGCGCTTCGAAGACGGCATGGAGATCCCTTAAGCCGACCGGCGCAAAAGTTTACGCGCGCCAATGATTTCAAGCGCTTGACTGCTGTTTTGCGCAACTTTTTTGGCGCCTGCGGCTTCCAGGCTGGCGACGATCCCGAGCGTGCAAAAAGGGCGCCCGCGGCCCTTGGATTGCGTCCTCGCGATGCGCCTAGCAATGATGATTTCCCATATCGCGCCGGTCCACTCAGGCCATTTTTTTGGCCGAAACGTCCGGACCAGAGCCTTTGCGCTCGCTTCGACCCGATCTGATCATCATAGCAGGTTTTCCTGCAAAAGAGAAGCATTTTCTCTATTTTCTGAGTTATAGGCGCACGTTTTGCCTTAATCGTCAATGACTTAAGCGAAACGACGCACCGAGCCGCCCAAGCGACAGAAGAAAGCTTGACGATACGAGCATATGCTCTCATATGACAGGATAAGAGCATATGCTCTCATCATCGGACAGAGCGAATCCATGAGCGGAACTGAGATCCTTGTGAGCGGAGCCACCGGACGAACCGGAGGTGCGGCGATCGCCGAGCTCCTCAAAATGGGCAGGCGCGTGCGTGCTTACGTGCGCTCCGAAGGCGAGCCGGCGAGCGCTCTAAGAGAAAAGGGCGTCGAGATCGCCGTGGGCGATTTCACGGATATCGACGCCATACGCGCAGCCATGGAGGGCATTCGATCGGCCTATTTCCTTTATCCGATCGCGCCGGGCATCCTTGGCGCGGCCGCTTATTTCGCCCAGGCCGCGAAGGAAGCGGGCGTGACCGCGATCGTCAACATGTCGCAGATTTCGGCGCGACGGGATTCCGCGAGCCACGCGGCGCAAGATCACTGGGTTTCCGAGCGGATCTTCGACTGGTCGGGCGTGCCGACAACGCACCTGCGCCCCACCTTCTTTGCCGAGTGGCTTGTATACCCGCATTTCGCCAAGGAAATCTGGGCCAAGAAGAGGATTGAGTTCCCCTTCGAAAACGGCCGGCACGCGCCGATCGCCAGCGAGGATCAGGGGCGGGTCATCGCCCATATTCTGGCTAATCCGCGAGGCCACGAGGGCAAGATCTACACGCTTCATGGCCCGGTCGAGATGAACCATACCGAGATCGCCGCCGCCATGAGCGACGTGCTTGGCGTTGGAATCGACTACGCGCCGACATCGATCCAGGCGTTCAAGGACAGAATGGAAAACGTCTATAAGTTCCCTCCGTTCCTGACGCAGCATCTAGTCGAGGTCGCCCAGAACTATCGCGACGGAATCTTCTCGGGCGTCAACGACGTCGTCGAGAGGATTACCGGGACGCCGCCACTCACGGTCCAGCAGTTCATCGCTCGGAACCGGGCCGCATTCGCCTGAGCCCGGGGCCAGACAAATCGGAGATGCAAAAATGCCGCATATGCAGGGCGAGCGTCATCCGAGTTCGGCGGGCGCCTGACGGTGTGTCCAGGTGGGGCATGTGCGCTGGACGCGCGCAGTCAATGGAAATGAAGGGGCAAAGAGGCGCCAATGAATCAGCCGCTTGGGATCGATCAGTGCAATTGTTTTGCTTCGAGGAAGGCCGCTCGGCAGATTACGCGATTCTATGACGCCCATCTCGAACCAGCGGGCCTGCGGATCACGCAATTCCTCACCCTGGCGGCGCTAAGCGAAGCGGGAAGCGTCGCGGTGAACGCGCTTGCCGAACGGCTCGATATCGAGCGGACCGCGATGGGGAAGATGCTTGGCTTCCTCGAGCGCGACGGCCTCATCACCATCCATCCCTCGCCGGTCGACGGCCGAAGCCGTCTCGTCGGGCTCACCAAACGAGGGTCGTCGCCGACATGCCGAAGCGTCTCCTCTTTGGCTCGAAGCGCAGCGGCGTTTTCGACAACTGAACGGCGCGAAAAAAGTGGCGACGCTGCGACGGAGACTTGCGGACATGGCTTTTGGCGACGCGACCGCGAACGAGCAAACAGCGAGAAGCGTCCCGCCAACGTGAACGCCCGCGTCGCCGGCGCACCGCTTGCGCGGAGAACGATGGACGTCCTCAGCTCGCGGCCGGTCGCGCGAAAACCGACTCGACGATTTGCGCTCGGCCTGACCTGCCGACAATCGCAACGCCGTCGCCCTCGTTGATCGCAAGATTGGCGGCTGGCTGGAGCAAGGTTTCCCCGTTCCGCCGGTCCAGCGCCACCACGAGAAACGCGCCCGCGGCGATGGCCTCGAGCTCGCCGACGGTCGCCCCCACGCTCCGGCTGCCTTTTTCCGCGGCGACCACTTCGATCTCAAGACCGAGACGGCGCAGGTCGCGGCCGAGCCGGTCGAGATCGCCCGCCTTAATTCCAGACAAAAGCTTGGCGACGTTTTGATACAACAAGAGCTCAGCCATCCGTTCCGCGCCGATCCGCGTGGGCAGGACGACCCGATCGGCGCCGGCCTGAATGAGCTTGCTTTCCGTGGACGCCGCTTCTCCCCGCGCAATGATCGTCAGGCCGCGGTTCAGACTGCGGGCGCTGAGCGTGATGAACACGTTTGCCGCGTCATCCGGCAACACCGTCGCCAGCGCCCGGGCCCGCGTGACGCCGGCGCGGCGCAGGACGTCCTCGTCCGTGGCGTCGCCATGCATGCTCAAGAAGCCCAAGTCTCGCGCGGCGGTCATGCGGCCGTCGCCGCGCTCGACGATCACGAAGTCGGCCTTTCCCGCCTGAAGCTCGCGCGCCAGCATCTGGCCGATGCGGCCGTAACCGCAGATGATGACGTGATCGGTGAGGTGCTCGATTTCCTTTTGCATGCGACGGGACCCAAAAAACTGTTGGAGCTGGCTCGCGGTGATGAGCTGGATGAGCGTGCCGGTCAGGAAGATCATGCCCGTGCAGCCGGTGACGATCAGCGCGATGGTGACGGCGCGCAATTCCGGAGTGTCGATCGGCCTCACTTCATCGTAGCCGACCGTGTAGACGGTCAGCACGACCATGTAGAGCGCGTCGCCGAAGTCCCATCCGTTATGAATATAGGCCGCGGTCGCGCATGCCGAGACCACGAGCATGAAGGCAAGGCCGGCGGCCAGATTGCGAAGCGGAGAGGATAGGAACTGAATTATCGTCAGAGATCAGCGCCATGTCGACGCTGGCCGACATCGATTCAAAGCCGCGCGCAGGAGACTCTGCCCGATCGGAGGGCCGCCAGTTCGGCGCCTCACGCAGCGATTTGCGTCATTTATGCTGACCCGCATTGACCCCTCATGCGGAGCATTGATCGGAGAGGCCCGCCCATCTTGGCCAGGTCGTCTCTCAGTTCAAATCTTGACCGCGCTTGACGCGCCTCATTCTCCGCCGATGCCCGTGCTATGCTTAACCGAAAGCACGGAATAGCGGAATGTCATTCAACATTGAGATCACGCCTCGAAACGATCCGGCGGGGTCGACCGCTTACGCAGTCGTTGTCACCATCGATGACCACGAGACCCTCTTGAGCTTCGAGTTCAAAGAGGCCGCCGAACGGTTCGCGGAAACCGAGCGCGCCAGGCTCGTCGCGGACGAGCAAAAGGCGGGGAGCGCGCCGCCGACGTGACGCCGGCATAAGGATATTGGCGTGTCGTTCCCGAGGGCCGCAAGGCGGCCGATCGGGAATCCAGGAGCGCCGTCCGCGCTCTTAACCCGGTTCAGGCCTTCGGCCGTCAAGGCACGCTCCTGGGGCTTCGGACCGCTGTCTAAAAATGCTATATTCAGGCATAGCAGCGGCGACCTCACAAGGCCAACGACATGAACATGAACGTCTCGCTCCCAGAGGAGTTGGCGAAATTCGTCAAGGACAGGGTCGCGACGGGTCGCTACAGCTCGTCGAGCGAGGTCGTCCGAGAAGCCCTTCGCCTCATGGAAAAAACGGAGCAGCGGGAAGCTGAGGGGCGAGCCTTGCTGGTCCGCGCCTGGAATGAAGGGATCGACAGCGGCGACGCCGCCGAAGTCGACTTCGCTGCGTTGAAGAGGGAGGCTCGCGGGCGGTTCGCGGCACCGAAGCGCCGCGTTTGAGCCGGGTCCGATTCTACAGCCCGCGCGCGAGAGGATTTGCTCGACATCTGGATTCATGTCGCCCGCCACGGTGGGGAATCTGTTGCCGATCGCGTGTTGGACAGTATCGAGCAATCGTGCCGCGTGCTCAAGGAACACCCGCGCCTTGGCCGTTCGCGGCCCGAAATTCGGCCGGAAGCGCGTTCGATTGTCATAGAGCGTTGGCTCGTTCTTTATCGCGTCACCGAGGACGATGTGCAGATCGTGCGCATCCTGGACGGCGCGCGCGATCTTGCCACAATCGCGTGGGCGCCCGAATGAGCGCCCTGTGCGCGCCTGCGCCGCCCCGCGCGGCCCCAAGGTCGGCGTGCCAAAGGAAGCTCTGCTGATCGACGTCGATCGCGACGCGGCCTCCGCCGCGCGGATCAGTCGCGCCAGAAGTAATCGGCGCATCTGGTCGTGTCTGCCTCGCTTGCGCCTTGAATTGCGGATAAGCCTTGCTGCATGGATCAAAGACTGACCGCCGTGGAACGCGCGTTTCAGTTGGCGAGGTCGGGTAGCGTCGCAGGGCTCGCGGAGATCGCCGCGTCGCTCAATCGCGAGGGCTATTACGCGAACCAGATTGAAGGGCCGGTTCTCAAGCGGCAACTGGCCGATCTCATCAAGGCTGCGCGCAAGCCGAGCGCCACTTCCGCTCCGACTTAAGCGGAAACGCGAAAAGTTCGGGTTCTCGGCCTGGAGCTGGGAACCGAGCGGGCGCGTGGTCGATGTCGACGACGAAAGAGTGAACGCGCGTTCTATTTCGAAGAATGCGCCAACGCCCCTTAACCACGGAAGCGACAGCATGCGATGCTATTTCATGCGCAATGGGCGTATCGAGGCCGTCGAAGAACTCCCCGGTCTTTCCGATGAACAGGCTCTTGCGAAGGCTCACGCGCTGTTTTCCGAGCGGAAACACGAATTCGAGGGCTTCGAATTGTGGAATCGCACGCATTTGATCGTGCGGCATCCCGAGCCAGCGGCGTCAAATAACGTCGCTGTCTGGCCGCTTCATAGGGGTTCGCCGCGAGCTCTCTCGTCGGTTCGCCCCACGGATGTGCCGCGCAAGACGCCGCTCAAGGCGTAAAGCGGCGATCCTGCGGGGTCGATTCGACGATCCGCAGCGCATCCTGAATCGCAGGCTCTCTATTCCTTCGAGCCCGGCCAAACCGAGTTGAGCTTCAGGACGAATTTATCGGCATCGTTCTGGGCTTCGCGCTTTGTCGCAAAGGAATAGAACGATTTGTCTCGCACCCTCTCGTTTTCGTAAATATTCCAGCGGAAGCGATTAGGGTTGCCAATGTCTTTTACGACATCCGTCATGAACAAGGGACTGTCTGTCATCTTCGCATCCTGCGCCAATTGCATCCGTTCCGCCAGCCTGGATTTTCTTTTAACGATCAAAACGACCTGATGATCCATTAAACTTACTAAAAACAGCAAATGCTCTCTCCGCGAACATTATTGGCGTCGCTGGTGAGACCCGCCGTCCCTCGGTCCGGTCCGCCCTCATCGGTCGCTTAAGAGTGGGCGTCTCCACTCAGCCTCAAACAAAGCTCTGCGGATCGACGTCGATCGCAACCCGGACCCCTCCGCGCGGTTCCGGCGCGGCGGCCAGCATGGCGCGCAGGAAACCCTGCAGATCGGCCGCGCGCGGCGCCTTGGCGGCAAGCCGGAAACGGTGGCGTTTGCGCATGACAGCGATCGGCGCCTCGGCCGGGCCGAGCAGGATGATTTCGTTCTCGTGGCGTTGGCCGCCGAGCGGCGCGACACGCCAGTTTTTGGCCCCGGGCAGGCCATGGGCGGCTCGCGCCAGCATCCGCGCGTGCGCTTCCGCCGCGCCGCGGTCCTCGGCCGAGACGATGATCGCCGCGAGGCGGCCGAATGGCGGCAGGCCGCCGAGCCGCCGCTGCTCGGTCTCCTCCGCGTAGAACCGTTCGGCGTCGCCGGACATGAGCGCCGCGATGACCGGATGCTCCGGCTGCCAGGTCTGCAAGAGCGCATGGCCCGGCTTGTCGCTGCGTCCCGCGCGGCCGGTCGCCTGACGAAGGAGCTGGAAGGTGCGCTCGGCCGCGCGCGGATCGGCGTTGGCGAGACCGACGTCGGCGTCGACGACGCAGACGAAGGTCAGAAGCGGAAAGTTATGCCCCTTGGCGACCAGCTGTGTGCCGATGATGAGGTCGTAGGCGCCGCGCGCGGCTGCATCAAGCTGGCCGCGCAGAGTCTCGATCCCGCCCGGCGTATCCGATGACAGGACGAGCGTGCGGATGTCGGGAAAGAGGGCTTCCGCCTCTTCGGCCAGGCGCTCGACGCCCGGCCCGCAGGCGGTAAGCGTGTCGGCCTCGTGGCATTGCGGACAGAGCTGCGGCCGGCTCTCGACATGGCCGCAATGATGGCAAACGAGGGATGCGCGGAAACGGTGCTCGACCAGCCAGGACGAGCAATTGGGGCATTCGAAACGATGACCGCAAGCCCGGCAGAGCGTGAGCGGCGCGTAGCCGCGGCGGTTCAGGAACAGCATCGCCTGCTCGCCCCTGGCCCGCGCCTCTTCGATGGCGGCGAGCGCGCGCGGCGACAGCCATCGGCCGCGCGGCGGCCCTTCGCGCTTGAGGTCGACCAGGGCGATGTCGGGCAGCCGCGCCGGGCCGAAGCGAGCGGGAAGCCGAAGCCAGCGGTAGCGTCCGCTTTGGGCGTTAAACCGGGTCTCGATCGCGGGCGTTGCGGAAGCGAGCACGATCGGCGCCTTCTCGAACCGCGCGCGCACCACCGCCATGTCGCGCGCGTTGTAGATGACGCCCTCCTCCTGCTTGTAGGCGCCCTCGTGCTCCTCATCGACGACGATGAGTCCGAGATCGGCGAACGGCAGAAAGAGCGCCGAGCGCGCGCCGACAACCACGGGCGCCTCGCCGCCCGCGACCGCCGTCCAGACGCGTTCGCGCTGGCGCTCGGTCAGGCCGGAATGCCATTCGGCGGGTCGAGCGCCGAAGCGCGCCGCGAACCGGTCGAGAAACTGCGCGGTCAGCGCGATCTCCGGCAGGAGCACAAGCGCCTGGCGTTTTTGCCGCAGAGCTTCGGCGACCGCCTCGAAATAGACTTCGGTCTTGCCCGATCCCGTCACGCCCTCGAGCAGGGTGGTCGAAAACGCGCGCTCGGCGACGAGGCGGATGAGATCATCGGCCGCGGCGCGCTGATCGGCATTGAGACGCGTTGAACGGAAATCTGGATCGAGCGGCGTCACGCCGCTCTCCGGCGCAAGCGCGACCGCCTCAAGCGCGCCATCGGCGACGAGGCCGTCGATGACGCTGGTCGAGCACGCCGCGCGCGCGGCGAGCCCGGCTTTGGGGGTTGGCGCGCCGCTTTCGGCGAGGGCCGCGAGGACGCGCGCGCGGGCCTCCGTTATGCGGCTGGGCAGCTTGCCGGTGGCGACGAGGCCGAACTTTGGCGCGGGCGGCTCGGCGATTTCACCGGCGCGGATCGCCATGCGCAAGAGCATGCCGCGCGGCGCCAATGTCCAGCGCGCGGTCCAGTCGATGAAGTCCCGCAGCGCCGGACGGAGCGCCGGCCAGTCGAGGAGTTCGGCGACGGGTTTCAGGTTGTCGCCGCCAGCGGCGCGCGTGGCCCACACGACGCCGGTCGCCATGCGGGCGCCGAGCGGCATGCGGACGAAGGCGCCGGGTTCGAGCTTGAGGCCGGGGGGCGCGCGGTAGCTGTATGCCGTGTCGACCGCGACCGGCGCCAGCACGTCGACCACCTCCGACAAAGCGCCGCCGAGCTCGAGTCCGATCGTTCGTTCGTCATGGGAAGCGAGAGACAAAAAAGCCGGCGGGATCGCCGCCGGCCCTGCTTGCTCGCGAAACGAGATTCGTGTCCAGTCTATTCCTTGGCGGAAGCCTTGGCCGCGGCGGCCTTGGCGCCGGGCGTCGTCCACCCGCTCGGCGATGCGGGCCGACTTGCCGCGGCGATCGCGCAGATAATAAAGCTTGGCGCGCCGAACCTTGCCGCGCCGCACGACCTTGACCGAGTCGATCATCGGCGAATAGACGGGAAATACGCGCTCGACGCCCTCGCCGTAGGAGATCTTGCGCACCGTGAAGCTCTCGTTGAGGCCGTGGCCGCTGCGCGCAATGCAGACGCCCTCATAGGCCTGAACGCGGGTGCGCTCGCCTTCCGCAACCTTGACATTGACGATGACCGTATCGCCGGGCTGGAACACCGGCATCTTGGCGCCGGGCAATTGGGCCGCGTGCTCGGCCTCGATCTGCTGAATGACGTTCACTGATAGGACTCCTGCCGTGACGCCGGGGCGGAGCCCCAGGCGAAGCGCTTCGGCGCGCTGTTTTGAGTTGAGGCGCGGCTCTTATCCTAAAGGGAAACGGAAGTCGAGCGCCGGCTGGCGCCGTCCTCCCGCTCGCAGATTGCACTGCGCGAGTGGCCCGGCCTTCCTCGCCGATCGCTCCGTCCGCCTGGGGCCAAAGCCGGCTCCAATCGACCTTCAGAAAAATTTCGCTCTCGCCCCTTGCGCGCTCTGTCTTAAGATATATCTTTGATCGCGACATATCGTGATATGTCTTAATAACAAAAGGAGACTAAACAATGTTCCATCGTCATTTTGACGATTATGTTCACCACAGCCACGGCGGCCCCGGCCCCCATGGCTTCGGACGCGGGCCGTTTCGCGGCTGGCGTTCCCGCGGCGGCAACGCAGGCGGCCGGGAAGGCCGCATGTTCGACGGCGGCGAGCTCAGGCTCGTGATTCTCGCGCTCATCGCCGAGAAGCCCCGCTACGGCTACGAGATCATCAAGGAGCTCGGCGAGCGGGTCGGGGGCGACTATTCGCCAAGCCCCGGCGTCGTCTATCCGACGCTGACCATGCTCGAAGAGATGGGCTACGCCCAGGCCAGCCAGGATCCGCAGGGGCGCAAGCTCTATGGGCTGACCCCGGAGGGCGAGAAAGTCCTCGCCGACAACAAGGCCCAGATCGACGCCATCTTCGCCCGCTTCGGCGATCGGGACTCGCGCTTCGCGGATTTCATTTCGGTCAAGCGAGCGATGCTCAATCTGCGCGCCGCGCTTCAACTGCGCCTGCGCGGCCGCGACGCCAGCCCTGAGCAGATCCAGGCGATCGTCGACGCGCTCGACGCGGCGGCCAAGGCGGTCGAGCGCGCCTGAAGGGCTCGGCCGGTCGCGGCATAGGGGAAAGTACGGATTGCGGGCCGTGGCGGGGCTGCCTATCTCGGGCGCTTGCGCCCGCAAGCCATGACCTCTTCCGATGATGATGCTTACGCCGACCCTGAGCGGCGGCTGAGGCGGCTGCTTCGCCGCCTGCCGAGCCGGATGCAGGCGATCACCCGGTGGCTGAGGAAGCCCGCCTCCCGCTGGGCGCGCCTCCCGGCCGGGATACTGCTGATCATCGGCGGATGCCTCGCCATCCTGCCGGTTTTCGGCCTCTGGATGTTTCCGCTCGGCCTCATGCTTTTGGCCGACGACATCCCGCCCTTGCGGCGAACGCGCGATCGCGCCCTCGATTGGCTCGAGCGGCGCCGGCCGCACTGGTTTGCGGCGGCGGGGCGAGCGGGATCAGACTAAACGCCGCTCGGGTCGCGAGGCGCTCCGCCCCTTCTCCCTCAGGGAGAAGGTGGTCCGAAGGACCGGATGAGGGATGCCGGGCCCTCGCCCGGCGCCGTAGCCCGTCCGGAAGGACGGGCGTCTTCCAGACGCCCTGTCGCGCCAACCTCTTCCGAAGGGAGAGGGGAGTGTCACACGTACTTGATCGTCGTGAACATGCCCGCCTCGAGGTGGTAGAGCAGGTGGCAGTGGAGCGCCCACCAGCCTGGATTGTTGGCGTCGAACGCGACGACCACCCGCCGTCCGGGGGTGACCAGGATGGTGTCGCGCACCGCGCCCGGAAAGCGCTCGCCGTCGATCTCCACCACCTGGAACTCATGCCCGTGCAGATGCATCGGGTGGGGCATCGGCGTCTGGTTGACGAAGACAAGCTCGACCCGCTCGCCCTCGGCCACGGCGAGCGGCGGCGTGTCCTTGTTCCAGACCACGTTGTTGATCGACCAGACATAACCGGCCATCTCGCCGGTGAGGTTCAGAATATGAACGCGGTCGGCCTTGCGCGGGGCCAAGGGCTTTTGGGCGCGCAAGCTCCGTTCGAGATCGAGCGTGAGCGCCGGAGATGGCGTTTCCGCCGCGTCAGGAATTCGGCTGACCGCAGCGCCGCCTGCGACCAGGATGATTCCGGTCTGGCTCGCTCGCCCTCGAGCTTGCGCGAGCACAGGATAGGCGCCGGGTCCGGGCGGAAGCTCGAGGCGAATATCGAGCCGCTGCGCAACCGCAGCCGGAAACTTTCGCCCGCGGATCGGCTCGACCTCGAAGCCGTCGACGGCGATCAAGTTCGCCCTCGAGCGCGCCGAGCCCGACATGATAGGCGCTCATTGACGAGCTGTTGATGATGCGCAGAAGCACCCGGCCGCCTGGCTCGACCTTGACGATCTCGGGATCGGCGAGCGTACGGACATTGGCGAGGAAGGCGTCATATTTGACGTCGTTGAGATCGGGCGCGTGCCCCGCATCGCCATGCCCGCCATCTTCATGCTCGACGTCGAAGCCATGGCGTCGGTCGGTTTCGTCATGCTCCCCATCTTGGCGTCCGACATCTTCGCCATGAAGCGGATGCGCCGCCATCGGCTTCGCCATGCCCGCCATCGAGCCGGACTTCTGCAAATTCTCGAAGATTTGTTGGGGCGGCGTGAAGCTGAAATCGGCCAGCATCACCACGACCTCCTGCTGGTCGGCCTGGTCGCGCTCATCGTGGATGATGAGCGGCGCGGCCATCAGAAGCTGTTCTTGCAGGCCCTCATGCGAGTGCATCCAGAACGTGCCGCCGAAGCGCAAGGGAAAGTCGTAATCGGCGCTGCCGCCGGCGGGAATCGGAGGGCCGGAAATCCCCGGCACGCCGTCCTGCCGCCATGGCGGCGTCATCCCGTGCCAATGGATCAGGCTCGGCTCGCCGATCCCGTTTTCGACGCGAACACGGAAAGGCTTGCCCACCTCGGTGGTGAGGCCAAAGTTCCCGTTCGGCTGTCGGATGCCGTAGACCGACGCCGCCTTGCCGTTTACCTCGATGTTGCGGCGCTCAAGGCGCAGGATCGTCGGCGCCGCTGCCGCTGTCGGTCGAGTTTTGCGCCCGGGCGAGGGCGCGCAAGGCGCGCCGCCCGCGAGAAGCGCGCGTCGGGACAGCATGCAAGGCCCCCATTGGACTTCGCGCCGGAAACAGTGCGCATTCACTAGTTATCGAGTTCTCATTCCAAATGGAACCTGTAGCGACCGTTTTTTACGCTTAAATGACGAAGACGCTAAAGGTGGGCGCCAGTTCATTCGTCCCGATGAAACAGCTGCGGCTGGATGGGCAAAACGACCTACAACAATTGACTTCTCGCCCTTTCTATCCCATCTCTGAAAGTCCGCAGAGCTTATGGCTCTGGTCGGGGGGATAGCCGTGCGTCATCAACGGCGGCGCGATCTCAAACGCCAACAACAGGAGTGTGGCCATTCGTCGACCTATGAAGGCAACCGCGGCCCCGGAGAAGGGCGGGCCGCGCACCAATCGCGACATTCGCGCCGTTCAAGTCCAACTTATTGACGCCGAGGGGGCAAATCGCGGCGTCGTCAATCTTTCAGACGCCCAGCAGCTCGCCGACGAGGCCTCGCTCGATCTGGTCGAAATCGTCCCCAACGCCACCCCGCCGGTCTGCAAGATCCTCGATTTCGGGAAGTATCGCTTCCTCGAGCAGAAGAAGTCCTCCGAAGCGCGCAAGCGCCAGAAGGTGGTCGAGGTCAAGGAGATCAAGCTCAGGCCGGGGATCGACGACCACGACTACGAAGTGAAGATGCGCTCGGTGCGCCGGTTCTTCGACGAGGGCGACAAGGTCAAGGTGACGCTGCGTTTTCGCGGCCGCGAAATGGCGCACCAGGATATCGGCTACAAGCTCTTACAGCGCGTCAAGGTCGAAACGGCCCCAATCGCCAAGGTCGAGGCCGAGCCGTTGATGGAAGGCCGGCAGATGACCATGGTGCTGGCGCCGAAATAGCCCGAGTCACGCCCTTTTGAACGTCCCTGACGGGAAATAACCGTCCCCGAATTGACAATGAGGGGCTGCAGCGCCCATAATTGGCGCATGCCTTACAGAGGGCCGCTTTTGGCGGCCTGAATTTTTTGGGCCGGCGCGCCGACTGAGACGCGCCGCCCGGGGATAAGCCTGTGACGACTACGCAGACATATGCTGACGCCGCCACGACGAGCCGTCGGGGGGTGGAAACGGCGACGGTTGGCGTCCTGATCGCGCTCAGCGCCTCGCATATGCTCAACGACGTGATGCAATCGCTCGCGCCGGCGCTCTATCCGGTGTTCCGCGAGCGATTCGCGCTGAGCTTTTTCCAGATCGGCCTCATTACGTTCGTCTTTCAGCTCACCGCCTCCTTCCTTCAGCCCCTGATCGGGATGGGCCTGGACAGGCGGCCGCTGAATTTCATTCTGCCAGCCGGCATGGCCTTCACGCTGGTCGGCCTGGTGCTGCTGGCGTTCGCCGGCTCCTACACATTGACCCTGCTGTCGGTGGCTGTCGTCGGCATCGGCAGCGCGGTCTTCCATCCGGAGGCGTCCCGCGTCGCCCGCGCGGCCTCGGGCGGCCGGCACGGCTTCGCGCAGAGCCTGTTTCAGGTGGGAGGGAACTTCGGGCAGTCCCTAGGCCCGTTGCTGGCGGCTTTCATCGTGGTGCCGTTCGGGCAGCATTCGGTGCTGATCTTCACCGTCCTGGCCTTGGCCGCGGTCGTCATCCTGACCGGCGTCAGCCGTTGGTACGCCGCCGTTCGCGCCCGGCCTCGCAAGGCGGCCGCGGCGGTCGGCGCCGGCCCATCCGTCCCGCGTCGTGCGGCGCACGCTTTTTGTACTGATCGTGATGCTGTTCTCGAAGGTGCTCTACCTCTCGAGCCTCAACAGCTATTACACGTTCTATCTGATCCAGACTTTCGGCGTGTCGATTCAGAGCTCGCAGGTGCTGCTGTTCGTATTCCTCGCCTCCGTCGCCGCCGGCACGTTCCTCGGCGGCCCGCTGGTCGATCGGTTCGGCGCGAAGTTTGTGATCTGGGGGTCGATCCTTGGCGTTCTGCCCTTCACCCTGCTCTTGCCCCATCTCGGGCTTGTCGGCACCGTGATCAATTCGATTGCGATCGGCCTCATCATCTCGTCGGCCTTCTCGGCGATGATCGTCTATGCTCAGGAATTGACCCCCGGCAACGTGGGCGCCGTGGCGGGCCTGTTCTTCGGCCTGAGCTTCGGCCTCGGCGGCGTCGGCGCGGCGCTTTTGGGCATGCTGGCGGACAAGACGAGCCTCACTTTCGTCTATCACGTCTGCGCCTTCCTGCCGGCGGTCGGCCTGTTGGGCGGCTTCCTGCCTTCCGCGCCGGGCAAGGCGGTCGTGACGAAGGCGGCCTGAAGGCGCGGTTTTGTCCAAACCGACGGCGCTGTTTGCGAGTTCGGTTTCGAGCGATTCCAATGGCTTGCGGCGCGACTTACGAGTTACCGTCACTCCCAAGCCGCCTCTTGGTTTCCCGCGGCCTCGCTCGCCCGGCGCCGGCGGTTTTGGCGCCGTCCAACCCTTTTCAAGGGCTTGGGCGCCGAAACCTGTCACAAAACCAAAATCCGAACTCCTCCCTCTCGGTCTCTCAATTCGACACCCTCGGTCGGTTCTCGGCGGGTGAAGGGCTGGCGCCTTTGAGAATGGCATGGATCGGATCTTCACGCATCGGTCGCGTGGGGCCAATGGGACCACGAGCCTCCGATGCGCGAACGAAAAACGAGCTTCCTCCGCGGCGCGAAGTCCCGGAAGCAGAAAGCGGAAGGTCGTCACGCCCTTCTTTCCCCACAGGGCCAACCTCGCAACGCTCTGCGTCTTCTCAAACCTTCCCTTGCTCGCACCGAAAGCCGTCGATGCGTCCGTATCGGCTCTGGGTGTGGGCGGGGCTCAATTGACCTCCGTCACGGTAAGAACAAAGCATGAACTTTGTCAAGAAAAATCTCGAAAATGAAGCACTGCGCCAACGCCGCCGAAGCGCCCGGAGAAGCAGTTTTCTTAAAGGGCCGTGGTCAGTCAAAAGCATAAAGGCCCCGCGATTTAGGCCGGAGCGCCGGAGCGCTCGCCCGCGTGCGCCATGCTGTAGCCATATTCGCGGCGCTTCGTGAGAATGAACGTTCATTCTCATGGGCCGGGACATGTCGGTAACTTCCGTTTCGGTAGGACGTCGGCCCGTCGAGGCCGAGCGCCGCCAGCGAATTCTGGAGGCGGCCGAGCACGCTTTCGTCCGCCATGGCTTCCATGCGACGACGATGCAGCATGTCGCCGACGAAGTCGGCACGAGCGCCGGCAATCTCTACCGCTATTTCCCGTCCAAAGAGGCGATCGTCGAGGGCCTGTGCGAGCTCGATCAGGCCAAGCGCGCCGAGGCCTTCGCCGGATTCGCCGAGCTGCTGGCCGGCAACGGCGACATCACCAAGGCGATGTGCGCGGGCTTGCGCGAACATGTCGTCGGCAAGCCGCGGGAGAAGGCGCGCCTGATCGTCGAGATGTGGGCCGAGGCCGGCCGCAATCCGCGCGTCGCAGCGATCACTCGGGCGATCGACGCCGACGTGCTCAACGGGCTGGAGCGGCTGATGGATGCAGCGAAGGCGGCCGGCGTTGCGTCTCCGCGGCTCGATCCCAGTTTTGGCGCGCGGTTCTTTGTCACCTTTGTCGCCGGTCTCTTCAAGCGAATGGCGATCGAAGACGATTTCGATCCCGAAGCCGAGACGCCGATGGCGGTCGGCGTGCTCAAGGCGCTGTTCGCCGGCAAGCTCTCGCCCGACCCGGACGGGCCGGGCGTGGAGACCTGATAATGCGACGGACCCTGATCATCGCTGTCACCGCCGTGGCGGCCGCGCTTGGCGCCGTCTGGGCGGCGAGCGCCGTCGCGCCATGCGCGCTGCCTCGTGCGCTGACGGATAAAATTGCTCCCGGCAAAGCCGTCGCGTGCCCGGCCCCGGCGCAATCCGCGGCGGAAACGCCTCGCGTGGTCGAGCCGCCGGCGGTCACCATCGTTCCCGCGACAAAACGCGAATTCGTCGACCGGCTGTTCGTCTCCGGCACTCTGGTGGCGCGCGAGGAAGCGCAGGTCGCGGCCCGCATTGACGGGCTCGCGATCGTCGAACTCGACGCCGAGGATGGCGACCATGTGAAGGCGGGCCAGGTGCTCGCCCGCCTCGATCGCACCCAGCTCGACGCGCTGCTCGCGGAGAACGACGCGGCGACGAAGCGCGCCGACGCGGCGATCGATCAGGCGCGCAGCCTGATCGCGCAGTCTCAGGCGCAAGTGCAATTTTCGAACGCCGATTTCGAGCGCGCGCGCAAGCTCGAGGCGGGCGTCATGGCCGCTTCGACCGTCGAGCAGCGCGAGATGGCGATGAAGACGGCGCAGGCTCAGCTGGCCGCCGCCCAAAATGCGCTTGGCGTCGCCGAAGCGGACCGCAAGAGCCGCGACGCGGAGCGGCAGGAGCTTCAGGTGCGTATCGGCCGGACGGAGGTCAAGGCGCCGGTGGCGGGGATCGTCAGCCGCAGGTCGGCCAAGCTCGGCGCCTCCGCTTCGATCTCGGGCGAGCCGCTGTTTCGCATTATCGAGGACGGAGCGATCGATCTCGAGGCCGACGTGCCCGAGCAGACGCTCGCCCGCCTCGCCGTCGGCATGCCGGCGGAACTGAAGCTGCCGGGCGTCGAGGGCGCGGTCTCGGGCCGCATCCGCCTCGTGAACCAGGAGGTCGACAAGGCGAGCCGCACCGGCAAGGTCCGGATCGCGCTTGGCGACGTTAGCGCATGCCCATATCGGCGCCTTCGCCTCGGGCCAGGTCGAACTTGCCCGTCGCGACGGCGTTGGCGTTCCGGCGACCGCATTGGAGCGGGAGGGCGATGAGGCGCGCCTCGATGTCGTGCGCGACGGCAAGGTCGAGGTTCGGCAAGTGAAGGCGGGCGTCATCGACGGCGCCTGGGTGGAAATCCAGGCGGGCCTCGCCGATGGCGAGAACGTGGTGGCGCGCGCCGCCGCGTTCCTGCGGGCCGGCGATCGGGTGCGTCCCACGCCCGAAACGACCGCAGCCAACGGATTAAGGGGCCACGCCGATGCGCCTCAACGTCTCCGCCTGGTCGATCCGCAAGCCCATCCCCGCGATCGTCGGCTTCGCGGTCCTGATGATTCTCGGCCTCATCAGCTTCCGGACGATGTCGATCACCCGGTTTCCGAACATCGACATTCCGATCGTTCAGGTGCTCATCACCCAGTCGGGCGCCGCGCCGTCCGAGCTCGAGTTGCAGGTGACGAAGAAAGTCGAGGACGCCGTCGCCAGCGTCAACGGCGTCTGGCACGTCATTTCGACCGTCACCGACGGATCGTCATCGACCATCATCCAGTTCACGGTCGGGTCGGTCGACGTCGACCGCGCGCTCAACGACGTGAAGGATCAGATCGCCAAGATCCGCACCGATCTGCCGCGCACCATCGACGAGCCGATCATCAGTCGCGTCGACATCGAAGGTCTGCCGATCGTCACTTACGCCGCCTCGGCGCCGGGGCTTTCGGTCGAGCAATTGTCGTGGTTGATCGACGATACGGTCGCGCGCGACCTGCAAAGCATTCACGGCGTCGGCGAGGTCAAGCGCTTCGGCGGCGTCGATCGCGAGATCCGCGTCGCGCTCGATCCGGAGAAGCTGCTGGCTCTCGGCGTCACCGCGGCGACCGTCAACGAGCAGGTGCGGGCCGACAATGTCGATCTCGGCGGCGGCCGCGGCGAGCTTGCCGGCCAGGAGCAGGCGATTCGCACGCTGGCGGGCGCGCGAAAGCTGGAAGATCTGGCCGCGCTGCCGATCGCTCTGCCGGGCGGACGCAGGGTCCGCCTTGACGAGCTCGCGACCGTCACCGACGGCGCGGCCGAACCGCGCACCTTCACCCGCCTGTTCGACGAGCCGATCGTCGCCTTCGGCGTGACCCGCGCCAAGGGCGCGAGCGACGTGACCGTCGACGCTCTTATCGAAAAGCGGCTGGAGACAATCGCGGCGGCGCATCCGGAGGTGAAATTCACCAAGGTCGACACCCAGGTCGACAGCGAGGTCGGCAATTATCATTCGACCATGGAGACGCTGATCGAGGGCGCGGCTCTCGCCGTCGTCGTCGTGTTCATCTTCCTGCGCGACATGCGCGCCACGCTCGTCACCGCGATCGCGCTGCCGCTGTCGGTCATCCCGACCTTCTGGGCCATGGACGCGATCGGCTTCTCGCTCAACCTCGTGAGCCTGCTCGCCATCACGCTCGTGACCGGCATTCTGGTCGACGACGCGATTGTCGAGATCGAGAACATCGTCCGCCACATGCGCATGGGCAAGTCGGCCTATCGCGCTTCGCTCGAGGCCGCCGACGAGATCGGGCTCGCGGTGATCGCGATCTCGCTCTCGATCGCCGCGATCTTCTCGCCGGTGAGCTTCATGGGCGGCATCGCCGGGCAATATTTCCGTCAGTTCGGCCTGACGGTGGCGATCGCCGTCATGTTCTCGCTGCTCGTCGCGCGTTTCGTCACGCCGGTGATCGCCGCCTATTTCCTGCGCGCGCCGCATGATGAAATCCAACGCGACGGCGCGGTCATGCGCTTCTACACGCGGCTCGTGCGCGCTTCCGTGCGCCATCGCTGGATAACCCTGTTCGCCGGCGCCTTGATTTTCGCCGCTTCGCTGTGGTCGACGCAATTGCTGCCGTCCGGATTCATACCCCCCGACGATTACGGCCGCGCGCTCCTCGCAATCGAGCTGCCGCCCGGATCGCGGCTCGAGGACACCGACCGCGTCACCCGTGCGATCTCGGAGAAATTGCGCGCCATGCCCGAGGTCCGCTCGGCGCTTATCTTCGGCGGCAAGCTCCTGGGCGGCACGGACGACGAGCCGCGCAAGGCGACGATCATCATCAATCTCGTCCACAAATCGAAGCGCGAGGCGTCGCAGCAGGACATGCAGCTGAGGATTGGCGCGCTTCTCGCCGATCAGCCGGACATTCGTTTCTGGTTCCTCAAGGATAATGGCCAGCGCGACCTGCAGCTCATCATCGCCGGACCCGACATCAATGTCATCAACGACACCGCGAACCAGATCGCGAGCGAGATGCGGACGATTCCCATGATCGAAAATCCGATCTCGACCGCGGAGCTCGAGCGGCCGGAATTGCGCATCGTGCCGAAGCCTCAGGTCGCGGCCGATCTTGGCGTTTCGACCGAGGCTTTGTCCGATACGATCCGCGTCGCCACGCTTGGCGACATCGACGCCAATCTCGCCAAGTTCAACGCCGGCGACCGGCTGATCCCGATCCGGGTCGAGCTTGAGCAATCGGCCCGCGCGCGCCCTGGCCTTCTGGAGGATTTGCGCGTGCCCACGAGCGAGCGGCGCAACGACGCCGTTGTCGGCGGTCGCGGACTTCTCCATCGCCCACGGACCGACCGCGATCAACCGCTACGATCGAACGCGACGCGTGACGATCGAGGGCGACCTGCGCGGCGACGCCGCGCTTGGCGCGGCAGTCGCGGCGATCCGCGCATTGCCCACCGCGAAGAATCTGCCGCCCGGCGTCGAAATCCGCGAGACCGGCGACGTCGAGATCATGAGCGAAGTGTTCGCCTCCTTCGCCGCGGCGATGGGCGCGGGCCTCATGATGGTCTACGGGCTGCTTGTGCTCCTGTTCGGCAGCTTCCTGCAGCCGATCACCATCCTGATCTCGCTGCCGCTCTCGATCGGCGGCGCGATCATTGCGCTCCTCATCACGCACAAAGCGATGTCGATGCCGGTCGTGATCGGCATTCTGATGCTGATGGGCATCGTGACCAAGAACGCCATCATGCTGGTCGATTTCGCGGTCGAGGAGATCGGCCGCGGCACGCCGCGCACGCAGGCGTTGGTCGAAGCGGGCCGCAAGCGCGCGCGGCCGATCGTGATGACCACGATCGCGATGGCGGCCGGGCATGTTCCCATCCGCTTTGGGATTGGGCGACGGCGGCGGCTTCCGCTCGCCGATGGCGATCGCGGTCATCGGCGGCCTCATCATGTCGACGATGCTGTCGCTTGTTTTCGTCCCCGCCGTGTTCACGGTGCTCGACGATCTCGGCAGCTTCACCTGGCGCCTGCTCAGCCGCTTCGTCGGCGATTCAGAGGAGCCGGAGGCGCCTGCGCGCGCCGGGCATCCGCCCGCCACGATCAGGCCGCGGCCGGCCTCCGAGGTTTCGGTCGCGGCCGAGTGAAGGCGCGAAGCGCACCGGTGTTCGGAGTGTGACCGGCGTCACTGCGGGCGCGGTCCCTTCCGTTAAAACACGATCATTCTCGAAAACAAATTTAGCATTGCGGCTCAATTCGTCGCGGGGCGATCAGATTTTAGAATCGGCGGCGGGCAGGCCTCTGCGGCCCACCGAAGGGGGTTCGGAGCCCGCCGCCGTACCGGTATGCCTGAAGGCGCTCGCCCCGGGGAGCGCCTTCAGTGCGTTTATCGCCGGGTCGATGACCAGGCCCATCACGCCATGCGGGTCATGCCTGTGTCCCGAGACGCCAAAGGCGAGGTCAGGCGGCTCGACGGAGGGCATGCGCAGACTGCCGGCGAGCCAATCCCAAATCGCCAGGCTTGCGCCCATGTTGCAATTGAAATGGGCTGGATCGGCGGAATGGTGCAGCTGATGGTGCGCCGGGCTCAAGAACAGGCGCCCCCACCAGCCGGTGAACGGAATCCAGATCTCGCTGTGCTGGAGCTGCGCGGTCAGGTAGATGTAGAGCAGCATCAGCACGTTCTGGTCGAACAGGGCGAACGACACCGCCTTCCGGCCAAGCGCGTATTGAGCCACGCCGCCGATGATTCCGATGAACAGCGCGAGATTGTTGGCGAGGATCAGCGAATTGAGCGGATGAACGCGGAAGTTGACGAGCGGCGTCAGCACTTCGGCCGAGTGGTGCGCCTTGTGCAACTCCCAAAGCGCCGGAACGCGGTGCTTGAGCCAATGGTCGACGAAGAAGCCAAGTTCGTAAGCCAGAAAGAGCGCGACCGTTCGCATAGCGTTGAGCGTCCAGTCGGGAGCGCGCCAACGTGGCGCGGGGCCGAACCCGCGTGTCAAAAGCGCGGCGACGCCATCGCTGATCCACGAGGTTGAAACAACGGCCCAGCCGAGAATCGCGCCCAAAGTCGCGAGCCCAATGACGCAATAGGCGAGGTCGGCGAAGGTCGAGCGATGGAGCAAAACTCGGCGCGAGAAAATTGCGCGCGCCAGCGTCCTGAGCGCGACAGGTCGGTGACGGCTTTTCCGTCGCCAGGCGAGCCAGGCGAAGGCGATGAGAATCGCCAGCCCAAGCGAATAGATCGAGCAGATCGACGACGGCGAAAGAAGGCTCCCGACCACGGGCCGGAGCGGGTAGAGGATCGTCTGGACCAACGTCATCGGCGGGATCGCTTCATGGGCCCATGGGCCTCAACCGCGGCCCGAATGTCCCGGAAACCCTAAGGGCTGAAGCTTAATGTTGAATAGCTTCGATCCGTAAATTGATCGACAGGGCGTCCGCTCGTCAAGCCAAAGCCAACCGATCAACTGAGCTCTCTCAGAAACGAGGTGTGATCCAGATCACGGCACGGATTTTGCGCGCGCTGCCATGTTGCAACGCGTCGCAACTCAGCGGTTGCACAAAGGGCCGACAGCACGCGCAGATGCTGACCGGCCGAAATTGGCCAACGATCGGGGGCGATCATGTATTCTATTCTGGTTCTTATCTGTTCGACCGCGCTATCACACGCGGATTGTCAGGCAAAAACCGCGGTTGACGTGGTCCGGGGCCCGACTGTCGACAACTCAATGATGTGCGGATTAAATGCGCAAACGATGATTGCCCGCACAGATCTTGTGCAAGCGGACGGTTCCGAATACGTGAAAGTGGTCTGCACCCGGACGAAGAACGCCGATGAATGGGTGGCGGAAATCAAGGCGCGTAAGGCTGCGGTGGAACAAGAGGACTAGCCGCGAGCGCTATTGCCCACTTCCCTTCGCAAGCGCCATGGATTGCGAAGGGAAGACATCGTTGATAGCGGCTACCTGGGCCGGATCGACCGCGATCTTGCCGGCAAATCCGTCACGCCGCGCAGCGAGCGCCTCGGCGCGCAGGCCCTTCAAGTCGCGGATGTTGGCGAAGGCCGCGTCGATCGCGGCCACCCGCGCCGACGTCGCGGCAAGCAGCGTCAGCTCCCGCGCCAGGCGATAGGGGCCCAGATGCGCGCCAAGGGGGTCGCGGTCCGTCTCGGCCCCGATATCGGCGCGCAAGGATTCCGCGCTCCAGGCGACGCCCATGAGCCGCGCGCTCGCGCCGCGATAACTTCCCAGGTTGAAAAGAGACCGGGTCGTATCGGCGACGGCGATGAGCCGGGTCGCGCCGTCATCGAGCCCAAGTTGGGCCTCCCGCACCGCAAGCTTGGCGGAAAGCTGTTGCACGCTCGGCGCCCCGAGGCTTCCCGGCAGGAGGATGGCGTCGGGCGCGCCGGGCATCAACGCGTCGAGATCGGCGTCGGTCTCGCCCGAATTGAGGGCATTTGCCCGCAAGATGAGCACCGGCCCACCGAGCCGGCCGCGCGCCTCTTTTAGAAACCGGGCCGCCACAGTCCGCGCCCCCGCCCTTTCGGCCGGCGCCGTCCCGGCGAGATCGACGATGATTGCGTCGGCGCCGCTCTCGAGCGCCACGGCGAGCCGTTGCTCGTCCGCCGGCGCGATGAGAAGCGAGCGCATTTCCCTCAGGCTGTCAGCGTCTCAGGCTCGCGCCGGCGCATGAACGCAGTGCGGCGGCACTCGGCGACCAGCGTGCCGTCCTGCTTGAACGCGCGGTGTCGGAACTCGACCAGCCCCGCCTCGGGGCGCGACTTGGAGGCGCGCACGGTCATCACCTCCGACTCGGCCCGAATCGTGTCGCCCTCGAACAAGGGCGCCGGAAAAGCGACATCGGTCATGCCGAGATTGGCGATGGTCGTGCCGACCGTGGTGTCGTTCACGGAAATGCCGATCATCAGCCCGAGCGTGAACAGGGAATTCATGATCGGCCGGCCCCATTCCGTCTCGGTCGCGCAAAAATGCGCGTCGATGTGCAGCGGCTGCGGGTTCAGCGTCATGTTCGAGAACAGCATGTTGTCCATCTGGGTCACAGTGCGGGTCAGCCCGTGACGAAACACCTGGCCGACCGAAAAGGCCTCGAAATAGAGCCCGCCGCGCGGATGGCGAAGAGTTCCGGTCTCCATGGGTGCTCCGATCACAACTTTAAGTTGATCTTAACCATGCGCATGCAATCTGTACGATTAGCGTCTACCGCCATCACCGGCGAGGGAGGCCGACATGCACGCCAACCTTCCGATGACCCAATTGTTGCCCCAACCGTCTTGCGCCAAGCCAGACATAGTGCGTCGATTTTTGGCCTGGGTGCAATCCGCCGAGGCGGACGCGCGGGCGCAAGGGGCGAGCGCGCTCGCGCGCGCCTATCTCTACTGCGATCTCCCCGCATCCGTGCGCGCCGAGGCGGTGCTGGCGATGACCGCGCTGCTGGACGATTCTGCGATCGGCGTGCGCCGGTCGCTGGCGGAAGCTTTGTGCAGGGCCCATGACGCGCCGCGCGCTGTCGTCCTCGCATTGGCGGCGGACGAGCCGGAAGCCGCCACGCCGGTGCTTCAATATTCGCCCGTTCTGACCGACGCCGACCTCGTCGAATGCGTCAGGAGCGGAGACCTGGCTGCGCAGATGGTTCTGGCGCGCCGGCCAGACCTGCGGCCACTGGCAAAAGCGGCCCTGGCCGAGACCGGACAATGCGACGCGGTTCGCGCGCTCATCGCCAATTTCGAACTCGATCTTCCGGCGGAACTGCTGCACCGCATCTTTGCTCGCTTCGGCGACGACCCAGGCCTGCGCGACGCGCTGCTTGAGCGCCCGGCTTTGCCAGCAGCTTTAAGGGCGCGCATCGTGGTGGCGGCGGCAAAGGATCTGGCCGTCGAGGCGTCGCTCTGGATGGCGCCCTTGCGAGCCGAGCGCGTCGCCCGCGAGGCCCGCGATCAGGCGATCTGCACCATCGCCTCGTCTTGCCGCCCTGACGAGCGGGCGGAGCTTACGCGTGCGCTGCGCGCCGCCGGCGCCCTCACGCCGGCCCTGCTCATGCGTTCGCTCCTGGGCGGAGAGCGGACTTTGTTTGCGCACACCCTGGCGGAGCTTTCGAGCCTGCCGCTGCCGCGCGTCGCGGCCTTCATTCTGGAGCCGCAGGGGGAAGGCTTCGCCGCGCTCGCCCGCCGGGCTGGCCTCAAGGGCGGCGTCCTCATCGCCTTCCGCGCCGCGCTCGCCGCGATCAAAACGTACGCCGGCGAGGGCGGCGACGGGCTGAAACTGCCGCTCGTGCAAAGGGTCATCGACGCTTGCGAACAGCGCGACGATCCCGCGCTCGCCAAGGTTCGGGCGCTGCTGTGGCGTTTCGCCGCCGAAGCGGCGAAGGCGGAAGCCGCGCACTTCGCGCGCGAGGCGGCGGCTTCGGCTTCAGGCGGCAGGCTGCCGCTCGTCCTCGACTTTTCTCCGGTCAACGATGATTTCGGCCTCGCGCCGAAGCTGGAGCTTGGCTGGCCTTCGGCAGGCGCGGCCATGCTGGAGCTCGCGGCCCCGGCGAATTCGGCCGAGGATAAAGCGCCGCGCATCGAACTGCCGCCCGAGCTTGTCGCCCGGCTCGACGACGCGGCCTGACCTCAGGCGCTCGCGACCCGCGTCCCGACGGCTTCCGCCATCTCCTGGCGGGCCTGCGCGATCGCCTGCCGCAGCACGGAAGGCTCCTGGGCGCCAGGAACGCCGACGCGGCCGCCGAAAATGAAGAACGGCACGCCGCTCACCCCCATCGCCTGAGCCTGCTCGATCTCCTGGCGCACGAGATCGATGTCCGCGTCGTCAGCGAGCCGCTTTTCGATATCACCGGCGTCGAGGCCGCAGGCGCTGGCGATCTCGACCAGCACCTTGCGGTCGCCGATGTCGCGTCCATCGACGAAATAGGCCTTGAACAATCGATCGGCGACTTCCGCCTGAACGCCGGCCGACGCCGCCCAGCGAATGAGACGATGGGCGTCGAGCGTGTTGGGCGAGCGCCTGATCTTGTCGAAGGCGAAGGGAACGCCGAATTCCGCGCCGAGCCGCGTCAGATTGTCGTGAACCGATTGCAGCCTGCCGCTCTTGCCGAATTTTTTCTCCATATATTCTTTGCGGTCGAGCCCGCCTTCGGGAATCGTCGGATCGAGCTGATAGGGCCGCCAGCGCACCTCGACCGGACCGGCCTCTTCGGAGAGCGCTTCCTCGAGGCGTTTCTCGCCGAGATAGCACCAGGGACAGACGACGTCGCTGACCACGTCGATGGTGAGAACTTGATCCGCTTCGCTCATGGGACGGGCTCCTGTTTGCGAAAGCTGTATCTGGTCTCGCCGCAGCGCAAGCGCAAGCGAAGGTCAGGGCTTGCTGCTGATTTGCCGCAGCGCTTCCAGGATTGCGTCGGTCTCCGGGTCAACCTTACCCACCTCAACCGCCTGCAAGGCGCCGATCAGCAACTTCTCGGAACTCGGCTGGCGCGGTTCCGGATAGCCTAGCCGCCAACACTTCCAGTCTTTCGATCACCTCTCCGAGTAAGTCCTCACTCGTGCCGAATTCGACTTAGCGACTTCGGCCTCGCGCATCGCCTTTTTCGCGGCATGCAGAAGCAAGCCGGAGCGGGTGTAGCCGTGGGCGGTGAGGATTCCTTCTCTCGGCGGCCGGCAGAAGATCCCACTCCTGGAGACTCCGAACTTGCAGGGATACAACTCAGTAGAGGTTTAGTGATTGTGACAACTTATAATTGCATCGGATCGAATTTGTGATAAATTCGAATCAAGGTGACCCAGAACTCTGACAATCTCGGCCGCGCGCATGTCTGCGCCGCCCGGCGCAGAATCGTCCCATCCACGATAGCGCTTGCCTTCGCGGCCATGATGGCTCTCGCCGCATCCGTGACGGATGCTGACGCCGGCGCGCGGGAGATCGGCGCTTCGTCCTATGGCTTTGCCGATTCGCTTTTGCCCAACACTGGGCTCGAGCATCTGTCGACGCTGTCGCCATTCGGCGGCGGCGGGACACGTGAATGCTCGCTCCATTGCGGTCCTGCTCTCGGAGCCACTGTCGTTCGGCCAAGCGAACTCTTGACCTCGAACACGGCGGACGTCTCAACGCGGAAGACCGTGGACTCATCCGGCCATCCGATGGGCTTGGGCGGCACGGTCGAGGTCGAGCGCCTGGAGCCGGACGCCTCGGGCGCGCTGACGAATTGGGTTGTCGTGTCGGAGCGCACGGTCGACGAAAATGATTCCCATTCGTGGTCCCTGCTGTCCGGCCCGCCGTCGGCCGCGCCCTGGCTGCCGACCAACCTCTACCGGTTCGAGGGCTCCTCGTTTTCGACGGACCTTCTTGCGGACACGCCAGCCACGCCCGAGGCGTCGACCTGGGTGATGATGCTCATCGGCTTCGCCGGCCTTGGCGCGGCCTTCTATCTACGCTCCAGGAATGTGTGGCGCCCGAACCAATTTCTCAGGAGGGTCCATTCGCAATGATCTACAATCTGCGGCGCCGAAGTTCCGCTCGGATCGCGCCGACCCCGGCGGCCCTCCGAGGTCGCCCCGCCAGCGTCACCCCGATTTGGGACGGCGCAGCGGAATCGACGCGAGACCCAAGCGACGAATTGAGCCTCAAGCTCTCAACGCTGGAGGCCGAGGCGCTTGGACTGCGGCAACGCCTCGCCGAAGCGACGGCGAACTCCGACGCGCTGCAGAGGGAAATCGACGATCTGCGCCGCGACCGCGAGCGTTGGCGGAAGCTCGCGGAGCAAAGCGGGCCAAAGCCGTCAGACGCAGGACAGAAGACCTGGTTCTGTGGCCGCGTCTCAAGGGGCGCTTAGATCATTGCCCCTCAGCCGGCGCCCCGGACGGGGTCCGCCGCCGCTCCGACCTCAGGGAATGGCGTCCATAGCGGCGGGCGTGGGGCTCGCCGCCCTCACACCGCAAACCTGAACGCTGCGCCGTCGCGGACGACGTGGCCGGCGGTGGGGGCGGCGAAGTGGGTGCCGATGACGAGGATCGGCTGGTCGGCCCATTCGGCGAAGAGGCGCGAGCGGGTGAGCACGGCGGCCTTCGGGTCGTTGTCGCCGAGCGACCAGTCGGGGTGCGCCAGCTGGCAGGGGTGGTGGGCCATGTCGCCGGTGATCACCGCCCGCTCGCCCTCGGACTCGATCATCACGCTGACGTGGCCCGGCGTGTGGCCGATGGAAGGCGTGAGCCGGATCTCCGGCGAGATCACGTGGTCCAGCTCCACCAGCTGGGCGAGGCCGGCGTCGAAGATCGGCTTGACGCTATCGCCGAGCATCGCCTGCTGCTCCTCGTCATCGTGGGCGCTCCAGAAGTCGTACTCGCGCCGACCGATGAGGTAGCGCGCCTTCGGGAAGGTCGGCGACCCACTTGCCGTTCTCGAGCATCGTGTTCCAGCCGACGTGGTCGACGTGCAGGTGCGTGCACACCACGGCGTCGACTCCGTCGCGCGACCAGCCCACCTCGCCAAGATGCTGCAGGAACGGCGTCGCCAGCGGCTCGCCGCCGGTGATCTCGCGCGGCCGGTCGTTGCCGATGCAGGTGTCGACGACCAGCTTCAGCCCCGGCGCCTCGACCAGCAGCGCGTGGATGCTGAGCTTCAGGGTGGCGTCGTCCTCGCTGACGAAGTGCGGATAGAGCCACGCCGACTTGCGCAGCTCCGCGGCCGTGGCCTGCGGTATGACCCTGGCCGGCACCGGCAAATCCATCTCGACGATGCGGGTGATCTTTACCCGGCCCACTTGCCAGCTCAGCATCGCGCTCACGCCTCCTCGCTCAAGGTTCGACCCGACGGACGTCTAGCAGGCTGCTGCGTTTAAGTAGAAATCGATGGCGTTAGCGCACCCGCCCCCTCTTGTGGGGGCGGGCAGGAGTGGGGGTCGCGCGGACCGCGGAGTATTGTCGAATGCGCCACCGCTGGCTTGTCGCGTAGGACGGCGCGACCCCCTCTTTAATCCTCCCCCGCAAGGGGCCCCTTGCGGGGGAGGAGGCACAACGGAGCGATCCTTGCGTAAACTCAAGAGCAGAACGCGCTAGGGGCCCGCGGCTCGGGTGTCCATCCGCAGGCGTCGCCGTCGCTGAGCCAATTGCGCGGGAGCCTGCCCCTCATCGTCAGGCGCGCGCCGTTACTCTTCTTCGGCGGAAGTTCCGAAGGTCCGCTCATTCGATCCAAAATCAGCAGCTGAGCTGCGGTTATTGTTGCAAAAACCAGAATATCATGTTATGGCTATTGGTGCTGGCCGAACCGATCCTCGCTTGGCCCAGCAGGAGAGGAATGAAAGGCTATCGAGCTGTTTGAAACCCCTCGACCTACAACTCAAGCGCGAGCCGAGGCCAGCGCAAGGTTTTTCGCTCAAAATGTCCATAACTCATTGAAAAGTCCCAATTCGGAAAAATAAACGCTAGTAAATGAAAGCAAATTAACTAGCGTTTACGCGCGTTTATGCGCTGCTATTTGTATTGGCTTCGCCACCGTTCGCGCTCTGGTTGCATGGTAAGAGGCGCCCAGCCTGGGTGTGATCCTCAAGGCTCCTTTCGCCACCAAGTCGAAAGCTCGACGCCGAACAGCGGCGTCTTTTCCGGGCGCCCAAGCTTGGCGGAATAGGCTATCCACTGCTCCGGCGCGTAATACAAAGGCACGATATAGAAGCCTGAAATGAGCAGCCGGTCGAGCGCCCGCACCGCGGCGACGAAATCCTCGTTGGTCTTGGCGGCGAGGATCGCGGCGATCATGGCGTCGACCGCGGGCGAGCGGACGCCGCTGATGTTGTAGGCGCCTGGGGCGTCGGCGGCCGCCGAGCTCCATCGGCCGCGCTGCTCGTTGCCCGGCGAGGGCGAGGCGATCCAGGAGCCGATCATCATGTCGAAGTCGAAGCTCGTGCGCCGGCGCTGGAACTGGACTTCGTCGACGAGCCGCACGTTCGCCGTCGACTCCGATGCGGGCGAGATTGCGCGCGTAAGCGAGCGCAAGGCGCTCCTCGTCGCGGTTCCGGACCAGGATCTCGAAGGCGAGCGGCGCGCCATGCGGATCGACCAAGCGGCCGTCGCGCAGCCCATAGCCGGCCTTGGCAAGCTCATCGAGCGCATGTTTGGCGATTGCGCGGTCGCGGCCCGAGCCGTCCGAGACCGGGGCGCGCCATGTTCCCTCCATCACGTCGTCGCGCACCGCGCCCGGAAAGGGCTCGAGCAGGGCGCGCTCGCGCTCGGACGCCGGCCGGCCGATCGACGAGAGCTCGCTGTCGTCGAAGAACCCCTCCGACCGCTTGTAGGCGCCGGCGAAGAGATTGGCGTTGATCCATTCGAAGTCGAACATCGAGGCCAGCGCCTCGCGCACGCGGGCGTCAGCGAAGGGCGCACGGCGGGTGTTGAAGGCGAAGCCGGAAACGCCCTTCGGCAGGCCGCTCGGAATGGCGGCCTTGATGACCCGCCCGTCCCTGGCGGCGGGAAAGTCATATTGGCTGCGCCACCGGTTAACGTCGTCCTCGACCCGGTAGTCGATCAGCCCGGCCTTGAAGGCTTCGAACATCGCGGTCGCGTCGCGGTAATAATCGATCCGGATCCGATCGAAATTGTAGAGGCCGTGCGCGATCGGCAGATCCTTCGCCCAGTAGTTGGGATCGCGCTCGAGCACCAGGCGCTCGCCTGGCTTGACCTCCGTGACACGATAAGGGCCTGACCCGACCGGGATCTGCAGCGTCTGGTCCTCGAAATGCTCGGCGTCGACGTGAGCGCGCGACAGGACCGGCATGATCGCGAGCGTCAGCGGCAGTTCACGGTCGTTGGCGCCGGAAAGGTCATAAGCCACGGTCCAGGCATCCGGCGCGTCGATGCTTTTCACCAGCGAAAAGGCGGCGCGCTGCTGCGGGCGCCCCTTGGCCTTGAGCAGGTTGAAGGTGAACATGACATCGGCCGAGGTGATCGGCGATCCGTCCGAAAAATGGGCGGCCGGGTCGAGATGAAAGACGACCTTATCGCGCGCGGCGTTGGTTTCGATGCTCTTGGCGATGAGGCCATAGAGCGTGAACGGTTCGTCGGCGGAGCGCGTCATCAGCGATTGATAGACGTTGCCGATCAGGCCCTGCGCCGTCGACAGAGCCTTGACGTTGTAGGGATTCAGGCTGTCGAAAGCGCCGAGATAAGCGAGGTTGAGCGCGCCGCCCTTAGGCGCTTGCGGGTTCACATAAGGCAGGTGGCCGAAGTCGGGCGGCAGGGCGGGCTCGCCATGCATGGCAATCGCGCCCGCCGGCGGACCAACGCTGTCGGCGATCGCCGGCGCGACCGCGATCGCGAGCGCGGCGCCGAGAAGGGAGCGAATTGTCCAGCCGATCATCGCAGCTCTTCTATCATCGCAGGTCGGCGGATTCCGAATGGAAGGCGCGGCTTCCGTCCGACTCGCCCTATTGGCCGCTATTGCCGGCGGCGCGTAGGCGAAAAGACGAAATTGCTATTGGAATATCGCGTCGGATATGGAAAGAGGGGCGCCGATCCGCAGCGCGTTCACCGCGCCTTGCGTCATGAGGTCGCTCGGAGGCTCGCCGACGCCAATTGCGGGCGCCGATTGGCGGTGTTCTGGCGAAGGACGAAGCGCAAGACGATTCCGTTTAACGGTTCGAAAGGACGATTGATGAAGTTTCAAGTCATGCGCTTGGGCGCCGTGGCGCTCGCCGTGAGCGTTTCGCTCACCGGCGCGGCGCTCGCGCAGCAGCCGACCCAGCCAGCCGCTCCAGGAACACCGGGTCAGGCGCCGCCGGGCCAGCCGGCTCCC
>CAVPPX010000047.1:0-141327 GCA_963707355.1 uncultured Alphaproteobacteria bacterium | reverse complement strand
AGCCGGACCAGCGCGTCCCGCGGAGATCCTTCCAGGGACCGCCATCCGCATAGCGCTCCGGATAAAGGGCCTTCGAACGCGGGTCTTCCGCTGTATCGAGCTGGAGCACCATCCACTTCGGGTACGGAACGCCAGGATCCGAGGCCGCGTCCAATAGCCGAACGTCTTCGTCCGAAAGCCGAAGGTCTACGGCGCCGATGTTATCTTCCAGTTGCTCAGCCTTCCGGGCCGCCACGATCACACTGCTGACCGCAGGCCGGCTCAGCACCCAGGACAACGCGGCACGGGCCGGACTTACGTTATGCCGGGCGGCCACCTGCTTCAGCGTGTCCACGACGCGGTAGCCTAGATCCTTGTCAAACGGCACGAACGAGCCCGCCTCCGCGAACCGTGTGCCGGCAGGGGCAGGGTTGGCGCGGCTGTACTTGCCCGCGAGGAAGCCGCCGGCAAGCGAACTCCAAACCAGGATACCGATGTTGTGATACTCGGCGAACGACTGGAACTCATGTTCAAGGCCTCGGCCGACGAGGCTGTAATACATCTGCGCAGTAACGAATTTCTCCAATCCCATGCGCTCCTGCAGCATCACCGCGGTGGCCGCCTGCCATGACATGTAGTTGGAAAGCCCGATATAGCGGACCTTCCCCTGGCGCACGACGTCGTCAAGTGTCCGTACTGTCTCCTCAAGAGGCGTGTTGCTGTCCCATCCATGCACTTGGTAGAGGTCGATGTAATCGGTCTGCAGCCGTTTGAGACTGGCCTCCACTTCGCGCATGATGTTCACCCGCGTGGCGCCGCTCCGATTGAGATTGTCGCTCATGGGGAGCCGGACCTTGGTAGCCAGGACGATCTCCGTCCTCACGCCTTTCAAGGCATTGCCGACCAGAGTTTCGCTCTCCCCGAGGCTGTACACGTCCGCCGTGTCAATGAAGTTGATGCCCTTATCCAGGGCTAGCTTCACCATTCGCGTGGTGTCCTCCTGGCCGAGGTTGCCCATGTTCATCTTGCCGCCGAATTGCATCGTGCCAAGCGCCACTTCGCTCACGATGAGGCCGGTATTCCCTAGTTTCCTATGCTTCATCTCCCACACTCCTCGCGGTCGTTCCGGGAGGCGAGTTGACTTGGCCTGGTCAGAATTGGGCTCTGACGGAATGGCCGGTTGACGCGCCCAAAGCGGTCGTCTCCATGCACATCATGTTTTATCCGCTACACCCCGAGCCCATGAAACGGGATGACGCGGCATGGATCTCCAGCCTTCGCTGGCTCCGCGTGCGGAGGGC
Source organism: uncultured Alphaproteobacteria bacterium (assembly GCA_963707355.1). Lineage (GTDB taxonomy): Bacteria > Pseudomonadota > Alphaproteobacteria > Rhizobiales > Beijerinckiaceae > Roseiarcus. Next base: position 140,047 of record CAVPPX010000047.1, on the reverse strand, counting down.
GCACGATAAGGCCGTCGGCGCCCGCCATCGTCTTCACCAGCGACGAGTCCTGCGCAGACGCCGGGGTCGCGACGAGAAGTCCGTCCGCGCCGGGGCTGAGCGATGCGCGCATATAGTCCTGGCGGACGCCGTTCGCTGGTAAGTCGACCGCGAGCCGCGCGGTTTGGCTGGGATCGGCGCCTGGGTCGGACTCGCCGTGCAAAGCGCGCAAGAGCGGGCGCAGGAACAGGATCGAACACACCATGGACGAGGTTGGATTGCCGGGCAGGCCCAGGATGCGCATGGACCCGAGCCGTCCGTGCATCAGCGGTTTCCCGGGGCGCATGGCGATGCGCCAGAAGCCGAGCTCCATTCCCGACGAAACAAGCGCCTGCTGGACGAGGTCGTAGTCGCCGACCGAGGCGCCGCCCAGCGTCACCAGCACGTCGGCTTTGGCGTCCTGGGCGCGGCTAAACGCTGCTTTCATGGCGCCCACTTCATCCAATGCGATGCCAAGATCGACCGCGACTTCTCCGTACGCCTCGACAATTCCGGCGACGGCGAAATTGTTGGATGCGATGATTTGCGCAGGCCCCAGTGACCCGCCGGGCGCGACCAGTTCGTCGCCTGTTGCGAGAATGGCGACCCGTGCGCGGCGGCGGACCACGAGCGCCGTATGGTTCGCCGCGGCCGCGAGCGCCACATCTCGGGGGCTGAGGCGGCGGCCGGCTGAAATGAGGGATTCGCCTTCGCGGAAGTCCATGCCGGCCTGACGCAGATTGTCGCCGAGCGGAACCGCGACTGAAAGCCGGATGCGCTTATCCTCGCGCTCGACATCCTCCTGAATGACGATGGAATCGGCGCCGGCCGGCATCGGCGCGCCGGTGAAGATTCGCACCGCCTCGCCCGGGCCGACAGCCCCTTCGAAAGCGCGGCCAGCGGCGGATTTACCAATTACCGTCAATGTCGCCGGCGCCGCCGCCGTATCGGCCGCGCGCAGGGCGTAGCCGTCCATGGCGGAATTGGGAAACGGCGGCTGGGTGCGCAAGGCCTCGAGGTCGCGGACCAGGACGCGTCCATAAGCCTGCTCCAGAGCAACCGTCTCCTCCTCGAGCGGCGGCGCGCCGGAGGCGATCACGCGCGCCAGCGCCTCTTCAACCGTCATCATGGCGTTCATCGGCGCTCTTTCCCCGGCTCGTGCGCGGCGCGCCATTCGCCGGATTTGCCGCCCCGTTTCTCGATCAGCCGAACCGCCTCGATGCTCATGCCTCGATCGATCGCCTTGGCCATGTCGTAGATGGTGAGGCAGGCGACGGAAACGGCGGTGAGCGCCTCCATTTCGACGCCCGTGGAGCCAACGCACCGCGCTTCGGCGCGAACGCAAAGGCCCGGCAGCGCTTGGTCCGGCGCAATGTCGACCACAACCTTGGTCAAGGCGACCGGATGGCAAAGCGGAATGAGGTCCGAGGTCTTCTTGGCCGCCATGATGCCGGCAATCCGCGCCGCGCCGATGACGTCGCCTTTTTTGGCGTCGCCGGCCAGGATCGTAGCCAGTGTTGACGCGGCCATGCGCACCCGACCCTCGGCGATCGCGATCCGATCCGTCGCCGCCTTGTCCGATACGTCGACCATCCGCGCTGCGCCGTCTGCGCCGATATGGGTGAGCGGCTTCGATAGGTCCGTGGATGAGATCATGGGTTGGGGCGCCTTCGCTCACGCGTCCGCGTGAGCTTTGCTCGTTGACCGTTGTCCAGCTTCCTTCAAGCAAAATTCGCCGCAGGCGGCAATGATCGATGGTCGATTGTCTTAGCCCAAGCCTTCCGTGTAAGGACGCGCGCGGGCGGCGGGCCGCGCGCCCAGAACTTCCGAATGTGGTGATGGCGCGCGCGCCGAAAATTGCCTATGTGATGCTGCGCAATGCGCATTTCGGGCCGCGGCTTGCCGCGTCGGTGGAACTTTGCGTTCGCGACCTGGTCGTTCACAGCCGATATTCGGGCACGACGCTGGTCGTCTGCCCGCCGGTCGACCAGCCGTTCGAGGGCATCGAGATCGCGACGATTCCCGATCCCGGAATCAGCGGCAATCTCGGGAAGGCGTGGGGCGTCGCCCAGTTGCTGCGGCGCCGCGGCGTCGATCTCGCCATCGTCGAAAATCATCTGCCGGCGGCGGCGTTCATCGCGCTGACCTCGAGAGCGCGGGTGATTTTGCACACCCACGCCTACGTCAAGGCGCCGACGAGCCCATTCGATGGAGCCTTCCGGCGCCAGGAGATGCGTCGGCTTTCCGGCTTCGCCTTTGTCAGCGAATACGCCCTGAGCCAGTTCCGCGCCGATTTCCCCGGGCTTCGTCCGCTTCAGCGCGCCGTGCCGAACGGCCTCGACATGCAGGCCTGGGCGGCGACAAAACCCAAGCAGCGGTCGATCCTCTGCGTCGGCCGCGCGCTCCGGCACAAGGGCCACATCGAGGCGATGGCGGCGATTACGCGCGTTCTGCCTTCGCGGCCCGAGTGGAGCGCCCGCTTCATGGTGTCCGACCCAGCGGCGGCCGACCGTGACCCGGAACTTGTCGATGCGCTTCGCGCCGCCGCTGAGCCTTTCAACGGCCGGATCAGGGTCAACTCGAACGTGCCCTATGCCGAGGTCAAAACAGCATGGGAGAGCGCCGAGGTCGGAATGGTGCTGACGACGGGCCCCGAGCCGTTCGGTCGAACGGCGCTGGAAGCGATGGCGAGCGGGGCCGCGCTCATCACCTCGGGGCGGGGGGGCCTGGCCGAGATCTGCGGTCCATGCGCGGTGAAGGTCGAACCGAGCGACTCCGATGGCATTGCGGCGGCGCTTGGCCAATTGTTGGATGAGCCCGATCGGCGCGATGATCTCGCGCTCGCCGGACGCAAGCGGGTCGAGGCTTTGTTCGATATTCGAGCCATTGCGCGGCAGATGGACGAATTCATCGAGGCTTGCCTCGGCGAGGGCCATGGACAAGCCAAGGCGCCAGATCCCGGATATGAGACCGCGCTTCCGCCGTAGACGCAAGACGATCGTTGGCCGAATCTCGCCTCAGGCCCTCATCCGGCCGGCGCCGCCCCCTCTTCCTGCAGGGAGTAAGGCGAATCCCGCGCGCTCTCGATTTTGACTTGCCTTTGTCCCGCTGAGGCGGAAAGGCTGGATCCGTGACGTCCACCCCCGTGATCTCGAAAATCGAAGCGTCTGCCGACGATCCCCCCTTGATTACACGCGGGGGGGCGCGGTTCTGGCGCGTGAACTTCGCGCTGTTTCTCGGCAGCTTCGCCACTTTCGCGCTGCTCTATTGCGTCCAGCCGCTGATGCCTCTCTTCGCCCGCGCATTTTCGATTTCTCCCGCGGCTGCAAGCCTGTCCCTGTCCGCCGCGACGGGCGTGCTGGCGGTGGCGATGATCCTCGCCGGAACGCTGTCGGATATGTTTGGACGCAAGGCGATCATGACAGCCTCGCTGGCCGCCGCCGCAGCGGCGACGCTCGCGGCCTCCTTCGCACCGAACTGGACGATGTTTGTCGCGCTTAGGGCGCTAACCGGCCTTGCGCTTTCCGGCGTTCCGGCGGTGGCGATGGCCTATCTGGTCGAAGAGATGGATCGCCCGGCGATCGGACTGGCGATGGGCCTCTACATCGCCGGCAACACCTTGGGCGGCCTGGGCGGACGCCTGGCGACCGCTGTGTTCGCTGAGGCCGGCGGCTGGCGCGAGGCCGTCGTTCTTGTCGGGCTCATATCGCTGGGTTGCGCAACCGCCTTCGCCTTCGCGCTGCCAAGAGAGCGGCGGCTTGCCGGGAAGGCTCAGGCGACACCGTTTCTGCCGACAATTCGCGCGCACTTCAGCGACGAGGGTCTCCGATACCTGTTCGCAATCGGCTTCCTGCTCATGGGCGCCTTCGTCACCACCTACAATTACATCGGTTTTCGGCTCGAGGCGCCTCCTTTTTCGCTGAGCCCGACGACGATCGGCTTGGTGTATTGCATCTATCTCGTCGGCGCGGTCGCCTCTGCGCTGATGGGCGAACTTGCCGGCCGCTATGGCCGGCGCCGCGTCATCGGCTTCGCCATCGCGTTCATGCCAATGGGCGTCATTCTCACCTTGCCCGATAATTTGTGGCTCACAATCATCGGGGTCGGTGTCATCACGATCGGGTTCTTCGGCGGCCATTCGATCGCTTCGAGCTGGGTCGGCCTGAGGGCCGACGTCGGGAAGGCGCAGGCAAGCGCGCTTTACCTCTTCTTTTATTATGCTGGCTCGAGCCTGGCGGGCTCGATCGGCGGCTGGGTCTTCACCCTCGGCGCGTGGCCGGGGGAGGCCGCGTTCGTCGGCGGCCTGTCCGCGCTTGCGCTTCTCATCGCCCTGAAGCTCGCCCGCGTGCCTCCGCCGGCGCATCTTCGCGCTTCTTAAGCGGAGGCGGCTCGTTCATGGAATGGCGTGACGAGGGGCTCATCATCGGGGTCCGCAGGCACGGCGAGGCGTCGACGATCGTCGAAGCCCTGACCCGCGCGCATGGTCGCCATCTCGGCCTCGTGCGCGGCGGACGGTCGGCGCGGCTGCGCGCGACGCTCCAGCTCGGCAATACGATCGGCCTCGTCTGGCGCGCCCGGCTCGACGAACATCTGGGCTCCTATGCGGTCGAGCCGCTCTCGCTCCGGGCGGGCCGGTTGATGGGAAGCGCGCTGGCGCTTGCCGGCATCAACTATGTCGCCGCGCTGGTGCGGGTGCTGCCAGAGCGCGATCCGCACGAGGCGGTTTACGAGGCGGCGAGCGCCATCGCCGAGGCGCTCGACGATGGCGCGCTTGCGCCGACGCTGATCGCCCGGTTCGAGGCACAGATCCTGGCCGAGTGCGGGTTTCAGCTTGACCTTAGCTCTTGCGCCGCGACCGGCGTGACCGACGACCTCATTTATGTCTCGCCCAAGTCCGGCCGCGCCGTGAGCGCCGAGGCGGGGGCGCCCTGGCGCGATCGGCTGTTGCCGCTGCCCCCGTTCCTGCGCGAGCACGCGCGTCTCGACGCCCAGCCGAGCGCGGAAGAGATCGCCGACGGATTCCGCCTGACCGGCTTCTTCCTCGCCCGCGACCTGTTCGCGCTCCACGGTGAGCCATTGCCGGACTCCCGGGCCGCTTTTCTCAAGGCGGCCGGGCAGGGCGCGCGATAGCGGGCGCGGCTCCCCCATCCACGCCGTCCTCGAGGCGCAAATCCAGTCAACCCATCCTTCGACGGGAACAACGCGCGCTGTTTCGGGTTTTGTTCGGGCAGTTCGTCGCGGCCTGACGCTCGGCGAACCTGGGGCGGGCGGATCTACGAAATGACGGAGCACCGCAGGATATGGCCGCTTTTAGTCTATGGAGGCCTAGCTGCAATTGCCGCCGTGCGCCGCAAAGACGCGGCGCGAATGCCTGGAAGCGGTAGCTATGAGGCGGTTCGCAAGCCCTACAGGACAATCTATCCCGCGCCGGACGGCACGCGCGAGACCGGCAGCGACTCTCAGCCGGCGTCACCGGTCGATGCCGACAAGAGGCCGAAGGAGCAAGTTGAGAACGACCAGCCCATCTCCGCCCAGTTGAGCCGAGCGAAGGAGCGGGGCAGGGGACGGCACGCGGTGGCCCCGTGGCATATTCCGTGGGCGGGGTGGAAGGATATCTTCTGGCGCGTCTATGGGAGCTTCAATGACAACCGGTTGCTCGCTGTCGCCGGCGGGGTCGTCTTCTTTTCGCTGCTGGCGATCTTTCCCGCAATTGCGGCGTTTGTCTCGCTTTACGGATTGATCGCGGACGCTTCGACGATCACCTCCCATCTTTCGCTGGCCGCAGGCGTTTTTCCCGCCGGCGCGGTCGACATCCTTCACGAACAGATCGCGCGGCTGACGGCAAAAAGCGACGCAAAGCTCGGTCTTGGATTCATAACCGGACTGGCTGTCGCGCTCTGGAGCGCCAACGCCGGCATGAAGGCGATCATCGACGCGCTCAACGTTGTCTATGACGAGAAGGAAAAACGCAGCTTCGTGAAGCTTAACCTTCTCTCCCTCCTGTTTACGCTCATCGCGATCCTGTCCCTTATGATCGCGCTCGCCGCGGTGGTCATCGCTCCGATGGTGTTTTCCGCCGTTAGCTTTTCGTCTCTCCCAAGCCGCGCCATCGCGCTGCTGCGCTGGCCGTTGTTGCTGGTCCTTGCGACCGTCGCGTTGGCCGCCATCTATCGCTATGGGCCGAGCCGCACCGAACCGCGCTGGCAATGGCTCTCAGTCGGAAGCGGGGCCGCAGCCATCGGCTGGCTGATCACGTCGGTTCTCTTCTCGTGGTACATCGCCCATTTCGGCGCTTACAACGCGACCTACGGATCGCTCGGCGCCGCCGTCGGTATGATGATGTGGATGTGGATCTCAGCCATCGTGATCTTGCTCGGCGCTGAGCTTAACGCGGAGATCGAGCATCAGACTGCGAAGGATTCAACGGTGGGCTCCGAAAAGCCGCTGGGCGAGCGGGGCGCGGTGATGGCGGACACAATCGGGGCGGCGCGCTAGAGGACGGCGCGCAGCAGATCGAGAAGGGACCTGCGCGGGTGGCGCGGTGGAAGCGGCGTGCCCTAACAAGCTTGTTTGTCACCTTTTGGCGTTCCATGCGTTTGCCTCAAGCCCGAACGGGCGCTTCGCGAAGAGTTAGAGATTTTCGCTATCTTAGGGTCGAGGAAGTAGGAACCACATGGAAGCGCCGCCCCTCGAGCGAAAACTTATCGCCATTCTTGCCGCCGATGTCGCAAGCTATAGCCGGCTCATGGAAATCGACGAGGAAGGAACGCTGGCGACTTTGTCAGCTTTCCGCTTGGTCACGGATCGTCTTATTTCGCAGCACGAGGGAAGAATTTGCGGAACTGCCGGCGACAGCATTCTAGCCGCGTTCGGCAGCGCATTGGCGGCTGTCCAGTGCGCGGTCGAAATCCAGAATGAACTGGCTCATTCGAATAACGACCTCGAAAGAGATCGCCGAATGCAGTTTCGCATCGGAATCAATGTCGGCGACGTCATGCTGAAGGACGGGGATATTTTCGGCGACGGAGTGAATATCGCCGCGCGCTTGGAGGGATTGGCGGATCCCGGCGGTATCTGCATCTCACGCGGTATTCACGATCACGTCATGAAAAAGTTGCCGTTCGAGTTCGAAGACCTCGGGGAACAAAGCGTCAAGAATATCGCGCAACCGGTGCGCGTTTACCGGCTGCTTCTGGACGAGAGAGCCTCCGAGTCGCGATCGAGCCCCGCTGCGACGCCGTCGACAGACGTCGAGACCGATATTTCGTCGCTTTCTGAAGACTTGGCCATCGCGCCGGCTTCGGACCCGCAGGCGGTGGAAATCGAGTTCTGGGACTTAATCAAAAACAGCATCATCGCCAGCGAGTACGAAGCCTATCTCGAGCAATATCCCGAGGGCGGCTTCGTCGCTCTTGCCCGCGTCCGCCTCGAAGCGATCAAGCAGGACGCCGTCAGCATGCGGGATCCGCAGGATCGGGAAATCGAATTGTCGTTCTGGGAATCTGTCCGCGCGAGCGACAATTCCACCCTTATCCAGGCTTACCTCGAAAAATATCCTGACGGTGAGTTTAGCGCGCTTGCCCGGATCCGCGTGGATGAGTTGACGCCAGATGGCCCCTCCGCGTGAGCGAAGGCCCTTGGCGCCGCCGCTCAGATCCCCGCGTACCATTCATAGCCGCGGTCCTCCCAGAAGCCGCCGCGGCCGCGCGAGATCTTGGCGAAATCGTCGATCGCCTCGATGCGCATGATGTATTTGGCCATCTTGTAGCCGAGCTGACGCTCGACTCTTAGCCTTAAGGGTGCGCCGTGCCCGACTTTGAGCGGCTCGTAATTCATTTCGTAAGCAAGGATGGTCTGCGGATGAAACGCGTCGATGAGCCCGACCGTCTCGTAATAGCGGCCGGTGTTGTCCATCGTTTCCTCGAGCGTATCGGCGCAGAAGAAGGCGATGTAGCGCGCCTGCGGCTTCAGGCCCGCGGCGGTCAGCACGGACGACAATTGCACGCCCTTCCACTGGCCGATGCAGCTCCAGCCTTCGACGCAATCGTGACGGGTGATCTGCGAGCGCGAGGGCAGGGCGCGTAAGTCCGCGAGCGAGAGCTTCATCGGCCGCTCGACAAGGCCGCCGACTTCCAGTTTCCAGTCCTTGAAGCCGCCCTGGCGCAGCGCGACATAGGCGGGATCCTCAGGATCGACCGAGCCATTCGGCTTGAAATAGGCAGAGATTGCGCCGGGCGGAAATTCCGGCGCCATGGCCGTTTCGGGCCCTAGCAGGGCGCGCTGGGCAGCCTTGGTCAGCGCCTCTGCTTTTTCGAGAATGTTGAGCGCCGCGGGCGAACCGGTGTCGAAGCTGCAGGCCGAGAGCGGCGCGGCAACAGCGCCGACGCCTAGGCCCATGAGAAGCTTGCGGCGGGTGAACCGCGGCTGCGTCGGGCGGATCAGACGCTCGCCGCTCATTGCTGAGTCTCCTTGATCCGATAGCGGCCGGTGATCATCGAGCGCATGTTGTTGATCGGGCCGGATAGGACCACCATCACCAGATGCACGATCAGGAACAGAACAAGATAGGCCGCGAGCAGGAAATGCACGCTGCGCGCCGCCTGGCGCCCATGGAACAGGGTGAGGAGCCACGGGAAGGCCGCGTCGACCGCAGGCGACATGGTCAGTCCGGCGAGGACGAGGATCGGAAAGGCGATCACGACGCTCAAATATGCGAGCTTCTGCAAAACATTGTAGCGCAGCGCCTCGTCGCCGGAGGGAAACCGGAGCCGTACGTGTTCAACGATCGCGTGCGGGATCGCTCTTAGGTCGGCAAGGCTCGGCCACAGATCGCGAATATGGCGGCTCAGAATAAGGTTGGCGAAATAGAGGAGCCCGTTGAGCACCAGAATCCAGGCGAAGAAGAAATGCCAGCGCCGCCCCATCGCCAGATCCTGGTAAGAGGGCAGGGTCGCCCAGGCGGGAAAGCCGCGGTCTTCAAGTTCGCCGTCGTCCCCTCGCGAGGCGCCGAGCACGCCGGTCGTGTTGAAGGCGTGTCCGAAGAGCGTTGTCACGCCCGCGGTCGCATTCCCATCATCGTCGTGGCGCGCCGACAACGAGAAGAAGGGCCTGTCGAAATTGGTCGTCTGCGCCCAGGTCAAGAGCGGGCTCGCGTTGAAGATCTGCATCCCGCTCATGAGCAGGACGACAAAGCAGATCGCGTTGACCCAGTGGCAGACGCGCACCAGCGCGGAATGTCTGAAGACAAGCCGGCCCTCCGGCGCGGCGCGCGCGGACAGGGCGGAAGAAAGTGATGTCAATCCAGGTCTCCGATAGGCGGGTTAAAGCCCCGACCGTCAATACGTCGCCATTTGGTTCGCTGTTTCGCGCCGGAATTGTGATTTTTGTTAGGCGCTGTTTTTTCAAACGCGTTCTGAAACCTCGGCTGGCGCTCTCCGTAACTCTCACACGCCAACTGAAGGCGGACGAGACAGCGATCGGAAACGATCAACGGAGACAAACATGAACGCCAAGCTTTTATATTGCGCCGCGGCGCTCGCCGCCGGAATTGGCCTTGCCGCGCCCTCTTATACCCTGCCGGCCTTCGCCGAGATGACCAAAATGGTCGGCGGCGCGCCGATGTATCCATCGAAGAACATCATCGAAAACGCGGTCAACTCGAAGGATCACACGACGCTTGTCGCCGCGGTCAAGGCGGCCGGCCTCGTCGATACGCTCGAAGGCGCCGGCCCGTTCACGGTCTTTGCGCCGACCAACGAGGCTTTCGCCCGGCTGCCGGCTGGCACGGTCGACACCCTATTGAAGCCTGAAAACAAACAAATGTTGACCACGGTCTTGACCTACCACGTGGTGCCCGGGCGGCTCACCGAAGCCGACATCGACGCTAAGATCAAGCAAGGCGGCGGTAAAGCCATGATGAAGACTGTTCAGGGCGAGCAGCTCACCTTTGCGCGCGGCGCGGGCCATCTTTGGGTGATCGACGCCAAGGGCGACAAGGCCGAAGTGACGATCCCGAACGTGATGCAGTCGAATGGGGTCATTCAGGTGATCAACAAAGTTCTGCTGCCGAGCTGAGCCCTCCTCCTACGGCTCAAGGGGGTAGCAGCGGGGCGGGCGCCATTAGCGCCCGCCCTATTTCGCGTGCGCTGGGGCGCGCTCGTTTGCGCCGGCGCCGGGGGCTCTTTAGGATGCCCGAATGACGATCCGGGGAGGAGCGCCAGGCGAGCGAGCGCTGACTGGCGCCAGCGACGATCTCAGCAATCTTTTAAGCCGTATCGCGACGCGCGACGCAACCGCGTTTGCCGCGCTCTACAAGCAGACAAATGCGAAACTCTATGGGGTTGTCGCCCGTATACTTACAAGAGGCGACGCGGCCGCGGATGCGCTTCAGGAGGTCTATGTGCGCATCTGGGAAAAGGCTGGCGAATTCGATCCCCTCAAGGGTTCGGCCCTAGCCTGGATGGCGACCATCGCCCGCAATCGCGCGCTCGACGAGGTGCGGCGTGCGCGCCCGGTTTCGCTGGAGGACCAGCCGGAGGGCTTTGAACCCGCAGCGGAGGAGATCGACCCGCTTGCCGCGCGTGAGCGCTCCGAAGGGCTTACGGCTCTGGTCGATTGTCTCAAAGCGTTGGATGAGGAGAAACGCGCAGTCGTCTTGCTGGCCTATTACCGCGGCTTGAGCCGCGAGGCGCTCGCGAAGCGCTTCGGTCGGCCCGTGCCAACGATCAAGACCTGGCTCCATCGCAGCCTTGCGCAGCTCAGGGACTGCCTGACGTCATGACGATCTCGCCAGATGATGACTTCGCTGCCGCCGAATATGCGCTCGGCACGCTCGACGCGAGCGAGCGGGCGACGCTGGCCGCGCGTCGGTTGCGCGAGCCCGATCTTGACGAGGCGATACTCGCCTGGGAGGCGCGCTTGGCGCCGCTCGCCGAAGCCGTGGCGGAGATCGAGCCGCCGCGCGACCTTCTGCCCGCGATCGAGGCGCGCATTCGAGGCGCGTCGCCCGAAGCGCCTGGAAATGGGGCGATTGTCGCGCTTGAGCGCAGCATCAGGCGCTGGCGCGCCATGGCGATCGCCGCATCGCTGTTCGCCGGCGTGCTCGCGATCGGATTTGTCGCCCGCGAGACGATCAGGCGGTCCGCTCCGCATGAGTATGTGGCCATCCTGCAGAAAGACGCGGCTTCACCCGCCTTTGCGGTGACGGTCAATCTCGACAAGCAGGAACTCACGGTTCGTCCGGTCGCGGCGCAAGCGCCGCCCGGCAAGGCTTATGAGCTTTGGCTCGTTGACTCGAAGCTTGGCGCTCGCTCGTTGGGCGTGATCGGGGATACGCCGCGCGGCGCAAGCCTGTCCGCATACCCTCCTACGGTCGTCGCAGACGCGACCTATGCCGTGACGGTCGAGCCGCCTGGCGGATCGCCGACGGGCCAGCCATCCGGAGCGCCGGTTTTCGTGGGCAAGCTCATTCCGGTGTCGCCTTAGGCGCGGCGCCTGGGCGCCGCCAAGCCTCACTTCGACCACCAACCGACGCGTTGGGTCCAGTCCTGTTCGGAGCTACGCCGGTCTTTTGGTCGTTGCGCTCAAACGGTCTCGTGACGCCGGCGAGCCCACCGAGAGGCGAGGAAGCGCCTCAGATTGAAGCAGCTGGCGGCCGGTGGACGAGAAGTCGCCGCTCGAACTCCGCCAGCAACTTTCCGGCGCCCCAGCCCTCGCCGCCGTGACTCGTCTTCAGCGATTGTAGAATGCCGACGAGGTTCTCGTCGCGAATCCGCTCGAGCTCGCGGATCGACAGGCCGGCCGCCTGATTGTCCGACTGGGCGGCGATCTTCTCGATGAGATCATCATCGAGGTCGACGACGTCGGTGAGTTTGGTCCATGGCCATTTGAGGCAGGGGCCGAACTGGGCCAGGAAATGGCGCATGCCGGCTTCGCCGCCCGCGATGCGGTAGGTCTGAAACAGCCCCATCTGCGCCCAACGCAGGCCGAAGGAATAGCGGATCACATTATCCAGCGTCTCGACGTCGCAGATATCGTCCTTGATCAGCCAGAGCGCCTCGCGCCACAAAGCTTCGAGCAACCGATCCCCGACGAAAGCCTCGATCTCGCGGGCGATGACCACGCCCTTCATGCCGATGGCGTCAAGAACGGCGCGAGCGCGGTCGATCGTTGTCCGGGTCGTCGCCGCGCCGCCGACGATCTCCACGAGGGGTAGGAGATAAACCGGATTGTATGGGTGAGCGACGAACAGCCGCTCCGGGTGGGCGAGGCCCGCTTGCAGTTCGGAGGGCAGAAGGCCGGACGTCGAGGAGCCGATCAACGCCTCCGCCGGGCATGCGGCGTCGATCTCGGCGAGCACACGGCGCTTGAGATCGAGACGCTCCGGCACGCTCTCCTGCACCCATTCCGCGCCCGCCACGGCGTCGGCGAGGCTTGGACTGAAAGTCAGACGCCCGCGGGGCGGAAGAGGCGCATCGGTCAAGAGGCCGTAAGCGCGTTCGGCATTGGCGATGACCTCGCCGACGATGCGTTCCGCCTCCGGATGCGGGTCGAACACCCTCACGTCGACGCCGGCCAGCAGGAAGCGGGCGATCCAGCCTCCGCCGATGACGCCGCCGCCGATACAGGCTGCGCTCGAAAGGGGAGCGAGAGGTTTCGCGGACGCGCTCGTCGAACTCATCGTGAGGCCTCCTTAGCGCTTCACCAGTTTGAGCCTGTCGCGGACTTCCCGCGGGCCCATGATCCGCGCGCCCATGCCCGTCACGACGCCTGCGGCTTTTTCCACGAGTTGCGCGTTTGTGCCGAGTTGACCCTTGCCGATGTAGAGGTTGTCCTCGAGCCCGACGCGGACATTGCCGCCGGCGAGCACGGCCGCGGCCGGATAGGCGAGGGCGTTGCGGCCGATGGAGAAGGCAGAGAAAGTCCAGCCTGCCGGCACGTTGTTCACCATCGCCATGAAGGTGTTGAGGTCGTCCGGCGCCCCCCACCGGATGCCCATGCAAAGCTGGATCAGGACGGGGTCCTCGATCAGCCCTTCGGCGGCGAGCTGTTGAGCGAACCAGAGATGGCCGGTGTCGAACGCCTCGATCTCCGGGCGGACCCCGAGCGCCGTCATCTGCCGCGCCATCTCGCGCAGCATCGAGGGCGTGTTGGTCATGACGTAATCGCCAAGATTGAAATTCATCGTTCCGCAGTCGAGGGTGCAGATCTCGGGAAGGCACTCCGCGACATGGGCGACGCGCTCGGTCGCCCCGGCCATATCGGTGCCTGTCTTGTTGACCGGCAAGGGCGCTTCAACGTTGCCGAAGACGATGTCCCCACCCATGCCGGCGGTCAGGTTCAGGACAACGTCGACGTTGGCCGAGCGGATCCGGTCCGTCACCTCCCGGTAGAGATCCCGCCGGCGCGACGCGGCGCCGGTCTCCGGATCCCGGACATGGCAATGGACGACGGCCGCCCCGGCCTTGGCTGCGTCGATCGCGGATTCGGCGATCTGTTTCGGCGTGATCGGCACGTGCGGCGAGACGCCCACGGTGTCGCCCGCGCCGGTGACGGCGCAGGTGATGAAGACATCGCGATTCATGGACAACGGCATGGCGGTCTCCGGATCGGCGCGCGAAACTTGACGGGCAAGGCGAAGCGTGGCGCAACTGGTTGCGCAGTCCGTTTTCTCCTGTGCGAAGCGATGATCTTTGCCCATTCCCAAGATCTTTGCCCATTCTGACGAGCCGCTGAACGTCACGCTGCTGCTGTTCCCGGCCTTTCGCTCCTGTCGCTCGCGGCGACGCTTGACCCCATGCGCGGCGCCAATCGCGTGCTGGGTCGGCCGGCCTATTGCTGGAAGCTCAAGTCGATCGACGGCCAAATGCCGGTCGCGAGTTGCGGGCTGCCGATACCGGTCGACGGCGCCTTCGATTCGGCCGAGCAGCAGGACGCGCTCATCCTGATCGCGGCCTTCGAAGCGATGCGATTTGGGACGCCGCCGATCCTGAGAAAGCTGCGCGCCGGCGCCAAGCGCTCGGCCATTGTCGGGGGCGTCGAATCCGGCCCGTGGCTCATGGGGATGGCGGGGCTGCTCGACGGGCGCCGCGCGACCACCCATTGGGAGGATCTCGAGGACTTCGCCGCGCGCTTTCCGAACGTGGACGTCCAACCGGATCGTTTCGTGGTGGATGAGCCGGTGTTCACGACGGGCGGGGCGACGCCCGCGCTCGATTGCCTGCTTTCGCTGATCCGCGCGCGTAACGGCTATTCGGCCGCCCTCGATGTCGCCAGCCTCTACATCTACGAAGAGGTGCGAACCGGCTCGGACGCGCAGCCGATCGTGTCGCTCGGACGGATCCGGAAGCACGAGCCGCGCGTCGCCGAGGCGATCCGGATCATGGAGACGCATATCGACCGGCCGCTGACGATCGCCGCCATCGCGAGGCGCGTCGGCCTCTCGACTCGAGGCCTGGAGACGCTGTTCCTGAAGGTCGTCGACGCCCCGCCTGGGGCCTATTTTGTCGCGCTGCGCCTCAATGCAGCCAGACGCCTCGTGCTCGACACCAATCTTTCGATCGCCGAGGTCGCCGAGCGAAGCGGCTTTTCCGCCATCGCTTCCCTGTCACGGGCGTTCAGGCGGCAATTCGGCGCGCCGCCGTCCGCCGCGCGGCGGGCGAGGCTCTAGAGGTGTAGTTACGAGAGTAAACTGTTATTATTCGAAGCCGGCTGCGGCGTTGGTCTGGCCGATCCGTTTGGATTTTCTTGGGCCCTCGCCATTTCGCTGCGAAAACCCAGGATTTTGAGGGTTGGATTTCCTTGGATTTCCTTGGATTCTCTCGTCCGAATTTAGACTTATCAAAGGGTTACGAGGGAAAAGCGCGGAAAAGTTTTTCTCGTCGCTTTTTGTCCCAGCGGCGGTCCGAAGCGCCAGATCGGGCGCCTCCGGTTGAGGCCATGCGGAAGGACAGGATTGCTCATCGGGCGAGTTTAGTATGATTTCTGATTTTCTGCAACCAATTGTCGCCCGGCCTTCCGCTTTCGGCCCATCAATACGAAAGCGGCGCGCGCTAGATCCCGAGCCCGCTCTTCACCGCCGCGAGCCCCGGCTTGCCGTCGATCGTCGTCACGCCGTCGAGCCATTTGGTGAGCGCGGCGGGGTTCGCCTTCATCCAGGCGCGCACCGCGGCGTCGGGCTGCATGCCCTGATCGAGGATATCGCTCATCAGGCGATTTTCGATTGCGGAGTTGAAGGTTAGGTTCGACAGCAAACGTTCGACATTAGGACATTCCTTTGCGTATCCGGCCCGGGTCAGGGTCACGACCGTGGCGCCGCCATCGTTCGGCCCGAACACGTCGTTGCCCTTGGTCAGGTAGACCATCGGCAGGTCGACATTCATCGGGTGCGGCTGCCAGCCGAAAAAGACGACGGGCTTGCCTTCCTTGATCCGGTGAGCCGTTTCGGCCAGCATCGCCTGTTCGCTGGATTCGACCAGCTTGAAGCCGCCGAGGCCGAACGTGTTGTCCGCGATCATCTTCGAGATCGTGCCGTTGGCGCCGCTGCCGGGCTCGATGCCATAGATCTTGCCGTCGAGTTGGTCCTTGAACTTGGCGATGTCGGCGTAGGTCTTGAGCCCTGAATCATAGGCCGCTTTGGAAGTCGCGAAACCGATGCGGGCGTCGCTGAGGTTGTTCGCCGCGATATCGATCTTGCCAGCCTTGACCAGCGGCGCCTGGCTCGGCTCCTGAAGCGGCATCCAGTTGCCGAGAAACGACATCGATGTCGCCGTTTTCGAGCGACTGGAAGGTGACGGCCACCGAGAGGACCGTGATGTTCGGCTTGTAGCCGAGGCTCGTCAAAATCTGGTTGGCGATCTGCGTCGTGGCGGTAATGTCGGTCCAGCCGACGTCCGAAAAATGCGGTTTGGCGCAGGAGGCCGCGTCGGCGGCGTAAACCGCGGACGGGACGAGCGCCGCCGATAGGCTCAGGCACGCAACGAGACTGCGTAAAAACATTGCCGTTCCCTCCTGTTGGCGGCGGTTTCCGCCATAAGGAAGTCTAACCCCGGCCTTGCCGGTTGCTTGATCGTCTTTTGAAGCGCCGATGACGGAATGCGAAGCTGACCGACGTATAGCCTGCGCGCTGGCCGATTGAAGCAGCCGATCGGATGTTAGCCCAAAACTATGAGGCGATCCCTGGTATTTTTATGAAAAAAGCTCTTGCAATCTCGGGCCCCAACGACGATATTGCTGCGGTGCGGCATGACCTGCCGCATATGCCCTCCTTGGGCGTTTCCTCCCTAAACTCAAGGCCGCCATGGCGACATGGCGGCCTCCTTTTTTGCCGCTTACGGTGTCGGCAAGGTCACGGTCGAACACGCCAGCGGGCTCACTTATCCCGGCCGGGCCCCAAGACCGTTTGCGCCCGACCCTGCGCCGCGGATGTGGCGCCTGAGACGAACACCGTTTGATTTTGCCTCCTCTGTCTCAGCCGGTCGAATATAGAAGACCCCTAGCATCGTGGCCGAACGCTGCAGGGCGACCGGACATTTGTCGCGGGAGGATTGCGGTTCCTCCCCCGCTCGGGCATTGCTTCCGACATGATTTCGACGCCGCGGGGCTGTTTGGCCAATCGATGAAAGTTGTCACGCAAGACAATATTCGCGGGGCGCAACGGATTGGTTATCGTAGCGACATCGATGGCCTGCGCGCGATTTCGGTGCTTGCTGTCGTCCTGTTCCACACATTTCCGACCGTGCTGCGCGGCGGATTTGTGGGTGTCGATGTCTTCTTCGTCATCTCCGGTTTCCTGATCACGCTAATCATTTCCAAGTCGATAGAAGAAGAAAAATTCTCGATCGTCTGGTTTTACCGACAGCGCGTTTTACGCATATTCCCGTCGCTCATCATTGTTCTCGCCGCGGCTTATGCGTTTGGTTGGACGAGCCTCTACGCTGACGAATTCAAGCGGTTGGCTCTTCACATCCTCGGCGGCGCGACCTTTACCGCCAATATCGTGCTGTGGACGGAGACAGGATATTTCGACGTCGCCGCCCAGACCAAACCGTTGCTGCACCTGTGGTCGCTCGGGGTCGAGGAGCAATTCTATATCCTCTGGCCTCTCCTCCTCATTGTCGGCAAACGTTTGCGCGTGTCCGCCGCCGCGGCGATCGCTTTGCTCGCCGCCGTGTCGTTTGCGATCGAAATCGCCTCGATCGGCGCTCATCCGATGGCGGCTTTTTTTCTGCCCTTTGGCCGCATGTGGGAATTGGCCGCCGGCGGCTTGCTCGCGGTCGCTTGGGGCAAATTTTCCATGCGGGCGCCAGTCGCCGATTTGGCGTCTGTTTTGGGTTTGGCCGCCATTGTCGGAGCGGCGCTGCTTTTGCGGGAAGGGCAGGACTTTCCCGGCTGGCGCGCCGCAATTCCAGTCGGCGGCGCCGCGGCCCTCATCGCCGCCGGATCCAACGCCTGGGTCAATCGGTCGATCTTGCAGCGGTCGTGGCTGGTTGGGCTCGGCCGCATCAGCTATCCGCTCTATCTCTGGCACTGGGTGCTGCTTTCCTTCAGCACCGTGCTGGTGGGCGGGCCGCCATTCTGGGCGAGCCGCCTGTGTCTGCTCGCCCTGAGCGTCGTCGCGTCCTGGATGACCTACTTCTTTGTCGAACGCTGGTTTCGCAATGGGCGCGGCGCGAACGTCAAGGCGGTTGCACTCTGCGTGGCCATGCTTGCCGTCATTGCCGTCGCCTTCATAACCTGGAAGCGCGATGGTCTGGATTTTCGTCGTGGCTCGAGCCCCTTCGCCGATGTCGCCACGGCGAGCCTGGGGCGCGGGCGCGAATTGGCGGAGCCGCGATGTCTGATCCCGGCCGGCGAATTCCAGCGACCCATTCTTCTGCCTGAGCGACCGGCGCGAACCGCCGCGCGTGCTGCTGTGGGGCGACAGCAAGGCAGAGCCCCTCTACTATGGAATGCTGCTGGCCTCGCCGCCGGGACGGCGCTGGAGCCTGGTCGGACGTTGGGGATGCCCGCCGTTTTTCCGCGCGGGGTTCTCTACCGGGCCGGGCTCCGCTTTCTGCGCCAGCCTCGATGAGAGCATCGATCGGGCGCTGGAGCAGGATCATTCGTTCGATACAATCGTGCTCACGTTCGCGGCGAAGAATTTTCCCGACGCGGCTTTTGTGCGCTCGGGCGCGGACAGCGTTGCGGCGCCATTCGAGCGCCGGCTGGACGAGATCATCGATCGCCTGCAGCGTCACGGCAAGAAAGTCGTGCTGGTGATGGACAACCCGGATCTGCCCGATCCGCGCGACTGCATGGATCGCGCCGCGCTGGGATGGAGCGTGGTCCGCGCGATCCTCGGGGTCGACCGTACCGCGGCGCAGATCACGCGATGCGATTTGCGTCTGGCGGACCATCTGAGCCAGACCCGCGGCTATCGGGCGATGATCGCCGAGATCGCCGCGCGGCGCCCCGGCCTCGTCGTCTACGATCCGACGCACGCCCTGTGCGACACCGAGCGTGGAATCTGCCCGATGGTCGTCAATCGGAGCTATTTATACTCGTACGGAAATCACATTTCCGATACGGGCGCAGGGCTCATCGCCGAACAGCTGCTGCCTCTGGTCGCGGAGCCGGCGAAATAAGGTTTTGCCCGCAGGACCGCGATGACCTCGCCCCCTTTGGCAAAGGCGCCGGCGCCAAGGCCCTGCGCCGTTCGGAACGCGATCAGCTGGCCCATGCTTGCGGCAAAGCCGCAGAGCGCGGATCCGACAAGGAAGATTGAAATCGAGGCGATGAAGGCCGGCTTGCGGCCATAGAGGTCGCTGAGCTTGCCATAGAGCGTTGCCGACACGGTGCCGGCGACGATGAAGCTCGTGACGACCCACGAGAGATGCTGCAGACTGCCGAATTCGCCAGTAATGCGGGGGAGAGCGGTCGCCACGATGTTCTGATCGAGCGCCGCAAGCGTGAGCGCCAACATGAGACCGCTGAGCGCCAGTCGCAGCTCGCGCCAACAGTCGAGGTGGCTGGCGTCCGCGGATCGTCTCCCTGCCGCCATCGATGCGAAGGGGGCCTCGGTTCTCTCGCCGGCGCGCCGTCTTCGCCAGCCCGGATCTCGAACCCGGCATTAGGACGACGCGGCGCGACGCCTCAAACGGCTCGCCAACATCCACGAGGCGGTCAACCGTTAAAGGCGGTCGGGTCGGAATGTTCGGTCTCGTGCCCGAGAAGGTCATTCATGCGCAGCGCCAGATCCAGCAGCATTCGCAATTCGTGATCGCTCAGCTCCAATCCCGTTATCCTCTGAATTTTCTCGAGGCGATAGGCGATGGTCTTCTGATGCAGACGCATTCGCTGCGACGGCGCGTGTTGCGAACAATTGGAAGCGAAGTATACGCGCAGAGTGTCGAGCAGCGTTTCGCGTTGCGGCGATCTTTCGCTCAACAACCCTCGCATCTTCTCCGCGACAAAACCCCTGAAATCTGCGCCGTCCCGCATGCTCATCAACAGTCCGGCGACTCCGATCTCCTCGACGGCAAGCACCCGATTGCGGCCAGCGTGACGCGTAACGGCAAGTGCAAGCCGGGCGTCCTTGCAGGCGGATGGAATGGCGTCTGGAGCGTCGATGCGGCGGCTTATGCCTATTCGGGTGATTGCGCCCGGCATTGCGTGGTCCATGTCCTTGCGTAGCGCTTCGGCATGGTCCCGAGGCTCCGTTCCAGGCTTGACGGCTACGACGACGACGAGTTCGTCGCCTCGCAACGTGCAGAGCCTGACCATCCTGTGGGTCGACGGCAGCCGCGTCGGAAGCTCCGCGATCGCCTGCCGCCAGCTGCCCTGATCGGCGCCGTCGGCAATTCGCCCGCCGCGGCGGGGAGACGAGTCTTCGAACCCGCAGAGCATCACGCACAACTCGCCGCTCAGATCGACGTCGAGATCCTGCGCCCTCTGGTAGGCGACGCGCCGCACGTCTTCCGACGCGTCGATCATGTCCCACAAAAGCGAACTCAGCTTGTCGGACAGAGCTCGCGCCGCAGCGAGTTCCTTCATGCGGTGCAAGGCGATCGTCACGCAAATCTCGCCGAGCGCCAGCTGCACCGCGCCGCTCGGCGTTTGCGGGCCGAACACGATCGCCCAGCCCAGGTGCTCCGCCCCGGCGACGATGCGTTGACAATAGAACGGCAGGTCCGCCGTTTCGTAGAGGGCGGCGCGGGAACTCACCGGCGCCCTTCGAGATCTGGGCCTTGAATTCATGCGAAAGCGCGTCGCGTTCGAAGTCTGCGGGGCAGCACGCGTCGACGTCAAGCCGCCGATTGAGGATCATGACAGGACGAGACAGATGCTTGGAGGCCTGTTCGGCGATCTCGGACAGCGCGCACCCCGAAAGCAACAAGCCGCTCAGCGCCTCTTGCAGGTCCGCGGACATGCGGATGACGTCGTAGCGCGCTTGAAGCTCCATGTCGGTCAATTCGAGGCGCCGGCTCGCCGAATTCTCGCGCCTGCGCGAGTCTGACGTTTTCGATCGCGAGCGATGCGAGATTGGCGAGCGTCGTGAGTTCGGTTTTGAGGCGTGAATTGCGAAGGTCGTCGTCGCCAGACCTCCAGAACTCCCGTGACCTCGTCTTGGGACAGCAGCGGGACCGCGAGCGCCGACTTGACGCGTTCGGCCCGCGCGAGATCGAAGAAGTCCCGGCTGATGACCTCGCTGTGGACATAGTCCTCGATCGCGCACGACTCGCGTGTTTCGACGACGCGTCCGCCAACTCCCTGGCCAGAGCGCATGCGAAGCGAGCTGGTTTCGGAGGCGAGGTTGCCGACGCATCGCTGCATGACAAGCCAATCCCCTTCTTTCAGCGTGATCCCGCAGATGTCGGCGGAAAGGCGGGCTTTGGCCTCATGCGTGATCTGGGTGAACACCTCGTTCAGATCGCCGCTTTTCAGAATGCGGTTTGCGACCCTCTGGAAGACTTTGATGGCCTCGAGCTTGTCGGGATTGCCGTGCCGGCTTTCGCACGACCCAAGCGCCAGATGGAACACTTTGCAGAGGCTCTGGAGCTCCCTGAGGGGAACCTCGGTCCCTCCGTCGACCGCGACCGCGACGCTCGATCCGCTGACGGGCGCGACCACAACGGAACCTGAGCGGACCGGGCGCCGTTCAGTTGGAGCTGTTCGGCGAGGCGCGCGATCCCGGACTCCAGGCCGTCGTCGGCGTCCAGCCTGTTCCAGTCCCGCCACGTCCCGGCTGAACGCACCAATATGCGCGCGCCCTTGGCGTTCAGCGCGGTTCGGAAGAGAATTCGCGCTTCGGAAAAAAGCGTTTCCTGTCCCTCATCCGCGGCGCGCGCCATCAGCGCGATCGCATCGGGCAACAATTGTTCAAATCGCCGGTTCGACCGTCCCGACCACGACGCGGACAGCACCGCGGCTGTGGCCATCGCGTTCCTCCCTGACTGACGCTTTCATACGGCACAATCCCGATCCTTGCGAGTCGGGTACAGCGCCGACCGAAGTCCCCGACGCGCAGGACGGCGCCGCTCGGACTTTGATCCGATCACTGCAGAGCTGAGATTCGAGGATCGATCACAGCCTTCAGAATGCGCTGTTCCTTGAGCTGACGATAGCCGTCGGGGGCCTGTTCCATTGTCAGGCGCTTTTTCCACCACGACCGCCGGATCGAGAACGCCTGAGCGGATGAGTGCGAAGAGCCGCGGCCGGAGCCGGATGGCGTCTCCAATCGCAAAGGACACCGTGATCTTGTCGGCGAAACATCGGGCGAGCGGCATCGGCCACTGCTCTGTGGCATGTGCGCCGACCGACACGATCCGACCCCGCTTTCGAACGAGATCGAAGGCGCTGGCAAGGGTCGCAGGCGCGCCCACCGCTTCGACGACGACATCCGCGCCGTCGCCGTCGGTGAGCCTGTCGATCAGGGCTCGCGCCTCCCGCGGATCCGCGGCGAGCGCCCCGTTCGCGCGCGCAAAGCGCCTTCGGATCTCGTCGGGCTCGATGACGACGACCGCGCTCGCGCCGCAAGCCTGGGCGACGAGGCTCGCCAGTTGCCCGACCGCGCCGCCGCCAATGATCGCGACGCTCTCTCCAGGTTCGAGGCGGGCGCGCTCGAACGCCGCCCATCCGGTCGCGAGATTGAGCCGCCGAAACCTCGTCTACGAGCCGTCGGCAGGTCACGGCGGCGTTCTCAAGGACAAAGCGGCACGCCCTCGCCTCCGCCTCCCCCACGCCCGGCGGATAGGCGCTCGCTGCAGCGGGAACGTCCTCGCCGAGAGCCTGCAACGCATCCCGCTTCAGGGTCCGCACGGCGGCGGCCGCCTCCATGAACTTGACGACCACCCCGTCATGAAGCCGCTTCGCAGGGCAGAAAATCCCAGTAGATCGGTCGCCGATCCGCATCGACCGCAGTAATGACGATCGTGGCCGTTCCGAGGTCCACCCCGAAACACAACGGCGCTTTCCAGTCCGCCGCAGGCGCGCGGAGACGCGCCGCCGCATCACTCAGAAACGCATGGACGCCGCGCTTGCTCATCGCAACAGCCTCGCTCGTGGCGTCCAAGCGCGGGCTCACAGACCCATCGTCGGGGAGTAGATCGAGCGCCATGGCCTCGCCTCGTGGGCGATTCGCTTGATATTGATCAGATGAAGGGGCGTCACATTGTCGGAGACGATCGAACCGCTCCATGTGCCGGTCCCCAGCATGAACGAGGGATCGGTGGCGCAGCTGAACCCCATGCCGCCAAACAGGGTCGGCGTATTAATGACGATGCGGCTCGCGGGCAGCGCAGAGAAGGCGGCGATGATCTCATCCGACTCGCAGTGGAGCCCAAGCGTGTGCCCCTCGCCGCCAAACTCCAGGATCTCTAGGCACCGCTGAAATCCCGCGTCGGCGTCCGGCGCCCGGTAGAAGGAGAGGACTGGCCCGAGGATCTCGCGCGAGAGAGGAAACTTCGGACCCACCGCCTGGAGCTCGGCGCCGAGCACTTTGCAGTCGCTCGGCGCCGCAACGCCGGCCCGTCGGGCGAGTTCCTTCGCGGACAGTCCGACCGCCTCGGGCCGGAGCTCCCCGCGCTCGGTGAAAATCACCGCGGCGAGCCGCTCCTGATCTGGGGGTGACAAGAACAGAACGCCCTGCGCCGCAAACGCCGCGAGCGCCGCGACGGCGACGGGTTCATCGATGACGATCGACTGCTCGGCGACGCAGGCCGTCCCGTTGTCAAATGACTTCGAGGTGATGGCCATGAGCGCCGCCTCGCGCACGTCCTTGACCGAGCGATGGATGTAGACGGGCACATTTCCCGCCCCCACGGCGAGGGTGGGCTTGCCGCTGGAATAGGCGGCCCTAACCATTCCTGGGCCCCCGGTCGCCATCACCAGGGCGACATCGGGGTGGCGCATCAGCTCGCTCGTGGCCTCCAGGGTCACATTGGACAGGCACGACACCAGCCCGCGCGGGGCGCCGGCCTTCACGGCCGCGTCGGCCATGACTTCCGCCGTGCGCGCGCAGCAACGGGCCGCTCTCGGGTGAGGCGCGCAGACAATGGCGTTACCCGACTTCACCGCCGCCATGCACTTGAACAGGACGGTCGACGTCGGGTTCGTCACCGGAATGACGCCGGCGATGACGCCCATCGGGGAGCCGACCGCCGTGACGCGATTGCGCTCGTCGACCCAGAGCACGCCGATCGTGCGCATGGGCGCCATCGAGGCGGCCACAAAGACCGTATTGTACTTGTTCTTGACGATCTTGTCTTCGTAAACGCCGTATCCTGTCTCGGTGACCGCGAGCCGCGCAAGTTCTTCCGCCGCCGCGGTGCCGGCCGCGGCCATCGCTCGGACGATCGCGTCGACGTCGGCCTGGGTGGCGCCGTTGAACGTTTCAAAGGCTCGCCGAGCCTCCCTCGCCTTCACGCGCGCCTCAGCGAGCGCAGCGAGATCGGGATCCATATCGACAGACACGCTCATGCCTCATCACCTCGAGCCGCGGGAAGGAGCGCCGAAGAGCGACGGGGTCAAAGCTTGCCGAGGATGCCTTCGACGTCCTCATGCGGGCGCGGGATGACGTGGACGGAGACGACCTCGCCGACTTTGCCGGCCGCGGCCGCCCCCGCGTCAGTCGCCGCTTTGACGGCGCCGACATCGCCGCGGCCCATGACGGTCACCAGGCCGCCGCCGACCTGCTCGCGGCCGTCGCCGCCGAAGACGTGAGAGAAGCAGTGAGCGACGCCGGCCCGCGTCAGCAGCCGCCGGATCGTCGCCGTCGAGTTGGAGGAGACGACGGCGAGCGAGCAGATCCCGGCGAGAGCGCGCCCGCTCTCGTTTTATCCATGGGGGCTATGGCGCGTCGCTGGTCATCATTCGATGATCAACCAGTCTTTGATGGGGCGCCGCGCAAGGAACGCCACACGAGAGACAGGGAGCGAGCCCATGATTTCGGGACGAGGACGTGCATTTCCATGCAGCGGATCCCGGCGAGTTCGACCTGGGCCGAGACGAATTTTTTTGGATTCTATGACGCTGTGGCCAGGCTGAACGTCGGCGTCTATGCCTTGTTCAGAACGAATCTGGGGATCGTCAGCTCCACGATATGCATGAACTCTGGCTTCGCCCGCGCTCCCTGGGAGGCCGATTTCTGCGACCTGCGCGCGTCCCTGCCAATTCCGGAGCCGCGCGATCTCAGCAATTTCAAGCTCGACAACTCGCTCTCAATCCGCTGCCTGAAACCGAACATGGACTGGCAGATCGGCTATGACGACGGCGCCGGCACGTCGATCGACGTCACATACAGGTCGATCATGCCGCCTTTCGACATTCACGATCCCGACATGGATCCGATGAAGGCCAAGGCGCTGAAGGCCGCGGCCGAAGCTGGCGGCAAATTTGCCTGGGGAACGGCCTATAACGGACATTTCGACCAGACCGGCCATTTCACCGGCGCCGTACGGGTTCGCGGCAAATCCTACGCCATCGACTGCATCTCCACGATGGACCACAGCTGGGGGCCCCGGCCCGAGCGCGGCGCGCCCAACATGAGCTGGCTCCACGCCCATTTCTCCCCTGATCTTGCAATGCACGCCATCTTCAGCTTCGACCCGCGAACGAATGGGCGCTCGCTCAGTCTTGCGCACGGATATGTCGTCGAGCGCGGCAAGATATTCGGACTCAAGGACGCCCACGGCGAGGCCAAGCGCCGCGAGCGTTATGCGGAGACCGTTGACCTCGTTCTCGTCGACAGCGCCGACCGCGAGTGGAAGCTCTCAGCGGTGGGGCTTACGACCTTCCCCTGGCAATGCTGGCCCAACATGGTTTCGTTCAACGTGCTGGGTAAGTGGCGTTGCGGCGACCTCGTCGGCTACGGCGAGATCCAGGATTTCTTTGAAATGCCACAGCTGACGGCGCTCAATGCGGATCCAACGACCCGCGCGCCCGTGGCGGCCTGATCCATGCCTCCTCTGGCGATTCTCTTCGACCTCGACGGCACGCTCGTTCAGACGCGCGAGGCGTCCTGGAAGATTTTCGCCCGCACAAACGCCGCTTTCAACCTCGGGGTGGACTCGCAGCAAAAATATTTCCGCCTGCTCGAGGATAATCTGTTTCTAGGCCTGCGGCGCCTCTGCCGGGACGAGGCGCATTCGCGGCAGGTGGCGAACCATTTTCTCGCGCAGCTCGACGCCGATTATGCGCCTGACTTCGTTCCCGGCATCATCGACGTCGTGCGCGCTCTCGCCGGGATCTGCTCGCTCGCCGTCGTCTCCTCCAACTCGACGGCGACGATCCGGCGGCTGCTGACGCGGGCTGGCGTCGCTCACTGCTTCTCTCACGTCTTCGGCGGCGACGTCGAATCGGACAAACGCGCCGTCGTCAGGCGGTTTCTGTCGGATCACTCCTATCTGATCAACCGCGACTGTTCCCCCGCCTATCGCGAAGGAGATCATCCAACCCGCGCGTCGGCGAACGATCTCGTGCTGATCACCGATACGACGGGCGACGTGCTTCACGCGAAGGAATGCGGCGTTCGGGTGCTGGGCGTCGCCTGGGGCATGCACACGGAAAAGGACCTGCTGGCCGCGGGCGCCGATTTCGTCGCCGTCTGGCCGCAGGAGATCGTCGCCCAGCTTCTGCCGGCCGGATTCGCCGGACAGGCGTGCGGGATCTCCAGGACGAGGAGCTGCGGCTGCCAGGCCGGCCCCTCGTCGGCTTGCGAATGCGATGACGCCGGGCCTGCCGAAGCGGGCGCCATGCGGCGCCAACGAGCGCTCAACCGCGCCGACGCGCTGGCGTCCACGCTATGCGCAGCCCCGCCGGTGTCCGGCCCCCCGGCGGCGCAGGCCGCACGCCGGTTGGACGACCGGCTTCTCCACTCCTTGGCCCGGCTCCGCGCCGCTCGCGGAGCGTCGCCGTAGGTCGATCCCCAACCCAGCAGCTAAGAAAAAGGAGGAAGCGTCATGACGTTCATTGCAGAAGGGTACAACAGCTTCGATACGAAGAAGACCCCCTCGGGGGTCGTCAAATACCTGCCCGATCCGAAGTCCGTCCTCACTCTGATCCAGAGCGGGAAGCTCAAGGAGCACATCCTGCTCGTCCAGGGCGGCACGACGACGTTCTTGGCCCCGGCGCTGAGCATGGGCGCGATCGGCGTCATCACGATGTCGGGAGCGCCGGAATCGCATCTCGGCATTCTCTCGCGTGAGTTCCAGATGCCGTGCGTGATGTCCGCCTATCTCGTCGGCTCGGACTCGAGATACGTCACTGGCGGAGACAACGACGCGCATTTCGCCGGACTCATCGAAGCGCTCGACGGCAAGAAAGCGAAACTACACTGCGAGGACCGCGAGACTGGCCGCGTGGCGCTCTTCAGCTGACAGTCGCCTGTCTGACCCCATCCCCCAAATCGCGAGAGAATCGAACCATGTCGACGTATAAGCATCGCTACGAAGCCCGCGACGACGGCCTCCGCTTCCAGGATCTCGTCTATCAGGGTAATTTCAAAGGAATGCCGCCAGTGCCGGACGGCATCCTCGGCGACAAGATCATGCGCAGCCGCGCCAAGAGCAAGGTGCTCGAGAAGGTCAGCAAGGAAGACGTTCTGCGTGATCAGTTCACGCTCGACGAACTGAACGACCTCAACAATTACCTCGCATGGAACATCTGGGACGTTCTGGTCATGCGCGCGACGGAAGGCGTTTCCGGAATGATTCCGCGCCAGGAGTACGAGATCCTGGCCTTCATGCAGGAGTTCTATCGCTGGCCCGAAGTTCTCGCAGATGACCACTGACGAGATCGGGGCGAAAGCGTGATGGAGATCGGCGCGAGCGCGCGTCGCGAGATCGGGACCAAGGTCAACTGCGTGCATGACTGGTGCATCGGCGCCGTGGCTTCGGGATGGGCCGCTGCGGGCTCCTCGCTCTCGAAGCGATCCAGCCGCGCGACTTCGTGCGGGAGAGCAATACGATCCTGAAGTTCATGCAGCGCGTCCTCTGGGGCAAGCGGCAGGACGGCTACATCCTCAATTCTCAGGATCGCTACCGCTGCCAGATTCACGAGAAAGACGTGATCGAGAAACTGGGGCGCGAGATCGAGCATCTCGAACATGGCAGCGAAGCGCACGACGCCTTCGTCCGGTTCAATGCCGCCGCGGAGCTGCTGTCGTTCCTGGATCACTACGACTGTCGGCGGGGTCTCGGAGACACGGACCGTACAGCTCGCCGACGGGAAGATCATGATTATCCGCGACCTGTTCACCAATGAGGACGTCTACGACTGGAGCGAAGTGTGCGAACACGAGAAGGTGCCGCACTGCTATTCGCTCTGCCTCGTGATCGATCCGGAGAAGATGGGGCTCGACGAAATCCGCGTGAACGACATTTCAACCACCTTCACCCGCCCGAAGAACTACATCGAGTACATCGTCGGCGGCGCGGTTTTCGTGCGCGAGAAGTGGGACACCCCGATGGGCGAGGTCTACCAGGTCAAGGTCGCAGACCTCGACAAGCGGCTTGAGGGGATCCAGCAAGCGACGCTGAAGCTCTATTCGAAATTCTCGAGGATGCCGCGACGCACACTGATCGAGAACGGGATGTACGTCTATTACATCGACATGATCCTTCCGCATCTCCGGCTCGCGGGCACCTATGATAAGGCCTGCAAGGATTACGAATTCTGGGAGATCGATCAGCGCGTGGCGAACTACTACTACGACATCGTGAAGCGGGGCTTCGCTCAGGCGACAGTTCCCCAGAAGATCTTTTCAGGCGAAGGCTACCTCCCCTTCCCGGACAACGTGAGCCTGAACCGCTCGAAGTACTTCTGGAAATGAGGACGGACGGCGCGTTGGGCATCAACGGATGCGCCGCCCTCGCACTCCCCAAAACGAGGCCTGGCGCGAATGCCCCCGCAGTCGAAGACGAGACGTTCCTGGTCCTGAACGGCTCGCACCTCAAGAAAATGGCGACCGCCGATGAGATTGCGGCGGCGGTCGGCGTTCCGCCCGGCGTGGCCGCTGAGCGCCTGGCAGGGGCTGTGGACAAGGGTTGGGCGATGAACGCCGAGGGCAGGTATCTCGTGCTGCCCGAGGGCACGGCGGAAGTGCATCGATCCTACACGAGACTTTATGGACCGCTGCGCAAAGACGGCGCCGTGGCCGCTTGGTACGGCAGGTTCGAGACCCTGAATGATCAGTTCATCAAGGCCGTCAGCGACTGGCAAAAAAGCGACGGCGACGCAAAGGCCGAGTTCGAAGGTCCTGAAGATCGCCGAACGCCTGATCAGGGCGATAGGCGAGATCGTTCCGATTATCCCGCGCTACGAGACCTACGTCCGCCGCTTCACCGATGGCGTCGCCCGCATCGACCGGCGCGCGGGATTACATTTGCGGCCCCACCATCGATCTCGTTCATACCGTCTGGTTTGAGTTCCATGAGGACATCCCTTCCGTTCTCGGGCGTCCTCGAGACGTCTGAGGCAGCGCAGATGGGCGAGGCGGAGATCGGGCCGCGTTTTGTTCGCGACGTGAGCGATCCCGAGGTCGCCGACGTCCGGCGCTACGGCGGCAAGGCCAGCGGGCTCAGCCGCATGATGTCCGCCGGCGTCCCTGCGCCGCCCGCTTTCGTGATTGGCGCGGACGGCTTCCGCCATTTCCGTTCAAACGGCGAAAAGGTCGGCGATGGACTCATGTCCGAGGTCCGTCACCCCTGCATCGGCTTGAAGATGCGTCCGGCCGATCGTTCGACGGCGTCGAGCGTCCCCTGCTGGTCTCCGTGCGTTCCGGCGCCGCTATCAGCATGCCGGGCATGATGGACACCATACTGAACCTTGGCCTGACGGCGCGTTCGGCGCTGTTGCTCGCGCACGGGGCGGGCGGTCCGCGTTTTGCGCTCGACACCTGGGTGCGGTTCTGGCGGATGTTCCTCGACACTGTCCTCAACTTGGACCCAACGAATCTTGTCGAGGCCGCGCGCGAAGCGGAGCGGCGGGCGCTTGTTGCGCCTTCCTACGAAACGTTCGAGGCGCTCGAACGTACGATCCTCGCTCACGTCCATGATGAGGGCGAGAGCGTCACAGCGGATCCGCTGGAGCAGCTCGAACTCGCGATCGGAGCGGTGTTCCGGTCCTGGGATAGTCCGCGCGCCAAGGCCTATCGACAGCATCATGGCATTTCGGACGACCTGGGGACGGCCGTGACTATCCAGGCGATGGTGTTCGGCAACGTGGACGGGAATTCGGGGTCGGGCGTCGCGTTCACCCGCAATCCGAGCGATGGAACGAAGGCGCTCTACGGCGAATATCTTGTCGGACGGCAAGGGGAGGACCTCGTCGCGGGCACGGTGAGCCCGATCGACCTCGCCGATCCCAACGGGATCGACCCGGCGCTGCGGTCCGGGCTCATCGAGATCGGCGCCAAGCTCGAGGCGCTCTACCGCGACGCCGTCGATATCGAGTTCACCGTCGAGTTCCGGTCGACTTTACATGCTGCAGGTGCGGCCTGCGAAGCGGACCGCGCCGGCCGCGGTTCGAATTGCCGCGGACCTCGTTGCGGAAGGCATGATCGAGCCCCATGAGGCGATGGTCCGGATCAATGCAGAGCAAATCCGCAAGCTTAGCCGCCCGTCGTTCGACGAGGCCGCGCTATCAACGGCGAGAGTGCTCGCGCGGGGTCTCGGCTCGTCGCCCGGACATGCTCACGGCGCGGCGATGCTCGATTCGGATCGGGCGGCCGAAGCGGCGGCGAAAGGCGACGCCGTGGTGCTCGTGAGGCCGACCACGAGCCCAAAGGATATTCGGGGCATGTTGAGCGCCAACGGCATCGTCACCGCGACAGGCGGCGCCCTGAGCCATGCGGCCGTCGTGTCGCGCGCGCTCGACAAGCCATGCATCGTTGGTTGCGAAGCGATCGACATCGACCTTGCGCGTCGAACCTTCTCCATCGCCGGCAGGACCTTTCGCGAGGGAGACGCAATCTCCATCGATGGCGGCTCAGGCAAGATTTACGCCGGCGCGGTGTCGCTTCGGGCCGGCGGCGAAGTCGCGTGGCGCTCGACCGCCTGCTCGATCTCGCGGACGCGGAATCGGAGAGCTCCGTGTGGATCGCGCCGCGAAGCGCAGCGGGAGCGGCCGCGTTGTCAAGTGCTCCTACGCCGGGGTTCGGGGTTGTTCGGCTCACCGATCTCATTATGTCCCACGGCGCCATCGATGCGTTCGTGCGAACGATTTCGAGGCTTGGCGACGAGTTTCAATCGCAAACCCTGCAGGACGACATCGCCGCGATTGTCCATGATTCCGTGTCGGCCGCTCCTCGCGGCCGCTCGAGGCGCCGCGGTTCATGTCCGATTGTCGCGCATCAGTTCCGACCGCGCTCGCAGGCTCATCGAGAACTGGACGGAAACGCCGGCGAGCCTCTTCATGCCATTGGGCTCGCCGGCTTTCTTCCGAGCTTTGCTAAAAGGTCTCGCTGATGCGGCGCGCTCGAGAGTCTCACCCGCAGGTCACGGCGTTGATTGCCAACGTCGTCGACGTGCGGGAGGCGCAGAGCTTCAGCGCTCTCGCAGCCGAGGTCGGACTTGGAGCGGGAGCGATCATCCAGAACGCCATCGGCCTCAACCAGGCCGGCGAAATCGCAAGCCGTTGCGACACGATCTGGGTCGACGTCGTCGAAATCGTTCGCACGGTCTACGGATTTCCGACTGAGGTCGTCCAGGCCGAGGGCGCGGTCGACCGCTATGCGGCGGACGGCTTCCTTCGGGCGAATCCATTCGCGCGGCCCGCGGCCTTTTTGATCGACTGGCTTCAGTCGGTTTCGGAGCTGCCGGCCACAGGGCTCAAGACGGCGGTGGGCGTCGATTTCTCAGGGGGCTTCTCGCCAGTCCTCGCGGCGCGGCTTCGCGACATGGGGTTTCATCGGTTCGCCGCGTCGCCTGCGCAGCGGGACGAATTGCGTTTGATCTTGGCTCAACGGTCCAAGGAGTGACATCATGGCTGTCGAGGGTCAGGCGCTGGGTTTTGTCGAAACCGTTGGACTGGTCGCCGCGACAGAGGCGGCCGACGCCATGGTCAAGGCAGCGAATGTCGAGATCGTCACGCGCCAGCAACCTGGCGGAGGATACACGGCCATCATCGTGCGCGGAGATGTCGGAGCCGTTAAGGCCGCGGTCGAAGCGGGAGCGGCGGCGGCGAAAGCGATCGGGAAGGTCGCGTCGACGCATATCATCCCGCGACCTCACGAGGACATCGCCGGCATTCTGAGACGGCCGCCCGTAAGATAGTCCATTCCCTCAGCTCGGCGGCGATGAATCGCCTCCGGCTTGTAGACTTTATTCTGGAACCGCTAGCCGGCGTATATGTCCTCTTTGCCTTGGTCAGTTCGGCGGGCAGATCGGTGGACCGAGAGAAATTTGAATCCGTCTCCTCCGAGCGCCCACTCCGCCAATTTGGGTAGGATGCTCTCGACCAATCGGAAGAATTGAGTGTTGTGGGCCCCCGCAATCATTCCACGGCACTATCCGGTGCGCCTATCTGCGGCAGTCTTCGTTGGTTTGGGCGGCCCGGCCCCTGGGCTCGGCAGAAACGGCCTCAGCTTCGATCGATTGGATGATGTCCGCTCAGCGCCCATGGCGGTCATAGGGCGTTCATCTTGCGTTCTCGATACCGGACATTCGGCGTCCAGCAACTGATGCCTCCTGGCGCCGGGGCTACCAGGAAGCAATTCAGCCCCAAACGGAAAGTGCGCGGAGGCCGAAGTCCGCCTATCTCGCTTTATGGGCGGCCGCTCAACCCTTGAAGGTCTCCAACAGCGGCGTCGGCTGGGATTCAAGGCTGCAGACGAATGGAGCAAACAATCCGGATTTTGGGCGCTGAACGACGAGATTGCTGCTCTTAACGAACGTGCGGGTGGCTTCGCTGAGCGCATGATAGCGCTTCGGCCTAAGACGCTAGCGGGCATCACGGCGGTTGCGTCGACACTGAAGGATTATGCGCTCAGCAACCACTGGAGGGAGACGAAAGAGGATCGCGATTGGGACGTGGAGATCCTCACGGGGTTTTTGGACTGCCTGATTGAGTTGGGACAGGCCGAGGAAGCGCGCACATGAACGCCGAAAACAACGCAGTCGTGCCTCGCCGCCGCCGTCAGGAGATCCTTAAGGAGATGTTGCTAGCAGAGCGCCACGAATTGGCGAGCACGCCCTTGACCCCGAGGCGCAGGGAAGAAATCGCCGCATGTGACCGGCTCTTAGAGCGCCTCGCGCGTCTCATGGAAAGCCTGCACTAGCGCTTTCAGATGTAGGATCGTCGATCGCAAGCGAGAGGGCGGCTTCGGTTTCCCGTTTGCGTTGAGCGACGGAACGATGCGACACTTGCGCTGGCGCGCTTATTTCTTGCCCCCCAGCCCTAGGCGCGCCGCTTGCCCCGTTCGAGTCCCCTCGTGCGGGGCTTTTTTGCGCTCTTAGGCGGTGCGTTGCCTCCTGATAGCTCTGCGATAGCCCGCATAGCCGAGGCCCGCGAAGCCGACGAGCAGCAAAGCCCAGGTCGAGGGCTCGGGCACGATGGTCACACTCGAGACAAGGCTAACCACAGGAAGGGCTTGCGTTGCCCATATCGGTGAGACAAAGCCGTTGACCCCGCCCAAACCGCACGCGCCGAAGCCGAAAGCCGCCACGGCGCCCACGCATGAGACGGCGCCGCCAACGTCGCCGATGCCGGTTTCGAAATCGAGACTGCCCGCGCGCTGCGCGGTGTCAAAGGAGAAGAAGGTCGCGGGGCCAAAGCCGAAAACTTGAAAAACGGGTTCCAAATCAGTCGTGATGGTAAAAGTCACGTTTATGGTGGACAGGTCGGCGATCTCGATGAAGCCACTTGATTTTACATTTCCTGTGAAACTGCCGGTCAGGACGCCCGTGAGAAAAGGGCTGCCGTTAAAAGTATAGCCGCCTTGCGTGAAGTCATACGTGTCGATCGTCGCGGCCCTAGCGCAGGGCAACCAAACGCCTGCGCACGTCAATCCCAAGGCTATAGCGATCGCCGTAAGTTTGCGCATAGCCGGCTCCTACAGCCTTTGAGATGCTCACCAGCGACGATGGTCCAGTCCGCCGCCGTTAGCAAGTTTTTGCGGCCCGCGTACCGGCCCGGGCGAGAGCTATAGCGACGTGATCATCCGCGTTGCGAGGGTGACGGAGCGGCTGATAGCGCCCCCCGCACGCCCCCAGCCCGAAGGCACCCCTAAAGCTTCCCGGCGGGCCGCGCCTAACATGAAGTCGCCAGTCGTCCCATCGTTAAGGGTGAAGTGGCCACCGCCGCTCATTCCGCTATTGTCTCGCGTCGCAGTGATAATGCCCTTGCGTCCATCGGTGCAAAGGAGCGGGATTGAAATGGTCAGAGAGGTATCGAGAGCGTTGTAGTCGCCGCCGCACGTAAGCGATCAGTCGGATACGCTAAAAGAACCGCCGCTCAATGAGGCAGTCGTCGTGCCTCGCATGACGCCGCCAGGGATGCCCTTACTCACCACGGCCACCGGCTCCGTGATCGCGCATCCCGCAAGCGCAAGCGCCGATCCGAGCAGAATCAATCCGCGCATGGCGATCCCCCGGGCCGCGTTTGTCATTATGGTTAGGCGCGTAGGCGCTTTACGTCAACTTGTGCGCCATTCGTGTGGCCTTTTCGTCCGCACAGGTCCGCTACGGGTCCGCGCTCGTAATCGGCTTGGGAAAACCGATAAGCCGTCTACCAAAAAGACTATACATTTCAAATCGTTGAATGGCGCGCCCGAAGAGATTCGAACTCCTGACCCCCAAATTCGTAGTCTGGTGCTCTATCCAGCTGAGCTACGGGCGCCTAGGTCCCCTTAAGGGCGGCGAACGCGAGCCCTTAAGCGAGCGCGCGCTCTAGCCGCTTTTGGCCAACCAGGCAAGAGCGCAGGCGAGACCGAACCTCCATGGTTGCGCCTCGGTCGGCTTGCGCTGACAGGGGCGGCCATTTAGTCAACGACGCGGCTCATGACCTCAGCTCCGCCGATCGCTTTCCTAAACGCGCGTCTGGTCGATCCTGTTCAGGAGACCGAGACGCGCGGTGGACTTATCATCATCGATGGCCTCATCGCCGGCCTCGGCGCTAAGGTCACGCGGGACCAATTGCCGGCGGAGACGACAATTGTCGACTGCGGCGGCGATGTCCTTTCGCCGGGCCTCGTCGACATGCGCGCTTTCGTTGGCGAGCCAGGGGCCGAGCATCGCGAGACGATCGCCAGCGCCAGCGCCGCGGCCGCTGCGGGGGGCGTGACCACGCTGATCACCCGTCCCGACACCAATCCGCCGGTCGACGACCCTGCGGTGGTCGACTTCATCCTGCGCCGCGCGCGCGACGCCGCCAAGGTCCGCGTCCTCCCGGCTGCGGCTCTGACCAAGGGCCTCAAGGGCGAGGAGATCGCCGAAATTGGCCTGCTCGCGGAAGCAGGCGCGATCGCCTTTTGCGATGGGGCCCATTCCGTCGCCGATGCGCTGACCATGCGCCGCGCCATGACTTACGCCCGCGACTTTGACGCGCTCATCGCGCCGATCTGCGAGGACCGGTCGCTGAGCCGCGAGGGGGTGATGGCGGAAGGCCTGCGCGCGACCTGGCTCGGCCTGCCCGGCGTCCCGCGCGAAGCGGAAACCATTGTGCTCGAGCGCGATCTGCGCCTCGTCGCGCTGACCGGCGCCCGCTATCACGCCGCGCTGATCTCGAACCGCCTGTCACTCGAGGCGATCGCGCGGGCGCGCGAGGCTGGCGTGCCGGTAACGTGCGGCGTGTCGATCAATCACCTGACCCTGAACGAGCTTGACGTCGGCGACTATCGCACGTTTCTCAAACTCAAGCCCCCGCTGCGCGCCGAGGACGAGCGCCTGGCCCTGGTGGAGGCGCTGGCCGCCGGCCTTATCGACGTCATCTGCTCCGACCACGATCCCCAGGACGTCGACACCAAGCGGCTGCCGTTCGCGGAAGCCGAGGCGGGCGCGATCGGCGTCGAAACCATGCTGTCGGCGAGCCTGCGGCTCGTTGCCGGCGGCCATGTCAGCTTGCCGCGAGTCCTTCGCGCGATGACTTCGCGACCTGCCGAGATCCTGCGCCTGCCGGTCGGCAGGCTGTCGGTCGGCGCGCCGGCCGACGTCATCCGCTTCGATCCGGAAGAGCCTTATGTGCTCGATCCCGCTTCGCTCCATTCGCGCTGCCGCAACACGCCCTTCGATGCGGCCCGGCTCGAGGGCCGGATCAAGATGACGCTGGTTGCCGGGCGGGTCGCGCACGAATAGTCTGATTGAAAATCGGCTGGAAGCGCGCATGGTGGGGCTTTCTTACGGCGGGGCGTTGGCGCTGGCGCTTGGATATTGTCTGGGGTCTATTCCCTTCGGGCTTGTGCTGACGAGGCTGGCCGGGGCAGGGGACTTGCGTTCGATCGGCTCGGGCAATATCGGCGCGACCAATGTCCTGCGCACCGGTCGCAAGGGGCTCGCCGCCGCGACGCTCGTGCTTGACGCGCTGAAGGCGACGCTGGCCATCGTCTTGGCATGGTGGTTGTTTGGGCCGCCGACGGCGCTGGCGGCGGCCGCCGGCGCGATCCTCGGCCACATGTATCCGGTCTGGCTCAAGTTCCGCGGCGGCAAGGGAGTCGCGACCTATCTTGGCGCCCTCATCGGCCTTGCTTGGCCGGCGGCGATCGTATTCGCCGTCGTCTGGCTCGCCGTCGCGGCGCTCTTGCGTTACTCGTCTGTGGCCGCGCTCGCGGCGACGGTCGCCTCTCCGATCGCCATGGCGGCGATTGGCGAGGGCGGCGCGGCTTTGGTGTTCGCCGCTCTGTCGGCGCTGGTCTGGTTCAAGCACAGGCCCAACATCGCCCGCCTTCTCAATGGCTCCGAGTTCGAAAATCGGGCAGAAGACTTGAGAGCAGATGGCGAACAAGCCTGAGGTGCGCCTTACCGACCAGCAGCGCTTCGATTGGCTGCGCCTGATACGATCGGAGAATGTGGGCCCGCGAACCTTCCGGGCGCTGGTCACCAATTGCGGGGGCGTCGCAGCGGCGCTGAAGGCGCTGCCGGAGCTTGCTCGGCGCGGCGGCGCAAAGCGTCCGATCCGCATCGCTTCGGTCGAAGAGGTCGAGAAAGAGCTGATCGCCGCACGCAGACTCGGGGTCCGCTTCGTCGCCGTCGGCGAGCCGGACTATCCGCCGGCGCTGCAGGAGATCGAACTCCGCGCCGCCTATTCTCGCTGTTCGGGGGCGCGCGGCGGCGTTGCGCAAGGGAGCGGTCGCAATCGTGGGCTCCCGCAACGCTTCCGCTGCAGGACTGACTTTCGCCGAGCGGCTGGCGCGCGGTCTCGGACAAGCCGGCTACGTCATAGTCTCTGGGCTGGCGCGGGGGATCGACCAGCGCGCCCATATGGCGAGCCTGGAGACCGGCGCCATCGGGGTGCTCGCCGGAGGGCATGGAAAGCCCTATCCGAGCGAGGCTGTGCCACTGATGGAGCGGATGGTCGAGTTGGGCGCGATCCTGTCCGAAATGCCGATCGAGTGGGAGCCGCGCGGGCGAGATTTTCCCCGCCGCAATCGCATCGTCTCGGGGCTCGCCCTGGGGGTCGTGGTGGTTGAGGCGGCGCGGGGTTCGGGCTCGCTCATCACGGCGCGATTCGCGCTCGAGCAAAACCGTCAGATCTTCGCTGTGCCCGGCTCTCCCCTCGATCCGCGCGCCGAAGGAACCAACGATCTCCTGAAGCAAGGCGCGTCGATCTGCACTGGCGCGGACGACGTGCTGACCGCACTTGAGTTGGTGCGCCCGCACGACGATCGCGCCGTCATGCGCGAGGCGAACGGCGAGGCTGGCGAACCTCTGTGGGGGGAACAAGATTTGTATGGGGTCGATCCGCAGTCGACGCCTCGAACACGTCCCGGCGACGAATTCGACGACGCAAGCGGAACGCCATACAGCACCGGCGACGAAGCGGAGGTCGCGCGCGAGCGGATCGTCGCCCTGCTCGGTCCTTCGCCAATCACCCTCGACGAACTGGCTCGGGCCGCTGAGACTTCAGCGCGTGCGGTGCGGGTGGCGCTGCTCGAACTCGAAGTGGCCGGGCGTCTCGAATATTCGGGTAATCGGGTCGCGTTGCGCGCGAGCGCCAGCGAAATTTGAGCCTTCGGAAGCGTCAATCGAACGAATTGTTCCCGTGAGGAAATCCGACCGCAACCTCGAAGGGCTGCTGCTCGTCGGCGCGCTCGGCTTCTGCGACGGCGTTGGTGCGAACATAAATTTCGCTTTCCGCTCTGGCCATCCCGAGGAAATAGGCGAGCAGATCGAGGCGGGCGGCGATCGCCATGGCCTCGAGCTGGGCGGTCATGTCAGTGATGTAGCGAGCGACATCGAGCGCTTCGTGCGTGACAGCCCGATGAGACGAATCACCGGTCTTTCTGAGCGGTCTCCCGGAACCGTTTCTTCCGGCTCGGACTTGCTCTCCACGTATCCGTCTCGGGAAACCCATGTCCTCAATCATACGATAACGCCGTCCAGTTCCGCGGAAGGAGGCGGACCCTTCCGGCGCCTGCTCCGGTCGCTTGCCCTGTCACCGCGGGGGTCGCGTTGATTCGGACAAGACCTGAGTTTACAACGTATCAAACGACGATTTTACACCAAAAAACAAGGCGTTCCTGACAATATTGGCGAGGCCGCGCTTCCACAATTATGTAGAACACAACGACAAAAGTGTTGATGAGAGGCTACGGGCCGCCCGTTTGTGGGCGCATGAGGCCGCCAAGCCGGTCCAGAGCGCCCTGAAGAATATAAGCCGCAGCCATCTTGTCGACGATCCGCGCGCGCCGGGCGCGCGACACGTCATTTTCGATCAGCGACCGGGTGACGACCGCGGTCGAAAACCGCTCATCCCAGAGGATGATGGGCAGGTCGGTCCGCGTCGAAAGATTGCGCGCGAATGCCCGCGTCGACTGCGCGCGCGGATTGTCCCGTCCGTCAAGGTCGAGCGGCAGCCCGAGGACGATTCCGGCGATGTCGAATTCCGAGAAGATCGCGGTCAGCGACTGAGCGTCCTTGGCGAAGGCGCCGCGCGGCAGGGTCTTCAAAGGTGAGGCGAGGCGGCGTTCGACGTCGGAGATCGCAAGACCGATGGTTTTTGAGCCAAGGTCGATGCCGATCAAGCGCGCCTTGGGTGGAAGGCTTAAGGGCAGATCTTCGATTGCGACCGGACGACGCATTGGCTTGACCGGCCTATCACCGGGCGAAGCGCAAGTCGATTGACGGCGTCGCAAGCGAGGCAAGTCTCGCTTCGCTATTTGCCAGCCAAAACTTGGCGATGTATAGGGGCCCGCCTACGTTCCAAGGTGTTTCCGGGAGCTTTGGATGTCCGTCGATCTCAACACCGTCCGACGCATCGCGCATCTCGCGCGCATCGCCGTGAGCGAAGCTGAGATTCCGCATTTGCAAGGCGAGATCAACGCCATTCTCAAATTTGTCGAGGCCCTCGACGAGGTCGACGTCGAAGGGGTAGAGCCGATGACCTCGGTCATTCCCATGCGCCTGCCGATGCGTGAGGACGTTGTCGCGGACGGCGATATTGCGTCCCTCGTGCTCGCCAATGCGCCCATGACCGAAGACGGCTTCTTTGTCGTTCCCAAAGTGATCGAGTGACCCGCCGAGGCCGGACGCTCGCCTTCAAGGATCCAATTTGACCGATCTGACCTCCCTGACGCTCGCCGAGGCGCGCGATCGTCTCAAATCTCGGGCGATTTCAAGCGTCGAGATCACCAGGGCTCATCTCGAAGCGATCGAGCGCGCCAAAGGGCTCAACACGTTTGTCGAGGTCACGGCGGACAAGGCGCTGCAAATGGCCGAGGCGAGCGACGCGCGCCTCGCCAGCAAAGACGCCGGTCCGCTCGAGGGATTGCCGATCGGCGTCAAGGACCTTTACGCCACCGAAGGGGTCCATACCCAGGCGTGCAGCCATATTCTGGACGGCTTCAAGCCGCGATACGAGTCGACCGTCACCGCCAATTTGTGGCGCGACGGCGCGGTGATGCTGGGCAAGCTCAATATGGACGAGTTCGCCATGGGCTCGTCGAACGAGACCTCATATTACGGGCCCGTCGCTTCGCCCTGGCTGCCGCCGAACTGGAGCCGCGACAGAGGGCGCGTGGCGGCCCTGAGTTCCGATAAGCGCGGCCTGCTGAGCCCCGGCGGCTCGTCCG
Source organism: uncultured Alphaproteobacteria bacterium (assembly GCA_963707355.1). Lineage (GTDB taxonomy): Bacteria > Pseudomonadota > Alphaproteobacteria > Rhizobiales > Beijerinckiaceae > Roseiarcus. Next base: position 100,332 of record CAVPPX010000047.1, on the reverse strand, counting down.
GCGGTTCTGCCTCGGCTGTCTCGGCCCGGCTCTGTCTTGCCGCCACCGCGAGCGACACCGGCGGCTCCATCCGCCAGCCTGCGGCCTTCACCGGCATCGTCGGCATAAAGCCGACCTATGGCCGCTGCTCGCGCTACGGCATGGTCGCCTTTGCCTCGTCGCTCGATCAGGCGGGGCCGCTTGCGCGCAATGTGCGCGACGCCGCGATCATGCTGCGGTCGATGGCCGGGCCCGACCCGAAGGATTCCACCTGCTCGCCGACCCCCGTTCCAGACTACGAAGCCGCGGTCGGACGCTCGGTCAAGGGCATGACAATCGGCGTGCCGAAGGAGTACCGCCTCGAGGGCATGAGCAGCGAGATCGACACTTTGTGGGCGCGCGGCGCGGAATGGCTGCGCGCCGCGGGCGCAAGCGTGGTCGACGTCACCCTTCCGCACACGCCCTACGCGCTACCTGCTTATTATATAGTGGCGCCCGCGGAAGCCTCGAGCAATCTCGCGCGCTACGACGGCGTGCGCTATGGCCTGCGCGAACTGGGGGCCGACATCACCGAGCTTTACGAGAAGACCCGCGCCAGGGGCTTCGGGACCGAAGTGCGGCGGCGCCTCATGATCGGCACCTATGTCCTGTCCGCCGGCTATTACGACGCCTATTATGTAAGGGCGCAGAAAATCCGCACCCTCATCAAGCGCGACTTCGAGCGTGTGTTCGCCGACGGCGTCGACGCGATCCTGACCCCCGCCACGCCCTCCGCCGCCTTTGGCATCGGCGAGAAGGGCTCGGACAATCCGGTCGAAATGTACCTCAACGACGTCTTCACCGTGACCGTCAACATGGCGGGTCTTCCGGGACTTGTCGCGCCCGCGGGCTTGTCGAGTGAAGGCCTGCCGCTCGGGTTGCAACTCATCGGCCGTCCGTTCGACGAGGAGACGCTGTTCGCGCTCGGCGAGACGATTGAGCAGTCGGCGGGGCGGATGACGCTTCCGGAGCCGTGGTGGACGTGAGGCGCGGGCGCTAGGATCCCGACGGACTTCAGATGAGAGGTGAGCGATCCACATGGCGACGGACAGGGCGAGCGCGAAGCTCATCAAGGGCGCGACGGGAGACTGGGAGGTGATCGTCGGTCTCGAGGTCCACGCCCAGGTGACCTCGCGCTCCAAGCTGTTCTCCGCCGCTTCGACGGCGTTCGGCGGCGAGCCCAATTCGCATGTTTCGCTCGTCGACGCGGCGATGCCCGGCATGCTGCCCGTGATCAACCGCGAATGCGTGGCTCAGGCGGTGCGCACCGGCCTTGGCCTCAAGGCCCAGATCAATCGCCGCTCGACCTTCGACCGCAAGAACTATTTCTATCCCGACCTGCCCCAGGGCTATCAGATCTCCCAGTACAAGAGCCCGATCGTCGGGGAGGGGGAGATCCAGGTCGATCTCACGCCAGATCATTCGATCAAGGTCGGGATCGAGCGCCTGCATCTCGAGCAGGATGCGGGCAAGTCTTTGCACGACCAGTCGCCGACGATGAGCTTCGTCGACCTCAACCGCTCTGGGGTCGCTCTGATGGAGATCGTCTCCAGGCCCGACATGCGCTCGGCCGACGAGGCCAAGGCCTATGTCAGCAAGTTGCGCACCCTCCTGCGCTACATCGGCTCGAGCGACGGCGACATGGAGAAGGGCAATCTGCGCGCCGACGTCAATGTCTCCGTGCGTCGGCCCGGAGAAGGCCTCGGCACGCGCTGCGAGATCAAGAACGTCAACTCCATTCGCTTCATCGGCCAGGCGATCGAGACCGAGGCGCGCCGGCAGATCGCCCTCATCGAGGATGGCGGCGCAGTCGAGCAGGAGACGCGGCTGTTCGATCCTGCGCGCGGGGAAACGCGCTCGTTGCGCTCCAAGGAAGAGGCGCACGACTACCGCTACTTCCCCGACCCCGACCTCTTGCCGCTTGAACTCGACGCGGCTTTCATCGACGCGATGGCCGCCGACCTGCCCGAACTGCCTGACGCCAAACGGGCGCGCTTTGTCGCGAACTACGGCCTCTCGGCCTACGACGCCTCGATCCTCGTCGCCGAGCGGGAGACGGCGGATTTCTTCGAGGACAGTGTCAACCACGGCGGCGCCAAGCGCGACGCGAAGGCCGTCGCCAACTGGCTGATGGGCGATATTTCCGCGCAGGCCAACGCGCAAGGGCTTGCTGTGGCGGACGCGGGCTTGAGTGCGGCGTCCTTGGCGAGCCTCGTCGATCTCATCGGCGAGGGCGTCATCTCCGGCAAGATCGCCAAGGACCTGCTCGTGAGGCTGTTCGCTGATGATCGCGGCGCTGATCCGCGCGCGCTTGTCGAAGCGCACGGTCTGCGCCAGGTGACCGACGTCGGCGCGATCGACAGCGCCGTCGACGCAGTCATTGCGGCCAATCCCGACAAGGCCGAACAGGCCAAAACGAAGCCCGGCATGTTGGGCTGGTTCGTGGGTCAAGTGATGAAGTCGACGGGCGGCAAAGCCAACCCGCAAGCGGTGAGCGACGCGCTGAAAAAACGCCTCGGCGTCTGACGCTTCGAGCCGAATCACGCGCAGCGAATCGCATGATTCGCGGCGCGACTCGCGCGGAGAAGTCGGCGATTGCAACGCTCGGCGATAAAAATCTCATGCTATCCACCAAGAAAAATTCGATTGCGATGAGCGTGCACGCCGTTTCGATTTGATACGCTCGTCGCGACGAATGCTCTTGGTTCTCTCGCCGTGTACGCGCGTAAGATCGGTTCTGCGAGTGCGATGCATTGCTTCTGCGCGAGCAAGCGAGAGTCTTGGAGACCGCCGCAATATATGGGCAAATCAGGAATCGAGCGAATGCGCGTCGGCTGCCGCGCAGAAGCGTCGCGCGCCAGGCGCGCGCGCCGTCGCAACGGCGTGAACGGCGTGCGCGAGCGCTCTCGTCGATGAATGATCAGAGGCCCGAGTGCGCGCGATAATTCGATAGTCACGACGCTTCTGCGCGTGTTGCGCGCGTGTGCAACGCTTGCGTGAAATCAAAACGAATGTACTTTCGCTCTCGCATCTGCATGGCGCAAAATTTGTGCTGAGAGCAGGTGGTTAAGAGGGACGTGATAAATGCCGAAAGCTGCTACCAAGAAAACGGCGAAGAAGTCCGCCGCCAAGAAGCCCGCGAAGAAGTCCGCCCGCAAGGTCGTCGCCAAGAAGGCCACGCGCAAAGGGGCGGTGAAGAAAGCCTCCGCGAAGAAGTCCGCCCGCAAGGTCGTCGCCAAGAAGGCCACGCGCAAAGGAGCGACGAAGAAAGCCTCGCGCGAAGAAGTCGCCCGCCAAGCGCGCGCCAGCAAAGCGCAAGAAAGCGATGCCAATGCCTACCCCAGGATCGTCAGACACGTCGCCCGCCGCCTAATCGGCTTGCGCGTTCCGACGTATCGGCTGATCAGGCGCGGTTGCCGGCGGTGCGGCCTCGCCTGATCAGCCTGTTCGTAGCTTCGCGTTTGGAATTGGTGCGCGCGACGTCCGTGTCGACCGACGGGCGGTCGGCCGGATGCGCGCAAGACGGCTTCGTCTAGCGGCGTCGCCGTGACGTGAGTCCACCTTGACTCTCGACCAACGCTCGGCGCGCCGCTGGCGACTTGCTCCGCCGCCCTCGACCACGAAGCTCCCTCCAAGCCCCGCCAACTCGACGTCACGCGCTTGCAATGGGGGGATGCGTCGGGCATATGTCGCGCACGCGCATTGCGCCGGGAGATGTGGCCGAGAGGCTGAAGGCGGCGGTTTGCTAAACCGTTATAGGGTTGTAAAGCTCTATCGAGGGTTCGAATCCCTCCGTCTCCGCCAGCCTTATCATATAAATCAATTACTTAACGCTAATTGCACGGATCGGTCCACAGAACGATCCACAAGTCGAGCAACTAACACGGCTCCGCTCGAGCGCGGCGACTCCGCCTTACCGCCCTGCCGCATCGGCGCGGCTGCGGAGTTCCACTAGGGCCAGCGGCGCCCGCCAGCACAGTCAAGCGCATCTACGCCGGCCGTGTAGGGACGGGGAATGCCCGATAAGGTGGTTTGCAGATTTGCAGCGCCGTCCGACCGCCGCGAAAGACCGCTTTGGCTCGCTCCTTGTCCTCTCTCGGGTTCATCAAGCGGCACTAAATCAGTCCCACTTTATCAGCCATCGCAGCCGCCTGTATGCAATTCGCCACGTTCAGCGCCTTGAAGAGCGCGGTAACGTGGACCTTGACGGTCTTCTCAGAAAGACCAAGCGTCCGACCGATTTCCTTGTTCGAACGGCCTTCGCGAAGCAGCCGCAGCACGTCGATTTGTCGGGCAGTTAAACTCACAGCATTTCTTCGAGCGCTATCGTCCCCAGCCTCGTCCCGCATGGAGGCCGGATTCTCGGGCTAATAAAGTCGGCACATAAACATTGCCCGCGAGCACGAACTGCACCGCAGCGAGGATAGTTCGTGGCGGCGCGGATTTAGGGATATAGCCAAGAGCGCCGGACGCCAGCGCGCGACGCACGTCGCGCGGATCCTCGGACGAGGACAGAACGACGACCGGAAGCTGAGGCTGGAGCCTGCCGAATTCATGAAGCATGGCGAATCCGTCGCTCCCCGGCATTGCCAGATCGAGGACGACGAGGTCGAGATCGGGATGAGCGTCGACGACACCTAGCCCTCGCGGGCCGTCCTCGGCCATCACCACGGTGACCTCCGGAGCCAACTGACGCAGCAAAGCAGCGAGGCCGTCCCGCACTACCGGATGGTCATCAACGATCAAGAGCTTCATGGACCGATTGTCGACCAGGAGATCCTCGCCGCACAAGATTGACCTGAGAACCTAGGCCCGGTCCTAAGCCCTTCAGGTCAAGTGACGAAATGTTGATCCCGTTCCAATAGCTCAACAGCTGGCGCGAGTGCGATAGGATGGCGCACGCCTCCCCAGACAGGAACCGATCGTGCCGAACGCTGCCGCAGTCGAATCCTCTCAACTCGAACCCATGGTGCGGAACTCACCGATGGGCGCAGCAAGCGCTTTGGTGGGCGGCGGGATCATGGTGGGCGCCGTCGCTTACGAGGACGGCTTCCTAAGTCTCGATTTGGCGCTCTGGTACGCGCTGTTGTTCGCGGTCTACGCCGGACAAGTCGCCCTCGCCTTTATGCTCCGCCGCCGCTCGGGTCCGGGCCTCAATGCGCGCACAGGCGCTTGCGCTGTTCACCGCTATCGGTTTGGCCGAGGGTCTTGTCTGGAGCATCGGGATCGTCGGCGTCAGCGCAACACGGCCGATCGAGCAGGAATTGACCGTTTTGCTGCTCGGCGCCGGGGTCGCGGCGGGAGCAGCGCTGAGCTTCGGCTTTCATACGCCAACTTTCCTCTGCCGCTTCCTCGGCGCCACCGTTCCTTATGTCCTCTGGCGATTTTTCGGGGCGACGGGCTGCATCTGGATCCTCGCGCTTACCGTGCTCATCTACTCACTTTCGAGCATTCAGATGACGCTTGGTTTCAACAGAAACTTCATCCTCAATACCCGCCTGACGCTTGAGAACGAGGGGTTGGTCCGCGAGCTGCGCGTTCAAAAAGAAGCCGCAGACGACGCCAATGTCGCCAAATCAAAGTTTATCGCCACTGCGAGTCACGATCTGCGGCAGCCGGTTCACGCCCTCGGATTGCTCGTGGGCGCCTTGCAAGGCTACCCAATGAATGACGAGATGCGGCGACTCGTCTGGCAAATCGGCGGTTCCGTCACCGCCATGGACGGCCTCTTAAATTCGCTGCTCGACATCTCCCGTCTCGACGCCGGCGTCGTCGAGACGCAAGGTGAAGACTTTCCGATTGAGCCCCTGCTGGAGCGTGTTTGCCGGGACCATCTCGAGGAGGCTAAAGCCAAGGGCCTGAGGCTGATTTCCGTAGGTTGCTCTGCGATCGTCCGCACTGACCCATTCCTCTTGGAGCGCATCCTCCGAAACCTGGTTTCCAATGCCATTCGCTATACCGATCGTGGACGCGTCCTCGTGGGTTGTCGTCGTGGGAATAGCCTCCGCGTCGAGGTATGGGATACCGGACGCGGCATCCCGTCGGAGCGACAACATGAAGTCTTCCATGAGTTCGTTCAGCTCGGGAACGTTGAACGCGACCGGGCAAAGGGACTTGGTCTCGGGCTCGCAATCGTCGACCGGCTCGCCAAGCTGCTCGACTGTCCTGTCACGCTGCGTTCCGCGCCGGAAAAGGGGTCGGTGTTCCAGGTCAACGTTCCACTCGCTCAAAGACAGGTCCTCACCATACCGAGCGCGCAAGAAACTCCAATGTTCGCGACGCGGCGCGGGATGATCCTGGTCATTGATGACGACGCGGTTATCCAGAGCGCGATGCGGGTTTTGCTGTCGAGTTGGGGACATGATGTCATCGTGGCGGGCTCCGGCGCAGAAATGCTTGATCGCATCGTAGCTCTCTCGCGCCAGCCGGATCTCATTATCTGCGACTATCGGCTGCGCGACGGTGAGAACGGCATCGGCACCATCAAGCGCCTGCAGTCCCAATACACCGAAGGTGTTCCGGCGGTCCTGATCACTGGCGACACAGCCCCGGATCGCCTCCGAGAGGCGCGGGAGAGTGGTCTGATCTTGCTGCATAAACCCGTTGCAGAGATCAAGCTTAGGGCAACAGTCGGGAACCTCATGCGCTCCCGGGTCTCGTGACAGCGCGTTCAACGACCACCCGAAGTCCTAAGACCTTTGGGCCAATTGACCGCGGCGAGCCACAGTTTCTACAAGTCGCAGAGTGCAGATTTTAAACTGCACCCTTGTGGCCAACTCGCCGCATTCACCTGCATTCGTGCAAGGGGGAACAAAGTCATGCAAACTAAACTCATCGTCACTACGGCCGTACTGCTTGGACTGGCTGTGCCCGCTCATGCAGCCAACTTGTTTGTCCCGGGCAGCACCTTTCAAGTCGAAGCGACGAATTCGCCGGACTCGTTCACCGACACCGTCAACTCGTTAAAATACACGTCTACCCGCTCCCTTTGATCACGAAATAAGCGAGTGGACGCCACTTCAATCTGCTCGCTGAAACAACCATCCCTTGGACTTCTCGATTGGCTCGGCTGCTACGAAGGCTGGCGGGCGACGGGAGAATGGACAGGCGGTGGTCGGGATGTTCCTCCGCCTCTAACTCAGGAAGACTCCCCATGAATTACATCCCGCCCCGCCGGTCTGACGGAACAATCCAAACGCGTCGACCGCAACAGCCGTGGCCGAAAGATAGACCTTTCCGAATTCTCTCGATCGATGGCGGAGGTTATTTGCGGCATCTTGCCGACGTCGGTCTTGGCGGAACTTGAGCACCGCTTCCTCGGCGGACAGTCGGTTGTTGGACACTTCGACATGATCGCGGGAACCTCAACCGGAGGAATTATCGCGCTCGGGCTGGCGCACGGGCTGACTGCACGTGAAATCCGAGAGTTCTACATTGAGCGCGGCGGCAAAATCTTTCCGCCGGCGTCGCACCTTGGCCGGTGGTTGCGCTGGGTCCGTCAGAAGCTCCGCTACGTCTATGAGCGGGAGCCACTTGAGAGGACCGAACTGCTCAGGATCTTCGGAGATAGTGTTCTTGGCCAAGCCAAGACCAGGCTGTGCATTCCCGCATTCGAAGGTCGCCATGGTGAGCCGTGGATTTTCAAGACTTCACATCATCCTCACTACCAGAAGGACCGGGTCGAGCGGATGGTGAAGGTGGCGCTTTCGACCGCTGCTGCGCCTACCTTCTTCGAAGCGCTACCGAATAACGGCTACGTCATGGTCGACGGCGGGCTTTGGGCGAACAATCCAGTCATGAACGCCTTGGTCGAAGCTCTAGCGTGTTACGATCTCGACCGAGGCCAAGTGCAAATCTTGAGCCTCGGATGCGGAGAGACCAGTTTCAAGGTCGACGAAGGAAAAAGCGGGGCGGATTCCAGTGGAAGGAAGTGATATTAGCGGCGATGCGAGCGCAATCGCTCAACGCGCTTGGGCAAGCCTACCTTCTGGTAGCCAAGGATCGGGTTATGCGCGTTGATGCGCCGGAGACATCAAATCCCATTGCGATGGACGATTATCTTCGGGCCAAGGACGAACTGCCGGCGATGGCCCGGTCGTTGGTCGAGGGCGCAGGTCGAGAGATAAAATCGCGCGTTCTTCTGCGATCCGGTTGACCCCTTTGTCGCATGCCCGATCGGGTAATGCGGTGGCGCGACTTGGTATGAATGGCGCCAATGAGCTATCGCCGATTTTTGGTGATGGCCTGAAGGATCAGGCGGCGGCGGTTTGGGATTGAAGGTCGCCGGGCTTGGCGATGACCTCGCACCCGTCAGTAAACTTCACACCTCGAATGATCTTTGGCAACTGGTTGTGGCCGTCAAGGCGACGCCAAGTCTTCTGCGCGCCTTCGACCAGCTTGAACACCATGGCGAGCGCCGTCTTGTTTGAGAGGCATCCCTTCGAGCGGGTTGTCCTGTGTCGGACGGTCGCGAAGGTGCTTTCGATCGGATTCGACGTGCGCAGGTGTTTCCAATGTTCGGCCGGGAAGTCGTAGAAGGCGAGCAGTGGGCCCCGGTCCTTCTTCAGGCATTCGGCGGCCTTCTCGTACTTGACCCCATAGGTCTCGACGAAGACGTCGAACGCCGCCTCGGCGTCCTTCCTCGTTTCGGCCATCCAAATGTCTTGCAGCATGCGCTTGGCCTTGGGCTGCTGGCTCTTGGGCAGTTTGTTGAGGATGTTGGCGGTCTTATGCACCCAGCATCGTTGCTCACCGGTCTTGGGCCAGAGCTCGCCGATCGCCTTCCAGAAGCCGAGCGCGCCATCGGCGACGGCGAGCTTGGGCGCCATCGACAGACCCCGGCGCTTGAGATCGAGCAGCAGGGCGCGCCAGTCGTGAGCGCTCTCGCGCGCGCCGTCGACAAAGCCGAGCAGCTCCTTCTTGCCCTCCGGCGTGGCGCCGATGATGACCAGGATGCATTGCGCCTCGTCCTCCAGACGCGCCTGCAGGTAGACGCCGTCGGCCCAGACGTAGACGTAGCTCTTGGCCGACAGGTCGCGCTCGCTCCATCGCTTGTGTTCGTCGGTCCAGACCTCCTTCAGCCGCGCGATGGTCGTGGCCGACAAGCCAGGAGCATCCTTGCCGAGCAAGGCGGCCAGCGCCGACGCGAAGTCGCCGGTCGACACGCCTTTCAGATAGAGGATCGGGATCAGTGTATCGAGGCTCTTCGAACGCCGGGCGTAGGGCGGCAGGATGGCCGGGGTGAAGCGGATGCGCGCCGGATCGTCGGCGCCCGCCTCCCGGTCGCGCACCCGCGGCTGGCGCACCGCCACAGGCCCGATGCCGGTCATGATCTGGCGCTCGGGCAGATGCCCGTGTCGCACGACGCGCCGGCAGCCCTCGTCGGTCTTCAGATCGGCGGTCGCGGCCAGAAACTCGGACACTTCCGCTTCGACCGCCTGGGTCAAAAGCACCCGCGCGCCATCGCGCAGAACCTCGGTCAGCCGGTCGGTCAAAATCCCTGGCTGAATCAGTTTGACAACATTATCGTTGGACACGGCATATCGCTCCTTCGGTGGAGAAGTGGAGGCTCGAACACCCCCACGATATGCCGCCTTCCCCGATTCACGCCCTCACCAACTTTCGGCCATAGCTCAGCCCCTAGCAGGGACCGCTCCTAGCGCACCCGTCGCCTTCGGGCTTCGACCGCAATGTGGCGCAAACCGCCTGTCCATAGGACCAATCTCGAAGGGATGCTGAGGGTCGATTTCAGCCATTTAATTGCCGATCCACGCGGATATACCGAATGTCAGGCTCTGACCATCAGAGCGGGCCGCGACCGGGCATTGCGCAAGCGGAGGCGAAAGTTGCAATGCCTGAACTTGAAGACGAACGCCGGCCCTGAGGAGCTGGGCCAAACGCTCGGGTGAAGGACAAGAGCGTCCGCGTGCTGGCCGAGCGGGGCACGGCCGAGCGCGCGAGGTGCTCGTGGTCGCCACCGACCTTGAGGCCCGGTCAAGCGCGCGCGGCGGGACCGCGACACCCTGTGAGGGTCCCAGCTGCACCTAATGGAATTAGGGACCGTATGGCCCGGCACAAAATGTGGGCGCGCCGCCTCCTGCGACATTGCTCAAATTTCCATTTTCATAAGGGGTTCCGCCGCGCCTAGATCCCTTGGCGCTGGCTTCGCGTAGGCAGGCGGATCCATCGTTTCCAGTATGCGTAGAGTGCCCAATCCATCGGCACAGTAGGCGCTGACCATGATTGCGGACGCATCGCACGCTGCCCTCAATGGCTCGGCAACGACCCTCAAAGTCGGATTGGGGTCTTGGCGGTCCCGCCAGAGCTGTTGAGTCCTGCCGCGCTGCAGGGCCAGGATCGCCCTTAGGTCCTCGCAGTCCGGCAGGCCCTCCCGTTGCGCCTCGGGCCCTCATCGCCCTTCGGACCCGACAGAGATTTTACGAAATCTTTAGCAATCTGGCGTGAGACTGAGCTTGCTGGCGGGCGTCCAATTGGTTTCGACGTGAGCGATTCCGAACGGCTGACCCCCCAGGAGGATAACGCCCTCGATTCCAATGGGTGGGGCCTTATCCTTCGCATCCTTATTGTTGTATTTCTTGGCGTGCTTTTCTGGCAAGCGGTTCTGGTCTCCGGAAGGCTGTGATCGCGGTCCTGACAGCACCTCCGTCTCTCGCGACAGCTTGACGTCCGGAAGAGCGGCTCCCGTCGCCCGGCAACAAACGAGGTCCGCTTTGCGTCGACTTGAGTCCTTCGGCGGGGCGACCTCGTAGGGCAGCTTGGCGTAACTAGCGGCCATTCCCGGACGACGTGGCAAACGCGTAAAGTCGACCCTTTGCTGCCCTTCCCGCTTGGTGCTCGGTTCGGAAGGAATGCGCATATGAGCGGTCCTTCCGTCGAAACAGGGAGACCGGGACTGGCATTTGTGCTAATCTGCCAACAGCCGGAGGGGCGCAATGAGCGAGATCCGGAAGCTCGCGGTGATCCTGGTTGCGGATGTCGTCGGATACAGCCGGTTCGCGGGTGCCGGCGAGGCTCGCACGCTCGCGCGTCTTCACTACCGAGCAAGACATCCACATATGCAACTGCAGCACTAACTGTGCATCATTTTAAGGCCGCTGCTGCCGTCCGAGGCGAAACTGAACGCTCCCGTCCCCAAAGTCGAATTTTGAAAATCCATGGTCGCGACTTGGCCCGAACCATTTGTAATCTGCAGCATTCCATTCGTGGGACTGTAAAGCAGTTGTGCAGCAGTCGGCGAAAGGCCATGGATATCGATTATGTCTCCGGCGGCGAACCCTTCGATCAGCGGTCCCGAATAGGTTGTTGTGCCGACGTTAACCCCGAATAACGCCGCATTGTCGATCGTCAACTGGCCTGCGCCGAGGAAATCGATTTGCGAATTCGTGGCCTGGTCGGACGCGACTTCGAGGGTCCCGCCGGATAGAATGCCGAACTGACCGGCGCCGGCGGGATTGACCGCTGTCGAAACCTTGAGCGAGCCCGCAATGACGAGGTTGCCATTGTCCTGGATGTTGGCGATCGAATTGGAGCCGGTCAAGGTCCAGCTGCCGCCCGCATCGGCGATCAGTTGATTGAAACCGCTGAAAGAGCTTGATCCGATAGACCCGATCGAGCCAGTCCCGCCACTGAGTTCCAAACTCCCGCCGTTGCCGTTGACCGCGCCATTGAAGGTCGCCCCCGGATCGACGATCAGCCGATTGGCGCTGCTGCTGGTCGCGAAGTCAACGGCGTATTGTGGACCCGTGATTGTGCCCGCATTTATGACAGTCCCGGCGCCGCCACCAATGTAAACGCCGTAGTTCCGGGTCGCTGAAATGGCGCCGCCGGAGAAATTCGTGACGTTGCCGCCGCTTGAGAGCCAGACGCCCGCCGTGGCTCCGGAGATATTTCCAAAATTTTGCACCGTGGTGCCGGCCCCTTGCGAATAGATGCCGGCAGAGGAACTTCCGACTACTCCTGAAATTTTTCCAAAATCGATGATGTTCCAGGCAGTTCCGCTTTTTCCGTCAATGGCGTCACCACTAGATGTGGTTACGCTGCCGGTGCTGGTGATCGTTAGCGGATTGTTGGCCGCGGCCAAATTGACGTTCCCAGTTTGCGCGGTGCTGATCGTCAAACCACCGGTCGCGTTGACCGTGAAGCTGTCCGTCGCCGCGGCGGAGCTGGGGCCACCAGCCACAGCCTGTGTGGCGGTCAGAGTCGAGCGCGCCATTGGCGAAGGGGGCCGTCGGAGTGTAGCTCCAGCCTCCAGTGCTTTGCACCACGATGGACGAGCTCAGGACCGTGGCGCCCTCGCTCAGCGTCACCGTGTCGCCAGCCGCGCCTGTTCCGGTGATCGTCGGTTTGCCGGTGGTCACCGTCTGGCCGTTCGTCGGGCTTGTGAATGTCGGAGCAGCCAGCTGGCTACCGACAGCCACTGTGCTTGTCGCAGCGGCGGATTTGAGCGTTCCGTCGCTGACCTGCCAGCTAATCGTGCGCGAGGCGGCGCTCGCGCTGGTGGTGGAGAAGGTCACCGCATCCAGCGCCGCCTGATATTGCGCCAGCGTCGCCGTTCCCGTCAGCGTCAGCACGCCGGTCGTGGAGCTATACGAGCCGACAATGCCGTTCTGATTGGCGAAACTGAGGGTGTCGCCGGTCTGGAGGTTGCCCGAAATCGTCACCGTCGCCGAAGCGAGCTGGAGATTGTCCGGGTCGCTGACCGCAAGCGCATTATCGATCACGACGGCGGCGCCGCCCGTCGTATAGGTCGTGGTGTTGCCCGCGCCCGACAGGACCGGCGCCTGATCGACGCCGACGACACTGAGCGAGGTGGACACGACGGCCGATTGCGCCGCGCCGGCGCTGGCCTGCCAGTTGATCGTGCGCGTCAGGTCCGCGCCGTAATTGGTCGGATTGAGATTGGTCGAGCTGAAGCTCACGCTCTCGAGCGCCGTCTGATATTGCGCCAGCGTCGCCGTTCCCGTCAGCGTCAACACGCCGATCGCGGAGCTATACGAGCCGGTGATGCCGTTCTGGTTGGCGAAGTTGAGCGCATCGCCGCTCAGGAAGCCGCTCGCGATCGAAACCGTCGCGCCGCTCAGGGTCGAACTGCTCGGGTCGGACACCGTGAGGCCGGCGTCGAGCGTCGCCGCCGCGCCGCCCTCCGTATAGCTCACCGTGTTGCCGGCGCCGCCCAGCGTCGGAGACACGGTAGTAACATTCACTGTGCTTGTCGCGGCGGCGGATTTGAGCGTTCCGTCGCTGACCTGCCAGCTAATCGTGCGCGAGGCGGCGCTCGCGCTGGTGGTGGAGAAGGTCACCGCATCCAGCGCCGCCTGATATTGCGCCAGCGTCGCCGTTCCCGTCAGCGTCAGCACGCCGGTCGTGGAGCTATACGAGCCGACAATGCCGTTCTGATTGGCGAAACTGAGGGTGTCGCCGGTCTGGAGGTTGCCCGAAATCGTCACCGTCGCCGAAGCGAGCTGGAGATTGTCCGGGTCGCTGACCGCAAGCGCATTATCGATCACGACGGCGGCGCCGCCCGTCGTATAGGTCGTGGTGTTGCCCGCGCCCGACTGCGCCGGCGCCTGATCGACGCCGACGACACTGAGGGAGGTGGACACGACGGCCGATTGCGCCGCGCCGGCGCTGGCCTGCCAGTTGATCGTGCGCGTCAGGTCCGCGCCGTAATTGGTCGGATTGAGATTGGTCGAGCTGAAGCTCACGCTCTCGAGCGCCGTCTGATATTGCGCCAGCGTCGCCGTTCCCGTCAGCGTCAACACGCCGATCGCGGAGCTATACGAGCCGGTGATGCCGTTCTGGTTGGCGAAGTTGAGCGCATCGCCGCTCAGGAAGCCGCTCGCGATCGAAACCGTCGCGCCGCTCAGCGTCGAACTGCTCGGGTCGGACACCGTGAGGCCGGCGTCGAGCGTCGCCGCCGCGCCGCCCTCCGTATAGCTCACCGTGTTGCCGGCGCCGCCCAGCGTCGGAGACACGGTAGTAACATTCACTGTGCTTGTCGCGGCGGCGGATTTGAGCGTTCCGTCGCTGACCTGCCAGCTAATCGTGCGCGAGGCGGCGCTCGCGCTGGTGGTGGAGAAGGTCACCGCATCCAGCGCCGCCTGATATTGCGCCAGCGTCGCCGTTCCCGTCAGCGTCAGCACGCCGGTCGTGGAGCTATACGAGCCGACAATGCCGTTCTGATTGGCGAAACTGAGGGTGTCGCCGGTCTGGAGGTTGCCCGAAATCGTCACCGTCGCCGAAGCGAGCTGGAGATTGTCCGGGTCGCTGACCGCAAGCGCATTATCGATCACGACGGCGGCGCCGCCCGTCGTATAGGTCGTGGTGTTGCCCGCGCCCGACAGCACCGGCGCCTGATCGACGCCGACGACACTGAGCGAGCTGGACACGACGGCCGATTGCGCCGCGCCGGCGCTGACCCGCCAGTTGATCGCGCGGGTCAGGTCTGCGCCGTAATTGGTCGGATTGAGATTGGTCGAGCTGAAGCTCACGCTCTCGAGCGCCGTCTGATATTGCGCCAGCGTCGCCGTTCCCGTCAGCGTCAACACGCCGATCGCGGAATTATACTAGCCGGTGATGCCGTTCTGGTTGGTGAAGTTGAGCGTATCGCCGCTCAGAAAGCCGCTCGCGATCGTGACCGTAGCGCCGCTCAGGGTCGAACTGCTTGGGTCGGAGACCGTCAAGCCAGAGTCGAGCGTCGCCGCCGCGCCGCCCTCCGTATAAGTCGCCGTCACTCCGGCGCCGCCGAGTGACGGGGGGGAGGAACTGGAGACAGTCACCTGCGCCGTCACGGTGCTCCACCAGGAGGTAAGCCCTGTCGGGATGGTTACGCCCGTTTTGGTCACATATTCATTGGAGATCCAGAAGCCGTTCGGATTGTTGGGATCGGCGATCGCGCTCGAATAGGTTCCCCAGCGCATGTTGGTGCTGCCGGAGGGGCTGCCGGAATTGAAAAATGTGTCGCTCGCCTGATAGAGCGTCGGCGCGCTGAAGGCGGAAAGGCCGGCGCCGAGCACAGTGTAATAGTCAGCGGGATACATGTTCGGCCCCGAGGCCGAGAAATTGATCAAGACGTCGCCGTTCTGGTCGATCGCGATCGACGGATTGAAGACCGCGACGCCCGAGCCAATCGAAGCGCCGGAAATGACGTCCCCCATGACAATTTGCGGATTGGCGGGATCGGTAACGTCGAGCTTGAACCATTCGATTTCGGGGATCGCCCCTGCGCTCGGCCTGACTTCGCTCACGCCATAAACGTAATCGTGTCCTCCCGAGGAGGCATAGGCAAGGCCTTGGATGCGCGAGTCATTGATGTTGAGCAGCTTGGTCGTGCCCAGCTGCGCGGCGGTATAGTCGCTGCCGCCGCCTCCCACGTCGCTGTCGTCAAGCCCGAGCCTAATCGGCGCGCTGAAGCTGCCGGTCGTCGCGTCGTAGGTTTGGAAGGCAAGAATGGTGCGCGTGTGGTTCGAAAAGGCGCTTAAATAATATGTTTTCCCATTTGCGCCGGCGACGTTGCGCATGATGCCGTTGGACCCTGACGCGATATTGCTGGCGTTGGGAGCAATCGCGGCGTTTCCGGCGGCTATGACGCTGCTTTCGCCGACGATGAACTCGGCCGTGTTGTAGCCGCCTCCCGCATCGAGATATTCCGGCGTGGTGATGCATATATTGCCGTTGCTGACCGACAGACAAGGCATGTCCGACTGCGTGGTGAAGCCGTTGGACGTGTCGATCGAGGCGAGATGCCAGCCGTCGGCCGGATTGCTGTCCACCGAGACGGCAATAACGATATTGGTGCCGAAATTCCCGGTTCCCGGCTGAAAATTATCCGCGATGACGGCATAGCAGCCGGTCGAACTGTCATAGGCGGCGCGCGCGTCGAGCAGGCTGTTGTCGAGCGTAGGGTTAAACCCGGCGGGCGTATTGTCGAGCCCCGAGAACATGCTCCAGAGCGAGCTGTCGGGAATAATTGTATTGCCGTTGAGGTCGGTGACCATGTAACGCGAGGACTCGACCTCGAAAATGTAATTCGGCCCCGCCGCGAGGGCGTTTTGCGGCGGCGTGTTGTTCGGATCCGATATTCCGGAAAATCGCTCGGTGATCGTGCTTGCGGCCTTCGCCGTCGTCGCCGAATAGAAGTCGAGCGCCGGCGCGCCGGGGCTGACTTCGATCGGCGCCAGGCCGTAAAAGCCTTCGATCGTGTTGAGCAGAGAATAGTGATTGGCCAGCGAGTTGTTCGTGACGCCCGCCGGGACGCCCGCGCCGACGACGATGGTCGTGATGTGATTCGGTAGGGTCACCGCTGGATTGGTGTTGTTTTCGTCGAAAGTGATGATCAGCAGCGAATTATTGGCCTGCGCCCAGGCGGCGTAGGCGGAGATATTGGCCTGGACCCAAGCGTCGCCGACCGCGACGCCGCCGCCATTGTCGCTCAGAGGCGTCAGGTTGTGGGCGTCGGTCGGCGTCACGAAAGAGACGGTGGGTAGATTGGCGAAGCCGGCGGCGGTCTGGGGAAAGGCGCTGAAATTGTAAGCGTCGGCCACAGAATTGGCGAAATGGATCCAGGGCTGACGTTCGGGGACCGCGCTGGTTTCGGCGTAACCGCCGAAAGTGTAACCCTTGGCGGCGAGCGCGCTGGCCAGCGTCGGGACGCTGGCCGGAAACTGGGGAATAGGACCGTTGGTGGTGACGCCCCACGTCGAGCCGGAAAACAGCGCAAGATAATTGGGCTGGCTCGGATGCAATTCGCCGCTGAAGTCGGTGAAGAGCATCCCCTGTGCGATAAGCGAATTCAGATAAGGCGCCGTCGGATCGCCGACGATGGAGGAGAAATCCTCGTTCTCGAGGGTCAGGACGACTATGTGGCTCGGAGTCGTGGTCATATTCGTCGCTCCTCGATTACAATCTGGTTCGGGAGCTAAGAAGTGAACTCTGCCCCCTTAATACCTCGGCCGAAAAAAAGATTTTACCTGCACATGCCAGCGGAGGACACGCCAATTCGGGCGAGGATGGCTAAGCCTTCTGAACCGGCGCTACGACTTTCGACTTGTGCTGTAACACGACCTTTGCAGAACGAGCCGAATTAGCACTCAGCGAGGGGGCCAGTTCGGACTTCGGCATGGGCGGCGATTGGGCCGGGGGCCTATGACAAATGTCGGGAATGACGACCCGCTTCAGCGCCTCGTAACCAATCAGCGTCAGTCCGTCGAAGTCCCGCTGTCCTTCAACAGTGAGAAATACCAAACTATTGATAGATCGTGCGAAATCGCGCGTCACTGGCCGGGCGATACGTTACATATTTCGCCGTGAATCAGGCGCCGTCGATTTGGCGCAGACTTGGCGTCAGGACGACGCGGTGGAGGGAGAGGGCGACGCAGGCGGCAGGGCGCGGCGCGGAGCGCAATAGGAACCGTTTGCCGTACGCGGTGTGAACTGTGCGCCAGCGCTCGCGGGGGGTTCTTGGCGGCGCGCGGGACGCCGGATTGCCAGAGTAGCCCGGCGAACTGCCGGGACGTGTTTAGTTTGGCCAGCGATGCGCCGTTGTCCTTTGAATTTGGTGCGTCCACTTCGGGCAGTGAGTGCTATTTGGCGCTAAAAAGAAGGGAATTGACAAGCCGTTGATTTTTATAGGCTTTAAATCCTACGCCCTTTCGTATAATGAGGCGGCCGAGGCCGGTGCTAAACTCGCAATGGAATGACGGCTATCGCGCGGACTCCGGTCCTTCTAAAGGCGTCTCCTGTAGGCGCGCTTTCCGCCCACTTGAGGCGTCCGAGGCCGCGGACCGCTACGTCCGCTTCACGTCGACTCCGGCCATCCGCTTAATCGCCCTCGGCGGATCTCTCTCGGATCGTTGCGGCGGCCTATTGCTCTCGTTCGTGCAGGTAACTGCACGACTGAGAAGTAGCGACGTCGACCTTCGCCTTCCGTCTCAACCCGAAGGCGCTCCCATCACGGCGACCCTGGCCTTATTCAGTAGAGGTATACCGTCTCGCGCGTACAACGACCCTGAGCGCCCCTCGCGGTCGGTCCTATGCACGGCCCGGTGTGCACCTGACTGCGGACGTAGGCGGAATACGCCATTGCGCCAATGGGGTCGTTTGGAATGCTTGAACAGGGCAGAGCGCAGGAGAAGTTCGCTACGTTGCGCGTCGGTCGGTACGATGCCTGTCAAGGGAGGCCAACTCATGGATAGGCCAGGCGCATCCTTGAGCACGGCGGTTGGTGCGCTTGACTTCTCCAGTCAGCGGAGTCTTCGCCGGAGCTCTGGCAGGCGGTAGAGGTTAAGCTTACGGTAGTTTTACCTATATACGGGCACCTTAGGTCGGCTTTATTTGCTTATTTTGCGTAGGGATCAGTTCGCAGCTCCATGATTTCGATGGCTCGCGCGTTCGCGCGCGATCGCTTAGACCTCAGCCGAGGGGACGCCAAATGGGCGAGACCCGGAAGCTCGCGGCGATTCTGGTTGCCGATGTCGTGGGGTACACCCGGCTCGCGGGAGCGGACGAGGATCGGATCCTCGCCCGCCTTCGGACTCTTCGCAGCGACCTGATCGACCCGACCATCGCAGTGCATCACGGGCACATCGTCAAGCGCACCGGCGACGGCTCGATCGTCGAGTTCCGCAGTGTTGTCGACGCAGTGAACTGCGCGATTGAAGTCCAAAGGGCGATGGCCGAGCGCAACGCCGAGGTCGCGCCCGACAAGCGCATCGAATTTCGGATCGGCATCCATCTCGGCGACGTGGTCGAGGAGAGCGACGGCGATCTTATGGGTGACGGCGTCAACGTCGCCGCTCGGTTGCAGAGCGTAGCCAAGCCCGGCGCGATAAGTCTCTCCGAGCAAGCCTATTGGCAGGTGAAAGGGAGGCTCGATCTAGCGGTCGCCGACCTCGGCCAAACCCAACTCAAGAACATCGCCGAGCCGATCCGGGTCTACTCGCTTGAGGTTGGCGTCCCCGCGCAGGCGAAGGCGGCGAAATCGACGGAACCCATGAGGCGCGCAGCCGCGCCGCAGAAGACGCGTTTCGGGCTCGCGCTGCTCGCCGCCGCCCTCGCGGCGCTGCTGGTTGTAATCGCGGGCGGCGCATGGTGGTTCCTCAATGCGAACCGGCCCGCAAGCGTCGCCACGAAACCGCCCTTCGAGGCGGCGCATCTCTCCATCGTGGTGCTGCCGTTCGCTAATCTCTCCGGCGATCCGGCGCAGGATTACCTCGCCGACGCGCTCACCGATGAGTTGATCACGGGCGTCACGCGCGTCCAACACAGCTTTGTGATCGCCCGCAATACCGCCTTCAGCTACAAAGGCAAGCCAGTCGACGCCAAGGCGATCGGTAAGGATCTAGGGGTGCGCTACGTGCTGGAAGGCTCGGTGCAGCCCACCGGCGATCGTATGAGGGTGAACGCCCAGCTCATCGACGCCGAAAGCGGCGCTCACCTGTGGGCCGACCAATTCGACACCCCGCGCACCGATTTGTTGCAGATGCAGGATGAGATCGTCACACGGCTAGCGAACGCGATGCACCTCCAACTCCCCGAGGCCGAGGCCGCGCGTCTCAAACGGACGCCAGCGGCAAATCCCAATGCCGAGGATTTGGCGCTCCAATGCGAGGGCGTCTTGCTAAAAGGAGGGGTTTTTCTCGGCAAGGAAGCGGACGTGGCTTACCATCTCTGCGAACAGGCGCTCGCTGTCGATCCCAATAATGACCGCGCTCTGAGCTATTTGTCCACCAAATACTGGTTACCGGTTGGAATGGGCGTCAGCGCCGACCCGAAGGCCGACCTAGAGCGGGCGGACGAATTGGCGTCCCGAGCGATTGCCCTCAATCCGAACGCGGACCACCAGCACAACATGAAGGCCATGGTCCTGCTGAACCAGGCGCGCTACGACGAATCCATCGCGGAGAGCGAACGGGCGCTCGCGTTAAATCCCTCCAACGTATTTGCTTATATGGGCCTAGGCTGGGCTTGCTTCTACACGGGGCAGTTTGAAAAGAGCCTCGAATATTTTGACAAGGCGATTCGGCTCAGTCCGCACGACCCCGGTATGGGGACGTGGCTTGATTCGAAATCCGGGGCCCATTTCGCGCTGAAGCAGTACGATCAGGCGATTGAATGGGCCCGCCGCGCGGTGGTAATCGATCCGAGTTTCGGCGCAGACCTTGTCGCGCCGTTGGCTTTGAGCGGTCATGAAACAGAGGCCCGCGAAGCGCTGCAGCGTTACCTCGCGCTGCCTTCCAGTGATCAACCGAAGACCATCGCGGGGTGGAAGGCGTACAATGGCCATTTCGTCAACGCGAACACCGATCCGCGCCTTCTCGAAGCTTTCGACCGTTTTTACGAGGCTGCGCGGAAGGCGGGGATGCCCGAGCAATGAAGTATCGAGCCTGCCTGGCTGGCCCGGATCACGTCAGCCAAATGCCGACCACAATACCTCGCTTCGACCGCAGCCTTGGCGCTTCGGGCCTCTTGAGAAGTAAGGCTAGTTTGTTCGCCTGAGAATTGGGCCCGATATTACCGTCATTCGCGCTCTCGCGGGTCTTCCGGCTCTCTCAGCAGTGAAGCTGCCTTTCTTTCGGATGGAGGCGTATGCTTGAGCCGGGATGTCGTGAAAGGGCGGTGGTACCTATTCGTGCTCGCAGCGGCATGGCGGCTTTGGCGCGCACTCCGGTCATTCCCGAGGCGACCCCTGTAGGCGTGCTTACCGCCCTAAGCCGACCTTCCTAGTCGGGCTCCGGTACGGAAGGAATGCGCAAACACCGGCCATTCGCGGACAATTAGCCGATCGGAGACAGAGCGACCCGTTGCTTCCGCTCCTGGTCGATCCCAGTAAGGTCTAGCAGGCTGTTGAAGAAGTCACGCGTTTGGTTTTGAGGACGGCTTCGTCGCCATTGTCGTAGGCGAATTCGATCTCGATTGTGCCGTCATCGAGGAGTTCGGCGGTTCCTTCTCCTTCGACCTGGTCTCCCTCGTCGCTTCCGGCCCAACGGAAGCCGATCAAGTCGCGAGCATATTCGACTTCGAGGCCGGCCTGCAAAGCGCCGAAGGCGACTTCTCCGCCTTGCGCGGTGATCGTCAGCCTCGCCGGACCGCAGAGGTCGAGGTGAGCGCGATCCCAGAGATCGGCCTCGACGATCCGCCAGCGGCCGATCAGGCGGCAGTTGGCCGGGGCCTTCACGTGCAAGCCTCGATGAGCTTCGGCAGCCGCGCCAGATTGTAGGCGGCGGCTGCGAGGGTGAAGGACCATCCGACGCGCGCGCGGCCGCGGAACTTGGTTCGTTCCTGGCCGGCGACTGTCTTGATCCAGCCAATGGCTTCTTCGATCCGCTTACGGATGCGTTGGCTGATCGCATAGCCCATGTGCCGCGTCGTACGGCCATCGATCGCCGACGAGCGGCCATTTGTGTTCTGCGCCACGTGAGGCGTCGCGTTCATCGAGCGCAGTTCGTTGACGAAATCCTCGGCGTCGTAGGCTTTGTCGGCGCCGAGCGTGATCGGCCTCGGCCGGTCGGCGCGCGGCTCGATCATGTGCAGCGCCGCGATCCGCTCCGCGTGGCCGTTGGCCTCCGTCAGACAGGCGTCGACCACGAGGCCATGGCGATTTTCCATCAGCGCATGCCCCATGAAGCAGAGCTTGGCCTCCTTGCCCGGCCCCTTGCGATAGAGCCGCGCTTCCGGGTCGGTCGTCGAGGCATGCGTCTTGTTGGAGCGCTTCTGGCCATGAAAGTCCGCCTCGCTGTTGCGCCCGCCGCTCGGAGCCGGGGGCTCGCCCGAGCCATCCCTCGGCCGAAAGCTCTTCATCGACGCCCACGCTTCGATCAGCGTGCCGTCAACCGAGAAGTGCTCCGTGCTGAGCAGCCGCTTCACCCGTGGCTGCGCCAGCACCGCGCTCAAGAACTTGGCGGCGATATCGCCCTCCAACAGGCGATCGCGGTTCTTGGAAAATGTCGAGTGATCCCACACCGCATCGTCAACGCCGACGCCGACGAACCAGCGGAACAGAAGATCGAACTTAAGCCGCTCCATCAACTGCCGCTCCGAGCGGATCGAGTAGAACGCCTGCAAAAGCATCGCCCGCAGAAGCTTCTCGGGTGGGATCGAAGGGCGACCCAGTTGCGCGTAGAGCGCCGAGAACTCGCCCGAGAGCCCCGCCAGAGCCTCGTTCACGACCATGCGGATCGTCCGCAGCGGGTGATCCTGGCCGACCCGCGCCTCCAAATCGACGTAGCTAAACAGCGCCCCAGACCGCTCGTCCCCGCCTCGCATCGATTTCCCTCCGCCCAAGCCCAAGACGAAAGAATCACAGCCCAATCTCACTGACCAGCGACTTCTTCAACAGCCTGCTAGAGGCTGATAGATACTGTGCGGAGCGTTCTTGCGGCCCCCGGACAAGTCAGAGGGGGGTCGCTCTACATGATGCATCGGGTCGACCATGGGGAGCGGCCCACCCGTCGCAACCGTCGGCTGTTAGCATATGGCGAGTTGTGTGAGGGCGCTCACAGTCAACCTCGTCGGTTTGTGTTAACGGAGCCAACACAGCCGTCCATCCGGGAGGGAGGCGCCTCTTCGACAGCACGCAAATTATAAGAGATAATTAACAATTTGCGTCCGGGCTATGCGCGTTCCTCCATTTGTGCCAACTCTCGGCACTTTGCTCAGTGCCGCACCACGGGAGGTCGCCATGCGAGCGCTGTTCATCCCTGCCATTCCAGCCGCATTCGTTCTGCCGCTACTTACCGCGCCAGGGGCGGCTCAGGAACGCTGCAAGTGGTCGTCCGACAGCGACCCCGGTACCGTGACATGGTACCCACAACAGCTCAATATCGGCGTTGGGGACGCACCCGGCCATATCGTCGTCGGCGTGTATGAGATTCATAGCGTAGCCGGGCCGAACGCCAAGCCGAATTGCGAGGGCCTGAAGGACAAAGAGAGCTGGACTTACGGGTATCGGGACTACCGCGACCGCAATGGCCACACTTGGGGATACACGGTCACTATCCTCGAAAACGGCGACAAAATCTATGAGGAATATTCCGGGACGACTGAGACCACAGCCGCCCCTGACGGATCGACGAAGACCACGACCGACACCGTCGCAACATGGACCGGAGGCACCGGCCGTAACAAACGGTTCGCGGCATCGCACGCGGCCAGACCGCCGTCGATTGGGCGAAGGGCGAGTTGAAACCCACAAGCAATCACGGCTCCGCGAACGGCGAATACTGGTTCGAGAAATAGCTGGCCAGAGGTGAGAGCGGCATCGCCACTCCTCGATCGGACGCAGGCGCAGGTCGTCGATATTGAGACTCAGAAGGTCGAAGGTCACGAACGAGGCTTGCGGTCCGCCGCGCATGGTCATGAGCGCCCCGAAGTCGCTCCGCCCGTCCGTACGCAGCACCACCACTTCGCCGTCGATCAGCGCGCTCTCGCAGGAGAGACCGCGAACCGCCCGGCGATTGTCGAGAACCTATAAGTGAAGTCCGCTCTCCGGCGGCTCCAAATCTTCACCTGCTCGCTTGCGGGTAAGAATCATTCTGGTGGGAGGAGAAAGCAATGCGCAGAACTTTAATTCTGTCAGCCGCTGGCCTTGTCCTGGCGGTGCCGCTTCGGGCCCAGGACATCACGATTGCGGTCGCCGGCCCGATGACCGGGCCAGTCGCGAGCATCGGAGAGCAAATGAAGCGAGGCGCGGAGACCGCCGCCGCGTCGATAAATGAGGCGGGCGGCGTCGACGGCCGCAAGATCAAGATCGTGATCGAGGACGACGCCTGCGATCCGAAGCAGGCGGTCGCCGTCGCCAACCTCATCGTCGGCCAGCAGATCAAGTTTGTCGACGGCCACGCCTGTTCTGGATCGTCGATCCCGGCCGCAGATGTCTACGCCGACAACAACGTCCTCATGATGACTCCGGCCTCGTCGAATTCGGTCCTCACCGAGAAAGGTCATCCGACCATCCTGCGGCTCTACGGTCGTGACGACGCGCAGGGTGCCTTCATCGCGCCGTGGATCGCAGAGAGATTTAGGGGAAAGAAGATCGCGATCCTGCACGATAAGTCGGCCTACGGCAAGGGGCTCGCGACCGTGGTGAAAGACAAGCTCAACGCGGCCGGCGTGACCGAGGTCCTGTTCGAAGGCATCAATCCTGGAGAAAAGGACTACAGCGCCGTCATCACCAAGCTCAAGACCGTCGGCGCAGCATTCGTCTATTTCGGCGGCTGGCATACCGAGGCTGGGCTCATGCTGCGGCAGGCCGCCGACCAGGGCTACAAACTCAACCTCATGACCGGCGACAGCCTCGCGACCTCCGAGTTCTGGCAGATTTCCGGACCGGCCGGCGAAGGCACGCTATTCACCTTCCCGACCGACCCCCGCCGCTCGCCCGCCGCCTCCAAAGCGCTCGAGCAATTCAAGGCGCTGGGCTTCGACCCGGAAGGCTACACCCTGTTCAGTTATGGAGTTGTTCAGGCGATCGCCGATGGGATCAAGCGCGCCGGCTCCGATGATCCTAAGGAAGTGGCCAAGGCGCTCGAGAGCGGACAACCGGTCGAGACGGTGATGGGGCCGGTGCTGTTCGACGGAAAGGGCGACATCGAGGACCCGAGGTACGACATCAATGTGTGGCGGGAAGGCAAATACGCCCCGATCACGAACTGAACGAAACCTCGGCTTGGGACCTTTTGGCAGCGAAGCGAGGGCGGGCTCGGGCGGCGGAGCGGGTCCCGTACGGGCCCGTTGGCCCTTGAGCGCGCTCGTATTTTCCCCGGTCCTCGACAGTACGTCCCGTCTGGCTGATTATCACTAAAGCCAACGGAGATGCGACCATGGACGTCGGCGACTGGCTGCGGAGCCTAGGGCTCGCCCAATATGAAAAATCGTTCAGCGAGAACGCGATTGACGCCGAAGTCTTGCCCGACCTGACCGACGCTGACCTAGAGAAACTTGGCGTGCTCCTCGGACATCGCAAACGGTTACTGAAGGAGATTGGCAGCCTGAAAGGCGTCGCCGGCGAGCCGATCCAAGGCCAGTTAGCTGCTAAGGCAGAGCCAAAGCCTGACGATGCAGCCGAGCGTCGTCAGTTGACCGTGATATTCTGCGATCTCGTCGGCTCGACCGCGATGTCCGCATCGCTCGATCCCGAGGACGCGCGCGGGGTAATCGGCACCTACCACAGTTGCTGCGCAACAGTGATTACCAGCAACGGAGGCTTCGTCGCGAAATACATGGGCGACGGGATGCTCGCCTATTTCGGGTACCCCCAGGCGCACGAACACGACGCGGAACGCGCCGTGAAAGCCGGGCTCGCGATCGTAGACGCCGTCACGAAGCTGGATACGGCTGCCGCCGAGCCGCTGCATGTGCGGGTGGGGATCGCGACTGGAATTGTGGTCGTCGGCGGCCTATTGGGTTCCGGAGAGGCACAGGAGCGAGGCATCTTCGGCGATACGCCGAACATCGCCGCTCGGCTTCAGCGCATCGCCCAGCCAGACAGCGTCGTGATCGCGGATAGCACACGCAAGCTGTTAGGCGACCTCTTCGAGTTAAGGGACCTCGGCGCACAAGACCTCAAGGGCATCGCCAAACCGCCCCGCGCGTGGATCGCGCTTAGGCCCAGTTCCCAAGAGAGTTGTTTCGAGGCGTTGCACACCGGTGGGCTGACCGCTTTGGTCGGGAGGGAAGAAGAACTCGAAGTTCTCCTGCGGCGCTGGGCCAAGGTGGAGGCGGGCGAAGGCCAAGTAGTGCTCATCTCAGGCGAGGCGGGAATAGGCAAGTCGCGATTGATGGCGGCGTTCCTGGAGCGGCTTGTGGATGAGCCGCATGCGCGGCTGCGCTATTTCTGCTCGCCTCAGCATACAGAGAGCGCCCTTCACCCGATCATAGGTCATTTGGAGCGCGCGGCGCGGTTCTCGCGAGAAGACGACGCGAAGACCCAGCTCGACAAACTGGAAGCGCTGGTCGGCGCAACCTCAACTTCTCGCGAGGACACCGCGCTTCTGGCCGAGTTGCTGTCGCTGCCAAACGACGGGCGCTACCCCGCGCTGGAACCGGCCCCAAAGCAGAGACGACAGAAGACCCTGCAGGCGCTGATCGGTCAGATCGAGGCCCTTGCGCGGCAGACGCCTGTGCTGATGATCTTTGAGGACGCGCACTGGGCCGATCCCTCCAGTCTGGAATTGTTCGGTCGGCTCGTGGACAAGATCGACAGCCAGCGGGTTCTGGTGTTGGCGACCTACCGGCCCGAGTTTGCCGCGCCCTGGATCGGCCGTCCACATGTAACCGCTCTGACAATCAATCCGCTCCCTCCCCGTGACGTACCGACCCTGATCGAGCAGGTCGCTGCGAAGCGACTGCTTCCCGCCGGAATCCAACAGGACATCGTCGAACGCGCCGATGGCATCCCGCTGTTTGTCGAGGAGATGACGAAGGCAGTGCTTGAGGCCGAAAGCGAGGGCGCAGCCTTGCAAACGGTCGCGGTGGTTCCATCTCCGGCTCTGCCCGTCCCCGCGAGCCTGCACGCCTCGCTTATGGCACGGCTCGACCGTCTGGGATCGGCGAAAAGCGTGGCGCAGATTGGGGCCGCGATTGGGCGGGAGTTTTCTTATGGTTTGCTGGCTTTGGTGGCGGGCGAATCCGAGCCGGAGCTGGCGTCGGCGCTTGACCGTCTCACTCAAGCTGGTTTGTTGTTCCGGCAGGGCGCGCCGCCGTACGCGATTTATCTCTTCAAACATGTCCTGGTGCAGGTCGCGGCCTATGGCACGCTCCTGCGTGAGCACAGACGCGCGCTTCACGGACGTATCGCCGAAGCATTCGAAACCCAATTCGCTGACATGGTCGCGAGGCAGCCGGAGCTGTTGGCGCATCATTGCACCGAGGCCGGCCTAATCGAGAAGGCGGCAAACCTCTGGGGCAAGGCGGGGCAACAATCTCTGGCGCGCTCGGCGCTCGTGGAGGCTGAGGCGCAGCTCGGCCGTGCCCTGACCCAAACTGCAACATTGCCGGAAACCCCAGCCTTGCGCCGCAAGCAGATCAACTTTCAGATTGGACTTGTGAACGCGCAAATGCAGACCAAGGGCTACGCTGCCCGCGACACTAGGGCGTCTCTTAAACAAGCCCGCACTTTGATAGAGCGCGCGGAGGCGTTGGGGGAGCCCGCCGAAGATCAGTTGGTGCTGTTTTCGGTCCTCTATGGGTTCTGGCTCACAAACCTTGTAGCATTCAACGGCGATGCTTTGCGCGAGCTGGCGTCGGAGTTTCTAACGATCGCAAAGAAGCAAAACGTGACCGCTCCGCTCATGATTGGGCACCGTCTCGTGGGCACGTCCTCGCTGCTTACGGGAAAAGTGGCGGAAGGGCGAGCGCATCTCGATCGCGCGATCGCTCTTTATGTCCCAGACGAGCATCGTTCGCTTGCTACCCGATTCGCGTCAGACGTCAGGGTCAACATCTTGGCCTCCCGGTCATTGGCTTTATGCATTCTTGGCCATCGCGAGGCCGCGAGAGCTGACGCCGACTATGCCCTTCGGGACGCTCGAGAATTTGGCCACGCGCCAACGATGATGGTTGCGCTGTTCTGGGGATCGTTGACCCATATGCAGTCCGGAAACTACGCATGCGCCAACGCACAGTTGGGTGAACTCGTAGTATTGGCTGACGAAAAAGGTACTCCTTTCTGGAGGACGCTCGGAAGAAGCGCTCAAGGTTGCGTATTAGCCCTTGGTGGCGAATCCTCGAACGCTATTGCTTCAATCGCCTCCTCAATCGCCGCCTACCGCTCGACGGGATCATCGCATTGGATACCATTGTGCCTATCAAGCTTGGCGTGGGCCTATGCGCAACTCGACCATTTCGATGATGCCCGGCGTTGCATTCATGAGGCTATGGCAGCGGTGGAAACGACGGGGGAAAGGTGGAATGAGGCGGACATCCATCGCATTGCCGGTGAAATCGAATTGCTGTCTCCCGAGCGCGACGCAGCGAAAGCGCAAGGCTATTTCGAACGCGCGCTCGAAATCGCCCGCGCGCAGCAAACGCACTCCTGGGAGCTTCGCGCGGCGACGAGCCTCGCGCGGCTATGGCGCGACCAGGGTCGGCGCGCTCGGGCGCGCGATCTTCTTGCGCCCATCTATAGTTGGTTCACCGAAGGCTTCGACACTGCCGATCTCAAAGACGCGACGGCGCTGCTCGACGAACTAGCGTAGCCCGCAGGGCGTTCGGCACAGCCCTCCATCGAACTTGGATTGGCCGCCGCGGCGCCCTTGCTCGCGAGCATCGCGGAGACCGAGGGGCATAACAATTGCCGTCTTCGCAACGCAGCAGCGCAGCTTGCGGAGGAGGGCGGCATGCGCATGCGCCCGAGCGGCGCTGGCCCATGGCGGCGACGACGCGACGGCGCTGGCCGTCGCATCGCCGACCATTCTGCACCTCGGTCACGATTTCGAGGCCGCTTCGGGGGCGATCGCCCGCGCGCTCGCGTTGAACAGCCCCTGCGCCACCGCGTATCATTTCGGCGCGCACATTCACGCCCTCAGCGGCGATCCCGCTATCGCTGCTGATTCCTGAGGAAGCCGCCCCCAATTCCGGGATGATGCCGCCCCTCGTAACGGAATGATGCCGCCCCCCGATTTCGAGATGATCGCGCCCCCCATAACGGAATGATCCCGCCCGGGTTCATTCTTGGATTGGCGGGCGCCGCCGTTGGCCTGATCAGGTCGCCCCTTTGGCAACCCCAAAGGAGGAATCGATGCCAGCGGAGCGGATTGGGATGCGCGATGCGCGCGAGATTATTCGGCTGAAGTTTTCCGGCGTATCGACGCACGAGATCGCCCGTCGTCTTGGCATGGCCCGCTCGACGGTGCGGGAGACGTTGAAGCGGGCGGAGACCGCAGGCCTCGCCTGGCCCTTGCCGGAGGGCATGAACGACGAGGCGCTGGAGGCGGCGCTCTACGCCAGCCGGCGCGGCAAACGCGGCCACCGGCGGATCACGGAGCCGGATTGGGCCGGCGTGCATCGCGAACTGAAGCGCAAGCACGTCACCCTGCTGATCCTGTGGGACGAATATATCGCCGCCAACCCGGCGGCTACAGCTACTCGCGGTTCTGCGAGCTCTATCGCTCCTTCGAGAAGACGCTGTCGGTGACGATGCGCCAGACGCACGCCGCCGGCGAGCGGCTGTTCGTCGATTACGCCGGCGACGGCGTCCCGGTCGTCATCGACCGCCTCACCGGCGAGATCCGCATGGCGCAGATCTTCGTCGCCGTGCTGGGCGCCTCGAGCTTCACCTTCGCTAAGGCGACCTGGACGCAGGCGCTGCCCGACTGGATCGACGCCCATGTGCGCGCCTTCGAGGCGATCGGCGGCGTTCCCGAACTCGTCGTGCCCGACAACGCCAAAACCGCCATCGTCAAGGCCAGCTTCTACGACCCTCAGGTCAACCGGACCTATGCCGAGATGGCGGCCCATTACGGAACCGCCATCCTGCCGGCGAGGCCGAGAAAGCCGCGCGACAAGGCGAAGGTCGAGCAGGCCGTCCTGATCGTCGAGCGCTGGCTGCTCGGCCGGCTCCGGCGCCGGATCTTCTATAGCCTCGCCGACGTCGACGCCGCGCTCGGCGAGTTCATGACCCAGCTCAATGAGAAGCAGCCCCTGCGCAGGCTCGGCGTCACCCGCCGCCAATTGCTCGAAGAGGTCGACCGCCCAGCGCTCAAGGCGCTGCCGGACGAGCCCTACGAATATAGCGAGTGGCGCGTCCGCCGGGTCGGCGTCGACTATCACGTCGACATCGACGCCCACTATTATTCCGTCCCCTACCGCTTCGCCCGCACCGAGGTCGAGGCGCGGATGACCGCCCGCGGCGTCGAGATTTTCCACAAGGGCGAGCGCATCGCCGTCCACATAAGGGCGAGCGGGAACCGGAAGCACACGACCGTTTCCGAGCACATGCCGTCCAGCCACCGGCGCTATGCCGGCTGGACGATCGAGCGCATCCGGGAGGACGCCCGCAAGATCGGCCCGGCGACCGCGGCGCTCTGCGAGCAGATCCTCGAGGCCCGGCCCCATCCCGAGCAGGGATACCGCGCCTGTCTCGGCATCGTCCGTCTTGCCGGTTCCTTTGGCGCGGCGCGCGTCGAGGCCGCCGCCGAGCGGGCCATCGAGATCGGCGCCAGGACCTACGGCTCCGTCAAATCCATCCTCGACAACAAGCTCGATCGGAGGCCCGCGCCAAAGCGCCCCGCGGACGCGGCCCCGATCCTCCATCCCAACATCCGCGGGCCGCGCTACTACCATTAGGAGAAGACAACTTGCTCAAACATCCGACCCTCGATCAGCTTCATACCCTCGGCCTCTATGGAATGGCCAAGGCCTTCGCCGACCTCACCGCCGCCGACCAGGCGAAGGATTTGCCGCACGCCGACTGGCTCGCCCTGCTCCTCGACCGGGAGGCCTCATGGCGGAGGGACAAACGCCTGACGGCGCGCCTGCGCGCCGCCAAACTGCGCCAGCAGGCGAGCGTCGAGGACGTCGACTATCGCGCCGCCCGCGGTCTCGACCGCGCCCTGTTCCAGAAGCTCTCGGAGGGCGAATGGATCGACGCCCATGACAATCTGGCCCTGGTCGGCCCCTCCGGCGTCGGCAAGAGTTGGCTCGCCTGCGCCATCGGCCAGAAAGCCTGCCGCGACAATCGCTCCGTCCTCTATCATCGCTGGCCGAAGCTCTGCGAGGACCTGGCGCTCGCCCGAGGCGACGGGCGCCATCCGCGCCTCATCAAATCCCTCGGCCGCGCCGATCTGCTCATCCTCGACGACTTCGGCCTCGAACCCCTCGACGCCGGCGCCCGTCACGACCTGCTCGAAATCCTCGAGGAGCGATATGGCCGCCGATCGACGATCGTCACCTCCCAGCTTCCCCTGTCCGCCTGGCATGAGGTTATTGGCGACCCCACTTACGCCGACGCCATCCTGGACCGCCTCGTCCACAACGCCCATCGCATCGAGCTCACCGGCGAAAGCCTCCGCCGAGCCCGAGGCAAACAATCCAAAACCGGCTTGACCCGAAACCCTCGTAAGGAAAGAAACTTCCTTAAGCCAACAAGCGCGCGCCCCGGGCGGGATCATCTCGTTACAGGGGGGCGGCATCATCCAGGAATCCCTGGGCGCAATCATCCCGTTACAGACGGGCGGCTTCGTCGGAATTGGCAGCTATCGCGGAAGATTTTGCAGGCAAGGCGTTGCGGCTCACCCCGTTCGATCCGGTGAGCCACATGGCGTTGCAAGCGGTCGGAACCGTCCGGGTCCGCCAGCGATGGTTCGATGAAGCCGCGGCTGCCTGTGCAGGCAAATCCTCGTTTCAGCACGCTTTACATTCCCCACGCATCCGCACTGGCGCAAGCTGATCGGGAACAGGAAGCAAAATGGGTCACGGGTCGGCTCCTGGCGCTGGAGCCGAACTTTCGCGTGCAACCTTTGATGGCGGTTTTTTCCCCGTTTTTTGACAAGACGCTGGCGGAATTGCTCTTAGCTGGATTGCGCAAGGCCGGCTTGCCCGAATAGCGTTGGCGCGTCGGTCGACGGGTGTTCCGCGAATTCCGCTTCTAACTAGCCGCCCATTCCAAAGTAGAGCTTCACGACGCGGAGGTCGCCACGCGGACCGGTTGCTATTGGCGGCGCAATCGACGGCTTCAACCGAGGTCCGCTTCCTCACCCTTCTCGTCCGTTCATAGGTCCGATCTTGAAGGCCCGCTCAGGGTCGATTTAACCCGTTCGCCAAGCCGACGATGAATGACCGCTCTTTGCGCATTTGAGACTTTTGAACGACCGTCTCGAATTGACGTGAAGCGGCCATCGCGGAGCGGGACCGCAGACGGCTCAATTGGGCGGATAGCGCCCCTACGGGGGCCGCCTCGGGAACGACCGCAGTCCGCGCCATAGCCGCCATTTCGTTGCGAGCGCGAAGTTGCCCTCACTGCCCTGACCGGACCATGATCGGTCTGTCGACGGACGGTCGGAAATGGCGAGTAGCGGCCCATCCGCTTCATGCTCTCGCCACAGAAGCGATAGCTCCCCAGCCGACGAAAACGGGTATAAGAACGGTGCAACGCTCTGGGTCGCGTCCTGAAGGGCGAGGCGCGGGGCGTTGGGGGGAGACGCGAACCATGAGCGCAGCAGCGCTTGTTAAGGTGCACGGCCTTTGCGGTCTCTGCATCGCCCGCTGCGGCAGCATCGCCACTGTCGAGGACGGCCGCTTCACGCGGCTCGATCCAGATCCAACTCATCCGACCGGCAAGGCACTTTGCGCCAAGGGTCGGGCTGCGCCAGAACTCGTCTACAGCAAGCAGCGGCTGACGACGCCTTTGCGCCGCACCCGGCCGAAGGGCGAGTCCGATCCAGGCTGGGTGGAGATTTCTTGGGAAGAGGCCCTTGGACAGATTGCGGCGGCAATGCGAAGCTCGCGGCGACGCACGGACCGCAGAGCGTGGCGTTCAGCGAGTCTTCGCCGTCCCCCACGGCGATCGGCGATTCTGCGTTCTTCATGCGTCGGCTAATGAACGCTTTCGGCACGCCAAACCGCGTGTCGGCGCTGGACATGTGCGGCTGGGGACGCGGCTTCGCGACCCGCTATGCGTTCGGCGTCGGGAGCGTCGCCACCGGCGGCGGAGCGATGGCGGACATCGAGAACAGCGGGTGCTTGATCCTATGGGGTTACAACCCCTCCTACACGCGGCTCACGCACGCGACGGCCACGGTCGCCGCGCTCAAGCGTGGGATGAAGCTCATCGTCATCGATCCGCGCCATGTCGGGCTTGCGAGCAAGGCCGACCTCTGGCTGCGCATTCGTCCTGGCGCCGACGGGGCGCTCGCGCTCGGCCTCGCGCATGTCATGATGAGCCGCAGCTGGTACGACCGCGAGTTCGTGCGAGCGTGGACCAACGCACCGCATCTCGTCCGATCCGATAACGGCCGGCTCCTGCGCGCCGCCGATCTCGCCGAAGCGGGGCATCCAGATCATTTTGTCGCCTGGGACGAATTGGGGAAAGAGCCCATCGCCTACGACCCGGCGACCGGCCGCTACGGCGCGCCCGTCGAGCATCTCGCCCTCGAAGGCGAGGTTCTTGTCGCAACGAAGGTGGGCTTGCTGCCCTGCCGACCTGCGTTAGCGCACTATGCTGAGCTTTGCGCCCGCTATACGCCCGAGCGCGTCGCAGAAATTTCATGGATTGGGCCCGACCAGGTGGAGGCTTCGGCTGAGCTCATCTGGCGTTCGCGGCCGGTCTCATACTACGCCTGGAGCGGGCACGAGCATCACGCCAATACGACTGAAACGGCGCGCGCCATGGCGCTCCTTTACGCGCTGACAGGCTCTTTCGATCAGCGTGGCGGCGACGTGGTGTTCGCCTCCGTTCCCAGCACAACGATCACCGGCGAGGACTTGGCCCAGGCGCGGAGCTTGGCGCCAGCCATCAGGCTCGAGGAACGCCCACTCGGGCCGGCGAAGTGGAACAATGTTTCCGCGCAGGATTTTTACCGCGCGGCGCTAGAGGACGAACCCTACGCCGTCCGCGGGCTCATCGGCTTCGGCTCGAACCTGCTGCTCGCATTTTCCGACCCGCTTAAAGGGCGGCGCACTTGCGGCGCTGGATTTCTACGCTCACGCCGACCTGTTTATGAACCCGACGGCGGAACTCGCGGACATCGTGTTGCCGGTCGCGTCGTGCTTCGAGCGGGAGGCGCTACGCTTCGGCTTCGAGATCAGCGCCGAGGCGCAATCGCTCGTGCAGTTCCGCCAGCCGATCGTGTCCCCGCCCGGCGCGGCCCGGTCCGACACTGACATCATCTTCGATCTCGCGGTGAGGCTCGGTCTTGGCGAGCATTTCTGGAACGGCGACGTCGAGGCGGCCTACCAATTCCAGCTCGCGCCGAGCGGCCTGAGCCTCGAAGCTTTGCGGGCCGAGCCGAGGGGCATTCGCGCGCCGCTTACGACCCGCTACGCCAAGCACGCCGAGCCGGACGCAAGAGGCAATCCACGCGGCTTCGCCACGCCCTCGCGCAAGGTCGAGTTCTGGTCCGAGACCATGCAGTCGAAAGGCTATACGCCGATGCCGGAGTTTGCGGAACCGCCTATGCCGCATCCGGAGCGCAACCCGCTCGTGCTTACCTGCGCCAAGCCGACGCTGTTTTGCCAGACCCAGCATCGCGCGCTGCCCTCTCTGCGCCGGCGCGCGATGGATCCGGCGGTGATGCTCCATCCGAAGGCGGCGGCGCGGCGCGGCATCGCGGCCGGCGATTGGGTCAGCGTCGAGACGCGGGCGGGCGCGATGCGGGCACGAGCGCTCATCAACGCCGATATCGACGAGCGCGTGGTCGTGGGCGAGCATGGCTGGTGGCAAGCGACCCCCGAGGCAAATGCGCCGGGCTATGATCCGTTCAGCCCTCTAGGGTCAAATTACAATCTGACCGTCGATCCGTCCGCTCGCGATCCGATCAGCGGCACCACGGCGCATCGATCGGGTTGCTGCGAGGTCTCCCGAATTGCGTAAGCGGAACAGAGCGACGGTCACGGAGCCTGGGGCCTTCGGAACAGGTTCGCCTCGTCGGAACGCTGTTGACCGACGTGGAACGAAATTGCGCGTTCGCAGCTTGCTCCGGGAACGGCCGCTCCTGGCGCAGCCGACGCCTTCAGCCGAAGACCGCTTCCTCTCCGTTACCGCGCGTTCACAGGGCCGATCTTGAAGGGCAGCAACGGGTCGAATTAACCCGTTCGCCGTGCCGATGCGGATGGCCGGTGTTTCCGCACTTGAGACGTTTGAGCGACGTCTCGAATTGACGTGAAGCGGACATTGTAAAACGTGCGGTGTCGCATTGGGCGGAAAGCGGCGATTAGCAGATCGTGGCTCGGACGTCGGGATTGGGTTGCTTATGCCGATGTTGTGACGCCCGCCACAGCGTCGTTCCGAGATACATG
Source organism: uncultured Alphaproteobacteria bacterium (assembly GCA_963707355.1). GTDB lineage: Bacteria > Pseudomonadota > Alphaproteobacteria > Rhizobiales > Beijerinckiaceae > Roseiarcus. The sequence goes on along the minus strand of CAVPPX010000047.1, from coordinate 65,346 downwards.
CTCCTTTGCAGGAGTTAGAGGAAGACTGAGCTCTGGTTGCCGGCGGCTGCGGCGGGAGAAGTAGGCAGTTTCCCCATATGCGCGACAATTGGGAATCCGTATAAATACTGGCGCTGCCCGCAACTCGGTGCGGGGCAAACATGAACGGCGTGAGCGTGGGTTGAGGCCCAATTTGATGGCTCCGACGCAGAATTAAACCCGGGACTTGCTGCGACTTCAGCCATTCGATTTGTTGCGACCGATTGTTCGCCGCGAGCGCGAAAGATTGCCCGTTCGACTATAGCCGCGAATTATTAAAGCGTTGTTTTACCAACGGATTGTGGAGAGCCAACTCACCAAGGTATTCGGCTTAAATTAACATCAAATTGCGCCGATCAGACAGTCGTTTCCCCGTATTTCGTATTCGCTCCTCGTCAGTCGAAACAACGAACTATCGCACAGGAGGAATGATATGGCCCAAGCGCCCCAAAGCCCAGGCGGCAACGATAATTTTATCCGCCGGATCGTAACCGATCCGAAAAATGTCCCTGACGTGACGCCCGCATTGTTCACAAGGATGTCGAAGCCGCCCAAATTCAGCGATCGTCGCCGAAACCGCGGCCTGCCAGCTCGCGTCGTCTGTCACGTCGAGGGTAACGAAGGCTGCCTTGGCGCCGCCTTTCGCGAGCGCCTTTGCGGTCTCCCGACCAACGTCAGTCAACACGTCGCCAATCATCACGGCGGCGCCTGCTTTGGAGAGGGCCGCTGACATGCCTGCACCGAGGCCACGAGCGCCGCCAGTCGCCAGCGCCTTTCGGCCGGCCAAGTCGAATTTGCTCATCGAACGATTCCTCCCAAGATTAAACTATGCAGTTGCCGGCGTCGCTCTTTGCGAGGTCGGCCGTCTTCATTGTGTCGGAGGGAGGCGGCGAGAGCCGGTAGGCCGCTAATATCGCCGAGGCGGCGCATCGAATTGACGCAGTCCCCATGGCTTCCTCCCTATCAACGCCACGGCGGTGGAAAACCCCCTGACGACGCCGTCGGAAGCGGTAGCTTCGGCCCAGCGCGTGCTGGCGCGCCAGGATGGTCCGACGGTTCTGGTCGGACATTCCTTTTCCGGAATGATCGTAACAGAGGCCGGTATGCATCCGAACGTGTCGGCCCTTGTCTATGTGGCGGCCCGGGCGACGGATGCGGGCGAGGATTACGCGGCCCTAGCCAAGACATTTCCAACGCCGCCTGCCTCCGCCGGAATCGTCTTCGACGGCGATGAAGGGCGTCTCACCGAAGCCGCGTTCTTGCGCGATTTCGCGGGTGACCTGCCGGAAGCGAAGGCGAAGGTCCTCTACGCAGTCCAGGAGCCGTTCCAAAAAGCTCTGCTCGCAGGCAAGACCACGCATGCGGCCTGGCGGTCGAAGCCAAGTTTCTATGCCGTTTCCACGGAAGACCGAACGATCAATCCCGATCTCGAGCGCTTCATGGCCAAGCGCACGGGCGCCAAGACCATCGAGGTGAAGGCCAGCCATCTCTCGCTGATCTCCCATCCCGACGAAATCACGCGGCTGATCCTCGAAGCCGCTGGACAGCAAGCCTGACGAACCCAGCACGTGCGCAGCGCGAAAGGAGCCACGAGCCATGAAACGCTTTGGATCTGCTGCCTGGAACGGCGGCCTGCGTGAAGGCAAGGGCTCGGTCTCGACCGAGAGCCGCGCGCTGGAAACTTATCCCTACACGTTCTTCAGCCGCTACGGTGAAAAGCCGGGCACCAATCCGGGGGGGCTGCTTGGGGCGGCTCACGCCGCCTGTTTCACCATGTCATTCGTCAGGATGCTCGGAATGGCGAAGTTTGAGCCGGAACAGCTGGAGAGCAAATCGGAAGTGGTCATCGAAAAGGATGGAGACGGCTTCTCCATCACTTCGGTGCATCTCACCCTCGTCGGCAGAATACCGGGCATCGACAACGCCACATTCCAGTCAATCGCCATGAAGGCAAAGGCCGGCTGTCCGGTCTCCAAGTTGATGAACACCGAGATCGGTTTCGAGGCCACTCTTGCCTCGTAAAGTATGGAGGACGCTCCGCCGCGGGCGCCACCAGGCCGCGGTGGTGCTGCGGCCCTCCTAGCAGGCTGTTGAAGAAGTCGCTGGTCAGTGAGATTGGGCTGTGATTTTTCGTCTTGGGCTTGGGCGGAGGGAATTGATGCGAGGCGGGGACGAGCGGTCTGGGGCGCTGTTTAGCTACGTCGATTTGGAGGCGCGGGTCGGCCAGGATCACCCGCTGCGGACGATCCGCATGGTCGTGAACGAGGCTCTGGCGGGGCTCTCGGGCGAGTTCTCGGCGCTCTACGCGCAACTGGGTCGCCCTTCGATCCCACCCGAGAAGCTTCTGCGGGCGATGCTTTTGCAGGCGTTCTACTCGATCCGCTCGGAGCGGCAGTTGATGGAGCGGCTTAAGTTCGATCTTCTGTTCCGCTGGTTCGTCGGCGTCGGCGTTGACGATGCGGTGTGGGATCACTCGACATTTTCCAAGAACCGCGATCGCCTGTTGGAGGGCGATATCGCCGCCAAGTTCTTGAGCGCGGTGCTGGCGCAGCCACGGGTGAAGCGGCTGCTCAGCACGGAGCACTTCTCGGTTGACGGCACGCTGATCGAAGCGTGGGCGTCGATGAAGAGCTTTCGGCCGAGGGATGGCTCGGGCGAGCCCCCGGCTCCGAGCGGCGGGCGCAACAGCGAGGCGGACTTTCATGGCCAGAAGCGCTCCAACAAGACGCATGCCTCGACGACCGACCCGGAAGCGCGGCTCTATCGCAAGGGGCCGGGCAAGGAGGCCAAGCTCTGCTTCATGGGGCATGCGCTGATGGAGAATCGCCATGGCCTCGTGGTCGACGCCTGTCTGACGGAGGCCAACGGCCACGCGGAGCGGATCGCGGCGCTGCACATGATCGAGCCGCGCGCCGACCGGCCGAGGCCGATCACGCTCGGCGCCGACAAAGCCTACGACGCCGAGGATTTCGTCAACGAACTGCGCTCGATGAACGCGACGCCTCACGTGGCGCAGAACACAAATGGCCGCTCGTCGGCGATCGATGGCCGTACGACGCGGCACATGGGCTATGCGATCAGCCAACGCATCCGTAAGCGGATCGAAGAAGCCATTGGCTGGATCAAGACAGTCGCCGGCCAGGAACGAACCAAGTTCCGCGGCCGCGCGCGCGTCGGATGGTCCTTCACCCTCGCAGCCGCCGCCTACAATCTGGCGCGGCTGCCGAAGCTCATCGAGGCTTGCACGTGAAGGCCCCGGCCAACTGCCGCCTGATCGGCCGCTGGCGGATCGTCGAGGCCGATCTCTGGGATCGCGCTCACCTCGACCTCTGCGGTCCGGCGAGGCTGACGATCACCGCGCAAGGCGGAGAAGTCGCCTTCGGCGCTTTGCAGGCCGGCCTCGAAGTCGAATATGCTCGCGACTTCGATCGGCTTCCGTTGGGCCGGAAGCGACGAGGGAGACCAGGTCGAAGGAGAAGGAACCGCCGAACTCCTCGATGACGGCACAATCGAGATCGAATTCGCCTACGACAATGGCGACGAAGCCGTCCTCAAAACCAAACGCGTGACTTCTTCAACAGCCTGCTAGCGCACGGCCGGAGATCGTCGGAGCATTGGCACGGGCGAGAGGGTCGAAAGCTTAGCCGGGGAGGGCACTGACGTTCTTGAGAACCTCGTGCTCGTCTGCCCGAACCATCGTAGGCCCAATAGCCGCTACCGGCAAATGACCGCTATTCGCGCAACACGACACCTTTGCCATGCTAGTGGGGAACGGCAGGAATCCGCCCAATTGGGACGTCCATCGTGACGATCTGCAATGTCCGCTTTACGTCGAAGGACTAAACCGCTCTCGCGGTGGGCGGCGAGCGTCGGCGTGAGGGGTTTGGAGGCCGGGGCAACGCGAGGCGTCGCTCTGTCTCAAGATCATGGGGTTTTGAACCCCATGCGAGACAGGAGCTTTCGCGATGCTCGACAAGCCCATCAGCCCGTTGCGCCAGCGCATGATCGACGACATGACGGCGCGCCGTTTCAATGAGCACACCCAGAGGGACTACGTTCGGAATGTGAGAATGTTTGCGGCCTTCCTCGGCCGGTCGCCAGATACGGCGACGAAGGAGGACCTTCGCCGCTTTCAACTGCATATGGCGAAGCAGCAGATGAGCGCAGGGTCCATCAACGCCGCCATCGCCGCGTTGCGCTTCTTTTTCACCGTGACGCTCGAACGGCCCGACCTCGTTCTTCCTCTGACGACCGTGAACAAGCCGCGCCGAGCGCCGGTCGTGCTGAGCCAGGAGGAGGTGGCGCGTCTGCTCGAAGCCGCGCCCGGCCTGAAGTACAAAGCCGCGCTCAGCGTCGCCTACGGCGCGGGCCTGCGCGTCTCCGAGGTCGCGAACCTGAAGGTATCCGACATTGATAGCCAGCGCATGACGCTTCGGGTCGAGCAGGGCAAAGGGCAGCGGGATCGCTATGTGATGCTCTCGCCGCAACTGCTCGAACTGTTGCGCGACTGGTGGTGGGCGTCGCGACCGCGGGCCTGGCTGTTTCCAGGCCAGAACCCCGTCAATCCGATGTCGGCTCGCCAGCTCCGACGCATCGTCTATGCGGCGGCGCAGGCGACGGGAATCACCAAGCGCGTGTCGCCGCACACTTTGCGGCATAGCTTCGCCACCCACCTGCTCGAACAGAACGTCGACATCCGCGTTATCCAGGTTCTGCTCGGGCACGCCAAGCTCGAGACGACGGCGCTCTATACCCGCGTCGCCGTCAACACGATCCGCGACGTTACCAGCCCCTTGGACCGGCTCGGCGTGAACCTGGCGAGGCGACCGCCGCCCGCCTGACGGTGGCGCGGCCTCGCCTGGAGGTCGCCGACATCTTTCGCACTCATGGCTCGGCGTGGTGCAGAGCCAACGCCGGCCACGTCAGCCTCGGCCAGTTGAAGGTCATGTCGGCGATCGAGACCTGCCGCACTGCGGCGCTTGGCGGTCACGTCAAGCGCTGCAACGACTGCGCCCATGTTGAGATCGCCTACAACTCTTGCCGGAACCGTCATTGCCCGAAGTGCCAAGGCGCGGCGGCGAGACAATGGCTGGAAGCCCAGCGAGACGATCTGCTGCCGGTCGCCTACTATCACCTCGTCTTCACCCTGCCGGCCCCGATCGCGCCAATCGCGTTCCAAAACAAGACCGTCGTCTACGACCTGCTGTTCAGGGCCGCCGCCGAGACGCTGATCGCCATTGCGGCCAACCCAAAACACTTGGGCGCACGCGTTGGCTTCACCGCCGTGCTGCACACCTGGGGCTCGGCTCTGACTCACCACCCGCACGTGCACATGATTGTGCCCGGCGGCGGCCTGTCGTCGGACGGTTCGCGCTGGATCGCCTGCAAGCCCCGCTTCTTCCTGCCCGTCAGGGCGCTGTCGCGCCTGTTCCGGCGGCTGTTTCTCGAAGGCCTCGCGGCGTTGCATCAGGCCGGGCGGTTGGCCTTCTTCGGCGATCTCGTACCCCTTGCTGACCGGCGCGCCCTCACCGCCGCGCTTGCTCCGTTGCGACGGACCGAATGGGTCGTCTACGCCAAGCGGCCATTCGCCGGACCCGCAGCGGTGCTCGCCTATCTCTCTCGCTATACCCATCGCGTCGCGATCTCAAACAGCCGTCTCATCGCCTCTGACGACCACAGCGTCACCTTCCGCTGGAAGGATTATCGCGCCCGCGGCGAGGCGCCCGGCAGCGCATGGATCAAGGCCATGACGCTGCCAGTAGACGAATTCATCCGCCGCTTTCTGATGCACGTCCTGCCCAACGGCTTCCACCGCATTCGCCACTACGGCCTGTTCGCCAGCCCCCGACGCGCCGCCAACATCGCCCACCTCCGCGAACTGCTCGCCAACGCCGATGATGCCTCGCAACCGTTTGGCGACGCCGGCATGGACGCCGCCAGCGCCGATCTCGCGGACGCGTTCGCAATCGCCCAGATATGCCCCTGTTGCGGCGGACGCATGAGCGTCGTCGAAACATTCGCGCGCGGCGCACAGCCCCGAAGCTTCAAGGCCGACGCCGCCAGGATCGACACGTCATGACCGCCGCCCCGATCCCCGCCCTTGCTCACGATCATGATTCGCCAAGAGGTCGCGGCGGCATGTTTCCGCTCACGCCCCCGTCGTCCGCCGAAGCCAAAACGGTTTTCCGTCGGTCCGTCGCGTGGGCTTCCTCCCTCGATCCGCCCTCGAAGATCGCCTCGAACATGCCCGACCACGCCGACCACGCCGGCCGACTTCCGCGCTCAATCCTTGCGAGCGATGACCGCTAGCTCGTTGACCTCCTGGAAAGCGTGGACGGCGCTCCGGAAGTTGTCGCCATCCACGCCGCCGATCTCGCCGGGCGAAAAATGGGCCGGATCGAGCAGCGCTTCGGTTTCGGCGATAAGCGGCGGATCTTTGTCGTTCGCGCCCCTTGGCGCAGCACAGTTGATCGACGGCACGGTGATTGCGGATAACCGCAGCGCGTGTTGGCAGGCGGGGGTGGTGACATTTCTACATCCGGGTACGAACTCTTAGATTGGGACCGGCAGGCGCCAAACGCCGCGGCTGCCTCGGCGACCGACACATTCAATTCCTGCAAGAGGTCCGCGATTAGTTCGACGCGGATGCGCGGGTTCTGTCTTTGCGTGTGTCTTGGGCGCTTCAAGTGATAATCAACGCCTTCGATGCTCGCCGCCCCGTCAAGCGACGTTGGCTTGTCGCCTGCCAAACCTTGATGACAAACGGGAACGAGCCGGGTTGCGCGCCGCGCGTAAGATGAGACAATCCGCCGAGCGAAAAAGAACCTGACGCCCATGACAAGGGACGGTGGTATCGTGAGTTGCGCGGACAAGCCGATGGACGATTTGGTCGACGCGGCGACGGTCGCGCGCTTGCTTAACTGTACGACGCGCATGGTGCGGCAATACGCCGAAGAGGGACTCGCCGTTCGGGTCGGGCCGGGGCGGTTCGACCTCGAGGCGTCGGTGCGTGGCGTGGTCAAGCATCTGCGCGAGCTCGCCTCCGGTCATCGAAGCGAGGGGGCGGACGTAGTGAAAGCCTCGGCGGAGCTCAAACAGTCGCAAAAGCGACTGATCGATCTTCGCTACAACCAGCTTCGGGCGAAGCTCATCTCGATCGACGAAGTGGAAGCCTTGTGGTCCGATCTCATTTGGCGACCCAATTTCTATTTCGTTCGATTGCGCCGCGTTTTCGCGAGCGCGCCCCGTACCTGTCGCCCCAACATTACGAAATGCTGCAGGAGTTGACCCAGGAGCTGTTGCGCGAGGTGGTGATCGCAGGCAAGGCGCCGGTGCCGCAGGCGAGCCTCAACCGGCCGCCTAAGTCTCCGCCTCCTCGAGACGGTGCTGCGGCAGGGACAGATAGACGAGCTGGCCTGCGCCGCGGTCGAGCCTTTTGGCGGTGATTTCAAGCTCGTTCTTCGCCCGCCCGAGCGCGTTGGGTGAGACGCCGCGCTTCTCCGCCATTTCATCGATGTCCGTGGCGGACCGGCGCTCCACCCGCCAAGGCCTCGCGGAGAACGCGACCGCCTCCGGGGTTTTGTCCGACACATTTTGGGTGGGGTTGTTGTGATACCAACGCCTGGTCGGGGTTTCCCTTTTCTCCTCCCCCGCACCGTTCCCTTGGCTGCGACCGTGCCGTCGGCCCGGCGAATTTGCCCTTTAGGCGCTTTTGCGGTCCTGCGGCTTTCTTTGGACCTTGTTGGCTCGACGGCTTTCTCGCCTTGAGCGGTCGAGGTCGAAGCCTCCGAAGTGGGCGTAATGAGCGGCGCGACGACGGCGACGACGATTTTCAGATGGAGGAGCGGCGAGAGCTTAAGACGGGCGAGATTCTCTGCGATAGTTAGAAGCGCGTCGTCGTCTAGCATCGGACTGTCTCCGAACAGGCCAAGTTTTTGATTGTTTATCACCCCAGCTCGCGCACAAGCCAGCCGGGCAGGCCATTTACAAGACAGGCGGCGATATTGTTGATGCTGGCCACGCCGATCGCGGCGCCGGTCGTGCTGATCAGCGGCGAGCTGGACATGCCGTTGACTGTCAGCTTCGGGCTCGGTCCAAAGCGCGCCGCCCTTATGGTGACGACGTCGAGCTAGGCGCGGTCGAGCGAGAGCAGGTGCGCCGGGAAGGCGACTTCGACGGAAGGAAAGGCCGGCGGCTGGTCTTTAAAGCGCGCAAAGCGCATGCGGGAAGGGGGCGGCGGGGCGACGTCAAACGGCGGCAGCGCCTCGACGAAGGCCTCGTATTGCTCGCATTCGTCGCCAACCGACTGGTTGTCGGGCGCGCCGAGCACGGTGATGTCGGCGACTGGGTCGGCGAAATAGCAGGAGGCCGTTATGTTGGGTTTCGCGCCGAGCAGGCCGATCAGGAGGTGGTACGTTGACTCGTGCAGATGACGGCCGAGACGCGCCGGGCGATCAGGACCACGCTCGTCTCGCTGGCGGTCGCCGCCCAGCGGGTGCGCTATTTGGCGGAGAGAGGCGAGATCGAGGTCGACGACCTTCCGCCGGCGGCAATCCCACCGACGCTGAAGAAGGTCAACTAGCGTGGCTCTTTCAAAGGTGCGGTCAAGTCCTCGCCACGCCAATTAAATTATCATGATATCAATAACTTGCGGCTGCGGTTAGGCTCCCTCCGTCTCCGCCAGCAGCGATGCTCTGATTGATTTGATCGCCGCGCTCCTGAAGTTGGCGCAGTTCGAATTGGCGTGACCGAAGTCCTAAGCTCGTACACAGAAAGCCAAGTCAACTCGACAATCTTGCTCGCGGGCTTCGCTCGGCTTGGAATTGTTTGGCGCGGGCCCCGACGGTGGTCGTTTAAACTCCGAGCGACGCGTTCCTGGTCGGCGACGAGCGGATACACTTTCCTGTAACTGCCCATCCCATTTCTTGCCGTCGAACCCCGTCGCGCCGTCTTCGCGGAATGCGGCACGCGTGCGCGGCATCGCCTGCGGGCGATCGCTGTCGGAGCGAATGCCCGCTTCACGTGTCCATATAGTGGCCGCGAAAAGATCGTCAGCGCCTTCACTTGACGTATCACGCTCCCATCGCTCTTCTGTCTCTTGAATAGGCAATGAAGTTGTCCCGCCGCCTCTCCCAATTGCGCGTCCTCCCGCTTGCGGGAAACAAGGCCCGCGGCTGGCTGACCGCCGGCCCGTTCCGCATGCCGTGTGCCCTGGGACCAGCGGGCGTTGTCCGCATCAAACGCGAGGGCGACAAGGGCACCCCAGCGGGCCGGTTCCGGCTCTTATGGGGCTACTATCGGCCGGACCGTGTGCGCCTGAGGACTGCGGGGGCGCCGCTCAAGCCCTTGCGCCGCGATCAGGGATGGTGTGAGGACCCGTCGAGCCCGCGCTACAATCGGTCGGTGCGCCTGCCGGCGCGTGACTGCACCGACCGGATGTGGCGCGAGGACCATCTCTATGACCTGACCTTCGTGCTCGACCAGAATTTCTCTCGCCGTGCGAAGGGGCGCGGCAGCGCGATTTTCTTCCATCTCGCGCGAGATGGCCTTACGCCGACCGCCGGCTGCGTCGCGATCTCCGCCGCCGACATGAGGAGACTCGCTCCGCGCCTCGCGCGCGGCGCCGTCATGGTGATCGGGTAGCCACTCCGCTGCGGTCCGCCGACACAGAATTCGACGCCAGGCGGGTCGATTTCCTATGATCCCACCAGCCACGTCTCGAGGACCACGCTTTGAGGCCATTTCAATTCGCCTTGCTCGCTTTTCTTTGCTTCACTCCGGCGGTCGCGGACCCGGTCATCTCCCCATTAGCCACGGCGCGTCCGGTCGTCGCCCAGCATGGGATGATCGTCAGTCAGGAAGCGGCGGCCTCGCGCGTCGGGTTGGACATCTTGAAACGCGGGGGCAACGCCGTCGATGCGGCGGTCGCGGTCGGATTCGCACTCGCCGTCACCCTGCCGCGCGCCGGCAACCTCGGTGGCGGCGGCTTCATGCTGGTTTATCGCGCCGATCTCAACCAAACGATCGCCATCGACTATCGCGAAACGGCGCCTGCCGCGACGACCAGGGACGTGTTCCTCGACGCCAACGGCGAAGCTGATCCGTTCAAGTCGCGCTATTCCGGGCTCGCGATCGGGGTCCCGGGGACCGTCGCCGGCCTCGAACTCGCCTGGCGCAAATATGGCTCGGGCAAATTCTCCTTCGCTGATCTGATCGCGCCGGCGATCGCGCTCGCGCGGGAAGGGCTTACTGTCGATGACGACGTCGCCGATTCTCTGCCGCTGGCGGCGAAGGCGCTTGCCGGTCATCCTTCATCGGCGCGCATCTATCTGCGCCCAAACGGCAGCGTCCCGCAGGCCGGCGATCACATCGCGCTCGACGATCTCGCCGCAACGCTCGAGACGATCGCCGCCAAAGGCTCGGCGGGTTTCTACTCGGGGCCAGTGGCGCAAAAGATCGTCGAGGCCGTCAATGCAGCCGGCGGACGAATGACGATCGACGATCTCGCCAGTTATCGCGCCGTCGAGCGCGAGCCCGTCCGCGGAACCTATCACGGCTACACTGTTGTCTCGATGCCGCCGCCTTCGTCCGGCGGGGCGCACATTATTGAAATCCTCAATATTCTCGAAGGTTTCCCGATGGCGGCGCAGGGGCTCAATTCCGCCGCCTCGCTGCACGAGCTGGCGGAAGCCGAGAAGGTCGCCTACGCCGATCGCGCGGCCTGGCTCGGCGATCCCGATTTCATCAAGATCCCGCTCGCCGGCCTCACCTCCAAGCCATACGCGGAGCATCTGCGGTCGCTGATTGCGCTCGACCGGGCCCGTCCCGCCGCCGACATTCGGCCCGGCGAACCGCAGCGCTATGAGAGTGATCAGACGACGCATTTCTCGATTGTCGATGGCGACGGAAATGCGGTCGCCAACACCTACACGCTCAATCTTCCCTATGGCTCCGGCCTGGTTGCGGAGGGGACAGGGGTGCTGCTCAACGACGAGCTCGACGACTTCGCCGCGAAGCCGGGCGCCGCGAATGTGTACGGACTCCTGGGCGGCGACGCCAATGCGCCGGGACCGGCGAAGCGGCCGCTTTCATCCATGAGTCCGACGCTCGTATTCAAAGACGGCAAGCTCCTGATGGCGACCGGCAGCCCCGGCGGCTCCACCATCATCTCGACCGTGTTGCAGATCATCCTCAACGTGATCGACCACCGCCTGAACGTTGCTGAAGCTGAGAACGCGCCGCGCGCGCATGACCAGCTCTGGCCGGACGAATTGCGCATCGAGCGCGGCATGTCGCCAGACACCATTCGCCTGCTCGAGGCGATGGGCCACAAGGTCGTGGTGCGCAACGCCATGGGCTCGGCCAACACGATCGTGCGGACCCCGGGTGGCGCGCTTGAGGGCGCGTCGGATTTGCGTCAAAGGGGGACGCTGGCGGTCGGATATTAAGCGGCGAACGCGGGGGAGGACAACAATCCATGACACTGAACATCGGCGTCGTCGGAGTGGGGAAGATCGGGCAGGAGCACATTCGCCGGCTGACCGAGACGCTTGCAGGCGCCCGAGTTGTCGCGGTGAGCGACGCCGACGCCGGACGGGCGGGTGAGGTTGCGGCGAAGCTTCCCGGGGCGAAGGCTTATCCGACCGGCGAAGAGCTCATTGCGGCGAAGGATGTCGATGCGATCCTCGTCACGTCTTGGGGCGATACGCACGCAGCTTATGTGATTGCGGCGATCCGGGCGGGCAAACCGGTCTTCTGCGAAAAGCCGATGGCGACCACCGAAGCCGATTGCTCGGCGATCCTCGATGCGGAAGCCGCTTTCGGCAGACGACTTGTCCAAATCGGATTCATGCGTCGTTTCGATACACAATATCGCGCGATGAGGGAGACGGTGCAAAAAGGCGCGATCGGAGCGCCGCTGATGTTTCACAGCGTCCATCGCAACGCTTTTTCTCCCGGCCATTTCAGGGCGACCATGGCGATCACCGACACGGCGGTGCACGACATCGACATTGCGAGGTTCGTGCTTGATGATGAGCCTGTCGCGATCGCGGTCAAGGCGCCGCGCGGGAACAGCCGCGCTGGCGGGGTGACTGACCCGTTGTTCACGCTCATGGACATGCGCTCGGGCGCGCTGGTGACGATCGAGACCTCCGTTCACATCGCCTATGGCTACGACATTCGCGGCGAGGTGATCGGCGAAACCGGCACGGTTAGCCTCGCCGAGCAGAACGAGGTCGTTCTCAAGGTGAATGGGGCCTTTTCAGGTCGCGTGTTCGCCGACTGGCCGGAACGATTCGACCCGGCCTTCGACGCGGAGTTCCGCGCCTGGATCAGCGCCGCGTCCAAGGGGGGTGCTACCGGTCCGAGCGCGTGGGATGGCTATGTCGCGACCGCGGCCACGCTCACCGGCGTGAAGGCGCTTGCGAGCGGGGCGCGGGAGCCGATCAAGTTGCGTGACAAGCCGGCGTTGTACGCGTGACGGCGACAAAAGCGCCGTGACGCGCGTCATGCAACCAGCGCCCTCGATTTAACGCCACGTTATCGCGAGTTTGGCAGGCTGAGGCGATGTCCTTCGCCTTGCCGTTCGCCCGACCCGCGAGCCACGACTTGTCCGAGACCAGACTGAGCGGGCTGGGCTTGGCCGCTATCGCGCTCTTTCTGTTGACCCTTGCCGCCTTCTCGCCCCAGGTGCTTGGCGACGGCGACACCTGGTCGCATGTCGCGACGGGCGAATGGATCATCGCCCATGTGGCCGCGCCGCGCGTCGACCCGTTCAGCCATTCGATGTCGGGCGCGCCATGGACGGCGCATGAATGGCTGTCCGAAGTCCTGCTGGCGCTCGCCTTTCGCTTCGGCGGATGGAGCGGCGTCGTGCTCTTGACCGGCGTCGCCGCGGCAGTGGCGGCGCTAATCGTCGGATTGAGCGCGGCGCGTGAACTTCGCGGCGTCCCGCTCATCGCGACCGTCGCAATCGGCTTTTCGCTCCTGACGGCGAACCTGCTCGCGCGGCCGCACGTGCTGGCGCTCCCGCTCGCCGCCTCCTGGGGCGCCGGGCTTATCGCCGCGCGCGATCGCGGCCGCGCGCCGCCGCTTGGGCTCGCCGCGCTCATGACGGCATGGGCGAACATGCATGGCGGGTTCATCTTTGGCCTCATCCTGATCGGGCCGTTCGCGCTCGAGGCGGTGACCGAGGCGCCGCTCGGAGCTCGTCTCTTGCCCATGCGCGCGTGGGCGACGTTCGCTCTCGCCGCTTTCGCCGCTGCGCTTCTCAATCCGTATGGGGCCGACGCGTTCCTCCTCCCGTTCCGACTGATGTCGGTCGAGAACCTGTCGCGCATCAGCGAATGGCGGCCGCAGGACTTCAGCCATATCGGAACAATGGAGCTCGCTTTGCTGACGCTGCTCGGCCTCACGCTGACCCGGCCATTCGCCATGCCGCCGATCCGCGCCGCGCTCCTGATCGCGCTTGTGGCGATGGCGCTGCAGCATTCGCGTCACCAGGTGTTGCTCGGGATCCTCGCGCCGATGCTGCTGGCGCGGCCGATCGCCGGGGCGATCGGCATGGGAGGCGCGAGCGGAGAGTGGCGGCGGGTCGCGCGCATCGCGCTCACCGCGATCGTTGCGGCAGTGATGGCGATCGGCGTCGTCAGGCTCCTGATGCCGATCGAGCGGACCGACGGCGCCAGCGCGCCGATCTCGGCCTTGAGCGCCGTCCCGCCGGAATTGAGGCGCAAGCCCGTGCTCAACGACTATGCCTTTGGCGGCTTTCTCATCTTTGAGCATGTGCGGCCGTTCATCGACGCCCGCGTGGAGCTCTACGGCGATGGCATGCTGAACCTCTATGACAAGCTGCAGAGCGGCGACCGTGAAGCTGTCGAAGACGCGCTCAAGCGCTACGACATTGCCTGGACCATCTTCGCACCCGACAAGCGGATCGTCAGTGTTCTTGACCAGGAACCTGGCTGGCGGCGCCTCTATGCCGACGCGACGGCGGTGGTCCACGTGCGGGACGTGGCTCCCGAGACTCAGGGCCTGAGTGGAGACTGAGGGCGCCAGACGCCCTTCGCGGGCTTTCGCCTCGGTTCATCGCAGGGCGCCGCGCGCAACCAGTTCGCTCTCCAGGTCGACGCCGGGGAGGAAGTGAATTGCCGACATCCCCAGCGCTTCGCCAGCATGCACGTTGGCGATCGAGTTGTCGACAAACAACAGTTCGCTCGGCCGTCGTCCGACGCGCTCGAACAGAATCTCGTAAATGCGCGGCTCCGGCTTGATGACCCCGACATGGCCAGAGATGACGCGATCGTCGAATTCGCTCAAGAAGTCATGCTTGCGCTCGGCAAGCGCGAATGTCTCGTGAGCGAAATTGCTGAGCGCGTAAACCGGCTTGCCAGCCGCGCGCAACCGGCGCAGCAGCGCGACGTTTTCCTCGATCGGTTCCCCAAGCGTCTCAATCCAGCGCTCGCGGAACATGCGTATTTCCTTGGCGAATTCAGGAAAGCTTTTGGCTCGCGCGGCGACGGCGGCAGCGAAGTCCTCGGTGACGTCCGTGTGCGAAACAAAGTCCATCCCCAGCGCAGTCGAAAGAAAGCGCTCCATACGCTTCTCGTCGTCGAAAACCTTGCGGTAGAGGTAGCGTCGATCCCAGCGCACCAGAACGTTGCCGATGTCAAAGACGACGATCAAGGGGGCGGTCCTTGGCGGCTAAGCGAGGGGGAGGAGAGCGTACATCAGCTATGGGCGACCGAAAGGAAATTGCATCATCGCGAGACCATGGTCCGTTGAAGATCGGCGTTTCGGCATATTCCTAGATGCGGCTTGCGCCTTGCCGGAACCCGACGATTACGCTATTCTGGCCATTGATAGCCAGAATACACGAGAAGACGTCGAATGGCCACGTATTCCATCGCGGAGGCAAAAGACCAGCTCTCCAGGCTAGTCCGCCAAGCGGAGGAGGGCGAGGACGTCGCCATAACCCGGCACGGAAAGGTCGTCGCCCATTTGCGCTCTGCCCTCGAGCGCCCGCATCGGCGCCCAAGTCGGGAATTCATCGAGCAACTCGCGGAGCGGGCGAAGTCGCGTCCACGGGTTGGGGAGAACGCCGTCGACATTATCCGCCGGATGCGAGACGGCGAGTGGGACTGATCTATCTGGACGCCTCGGTTCTCATACCTCTACTGGTGGCGGATGCGCATACGAAGAGAGCGGTCGCCTGGTATTCCGACGCGAACGGGACGCTTATCATCAGCGACCTCGCCAATCTCGAAGTGAGCGCGGTGGTCCTGCGTGACCTGCGCAGGGGCCGCTTCGCCCAGGAAACGGCCGAAAATGCGCTGCTCGACTTTGACGCCATGCGCGCCAATTGTGAGCGGTTGAGCCACGCCGCAAGCGATTTCTTGTTGGCCGAGCGCCTTGTTCGTGACTTCTCGACCAAGCTCGCGGCGGCGGACGCGGTGCATCTGGCGAGCGCGAAAAACGCCGGCGCCACGCTGGCTACGTTTGACGCGCGACTCGCCGAGGCCGCCCGGGCGCAAGGGCTGGCCTTGGCGGAGCTGAGGTAAGGCGGGGCGGCGTGCCCCGCCTCAGATCGTGTTCGACTTCATCTGGTCGGCGATATAGTCGGCCTGACGGATCGCCAGCGTCACGATCGTGAGCGTCGGGTTCTCGGCGCCACCTGTAGTAAATTGGCTGCCGTCCGAGATGAACAGGTTCTTGATGTTGTGCGTCTGGCCGTGACTGTTCACCACGCCGTCGCGCGCATTGGCGCTCATCCGGTTTGTGCCGAGGTTGTGGGTCGAAGGATAGGGCGGCGTAGGGAAGGTGCGGGTCGCGCCGACCGCCTCGTACATCGCCTTGCCTTGCCTGAAGGCGTGGTTGCGCATTGCGACGTCGTTCGGGTGGTCGTCGAAATGCACATCCACGACCGGCAGGCCCCATTTGTCCTTCTGGTCGCTCAGCGTGATGCGGTTTGTTTCCTGCGGCATGTCTTCGCCGACGATCCACATGCCCGCCATATTGGAGTATCCGTCGAGCGCGGTGGTGAATTCGCGGCCCCAGGCGCCCGGGTCGAGGAAAGCAGCCATGAAGGGCAGGCCGAGCGAGAGCGTCTCCAGTTCGTAGCCGCCGACGAAGCCGCGGCTCGGATCGTTTCGCGCTTCATCCCGCATGATGCCAGCCATCGTCGTGCCCCGATACATGTGCACAGGCTGTTCAAAAATGGCGTAAACTGACCCTGTCGTGTGCCGCATATAGTTGCGCCCGACCTGGCCCGAGGAATTGGCGAGCCCGTCCGGAAATTGCGACGAGGCGGAGTTGAGCAGAAGCCGCGGACTTTCGAGTGAATTGCCTGCGACCGCGACGATGCGCGCCTTCTGTCGCTGAAGCTTACCGTCCGCGTCGAAATAAGTGACGCCGGTGACCTTGCCCGAAGCGTCGTGCTCGATCTGCGCGACGTGGCATTCCGGGCGAACCTCCATGTTCCCGGTCGCCTCGCCCTTGGGGATCTCGGTGTAGAGCGTCGACCATTTCGCCCCCCACTTGCAGCCCTGGAAGCAGAAACCGGTCTGCCGGCAGGAAACCCTGCCGTCGCCAGGAGTGGAATTGATCGCCATCCGGCCGGTGTGACACTCCTTGTAGCCGAGCTTGTCGGCGCCGGCCTTGAAGACCTTGAAATTGTTGCTGCCCGGCAGGCCAGGCCGGTCGCCCGTGCGGGTGACCCGCATCTTGTCCTCGGCCTTGGCGTAATAGGGCTCGAGATCGGCGAGGGTGATCGGCCAGTCGAGAAGATTGGCGCCGGGAATATGGCCGTAGGTCGACGCCTCCTTGAATTCGTGCTCCTGCAAGCGGAGGGAGGCGCCTGCCCAGTGGGTGGTCGTTCCGCCGACAGACTTGACGATCCAGGCCGGCAGGTTGGGGAAGTTCTTGTGAACCCGCCAGCTGCCGGAGGTCGTGCGCATATCCGTCCATGCGAGCTGGGTGAAGCTTGGCCATTCGTCGTTGATGAAATCCGAGAACTCCACGCGTTTGCCGGCTTCCAGCACGACGACTTTGACGCCCTTCTGCGCCAGCTCGTTGCCAAGCGTGCCGCCGCCCGCGCCCGACCCAACGATGACGACGACGCTGTCGTCGTTCTGATCGAATTTCGCTGCCATGTCCGTTTCCTCGCGTGATTGGGGTTTTGCTGGCGCCGTCAGAGCCAGGTGATGTCGTCGAAGCCGCGGTCGATGTATCCGCCCTTGGAGAAGGACTTGCCCTCGTATCCGAAGATCGGCCAGATCTCTTTCTGGTTGTAGAGCGACACGACGAGGCCGGAGCGTATCGTCTCGAACATCGGATCGGCGCTCTGGTTCTTGAGGAGCCGCGACCCGGTCGGCCTCCCAGGGGCTGCCGACATAGCCTCCCTCGCCCGCAGCCCCGTCGAGCGCAGCGACGAAGCCCTCGATCTCAGCTTTCATCGCGGGGTTGCCGGCGGCCTTGTCGTCGTAGCCCTTCATCGCGATCGCGTAGAAACGGTCGGCGACCTTGTCGTGCGGGTAGATGTCGCGGGCGATGAGGATCAGGGTCTTCATCGTTTCGGGCTTCAGGCCCTTGACGTCGAGGGCCCACGCTTCGGAAACGTTGAGCAGCGCGCCTGTCGAAGTGATCGCGATCGCGGCCGCGAAACCGCTCGCGGACCGTTGCAGGAATCCGCGTCTGGAGAGGCCCCTTGCGAGGGTGGCTTCGGTGGCCGTCATGAGTGTCTCCTCCTGTTTTCTTGCAAGATTTGTTGGGCTTGGCGGCTACCTGTAGCGGCCGCGCTTCTGCAGCACTTCGATCTTGTAGCCATCCGGATCTTCGACGAAGAAAAAGCGCGCGATCGGCTTTCCCTCCTTGTTGAATTCGACGATCTTGCGCGGCTTGAGGCCCTCGGCCTCGAAACGACGGTGCTCTGCGTCGAGATCCTCGACCACGAAGGCGACGTGACCGTATCCGTCGCCAAGATTGTAAGGCTCGGTGCGATCCTTGTTGATCGTGAGCTCGACTTCGTACGGCGTCTCGGAATTCGACAGATAGACAAGCGTGAAGTCGGAGAAGTCGAGGCGATCGGCGATATCGAGTCCGAACGCTTTTTTATAGAACGTGAGCGACCGCGCCTCGTCCAGCACGCGAATCATCGTGTGGATCGCTTTCGCCATGTTTCACCCGGCCTAAGTCGCCGCATGAGGGCAGCGACAAGCCGAGACGCTAGCGCAGCCGGAGGCGGGCGGGTGTTATCGGCTTACTACGCAGGCCAGTTTCAGGCCGCCTCCGCGCGCGTTCTTGCGCCAGCCTCCGCTGAAGCTCGAGCACTGACACAAATGCAACGTAGGTGCGAGGTGAAATTCGGCACTTCCCCGCGCAGGAGCAGGATCTCCTGGTGCAGCGTCGAGATGAAACGCGGCACGGTCATTCTCTCAGCCGCGGCGATATCCTCAAGGATGTCCCAGAACACTTTTTCCAGACGAAGGCTGGTGCTCTGGCCGTTCAGCCGGATGGAGCGCGTTTCGAAGGCGTAGCTGTCCGGGCATTGGCTTGCAAAAAGATGACACATGGCTCCTCCTCCGACCGGCCGCCCCATTGTCAGGCTGCCGGTCTGAGGCTCGCCATGCGGGGTCCTGACTCTTGATTTAGAACGTTTCTAAATCCCGAGCTTAGGGCGCTCGCGGTTCGGCGTCGAGGGGCGGCCCTGTGATCGAAACGGGAGGCGGTACAAGGAGCGCGCGAGAGGTCGGCTTATGAAAAAGGACGGGTAAATTCCTGTCGCCTCCGCCAGCGAGGCCGAAGCGCGAGCGTATTGGGGGCGCGAGGACCCGGCCGCCGATCTCGACTAGAGCCGGGCGAAGCCCGTTCGGCTGCCGAAACTTCAGCCGAGCGCCGCTGCAATCTCGCTAAGGCCCCCGGTGAGCCTTTTGGAGGCAATCAAGATCGCCGCGCACAAACGCGACGTGCCCTACCAATGGTTGATCAAAATGTGGTTCAGCGAGAAGGTGGGATAGGCGTCGGGCGTCGCCCTCAGCGGCTGAACCTCTTATACTTCAGCCGGTGCGGGATGACGCTATCGATGCCGAGGCGGCGCTTCTTGTCTTCCTCGTAGTCCGCGAAATTGCCCTCGAACCACTCGACATGGCTGTCGCCTTCGAAGGCCAGCATGTGCGTGGCGATGCGATCGAGGAAGAAGCGGTCGTGGCTGATGATGACGGCGCAGCCCGCAAAATCGAGCAGCGCTTCTTCGAGCGCGCGCAACGTGTCGACGTCGAGGTCGTTGGTCGGCTCGTCGAGCAGGAGCAGGTTCGCCCCGCTCTTCAGCATTTTGGCGAGATGCACGCGGTTGCGCTCGCCCCCCGAGAGCTGGCCAACCTTCTTCTGCTGGTCCGCGCCCTTGAAGTTGAAAGCGCCGACATAGGCACGGCTGTTCATCTCGCGCTTGCCGAGCGTGATGATGTCGTAGCCGCCGGAGATTTCCTCCCACACGTTCTTCTTGCCGTCGAGCGCATCGCGTGACTGATCGACATAACCAAGCTGAACGCTCTCGCCGATCTTGATCGCGCCGGAATCCGGCTTCTCCTGGCCGGTGATCATGCGGAACAGCGTCGTCTTGCCGGCGCCGTTGGCGCCGATGACGCCGACAATCCCGCCGGGCGGCAGCTTGAACGTAAGCTTGTCGATTAGCATCCGGTCGCCGTAGCCTTTGCTGAGGTCGACAAGGTCGACGACGTTCTGGCCCAGCCGCTCGGAGACGGGAATGACGATCTGCGCTCCGGTCGGCGCCTTTTCGTTGCTTTTCCTGACGAGTTCGTCATAGGCGGCGATGCGCGCCTTGGACTTGGTCTGACGCGCTCGCGGCGATGAGGCGATCCATTCGCTTTCCTCGGCAAGCGCGCGCTGCCGCGCCGCGTCCTCGCGGCCTTCCTGTTCGAGCCGCTTCTGCTTCTGTACGAGCCAAGCGGAGTAGTTGCCTTCGTAAGGAATACCGCGGCCGCGATCGAGCTCGAGAATCCAGCTGGTCACGTTGTCGAGGAAATAGCGGTCGTGGGTGACGATGAGGATCGCGCCGGGATAGGCGCGCAGATGGCCTTCGAGCCAGTTGACGGTTTCGGCATCGAGATGGTTGGTCGGCTCGTCGAGCAGCAACAGGTCTGGCTTCTCGAGCAAGAGACGGCAGAGCGCGACGCGGCGGCGCTCGCCGCCGGAGAGCGTGGTCACGTCGGAATCGTCCGGCGGGCAGCCAAGCGCGTCCATCGCCTGCTCGACCTGGCTCTCGAGATCCCACAAGCCCTTGGCCTCGATCTCATCCTGGAGACGCGTCATTTCATCGGCGGTCTCGTCGGAATAATTCATGGCGAGCTCGTTGTACTGATCGAGGATCGCCTGCTTTTCCTTCACGCCGAGCATGGCGTTGCCCTTCACGTCGAGCGCGGGGTCGAGATCGGGCTCCTGCGGCAGATAGCCGACCTTGGCGCCCTCGGCGACGAAGCCTTCGCCGACGAATTCGGTGTCGAGGCCAGCCATGATGCGCATGAGCGTCGACTTGCCCGAGCCGTTGACGCCAAGCACGCCAATTTTCGCGTCCGGGTAAAAGGAGAGGTTGACGTTGTCGAGGACCTTCTTGCCGGCCGGATAGGTCTTGGAGAGACCTCGCATGTGATAGATGAACTGGCGCGCGGCCATTGAAGACGTCCTCACGAATTCGGGAATTGGGTGCCTGCCTAGCAGGCGACCCGTCGTGAGACAAGCGCGCCGGGAGGCTCAAGACGCCGGCCAGTCGACTGTAGCGATACCGTCGAGACGGGAAGGCGCCTTGGTCAGAACCGCGTCGTGAGGTCGGTCAGCCATTGCGGCGCGCTGTCGACCAGCGCCGTTTCGAGCGTCCGGTCGAGACCCGTGACGATCATCAGCCCGAGCGCAATCATCAGGAGCCCAAGCGCCGTCTTGGCGCGTTTGCCGCCAGAGAGGAGCCGCCCGCGCCAGCGCGCCGTGGCCTGCCGCGAGGCGAGGCCGAGGGCGATCAGGGGCGCCGCGGCGCCGATCCCGAAGACGAACATGGTCAGCGCGACGCGGGCGAGCGATGAGCCTTGCGCCGCCAGCACGGAGGCCGCGCCAAGCGTCGGCCCGACGCATGGGCTCCACGCGGCGCCGAGCAGGAGGCCAACGCCGAACTGCCCGAGAAGCCCGCGCGACGGGAGCGCGTTGATGCGCTCGTCGGCCCATGCGGTCACCGGGCCGCCGGCGACGGCGAGCCGGGTTTGCAGGCCGGGCGCTACGAGAATAGCGCCAATGCCGATCATGAGGATCGCCGCGGCCGTCCTGAACGCTTCGCCGTCGAGGCCGATGGCGAAGCCGAGGGTCGCGACGAACAGGCCGATCGCAGTGAAGGAAACCGCGAGACCCGCGGCGAGCGCGAACGGGCCGCCTCGCGCCTCGCCCGCCGCCGCTCCGAGGACGATGGGGATGAGCGGCAGCACGCAGGGCGAAAGGACCGAGAGCAGGCCCGCCAGCAGCGCAAGCCCTAGCGTTCCGGTCGACATTGCGGGCGCGTCAGAGGGCCTTGGCGACGAGGGCGGTCAGCGCGGCGGGGGCGGTTTCGCCAACCGAGCGTCCGATCTCCTTGCCGTCCTTGAAGGTGATGAGCGTGCTCTGCATTCGCGCGCCGAACCGCTTCACCGCGTCCTTCTGGGAATCGAAATCGACGCGAACGACCGTCAGATCCTTGTATTGCGGCTCCGCCTCGATCTTTGCGAGGGTCGGCGCCTGCGCCTTGCACGTCGGGCACCAGCTTGCATGAATCCAGACAAGGACCGGCTTGCCCGACTTGAGCGCCGCGTCGAAAGCGGCGGGCGAATAGTCGACGGGAGTGGCGGCGAGCGCCGGCGCGACGAAGCTGATTGCGGCGACGGCGGCGAGAAGCGAGCGTCTGGACAACATGCAGGGCGATTCCTTTCCGAGGCGAGCCGGCGTGCGAACCGTGTGGCGCAATTCGTCGGAAAGACGGCGGTTGTTACGGCCGAGGGCCGCCAAGCGCGGCGATCACCATATTGTGAACGCGAGCCGTCTCGCCTAGGCGCGGCATGTCCGCGTGGAGCGACATGCGCGCACACTCAGCGGCGCAGAGCGCGGGCACCCGGCTCCGGCCTCTAACTCGCCTGTCCCTCGTCGATCCACACGGTCATGCCTGGCTCGAGCTTCGGCGTCGGGCCAGTCGGGTCAGCGCGGAGGAGAAAATTGTTGATGTCGTGGTCTCCGACCGCGCGCGCCGCGCGCCAGACCGCGAATTCTCCGAGCGGTCTGAGTTCGGTGACTTTGGCTTCGAAATGATCTCCGGCGGCTGTCCGCAGGGCGATCTTCGAACCCATCGTCATGCCGTGAAGGCGGTCCTCGCGAATCGTGAAGGTGAACCAGCGGTCGCCGGCGACGCCAAGGGTCAGAACAGGCTGGCCCGGGGAGATCGCTTCGCCGGGCTCGGCGACGAGAAGCCGTGCGACCCCGTCGACCGGCGAGGTTAGCGTCGTCTTCGCGAGTTGAGCCTCGAGGTCGGCGACTGTCGCCTGCGCGAGGGCGACCTCACTCTGTGCGACGGCGAGCTCTTCCTTCGTCGGTCCAGCTTTCGTCTGGTCCAAAGCCGCATTGGCGAGAACGAGACTGGCCTCTGCCTTGCTCAATGCCGCTGCGTCCTCGTCGTACTGCTGCCGGCTCGCATAGTTCTTCGCCGCCAGCACCGAGACGCGCGCGAACTGCTGCTTGGCCAGCGTGACGTTGGAGTTGGCGATCGCCACATTCTGGGTCGCGGTGTCGCGCTCTTCCTGGCGCACGCCCGCCACGACATTGGCGAGGTTGGCGCGCGCCGATTTCGCGTTCGCCTTTGCTTCCTCGAGCGACGCTGCGACCTCCGGGCTCGACAGCGTTGCGAGCGTCTCGCCCTTCTGCGCGGCTCCGTCCGCTTTCACCGCGATGGAAGCGAGCCGGGCCGAAATTTCGGGCGCGATGCGGATCTCCGTCTCGTGCACGACGCCTATGAGCGGAGGCGTGGGTTTGCGCTGCGTCTCGAACCGAAATGCGGCGACCCCCGCCGCTCCGATGAGAAGCACCGTCGCCAGGATCGCGACGGTTCGGCCTCTGACGTTCATGGGCGGACCTCGTTGCGGGAAGCGAAACGGGTCGCTAGCACAGCGAGCACTCCGTAAACGATGGTCAGAATCCAAAGGAACGTCCAGTCGCGTTTCACCTCAAGGATGCTCGCGCCCATCTGATTGATGCGAACCAATCCATCGATGGCCGAGGTGCTGGGGATGATGCGGCTTGCCGCCCGGATGAAATCGGGAAGGGCTTCGACCGGCCAGGAGACGCCGACCTGGAAGAAGAGCGGGAGGCTGACGGCGATGAAGAGGAGAATTGCAGTCTCGCGACGGTGAAACCAGGCGCTCGCGAACTGGGCCAGGAAGCTGACGGAGAGCACGAAGGGAACCGCCATGAGGATCAGATCCTCGAGCCGTCCCAGCGTCGAAAAGCCGTAAACGCGCGGCAGCACGATCAAATAGAGCGCAAGCCCTGGCAGCGCGAAGCAGAGATGCGCAAGCCCTTGGCCGAAGACGGCGCGCGCCCCGGATCGAAGCCAACGGTTTGCCGGACCCGCCGAGCGCGTAAGCCGCCCCGCCGAGCGACGCGACGCCGAGCAGCAGCGTCTGTTGGAGGATGAGAAGAAAGGCGGCGGGCACGACATAGCTCGCATAGCCGCCTGTCGGGTTGAACAGAGGCTGGGAGAGGAACTCGATCGGTGAACTGCTGCGGGCCATCGCCGCATAGACGAGGCTTCCCTCGGCTCGCGCGCCGCGCGTCGCAATGTCGGCGGAGACCGTCGCCGCGGCCTCCGATATCCCCTGCAGCGTGCGGCTGTAGAGAAGGAAATAGGCTGCGTCGACATAGGCTGCGATCCGCGCCTTCTCGCCCCGCAGAACCTGACGCTCCGTATCTTTGGGAATCGCGAGGATGGCGAAAACCTCGTGGCGGTCGAGCGCGGCTTGGGCGTCGGCGATGGTGTCGCTCCGCACCTTCACTGCGATCGCCTCGTCCGCGTTCAGGGTCTGCACGAGGTTGCGGCTGAGCTCCGTTTGATCCTGATCGACGACGGCGATCGGGATGCCGCGAAGAACCTGCCCGAGATAGGGTTGCGGGTAGAGCGCCCCATAGGCGAGCGGCGCAAGCACGATCAGGCCCAGGACCCCGCGGTCGCCAAGAACGCGCTGGACTTCGTTGCTCATCGCGATGGCGATTCCTCGCCCGTATTGCGAGGCGAATGACGGGCGTCTCCTCGCGTTTGGATGGGGTGTAAGCGATGGCGCGAAGCCTCGCCCAGGCGAGCGCGAAATACAGGCAGGCAAGGCCGGCCAGAATCATGAAAGGCCTGACCGAATCCGACGCCGGCAGGCCGCGCGCCGCCTGGTCGAACAGGATCTGCAGATACCAGCGAAGCGGCAGGATCGAGCCCCAGACTTGCGGGAAAGCTCCCATCGCCACGACCGGGAAGCCCACGCCGGCGAAGCCGAACGCCGGGTTGCAGAATAGGGCGATAAGGCTGAGGCCAGTCGGGAGCGCCTGAGTCAGCAGAACCAGCAAGGCGCCGAACGAGAGATAGGCGATGAGCAGGAGGCAGGCTGACGCAGCGACTAGCAACGGGTCGCCTCGGAAAGGAGACCCCGTAGAGGACGTGGATGATGGCGGCGTCCACCAGCATCATGATGATGAAGATGGCGAACAAAGGCAGGAATTTGCCGACGAGCGCGACCAGCGGCCGGCCGCCGGCCGCGCGCATCCAGGCGCGCTTGCTGCGCTGGGAGAACTCCGAGCCGACCGCATAGCCGCCGGCGATCGCCGTCACGACGTGCAGCACAGTGGGCAGAACCGCCCGCAACAGGAACTGGGCGAAGTTCGAGCGCCGGATTCGAGAGGACATATTGTTCGGCGACAAGGACGCCCGGCTTGTAGCCGCTCTCCGCCTCGTGCGGCAGCGCCGCGGTCGCCGCCGAAATGGCGCTCGAGATCGACGAAGCCGCGTTGTTGCCCGGCGTGAAATATTGCCGATTGTACAGCGACACCACCTGCGGCCGCTTCCTGGCGAGGAGATCGCGCTCAAAATTCTCCGGGATGTAGACGGCGGCGATCGCGTCGCCCGCCCGGACCGCCTGCATGGCGCTTCTCATGTCGCTCGATCGCTCGGCGACGGTGACTCCCGGCGCGGAGGCGATCGATTGCACGTAGATGAGCGAAGTGGCGGAGCGATCGGCGTCGACGATGGCGACGCGAAGATTGCGGATGACCGCGTTGCTGAAGGTCAGCGTGAGAATGGCAAAGGCGAGGACCGGAACGAGGACGGCCAGGATAAGCGCGACGCCGTCGCGCTGCATCCAGCGCAACTCGCGCGTCGCGACCAGAAGCAGTCCCGGTTTTGCGGCCGGCTTCATTTGTGCTCAGCCGTCGGCCATTCGGCGTAGACGCTCATTCCGGGCCGAAGCGCGGGAAGGGGCGAGACGGGATAGGCGCGCACCTCGAAGGTTCTCAAGTCGAAATCGCCGGTGGCGCGCGTCGCCCGCCACCCCGCATATTCGCCCCGGGTCTCGATGAGCTTGATCTCCGCCT
The DNA here is from genome assembly GCA_963707355.1 of uncultured Alphaproteobacteria bacterium. Classification (GTDB taxonomy): domain Bacteria; phylum Pseudomonadota; class Alphaproteobacteria; order Rhizobiales; family Beijerinckiaceae; genus Roseiarcus. Next base: position 39,684 of record CAVPPX010000047.1, on the reverse strand, counting down.
CGATCTCCTGATCGCCGAGCGCAGGCGCGCGCATCTTGAACCGGTCGCCGACCTTGAGCCCCTTGATCAGATCCTCGCGCAGATTGAACCGCAGCCAGATGTCGCTGAGGTCGATCAGCGAGAGCAGCGGCACGCCGGGAGAGACATATTCCCCAACCTCCGCCCCGATCTGATAGACCTGCGAGGCGATCGGCGCCTTGACCGTGAGTTCGTCGACGTCGGCCTTGATTGTGTCGACGCTCGCCTGCGCCTTGAGCACGTTGGTCTGAGCGATCTCACGCTCTTCCTTGGTCGCCCCGTTCACAGCCTCGTCATAAGCAAGTCTGGCGCGATCCTGATCCCGCTTCGCGACTTCACGTGAGTTCGTGACTTCGTCGAGACGTTGCAGAGGCGCGTTGCCGGATCCGGCGAGGTCCTTGATGCGGGCGTAGGTCTTGTCGGCGAGCGCGAAGTTCGCATCGGCGCTCTCCACCGCAGCTTTCTTTTGAGCTACGATTTCCGCGCGTGTGCCCACCAGAATATTGGCGAGCTGGGCCTTTGCGACATCGACGCCGGCTTCAGCCTGACGCAGTTTCGTGACCAATTCGGGGTTGTCGATCTCGAACAGCAATTGCCCGGCTTTGACGTTTTGGCCGCGCTCGACTGGGCGCTTGCCGACGCGCCCGTCGACCCGCGCAGCGATGTCGATGCGGGTCGCATCCGCTTCGCCCTGGACGATGAGCGGCTGGGGCCGCGCGAGATACCAGATCGACAAGCCCACGATCGCGGCCAGGATGAGCGTCACGATGGCCGCGGCAGCCGTCGCGCTTCCCTTCTTGTGCTCGCGTTGGGGTCCGACCTTGTCGCGATCTTCCGGCGCCTGGCTCTCTTTCACGTCCGTCATACAATGCTCCCGCCGCGAGGGCTGCCCGGCGCTGATCGTGGCTCAGCGCCACGCTGGCGCGCCACCATAAAGAACGAATGGAAGCGCGGCTATTTTGCGCGGCTTGCCGTTTTTGAGCTCGCGCAGGGTTGAATTGCGGGAAGCGCGGGACGCGATTAAAGAGACGAGCGCGATATGTTGGAGCGCGCTGCGTTCGATGGAACGTCATCGCGAGGAGGCCGATAGGCGTCGTGAGCGACGCCCGTCTCTCGATGGGCTATGGGCCGGCGTGGCGATCCAGAGCCGCCGCTCTTGGCCCTTCATCCCCTGGATTGCTTCCCCTCGGACTTAATCCGGGGTCGCAATGACGAAGCGCGTTCTCGACGCATCGCGCCCCTGGGAGAGCCTCGCATGCGTTCAGGCCTTTGCCTTGCGATGATGCTGACGGCGTCCGGCGTGGCAGCCGCCGAGGCGCCGCCGCTGACCATCGAGCAATTGCTCGCGCAAGGGTGGGAGATCGCGGGCTACGCGAGCGGCTACGACAACCGCACCTCGCTCATGCTGTTTCGCCACCCGGGCGTGAATGCGCTGGTCCAGTGCGGCGTGCTCTACGACGTGACGCGCAATCCGCGCACGATCATCAATTGCTACGAGCTCAAGTGACGGCGCCGATCAGCGGGCGGCAAGCCTCGCAATGACCACATCCGCCGCCTTCTGCGCCGCGCCCCCGAAGCCGCTCAAGAGTTGCTGCAGCAGGGTCTTGCGCGCTTCAGTCGAGACTTCATAGAGGCGCGCGCGGTCGCGGGCTTTGAACAAGAGGTCGTCGCCGGTCATGATCTCGTCGACGAGGCCGAGCGCCAGCCCTTCCCGCGCCAGCCAATAATCGCCGTTGGCGACGCGGCTGATGTCCACGTTCGGGCGGCACTGGGCGACATGGGCCTTGAACGCGTCGTGGGTCGTGTCGAGCTTCTCGCGGAAATGCTCGCGGCCCGCCGGCGTGATCTCGCCGAGGACCGAGACGGTGCGCTTGAACTCGCCGGCCGTGATCTCCTCGAAGTCGATCTCGTTCTTCTTCAGAAGCCGGTGGAGATTCGGGACCGGCGCGACAACGCCGATCGAGCCGACGATCGCAAAGGGCGCGGCGACGATGCGGTCCGCCGCGCAAGCCATCATGTAGCCGCCGCTCGCCGCCACCTGATCGACCGAGGCGGTCACTTTGATCTTGCGGTCGCGCAGACGCAGAATCTCGGCCGCCGCGAGGCCATAGCCGGTCACCGTGCCGCCCGGGCTTTCGATCCGGATCACGGTTTCGTCGGTTTCGGGCCGCGCGGCGATGAGGACGGCGTCGATCTCCGCGCCAAGGCGCTTGACCGCGCTCGCCCGCATGTCTCCCTTGAAGGCCAGCACAAAGATGCGCTTTCCCGGCTCCTGAGCGCGCCGCGTCTTTGCGGCCGCCTTGGCCTCTTTCTTCCGGCTTTTGGCGAGCGCCTTGAGTTCCTTCCGGTCGAGCAACTCGCCGTTCATGGCGTCGCGCATGTCGTCGTAGCGCTCGTCGAGCGAGCGGACCTTGATCTCCGTGTCCTTGGGTTCGTTCGAGCGCGCGAGGCGCGCGATCAAGACGGCGAGGCCGCCAAACGCCGCAACGATGATCACCGCCTTGAGGAGAAAGGCGGCAATGTCCAACCAGAACGCCATGTACGGATCCGCTCAACGAAAAAGGTCTCAGGCAGCGCGTGTTTCACGAGCGGATGCGAATGGCAAGCCGCAGATTGGTCGCTTTGTCCCGAGCTTTATTGGCCGCCGGATCGAGCCACCGAGGCTTCCAGCGCCGCGATGATCGGCCTCTGCCCCTTGCTTATCTTCACGAGCGCCTCGTCGATCGAATGCCACGCCGCCCGGTCGACCTCCGGGAATTCCGCTCATCCGCCCCGAACGCGGAGGCCATTCGAGCGAGAATGTGTTGCTCTTCAGCGTTGCTGGATCAAAGTCGCCCTCGCACGCCCAGGCGGCGATCGTCTTGCCGCTTGGCTGCTTGTGCGCGCCAAGGTCGAGAAACGCGCCATCGACCGCCATGCCCGTCTCTTCGAGAAATTCGCGCTTGGCGGCGGCGAGGAGGTCTTCGCCTTCATCGGCAAGGCCCTTGGGAATCGACCACGCGCCTTCATCTTTCTTCGCCCAGAATGGGCCGCCCGGATGGACCAGCATCACTTCAAGGCCCGCGGGACGGCGACGAAACAACACAATTCCGGCGCTCAGTTTCGGCATCGTGGTCCCCGGGTCCCACGTCGGCGCGCTTCGCGCATCCGCCGCTCGCCGCCGTTTTATACTGGACAGATCATACGCCAAGCGTCTTCCAGGGAGTAAATAATAACCACGAAGTGACTCGGAAATGGCGCCGCAAGCCACTGGAACCGCACAAAACGGGCTCGAATGGCGCGGTCTATTCGCGAAAGGGCGTGACGAACAGGCCGCCGAGTTCGGCCGGCGCGTTCGGGCCGCGCGGAAGCTTGAGAGGCGACCCGTCGCCGAGATTGCGCGCATAGATGTCGGCGTAGGAGCCGGCAGCGCCGACCACGCGCTTGCCCCAGTCGTCAGCAAGGCCCAGATCCCGACCCTCGACGGCCAAGGCCTTGAGGCCCGCCGTCCACGGCGTCGCCGGGAGCTCGGCGCGTTGCAGGGCATAGGTCGACCAGGCGACAATCGCCGACCATTGCGGGTCGCTTGCCGGAGTCGCGGCGAACACCGGGAAAGTCGCCAGCGGCTCGGTCAGGATGCGGCTCGCGGGCGCCGATGGTTCCTCGAGCCTGGCGGCAGCCAGATCCCCGCTCTCGCCGACTTGGGCATCGCAGATTCCGGAATTGTAGGCGTCGTGGAGCTCGCCGTATTCCATGTAGCCCATGCGAACAAAATCGAGACGCCGCGCCGCCATCGTCGCCTCCAGATTCGAGGTGCGCGTTGTCGCCCTGGTAGAAGCAGATGGACTTGCCCGCGAGATCGCTCAATCGCTGGATCGACGCGTCGGACCCGTGGACCATTGCCGCGGTCGAGACGAAATAGACCGCAGGCCCGAGCGTTGCGGCGCCCGCGAGCCGGTGATCGGCGATGTCCGATCCGTCGAGGAAGAAGAGATCGTCGGCGCCGTCAGTGACGCGCGCGAAGGCCTTGTCGGAACCATAAGGGTGGAACTCGATCCTGCCTTCGGGCCCAAGCAGCGCCGCGCCGATCGCGCGGCAAAGGTCGAGATAGAGGCCGGAGGCCGCACCGCCGGGTGACTGGCCGACGAGCCCCGGACGCGGGACGCCGCCGCAGCGAATGACGCCTGAGGATTTGATGCGATCGATGATCGGACCGGCGTGGGCGAGGGGCAAAAGGCGAGGGCGATTGCGATTGCGAAGTCACCGCTTGAGCCGTCCTTCGAGACGCCCGCTTTGCGGGCTCCTCCGGACGAGCATTTTGTCCGCACCCGCTCATCCGAAAACGTAAAGTTCAATTGTACGCCGGCAGCGTCGCGGGCAAGGAATTGAACCCCTCCGGGATCACGTTTTGGACGCCCTGCCGCACGTCCTCAGGCGTGATCCCAATCGCCGCGCACCCCTTGCCGCCATAATGCGGAAAGGAATCAATCTCGGCCTCGGGGATCATCGCATAGGAGCCTGGCAACGGCGGCAGCGCGCCGGTAATCCGCGCTTTGTCGAAGCCGGACAAGAGGCTCGCGGTCATGGGCGAGTCCTCGTCGCGCGGCCCCAGATATTTCTGCTCAAAGCCGGGCGGCCCGAAGGCGTTGAACTTGGGCGAATCGCCCGCCGCAAGCGCGTCCTTTTCATCCGGCAGGCTGGACAAAGCCGGCAGACCGAAAAGTGCATTGATCGTTTCGATCACCGCGTTATGGTCGCCCTCGGCATGCGAGACCGCGTGGACGCGCGCGTAAGGCGAGATGAGCAGGAGCGGAATGCGGATGCCGCGTGCAATCGGCAGCCCGTCGGTCCGTAGCTCAGGATTCGCGGCGGGACATGATCGTAAAGGCCGTCGGATTCGTCATAGGTGATGACGATGGCGCTGTGCTCCCAGACATCCTTGTTGGCGGCGATCGCATTGATGACGCGCGCGGCCATGGATTCCGAAGCTGGCTGTCGGAATAGCTTGGATGATCGTCGTCGCCGGACTTTGCCGTCTTTATCGCCGCGAGCTCGGTAAGCGTAAGGCCGGTTTTGTTGGGGTAGTTCGGATTCTGGATGACGGCGGAATTCTTTGGATATTTCAGGTTGTAGTAGCCGCCGCGGATATAGAAAACGCCGCCAGCGCGTGGCAGCACATTCTTTGTCATGTCGGAGAAGAAGTCCCCTTCGCCGCGGAGATTGATCTGCTCGGCGGGATTGTTGGCGATGTAGCCGAAATATTGCGCCCCGTTATGGTGGCTGATGTAGTTCCGGTGCGAGGCTTCGCTTCCGGCGTCGGTTGGCTCGTGGTCGTAGCCGTTCTGATACCAGCGCCATTGCACGGGCGCGCCGCCCAGTGCGCTGATGTAAGGAATGTCCTTCGTCACGTCGGGGAGATCGAAGGCGGGATTGCGATCCTGGTCGGTGAACCAATTGATCCACCCGCCCATGAACGTGAGCGGCAGCGTGGCGAAGGTGAGGTTGGAGGCTATGTTGTTCGACTTATACCATTCCTTCGGGGATCCGGCGGGCTCGCGATCGATGACCGTCTTATCGAACTCAGAACCCCACCAGGGCTGTGGGTCTTCGAGCAAAGGCGGCCCTTGCGTGGTCGCCGTTCCTGAATAGGTCTCGCCGTTGATCGTGCCGCCGATCGGTCCGGTGAAGCCGTCCTGGGTAGCGTCCTGTGTCTCGCTCGGGTGCTTCACCCATTGGGTCTCGCCCGATTGGCCGGCGATCATTGCGACCGCGTTCGGCGTGGAGGGCGTGTGTTCGGTGGCGAAATTGTTGTCGAAGATGGTGAAGCGGCTCGCATAGCGCCAGAAGAACGGGATTGTGTCGCAGTCGATATGCGCCATGACGAGGCGCGCGAACTGCTTACCCATCGCTTCGCGCGCGGCGCCTCCAGAGCGGGCGTAGCGGCGCCACTCGACTTCGGCGAACTTGTCCATCTTGGCGACGCCGTTCTGCACGTCGAGCTTGGCGGCGAGGCCAGGATGGGAATGGTCGGTGGAGTCCTTGATCGTCGAGTTCTGCTCGGGGCCGACGCGGAATGGTTGAACAGAGACCGTCTCGCCGGTGTTCGTGTCAAGGTAGCTTTCCGTGAATCCCGGCGTGTCGGCGGGCAAGCGCGGATTCTTCCCGTCGGAATAGAGGCCGTTGACGCCTGGAAGCGTGCCGTATTCGTGGTCGAACGAGCGGTTCTCGTTGAAGATGACGAAGACGTATTTGACCTTCTGTCTCAGCGCCGCGATGTCATCGGCGGACCACTCAGACCCCGTCCAACGAGGCTCCGTATCGCCGACGAAATAGGGCGCGACATCGGCCGGCGGATCGGGTTGGGTCGTGACTAAAGGAAGCGACGCGGTCAGCGCGGGTTGAGTGAGGTTTGCGACGATGGTCAATGCGGTCGCACAGCGAAGCCTGTGTTTCATATGCGTCGTTCTCCCGCACAGCGACCGTGAAGTCCGGCGCTGCGAAGATGGATGTCCGCCAAGACTTGGATGGCCTGATGACAGTTGGATGACGAGGCCCTGCACTTCACGCGGCGAGGCGATAGACCTGCCAGCCCCGGAAGTCGGCAGCGGCTAGTCAGGCTCGGCCGGCGTCAAGCAAACACAAGCGAGACCAGCGGCGCTGAGAACCGCGCAGACGCCGAAGATAGAGGCGTAGCCGAACGCGTTCGCCAAACCGCCGACGCTGAGAGCGGCGAGCACTGAACCGACTTGGCCGGAGTTCGAAAATAGCGCCGCGGCCGCGCCGGCGCGGTGCGGCATGAGCGAGTGGAGGAAACTGATCCCGAGATAGCTGACGAACGCGATGCCGATCGCCCGCGGGATCTGCGCCCAGAAGACACCCGCGACCGAATGCACGAGCGTCAACGCGCCAAAATAGATGATGAAAGCGGCAAAGCCAGCGACGATCGCGACGCGCTCTCCGCGCTGGAGCGGCCTCCAGATCAGCGCTCCCATGACGACGATTTCCAGAGCGGCGCACAAGCTCATCGTGATTCCGACGTCCCTTTCCACGCCGCCCAGCGACATCGTAAGCACGATGGGAAGTGGGATCGACCCCAAGAACATGGCGGTGTGAAACAAGGCGAGCGCCGCGAAAGCGAGCGCGATCGCTGGACCGCCATTCGCGGGTTTCGGCGGACGGGCGTGGCCTGCATCAGCGAGAACCACCCTTGAGCGGACAGCAGCGAGCGTGGCAAGGGCGATCGCGCCTGAGGCGGCGCTGGCGAAGAAGGCGCCCCGATAGCCCGCCGCGCCGATCAATATGGCGCCGATGGCGGGCCCGATGGCCCAGGCCAGCGACCAGCTCGCGCGCAGGACCCCGATGGCGCGATTGACCGTATGAGGGTTGGCCTGACTGAAATTTCGCTTGGCGAGAGCGATCGATTGGGAGAAGGCGGCCGCGCCAACCGCGACCGGAATCGCGGCGATGACGAGCAGGGCGACGAAATCGGTTGTCAATCCGAGCAGAGCATAGCCGACGGCCGATCCGCCGAGCGCGAGCAGAAGCGGCGCCACGCTCGTTCGCCTGTCGATCCAGGCGCCAAACGCCGTGCTGAACACGATGCCGCTGAGCGCCCTTGCGGTCAGGATGGCGCTCAACGAAAGGGGGCTGAAGCGCGCCTCATCGACGAGAAAGAGAACGATGAAGGGGCCGGTGATCGCGTCCGCGAGGCCAACGAAGATGTCGACGACGACAAGCGCGATGAAGAAAGACGAGCGGTCAGCGTCCGTGGTCAAAGAAGCCTCGTTGTCGTGACGAACGACGCTCAAGGCTTCTCAATTGGGAGCGAATCGAGCGGCTAGCGAGTGGAACTCATAGTCGACCGAAGAGCCTCGGTCCCTCTAATAACCGAAGCTCAAACGGATTTGATCGGGCGGAATGCCGCCGCAAGGCTGAGCTCGCCCACAAACACTGTGTCGCCGCGCGGGCAACATCGCCCGCTCGCTGATTGCGGTCGATCGAGCCGAGGGATCCGCCGGCTCGAAACAACGCTAGATCACATAGGATTTCAGCGGCGGGAAGCCGTTGAAGCCAACCGAGGAATACGTGGTTGTGTAGGCGCCCGTTCCCTCGATCATGACCTTGGCGCCGATCTCAAGCGAAACCGGCAGCAGGTATGGCTCCTTCTCGTACAAGACGTCGACCGAGTCGCAGCTCGGCCCCGCTATGACGCAGGGGCTGAGCGGGTCGTGGTCAAAGTCCGTGCGGATCGGATAGCGGATCATCTCATCCTGCGTTTCGGCAAGGCCATTGAACCTGCCGATGTCGAGATAGACCCAACGCTGCTTGTCCGCTTCCGATTTCTTCGAGATCAGCACCACTTCGGCCTCGATGATCCCGGCGTTGCCGACCATGCCGCGGCCGGGCTCGATGATCGTCTCCGGAATCTGGTTGCCGAAATGCCGGCGCAGCGCCCGGAAGATCGTCTGCCCGTAGGTCTTGATCGCGGGCACGTCCTTTAGATAGCGGGTGGGAAACCCGCCGCCGAGGTTGATCATCGAGAGTTGGACGCCGCGCTCGGCGAGGTCGCGGAAGATCGCAGCCGAGACCTTAAGCGCCCGATCCCACATGCGCGGATTGCGCTGCTGCGAGCCGACATGGAACGAGAGGCCATGGGCGATGAGTCCGAGCGTGTGGGCGCGCTCGAGCACGCTCGCAGCCATTGCCGGCGCGCAGCCGAACTTGCGCGACAACGGCCATTCCGCGCCCGCGCCGTCGCACAGGATGCGGCAGAAGACTTTCGCCCCCGGCGCCGCGCGGGCGATCTTCTCCACCTCAGCCTCGCAATCGACGGCGAACAGACGGATCCCGAGCGCGTAGGCGCGCGCGATGTCCTTTTCCTTCTTGATCGTGTTGCCGAAGCTGATGCGGTCAGGCGTCGCGCCGGCGGCCAACGCCTGCTCGATCTCGCCCACAGAGGCGGTGTCGAAGCACGAGCCGAGCCGGGCGAGCAGATCGAGAATCTCGGGCGCGGGATTGGCCTTCACCGCGTAGAAGACGCGCGTGTCGGGCAGGGCGTTGGAGAAGCCCAGATAATTCTCGCGCACGACGTCGAGGTCGACGACCAGTCGCGGGCCGTCTTCCTGGTTGCGGACGAGGAACTCCTTGATGCGGTCAGTCATGAGCGGCATCCCCCAAGAGCGCGGATGGCTCCGCGCCTGGCAAATGAAGGATTCGCCGGCGATGCGACCTTGCGCTCGCGCGTTGGAGACGCGACGCGCAGTCGTTGACCCGCCGACGCGACCGCTGCGCGATCCGGCGATAGCTTAAAGAAAGCCGTCGACGGACCGCTCAAGCGGTCAGCTGCTACGCCGTGGCCCGGACGCGCCCGAGGCCGGATAGCCTCACGCGATCAGAGCCATCGTTTGGACGAGGAAATGTCCTGTCCGCACGCCCGGCAAGATAGACAAGCCTCTTTGGGCGCCGACCTTTGGAGGGCCGGCAGAGACCAAAAAAGCCCGGTCCGTCGTTGCTTCAAGTCGCGTCCCCCGTTTGGCGGGGTTCGCCGGTTCGCCTCCGGCTGCCGGTCTTCCAGGGGCGGTTAACTGGCCTCTTGTCCAGATCCCCGCCGACCGACACACGACCACAGGCACGTGCGTATTGGGCAAGATCACTATTTGGGTGAATCGGCCGTCGGCGCAAGAGTTTTTTCTCCTCCGGTGAAAAATTTCACGCGACGGGCGCCGGTTCGTTCGTGAGCTGAAAGGCAGGCCCAGAGCGGATGGCTGGCGACGACTCTCGAGAGCTCGTCCGAGAGGCCGGCGCAGCGCTCGTCAGCGACGCGTGGGCGCTGCCCGCTTCCGCCCCGCGAATAGCCGCCAGCAAATCAGATTGAAGTGATTCCAAATTGAAATCATTCCGATCTACAGCGGGAAACTTTGGAAAGAGCAGTCTGAGTGTTAGCTGTCTGACTGCGTATCGCAGTCCTTAGAACTTTTCGGCTGCGGGGCTTGATGACAATTCGATGGGCGCGGCGCTTAGGCGCTGTCTGCTTACGTCTGTTTCACTGGTGCGGCAGGATGGGGAATTCCAATCGCTGAGGCGCAAACAGCGAGCTTTGTCAGTTCAGGGATGCCCTTGCCTAGCCTTGGGCAGGTGACGGTCCCCGACGCCTATCATGAGCTCGAGACCAAATACATCTTCGGGTTCACTGAGGGCGCCGACATTGGCGCTGAGGGCGAGAAATCAATCGAATTTGAGACGACGAGCGCATCGGGCCCGCGTGGCGGCACATACGCAGCCCTCGAGCAGGAGGTCGAGTTCGAGAGCGTGCCGACGCAGAATTTTGGGTACGAGCTTAGCGCCCATGGGCTGGGCTTTTCCGTCAACGACGTGCCCGGAGTGCCGGACGCCCACGGGGCCAACTTCAGCGGCCTGTCGGCGGAATTCCGCTATCTGGTGATTGGTCGAAGGCCAGGCTCGCCAGTCGGATTCACGCTGGTCGCCGAACCGGAGTGGGCCCGTATCGACGACGGCGGACAGCCCATCACCGACTTCAATCTGACGCCGAGAGGAATCCTCGATACAGAGCTTATTCCCAATCGGTTTCATGCGGCGACGAACGTCTTTTACACTCCTGACACCTCGCGGTCGCCCGGCGAGCGCTTGGGGATGGTCGGCAGAATATGGAGTCTCGGGCGCGCTCGCCTATCGCTTCGCGCCCAAACTGACCACGGGCGCTGAGATCGAATATGACGCCGCCTATGACGGGGCGGCATTCAGTCATTCCAGGGCCAGGCGCTCTATCTCGGTCCGACGCTTCATATTCAATTCAACGGCCACACGATGCTGGCAGCGGCATGGTCGACCCAGATCGCCGGTCATGCGACAGGCGAAAACTTTGGCCTTGATCTTACGAACTTCCCGCACCAGCGGGGCAATCTGAAGTTCGAGATTGAGTTCTAGAGCGACACGGAGAATCAGGAGTGAAAAACATGCGCGTGGTTTCTGCGGCCAGTCTCGGCTTGGCGTTGGTCATCGGAATTGGCGCCCCTCTCGCCGTTGCGGATGAGTCCGCGAGGGTGAGCGTGACGCTCAAGGACCACAAATTCTCGCCTGCGGAGCCGACGGCGCCGGCCGGCAAGCCGATTACGATCGACGTGTCCAACCTCGACTCGACGCCTTCCGAATTTGAAAGCAAGACGCTGCGCGTGGAAAAGGTTGTGCCAGGCGGCGGGAAGATCGCAGTCCAGATCCGTCCCCTCGGGCCGGGCCGCTACCGTTTCTTTGACGACTACCATGAGGACACGACCGAGGGCTTCCTGGTTGTCAAATAGGCGTCGGTCGTTCAACAAGGCCTGATTAGAGAGCGGCGATGCTTGGCGCGCTGATTATTGTCTTTCGCGAAGTCATTGAAGCCGGCCTTATTGTCGGCATCGTGTTGGCGGTGACGAAGGGCCTCGCCGGCAGTCGGCTTGCGATCGCGGCGGGCGTCCTCGCCGGCGTTATCGGCGCGTCGCTCGTCGCGGCCTTCGCGGGCGCAATCGGGGAGGCGCTGGCCGGAATTGGCCAGGAAATCTTCAACGCCACAATCCTTCTCATCGCGGTCGTGATGCTGACCTGGCACAACGTGTGGATGGCGAGCCATGGCCGGGAGCTCGCCGCCGACGTTAAGAAGGTCGGCGAAGCGGTGCGGTCAGGCGCGCAATCGATCTTCGCCCTTGGCGTTGTCTGCGCGGTCGCGGTGATGCGCGAAGGCTCGGAGGTCGCGCTCTTCATGTACGGCCTCGTTGCGGCCGGAGGCTCGACGGCGACTGAGCTCCTGGCCGGCTCGCTTCTCGGGCTTGTCGCGGGCGTCGCCGTAACAGCGCTGACCTACCTCGGTTTGGTCGCCATCCCGCAGCGGCGCCTGTTTGCTGTTACGACTGGGCTTATCAGCCTGCTCGCCGCCGGCCTTGCGGCGCAGGCCGTGCTTTTCCTGCAGCAGGCTGGCGTCTTGACGATGCTGAGCGAGACGGCTTGGGACACGTCCGCGATCCTTTCGGATACGAGCCTGTTCGGTCGGGTGCTGCACACCTTGATCGGCTACTCCGACCAGCCCTCGGTGCTTCAGGTCGTCGCTTACTGCGTGACGCTTGCCGTCATCGTCATTCTGACCAAGACCGTTGGGGCGCGGCGCGCGCCAGCCGCGAAGGCGAGACGGGCGACGGCTGGGTGAGAGTTGACGCATGCCGGTCACTTTCCGATTGCAAGTAACAAATTTCGCGATTGAGCGTATAGTTTACCCAATCAGTCTGCGCGAGATTTCGCGACGTACGGTCCTCCCTGGCTGACGCCCGAATCTCGATCGGCGCAGACGATATGAAGGAGGATGCGCTTATGACTTCCGCTTTCCACGTCTATTTCGGACCCGAGGCTCTCGCCGCGACGCCACGCGTGCGGCGAATCGGCCCTGAGGACTGTTTCTCCGCGCTCAAGGAGGGGCTCGACGATTTCCTCTCGATGCCGACGTATCCGGTATTCGTCGGCCTGTTCTATGCCGTCGCGGGAATCGCGCTGTTCGCGATGACATCACTCGGCAATGCGCTCCATCTGGCCTTTCCGCTCGCGGCAGGCTTTGCACTCGTCGGACCGTTCGTCGCCATCGGCCTGTACGAGATGAGCCGCCGGCGCGAACGTGGGCTGGTGGTGAGAGGACGGGACGCCTTCGCGGTCCTTCGCTCGCCCGCTCTGCCCTCGATTCTTGCGTTCGGCCTGCTCCTGCTGGCGATCTTCGCCGCCTGGATCTTCGCGGCCGAGCTCCTCTATGTGTGGCTCTACGGGCCCAATCCGCCCGCCGGCGCGATCCCGTTCCTTCAGGACGTTCTGAGCACCGGTCGCGGGTGGACGTTGATCGTCCTAGGCGTGCTGGTCGGTTTCTGTTTCGCCGCGCTCGCGCTTGCGATCAGTGTCGTCTCGTTTCCACTGATGCTCGATCGCGACCTTGGCCTCGTGCCGGCGCTTGAGGCTTCGTTGCGCGTGACGCGCGCCAATCCGCTCGCCGTCGCGTTCTGGGGCCTGATTGTCGCAGTGGCGCTTGTTCTCGGCTCGCTGCCGGTATTCTTTGGCTTGGCCGTCGTCATCCCGGTGCTCGGTCACGCGACATGGCGCCTTTACCGAAAGGCGGTCGAGCGTGACCCGGCCCATGAGGTTCCGATCGAAGGCCCATCGCACCCGGACGTCACAAGAAATCCGGCCGTGCGGCTCGTCTGTATTTTCCTGGATATGATCGATTTCCTTCGAGAAGGAAAAGAGCCAAAGCCGCCGATCGCTAAAAATTGACGCGACAATCCCGCGGGCCGGCGCGCCGTAAGGCCGCCGGCCCTGCTCGCGTCATTGCATCAGCGGACCCCACGAGGGATCGCTGGCGTAGTTGGGAGTCGGCACCAGGAATTCAGCGTGGCCGAAAATATCGGTCATGTAGAGTTTCGGGCCCCCGGCGCCGCCGGCGTCGCGGAAGAACATGAGATAGAGACCGTTGGGCGCGAAAGTCGGCCCCTCGTTGTGGAAGCCTTCAACCAGGATTCGCTCGCCAGAGCCGTCCGGCTTCATCACGCCGATGCCGAACGAGCCGCCTTTGATGCGGGTGAAGGCGATCAGGTCACCGCGCGGCGACCAGACCGGCGTCGAGTAATGGCCTTCGCCGAATGAAATACGCTTGGCCTCACCGCCGCCCGCGCTCATCACATAGATCTGCTGCGAGCCTCCGCGGTCGGATTCAAAGGCGATCTGCGAACCGTCGGGCGAATAGGTCGGCGAGGTGTCGATCGCCGAACCTTCGGTGAGGCGAGTCGTGGCGCGCGAGCGCAGGTCCATTGAGTAAAGGTTGGTGCTCGCCCCGTCGGAGAGCGACAGCGCGATCTGTTGACCGTCGGGCGAGAACCGCGGCGCGAAAGTCATGCCGGGAAAATTGCCCACGGACTCGCGTTGTCCGGTGTCGAGATTGAGCAGGGTTACCTTGGGATCGCCGTCGCCGAACGACATATAGGCGACTTGCTGGGCGGAAGGCGAGAAACGTGGGGTGACGACCAGCTCTTTGCCGCCATCGAGATATTTGATGTTGGCGCCGTCCATGTCCATGACCGCGAGCCGCTTGCGCCGCTTCTCCTTCGGACCGGTCTCGTCGACGAAGACGATCCGCGAATCGAAAAATCCCTTCTCGCCGGTCACCCGGGAAAACACCGCGTCGGCGATCATGTGCGAGACACGGCGGGCGTTCGCCGCTTCGGTCGAATATTGTTGACCGGCGACCTGCTCGCCGGTCGCCGTGTCCCACAAACGGAATTGCGCGGTGACGCGCCCCGCATCCTGATGAAGGACCCGCCCGGTCAGCACGAATTGCGCGGCGGCCGTCTTCCACGCGTCAAGGTTCGGGGATGCGTCCGGATTGGAGATTGTTTCGGGAAAGCTCGCCGAATTGACCGGCAGAAGGAAGATCGAGCGGGCGAAATCCGAGGCTATGACGCTGCTGATCTTGTCGCCTGCCTGTTCGCCCGCGAATGGGGTCACAGCGATGGTCACCGGTTTGAAGTTGGCGCCCGCATGCACATAGATGTCGCCGTCAGCCATTGCGGGCGTGCCGATGATCGCGGCGAGGCCAAACGCGAGCGCTGAAAGCGCGTAGCGACGAGAGACAAAACAAAAGACGCTCATAAACGATCTCGCAGACGACAAGGACACCTCGCCGCCTGCGCTCACCGAGCAGCGACTTGAGGATCGAAGTGGATGGTCTTGGTTTTCCATTGCTCATAAAACGGGCGATATTGCGCCGGCACCGCCAGCGGGTTGCAATTCTCCACCGCCGCAAGGACGCTATTCGCCTGCGGTTTGAGAGCCGGGTCTGAGGGCGGATTGACGAGCTTCGCCGGCTTCGACAGCGAGCCGTCCGGGTTATAGGCAAGGCGCACCTGCGCGACGTAGACATCGGCGTCGGCCGGCTGTCGCGCCGGCTTCCAGCAGGCGAGATAGGTCTTGATCAGCCACGTGTCGAAGCCGGCCTGCTGCGCTGACGTCATGCGCGCGGGCGGCTCGATCTGCGGCGGTTCCGTCGAGGCTCGAGCCGCAATGGCGGCTGGCGGAGTGGGGGGCATGGGCGGCTCTGCAGCCGGTTTGGGAGCGTCCGCCACGCGGGACGGATGGCGATGCCACAGGCGTTCATAACCACCGTAAGCGGCAGCCGCGATCGCGATGACAATGAGCGCCCCGATCGGCCTCGGTAAAATACGCATTGCGGTTGACTCTCGTTTTCTGGTGTTGGCCGCTCGCGAAGGAGCCCGGCGCTGCGGTTGCGTGGTCGTCATCCCTGGGTCTCTCGTGGATCGAAATGGATGGTTTCGACCTTCCATTGTTCGAAAAAGGGCATGTATTCGGCCGGAACCTTCAGGGGATCGCATTTTCGGACCGCGCGCATCGCGCTCTCCGCATGCGCGCGCCAAGCCCGGTCGCTCGGCGGGTTCAAGAGAACCGGGCGACCCGAGAGCGAACCGTCCGGATTGAAGATCACCTTGATTTGCGCGACATACGTGTCGCCGTCAGGCATGCCCGGCGGGGGCGTCCAGCAGTTGAGGTAGCTCTCCGTCAGCCACGCATCGAGCGCCGAAGCCATCGACATCGACATGTGTGGAGCATCGTGGTGCGGCAGTCCTTGCGGAGTCGCCGAAGCCGTCTGGTTCGGGGCGGCGGTCGGCGTCTTGCCCTGGCCGATCAGCTTGGCGATCGAGTTCGGGTCGAAGTTCCGCGACGGCTTGGGCTTCTCGCGCCGGCTCCTTCGGCCGCTCGGGCGGAGGATCGATGAACTTTGGCCGCGCAGGCGGCTCAACCGGCGCCTCCTGGATGGCGAGCTTCGGCGGAGGCGGCGGTTGCGGTGCTGGGGCCTTTCGGGCGGCATCGGTTCGGTGTCCGGCGGAGGCGTCGCATCCGCTTTCTGCGGCGGCGCAGGTTTCGGCGGCGGGTTCTCGGCTTTTGGCGGCGTGGGCGGGGGCTGCGCGGTCTCCGGTTTCGGCGGTGGGGTCGGCGCAGGCTGCGGCGGGGGCGGAGGCGCGGGCGCGGACTGCGGCGCGGGTTTGGCGTCCTTTTCGCCGTTGGCGATCTGATTGAGTTCGCTCAGAGAAACGGTTTCAATCGGGATCGCTTCGGGCGTGTCCGCGAATCGGGGGGCCGAAGCGACGCCGAGCAGGAGCATCGCCAGCACCGCCCCGTGCAGCGCTGCGGAGCCCGCGAAATTCGAATATGACCGCCGTTCTTCCAACGCCGCTCCCGGCTATTGTTTGATCGGCTCGGTGACCAGCGCCACCTTCTTGAAGCCAGCGGAGGTGACCGCCGCCATGATTTCCGCCACGCGCCCGTAAGGCACCACCTTCGAGGCGCGAAGATAGATGCGCTGATCGATGTCGTTTCCCGAGGCCGCCTGAATCTTCGCGACCAGATCCGCGTCGGCGGTCGGCTGGTCCATCACGTAAAGCTGGCCCTGCTCGTTGAGCGAAACCGCGATCGGCTTCTGCTCGACGTTAAGCGCAGTGGCGCTCGCCCGCGGCAGGTCGACAGACACGCCCGTGGTGAGGAGCGGCGCGGCGACCATGAAGATGATTAGAAGCACGAGCATGACGTCGATGAACGGCGTCATGTTGATGTCCGCCATCGCGCTGTAGCGCGGAACGCCGCGCCGCCTTCGACCGCTCTTGCGACCGCCAAGGACAGGGGAGGCCATCGCGTCGGTCCGCCCGCCTCAGGAGACTTTTTCGATCGACAAATGATGGTCGATCTGCCGGGACAGGATGGACGAGAATTCGTCGGCGAAGCTTTCCAGCCGCGCCTGCGCCTTGGCGACGTCGCCCTGGAGCTTGTTGTAGGCGATCAGAGCCGGAATTGCGGCGAACAGCCCGATGGCCGTCGCCAGCAGGGCTTCCGCAATGCCGGGCGCGACGACCGCGAGCGAAGTGTTCTTCGACGCCGCGATCGACTGAAACGAGTTCATGATGCCGAACACGGTGCCGAACAGGCCGATGAACGGTCCGGCGGAGGCGATGGTCGCCAGAACGAGGAGGTTCGATTCGAGCCGCTCGACCTCACGCGCGATCGAGACGTCGAGAACCTTGTCGATGCGCGCGTGAAGGCCGCGAAATGAGCCGGCCGCCTGCTGGAACGACCGCTTCCACTCCCGCATGGCCGCCACGAACAGGGCGGCCGCGGCGGAGTTGTTCGATTGATTGGAGAGCGACGTGTAGAGCTCCTCGAGCGATTGGCCCGACCAGAAGATCTGCTCGAAACTTTCCATCTCGCTCTTGAATTTGCGAAACAGCCGGGTCTTGTCGAAAATTATCGTCCAGCACCAGAGAGAAGCGAGGAAAAGGCCCAGCATCACCGCCTTCACGACGATATGGGCCGACCAGAACATCGCCAGGATGCTGGTTTCCGGAGTCGCGGCTGCGGCGGCTACGTCGGCAGGATTCATCGGGATAGGCGACCTTGTGTTGGCGGACGGAACCGCGCGGCCAATGGCGGCAAAACGGAACGGGGCGGGGTCTGCGCCGCAAATCGGCCGAAACTTGGGCTTTTGTCAGACGCCCGAAAAACCTTATTTTCTCTTTCCCGATTTAAGACTCTGATAGTGTTAACGCTGCGTTATCAACGCGCCGGTTTGGCGGGTGGCGCGGTTTTTGCGGTCCGCTGGGCAAAATGCCGATGGCGACCGCGCGTCCCTACCAAAATCGCGCCGCCGCCTTTATCGTGATCCGGCCGCGTCGTTTCGCCCGGAGGAGGCAGGTTGATGGGGGCGCTTTGGACCTTCGGCTGGGAATGGGGCTCAGCGCTTTTGCGCTGGCTCCATGTGACGGCGGCGATCGCGTGGATCGGCGGGTCGTTCTTCTTCATGCATCTCGACGCCAGCCTGCGCAAGAAGGCGGGTGAGGATCCGGCGGTTAAGGGCACTTCCTGGCAAGTGCACGGCGGCGGCTTCTATGAAATGAAGAAGTACCTGCTCGCGCCCGCCGCGCTGCCCGAGCACCTCATCTGGCACAAATGGCAGTCCTACTGGACGTGGATGAGCGGCTTTGCGCTGCTCTGCTGGGTCTATTACGGGCAGTCGTCGCTGTTTCTCATCGATCCCGCGGTCATGCCGCTCGAGCCTTGGCAGGCGGCGCTGATCGGGATCGTGGCGCTTGCGCTCGGCTGGCTCGTCTACGATTTCCTCTGCCGTTCGCCGCTCGCCGCCAACGAGCCGCTGCTGGCGCTGGTTGGATTCGGCTATGTCGTAGCGACGAGCTGGGTCTTCACGCTCGTCTTCTCCGGCCGCGGGGCGCTCATCCACACCGGCGCTCTGATGGCGACGATCATGACCGCCAACGTGTTCTTCATCATCATGCCGAACCAGCGCAAAAGCATCGCCGCGCTGCAAGCCGGCCAGAAACCCGATCCGACTTGGGGCCAAAGTTCGAAGATACGGTCGACTCACAACAACTACATCACCCTGCCGGTGCTGTTCATGATGCTATCGAGTCACACGCCGTCGGCCTTCTCCAATCCGCGCGCGATTCCCGCCATCGTGACCTGCATCATCGTCGCCGGCGCGATGGTGCGTTATTTCTATAATGTCTGGCATCTCGATCACGACCGCGCGCCCTGGTGGGCGTGGGCGGCGGCGGCGGTCGCTGTCCTGTGCGCCTTTGGGGTCGCTGCGACCGCTTCGCCCGGCATGCGCTCGTTGATGGGACTGGCGGAGCTGCCGACCGAGACCGCAAGGCTGGACGAGCCGAAAGCGCCGCAGGATGTCGTCGATATCGTGCAACTGCGCTGCATGATGTGCCACGCGGCTGAGCCGATGGAGGAAATCGGGGAGGCGCCGAAGGGCGTGCTGCTTGATACGCCCGAGCATATAGCCCGGTTCGGGCCCGCCATTCGCCAGCAGGCGGTTTTGAGCCACGCAATGCCGCCCAACAATTTCAGCCAGATGACCGATGACGAGCGCAAGGTCCTCGCGCGCTGGCTTGGGGTCGAGACGGCGCAGAACTGATGGACGCTCGCGTATTGAACGCGGACCTCGCGGCAGGCCGGCGGCTGATGGCCCGGCTCCAGGCGTTCGCAGACTTCACCGACGAACCGCGGCGGTTGACGCGGCTTTTCTTATCGGAAGCGCATCGACGCGCGGCGCAAGCCTTCATCGGCTGGTGCGGAGAGACGGGGCTTGAGGCGAACATCGACGCAGCCGGCAATGTCGTAGCCCGCTACGAGGGCAAACGGGCAGGTGCTCCGGCTCTCATGCTTGGCTCACACATAGACACGGTGCGCGACGCCGGGCTCTACGACGGAAATTATGGCGCGCTGGCGGCGCTTGCTGTCGTTGAGAGCTTAAGCGCGCGCGATGAGCGCCTTGATCACGCGATTGAAATCGTGGCTTTTGGCGATGAGGAGGGCGTGCGCTTTCGCACCACGCTTACGGGCTCGCTCGCGCTGGCTGGGAACTATCCGGAGGATGTTCTCGACCAGAAGGACGCGGGGGGCGTCTTGATGCGCGACGCGCTCTTGGCCTTCGGCGGCGATCCCGAACGGGCGGGGGCGCTCCGACGATCCGACGTCGCCGCCTTCGTCGAAGCGCATATCGAACAGGGACCGGTGTTGGAAGCCGAGGGCCTGCCGATCGGCGTCGTCACCGCCATCGCCGGCGCGACGCGGCTCGAGGTCGGTGTCGATGGGGTCGCGGGACACGCCGGCGCGACGCCGATGGGTCTTCGCCGCGACGCCATGACCGCGGCCGCGGAGATGGTGCTGGCGATCGAGGCCTACGCGCGTAACGAGTTCGCATCACTCGTCGCCACCGTCGGCCGTCTCCAAGTCTGGCCCGGCGCGACCAATGTCATCCCGGGACATGTGCAGCTTGCGGTCGACATTCGCGCCCCCGACGACGCGCGCCGCAACGTCGCGGTGACCCATCTCACCGAGCGTATAGAGGACATCGCCTTTAGCCGTGGCGTGGGTGTGAGCGTCGCCAAGTCGCACGAGGCGAATGCATACGTCTGCGATCCCAACCTCGTCGCCGGCTTGGCGCAGGCAGTCGAAGCGGTTGGCGTTCCGCTCCGGCTCTTGCCTTCGGGCGCAGGTCACGACACCATGGCCATGGGCAAGCTCTGTCCCGCCGGCATGCTGTTCGTCCGGTGCAAGGGCGGCGTGAGCCACAATCCGCTGGAATCCATCACCGTCGAGGACTGCGCGATCGGGCTTAAGGCGCTGATCCAATTCGCTCGCGATTTTAGCGCCGAATAGAGTCCCGAGGGGCGGGCGGGCGCGATGGAGGATCCGCTTCCTCAGGTCGCCGTTAGCGAGTTCAGAATCGTGCCTTTTCAATCGGTTGCGGCGCGATTAGCGAGTCGCGTCCGGCGTCCCGACCTCCTTGACCGGATCGAACCGGCGCTTGCTTTGGTGTGACAGAAATGCTGTAGCAGGTAGTTCGTAAAAAGTCAAGATATTGGCTCATGATTCTGATCGGTTTGATATGGCGGAAAGCGCGGCTGTATCGCCCCACCGGCGGCGCTCTGCGAGTCCCGATCGCGGCCACCTGTTGAGCAGCCTGCACAATTCTGCTTTAGACCGGGGACATTCGAGGAGACGGACCCATGAGCAAGCGCTTTTTCGGCGATATCGGCCCCGTGCGCTTTGAAGGGCTAAAGAGCGACAACCCTTACGCCTATCGCCACTACGATCCATCGCGCGTCGTCATGGGCAACACGATGGCCGAGCATCTCAGGCCCGCCGTTTGCTACTGGCACAACTTTGCCTGGATGGGGACCGACATGTTCGGCGCTCCGACCTTCGAGCGTCCATGGGATGGCGAGACGATGAAGGGCGCGCGGGCCAAGGCGGACGTCGCGTTCGAGATGTTCACGACCCTCGGTTTTCCATTCTTCACCTTCCACGATCGCGACGTCGTTCCCGAGGGCGACAGCCTGAAGGAGTTCGGCCGCAACCTCGCCGAGATGACGGATCTGTTCGCCAAGAAAATGCAGAAGACCGGGGTGAAGCTCCTCTGGGGGACCGCCAATCTGTTCAGCCATCCGCGCTATCTCGCGGGCGCCGCCACCAATCCCGACCCGGATGTGTTCGCTTACGCCGCCGCGCAGGTGAAGAACGCCATCGACGCAACGCACAAGCTCGACGGCGCCAATTACGTACTCTGGGGAGGCCGGGAAGGCTACGAAACGCTGCTCAACACCGATCTGCGTCGCGAGCAGGATCAGCTCGGGCGCTTTCTGTCGCTGGTCGTCGAGTACAAGCACAAGATCGGTTACAAGGGCGTGATCCTGGTCGAGCCGAAGCCGCAGGAGCCGACCAAGCATCAATACGATTTCGATGTCGCGACGGTGTTCGGCTTCCTGCAGCGCTTCGGGCTCGAGCGGGAGGTCAAGCTCAACATCGAGGTCGGCCATGCCGTGCTTGCGCACCACTCGTTCGAGCATGAGATCGGGCTGGCGACTGCGCTTGGAATGCTGGGCTCGATCGACGCCAACCGTAACGACTATCAGTCTGGCTGGGACACGGACCAGTTCCCCAACAACGCGGCCGAGCTCGTGCCGGCGCTCTACTTCATCCTGAAGGCGGGCGGACTTGCTCCAGGCGGCTTCAATTTCGACGCCAAAGTGCGCCGCCAGTCGATTGATCCGGCCGATCTGTTGCTGGGCCATATCGGCGGCATCGACGTCTGCGCCGCGGCTTTGGTCGCGGCGGCGCGCATGATCGAGGATGGCAAGTTCGATGCGCTGCGCGCCGAGCGTTATGCCGGCTGGGAAAAGCCGGGGGCGCAGGCAATGCTTGCGAAGGGCGCCACGCTTGAGGCGATCGCCTCTCGGGTCGCCAAGGAGAAGATCGAGCCTAAGCCGAAATCGGGGCGGCAGGAATATTACGAGAATTTGCTGAACCGTTACCTTTAAGGCTGAGCGGAACGCGCTATGCAGGAACGTCAGATCGGTCCGCGCGTCGTCGCGATTGCGATTGTCGCGCTGGGCTTCGGGGGGCAAGCGCAGGCCGTCCAAGCGCGGCCGCCGCTGGTCACACGCGTCCATGGCATTGCGACCGGGCTCGCCGCCTGCTGGCGTCCAGCGCACGATGACGATCAAGTTACAATTCGCGTGAGCTTCACGCGGGACGGCGCCGTCATCGGAGAGCCGAGAATCGTGTTCGCGCAGTCGAGCGGCGGCCGGGCCGACGACGCGGCCCTTGCCCGCTCCATGGTGACGGCGATACGCGACTGCACGCCTTTGCATTTCTCCGCTCAGCTTGGCTCGGCGATCGCGGGGCAGGTCCTGGACATTCGGTTCATCGGTCGCAGCCGAGCGACCATCGTCGCTCCGCCTTGAGGGATAGGACCGCGTCGCCGCCTTTGTAGAAGCGCTCCATACCCGCCAACAGACGGGCGTCCTTTCGGTCGCCCGCGGCTACAAAGACGCGACGACCCAAATGCAATCATCTGCACGAATTGATTCACCGGATTTTCGCGTCTTGGCGGGATGCTCGCTGCCTGGCGTAACGCCGGCGGAGTCACCATGTTCGGGCGCGTGATCATTTTGGCCACAGTGGTTGTGGCGCTGGCGCTGCTCGGTTCATCCTTCCTGTTGAACCGTCTGCCTGAGCCCGCGCCCGCTTCCGCCGCGGGGGCAACCGGTGCGGTCGCGGCCGAGGCGCCCTCACCGGAGCCGCCGCAGCGCGAATCGTCGGGTTATCGGGAAGCGTTACTGGAGGCTGACCAGCGCGGACAGTATGCGGCCGGGGTCCTGGTCAACGGGGTTCCTGTGCCGATGCTCATCGACACGGGTGCGACCGAAGTCTGCGTCTCCGCTTCGACGGCCAGGCGGTTGGGACTTAGCCCCTCGGGAGGACGCAAGCGTGTGATGCAGACGGCGAACGGCCGGTCGACCGCATCGCCGACCGTCCTGAGAAGCGTCAGCCTTGGTGGCCTTTACCTGAACGACGTCGAGGCTCTCATTCTCGCGCCCGAGGCGGGGGAAGTGAATTTGCTGGGAGAAAGCTTCCTCAAGCGCCTGCTCAGTGTCGAGCAACGCAATGGGGCGTTGGTTCTGCGCCAGTAGGCGGCCGCTATGAGACGCGAATGAGCCGCGTCAGCTCAAACGGGATATCGTAGCCGTCCCAGATGAAATCGAAGTCGAGCGCCGTCCCGATCGGCGCCCAGCGTGACACGCCGGGGCCCACCCGGGTTCCCGCAACCGCTTCGACCTCGCCGCGCTCCCAGCCGAAATAGGTGATCGTCTGGTCGCTCTCGCGGATGAAGCTCGCGACCTCGTCAAGCGAGCGGACGAAGACGACGCTGAGAAATCCACCGCCCACCCGAATATCCTGACGCTCCGGCGCGCTCGCCACGACGCTCGTCAGGTGCGTGTTTCGCCAATTGACGGATGAAGCGCGTCCGGTGCCCGCGGCGTAGAACGCGGCGGTCATCTTGCCGATCGCGTGCCCGACATAGGCCCTGGGATCATCCATGGTCCACTCGAGCGCGGAGGCGTCGAGAAGGCGGCGGACCGCCGGCGAATGCTCTGGGGCCGGGCCGACAACATAGAGCGCGTGCGGTGACGAGCAGGCCATCTGGTCGAAGACGAACATGTCGTTATGGAGTTTCTTGGCGAGCGCCTTTAGCGCAGGCTCGTCCAGCTTGTCGAGCGCGGCGCCGTTGATCGCCGAAAACGAAAACCGATCGCCGAACCAGATCGACTTTCCGCCGTTACGCAAGGGGAGGGGGGCGAATAACGCGACCTTGGCGTCGCCGCCCCAGACGACGCGCGCGTCGCTGCGGGCGGAGATTTTCGCGCCAAGATCGCCCTGCGACGGGTAGTGAACGAACAATTGCGACTCGTCCCCTTGAGCCTCCAGCCGCTCGAGGAAGAGATCGACAATGGCGCGCATACGGGCGCTGATCTCCTGCGGCAGGCGCACGATATTGGCGTTGCCGGCGAGATAGGCGAGCACCCACGAATAGAGAAAGACCGTCTCCACATTTTGCGGCGGCAGATGGAAGACAAGGCCGCGCGGACGCGCCAAGCGCATGTTGCGGCACGCGTGCGGCGAAATTCGCGGCGATTTTGGCGAGCGCGGCGCGGCGCGTCCAGAAGGCGAAATGAGCGGCAGGGCCGGAGGCGGTCGAGCGTTGCGGCGCCGAGAAGAGTCTCCGCGACGCTCGCGACCAAATCGACGCGCTCGGGCGCGAACGGCGGCGCAAGCTGTTGGCGGGCGTTGTCGAGTTTCGCCAAGAGCGCGCCTTCTTGGACCTCAGCGTCGCGCTCGGTGGCGCTGTAAGCGAGTACGTCGGTCACGGATCCGTCCTCACTCTGTCGCTCACGCGGCGATCACGTCGCTGCAGCCTCTCAGCTCCGTCTTCGGGGCGCGGCCGACAACCCGGATCGCTTTGCCGAAACGGCCGCCGGCTCCGGCGTCGACCGTCGCCACGACGCCCATGTCCTCGGTCAATACGCTATGGCCGGGATAGGATCGCGGCAGCAGCGAAACAACCTGGATGACGCCCTCTTCTCCGACCTCCGCGGGCTCCCAGCTATGCGGCCTTCTGATGATGATGTCGGTGAAATTGGGCGGATAGAGCAATCCGTCCGGGCCTTCGATGAAGACGGAGCCGATCTGCTCGACGAAGCCATAGAAGTTGAAGATGTTGGACAGATTGAACCGGCGCTTGAGGGCAGCGCGGAACTCGGCGTTGGAGACCTTCTGCGCTTCGAGTTTTTTCCACCCGCCCGAATGAATGAGGATCGCGTTCGAAAGATCGACCTCGCCGTCCGCGAACGCCCGGTAAAGCTTGTCCCAGACGAGAAAGGTAAAGCCGAAAATGAGAAACGGCTCGGCCCCGTTCGCGCGGACGAAAGTCTCGACCAGCTCCTTGTCCATCTCAAGTTGCCCATCGAGGGCGAAGGCCGTTTTGGCGCCGAACTTCATCATGCCCAACACGCCGCCGCCGCGGGCGGTGAGGTCGGTCGGCTTGATCACGTCCTTCGTGTCGATCGCGAGGAACGGCAGCCGGCGGCCTCCGAGAATGGGGCGGAATGAGGCGACCAGCGCCTCCGACTGACGTCGCGCCGTCTCGTTGTCGATGATGATGCGGCTCGTTCGTTGTCCGGTGGTGCCGCTCGAGCGCATGACCATCGCCGGAAGCGCGGTGCTCTTTAGCTCCATCTCCTTGAACAGGTTCACCGGCAGATAGGGAACCTCGGCGATCGAGCCATAGGTCTTGAGGCCGCCCCAGGCCGCATCGATGATCCGCTTATATTCGGCGCTTTTCTCGTAATGATAGCGCGTCAGCTCGTTCAGCCCCTCCAGCAGAAGCGGCTCCTTGTCGGCCTGCTTCAGCGAATAGGGCGGCTGGTTGAGGAGACGCTCAAACACTCACGAGATCCTTCAGTCGCGCATAATCGATCTTGCCGCTCGAAGCGCGTGGGATTTGCGCAATCTTGCGCAATGCGAAGCTCGAGGAGGGCACCTTGTAACTGTCGGCGAGCTCGCGGACACGAGCCTTGAGCGCCGTCTCCAACTCCTGTTCATGCGCGACGGCGATTTTCTCCCCGAGATCGAGGCAGGCGACCGGGCAGACGGCGAACAGCTCCTGTTCGATCTCGTCCAGACCAAGCCGATATCCGGCGATCTTGGCGAAACGCTTGGTGCGGCCGGTCAGGTAAAGAAACCCCTCCCAATCCAGTCGTCCAAGGTCCCCGGTCTCGAGGCGGCCGTTCATTTCGTCGCCGTTGCTGAGTTCTGCCCTGGACGTGGCGTAACCCAACATCACGTTCGGGCCTTCATAGACCACCGTCCCGACCGCGTCGGCCGGCAACGGCGCGCCGTGTTCGTCAACGATCGAGAACTGGCCGCCGGCCAGCGCGACGCCCACGGATCCCGCTTTGCGAACGTGATCGGCGTGCTGCAGCGTCGCCATGCGCGGCGAGGCCTCGGTCTGTCCGTACATGACGAAGAACTGGCCGCCACGCTGTGCCGCCCATTCCCGAATTTTGGTCTGAACGCGAAGATCGAGCGCTCCGCCAGCTTGCGTGAACGTCTTGACGGAAGTCCGGCACGAGGCCCGCGCCCAGGCGGGCGAGCGCGACATAGTGAAAGGGGACGCCTGGGAAATGCGATCCGCCGACGTTTCCGATCTTCGACCAGAAGCTCGGCGACGTGATCGAGTTGTTAATGAGACACAGCCGGCCGCCGGCCGTCAGATGCGACGTTACGACCGAAAGCCCGTAGGAATAATGCAGCGGCAAATGGGCGATGCCGACGCTTCGTTCATCGATGGCCAGCGCCTCGGCGATCTGACGCGCGTTGGCGGCAACGGCGTCACGCGACAGCCGCACATATTTCCGGCTGCCGGTTGTTCCCGATGTCGACAGAAGCAGCTGCAAGATTGGGTCGATGGGAGGAAACGAGGACTTGGTGTCCCTTATGATCCATTCGACGACGCCCCCGCGGCGCTTCGCCAAGCCCACCGTCGCCTCGCCGCTTGCCACGTCGGGCAGTTTCTCGGCAGAGCCGCGCGCGCCCAAGATGAGTTCAGGCTGATAAGACTCGATAAGACCCGTCATCAGGTGTTCAGGCAGCGCCGGATCAATCAGCGCGGTCGCGTGGCCAGACGCCGCCGCCGCAAGAAGACCGATGATCGTTTCGGAATTGACGCCGCAGAGCAGAAAAACCAGGCGCTTGTGTTCAGAGGCGATCGTCTTGGCGAGATCAAGGCTTGCAGCCCGAAGCTCCTCGCGCGTCAGCCAGTTGTCGTTGCCATCGTCATAGACCGCAGGCGACGCTTCAAGGCGCGAGATGAGCGGAAGAAGTCCGCCGCAGGAGAGGTCTAAGTCGTTCATTGCAATTGTGGACGCGATCGATTTATCGGCGCTTTTTCACCCGCCTCACACAATGAGGCCGCCGTCGACCCCGATGATCTGCCCAGTCACATAGGATGAAAGGTCAGAGGCGAGAAACAAGATCGTGTCGGCGACGTCCTGCGCGGCGCCAACCCGACCCATCGCGATCTGTGATTCCAGACTTTTGCGCTTGTCCCCGGGGATGGCTTCGATCATCGAGGTTTGGATCAGACCCGGCGCAACCGCGTTGACGCGAATGTTCATCGGCCCCAGCTCCTTAGCGGCGGAAAACGTCGCGCCTATGACGGCCGCCTTCGTCGCGGAATAGACGGTCTGGCCACTGTTGCCTCGTCTCCCGACGATTGACGAGATGTTGATGATTGACCCGCTCTTGCGTCTCGACATCAAGCGCGCGGCGAGCTGAGTGATTTTAATCAATCCGATGATGTTGACGTCAAACAGCTCGTTGATCTCGGAGTCCGAGATCATGCCGATGAGCTTATCGCGAAGGATGCCGGCATTGTTGACGAGAATGTCGAGGCGCTTGTGTTTCATCGCGCTCTGGATGAGCGCGGTCGCGGTGGAGCTGTCCGCGACCGACCCGTAAACCGCGGTCACGCGATCGGGGAAGGCTTTCTCCAATTCTGCAAAGGCCGCGGACGCTTCGTCGGAGGCGCGAGCGTTGAGCACGACGGTCGCCCCCGCCTTGAGGAGAGTTTCGGCCGCGGCTCTTCCGATGCCGCGCGACGCGCCGGTCACGATGGCCACGCGGCCGCTGAGATCGATGATCGTCATGGGGTGCGCCTGCAATTCAACCGGCGGTCAGCTTCACGAAGCCGCTTTTTCGGGAGCCTTGTCGTCAGGCGTCGACGAAGCCGTCCCAAAATCCGGGCGGACCGTGCGATCGATAATGCCCCTGGGGCCGGTTTTGATGCCCTTTTCCATGATCCGAGCGGGGTTGCCAGCGACCAGGCAATTCGGCGGAACGTCCTTCATCACCACACTCGCCGCCGCGACCACGCAATTGTCGCCAATCCGGATCCCCGCCATGATGATGCTGTTCGCGCCGATATTGCATTGCTTTCCGATCCAGGTGTCAGCGTGGACGCCGCGCGGGGTGTCGTGGGTCATAACGACTGCGCCGAAGTTGATCGCCGTGCTTTCGCCGATATGGACGCCACGCGGGTAGCTTTTGTCCAATTTGGCGGAATATGAAATCGCGCACCCGGGGGCAATATCCATTCCCCAGACATGGACGAAATAGAGGCGGCGCAATTCCGCGGTTAAGGGCCGGACCTCGCGGCGTATGACCGCCAGGACGCCGGTGGAGCGCAGGTCGGATAAAAGCACGGTCGAACTCCATCAGCAAAAGGCGCGAACCCCGCGCTTTCGCTCGGCGCTCGTCCCGTTCGTTTCGCCCCGACATTATTGAGAGATGACTCGTCCCCAAGGCGCGGCCATAACCCGCTCGCTTTACCTTAGCAGGACTACAGCCTAAATTCTAACAGTTCGCGCATTCGGGTTCAAGCGCCAGCCTGCCGTCGAGCACCGCGCCCCGCAGACCCATGGCCGAGGTCCCCTTGTTCCCCAAGCCTGAGCCCAAACTCTCCCCCAATACATACGCATTTGAATCGCTGCCGATGGTGAAACCCACCGGTTTTCGCGAATATGACGCGCGTTGGCTGTTCGAAAAAGAGATCAACCTGATGGGCGTGCAAGCGCTCGGGTTCGGCCTCGCGCGCCTCCTGAAGGAGCTGGGCGTCGCCCCCGAGGTGGTCGTCGGTCACGACTTCCGCAGCTATTCGGCTGGGGTCAAGCTGGCGATGACCGTTGGCCTGATGGCGGGGGGCGCGCAGGTGCGCGACATCGGGCTTGCGCTCACGCCGATGGCCTATTTCGCCCAGTTCGCTCTGAAGACGCCCGCGGTCGCGATGGTCACTGCCTCCCACAACGACAACGGCTGGACCGGGGTCAAGATGGGAGCGGCGAGGCCGGTAACCTTCGGGCCCGAGGAGATGGCGCGGCTGCGCGACATCGTCATCGCGGGAGACTATGGTCCGGAGGCGGGGGGCGGCTATGAGTTCGTCCCCGACTTCCCGGCCCGCTACATCGCCGATCTGACCAGCCGGCCACAATTCCGCCGCCGCCTCAAGGTCGTCGCCGCCTGCGGCAACGGCACGGCCGGGGCGTTCGCGCCCAAGCTCCTGACCGCGCTCGGGGTCGAGGTCGTTCCCCTCGACTGCGAGCTCGACTTCACCTTCCCGCGCTACAATCCGAACCCCGAGGATATGCGGATGTTGCACGCGATGGCGGCCGCGGTGAAGGAGAGCGGCGCCGACCTCGCGCTCGGCTTCGACGGCGACGGCGACCGCTGCGGAATCGTCGACAACGAGGGCAACGAGATCTTCGCCGACAAGATCGGGGTCATGCTGGCGCGCGATCTGTCGACGCTCCACAAGGGCGCAACCTTCGTCGTTGACGTCAAGTCGACCGGGCTGTTTGCGACCGATCCCGAGCTTCGGAGCCATGGCGTCAAGGTTGATTTCTGGAAGACCGGCCATTCGCATATCAAGCGGCGGGTGAGAGACCTGAACGCCCTCGCCGGCTTCGAGAAGTCGGGGCATTTCTTCTTCAACGCGCCGGTCGGGCGGGGCTATGACGACGGCTTCGTCACCGCGATCGCCATCCTCGACATGCTGGACCGCAACCCGGACAAGTCGATGGCCGATCTCTATCGCGAGCTGCCCAAGACCTGGGGCTCGCCGACCATGTCGCCCCATTGCGCCGACGAGATCAAATACGAGGTCGCCGACCGCGTCGTCGAACGGCTCCGGGCGATGCAGGCGCGGGGCGAGCCGTTCGCCGGGCAGCCCATCCGCGACCTCGTCACCGTCAACGGCGTCCGGGTCACGGTCGAAGACGGCACGTGGGGACTGGTCCGCGCCTCGTCGAACAAGCCGGAGCTGGTGGTCGTCGTCGAGAGCCCGGCGTCGGAGGCGCGCATGCGCGCGATGTTCGAAGCGGTCGATCGGATCTTACGAGAGAACCCCGAAGTCGGCGCCTACAACCAGACGATCTGATGCTCACCGGCGCCAGCGGTCCCGCGCATGTTCTGCCCGACCTGCTGCGGCCGGGTCTCAGGATCGTCTTCTGCGGCACCGCGGCAGGGAACGTGTCGGCGGCGCGCGGCGCCTATTACGCCCATCCGCAGAACCGCTTCTGGTCGGCGCTCCACGCCTTCGGCCTGACGCCGCGAAGGCTCAGGCCGGAAGACTATGCCGAACTGCCGCAATGGGGCCTGGGCCTGACCGATATCGCCAAGCACGTGAGCGGCATGGATCGCGAGCTTCCGATCGGCGTGCTTGGCCGTGAGGCCTGTGCGGCGCTCGCGGCGAAGATTGCCGCCGCTGAGCCGGAATGGCTCGCGTTCACGAGCCTTAACGCCGGGCGGCGCTATCTCGGCCGCGCCGCCGGCTTCGGCGAGCAGCCCGAGCGCATCCGCAGAACCCGTCTGTGGCTCCTGCCTTCCCCATCGCCAGCCGCGGGCTGGAACTGGGAGCGCAACGCGCATTGGTGGCGAAGGCTCGCCGACGCGGCGAGGGTAGGGGAGCCGGCCGCCGCCGCCCCAACTTAAGCCGCAGCTATCCCGCGCGCGGTCGTGGGCCCGACGGGAGCCAAATAAAAGCAAATAAATCCAAGCAAAAACCAAAGGAATCCAAGGAAAATAGCTTGGATTTCCTTGGATTCCCTTGGCCGAATCGGGGCTTTTCAATGGGTTACGGCGAATCCAAATAAAAAAATCTTTTCCCCACCTCGGCCTCCTGCGCGAAATGTCCCGAGCGCGCGGATTGGCGCCGCCGCCATGCCTTTCTCGCCAATTGGGCGCCTGCCAGCCGATCCGACCGGTAGGAAAAGATATACCACGTCCTTCGGTTTTTTCCAAGAAATTGAATTCGGAGATCTTTAAGCGTCAGCGCGTCCTCGATAGCGTAACCCGTCGACCAGCAGCGCGACCATGCGTCGTGATTGGTCATTGATGGCGCCCTGATCATTCGTCGCGCAGAGCCGCGCGACAGCCAGCAACAGTTCGGCCGGATCGATGTCGGCGCGCACCTTGCCCGCTTTCGCCGCGGCCTCGAGCAAGGCTTGGAGCGCCGGTCGAAGCTTTTCCTGGAAATAGCTCGGCAGCGCCCCAAATGCGGGATTGCCCGAGTGGAGCGCCGCCGAAAGACCGCGCTTGACGGCAATCTTGGCGGCAATGAAGTCGAGGTAGCGCTGGAGCCAGCGATCAAGCGCGTCACCGGGTTCGTGTTCGGCGGCGAGCGCCGCCGCCGCCTCCGCGCAGGCGTCCACTTCGTTGCGGAAGACCGCAACGACGAGGTCCGAGCGCTGGGGGAAGTGGCGGTACAAGGTGCCGACGCCGACGCCCGCCTCGTCCGCAATCTCCCGCGCCGGGGCGTCGACCCCCGAAGTCGCGAAGACCTTCATCGCCGCTTGGAGCAGCGTCCCGATATTGCGCCGTGCGTCTGCGCGCATCGGCCGAGTTGGGCCGCGAGGTTCCCGATGGCCTTCTTCGTCGCGCACCTGATTCCTTGCTAAACGGAACGTCATTCCGTATAAAGCGGACGACTATTCCGTTTACATCCCCTAACGCAGCTGGGCTGATTTGGCCAGTTGGAGCGGACTAAAGAGGACAAGAACCCATGAAATATCGCGCGCTCGGAAAAACCGGGATCAAGGTCAGCCCCTATTGTCTGGGCGCGATGATGTTCGGCGGGCTGGGCAATCCCGACCACGACGAATGCGTCCGCATCATCCACAAGGCCTTGGACGCAGGGATCAATTTCATCGACACCGCCGACCGGTATAGCCGCGGCGAATCGGAGGAGATCGTCGGCAAGGCGCTGAAAGGCCGGCGCGGCGCCATCGTGCTGGCCACCAAGGTGCATGGGCCGATGGGCGAGGATCCGAACCAGCAGGGCAATTCGCGCCGCTGGATCATGCAGGCGGTCGAGGCGTCGCTGCAGCGCTTGCAAACCGACCACATCGATCTCTACCAGATTCACCGGCCTGCGCCCGACACCGACATCGAGGAGACCCTCTCGGCGCTGACGGATCTCATGCGAGCAGGCAAGGTGCGTGCGATCGGATCGTCGACCTTTCCGGCTTCGGAAATCGTCGAGGCGCAGTGGGTGGCGGACCGCCGGGGGCTCGCGCGCTTTCGCACCGAGCAGCCGCCCTATTCGATCCTCAACCGCAGCGCCGAACGCGAGGTGCTGCCCATCTGTCAGTCTTATGGAATGGGCGCGTTGGTGTGGAGCCCGCTGGCGAAAGGCATGCTCACCGGCCGCTACCGGAAAGGCCAGCCGCTGCCCGACAGTTTGCGCGTCAAGGCGTTCCCCCAGCAGATGGCGGACGAGCGCAATCTGGACGCCGTCGAGCGGCTTATGCCCATCGCGGAGGGGGCAGGGCTGTCGCTGACGCACATGGCGATGGCCTTCGTCATGGCGCACCCCGGCGTGACCTCGGCGATCCTCGGGCCCCGTACGATGCCGCAACTGGATGACCTGCTGGCTGGCGCCGAATGTGTCCTCAGCGACGAAATCCTGGACCGGATCGACGAAATCGTTGCGCCGGGCGCCGATTCCGGACCGATGGGCGCGCTCTATGCGCCGCCCGCCCTGACCCAGGCGAGCCTGCGTCGTCGCCCCGCCGCCGAGCGCAGGGCGGCGTAGGCCGCCGCCTTAGGCGCCGATCGCCGTCGCCTCGAGCCGAGCGCTGAGCCTCAGCGCGTCATTGATGACGATCGCGCCGCGCCGGCGTTCGATCAGGCCTTCGCGCTCCATCGCGTTGATCTCGCGCGACACGGTTTCGCGTCTCGTGTTGATCCGCGAGGCGAGTTCCGACTGGTTCGGCGGCGCGAGGATGATGGCGCGCTTCGGATCCTCGCGATCGGGACGGGCGAGGCGCAGGAGTTCGGCGTGGACGCGGCTGCGAACGTCGAGCGCGCCGAGTTCGCCGACCCGGCGGGTCATCGCGCGATTGCGCGCGACCAGGGTCCCGACGACCGCTTCGCCGAGCGGGCGATGGGTGAACATCGTCTCGACGAAGACCGCGCTCGGCATTTTCGCGATCGTCGAGTCGTTGACCGCGAAGACGCTGAGCGAGCGGGGGCCGCCGTCGAGGGCGGCCAGTTCGCCAAAGAACGAGCCCGCTTCCATGTCCGAGAAGATCAGGTCCTGCCGCACGCCGTGGGACACCGCCCTCAGGCGCCCGGTCATGACGAAATAGACGTCGCGGTCGTTGGCCGTCTGACCGAGGACCCACTGACCGGCCGTGGTCTTCAGCCAGATGCAATGGCGATCGAGAATCCGGCAGGATTCCGGATCGAGCGTCTTGAAGCAGGGATGCGCCGAAAGCGAGCTTATGACCATCGTCGCGCTCGTCGAGGCTTGGCGCCGATGGCGCGGACGTCAAAGCGGATTGTGTCCGGATTGCGCCGGTCGGGGGCCCTCCGCCGTGAGGGCGCCTCCAAGGACATGAGCGGCCTCGGCGACCTTGCGGGTCAGCGCGCGATTGCGCACGACCAGCGTCGCAATCACCGCTTCGCCGAGCGGCCGGTGATTGAACATTGTCGTGATGAAGACGCTGCTTGGCATTTTTGCAAGTGTCGAATCCTCGACCGCGACGGCGCTGAAGGAATTGGGGACGCCTTCGAGGGCGCTCAATTCGCCGAAGAACGAACCCGCCCCGATGTCGGAAGTGACCAAGTCCTGTCGCGCCCCGCGACGCGTCACCCTCAGGCGGCCGGTCAAGACAAAATAGACCTCGTGGTCGTTGCCCGCCTGGCCGGCGACCCAGGCGCCAGCCGGCGTCTTGAGCCAGGTGCATTGCCGATCGAGAACCCGACAGGAGTTCTGGATCAAGCGTTTTGAAGCATGGATGTGCTGAAAGCGAATCTACGACCATCTTCCACCGCCGATGATCCCCGGCGACGGTGGCGGACCCCGGCCCTTACGTCAAGCGCCTTCGCCGCGGTCGCGACGGCTCTGGACCGACATAAATGGGGAGAACGCCCGCGCCGATACGCGCCACTTCTGCATAAATTGGAGTGTTTTAGTGTTTTCTTTGTCGCAATGTGACGGCCATCACAGCCGAAGCCCGCACAATCTTATAGGAGGGTGGGGTGGGGGCTGTCTCCCGACCCCCTAGTTTGACGGGGTTCGGTCGCCAGGAGCGATCGGTCACCTGGGATCATGATTCCCGCGTTTCCGCGCCCTGGGGCCTGGAGCGAAGCGCGGTCCTGGCGCTGATCTCCCACAGCGCAAGGAAAAGAGCGCGGCGCCTGCGCCATCTTCCGCGGGCTCGGGCGTCGCGCTCGCTATCCTCAGCCTTCGCTCACCGGACTTGAAACTCCATATGCACGCGGCCATGGGCGCGCTGCGCGCTCCGCGGGCTATAGAAGCGCGCGGCCGGCGCGCGGCCGTGCATATGCCCATACCAAACCCGGCCCTGCGCGGCGCCGCCGGGCTGAGGTCCGCCGCCGTGAAGTTGACCGACGCCGTTGGCCTTAGGGCCGTGCTGGGCAAGGCATAGGTTGTACGCCATCGCTTCATGATATTGTGCGCATGCCGGATTGTCTTGGGCGTGCGCGCTCCCGGCCCAACCAAAAGCCGCAAGACAAAGCGCGATCGCGGCGCGGGCGGCCATGAGTTCAGCTCCTGAGCGTCGCGCCGGTCTTTTTCGACACCTCGGCCACGATCCTGGACATTGCGGCGTCGATCTCGGCGTCGGTCAGCGTGCGCTCGCGCGGTTGCAGGGTCACATGAATGGCGATCGACTTCGCGCCCTCGGCCACGCCCTCGCCGCGATAGACGTCGAACACGCCGACCCTGGCGACGAGCGCGCGTTCGGCGCTCTCCGCCGCCTTGAGGATGTCGCCGGCGCTGACCGGTCTCGCCGACGATGAAGGCAAGGTCCCGCTCTACCGCCATGAAGTCCGAGCGGACGAGCTTCGGCTTGGTCTTGGTTGGCTTCGATTTCGGCGCTGGAATGGCGTCGAGCGTGATCTCGAAGGCGACGATCGGCCCTTCGGCGTCGAGCGCCTCGCATGTGCTCGGGTGCAATTGTCCAAACCATCCGACGACGGTCTTTGGCCCGAACTGCAGCGTCGCCGAACGGCCCGGATGCAGGAACGGGGGGCCGCCGGGGACGATTTGGACAGCGGTCGCGTTCACGCCGAGCGCCGAGAGAAGCGCCATCGCGTCGCGCTTGGCGTCGAAGATGTCGACAAGCCCGCCGCCGCTCCAATTCCGCCCTTCCTCGCCAGCCTTGGCGCGGCCTCGCCGCACAGCGGCAGCTGCGATCCGCTGCTCATTTTCGCCCGGGCCGAGAAACACCTGCCCGACCTCGAACAGCGCGACGTCGCTCAAGCCCCGGCGGGCGTTGCGCTCGGCGGCCGCGACCAGGCCCGCGATGAGGCTCGGGCGCATGTCGGAGAGATCGGCGGCGATCGGGTTGGCGAGCGCGAGCGAGCGCGAGCCGCCGCCGAACAATTCCGCCGCCGCTTTGGAGACGAACGACCAGGTCACCGCCTCGCGTGAGCCAAGCGCGGCGAGCGTGCGCTTGGCGAGGCGCGTGCGCTTCTGCATGAGCGTCAGCACCGGCTTCGGCACGCCGTCGTCGAGCCGGGGCAGGGGAGCGGGCGGCGCGCGGTCGACGCCGGCGATGCGCAGGATCTGCTCCACCACGTCGGCCTTGACCTGGATGTCGGGGCGCCAGGAGGGAACAAAGGCGCGCCCGTCTTCGACCCCAAAGCCCAGCCGGCGCAGGATCGCCTCGCCTTCCTCACGCGGAATATCGACGCCGAGCAGCCGCTTCACTTCGCTATACTGGAAGGGGACGGATCGACGCGGCGCCGATGGATCGCCCGCCACGATCATGCGTGACGGTTCGCCGCCGCAGATCGAGAGCACGAACTCGGTCGCGAGATCGCAGCCGGGGACGCAGAAGTCCGGATCGACGCCGCGCTCGAACCGATAACGCGCGTCGGTCGTGATCCCGAGCTTCCGGCCTGTTTGCGCAATCGTCGTCGGGTCCCAGAGCGCGCTTTCGATCAGAACGTCGCGCGTCGTCTCGTCGCAGCCCGAATGCTCGCCGCCCATGATCCCGGCGATCGAACTCGACGCCGTTCGCATCGGCGATCGCCACCATGCTCTCGTCGAGGGCGTAGGTCTTGCCGTCGAGCGCCAGCACGCTTTCGCCCGTGCGAGCCCGCCGGACCGTGAGATCGCCGGCGACCTTGGCGAAGTCGAACACGTGCAGCGGGCGGCCGCGGTCGAAGGTGATGTAGTTGGTGATGTCGACGAGCGCGCTGATCGGCCTTAAGCCGATCGCTCGCAGCCGCTTCTGCATCCATTCGGGGGAGGGGCCGTTGGTCACGCCGCGCACAAGCCGCAAGGCGAAGGCCGGGCAGAGATGAGCGTCGGCGGGCACGAAATCGAGCTGCACGCGAGTCGGGCAGTCGAATGCGCCGGCATACGGTTTCGGCGCGGTCGTCTTCACGCTTCCGAGTCCGGCCGCGGCGAGATCGCGCGCGATTCCGGCGACCCCAGTCGCGTCGGGACGGTTCGGCGTCACCGCGACGTCGATGACCGGGTCGTCAAGTCCCGCATAGCGCGCATAAGCCAAGCCGACCGGCGCATCGTCGGGCAATTCGATGATGCCGTCGTGGTCCTCGCTAAGCTCGAGCTCCGCCGCCGAGCAGAGCATGCCGTTCGACTCGACGCCGCGGATCACGCCCTTGGCGAGGGTCAGCTTCTTGCCGGGAATATAAGTGCCCACGGGCTGAGAACACGCTCTTCATCCCCGTGCGCGCGTTCGGCGCGCCGCAGACGACCTGCACCGGGCCGCCGCCAGCGTCGACAATGCAGACCTTCAGCCGGTCGGCGTTGGGGTGCTGTTTGGCTTCGATGACGGAACCGACCACGAAACCGTCGTATTTGCGGGCCGGGTCCTCGACCGACTTCAACCTCCAGCCCGACGCGGGTCAGCGCGTCGACGATCTCGGCGAGCGAGGCCGAGGTGTCGAGGTGGTCTTTCAGCCAGGAGAGGGTGAATTTCATCGATGTATCCAGAATAATCGCTGTCGGCCGAATTTCACTTGGTTGATTCTCTGGCCCTTATGTGCTCTGAGGGCTCGACCGAGCGCCCGAGGACGGTAAACGTCTTTCGTCGTCGTCAGCAAAGCGTTGCGGTCAAGGATGAGGATGCGGTGTTCTTGCGGTTACGCTAGGATCTTAGCAAGTTCGAGCGCCGGCTTGCTCGGAGACGCCGTTATCATGTTCCTGGTGTAGAGCCCAGGAATTTTAAGCTCGCGCAAAATCTTGGTATCGAGACGGTTTTCGAGTTCTCGATTACGTGCCATAGGCCCTCCCGATCAGATTTTCCTCGACGAAACGCGATTGTTCGTGGAGCTCCTCCGGGCGAAAGTAAGTCGGTTCTCGTAGCTTTAGATCGTCGCATTAGGTATGATGCTCGGCCTGCGAATGCCTCTACACGTAAAATTCGATTGACCCATCGTATATTAGAGCTTGTGGAGTTCTGAATATCTCATTCTCGAATTCTCTGTTTCTGCGATTTTCCGACATACCAAATGGCTTTTCAACATCCTACCTAGCTCATAATCACAAACGCGTAGCAACCGCCGAGCGTCTCTTAGAGTCCTTCGTGCTTCTTCTCTCCGATTATTCCAAAACTTCCTCTTTGCTTTATTGCTCCTGTCTATTGTGCCGTCGGCTCTTAGTTTAATCGTGAACGGTCCGAACACTTCGAAATTCATCTTGCGCCGCTTTCTTTAGCGTCGCAGATGGGCTCACCCGCTCAACCCTCCAGCCAGCGTCGGGATGTCGAGCGGCTTGAAGCCGTAATGTTTGATCCAGCGCAGGTCCGCGTCGAAGAAGTCGCGCAGATCCGGCAGGCCGTATTTGAGCATCGCCAGGCGATCGAGGCCGATGCCCCAGGCGAAACCTTGATAGACCTCCGGGTCCAAGCCGCAATTGGTCAGTACGTTGGGATGGACCATGCCGCAGCCGAGGATTTCGAGCCAATCCTCGCCCTCGCCGAACCGGATCTCCCCGCCCGAACGGCGGCACTGGATGTCGACCTCGAGCGATGGCGAAGTGAAGGGGAAAAAGCTCGGGCGAAAACGCATGCCGACATGCGGCACTTCGAAGAAGGCCTTGCAGAATTCCTCCAGCACCCACTTGAGATTGGCGAGCGTCGCGCTCTGGTCGACCACCAGGCCTTCGATCTGGTGGAACATCGGCGTATGCGTCTGGTCGGCGTCGCGCCGGTAGGTGCGTCCGGGGCAAATGACCCGGATCGGCGGCTTCTGGCTGAGCATCGTGCGCACCTGCACGGGGCTTGTGTGGGTGCGCAAAAGCTTTCGCTCGCCCTTCTCATCAGGCTCGAGGAAGAACGTGTCGTGCATCTCGCGCGCCGGATGGCCGGGCGGGAAGTTGAGCTTGGTGAAATTGTAATCGTCGCTCTCGATGTCCGGCCCTTCGGCGACCGAAAAACCCATCTCGGCGAAAATGGCGGTGATCTCGTCCATCACCTGGCTGATCGGATGGATGCGGCCGGTCTCGACGCCGGGCAGGGGCACAGGTAGGGTGACGTCGAGCGCCTCGCGCTTGAGCTGAGCTTCGAGCCCGGCGCGCTTGAGCAAAACGCGCCGCGCGCCTAACGCCTCAGTGACCTGATCCTTCAGCGCATTGATCGCCGCGCCGTGAGTTCTTGCGCTCGTCAGGCGCGAGCTTGCCGAGCGTCGCGAGCAGCGCAGAGATCGAGCCCTTCTTGCCGAGCGCAGCGACGCGCGCCGCCTCGAGCGCGCTTTCGTCCGGCGCGCTTTCAATCGCGGCCAGCGTCTCCCGTTGAAGGGCGGAAAGGTCCGACATTCCTATAGGACTCCCGGCGAGGCCGATGCTCCTCCTTCCCATCCGACGGGAAGGATATTGGCCTCGCCTAAGCCCTCCCTCGCGATCGGGGCGGGGAGGGCGGCCGCCTCAGGCCGCCTTCGGCAGCGAGCCCTTCGCCTGCTCGACGATCGCGGCGAACGCCGCCGGCTCGGAAATGGCGAGGTCGGACAAAACCTTGCGGTCGACTTCGATCCCCGCCGTGGCAAGGGCGGAAATAAAGCGGCTGTAGGTGAGCCCATGCTCGCGCACCGCCGCGTTGATGCGCTGAATCCACAAAGCGCGAAACTCGCGCTTGCAATTTTTGCGGTCGCGATAGGCGTATTGCATCGACTTGTCGACCGCGGCCTTGGCGGCGCGGATGGTGTTCTTGCGCCGGCCAAAGAAGCCCTTGGCGGCCTTGAGCACCTTCTTGTGTTTAGCGTGGGCGGTTACGCCCCTCTTGACGCGCGACATCGTTCAAATCTCCGGGAAAAAGTTTCAGCCGTTCGGCAGGAAGAATTTCTTGACCTTGTCGCCGTCGGTCTTGAACAGAACCGACGTGCCGCGCAGATCGCGGATCTGCTTGGGCGTGCGCTTGATCATGCCGTGGCGCTTGCCGCGTTGGGCGTAGACGACCTTGCCGGTCCCGGTGATTTTGAAGCGCTTTTTCGCGCCTGATTTGGTCTTCAACTTGGGCATTTGGCTCTCCTCAAGGCTTGACGCCTTTTTTGAATTTGCCGGGGCCAGAGCCCCGTTCGCATCGGAACGAGCGAAAAAACCGCCACGGCAGCCCTTAACGGCCGGGCGGTTTTCAATCGCCGCTCATTACGCGAAAGCTCGCCGCGACGCAAGCGCCAGCGAGG
>CAVPPX010000046.1:0-11095 GCA_963707355.1 uncultured Alphaproteobacteria bacterium | reverse complement strand
CGCACGACTTTGACTGATCGTCGGGTCGGCCTCGGCGCCAGGATCATGCAGGTCACGTCCGGCGCTGCGGGTTCGGTTGGGCACGCCGCAGGTCTTGCGATCTCGGCCCCCGTCTCCATTGTCGATCCGGGAGACTCGCAGTCACTTCGGCGACCAGATCGACGAGTTCAAAGCCTCCGTGCGACGCATCGGATCCGACCGTCCCGATTGAGGTGTCCTCGGACCACGCGTCAGCTAGAGGAAGCCCGCCTTGTTTGCGTCG
The DNA here is from genome assembly GCA_963707355.1 of uncultured Alphaproteobacteria bacterium. Lineage (GTDB taxonomy): Bacteria > Pseudomonadota > Alphaproteobacteria > Rhizobiales > Beijerinckiaceae > Roseiarcus. Next base: position 10,833 of record CAVPPX010000046.1, on the reverse strand, counting down.
GGCGAAGGGAAGCCGGTGGTTCTATCCTGGGTTCCAGATTGGTCGTGGGGACTGCCGCTCCTCGTTCTGACCGTCGTCGTGCACGTCTCAGCGATATTCTGGACAGCAAAGATGCTCGGGAGGTATCGACGCACCGCCGCAAACAAGGCGTCGTATTTCGTCATCTTTTTGCGTTCGTGGCGCTCGCCTCGGCGGTATATTTGGCGATCGAAGCGCCCGCCTGGGCGGTTTCTACCTCTGGCTTGGCGCTTTGGCCGCCTGGCGCCAGCAATGCTTTATTCGCTCGAAGCGACGGGTCGGCCTCGCGCAGGATCATGCAGGTCACGTCCGGCGCTGCGAGTTCGGTCGGGCACGCCGCAGGTCTTGCGATCTCGGCCCCCGTCTTGTCGATCCGGAGACTCGCAGTCACTTCGGCGACCAGATCGACGAGTTCAAAGCCTCCGTGCGACGCATCGGATCCGACCGTCCCGATTGAGGTATCCTCGGACCACGCGTCAGCTAGAGGAAGCCCGCCTTGTTTGCGTCGGGCGAAGGGAAGCCGGTGGTTCTATCCTGGGTTCCAGATTGGTCGTGGGGACTGCCGCTCCTCGTTCTGACCGTCGTCGTGCACGTCTGAGCGATATTCTGGACAGCAAAGATGCTCGGGAGGTATCGACGCACCGCCGCAAACAAGGCGTCGTATTTCGTCATCTTTGTTGCGTTCGTGGCGCTCGCCTCGGCGGTATATTTGGCGATCGAAGCGGCCGCCTGGGCGGTTCTCTCTCTGGCTTGGCGCTTTGGCCGCCTGGGCGCCAGCAATGCTCTATTCGCTCGAAGCGATCACTAGCAGGCTGTTGAAGAAGTCACGCGTTTGGTTTTGAGGACGGCTTCGTCGCCATTGTCGTAGGCGAATTCGATCTCGATTGTGCCGTCATCGAGGAGTTCGGCGGTTCCTTCTCCTTCGACCTGGTCTCCCTCGTCGCTTCCGGCCCAACGGAAGCCGATGAAGTCGCGAGCATATTCGACTTCGAGGCCGGCCTGCAAAGCGCCGAAGGCGACTTCTCCGCCTTGCGCGGTGATCGTCAGCCTCGCCGGACCGCAGAGGTCGAGGTGAGCGCGATCCCAGAGATCGGCCTCGACGATCCGCCAGCGGCCGATCAGGCGGCAGTTGGCCGGGGCCTTCACGTGCAAGCCTCGATGAGCTTCGGCAGCCGCGCCAGATTGTAGGCGGCGGCTGCGAGGGTGAAGGACCATCCGACGCGCGCGCGGCCGCGGAACTTGGTTCGTTCCTGGCCGGCGACTGTCTTGATCCAGCCAATGGCTTCTTCGATCCGCTTACGGATGCGTTGGCTGATCGCATAGCCCATGTGCCGCGTCGTACGGCCATCGATCGCCGACGAGCGGCCATTTGTGTTCTGCGCCACGTGAGGCGTCGCGTTCATCGAGCGCAGTTCGTTGACGAAATCCTCGGCGTCGTAGGCTTTGTCGGCGCCGAGCGTGATCGGCCTCGGCCGGTCGGCGCGCGGCTCGATCATGTGCAGCGCCGCGATCCGCTCCGCGTGGCCGTTGGCCTCCGTCAGACAGGCGTCGACCACGAGGCCATGGCAATTCTCCATCAGCGCATGCCCCATGAAGCAGAGCTTGGCCTCCTTGCCCGGCCCCTTGCGATAGAGCCGCGCTTCCGGGTCGGTCGTCGAGGCATGCGTCTTGTTGGAGCGCTTCTGGCCATGAAAGTCCGCCTCGCTGTTGCGCCCGCCGCTCGGAGCCGGGGGCTCGCCCGAGCCATCCCTCGGCCGAAAGCTCTTCATCGACGCCCACGCTTCGATCAGCGTGCCGTCAACCGAGAAGTGCTCCGTGCTGAGCAGCCGCTTCACCCGTGGCTGCGCCAGCACCGCGCTCAAGAACTTGGCGGCGATATCGCCCTCCAACAGGCGATCGCGGTTCTTGGAAAATGTCGAGTGATCCCACACCGCATCGTCAACGCCGACGCCGACGAACCAGCGGAACAGAAGATCGAACTTAAGCCGCTCCATCAACTGCCGCTCCGAGCGGATCGAGTAGAACGCCTGCAAAAGCATCGCCCGCAGAAGCTTCTCGGGTGGGATCGAAGGGCGACCCAGTTGCGCGTAGAGCGCCGAGAACTCGCCCGAGAGCCCCGCCAGAGCCTCGTTCACGACCATGCGGATCGTCCGCAGCGGGTGATCCTGGCCGACCCGCGCCTCCAAATCGACGTAGCTAAACAGCGCCCCAGACCGCTCGTCCCCGCCTCGCATCGATTCCCTCCGCCCAAGCCCAAGACGAAAGAATCACAGCCCAATCTCACTGACCAGCGACTTCTTCAACAGCCTGCTAGTACCTCGTCACAGTGATTTTGACCGGTTGAGCGTATTCCGGTTCCAGCACGGGTAAGTCGGAACGATCGACCAGAACGGCAATGCTTCGCGGCGCTCCCGGCCGCCGCGAGATCAGGCCGCCTCGTTCGAGCGTCAGCAGCATCTGGTGAACCGAAGGCGGGGTAACCTGGAAGAACCGTTGGATGTCCGCCTGTGCCGGCGGACGTCCGTTCACCATAGTATAGGCGTGAATGAATGCCAGATATTGGCCCTGCCTGGGCGTGAAAACCGGGAGAGAATCACTAGCCACGCGATTCATCGTTGCCCTCGACAGCGGGGGATCAGCGATGAACATACGTTACCGGGTGGAACTGAGCGAGGCGGAACGTGCGCGACTACGCGGCTTAACCCCCCTCTTTCTTCATGCCCTCCACATAGCTTTCGAGCCTGTCCAGCCGCTGCTCCCAGATGGCCCGCTGTTTGCCAAGCCAATCCTCGGCCATGATGAGGCGCGTTGGCACAAGACGGTAGCGGCGCTCGCGACCCTGCTTCGCCGATTGGAGCAGGCCCGATTGCTCGAGAACACGAAGGTGCTGGGCGAAGGATGGCAAAGTCATCTGATACGATTGGGCGAGTTCGGTCATTGAGGCCGGCCCGTTTGTGAGTCTCTCAATCACTGAAACGCGCGTCGGATCCGCCAATGCTTTGAATACCTCGCCTATCCGGCCGTCGCCGGCGGCTTCTCGTGGATGCAAAGCCATGTCATCCCCGCGCAAGATACTCGGCCAACTTGCCGAGCGTTTGGTAGCCAAGCTCGACGGCCCCGAATCCGATGGTGGCGTCGCGCCGGTCTTTGCTCGGATGGAGCTGACGAAGTGTCAGAACGGTCTTGCCGTCTCCTTGTTCGTCGAATGTGATTGTCACGTGGAACCGCTTTGGATCATCGTTCAGGTCAGAACCGTGATCATAGACTAGCCGTTCTCCGGGAATGATTTCCAGAAATCGAATGCGATTGGAGAAAATCTGGCCTCCTGGGGCGATCATGCTGAAGCGCCATGTGGCGCCGACGCTCGCCGCGCTCTGTTCGATCACTTCGCACCGAAATCCGGTTGGGCCGAACCACTCGAACATCCGCTCCGGCTCGATCCAGGCCCGGTAGACCAGGTCTCTTGGCGCATTGATGACACGGGACAAAACGATTTCACGATCGAGTTCTCCGCTGGCGTAGGGGTGTTCGATGCTCACGAGGCAGTCTCCTGTCAGGCCGATATTAAGGCGATTACCTTAGTATTACCATTCGGAAACTAAGGTCAATGCCTTAGTGCCGCATAGTCGCCAAGGAGCGCCTCGCCGTGCCCGATTCAATCCCGCTGATTTCTTTGCGTCGTGCCCTGCGTGGGACGGGGAATTGCCGCGCTTGCGTCCGATCCGGATCTGAACCGCTGGAACCAGAAGTCCGTCACGGCGGCCGACCTCGCGCGCTGTTCACACCGTTCGCGCAGTCCTTTGCCACGGCATCGGGGCCTGCCGCTGTTCACGGTATTGGTGATCCAGGGCATCGGCTTTGCAACGCCAGTTCTGTACCAGGCGTCCCCGATCGTGGCCGCGATGGGCATGGGGAAAATTCCCTTCGCGGGGGGCGCTGCGTTTGAGCCTAGTTCTGGCCGCGATCACCTTCCTTAGGCGTGAATGAACGCCAGATATTGGCCCTGCCTGGGCGTGAAAACCGGGAGAGAATCACTGGCCACGCGATTTATCGTTGTCCTCGACAGCAGGGGATCAGCGATGAACATACGTTACCGGGTGGAACTGAGCGCGGCGGAACGTGCGCGACTAACGGCAATGCTGAGCGGGGGAAGCATGCGGCGCGCAAACTCAAGCGCGCCCAGATTCTGCTGGCGGCCGACGCTGGCGTCAGCGACGAGAGGATCGCCGCCAGTGTCTCGGTCGATGGGTCCACGGTTTACCGAACCAAACGACGCTTCGTCGAAGGCAACCGGGAGTTGGCGCTCCGTGAGGAGACGCGCCCAGGGGCACCGCGCAAGTTATCCGGCAAGGAGACGGCGTTGCTGGTGGCGACCGCCTGCTCCAGTCCGCCCAAAGGCCGAAAGCGCTGGACCCTGAAATTACTTGCCGGCGCGATGGTCAGTCTGACGGAGCATGAAGGGTTGTCATATGAGACGGTACGCTGACGTTTGGCTGAGGACGACCTGAAGCCGTGGTGCCGGGACATGTGGTGCATTCCACAGGTGGACGGCACTTATGTCGCGCGTACGGAGGACGTTCTCGATCTCTACGCCGAAGAAGCCGATCCAAAGCATCCGGCGGTTTGCTTCGATGAAAGCCCAACCCAGCTGATTGGCGAAGTGCGCGAGCCGATCCCGGGCGAGCCAGGTCAGCCGGGGCGTTATTGTTACGAATATAGACGTAATGGCACGGCCAATCTGTTCGTGTTTCTCGATGCGCACCGGTCCTGGCGCCATGTGAAGGTCACCGAACATCGAACCGCGTGCGACTTCGCCGTCTGCATGCGCGATCTGGCCGACATCCATTACCCAAATGCCGAACTGATCCGCGTGGTGATGGACAATCTCTCCACTCATAATCCGGGCGCATTGTATGAGACCTTTCCGGCGCCCGAGGCGCATCGCATCCTTCAGCGCCTGGAGTTTCATTACACACCCAAACATGCCAGTTGGCTGAACATGGTGGAAATCGAGATTGGCGTGCTGCGCGGTCAATGCCTGGATCGCCGCATCGGCGAACGTGAGGTCCTCATCAACGAGATCGATGCCCCGCAGCGACAACGCAACATGTCCGGCGACCGAATCAGGTGGAAGTTCACCACTCAAAAGGCGCGGGAAAAACTGGCACGCGCCTATCCAGACACAACCAAGGAGTCAAAATCACTGTGACGAGGTACTAGTTTCGGTCACGCTGATGTCCACCTCGAGGACCGCTGGCGGTTGCTTGGCGCGATCGAGGCCGTCAACGGCCTCATCCTCTTCGGCCTAACGACGGCGTTTCTCTTCGCCGCCACTCAGCAGGTATGGCTGCTCTGGCGCGCCTGAGAACGGCATTGTACTCAGTCGCGAACGTTCGAGCAAACGAATGGTTTCGAAACCACCCGACACGACCGCTTCAAGGCAGGGAAGTGAGTTCCCCGCGTTCGACATTTACGGCATGAAAGACGACGTGTGCCCCTGACTAACGAGAGTTACGCCCGCCATTAGTCCGAGGTCCGTCGGCGGTCCGGGCCATATTCTCGCGCGCGGCCTCTTGCCCTAACAGCTGATAGCGCACATCGTATCTGGCCTCGCTCATTTCGTGATCGGCTACACTACCATCGCGACGTCCTCGATCCGGATGGGGTAACGCCTGATGCGCCCGCCGGTGGCGTGCCAAACCGCGTTGGCGATCGCACCGACTGTACCGGTGACGCCGATCTCGCCGACGCCCTTCACGCCAAGCGCGTTGATATGGGGATCATCTTCATGGATGAGGATCGCCTCCACTGATGGCGCGTCGGCGTTCACCGGCACATGATATTCCGCGAGGTCGGCGTTCGTGATGCGACCGGTCCTGCAGTCAGTGATCGCTTCCTCCTGCAAGGCGAAGGACAGACCCCAGATCATTCCGCCAAGATATTGGCTGCGCGCCAGGTGGGGATTGATGATGCGGCCCGCGGCGAAAGCCCCGACAAGACGGCTCACGCGGATTTGCCCGAGATCGGGATCGACCTTCACTTCTGCGAAGACCGCGCCATGCGAGTAAAGCGCGCGCGACTCGGCGACGGAGGGATGGCGTGTGGCCTTCGCTTCTCCAGTTAACTCGAAGCGGCCCGCGCGCCCTAGGATGTCCGCAAAGCTATCGCTGCGGGTTTCGTCGTCGGGATGATGCAGACGCCCGTCGGCCGCCCGGACGCCGACATTGCCGGCGCCAAACAGCGGCGAGGCGGGATCGGCAACTGCGAGTTCGGCGAGCTGCGCCAGCGCGTGCTCACCGGCATTGCGCAGCGCGAGGCCCGCGCTCGCGGTGTGCCCTGAGCCGCCGGCGACGCCGCCGTCCGGGAGATGCGAGACGCCGGAGCGAAAATCGATGTGATCGATATGCAGACCGAGGGCCTCCGCGGCGATCTGCGGCAGCGCCGTCCACGCGCCTTGCCCCATGTCGGCGCCCGCGGTTTCGACCAGCGCGGTTCCGTCGGCGCGGAGCGTGGCGCGGGCGGCGGCCGGGAAATGCGGGCAAGGAAAGACCGCCGTGCCCATACCCCAGCCGACAAGAAAGCCGTCGTCGTCGCGCATCCGGCGCGGCGCGAGCGGTCTTCCCGACCAGCCGAAGCGCTTCGCCCCCTCGGTGTAACATTCGCGCAGCGCCTTGGAGGAGAAGGGCTTGCCAGTGACCGGCTCGGTTTCGGCGTAGTTCACAAGGCGGAATTCGAGCGGGTCCATGCCGCAGGCCTCCGCGGCCTCGTCGATCGCCGCCTCGAGCGCGGCCGAGCCAGAGGCTTCACCAGGCGCGCGCATCGGACCGGGCGTCCCCGTGTCGAGCCGCACTGCCTGATGCTCGACCAAAATCGCGGAACTGGCGTACAACGGCAGCGAAGCATTCGCCGCGGCTCGAGAAACTCGTCGAAACTCGAGGTCGCGCAGACGGCGCGATGGTGAATTGCGGTGAGCCGTCCCTGCGCGTCCGCCCCAAGGCGCAGCGTCTGCCGCGTCTCGCCGCGATGCCCGACCGGGCCGTACATCTGCGCGCGGGTCAGGACGAGCTTCACCGGCCGCTTCACCATCCGCGCGGCGAGAATCGCAAGGATCTGCGGACCGTTCAAAATCGCCTTCGAGCCGAAGCCGCCGCCAAGAAAGGGGGATCGGATCAGCACGTTCTCCGCCGGCACGCCAAAAAAAGCGCCATAGGAGGCGCAGCTCAGCGCCATGGCCTGGTTGGGCATGTCCAAGGTCAGCCGGTCGCCGTCCCATTGGGCGACGACGGCGTGCGGCTCCATGGCGTTGTGATATTGCGCCGGCGTCCCGTAATCGGACTCGGTGATGTGCGAGGCTGCGGCGAAACCCGCTTCGATGTCGCCGAAGACGGTGAGCGCCGGCGAGCCGACCCCAACGGCGCTGGGTTCGAAGGCGACGCCGGTCTCCATGGTCGCTCGAACAGGCTCCGTCTGGTATTGCGGCCTCAGCAACGCCGCCCCCTCGGTCGCAGCTTCGAGCGTTTCGGCCATCACCAGCGCGATGGGCTGATTCGCGTAGCGCACGGAATCGTCCTGCAGCACCTCGACACGGAAGCCGAACGGCGGGATCTTCTCGCTCGGGTCGTGGGCGAGCGGCGGCCGATTGGCTGGCGTCATGACCTCGACGACTCCCGGATGCGCCTTCGCCGCGGCGAAGGCGAGCGCTTTCACTTTTCCGCGCGCGATCTGGCTCACCGCCGTCACGACGTAGAGCATTCCCTCGGGATGATTGTCCGCGGCATAGGTCGCACGGCCCGTGACCTTGAGCAGACCGTCGCGGCGCGTCAGGGGCTGACCGGCGCTGGAGCCGAAACGACGGGGCTGCGAAAGGGAGGATGCGGCTTCAGGCGACATTGCGGACTCCCGGAGTGGTCGAGAACGGTGAGCCCGGAAGAGCCGGCGTCGCGGCTGGGGTCCCCTCCGCCGCCGCGGCGAGAGCGCGCAGCACAATGCGCGGGCGGGCGAGCTCGATCTTGAAGGCGTTGTCGCCGGATGGACCCGCATCAGCGAGAGAGATCCCGGCGGCGCGAACGAAGCTTTCGCGGCTCGGCTGCGCTCCTGCAAGCGCTGCTTCAGCTTCGCGCGCGCGCCATGGTTTGGCGGCCACGGCGCCGAGAGCGATCCGGGCCTCGCGGATTGATCCGTCCTCGAGCCGCAAGGCCGCTGCGGCGGAGACGACAGCAAAGGCGAAGGAGGTGCGTTCGCGCAGCTTGAGATAGCGAGCGTGGCGAGAGAAGACTGCCGCTTCGGCGGGAAGCCTCAGCGCGACGATGAGTTCGCCAGGGTCGAGCGCGGTCGATCGCTTCGGATCCGCGCCGGGCAGGCGACGCAGCGACTCGACGGGAATTTCTCTGCGCCCATGCGGGCCTTCCACCTCAGCGACGGCGTCTAGCGCGACGAGGGGCACAGCGAAATCGGACGGGCTGGTCGCAATGCAGTGCTCGCTCCAGCCGAGCACCGCATGCAGGCGATTTTGGCCCTGCCGCGCGTCGCAGCCGGCGCCGGGCTCGCGCCGGTTGCAGGCGCTCGCCGTGTCGTGGAAATAGGCGCAGCGTGTTTCCTGCATCAGATTGCCCCCGACCGTCGCCGCGTTGCGAAGCTGCGGCGAGGCGCCCGAGAGCAACGCCTCGGCAACGGCCGGATAGGTCCGGGCAAGCGCTGGTCGTATGCGAGATCGGATTGCGGACCATCGCGCCGACGCGCGCGCCGCCGTCGTCAAGCCATTCGATGCGGTCGAGACCCGGCAGGCGGCGAATGTCGACGAGACGGGCGGGACGGGCGCTGCCGACCTTCATCAGATCGACGAGATTGGTGCCGCCGGCGAGAAAAGCCGCGCTCGGCTCGGCGGCGAGCGCAATGGCCTCCGCGACGGTCGAGGGTCGGACATAATCAAATTGATTCATGCCGCGTCCTTTCGGTTGCGTTCCGCCATCGCCCTCTGCGCCTCGAGAACGGCTTCCGTGACGCCCTGATAGGCGGCGCATCGGCAGATATTGCCGCTCATCAATTCGCGGACGCGCTCGGGATCGTCCCCCGCGTGGCCCTCGGCGATGAGGCCGACGGCGCTCATGATCTGGCCAGGCGTGCAAAAGCCGCACTGGAAGCCGTCGTGCGTGATGAAAGCAGTCTGCACCGGATGGAGCCCATCCCCGTCGGTGAGGCCTTCGATCGTGACGATCGCGGCGCCGTCGAGAGCTGCCGCGAGCGCGAGGCACGAATTGACGCGGCGTCCGTCGACAAGCACCGTGCAGGCGCCGCACTGCCCCCTGTCGCATCCCTTCTTCGCGCCCGTCAGGCCGAGCCGCTCGCGCAGGAGATCGAGTAGCGTCACCCGCGTGTCGTCGAGCGCGATCACTCGCGGCTCCCCGTTGATGACGAGACTGATGGAGAAAGGCATGGGTGCTCCAGTCAGGATTGTGAGGTATGGATGGCGCCGCTGTTGAAGCGCGACGCGAGACGGGGGGAGCCGAGAAAGGGGTCAAGGCCAGAGTCCGACGATGTCTCTTCGCCGGGCTCTAGGAATATACGGAGGGTGCCTCCGAATAGCAAGAGGAAACGGAGCGCGAGCGAACATGGAGTTGGAGACCGCCAAGAGAAGCCGCAAGCCGCGTGCGGATTCCATCCTCAATCGCGAGCGTCTTCTGGAAGCGGCGACCGAGATTTTCGCCGCCGGCGGCCCACAGGCCAGCCTGGAAGCGGTGGCGCGTCGCGCGGAAGTTGGGATTGGCACACTCTACCGGCATTTCCCGACGCGCGAGGCGGTTTTCGAGGCGGTCTACCGGCGCGAGGTCGATCAACTCGGCGATCTGGCCGACCGGCTCACCCGAGAAGCCGATCCTGTCGAGGCTTTGCGCGCGTGGTTACATGCCCAAGTCCGCCTCGTCGCGACCAAGAAGGGCATGATCGGGGGCTTGCAGCTGGCTGCGCATGGCTCGTCGGAACTGAAAGCCTATTCCTTCAAGCGGTTGACCCGGGCGCTGTCCGCGCTGCTCGAGCGCGGCGTCGCGGCGCGCGCGATTGGTCCGACATCTCTGCCGATGACGTGCTGCGGGCGATTGTCGGTATGATTTACGCGCAGGGCGGCGGCGATTGGCAGGCGATGGCATTACGTCTCGTCGACGTCTTCGTCGACGGCCTGCGCACGAGTAACATGTCGAGTCGCGCCCGGCTGCATTCAGGGCGCCCGGGGCGGCAGTTGCCGACGGCCAAGGACGCGTTGCCGCGCTAACGGGCTCGGATTGCTGCTGAAGAACCGCGCTCGCCCAGGCAATTAAATTTTACGAAATGGGAGTTCAGCTTCGCAACTCGCTGTCGGCGACTGAAAATTGGACAGCGTCACGCCCACCAAGCGGATCCCCTTCGCGGGCGGGAAGACAGATCGGATCAGTTCGAGGGCAAGTGCATGCAGCTTCGTCCTGGTTTCAAGCGTGAATTGCGCACTGATATGCTGGTGGTCCGACGTGTCGCATGTACCTCTACCTGACGACCACCGGCCGGGTCGCCGGTGAGGCGCGCGAAATCGAAATCTGGTTCACCGAGCATGGCGGACACTTCTACCTTGTTGCCGAGCGCGAGAACGCCAACTGGGTGCGCAACATCCAGTCGCAGCCGCAGGTCAAGGCCCGGGTCCGCGACGCTGAATTCAACGCCATCGCGCGCGTGGTGCAAAATGATCGCGAGCCTCAGCTCGCGGCCACTGTGAAGGCGCTCTTTGATGCCAAGTACGGCTAGAGCGACGGCCTTATAGCCGAACTCAAGCCCGCTTAAGCCGAATAATTT
>CAVPPX010000045.1:0-7666 GCA_963707355.1 uncultured Alphaproteobacteria bacterium | reverse complement strand
CGGGCGTTTCGTACATGCTGGAGAACCGCGAAGTCACGATGCGGCTCCTGCCCGACCTGTTCGCGCGCCACAGCGTCGCGCCGGTCGACGATTATCCCGACCAGTTGCTCGCCTGCCTGCGCTCGGTCGCGCCGCGGCTCAATGGCGGCGAGGCGACGATCGTGATCCTGACACCGGGCGCGTTCAATTCCGCCTATTACGAGCATTCGTTTCTCGCCGACAAGCTCGGGGTGGAACTGGTCGAGGGCCGGGACCTGTTCGTTGAGGACGATCAGGTTTTCATGCGCACCACGCTTGGGCCTCGCCGGGTCGACGTGATCTATCGGCGGGTCGATGATGATTTTCTGGATCCCCTGGTCTTCAATCCGGCCTCTGTCCTGGGCGTGCAAGGTCCAGTCACCGAGCCTATCTGGCGGGCAATGTGACGATCGCGAATGCAATCGGAACCGGAATTGCCGACAACAAGGCGATTTTTAGCTATATGCCGGAGCTGATCCGCTTCTATCTTTCCGAGGAGCCGTTGCTCAAGAACGTGCCGACGTACCGCTGCCGAGAGCCCAGCTTCGCTCAAATATGTGATGGAGCGGCTCGACCAGCTGGTGGTCAAGGAGGTCAACGGTTCGGGCGGTTACGGCATGCTGGTTGGCCCGCATGCGAGCGCCGCGCAGCGCGAGCAATTTGGCGCCAAGATCATGGCCGATCCCAGCAACTACATCGCCCAGCCGACGCTGGCGCTGTCCACCTGTCCGGCCTCGTTCGACAGCGGCGTGTCGCCGCGCCACGTGGACCTGCGGCCGTTCGTGCTTTCGGGAGCGGACGGGGTGCGCATCGTCCCTGGCGGCCTTACCCGCGTCGCGCTCAAGGAGGGGTCGCTGGTCGTCAATTCGAGCCAGGGCGGCGGCACCAAGGACACCTGGATCGTCGACGACCCGGAAGGATCGGCTTGACGTCGATGCTCGCTCGCACCGCCGACAATCTCTTCTGGCTCGCCCGCTCGATGGAGCGGGCCGATTACATCGCCCGCACCATCGAGGCGACGCTCCGGCTCGAATATCTGCCCAAGACCGACAGCGAGCAGGTCGGCGAGTGGGAAGGCGCGCTCAACGCCGCCGGCGCGCATGAGAGCTTCGTCGAGAAGCATGGCGAGCTGAGCGAAGAGGCGGCCATCGAATTTCTGACCTTCGACCTCACCAATTCGTCCTCGATCCGCAATTGCCTGGAGAACGCGCGCGCCGCCGGACGCGCGGTGCGCACCGCGCTGACCGCCGAGACCTGGACGGCGATCAATGACGCCTGGCTCGAGCTCAAGCGGTTCGAGACCAGCGCGGCGCGTCAACCGCGCGCTTGGCCGCGAGGAGCTGATGCGCTTTCTCGATTACGTGAAGAAGGCCTCGCTCGATTTCGACGGCTCGTGCTACCGCACCATGCTGCGCAACGACGCCTATTGGTTCAATCGGCTGGGAATCTATGTCGAGCGCGCCGACAATACCGCACGCCTGCTCGACGTGAAATACCATCTGCTGCTCCCTTCTGACGAAGACAGGTCGGCGGCTCCTTGGACTATTTCCAGTGGGTGGCGATCCTGCGCGCAGTCTCGGCCGACGACCTCGTATCACTGGGTCTATCGCGACCGGGTCAAACCTTGGCTGATCGCCGACCTCCTGATCCTCAAATCCGCGATGCCGCGCTCCCTCATCGCCTGCTACGAGAGCATCGACCGCGCCCTGGATTCGCTCGCCCGAGAGGACGGCCGCAGCGGCGCCTCCCCCAGCGACAGGCGCGCGCCATGCTCTCGCGAGGCTCGAGCGCTCGACCATGTCGGAGATTTTCCAGAGCGGGCTGCATGAATTCATCACCGATTTCCTTGACCGACAACGCCCGATTGTCGACGACGATCTCGGAGCAATATCTCTTCACCTGAGAGAGGCGGCGCGGATCCAACATGCGGATCAGGGTTTCGCACCAGATCGTCCATCGCTTCGACCCGCCGGCCCGAACGGTCAACCAGATCCTGAGGCTGACGCCGCTCTCCTTCGACAGTCAGTACGTGCTGCGCTGGCGGGTCGACATCGACGCCGACGGCGCGCGGCGCGAGACCGAGGACGCGCATGGCAACGCCGTCACCTCCTACTCCCATTACGGGCCGATCGAGCGAGTGACGATATCGGCTTTGGGGGAGGTCGAGACCAGCGACGCGGCCGGCGTGGTCCGGGGCGCCCCGGCGAGACTGCCGCCCGAGATGTATTTGCGGGAGAGTCCGCTTGCCCAGGTCAACGGGACGCTCCCGCGCCTTCGCCGCGGAGGCGACAAGCGGCGCCGCCGACCCCGCTCAATTCGATGCATCGGCTGATGGCGGCGCTGCATGAGGGCTTGCCCCATAACCCCGAAGAAAGACGCCGCCGACTCGGCTTCCAAGCTTTCGCGCTGAGGCGCGCGCGGGCGCGCGATTTCGCCCACATCTTCATCGCCTGCGCGCGCTGGCGCGGAATTCCAGCCCGCTTCGTCGCAGGCTATCGCCTGGCCGACGGTTCTGCAGAGGCGGGCGTGCATGAATGGGCCGAGGCCCACGTCCCCGATCTCGGCTGGGTCGCCTTCGACGCAACCGTTCCAATCTGCCCGGACGACCGCTATGTCCGCGTCGCCATCGGCCTCGACGGCCAGGACGGCGCGATGATCCGCTCGGCCCATAGCGGTGGCGAGGAGAAGGTCGAAGCCGCAGTCCGCGTCGACCAGGCGGGCGTGCAGAGCCAGGCCTAACCGGGGATCCGCTTCCGGCGGGCCGCCTCGGCGACGGGCACAGGCGTAGCCGGGACAGCCTTATGCGTCGGCGGGCGCGTCTTTAAGACGACGCTCGGTTGATTTATCACTTCCGTTACGGTATTAAGATATAGAGTCCGGATTAGCGGGCCCGGATGGCTGTAGGGAGATCAGGCGTTGGATCGTGGCGAGGGTGTTTTGGTTTTCGCTGCCGGAGACGATGCGTGAGTCCTTCGCCAGAACCGTGATGGTGGCCCTGCTGAACTTTGCGAGCGGATTGCTCGGCTTCTTCCTCCAATGGCTGTTGCCGGTTCAGGATGTCGCCGGCGCCAGGGGCGTCCTCGGCGCGATCATCGGTTTCGTCAGTTTGCTGCTGGCTCTGGTGCTCGGCCTGCTGATATGGACGTCCTACGCCGCCTTCATCGCCCAGAACGCGGAATCCCAGTCGCTGGGGCCGCTGATCCTGAAACTGGATTTCGCCCTCGAGCAATACGGGCCCGAAGCCGATCGCGGACGCGATTTGCTGCGAGCGGCGGTCGTTCGCGCGCGCGATCGTTTCTGGGGCGGTCGCGCGGTCGGCGCGACGCCTTACGAGCAGCTGCGCGCGGATCTGCACGAGATCATGGGGTTCTTCGCCACCCTCGAGCCCACCACGGATCAACAGAAGCAGCTTATCACGACTGCTATGCCCAATTTTATGCAGGTGGTGGAAACGACCTTGCTGATGACCCGCCGATTGGCCAATCCGGCGCCAAAGCTTCTCCTCTTGGTGGTCATCGGATGGGCGGCGCTGTTGTTCATGAGCTTCGGATTGCTGGGCGGCTTCAACGGGCTCAGCGTCGCCGTCGAGGCGCTTGGCTCGATCGCGGTCGCCAGCGCGATTTACCTCATTCTCGAGTTCAGCCAGCCCTATTCGGGCCTGTTCCGCATTTCGCCGGTCGGCGTCGACAATCTGATCGCCGTGCTCGGTCGTTGAAAGCCCGGCGGCGGTCCCCTACGAAGCTGTTTCACGCTCGCGAAAAGACCGGGCGTGGCGAAGGGGAGGTTGAAGCATGTATCCGGACTGCATGCCGAAGCGCGCGCCGACCAGCCGGCGGTCATCATGGCGGAGTCGGGCGAGACCGTCACCTATCGCGAGCTCGAAGCCCGCAGCAATCGGCTCGCGCATCTTTTGCGCGCCGTCGGGCTTAAGCGGCTCGACCATTACGCCATCTTCATGGAGAACCACCCGCGCTACGTCGAATGTTGCGCCGCGGGCGCGCGAGCGGGCCTTTACTACACCGCCATCAACTCGTTTCTGACCGCAGGCGAACTCGCCTACATCATCAACAACAGCCTGTCGAAAGTGCTCATCACCTCCGAGGCGAAGCGCGAGGTCGCGCTCGTCGGCACTGCGCGATTGCCCTAAGGTTGAGCTTTCCTTATCGTCGACGGCCCCGGCGCGGGCGTCGCGCGTGCGCAGTCTCGCCGAGGCGACCGCCGAATTTCCGCCACCCCGATCACTGATAACTCGCTGGGATCGGCGATGCTCTATTCCTCGGGCACGACCGGCAGCCCAAAGGGCGTGCTGCGGCCGCTGCCCGATCAGCCGCCCGACGCAACCTTAACCCGTCCTCGCCGCCTTTTCGGAACTATTGCGGGTTCGCGAGGGCCGGGTTTACCTCTCGCCCGCGCCACTCTACCACGTCCGCGCCATTGGCCGGCGTCCATGGGACGATCAGGCATCGGCGGGACGGTCATCGTCATGGAGCAATTCGACCCCGGAACGGTTCCTGGAGCTCGTCGAGAACCACCGGGTCACCCACACGCAGCTTGTGCCGACCATGTTTTCGCGGATGCTGAAGCTGCCCGAAGACGCGCGGCGGGCTTATGATCTGTCTTCCCTCGAGGTCGCAATCCACGCCGCCGCGCCCTGTCCCGTCCCGGTCAAGCGAGGCGATGATCGACTGGTGGGGACCGATCATCGTCGAATATTACAGCGCCACGGAAGGGATGGCTTCACCCTCTGCGACAGCGCCGAATGGCTCGCGCACAAGGGCACGGTCGGAAAGACCGTTTTCGGCGAGCTTCATATTCTCGACGACGCAATGCTGCGAGGTTCCGACCGAACAGACCGGAAGCTGTGGTTCAAGACCGCCTCGCCGTTCGAGTATTTCAATGACCCGGTAAAGACCGCCGCGGCCGCTCGCCGGACCGCTCGATGAGCACGGTCGGCGACATCGGCTATGTCGAGGAGGACGGCTACGTCTATCTGACCGACCGCTCGGCGTTCATGATCATTTCCGGCGGCGTCAACATCTATCCGCAGGATGCGAGAACCTGTTGATCACGCACCCCAAGGTCGCCGACGCCGCCGTGTTCGGCGTGCCGAACGAGGAACTCGGCGAGGAGGTCAAGGCGGTCGGTGCAACTGATGCCGGGGTTCGCCCCGGAAGCCGAATGGCGGCAGAATTGATCGCTTCTGCCGCGACCATCTCGCGCATCCCAAATGCCCGCGCTCGATCGACTTCGAGGCGCACTCCCGCGCCTCCCGACCGGCAAGCTCTACAAGACCCCGCTGCGCGAACGCTATTGGAAGGAGCGCCCTAGCCGCATCGCGTGAACGCAGGTGCCGAGTGAGTTGCCACAGCCGGCGCTCGCGGCTTGCGCTATCGCGCGCGGCGAGCCCGGCAAGCACTCGGAACCGAGGACTCAAACGATCAGGCGGCGTCGCGGGGAAACTGTGTCTGGGCGATGTGGGTATAGGTGCGCCCCTGGGCCAGCAACTCGCCGTGCCGTCCGCGCTCGACAACGCGGCCGCGGTCGATGACGCAGATTTCATCGGCTTGCGCCACCGTCGACAGCCGGTGAGCGATGACGATCGTCGTGCGTCCTTCGCAGAAAGTGCGGAGCGCTTTCTGGATCGCCTGCTCGGATTCGGAATCGAGCGCTGACGTCGCCTCGTCCAAAAGGATGATCGGCGCGTCCTTGAGAAACGCGCGGGCGATGGCGATGCGCTGACGTTGTCCGCCGGACAGCTGCATGCCGTGCTCGCCGCAGGGCGAGTCATAGCCGCGCTCGAAGCCTAAGATGAAATCGTGCGCATAAGCCGCCTTGGCGGCGGCGACGATGTCGTCCTCGCTCGCGCCCGGCCGGCCCATCGCGATTTGTCGCGCACCGAACCTTTGAACAGGAAATTCTCCTGCGCGACATAGCCGATCTGCTGCCGCAGCGACATGAGCCCGACGGTCGCAATGTCCTGCGCCGTCGCACAGGATCTCCCCCAACTCGACCTGATAGAGGCGCAGGATGAGGTTCATCACCGTCGATTTGCCGCCGCCCGAGCGGCCGACAAGCGCCGTCGTCTTGCCCGGCTTCGGCGACGAAGCTCACGCCGTGCAGAACAGTCTCGCCGGCGCGATAGCCGAACGTCACGTCGCGAAACTCGATCCTGCCGTTCGTCACCTTGAGGGCGCGGCGCTTGCGGCCGCTCATCCTCGTAATCATGCTCATCGAGGAATGTATAGAGCATGCTGACGCCAAACAGCGACGACGACAGGTCGACATGCAGCCGCGCCACGCGCTTCATCGGCTCATAGAGCATGATCACCGAGGTGATGAAGGAAAAGAGGCTCCCGGGCGGGTTGCCGCGGACGATCACGGTATAGCCGGAATAGAGCACCACAGCGGCGATGGCGAAGCCGCCCAGGCTCTCCATGATCGGGCTCGTGCGCGAACTCACGCGCGCGAGCTTATTGGCGGCCGCCTGAAACCCGGTGATCGCCTGATCCTGCTTCGCGCGCATGAAGTTCTCGAGCGTGAAGGCCTTGACGATGCGAATGCCCTGCGCGGTCTCCCGCCAGCAACTCCATCATCTGCATCGCGCCCTGGAACTCGCTTGCCATGATCTTGCGCACGCGCACACCGATCTTGCGCACGCCGAATATCGCGAGCGGCACGAACATGAGCGCGAAGACCGACAGCAGCGGATCTTGCGACACCATGACCACGACGAGCCCGACGATGGTCAGCGCATCGCGGGAAAGCGTGGTGATAAGGAAATTGAGCACGGTGCTCGCCGATTGGGCGATGAAGGCCTGGCGGGCGATGAATTCGGACGAATGCGAACGGCTGTAATAGACGACCTTCATCCTGAGCATCTGGTCGAAGATGCGCCGCTGGACGTCAGCCACGATGCTGTTGCCGACCCGCGACAGGATGACTTGCTGCCCATAGGTCGCCAGGCCTTTGACCGTGTAAATGACCACGATCGCCGCTGTGATTTCCCACACCGCCGCGAGCCGGCGGCCGACGAAGACCTCATTGATGATCTTGCCGATGATCCAGGCCGACAACGCGGTGGTGACGCAATCAGGCCCATCATCGCAAAGGCGAAGGCGTAGCCCTTCCAGTGCTTGAACCCCTGATCGGTCAGGAGCCGGCGCAGGGTCGCGTTCGAGGGCGCGTTAAGGAGAGAGAGCGCACGCTCGCGGGCTTTACGCCATAGAAACAATGCTTCAGTCCCTCTCTTTAGCCCCTTGAGCCGATCTCGGGCGATCCGCATTCAGTATCGGCGCCGGCGGATCCCGCTAGGGCGCCAATTCCATATCATCGGTGGCGAAATTATGGAAATCGCCAGACGGGTCTGGTCCAGACCCGGTTAAGACTCCCCGATTTCGGTGCGGCGGATGGCGAGTCGAGAAGGGCGTTCGCGCGGCATCGCGCGCTTACGCCGCTGACGCAGCGGCGACGGGCTGCCGTTTTGGCGCGCCATAGGTGTCCGGGATCTTGTCGGCGAAGAACGTGACCAATTCATCGTTTTCCGCGTCCTCGATCGAGACCGGGCGGGTCGCGTCGTCGACATAGGTCTTGCTGGCGGGATCCTGGAGAACGCGCTTCTTGATGCTGTGATAACGCCACCCGACCGTCA
>CAVPPX010000044.1:0-15716 GCA_963707355.1 uncultured Alphaproteobacteria bacterium | reverse complement strand
TCAGGAGCAATCCCCGGGCCGTTGTCGCGAACGCAGATTTCAAGCGGCAAGCCGACCGGTTCCGCGTTCGGCGTGGTACGCAAGCGCACGCCCGGGCGATATGCCGTTGTCAGTATTACCTCGCCCTCGATGCTATCTTTTCCAATGGCTTCAGCGGCGTTCTTCACCAGATTGAGGAATACCTGGATGAGCTGATCGCGAGACCCAAGCACATCGGGCAGCGAGGGATCATAAGCCTCGACAAATCGGATGTGGCGCGCGAATCCAGCCTGAGCCAAACGCTTGACGTGGTCCAATACGGCGTGAATATTGAGGTCTTCCCATTGGGACGGCGTAGAAACCGCGAACGACTGCATCCGGTCGACGAGTTTCACGATTCGATCGGTTTCGTCGCAGATCAGCCGCGTCAGCGCGCGATCCTCGTCGCTTGCCCCCGCCTCCAGCAATTGTGCGGCGCCACGAATGCCTGAGAGCGGGTTCTTGATCTCATGCGCGAGCATGAGCCCAAGCGCGCTGATTGAGCGCGCTGCGCTGCGATGCGTCAACTGTCTGTCTATTTTTTCGGCAATCGCCCGTTCTTGCAGCATAATCGCGACGGAATCGTCCGTCTGCGACAAGGGCGCGACGAAAACGTCAACATCTCGATTGCCAATCCGGGGCGTGGAAGCGTCGATCTTATAGCCATTAACGGTCGCGCGATTGCTCAGCGCGTCGGCGACGAGAGCCAAAATAGGGGAATCGGACGGAAAAAGATCCGTGAGGCGCGAGCGCAGCAACGTCGCGCGCCCCATGTCGAAGAAGGTCTCGGCCGCCGCGTTGACGTCAACCACCATGCCCTGCACGTCCACCGTGAGCAGGGGTTGGGCGAGCGCGTTCAACACCTTCGCGGCGTCCGGACGCCGCTGAGCCGGGTGCGCGGTCATGCCGCCTGCCTTGCCCAGTCGCGCTCGAAGGCGCGGGCGAGGAGCCGCCGGGCCTGAACCACGTCCTCGCTGGTCACCAGCTCACGCCGAAGCGTCGCGTCCGTTCCGGCCTGATCGGCATAGGCCGCGAGATGTTTTCGCGCATGGCGAAGCCCGGCGCGCGACCCGAGCTTGCCCACGAGCCAATCGAGATGTTCGAGCGCGGCTTCGCGGCGCTCTTCTCCGGAAGGCTCACGCAACGGGCCGCCGTCGTCGAGAGCGCGCGCCAGGGCGCCGACCAGCCAGGGCGCGCCGACGGCCGCGCGCCCGATCATCACGCCCGCCGCGCCGGAGAGGGCGAGCATGGTCCGCGCGTCTTCCGCCGTCGCGCAATCGCCGTTGACGACGACCGGGATCGCGACCGAACTGACGACCGCTCGAACGGCGGCCCAATCGGCGCGACCGTCATAGAATTGGGAGCGCGTGCGGCCGTGAACGGTCGCCATCTGCGCCCCTGCGCGTTCCGCTCGGCGCGCGAGTTCCGGCGCGTTCAAGGAGGCCTCGTCCCACCCTAGGCGCATCTTGACGGTCACGGGAACCGAGACCGCCTCGACCACCGTCGCGATCAGGCGTTCGGCGTTGTCGAGATCGCGCATCAGGGCCGCGCCGGCCAAAGCCCCCGACACCCGCCGCGACGGGCAGCCCATGTTGATGTCGACCAGGACGGCGCCCGCGTCGACCACCCTGCGGGCAGTCTCGGCCAAAGCCTCCGCTTCGCAGCCAACGATCTGAACCGCGTGGGGCGCCAACCCCTCGCCCTCGGCGCGCACAGAAGCCTCGGCATCGCCGCGGAGAAAGGTCTCGGCCGCGACCATCTCGGAAAAGACGAGCGCGGCCCCGAAGCGGCGCGCGATCCGCCGCATCGCCAGATCGCTGATACCCGACATCGGGGCGAGCAGCGCCCGCCCCTCGAGCCGGATCGATCCAATCTTGATCGTCGGGGGGACGCCTAAATTTTGGGCGTAACTCATTCTGCCTACACTGTAGTCAGTTGCACTGCGAAGGCAAGTCGCGTGCGGTGCAAAACAATCAGCGGTCACGAGCTGTCGCCGGGGCCGGGAAAGAGATGATCACTGCGTCCGCTCAGCCAATAGGCGCCAAGGCCAATCCACTCATGCACGGCGATCTCGAAGATCCGCAGGTTTCGAGTCGGCTCGAAGGTCAGCCTTAGATCATCGGGCCAATGACCGCGCGTGCGAAAAGCCACGGGATAAGCAATGGGATGAAATCCGGCTTTCTCGAAGATGCCCATCGAGCGCGGCATATGAAAGGCGGAGGTGACGATGATCCAGCGCTGGGAAGGTTGCGGATGGACGATGGCCGCGGTGAAGCGGGCGTTCTCATCAGTGTTGCGTGATTTGTCCTCGGTTGTCACCCGTTCCGGCGCGATCCCCATTTGCGACATGAGCTTCCGGGCCTGCAGCGCCTCTGTGGAGGTCGCGCCGGCAAACGACGAACTGCCGCCGGTGTAAACGACGCGCGCCTGCGGATAGCGCTTGGCCAGCACCACAGCCTCGGTCACCCGTTCGCCGCCCTCGTCGAACACAGTCTCGTGCCGGGCTGCGCTCACTTGGTCGTCGATCGCGCCGCCGAGCACGATAATGCCCTCTGGCGGAGGGAGATCAGGCGGCGGGAGAGGGAAGCGGTCCTCGAGCGGCGCGATCAAAAGCATGCCCAAAGGCAGGGTCGCGGCCGCGACCAAAATGAGGATCGCAGTCAGCGCCAGTCCGCGCCCGAAGCGAGCGTGACGGCCAAAGCAAAGCAGCACGCCAACGAGCGCGGCGAACAACAGGAGGTTGATCGGCGACGCGATCATCCAGAATATTTTCGAGGCGAAGAAAAACACCGGCGGCCGACCCCCTGAACGCGCCGCTTCATGGCAAGGGCGGAGGCTTGTCGCAAGCCGCGCCGTCGCCTACCCTTCCCGCTTTCAACCCCAAAGGATCGCGATGAAGCCTGTAAGCGATGTTGTCGCAGCGATTGGCCGCACGCCGCTCATCAAGCTTCGCGCCGCCTCCGAAGCCACGGGTTGCACAATTCTCGGCAAGGCGGAGTTCATGAACCCGGGCGGGTCGGTCAAGGACCGCGCGGCGATGGCGATCATCAATGACGCCGTCGCGCGCGGCGCTTTGCGTCCGGGCGGCGTCATCGTCGAAGGCACCGCAGGCAATACCGGGATCGGCATTGCGATGGTGGCGAGCGCGCTCGGCTACCGCACCGTGATCGTCATCCCCGACACCCAGGCGCAGGAAAAGAAGGACGTGCTGCGCCTCGCCGGCGCGGAATTGATCGAGGTTCCCGCCGTCCCCTATTCCAATCCCAACAATTACGTACGCTACTCTGGGCGCCTCGCCGAAGCGCTCGCCAAGACCGAACCCAACGGCGCCGTCTGGGCCAACCAGTTCGACAATGTAGCCAACCGGCGGGGCCATTATGAAACGACCGGCCCGGAGATTTACGACGATCTCAACGGCAAGGTGGACGGCTTCGCCAGCGCGGTCGGCACGGGCGGGACGCTAGCCGGCGTCGGCATGGCGCTGAAAGAGCGTAACCCGAACATCAAGATCGGTCTTGCCGACCCATTGGGGGCGGCGCTGTACTCTTTCTATACGACGGGGGAACTCAAGAGCACGGGCTCCTCCATCACCGAGGGCATCGGCCAGGCCCGGATTACCGCCAATCTGGAAGGCGCGCCGGTCGATTTCGCCTACCATATTCCCGACGAGGAGGCGCTGCCGATCATCTTCGATCTCGTCGTGCAGGAGGGCCTGCTGCTCGGCGGTTCGTCGGGCATCAACATCGCGGGCGCCCTTCATCTCGCTCGCGAGCTTGGTCCCGGCCACACGATCGTGACCCTGCTTTGCGATTCCGGCGCCCGCTACGCGTCCAAGCTCTACAATCCGGCCTTCCTGCGCACGAAGAACCTGCCCGTCCCGGATTGGCTGGAAGCCAAAGGCAGCGCGCCTCAGGTGTTCGTGCAATGACACAGGCGCTCTTTCGCGAAGACGCGTATCAAGCCGAGACGGAAGCGGCCGTGCTCATGTCCGAACCGCGCGGAATTGCGCTCGATCGCACGGTCTTTTATCCGCAGGGCGGAGGACAGAGCGGCGATCGAGGCACGCTCGTGCTGGAGGACGGGACCGTGCTTCCGATCGTCAACACGGTCTACGACGCCGATCGCGCGACCATTCTGCATGTGCCGGCCGAAGGCGCCGCCCTGCCCCGCCTGGCCACGCGCGTGATCGCCCGCCTCGACTGGGACCTGCGCTACAAGCGCATGCGCGCCCACACTGCGCTGCACCTCCTCTCGGTCGTCGCGCCCTATCCGGTGACGGGAGGATCGGTCGGCGACGCGGACGGGCGGCTCGATTTCGATTCGGGCGAGGCGGCGCTCGACAAAGCGGACATCGAGCGCCGGCTGAACGAGCTGATCGCGTCCGACGCGGCCGTGAGCCATCGGTGGATCGCCGACGCCGAGCTCGAGGCCAATCCCGGCCTGATCAAGACCATGTCGGTCAAGCCGCCGATGGGCACCGGCCGGGTCCGCCTGATTGCGATCGAGGGCCTCGATCTCCAGCCCTGCGGGGGAACGCATGTCGCGCGCACGGGCGAAATCGGCCACGCCTCGGTGACGGGAATCGAGAAAAAGGGCAAGATGAACCGCCGGGTGCGCATCGCGCTCGGCGCTGCCTGAGCGGACCGAAGCCCCATGCTGTCTCGCAACTTCTGCACCACGGTCGAGCTCGCCGTCGAGCTCGGCGACCCTGATCTCGGAATCATCGACGCTTCCTGGCATCTGCCCAACGCCGGACGCACCGGCGCGGCCGAATTCCGCCTGAAGCACATCCCCGGCGCCGTGTTCTTCGACATCGACTTGATCGCCGACCACGACCAGGACCTGCCGCACATGCTGCCGAAACCGGACGCGCTCGCCACGGCGATGACCGCGCTCGGCCTTGGCGATCGTATGCGCTTCGTCGTCTATGACGCGCTTGGCCTCTATGCCGCGGCGCGAGTGTGGTGGACGTTGCGCGCCTACGGCGTCGAAACCGTGCGCATTCTCGACGGCGGCCTGCCGAGATGGATCAAGGAAGGGCGGCCATTGGAAACGGGCGACGCGCACCCCAAGCCTCGCGTCTTCATACCGCGCCTCGAGGATAAATTCGTCGCCTCGATCGACGAGGTGCGCGCCGCGCTCAAGGACGGTTCGGCGCAGGTGGTCGACGCGCGCCCGGCCGAGCGCTTCCGGGGCGCAGTCCCCGAGCCGCGGCCTGGCGTCAGAAGCGGCCGCATGCCCGGCAGCCTCAACCTGCCCTTCGTCGACATCATCGAACACGGCTCGCTCAAAGCCCCGGACGCGCTTAAGGCGGCGTTCGCGGAGCATAAGGTCGATCTTGAGAAGCCGATCATCACCACCTGCGGATCGGGCGTGACCGCCGCCATCCTGGCGCTGGCGGTCGAGGAAGCCGGCGGCAAGGTCGAGGGCCTCTACGACGGCTCGTGGGCCGAATGGGGCTCGCGCGCCGACTGCCCGGTGGCGACCGGGCCGGACTGAGGCGGAGCCCGTTCTCAGTACAACCCGGCGCGCGAGGCGCTCGCAAATAAACGCCCATAAACGCCAGTAAACGCGCTTAAACGCTAGTAAAAATGCTAGCGTTTACTAGCGTTTATTTTTTCGAATCGGGACTTTTCAATGAGTTACGGCCGATTGGAATAAAAAAAAATCTCTCCCATTGGATCTCAGGTTGTATTCATGACGTCCGGACCGCGACCGATGGCTCAAAGGCGTCCGTTCTCCTCGCCGCCAGGGCCGCAGCGCGAGTGCGACTGAACCCGGCGAATTGAAAAGCTATAACACAGATTCCGCTTTTCAGGAAGGATTTGTTGGCTCGACGTTGCACGGTCGCCCGCTCCTCCGAAGCCCCTTCGCTTTCGCGCTCGCCGACGAACCCTACCCTGTCCTCCGGTCGCCCTAAAGCGGGCGCGTGTTGGCCAGTTAGTTTTCGAAAAAGCGTTCCAGATCCGGGCGGCGCTCGATGATGGCGCGCGCCCGCTCCTGCAGCTTGCCGTTGACCCGCTCAAGGAATGGAGCGCCGACCTCGACATGCGTGCTCTGTTCGAGCGCGATTTCGTCTGACAGGTCGCGCAGCTCCGGATGCCTGTCCGAGATTGCCTTGATCTTCTCTCGCAGGCGCGCGTTCTTCTGTCGCAACTCGTCGTTCGTCATGGCCGTTTCCTCACTACGCTGCTTGGGCTCCTTCGCCAGCAAAGCCCTCGCGCCGTCGGTCGAAGCGCGGGGTGACGCGCGCCCGTTTCGGCGGATGGCCTTGGAATGGCGCCCGTCAAACTACAACCTGGCGCTGCCTACCTTGTTCCGCTCGGCGAGCGCTTGCCATGCGGGCAGAGCCCGCTCGGGCCGATAGCGCCACAATAATCTATTCTTTATAAAATGTAATTTATTGGGACAAGCCACAATAAGTTATTTTTTATAAAGCGTAATTTATTTGGTGCGCTTTATTTTTTATACGAAACTTAAACTACACTAGATAACTAAGGAGGAGACAATGCGCTTATTCTTAGCAGCGGTGGCGGCTGTCGGACTCTGCAGTTCTGCGGCGTTCGCCCAGACTGATGGCCACTATTACAGACACGCTCAACATCATAGAGCGACTATTAGCGCAGCCGTGCCCAACAACGCGGAAGCGTCCGTCCCTGCTATGCCGGTGGACCCGGACAATGGCCGCTGCCATAACACGCACTATACGACCTGGGATGGGGTTCAAAACATCACCGCGTGCAACTGGTTTTAGCGCAGGTTCGCAAACTTCCATTTTCGATTATCCTAGCGCTCCGGTCCCGCGCTGAGAGCGGAACAACGAAAAGCCCGTCGGAATAATTCCGGCGGGCTTTTCGTTTGCGTCGTTGGCGCGCTCGATCCGGCACGTGACTGCGGCGGGGACCGGCCTGGACCGGCGACTTGACTCCCCGCCTCGGCGCCTGTCGCCTGAGCGCCACACGTCTTCGAGAGATTGACGCACAGACAAGCGAACCAAGGAAGAAGCCTATGCGGCCAATGCTGATCGCCGCCTCCTGCCTGGCGGCCGCTCTCCCTATCGCCTGGATCGCCGTCAACACGGTCAGTTCGGCAGCCAGAGGCAAGGAGCCCAGGTTTCCTCAATTGACTTTGGACAAGCTCAACGACCAGCAGCGCCCGATCGGCGAAA
The DNA here is from genome assembly GCA_963707355.1 of uncultured Alphaproteobacteria bacterium. GTDB lineage: Bacteria > Pseudomonadota > Alphaproteobacteria > Rhizobiales > Beijerinckiaceae > Roseiarcus. Next base: position 8,530 of record CAVPPX010000044.1, on the reverse strand, counting down.
AGATCGTGAAGATCTCGAGCGTCGGGCTTGGCGGCCCGTACAATCCGATGCTGCGCAGTCCTGTCTATGCGCAGCGCATGTATGACCTGCTCGACTATCTGCGCTGGCATACCTCGGTGCCGACCAAGCTCAACGAGATGGCCATCCTCGTCGTCGCTCGCCAATGGCGCTCACAAGTGGAATGGTAAGCGCATGCGCCGCTGGCGAAGAAAGCGGGCCTCGCCGATTTGATCATCGCCGACTTGAAAGCCAACAAGCGGCCCACGGACATGAGCCCCGAAGAAGCGGTCGTCTACGAGCTCGTCACCGAATTGACGACCAAACATGCCGTGTCGGCCGCGTTGTTCGATCGCGCCAAGACGCTTCTCGGCAAACAGCCGGTTGCCGATCTGACCGGGGTGGCCGCGCCTATGTCGGCGTCGCGATGCTGCTTGCAATGGCCGAACAGGGCGTGCCCGCGCCGCTGTTCAAGGACGGCGAGCCTTGACCGGTGCCTGATCGCTCTGCTGTTGTCCGGACGGAAAAGGGCGCCCTTAGGTCGCGCCGCGCGCGTAATACAGCTGCATTAAGGACGGGAATGAGCCCGAAAAGTACGCTCAACGTCGGTCTGGTCGGCTGCGGGTTCATGGGCCGTACGCATTCCAACGCCTTCGCCAAGGTCAGTCAGTTTTTCGAGCTGGACGCGCGGCCCGTTCTCAAAGCGGCTTGCGCCCGCAATCCGGAGACCGCGGAGGCGTTCGCGCGAAACTGGGGCTACGAAAGCTTCGAGACGGACTGGCGCGCGCTCGTTCGTCGGCCGGACATCGACCTCATCGACATCGCAAGCCCCAACGACACGCATGCGCAGATCGCCATCGCCGCCGCGGAAGCCGGCAAGATGGTGATGTGCGAAAAGCCGCTCGGCCGGAACGCGGCTGAGACGCAAAGGATGGTCGCGGCGGTTGAGGCCGCCAAGCGCCCGAACATGGTCTGGTACAATTTTCGCCGTGTCCCCGCCGTCACCCTCGCCAAGCAGCTGATCGACGAAGGCCGGCTCGGCCGCATTTTCCACTATCGGGCCAAGTTCCTGCAGGACTGGACCATTTCCGCCGATCTCCCGCAGGGCGGCGCGGCCTTGTGGCGGCTTGACGCCAGCGTCGCAGGCAGCGGCGTCACCGGAGACCTGCTCGCCCATTGCATCGATACGGCCATGTGGCTGAACGGGCCGATCGACAAGGTCACCGCGATGACCGAGACCTTCGTCAAGGAGCGGACGCACAACCTGACCGGCAGGAAGCAGGAGGTGACGATCGACGACGCCGCGGCTTTCCTCGCCAGATTTGCCAATGGCTCGCTCGCCACCTTCGAAGCGACCCGCTACGCGCGCGGCCACAAGGCGCAATACACGCTCGAAATCAATGGCGAGAAGGCCTCGATCGCATGGGATCTGCACGATCTGCACCGCCTCAATTATTTCGACCACAACGACGAGGGCCGCCTGCGCGGCTGGCGCTCGCTGCATGTCACGGACAGCGATCATCCGTATATGAAGCACTGGTGGGTGCCCGGTCTGCAGATCGGCTACGAGCATACGTTCATCCACCAGGCCGCCGACTTCCTGGAAGCGCTTGCGCAGGCCAAGCCGGCGAGCCCGACGTTCCGCGAAGCGATGGCGACCGACTTCGTGACGGACGCGGTGTTGCGTTCGGCGAAGTCAGGCCGCTGGGAGGGGGTTGAGGCGTAACGGTTCGGCCGGCCGGCCGCGCGCCTTCGGGCATGCTGCGTAAGAATGGAATTGTCATCGCGAGGAGCCATAGGGCGTCGAAAGACGCCCGTCTTTCGACGGGTCATGGGCGCCGAAAAACGCCGTCTTTCGACGGCTATGGCGACGCGGCGATCCAGGAGTCGCGGGGCGCCCTACGTTCCCCTGGATCGCCGAGTTGCGCTGGCGCGCTCCGCGCGATGACGAAAAAGGTCGGCGCGAAGCCGGCCTCATACTCTCAGCGACCCCGTTTCTGTCCGCTACTTCCCGCCGCCGATGCAGGTGTCCACGTTCTTCGGCGTGCAGACGTCGAGACCGGTGTAGGTCGGGTCGGGCGGCGGAGCCTTGCCGTCCTTCATGGCCTTCAGCGCATACATGACCTTGTAGCCCATGTCGAACGGCCGCTGCCCGACATTGCCGGTGGCGAGACCCTCCCTCAGGTCGTCGAGTTGCATCGGCAGCGTGTCCGCGACCGCGACGGCGATCTCGCCCTTCGCGATCTTGTCCTTGAACTGGCCCATCGAGTTCTTGTAGGCGTCGACCAGGAACTCGCCGAAGCCTCCGGTCGCGACGAAGGCGTCGAGCTTGGGATCCTTGTTGAGCAGGTCCTGCTCCATCTGCATGGCGAGAGGGAAGTCGTCGTTCGTGTATTGCGGACAGCCGGCGACTTCGGTCCATCCATTCTGGCCGGTCAGCTTCTCGCCCGGCGCCTCGGCGCTTTTCTTGCCGGCCAAGGTGTCGCGCACGCCTTGCATGCGTTCGTTGTGGTTCGCCGCCGCGGCGCCGCCCGACTGGATGCAGATCGTGCCCCCCTTGGGCTTGGTCTCCATCACGAGCTTCGCGAGATTGACGCCGATGTCGTAATTGTGCGTGCCGATGTAGGTCGCGCGCAGGCCCTTGTCCTTGTCGAGAAGATCGGAGTCCCAGGTGATGATCGGAATGTTGGCGGCCTTGGCGCCTTGCAGCGCCGCCGCGATCGCGGCGGCGTTGGCCGGCGACACGGCGATCCCGTCGACTTTCTTGGTGATGAGATCGCCCACGATCTGCGCCTGCTCATCGCCGCCGCCATGCTCGCTCGGGCCGATGTAGAGGCACTTGATGGCGCCCTTGAGCTCCGCTTCCGCCTTTTTGCAGCCAGCCAGGGCCTGATCATAAAACGGATTGTTGGTGCTCTTGGGCACGAGCGCGAAGGTATAAGGCTCCGCTGCGCTAGCGCCCGCGGAAGCGGCAAGAAGCGCGCCTGCAGCGACGGCGCAGCACAAAGACAGTTTCAACATTGTCGTTCCTCCCGTGAGCTGGGCGCCAGCGCCCTCGTGGCAAGCGATAAGCTTCGCGGCCGCTCTCGTGCGGATGCTCCGTCGCTCTCTCGCTAGCATGCCAGCATTGAACAGAACGAGGTCATGCGCAAGGGCGGATCATGTTCACCAAGCGCCGAAACCCAGTGCGGACCCCTCACCCCAGCCCCAGCTTCTGCGCGAGGCCGATGCGCTGAAGCTTGCCGGTCGCGCCTTTAGGGATTTCGGCCAGGAACAGGATTTTCCGCGGCGTCTTGAACGCCGCAAGCCGCTCGGAGAGGAACGCGCCAAGCTCCTGCTCGGTGGCGGTCAAGCCCTCGCGCAGGACGACCGCCGCGCCGACGTCCTCGCCGAGCATCGGGTGCGGCACGGCGAACGCGACGGCCTGCAGGACGGCCGGGTGGTCCATCAGAGCTTCGTCGACCTCGCGCGGGGAGATTTTCTCGCCGCCGCGGTTGATGATCTCCTTCAGCCGTCCAGTGAGCGTGAGATAGCCCTCGGCGTCGATGATTCCCTGATCGCCAGTGCGGAACCAGCCGTTGACGAACGCTTGCGCATTCGCCTTCGGATTGTTCTCGTAAGCCGCGGTGACGTTCTCGCCGCGAATGACCACTTCGCCAATCTCACCTGCGCCCAGCAGCCGTCCTGCCTCGTCCATGATCGCGATCTCAGGCCCCGCCGCGACGCCGACCGAGCCGGGCTTGCGGAGTCCGTTCAGCGGGTTGGACGCCATCTGGTGCGAGGCCTCCGTCATCCCGTAAGCCTCGATGACCGGACATTTGAATGCGGCCTCCAGTTCCCCGATCACGGTCGGGGGCAGCGACGAGGACGACGAGCGCACGAAGCGCAGCGGATGGTTGGCGATGACCTCCCTGTGGCGCTCCGCACGGGTGAGGATCGTCTGATGCATGGTCGGCACCGCCGTGTACCAGGTGGGCTTGGCCTCCTCCATCTCGGCGAAGAATTTCAGCGCGTTGAAACCGGGCGTGCAGAACACGGCGCCGCCGCGCGAAAGCGGCGCGGAAAGGCCGGCGATCAGCCCGTGGATATGGAACAGGGGCATGATGTTCAGCGCCCTGTCGTGTTCGGAGAGTTCGAGCGAGGTCGCAATGTTGCCGGCCGAGGTCCAGATGTTGGCATGGTGAAGCGGCACGATTTTCGGCCGCGAGGTGGTGCCCGAGGTGTGCAAAATAAGCGCGACGTCATCCGGTTTGACCGGACCGGGCCGGATGGCGGCGCCGAGCGGAGAGCCGGAGAGCTCGAACGCGCCCGCCCCGACTTGCCGCTCCGGAGTGAGGGTCAAAAGCGCGACGCCAAGCTTCTCCGCGGCGCGAAGGGCGGGCGACTCGCTGCCGGCCTCGACAATCAGCGCCTTGGCGTTGAGATCCTTGAGGTAGAACTCGAACTCGTCCTGGCGATAGGCGGGGTTGAGCGGAGCCGACGTCGTCGCGCATGCCACGCACAGAAACGCCGTCGCCATTTCTGGCCCATTCGGCAACACGATCGCAACCCGATCGCCAAGGCCGATTCCGAGATCGTTCAGCGTTGCGGTGGTCCGTTCGACCAGGGCGCGCAAACCTTCATAGGTCAGCGGCGGCGCCTCATGCGCGGCGATCGCCACCGCGTCGTCGCGCCCCGATGCTAAAAGGCCCTTCAAGGTGCGATCCGCGCTCATGGTCCTCAACTCCGCTGTTCCCGCATAAGCGACAGCCCGCTCCCGCTGCGCGCGACCGTCTCGCTCAAGAGCTTCGTCACCGCATAGATGGCGTCGAGATGCGGGGTCGGGACATGGACGAGGCGCGCGAGTTCGATGACCGAGCCGAGCAAGGCGTCGATCTCGGTCGCGCGGCCCTGCTCGATGTCCTGCAGCATCGAGGTCTTGTGCGCGCCGATGCTCTCGGCGCCGGCAATGCGCTTTTCGATGCTGAGCCGGAAACGGATGCCGAACGCTTCGCCCACGGTTTGCGCTTCGCCCATCATCGCCGCCGCGAGCGCGCGGGTCGGCGCGAAGCGGCAGATGTCTTCGAGCGTCGCGTGGCTCAGCGCGCTCACCGGATTGAAGGTCAGGTTGCCCCAGAGCTTCGTCCAGATTTCGGCGCGCACGTCGGCGAGCGCCGGCGATTTGAAGCCTGCTCTCGTGAAGAGCTTCGGAGAGCGCCGCGATGCGCCCGGTCTTTTCGCCGTCGATCTCGGCGACCGGCAAGCGATGGCCTTCGATATGCCGAATGACGCCCGGGCTCTCGATCTCCACCGCCTGGTAGCTGATCGCGGCGACGATGGCGTCGATCGGCAGGTGGCGAGCGATCATTCCGCCGGGGTCGACGCTCTCGAGCTGAACATTCGCGTGCGGGCCGCCATGCTTGAGGAAATACCACCAGGGGATGCCGTTCTGCGTCGTCATGACCATCGTCGATGGCGCGACGATCGCGGCGACTTCTGCGGCGATCGGCGTGAGCTGATGGGCCTTCACGCCAAGCACGATAAGGTCCGCCCCGCCGGCTTCGGCGATGCGATCCGTCGCCTGGACGCGCGCGACAATCTCTTCGCCGTTCTCCTTGAGCGTGAGCCCGCGTTCGCGGATCGCCTTCAGGTGCGCCCCGCGCGCCACGACCGTCACGCGCTCGTCCGCCGCGGCGAGTTTCGCGGCAATGTGGCCGCCGATCGCGCCTGCGCCGATGATTGTGATGTTCATCGCGCGGTCCGGAGCCAGGCTTTGCGCAAGCAAGTTGATCTCAGCGTCATCTTCCTGTCACATGGCCCGGCGTTGCGTTCGCGGCGAACCGGAGGCTCGAAGTCTTGGACTATCGCAAGCAGTTCCGGGTCAAACCGGGCGAGAAACTCAAGTTGAACAAGCTTGATCCGGATTACAAGGGCAAGCACGGATCGGAGGACAAAGCCAAGGACGAGACCGAAGACTATCTCAAAAAGCTCGCCCATCAGCAGGTCTTACTCTACGCCGAGCACAAGCATTCGGTTCTCATCGTCTTGCAGGGGATGGACGCCGGCGGCAAGGACGGCACGATCCGGCATGTGTTCAGCGGCGTCAACCCGCAGGGCGTCGACGTGGCGAGCTTCAAGCAGCCGACGCCGCTCGAGCTTGCGCATGACTTTCTCTGGCGCGTTCACCCCCATGCGCCGAGAGCCGGCCAGATCGTCATCTTCAACCGCTCGCATTACGAGGACGTGCTGGTCACCCGGGTCCACAAGCTCGTCGACAAGAAGACCTGCGTCCGCCGCTACGAGCATATTCGCGACTTCGAGAGGCTGCTCGCGGAATTGGGAACCACGATCCTCAAATTCTTCCTCCACATCGGCAAGGAAGAGCAGCTCACTCGTTTTGCCCAGCGCCTGGATGACCCGGGGCGCAACTGGAAGATCAGTGAATCCGACTATTCAGAGCGTGAATTGTGGGACGATTACGTCGACGCCTATGAGGACGCGATTCGCGCAACCAGCGCCGACAAGGCGCCCTGGTACGTGATCTCCTCTAACCACAAGTGGTTCCGCAATCTCGCGGTGTCGCAGATTATTGCTGAGACCATGGCCGATCTGCGGCTCGCCTTCCCGCCGCCGTCGGTCAATCTCGAGGAGATAAAGCGCAAATATCACGCCGCCCTCGAGGAAGCGAAGGAGGGTCGAAAGCAGAGCGCCGGCAAGAAGGGCTGACTGGCCGCGCGCCCCCCAATTCGAGCCACCGCGCGAGGCTGCTTCTAGCGCCCCCGACAATCTCCTCGGTCCGCGCGACCCCCCACCCCCGCCCCCACAAAGACGGGCGGGGTCGCTGACGCTAGATCCGTTCTGGACCGCCCAGGCAAAACAAAGTATGCCGGGTCAACTCCCAGGGGCCGGGAGGGCCTGGGGATTCTTTCGGACGGAAGCGTTGGAGGCCGATGAGATCGGCGCCGCCCTGCGCGACAATGAAGAGCACGCCATGGGAAACCGGACGTTCAAGATCTTCCTGATCAAGCCGTCGCACTATGACGACGACGGCTATGTGATCCAATGGCGCCTCTCCACCATCCCCTCGAACAGCCTGGCCAGCGTTTACGGGCTGTTGGCCGCGTGCAGGGAAGAGCGGGCCCTTGGCCCCGATGTCGGCATCGACATCGACGCCTGCGACGAGTGCAACACGGTCATCGACGTCAAGGCGATCTCGCGACAGATCAAGGCGGCGGGCGGCGGGTTTGTCGGCCTCGTCGGGGTTCAGTCGAATCAGTTTCCGCGCGCCCTCGATCTTGCCCGCGAGTTCCGGGCGAAAGGCGTGGCCGTGGTGATCGGCGGATTCCACGTCTCGGGCTGCATATCGATGCTTCCCGAATTGCCGTCGGACTTGAAGGAAGCCCAGTCGCTCGGCGTGACCCTGTACGCGGGCGAGGGCGAAGGCCGGATGGCCGATCTCATCCGCGAGATCGACGCCGGCCAGGCGAAGCCCCTCTACAATTACCTCAATGACATGCCCGGCATGGAGGCGGCCGCGATCCCCGTCCTGCCGAAGGAAATCGTCGGGCGGATCGTCGGCCACCACGCGTGCTTCGACGCCGGCCGCGGCTGCCCGTTCCAGTGCAGCTTCTGCACCATCATCAATGTCCAGGGCCGCAAGTCGCGCTATCGCAGCGCCGACGACGTCGAAGCGATCGTGCGCGCCAATTACGCCCAGGGCATCAACCACTATTTCGTCACCGACGACAATTTCGCCCGCAACCGCAACTGGGAGGCGATCCTCGACCGGCTGATCGAGCTCAGAACCAACCAGGGCATTCCTATCAAGCTGATCCTTCAGGTCGACACGCTCTGCCACAAGATCCCGGGCTTCATCGAGAAGGCGGCGCGGGCCGGCTGCAACCAGGTCTTCATCGGGCTCGAGAGCATCAATCCCCAATCGCTCCAGGGCGCGAAAAAGCGGCAGAACAAGATCTGGGAATACCGGGTCATGCTGCAGGCCTGGCGAGCGCACAAGGTGATGACCTGGGCGGGCTTCATCATCGGTTTTCCGACCGACACGCCCAAATCGGTCGCCCGCGACATCGACATCATCAAGAAGGAGCTGCCGCTCGACATCCTCGAATTCTTTTGCCTGACCCCCCTCCCCGGCTCCGAGGATCACAAGAATCTTTACCTCAAAGGGGTTCCGATGGATCCCGACATGAACAAATACGACGTCGAGCATGTCTGCACCGGCCATCCTCTGATGTCGCGCGAGGCGTGGAACCAAACCTATCGCGACGCCTGGAAGCGCTATTACACCGACGAGCATGTCGAGACGGTGCTCAAGCGCGCCGCCGCGACGGGCTTGAGGATGAACAAGATCGCCGACGTGATGACGGCCTTCTCCTCCGCCGCCCGGATCGAGGGCGTCCACCCGCTGCAATGCGGCATCGTCCGCCGCAAGGTGAGGACGACCCGCCGGCACGGGCTGCGAATCGTCAATCCGCTGATTTTCTATCCCGTCCGCGCGGTCGAGTTCGTGTCCGTGGTCGCGCAATGGCTGACGGTC
>CAVPPX010000043.1:0-106600 GCA_963707355.1 uncultured Alphaproteobacteria bacterium | reverse complement strand
GCGCCGCAACGGACCGGCCAGCACGCGCGCCGCGCTGCGGCGGCCGAGATAGGCCTCGAGCGCCGCATTGAGCGTGGCCCGCGCGGTCAGCGCGGCGAGCGGCGCCGCGGCGAAGCGCGCCGCTTCGCGCAGGCTTTCGGCCTCCTCGGAGGTAAAGGGACTTGGTCCGATCCATCCGAGCCTTGGGCCGTCCGGAATGAGGCCAACAACGGTCTTCATGCACGGGGCCGCGCGCGAGGCCTTCAAGCCAGCGCCGGCCGTCGCTCGCCGAGCCGTCAGCTTCCGATCACCGAATGCGCTCCGGCCACCCGAATCCCAAAGCCTCGACCACATCATTGCTGTCGGCTCGCCACAGCCAGGTGCGCCGCGCGATCAGCGGGTGGGGCGAAGCGAGCGTCAGGGTTCCGCCGGCGAGCGGCGCGCCGTCCTCGGTGAGACGCTGGCCGAGGGTCGCCAGAAAAAGCTCGGGGGTCGGCGTAACCGCCGCCGCATCGACCAGCCAGGCGAGGGTTGCGGAGAGGGGCATGGGGACGATCATCGGCCGGACGCGGCTCAATTGCCATCCGCGTTTCGGTCGGGTCGCAGCGCCTTCGGGTTGGTCGTTCGAGATCGTTCAACCAAATGGTTGAATTTTGTAATCCGCAGGCTCATATTCCGGCCAATCGATCAGCGCCCTGTCGATTTGACCGCGGCCCGCCCGTCATAGAGCTGGAATGTTCACTCGAGGAGAGACCGATGGATGAATCGCTCGTGGTCCGGCGCGAGACCCAGGTTGCGGCTCCGCCCGCGACTGTCTTCGCCTTTCTCACCGATCCGCAAAAAATCCTGAGCTGGATGGGCGCGGAGGCGGACACGGACGCCCATCCGGGCGGCCTCTATCTTGTGAAGGACATCGCCGGGCGACCGGGCCGAACCGCGCGTGGCGAATTCCGCGAGGTCATTCCGGTCCATCGCCTCGCCTATAGCTTCGGCTGGGACGACGATGCGAATGTGCCGCCAGGCTCGAGCCTGGTCGAGATTGATCTTCTGGAGCGGAACGGCGGCACGCTTGTGCGCATGACCCATACCGGACTTCCCAACGCCTACGAATGCGAAGGCCATGCCAAGGGTTGGGCGTACTATCTTGGCCGACTGGGAGTCGCCGCGACCGGCGGCAATCCGGGCCTGGACCGAGGGCCGGTCGGCCACGCCTGAAGCGAGACGGATTGGATTTGTAGACGCGGTCGCTGACCGCGTCCGCCGCGCTCAACGAGCGCGGCTACCGCGCTGGATACCCGCTTGCGCGGGCATGACACTCCTCTTGCAGGCAGCGTGCGCTAAGGGCGCGCCCGCACCCGTCCGAAATGCCAGGCGCAAAAGAGGGCCATCAAAAGCGCGCCCAAGCCGACGAACGCCCATTCAAGCACGACATCCGCCCCTTTCGGAGCGAACGCGAACAGAAGCGCGAAGCCCACCGCCAGATTAATAAACCCCCACAACACGTTGACCATAGGCGAGGATTTGCCGACGCCGGATGGTGACGCGAACGGGGTCTGGAAAGAGGCGCCGCTGATCCCCTGCACGAAATGCGGGACGCCATTCACCAGAAACAACCCGGCGACGAATTGCAGCAAAAAGATGTACCAGGGAATGCTGAACATGCGGGTCCGCCTTCACTTGCCGCTTTGAACGGTGGCCGGCCCGGCGTCGCTCCCAGCCCAGCGCGCGATCGTGCGCGCCAGAGCGGGCCCGACCAGAAGGGCCATCAGCAACCGCCCGATCTGCATCGCCATGACGAAAGGGAGGTCGACCCGGGACGATGCGGCGATGATCGCCACCGCGTCGGCGCCGCCGGGGCTGGTGGCGAGATAGGCGGTCAGCGCGTCCGTTCCCGCCGCTTCGTGCAGAGCGAAGGCGAGACCGCCGCAGAGCGCGATCAGCGTGAAAATCGACAGCAGGATCACCGGCAATTGCTTCCAGGCATAGAGAATTGTCTCGCGCGTGAACCGGAGGCCGATGGACCAGCCGACCAGCGCGTATGAGATCGCCAGAAGCCATGGCGGCAGCGTGATCGTGATGAGATGGCTGGCTGAGAGCGGGGCGCCGACGAACATCGGCACAAGAAGGGCGCCGGCGGGAAGCTTGGCATTTGACCCCGATGATTGCGCCGCCGATCCCTAAGGCCAAAGTCGCCAGAAGGGGCCCGGGCGCCACGGGCGGAAACCAGACGATCGACGCGGGCGAGGCCGCCCCAGCCGGCAGGAAGGCCCGGGCGACCAGCGACGCCACCAGGCCGACGCAGGCGACGCGCAGATATTGCATGACGGCGACCAGCCGCATGTCGCCGCCGAAGGCGTCGGACATCAGCACCATCGCCGTCGCCGCCCCGGCCGACGACCCCCAGACCGCGGTCGTGCCCGGAAGCACTCTCAGGCGCGTGAGCACATAGCCGAGAGCGGCGGCGAACAGGATCACCGCGCCGATCAAGGCGAGGAACATCGGCCATCTCCGAAAATCGTGACGACGATGTCCGTGGTGATGGCGCGAGCCACCAGACAGCCAATGAAACCCTGAGCGATAACAAAGCCCCAGGGCGGGATCGTCACACGCCCCTCGAACCAGCAGAGACAAATCGCCGCGCCGATCGCGCCAAGCATGAGCGCCGCTGGCAGCCGCAACAGTTCGAAACCTGCGACGCAGACGACGGACGCGGCGAGAAGCGCGGCCCACTGGATGGGCTGTGGCGTCTGGCGCAGGGTGAAAGGCGACATTCTTATCTTCAGTCGCGGAAGGCGAGGGCGTCGGCGTCTGTCACCCGCGCGATCCTTGGGAAGATATGCCGCATCGTCGCCTCGTGCGGTTCGGGGCCGATGCTCGTGGTGACATCGCGCGCGATCACGAGCTCGTAGCCAAGCTCCCAGGCTTGCCGCGCGGTCGTGTCGACACCGATATGCGTGGCGACGCCGCCGAGAACGAGGGTCCGTATCCCACGGCTCTTCAGTTCGGCATCGAGGCCGGTGCGGAAGAACGCGCCCCAGGTCGGCTTGGTGATGAGAAGGTCGCCGGGCTCGGCAAGGCCGGGAGCGAGTTCGGCGAAGCCAGGGGCAGAGTCCTCGGCAAGGCGGTGGGCTCGTCGACCTGCCGCTCCGGCCCGTCGAGTTTTGGCGCGACGTTCACCAGCGCCACGGGCGCCCGAGCGGCGCGAAACTTTGCCGCCAACGCCTTGCCCCGCGCGACCAGATCGTCGGCGGAGACCGGAGCAAGTTTCCTGCCGAGAATCCCGCTTTGCAGGTCGATCAGGACCAGCGCGGTCGTTCTTGGGTCGAGTGCGATCATCGGCGGGCTCCGGTGGGCGGGTTGCGCGAGAGCAATTTATGAGGAATACTCGTAAATCTTCAATATGAGTGTCCCTCATAAATGTCAACCGAAATTCAGACAGCGGCCAAGGAGCCGAAACGGGAGCGGGGAAAGCAGCGGGTCGCTGCGCTTATCGACGCGGGCGCGGAGCTGTTCGCCGAGAAGGGCTATGAGGCTGCGACGATGACCGAAATCGCGAGCCGCGCCGGCGCGGCGATCGGCTCGCTCTATCAGTTCTTCCCTTCGAAGGAAGCGCTGGCCGAAGCGGTCTTCAACCGTTTCGCCGAGCGGGCGGCGGCGGCGTTTGCGCAGGTCGAGGCGCGCGCGCCGGGATGTTCGGCGCGCGCGCTCGCCGACCTGTTCGTCGACTACAAGCTCAGGCAGGGAACGGATCGGGACGCGGCGATCGCGCTCTCCAGCGGCGTCGCCGGCATCGTCGAGCGCCGGAAACCGCTCGGCGACGCGCTGCGCGGACGGATCGCCGCGATCCTCAGCGCCGCCAATCCGGCGCTCGGTGCGGATGAGGCGGCCGCGGCCGCGATCATCGTGAACCAGGTCATGAAGATGATCCCGGCGCTGGCGTCGACCGAGGACGAGCGATCGGCGGCGCTGATCGGCGAAGCCAGGAAGCTTCTGGCGCTTTATATCGACGAGGTCCTGCGGCGATGAGGCCGGCGGCGCCGACTGTCAAGGCGCGCCTTGCTTTTGGATGGGGCGGCCAAGGGAAACGGCTCGGGCGACAATCTCGCTCTTATGGCGTTCGCTGTTGGTCTCGGAATTCAGTCTTGGATCGTCATGGCCGGCCTTGTGCCGGCCATCCACGCCGCCCCGCCGCGATAATCTCTTTTATCAAAAAATGATGTCTCTTATCAGATGCTTATCCTGATAGAACAATGTTCTCGTGGATGGCCGGGTCAAGCCCGGCCATGACGAAAAACCGAAAGTTGGACGATGCGCAGTGGCCAGCAACGGCTAACGCTATAAGTGCCGACAATCTCTTCCGGAAAGTCGGAAAATGGGTTAAGCTGCCCGATGGACAATCCGGCGCTCCCGCATGGCCTTGACCGCGTGCTCCCGTTCCGGCGCCTCGAACCCAAGGCAGAAGCGCTGAGAAAGACTTTTGCTAAAAAAATTCCTCCGGCCTCTAGCAGCCCGAAGCTCAATGGAATATTCCGGCGTTGCCGCCGTTGAGCCACCTGCGGGTCGATACCACAATTTCCAACCAGTGCGTTTGGCGATAGACCACCATTCTCGGTTGCGCGACTCCGCCGAATCCGCTCAGGAAATGGTAAATTGACTGGCTGGTTATGCCATCGAGATCGAGCACAAGCGAACGGGCGTGCGCCTCCTGCATCGCTCGCCAAATTAGCAAGCTCACGACTCCAAATTCATGTGAAGTCTTCGCTCGCGTGGTAAGAAGGTAGTACATCCGCCCGAAGCCCCATACGAAAAAAGCCGCTGCGGCCAATTCGCCCGCGGGGCCGTGCGCAACTAAGATTTTTCCGCTATCGCGCAAGGTGCAGGCCTCGTACAATGCGGGCAATCGATCATGCGATTCAAATAATCTTTCGCCTTTAAGATTATCTCTATAGAACTTCATGAAATGCTTTATGTCGTTATAGGTCGATGTCGAATATCTTTCCTCAGCGCGGCGTATAAATCGCCGAGTTTTTTGCCTCATATTTGACCAGACGTCTTCAAGATTCTTGCAATCCACAATAATCGTATAATGCGGAAATGCACGGTATCCGGCGGCTTGAAACGCGAGAACGTCCGGCACTGAGGGATCGAGCGTTTGTCGAACAAGCGCAGCTCGCGGAATTTGTGCAAGGAGTTCAGAAGTAATGCTGAAACGCCGGTGCATTCTTGCGTTTGCCGTACCGGATCCCGTATCGACCGCCGGTCCGAAAACGTGGGTGAATGGCGGCATGACCCAGCGCTTTATTCCGAATTTAGATTGTGTCCAAAGCGGCATTACGCCGACTAATTTTCCCTCTCGCGTGACCGTAAGTCTACGCCACTGACCCGGTGCAACCGCGTCCAGCCACCAATCTGAGTGAAAAATTGTCTCGCCTTCCAGCTCGACCCGCTCACCGGCGGACTTGACCGGCCAGGAGGTCACCGCTTCGCTCACACACTCGGTATCACGGCGCAATCAGCGCTCCTCTTAACGTGTGCCAGATCGTTCTAACGCTATGCAACTCGCTCGCCACCTTGCGCGCGGATCGGCCGACATCGCCATAATCAGGGCAAAGCCCGTACTCGGGACCCTTGCGGCGCTCGCTTGGTGTGACGCCTATCGTAGCCGACCCCACTCCCGACCGGCCGTCTTGGAGCGCAGCCCAGAGGGATATGCTTTTCAGCCCTGAATGAGTAATTGACTATACGCAAATGGCGCTAGTCTATGAATGCTTGCGTTAATACGTTTAGACTATCGACGGCAAGCTTAAAAGTTGCTTTCAACACGAGGAAATGAGGCCACTATCGAAGCACGGTATAGCGGCGTCGGCGGGTGGGCGCAAGAAGGCGTATCTGGCAAATCTGCAATAGGATCATGCGGACCCCGGAACATTCGTCGCGCCGAGCGGACTTTTGTTCTGTGATCCGCTGACATGTCAGGCTCCTGGCGAGGGTTCCTTGGCGGGCGAGACGCTCGGACAAAGGGCGAATGGGCAGGCCGGTCGCGGACGGAGGCATGACGGCGCTGGGCGCTGGGCGTTGGGCTCCTGGCGGGCGCACATGGCGCATTTGTCAAAGGCGGCGGCTGCCCAACCCGCCCCCGCGCGCTTGTCGGCTATCGCGAGCCGCGCGCGTTTAGGGCCGCCTTGCCACGATCTAGCCGTATTTCGAGTGGTGTCCCGCTCCCTGTCCCCCCGGAATCCAAGGAAATCCAACCCCCAGGATCGGGGCTTTTCGCAGCAAAACGGCCGGAGTCCAAGACAATCCAAACGGATCGTCCGGACCACGTAGCGGGCCGCCGCCGAGAAGGCGCCAGGCATCCAGTTTTCGGCAATCCTGCTTAGTCGGCGTAATTGTCGATGACGGCGTCGGCGATGGCCCGCTTGGTGATGACGCCGACCACATCGGCGGCGCGCGGCCGGTGTTCGCCTTTAAAGACGATCGCGGCGCCCGCGCGGTGGCGCTTGAGGCGCGCCAGAACCAGGCTCAGCAAATCCTCGTCGCGGCACACGACAAGGCGCTTCTCGACGAAGTCGTCCACCATCCGACCGGGGTTGTTCACGCTTTCGCGCCAGAGGCCGGAGCGCGGCGGGATCAGGCCAACGATCCTGCCCTCATCCTCGACGATGATCGCGCGCAGATCGTCAACGTCTTCCCAGCCCATGCATTCGCGCAAGCTTGAACCTGCCTTGGCGAGGATGAACCGCGTCTCCATGATGTCTTGCGCCTGCTGGACCAGATAAAGATTGACGTGCCGCTCTTTGGGAATGCGATGTCCGCGATGGCGCAGCTTGATGGTGTAGATCGTCTCGGGGATGAGCGCGCGCCTGACGCCCGACGCAACCGCGACGGCGACGATGACGGGCACGATGATCGCATAGTCGCGGGTCATCTCGAAGATCATGACGATGGCGGTCAGGACGCCGCCGGTTCCCGCGCCGACCATGGCCGCCATGCCGACGATCGCCGCCGACGGCAATGTCAGGCCGGCATTGGGGAGAGCAAGGGTCGCGAGGGAAGCGAAAGCCGCGCCGAGCGTCGCGCCGAGATAGAGCGAGGGCGAGAAAATGCCGCCCGATGCGCCGCTGCCGAGGCTGATGGTCGTGGCCAGGAGCTTGAGCGCGAACAACAGAACCAGGAGGTTGGTCGCCGTCATGCCTTTGTCGAGGATAGACTGGATGGCGCCATAGCCGACGCCGTCGACATAGGAATGACCGAATGCGTTCGTGAGGCCCACCATCATGAGGCCAACCAACGTCATGCCGATGATGTTTTGCGTGTAGATGTTGCCGGGCAGCTTGGGAAAGCCGTCCTCCATGAACACCAGGAGACGAATGAACGCCCAGGCGGCGATCCCGCACAGGGCCCCAAGCAGAGTGAAGGCGATTGCCTCCTCGACGCCGAAAGCGCTGGCGGAAGGGAAGAAGACCTCAGGAACGGCGAAGGCCGGATTGGGGCCGATGAGGATGCGCCCGACGAGCGTCGACGCGCCAGTCGCGATGACGACCGGCAGGAAGGTGCGGTTGGAGACTTCGGGCAGAAGGATTTCGATCGCAAACAGGACGCCGCCAAGCGGCGTGTTGAAGGTGGCCGCGATGCCCGCGCCCGCGCCGGCCGACAGCAGGGTGATCTTTTGTCCGGCCGAGAGCCCGATCGCCTGGGAAAACGACGATCCCAGCGCCGCTCCGATCTGAATGATCGGCCCCTCGCGACCGACCGACGCGCCCGAGCCGATCGACAGCGCCGAGGCCAGCGATTTGATGACGGCGACGATGCCGCGAATGTTGCCGCGTTTGTAGAAAATGGCGTCCATAACCTCCGGGACGCCGTGACCCTTGGCCTCCGGCGCGAAGCGCTCGACCATGTAGACGACGAGAAGGCCGCCGAGGATCGGCGACAGGATGACCCAGTTGCCCCACCGGCTCGGCCCCTCGAGGATGTTGGCGTCGTAGGCGATCTTGAACACGCCGTTGAACATGAGGTTGTGGATAAGGCCGATAAGCGACCTGAGCGCCACCGCGCCGATGCCGGTGAAGATCCCGACCCCCAAAGCCAAGAGGCATAGGATGAGCATGCCCACGCGTCTGTCTTCCTGGTCGCGAGCGGAGGCTGGCGCAGACGAAATGGCGGTCTCAGCGGTCGTTGACGACATTTTCCAGCTTTTCTTGGGATTAGATTGGGGCGACATGTCCGTTCCGGCCATATCGCAGCAGACGCCGTCGACCTTGAATAAGGTTAGATTAGGGCAATCTCCCTGACCTTGGCCCGATCCCGGCGCGCATGACGAAGCGGCGTAACGGCCCGATGGCGGAAAGCGCAGCCAAGCCGGCCCCTCGGGCGAAATCAACAGGAGCGAAATGCGTGAGCAGCGACCGGTTGAGGCCGTCGACGGCCCCAGTCCGAAGCATGACGTCGCCGCGCCTCGCGCGCTCATAGGCGCGCAAGGTTTCCTCTCCGCCGATGTCGCGTCCCTCGGCGCGCGCCGAGACCGCGCAGGCGACGACCGCCTCGACGTCGCGCAAGCCCAGATTGAGCCCTTGCGCGCCGATCGGCGGCAGGACATGCGCCGCGTCCCCGACAAGCGCCAACCTTTTAGCTGCAATCCTCGGAACCGTCTGGCGGATCATGGGGAAGAATCCGCGCTCGCCCTCGATGCGCATGGCGCCGAGCAGCGCGTGCGCCTCACGTTCGATCTCGCGCGAAAGGGCTTCGTCGTCGAGCGCCTCGCGGCGGCGGGCGTCCTCGCGCGACATCACCCAGACCAGGCTCGAGCGGTTGGGCGCGGCGGTGCTTGCCGGCAGCGGAACGAGGGTGAATGGCCCGCCGCGCGTGTGGAACTCGGTCGAGAAATCGTCATGCGGCAGCCGATGGGCAAGATGCGCCGTCAGCGCGGTTTGCGGATAGCGATGAACGCGCGCCGTGAGGCCCACGGCGCGGCGCGCCTTCGAATCGCGGCCGTCGGCGCCGATCGCGAGCCGCGCCGCGATCTCGCGCCCGCCGCCGAGCCGCGCCCGAACGGCGTCGGCGCTGAAGTCGTATGCCTCGATCCCCGTCGCAACGCGCTCGGCGCCGGGAAGCCGCGCGACATTGGCCGCCAGCGCCTCGGCCATAAGGTCGTTTTCGATATTCCAGCCGAAGGCGTCGAGCCCGATCTCGGCCGCGTGGAACTCGACCGGCCGGGGCGGAAAGAACGTCCCCGTGTCATCGATAAGGCGCAAGGAGCGCAAAGGCGCGGCTCGGGGCTCCAAATCGGCCCACAGGCCAAGGGATTTCAAAAAAGCCACGGATTGGTCGAGGAGCGCGACGGTGCGTCCCCGCCCGGTCCGCTCGGCGGCGCCGCAGCAGACGAGATGGAACCCGGCCTTGGCCATGCCGCAGGCGGCGGTCAGCCCCGCAAGCCCCGCTCCGGCGATCAGGACGTCCGGGTCGCTCCGGGAAGGCGCGTCACCTCTGCTCATTGTTCGCCTCGGCGCCGCTTTTCTCGCCGGCGCTGACTTTGCGCTCGCGGTCGGGGAGACGGCGTGGTGCAACTTTGATAAGCCAGACGCTATAAGGTCAAGCCAACGCCGGATCCATGAAGCGAATCGCGCGGCCGGCGGGCAGGGCAGGGCATGTCGATCGAAAAGCGGCCCGTGGACGTTGCAAGCGCCGCGGGTTTCTCAGTCCACCTGTTCACGGCCTCGGGCGGGGCGGTGGCGGTGCTCGCGTTATACGCGGCGATCGAGCGGAATTTCGCCATCTGCTTCGCCTGGCTTGGGCTTGCTCTTTTCATCGATGGAATCGACGGCACGCTGGCAAGAGCGGCGAAGGTGCAAATCACCGCGGCGACGATTGACGGGACGGTCCTCGACCTGGTGATCGATTTCCTGACCTACGTGCTGGTGCCGGTGGTGGCGCTCTGGCGCTCGGACCTGATGCCGACCGAGGCTTCGTTCTGGATCGGACTCGTGGTCACCATCGCCTCCGCGCTCTATTTCGCCGACACAAGGATGAAGACCGACGATTTGTGGTTTCGCGGGTTTCCCGCCACCTGGAATATCGTCGTCCTCTATCTCTTCGTCCTTCGACCCCCCTGGGTGATCAGCGCGCTTATCCTGCTTGGCGCGACAGCGCTCATGTTCACGCCGGTCGTCTTTATCCATCCGTTGCGGGTTATTCGCTTGCGCAATCTGACCATCGCGATGACATGCGCGTGGTTCGCTTTTGCCGCGACGGCGATCATCGAGAACCTGGCGCCCCAGGCCTGGGTCGGCTGGGGCCTGATCGTGACCGCGGTCTATTTTCTCGGGCTGCCGCTGCTGCGTCATTCGCCTTTGGCGGAGCACTGAGCAACGGTGCAGAAATGCAGGAAGCGCCTTGCGAGCCGGATTGAATCCTTGGTATAGCCGCGCCTCGCGATGCTGCCTGGCTTCATCGTTGGCCTCGTGGCGGAGTGGCTACGCAGAGGACTGCAAATCCTTGCACCCCGGTTCGATTCCGGGCGAGGCCTCCAAGCAAATTCCATCCGGGGCGGCGATCCGTCCCATATCGCGGGTCTGAGCCAAGGGGGCGCACATTTCCGCCGAAACGATGCTTGACCGGCGCTTGCACATGGTCAACGGCCAGCTCCGCACCGGGGGGGTGGTCGACAAGGTGGTGCTGGCGGCGTTCCTCGAGACGCCGCGGCAGCATTTCGTTGCGCCCGAACATGAGTCGCTCGCGTATCTGGATCGCGAGCTGCCGGCGCGCGGCGCAAAGTTTCGCCGTCTGCTCGCGCCCATGGTCCTGGCGCGGATGTTGCAGGCGGCGACGGTCGTTCCAGGCGATCGCGTGCTCGATGTTGCGGGCGGCTCCGGCTACGGGGCGGCTCTCCTTGCCTCCATGGGGGCGAAGGTCGTCCTTCTGGAATCCGATGCGGCTGCGGCGGAAGTCGCCAAGCGTGAACTTCACAATCGCGCGAGCGTCACATTGGTCGTCGGGCCGCTGGACAGCGGGGCGGCCGCTCTTGGGCCGTTCGATCTCATCGTCGTCGAGGGCGCGTTTGGAGTTTATCCGGAGAGCCTGATCGCCCTGTTGGCCGCCCCAGGACGCCTCGTTGGCGTTGATTCGTCTTCCGAGCCGTCTCAGGCGGTTATCTACGAAAAAAATGGCGGAGGACTGAGTTGGAGGGCTCTGTTCGAAACCAAGACAGAAATTCTCGATGGCTTCAGGCCTCGCGTGAGCTTCGCCTTCTAAGCCATTGGATCTTGGTTTCGTGAAGTCGCTTGCGTGCCGCGAAGTGTCTCATCTTTGCGACGCTCGGCGGAAAAATAGGCGCCAGCCCGGCAGGCAGGCGCCGGTCGCATAGCGCGATAGGGATTTCTCCGCCTATGATGCTCGACAGGTTGGCTGCTTTCGGCGAGCGAGCGGGAGGCAGCGTTGGCTGAAGTGTGTCGTGACTGTGGCGCTCGCGTCTTTGATTTTCGCGTTGGACGTGCAAGTTAGGCGACGGCGAGAGGGCCGGCCGCTTGATTCTGCGACGCGGCGAAGGGCGCATGAGGCGGGGATGATTCGGGGCTCAAGCGCGTTTGAGAACTGGCCGGCCGCATGGCGCGGCCCGGAGCGGCGTCGCCTCTTGCGTGCCGCGCTGTTGGCGGGAGTCGGCATGACGCTCGGCGCTGGCGCCGGCCGGGCGGAGACGATCGGCGGCGCGCTCATCAAGGCCTATTTGACCAGCCCCGACATCAACACGCAGCGCGCCGCGGTCCGGGTGGCGGACGAAAACGTGCCGAAGGCCAATGCCGGGTATCTGCCGACCGTCGAGGCGACGGCGAATATCGGGATCGAACGCGCGCAATCGAGTGAGACCGGCGCCGGCGGCCAAACCGCCGCCGCCGGAACGACCTTTGTCAAACCGCGGGGCTATGGCATCAGCGCGAACGAGACCGTCTTCAACGGCAACCGCACGCTGAATTCGATCCGACAGGCCGAGTCGCAGGTTTTCGGCGCCCGGGAGCAATTGCGCAACACAGAGCAGAACACGCTTCTTTCAGGCCTCACCGCCTACATGGACGTGCTTGAGGACACGGCCATTCTCGGCCTCGACAACAACAACGTCGACGTGTTGAAAGAACAGCTGCGCGAAACGCGCGACCGCTTCACTGTCGGCGAGGTGACGCGCACCGACGTGGCGCAAGCAGAGGCGAGCCTGGCTCAGGGCCAGGGCACCGCGCTCAGCGCTGTGGCGACCCTGCAGGCCGCGGTGGCGCGCTACCGTCAATTCATCGGCGATCAGCCGACCAGCCTGGCGCCGGTGAAGCCGCTCACGAGGCCGATACCGAAAACTTTGCCCGAGGCGATTGCGATCTCGCAAATCGAGCATCCGGCAATCAGCGGCTCTCTGCACGGCGTCGACGCGGCGGAATTGCAGGTGAAGATCGCCGAGGGCGCGCTTTACCCAACGATCGGGCTGAGCGCTGCAATCTCCAACCAGTACGACGTCAACGCAATCCCCGGGTTTCATCTGCTGTCGGGTACGATCCAGGGCCAACTGACGATCCCGATCTATCAGGGCGGAGCGGAATATGCGTCGACCCGACAAGCGAAGGAGAGCCTGTCCCAACAGGAAATCCAGACCGATTCCTTGCGCAACCAGGTCCGCCAGGCCGTGGTCGCCTCCTGGGGCCTCAATCAAGCTGCGGTCGGCGTGGTGCGCGCCGCCCGAGCGTCGGTCTCGGCCAACGAAGTGGCGCTGACGGGCGTGCGCGAAGAGGCCAAGGTCGGACAGCGGACGACGCTCGATGTGCTCAACGCCCAACAGGCTTTGTTGTCGGCGCGGACGACGCTGGTCCAGGCCGAGCATGACCAGGTGGTCAATTCGTACCAGTTGTTGTCATCAATCGGCCGGCTCAACATCCCGACCCTCGGACTTGCGGTCGCCGAGTACGATCCGCGGGTGCATTTCGATCAGGTGAAGAGCAAGTGGATCGGCCTCAGGACGCCGAGCGGACAGTAAGGTCTTTTGGCTTGAGCCGCTTGCCGATGGCGGCTCCGAGCGGCTATCGTTCGTTGAATCGCCCCTCGACTCGATCGTCGATGTTAGCGTCGGCTGAATTCGACCTCGCGATAGGCGCATAGGACAAAGCTCCTTGGATTGGAGCAAGGCGATCTGATGAGCTCAACCAATTCGAATCCCAGCGATCGCGATTTCGAAGCGATTCATCGCGCGCAAAGGGCGCACGAGCCCTCGATGGAGGAGATTCTCGCCTCGATCCGCAACATCATCGCGGATGACCCCGCCAAGGGGTCGGCGCCGAGAGCGCCGCAGCCGACGCCCGCGCCCATGCCTCAGATCGTCTATTCAAAGAACGCCGCCGCGCCGCATGGCGACGCCTTCGGACTGTCCCAGCGCCCGGACGCGAACACACCGACGGTCGTCTGGCGCCGGCCGCAGGCGGTCGAAGCCGAGACCGCGGCCGAGGCGGGCGAGCCCGGCGCGGAGCCGCTGCTGTCGCCCGAAGCGAACGAAGCCGTCGCTTTGTCCTTCGGGGCCTTGTCGGCCAATCTCGAGGTTCGCAGCGCAGAGCTCGCCGACAGCATGGTCCGCGACATGCTGCGGCCGATGGTCAAGGCATGGCTCGACGACAACCTGCCGACGATGGTCGAGCGGCTGGTCCGGGATGAGATTCAGAGGATCGCGCGCGGGCGGAAATAGTCTCCGGCGTTGTGTCGCGCGTTGACTTCGACCGTCACGATGCCTTTATAGCGCCTGTGGCGCTTGCGCCTGCGGCGTCCGTAGCCGGCGCCGCTCGGAACGCCGCCATTTGAAGGGCGTCTCCGACGGGATCGCAGACCAGAAATCCATGATGGACAAATCGTTCGACTTCGCTGCGGCGGAAGGCCGCGCCTCCGCGCTTTGGGAGGAGACAGGCGCCTTCCGGGCCGGTCGCGCCGACCGGGCGGGAGCGCAACCCTTTTGCGTCGTCATTCCGCCGCCGAACGTCACCGGCAACCTGCATATGGGCCACGCGCTCAACAACACGCTCCAAGATATTCTGTGCCGCTATTGGCGCATGAACGGCCGTGACGTGCTGTGGCAGCCGGGCGTGGACCATGCCGGCATCGCCACCCAAATGGTGGTCGAGCGCATGCTCATGGAGCGGCAGGAGCCGGACCGCCGCGCGCTCGGCCGAAGGGCCTTCGTCGAGCGCGTCTGGGCGTGGAAGGCCGAATTGGGCGGCGCGATCGTTTCCCAGCTCAAGCGCCTCGGCGCCTCCTGCGACTGGAGCCGCGAGCGGTTCACGCTCGACGAGGGCCTGTCGCGCGCGGTCGCCAAGGTGTTCGTTCAGCTCTATCGCGAGGGGCTCGTCTACAAGGACAAGCGCCTCGTCAATTGGGACCCCAAGTTTCAGACCGCGATCTCGGATCTCGAGGTGGTGCAGGTCGAGACCAAGGGCTCGTTCAAATGGTCGCGCGAAGGTGGCGCGCCGCTCGACGCGGCGGCGCTCGCCAAGGTCCTGGCCAAAAACCCCAATGGGCATCTCTACTACTTCGAATACCCGGTAGTCGATGCGGAGGGCGAGGAAACCGGCGAGCGGGTGACCGTCGCCACCACGCGGCCGGAGACGATGCTGGGCGACACGGCGGTCGCGGCGCATCCGGACGATGCGCGCTATCAGCCCCTGTTCGGCAAGCATCTTCGCCTGCCTCTGGTCGGGCGTCTGATCGCGATGGTCGCCGACGAGTATTCCGATCCGGAGAAGGGCGCAGGCGCGGTCAAGATCACGCCCGCGCACGACTTCAACGACTTCGAAGTCGGCAAGCGGCACGAGGCCGAAGGCGTGCGAGCGATCAATATCCTCGATGCGCAGGGGCAGGTGACGCTCAAGGGCAATGTCGATTTCTTCGAGGGCCTCGAGAGCGATAACGATCACGCCCGGCTGATCGCCGCGGTCGATGGCCAGGACCGCTTCGTCGCGCGGAGCCGGATCGTCGAGATGATGGCGCTCGCCGGTCTTCTGGCGAAGATCGAACCGCACGCGCACGCCGTGCCGCACGGCGACCGCTCGAACGTGGTCATCGAGCCCTGGCTCACCGACCAGTGGTATGCCGACGCCAAGACGCTCGCCGAGCCGGCGATCGCCGCGGTGCGCGAAGGCAAGACCCAGTTCGTCCCCAAGACTTGGGAGAAGACCTACTTCGATTGGCTCGAAAACATCCAGCCGTGGTGCATTTCGCGCCAGCTCTGGTGGGGGCACCAGATCCCGGCGTGGTACGCCCCATGGGGCGCGGTCTTTGTCGAGGAGAGCGAGGACGCGGCCTATGCCGCGGCGCTCGCCGACGGCGTTGAACGCGGCGCCTTGGCGCAAGCCGAGGCGGACGCTCTCGCGGGCGATCCCGCCCGGCTGGCCGAAATGTTCAAGCGCGACGAGGACGTGCTCGACACCTGGTTCTCCTCGGCTTTGTGGCCGTTCTCGACGCTCGGCTGGCCGGACGAGACGCCGGAGCTCAAGCGCTTCTACCCGACCGACGCGCTCGTCACCGGCTTCGACATCATCTTCTTCTGGGTCGCGCGGATGATGATGATGGGCCTCCATTTCATGCAGGAGGTTCCGTTCCACGACGTCTACATCCACGCCCTCGTGCGCGACGAGAAGGGGGCGAAGATGTCGAAGTCGAAGGGCAATGTCATCGACCCGCTCGACCTCATCAACCGTTTCGGCGCCGACGCGCTGCGCTTCACGCTCGCGGCCATGGCGGCGCAGGGCCGGGACATCAAGCTCAGCGAATCCCGGATCGAAGGCTATCGCAACTTCGCGACCAAGCTCTGGAACGCCTCGCGCTTCGCCGAGATGAACGGCTGCGTTCGCGTCGAGCGTTTTGACCCGTCAGCCGTGCGCGAGCCGCTCAACCGCTGGATTCTCGGCGAGGCCGCTTCGGCTGCGGCGGAGACAGCGGGGGGGATCGAAGCCTACCGCTTCAACGACGCCGCCAACGCGGCTTATCGCTTCGTCTGGAGCGTCTTCTGCGACTGGCATCTCGAACTGGCCAAGCCGGTGCTGCAGGGGGCGGCCGCCGATCCGGCGGCCAGGGCCGAGACGCAGGCGACGATCGCCCATGTGCTCGACATCATCTACGCCATGCTGCATCCGTTCATGCCGTTCCTGACGGAGGAGCTTTGGGCGATCACGGGAGAGGCCGGCCCGAAGCGCGTCGGCCCGCTGGCGCTGGGCCCGTGGCCGGCCCAAGGCTTCGAAGTCGACGAGACGGTCGACGCGGAAATCGGCTGGGTGGTCGATCTGATCGCCGAGGTGCGATCGGTGCGGTCGGAAATGGGCGTCGCGCCGTCGACCCAGACGCCGCTCGTTCTCATCGCCCCGGGCGAGCGGGCGGCTGGAAGCGCCCGCGCCTGGAGCGACAGCATCGGGCGGCTCGCCCGCGTCGCCTCGATCGATACCGCCGAGGCGCCGCCGCCTGGCGCGCTGCTTCTGGTCGTGCGCGGCGAGACGGTGGCGCTGCCGCTCGCCGGCGTGGTCGATCTCACGGCGGAGAAGGCGCGTCTCGATCGGGAGATCGCCAAGGAGAAGCTCGAAATCGCCAAGGTCGAGTCCAAGCTCGGCAACGACGACTTTGTTTCCCGGGCGCCCGAGGACATCATCGCCGAACATCAGGACAGACTGGAGACGTTTCAGGCACGGCTCGTTAAGCTTACCGGCGCGCGCGAGCGTTTGGAGCGTGTTTGAAGCGGCGCTCGAAGCGCCAAAATGTTGCTTTTGCGCAACATCTCCGATGCAACTCCAGCGAGTTCGAGATTCCGGCTGGAAGACGCCGCGATTGCGCCATAAACCGCCCGCAACCTGAAATCATGGATGACGAAAGTCGTCCGTGTCGCGAGCGCCGTCAAAGGTCCGCGACGCGGCCGGATGGCGAGTCGGGATCGATATGCGGGCGGTTGCGTGTGCGAGAGTTAGGGTCGAGGGGGCGTCGTTGCGACGGCGCTTCGCTTTCGCAATGATCGGATCGATGACGCTCGGATTGGGGCCCGCCTTTGCTTTCGACGGCTCAACGTCCGACCCCTCGGAGAAGATCCCGAAAAACTTCACGGATCCAGGCCAGGCTCTGCGCGCGGGCCTCGCCGACTTGAAGGCTGGCGACGCCGACGCCTCGGTCGCGGCGCTCACTTACGCCGCCGAGGGCGGCCAGGATCTCGCGCGCTGGAAACTTGGCGAGATGTATGCCGACGGCCAGGGGGTCCAGCAGGATGACCTGAAGGCCTATCATTACTTCAATCAGATGGTCGAGGACTACGACGAAGACCAGCCTGATCGGCGAAATCTCAGCGCGGTCTCGAACGCGTTCGTCGCGGTTGGCGTCTATTGCCTGAACGGCATACCGAACAGCGAGGTGCGCTCCGATCCGCAACGCGCGCACGAACTGTTTCAATATGCAGCGACGATCTTCGGCGATCCGAACGCGCAATATAATCTCGCGCACATGTACACGGTCGGCGCCGGAGGCCTCGCCAAGGACAATGTCGCCGCTGTTCGCTGGCTGGCGGTGGCGGCCCAGAAGGGCCATGCGCCGTCCCAGGCTTTGCTCGGGCATATGCTGTTCATGGGCGACGGCGTGCCCCAGCAGCGTGCGCGCGGACTGATGTGGCTCGAATTCGCCAAGGATGCTGCGCCGGCGCCGAGCGACTCGTGGATCCGTGACCTCTATCAGCGCGATTTGGCGTCCGCGACCGAAGGGGATCGGCAAGCGGCTGCGGCGTTCCACGATGCGCGCGCCAAGCACGCTTTCCCCTCGGCTCCGGTGAGGGACGTCGTGAAGTTCATCCTCAAGCCGCTCGGCCAGTACAGCCCGCTGGCCGGCGCTCCGGCTTCACCGCAATGAGCGGCGGTCGGGGACCTTTCGGCGCCTGTCACTGAACCGAGTTGAGTTGGAAGGCCACACAAAGCGGCATTGCGCGCCTTGTCGGTCGGAAGCCTGATTTTTTGCGCTGAGCGAATCCGCAAGGCGGCGAGGCTAGCCCGGTCTCGGCCTTCGCGTCGCTATTGCGATCCCATCCGCCGCGCAGGCGCTTCCACCCGCGGGCGCACCTTTGAATAGTCGTGGTCGCTTTCAGCCACCGACAAAGTCGTAGGCTGTTTGCAGATTCAGCCAAAAGCGCGGGTCGACGGCGAAAAACTTGCCGAGCCGAATTGCGGTGTCGGCGGACACGTCCCGCCTTTTGCGAATGATGTCGCTGATGCGGTTCGCGGGAACTCCGATGGCTTGAGCCAGTGCGCTCGCCGAGAGGCCGAGAGGCTTGAGATATTCCTCGGCGAGCACTTCGCCAGGATGCGTTCGCAGTCGTGGCATGACGGGCTCCTTCAATGATCGTCGACGATACCATCAAACACGAATGATGCATCCCGGACTTCGCGCAACACCTTGTCCTATCGGAGCTTCGCCGGCATAGAATGCGCTGGCCAGGCAGGGAGGCTAGCGGGTGCCGCAAAGCGAAATCGACGCCGTTCGCGCGCTTTTGAGCGCCAAGCCGCGGCCGGTCGGCTGGGATGAGCGGCGGCGCCGGATCGAGGAGGTGGGCGCGGTCTGGCCAGTTGCCGATGATGTAAAACTCGAGGCGGTCGACCTCGATGGCGTTCCGGGCGAGTGGTCGATCGTCGCCGGCGCCGACGCCTCCCGCGTTCTGATCTACTTTCATGGCGGCGGCTATTGCTCCGGTTCGATTGTCAGCCACCGTCGACTGGTGACCGAGGCCGGACGCGCGGGGGGCTTGCGCACGTTGGCGCCTGCGTACCGCCTCTCGCCCGAGCATCCCTTTCCGGCCGCGCGCGACGACGCATTTGCCGTCTGGCGGCGCCTGCGTCGCGAAGGCTACGCGGCCAACCGGATTGCGGTCGGCGGCGATAGCGCGGGCGCGAATTTGACGCTCGCGCTGGCCCTCGAACTCAAGCGTATGGGCGAGGATCTGCCCGGCGCGCTCTGGCTCCTGTCGCCGTGGGTCGATCTCGCCATGACGGGGGCGACGCTCACGAGCAAAAGCGCCGTCGATCCGCTCATCCGGAAAGGATATCTGGAAGAGCTGGCCAAGGCTTATGTCCCGGCGGACATGGACCGGAGCGACCCGCGCCTGTCGCCGCTCTACGCCGATCTCGAGGGGCTGCCGCCGACCCTGATTCAGATCGGTTCGGCCGAGACCTTGCTCGACGACGCTGTCCGCTTCGCCGCCGCGGCGGGCGCGGCCGACGTCTCCGCGACCCTCGAAATCTGGCCGCACATGATCCACGCCTGGCCGCTCTGGAACGCTCGGCTCGAACCTGGCCGGCGCGCGCTCGCGCATGCTGGCGCGTTTTTCAGGGAACATCTGTAAGCGCCTCGCGTCGACCGACGTTCTCGCGCTTGCCAAAGCCGCGCAATGCGGGCACGCAAATCTCGGGGCCGGACGACGTCCGGATGCCGGGCGGGTAATTTTGACCACCGAACTCAGCGTCGACCCGAACACACCGTCGAGCGCCGAACCGCGCTGGGGTCTGCTCGGCAATTCGGCCTTCATGGTCATCCTGATCGCGACCTCGCTGTCGAGCATCGGATTGTCGATGTTCGACACCGGTTCGGCCTGGATGATGACCAGCCTCAACCCGAGCCCGAGGTTGGTCTCCGCGGTCCAGGTCGCGACCACCTTGCCGCTCTTTCTCCTGACCTTGCCGGCCGGAGCGCTGACCGATGTCGTCGACCCGCGCCGGCTCCTGATCGTTACGCAAACGCTCGCGGTGGTGATTTCCGTCGTGTTCGCGGCGGTGGCTTCGGCCGGGCTGGCAGGCCCGGCGTCGCTGCTCACGACGTCGTTCCTGATGGGCTTGTGCGGCGCGCTCGCGGCGCCGGCATGGCTCCTCATCACCACGCTGCTTGTGCGAACGGCGCAACTCGACAGCGCGATTGCGATCGACACCGCGGGCTACAATGTCGCACGCGCGATCGGTCCGGCGATTGCCGGATACGCGATCGCGAAGCTCAGCATCGCCGTTCCCTTCTGGTGCTGCTGCGCCGGCAATCTGGCGCTGCTTGCGGCCTTGATCTGGTGGCGGGCGCCGCGAAGGCCGAAAGAGACTCTGCCGGCCGAACGCCTGATCAGCGCAATGACGGCCGGCGTGCGCTATGTTCGCTACAGCCGCGAAATGGACGCGACGCTCATCCGCGCCATCGCCTTCTTCCCCTTCTCCAGCGCCTATCTCGCTTTGCTGCCGCTCGTGGCGCGCGGCGAAGCCGGCAACGGAGCCGAGGTCTATGGCCAGCTGTTCGCGGCGGTCGGCGTCGGCTCGATCGTCGCCACATTCGCGCTGGGCTGGCTGAAGCGGCGGCTCGGCGCAAACGGGCAGGCCGCGCTCGGCGCGCTCGGAACCGTCGCCGCGCTGCTTCTCCTCGCCTCGGCGCGTGAGCCGCTGCTGGCCTTCATCGCCAGCTTCATCTCCGGCGCCGCGTCGATCGTCGCGCTGACGACCTTCTTTGTCTCGGCGCAGGTGGCGTTGCCGGAATGGGTGCGCGGCCGGGGCCTGGCGATTTTCCTCACCGTCTATTTCGGCGCGCTGACGCTCGGGAGCGCCGTGTGGGGCGAGGTCGCGACGGTCAAGGGGGTGCCCTTCGCGCTCTATTGCGCTGGCGTCGGAACGCTGATCGGTCTCGCGCTCACGTGGGGCTGGAAGCTGCAAACCAGCGAAGCGCAGGATCTGACCCCGTCGATGCGCTGGCGGGCGCCGTCTTTCGCCAATCGGGTCACGGACGATGAGGGACCGATCCTGGCGATCGTCGAATATCTGATCGACCCCTCGGAGAGCAGCGCCTTCCATGCCGTCATGCAGGACATCAGCCTCGAGCGGAAGCGCGACGGCGCCTATGCGTGGCACGTGTTCGAGGACCCGAACCAGCCGGGCAAGATGGTCGAGACCTTCCTCATCCATTCGCTGCTGGAGCTCAGATATCGCGAGGCGCGCGTCACCAAGGCGGACGCAATGATCGAGGACCGGGCGGCGCAGTTTTTGAAAGCGCCGGCCGAGAGCCGCTTTCTCGTCGCGCCCCAGCGCCGGCGTCGGCTGCACTGGTGGCGGCGCCGCACGACCGTGGCGGTGGACAATGCGGGCGGAGACATTTAGCGCGCCGTGGCCCGATCGACAGGCGCTAATAGTAACGCGGGATCGGACCGTTATGCGGCGTCTTGCGGTCGGAAAGATCGAACATCGCTTCGTCGACGAAGCACCAGCCCCACCCTTCCGGCGGATCGTAGCCCTCGATGATCGGATGGCGGGTGCTATGAAAATGCTTGGTCGCGTGACGGTTCGGCGACTGATCGCAACAGCCGACATGTCCGCATGTGCGGCAGATCCGCAAATGCACCCAGACGTCGCCGGTCTTCAGGCATTCCTCGCAGCCGAGCGCGCTTGGGCTGACGTCGCGAATGGTCGCCATATGCGTGCAGGTCTTCGTGCTCATGGGTTTGTCCGACGGATTAGAGGTGGGGACCTGGAGAATGCGCCAGGAACTTATGGATTGCGGCCACCACCTGGGCGCCT
The DNA here is from genome assembly GCA_963707355.1 of uncultured Alphaproteobacteria bacterium. Taxonomy (GTDB): domain Bacteria; phylum Pseudomonadota; class Alphaproteobacteria; order Rhizobiales; family Beijerinckiaceae; genus Roseiarcus. Next base: position 85,058 of record CAVPPX010000043.1, on the reverse strand, counting down.
TCGCCGATCGCGCCGCCGACCCGCTTGACCGACCCCGACCGCACGTCGCCGACCGCGAACACGCCTGGCGCCGACGATTCGAGCGGCGAGGGGCCAGGGCGCCGTTGCCGCCTCCGACCCCGGTGATCACGAAGCCCGCCTTGTCGAGCGCCACGCAGCCTTGCAGCCATTCCGTCGCCGGATCGGCGCCGACGAACAGGAACACATTGCGGATCGCAGCTTCGGTCTCTTTGCTAGCGCCACGGTCGCGCCAACGCACGCTCTCGAGATTGCCGCCGGCCGCGCCGCTCAGCGCAACGAGCTCGGTCTCCGTCATCAGCTCGATGTTCGGGGTCGCGGCAATGCGATCGATCAGATAGCGCGACATGCTTTCGGCGAGGCCCGGGCCTCTGACCATCATGCGCACCTTGGACGCATGGCGAGAGAGAAAGACCGCGCCTTGACCGGCGGAATTGCCGCCGCCAACCAGAGCGACCTCTTCGCCGGCGCACAATTGCGCCTCGATCTGCGAGGCCCAGTACCAGATTCCGCGACCCTCGAAGCGGGCGACGTCGGCAAGCGTGGGATGGCGATAGCGGGCCCCGCTGGCGACCACGACCGTCCGCGCCTGAATGCGCTCGCCGTCCTCGCCCTCCAGGACGAAAGCGCCGTTGGGGCGCGAGCAATCGATCGTCTTGACGGCGACCGGGATCATGACGTCGGCGCCGAATTTCTGCGCCTGAATGAAGGCGCGGGCGGTCAGCGCCTGGCCGCTGATTCCGGTCGGAAAGCCGAAATAGTTCTCGATCCGGGCGCTGGCGCCGGCTTGGCCGCCGAAGGCGCGGGCGTCCAGAACCGCGACGGAAAGGCCCTCGGAGCAGCCGTAGACCGCGGTTGAGAGGCCCGCCGGTCCGGCGCCGACCACGGCGACGTCATAGACGAAGTTCGATCGCGACGGCGCCGTCAACCCGATCTGGCGTGACACAGCCGCTTCCGACGGATTGCCGAGCACCGAACCGTCGGGGCAGATCACGAGAGGCAATCCGCCCACAACATCGGTATAGCGGGCGATCACCTCTTTGGCCTCGGGGTCGCGGGCCGGATCGAGCAAATGGTGCGGATAGCCGTTCCGGGTGAGAAAGCCCTCGAGCCGGATCACGTCCGCGGAGCCCGCGGCGCCGATCAGCACAGCGCCGGCCGCGCCGCCCTGAAGGAGCGCCACCCGCCGCAGAATGAGCGCCCGCATGATGCGCTCGCCGAGTTCGGCTTCGGCGACCAGGAGAGAACGCAGGCCCTCGGTCGGGATGAGCAGGGTCTCGACGTCGCCCTCCGCGGTTCCGTCGACCAAAGTCGCGCGCGTCGACAGCTGGCCGACGTCGGCGAGAAACTGGCCTTCGCCCTGCTCGGCGATCGGCGCCAAATGCCCCAGGCCGTCGCGCTGGGTCAGCGCGACCACGCCCTTGAGCACGACGAACATGCCGGGACTGATTTTTCCCGCTTCGAACAGTTTCTCCCCGTCCAAATATTTGCATAACGACCCGTAGCGCCGCAGCCGGTCGATTTCCTGCGCCGTCAAGGCGGGAAACGTCTCCTGATAACGCGGCCCGCGAGCGGGATAGACGGAATCGGCCATAGGTCTCGACGATTTGCGCCGGATGCCAAGGGGATCGGCGCGCCCAGATAGCTTTAAGCGTTGCGCTTTGCAGGTCGCTTTTTCAAGCCTGCCGTAAGGCGCAGGATTGTGCGGCCGGCGGCCGGCGTTTGGCGGCGTCGCCACACGCCGATTAACACTTGCATCGACGAGCCCGTTCCTGAAGAGAGCGTGGCGCGGCCGGAGCCCATGGGACGATGACCGAAACGTTTCAAATTCTGATCCTGCTTCTGGCGGTCATCGCCGCAGTCGGGCTCCTGGCGAGACGATTGCAAATTCCGGCCGCCATTCTGCTCGTGATCACGGGCGTCATCCTGGCGCTGATCCCCGACCTGCCGACGCTGCAACTCGCTCCCGATCTCGTTCTGGTGCTGGTGCTCCCGCCCATCATCTATTGGGACGCGGTGAAGATGAGCTGGAAGGAATTCCGCTTCAACCTGCGTCCGATCGGGCTGCTCGCGATCGGCTGTGTCGTGTTCACGACCATCGCGGTCGCCGCCGCCACGCATTTCCTGTTGGGCTTTCCCTGGCCGGTTGGCTTCGTTCTCGGCGCCATCATCTCGCCGCCCGACGCGGTCGCGCCGCTTGCGATCGCGCGACGGATGCAGCTTCCAAGGCGCCTCGCTCGTCATTCTTGAAGGCGAGGGGCTGGCGAATGACGCAACGGCGCTCGTCCTCTATCGCTTCGCGGTCACGGCGGTCAGCGTCGGATCGTTCTCGCTGGTCCAGGCCGCAGGCACCTTCACGGCGATCCTGGCGGGAGAGGCCGTGTGGGGCATCGGCGTCGGCTGGATCATGCTTCGCCTGCGCAAATGGGTCCGTGAGCCCGGCGTCGAATTCCTGCTCTCGATTCTGACGCCCTTCATCGCCTATTGGCCGCCCGAGCGGCTCGGCGGCTCCGGCGTTCTGGCCACGGTGGCGGCTGGACTTTATGTCAGCTGGAACGGCAACCGCCTCATCCCCGCGGCGACCCGGCTCCCGGGCGTCGTGTTCTGGGATTTCCTCACTTACATGATCGAAGGCTTGGTGTTCCTCATCACCGGCCTGCAGGCGCGGACGCTGCTCCCGTCAATTCGCCACTATACGGTCCCGGAAATCGCCATGGCGGCTGCCGTCGTCTGCGCCGTGGTCATCCTCACCCGCTTCATCTGGGTGTTTCCTTCCGTCTATCTGCCACGCTGGCTCGTGCCTTCGATCAACCGCTACGACCCGGCCCCGCCATGGCAGCAGCCGATGCTCCTGGGGTTCACCGGCATTCGCGGCATCGTCTCGCTCGCGGCGGCGCTCGCGATCCCTTTCACGATTGCCGACGGCAGCCCCTTTCCGCACCGCGATCTCATTCTCATTCTCACCTTCGCCCTGATTTTCGTGACCCTGGTCGGCGAGGGCCTGACGCTGCCACTGGTGGTCCGCGTGCTCGGTCTCGCCAATGCCGGACGGCGCGAGCGGCAGGCCGAAACGGACGAGGAGTTCAAGGTCCGCGAGCGCGCAATCGAGGCGGCGATCGAGCGGCTCGAGGCGCTCGCCGAGAGCCGCAAGCTTCCCGAGCCCGTGGTCGGACCGATCCGCGCTCATCTGCGCAACCGGCTGAAAGACGTCGAGAACCGCAAGGACGGCAATGACCATCACAGGAAGCTCGCCGAGCTGGGCGACGAACTCGAACTGGCGTTGATCGACGCGGAGCGGGATCTCGTCAACTCGCTCTACCGCACCGGCGAATTGAAAGACGAAGGCCGCCGACGCATCGAGCGCGAGCTTGATCTGCGCAACGCGGTTCTGGCCAATTTGCGGCCGTCGGAGTGAGCGGGAGCCTGTTTTTCCTCAGCTCGCGACGGCGGCGCACGTCGTTCGCATTCCCCGAAGGGCGAACGCAACCGCCCTTGGGTTGAGAAAGAGAACTCGTCTCGCATCGGCCGGTCGAACCCTTCCTTCTCCGCGAGCACGAATCCGGACGTTGCCGGCTCATGGATCTGGGGATAGCGCCTTCGTCCGACTGGGCTAAGGCCTGGCGCCTCTGCTAGCATCGCTCCCATGCCTCTTCACCTCATCAAGCTCGCTGTGGGCGCGGAATCGCTCGCCGACCTACGCGAATGGATGGCGGAGCGAATGGCGGAAGCCAAGCGCCGCCGCGCGCCGCTTCGCCACGCCCACGTCACCCGGATGGCCCCGAAACGAGCCGAACAGATTCTGGACGGCGGCTCGCTCTACTGGGTCGTGAAGGGCCTGATTTCGGCCAGGCAGGAGATCGTCGGCCTCGAGCCGTTCGTCGATGCGGACGGGATCGGCCGCTGCAAGATCTGGCTCGGTCAGACCGTGGTCGCGGTTGCGCCGCGGCCGATGCGCGCCTTCCAGGGCTGGCGCTATTATCAGGCCAAGGACGCGCCGCCGGATATCGACGAGGCCCAGCCCGGCTTCGCCGCGATGCCGGACGTAATGCGCCGCGAGCTGGCGTCGCTGGGGCTCCTTTAGCGCGGTCGAGGCCTTAGATTTGATCTGAAGAACCGGGGCTAAGCGATGGAAACCGAAGATTATTGGGAGCGCTATCGCACGGCCGCCGAGATCCGGGCGAATGGAGCGCTCATCAACCTCGGCGACGGCGTCCCGATTCGCGCGCACGGGATCGACACCCGCCTCATCGCCTGGCCGGGCAACGGCTTTCGCACCGAATCGGTGCATGTGCTGACGCTGAAGCCCGGCCAGGAGAGCGAGCGTTACGCCTATGACATGGCGGAGGAGGCGCTCGTCTGCTTCAAGGGCAAGGGGCAGGTCTTTCTGCGCGGGCGCTGGGTCGACGTCGAGCCGGGGGACATCGCCTACTATCCGTTTACGGTCGAGCGCGCCTTGCGCAATCCGGTGGGAAACAGGGATGATTTCGTCCTGGTCACGTCGATCTCGCCACCGCAATTCGATCTCTACGCCCCCGCCGGATTTTACGACGCCGCGCATAAGGTCTTGAACGTCCAGGCGATCAACTACGCCAAGCTCAACGTGAAGCGGGTCGAATATGCGCCCCTGAACGAGATGGGCTTTCACGACGGCTCGCCCGACGTGCGCGCCTGGACGCTCTCCAATGACGAGATCCGTCACGGCGGAGCTTTGTTCAACGCTTTCTATGGCGGGCCATTCGCCGGGATGGTGGAAGGCGGCAAAAGCGGCGAAGCGGTGATGCTCATTGTCCTGTTCGCCGGCTTTGGCACGGGCGCCAACGGCTTCAACTTCTCCCGCATGAAGCCCGGCATGACCGCCGACATTCACACCCACCCGATCTCCGACGAATGCGTCGTCAATTGGTGGGGCGGCAACCCGGTCTTCCTCGGCGATCGCTGGCTTCAAACAAAGCCCTATGACTGCCTGCTCGCGCCGAGCGGGGTCAGACACGGCGGCTTCATCCCGAAGGAGGCGAAGGACCCGCTGTTCGTCGGCGGCTTCGCCGCGCCGCCGCAGCTCGATCTCCTCATCAACAGCGGCTACTACAAGGACGGCCGATTCCAGCGCCCGCCATTCGTGAGGCTTGCGGTGGACTGAGGCCGCCGGCCTTTGTGGGCGCGGCGGCGGCAGGAGCCGGCGGCGCTCGGGCGTCCCCTCGCCCCGTCTGCGGGGATAGGATAAGGGTGAGGGGCGGGCGATTGGCCGCGAACAGCGGCCCGGCCCCTCATCCCCGCCTTGTCCCCGAACAGCGCGCCGAAAGACGGGCGTCTCTCGACGGGGTTTGCGGGGCGAAGGAGCGCGCGCCAGGCCCCAAGCCTTGTCAGCGGCTCGGCCGCGCCCAATTTAACCTGGAACACGGCTGCTCACGGCATTCGCTGATGGACAAGGACAAGAACAGCGCGCTGACGAACCGCAGGGGCGGCGAGGACATCGCCGCTTTCGTCGAGGCCGCGAAAGGCACTCCCGCGCCGGGCGCCTCTGGCCGCGGACGGCTGATCTTCGCCCTGGACGCCACCATGAGCCGGCAGCCGACCTGGGACCTCGCCCAATCGCTGCAGGCGAAGATGTTCGAGGCGGCAGGCTCGCTTGGCGGCCTCGACGTGCAGCTGGTCTATTTCCGGGGCTTGAACGAATGCCGGGCGTCGAACTTCGTCTCCGGCGGGCAGGGTCTGGCGCAGCTCATGAGCCGCATCGAGGTGCGCGGCGGATCGACGCAGATCCGAAGGGTGCTCGCCCATGCGCGCGATGAGGCCAAGCGCGCCAAGGTCGGCGCGCTCATCTTTATCGGCGACGCCATGGAGGAAAACCCGGACACGCTCGCTGCCTTGGCGGGAGAACTGGCGCTGCTTGGGGTCAAGGCGTTCATGTTCCAGGAGGGGCAGGACCCCGCGGCCAAGCGCACGTTCGGCGAAGTCGCCCGCCTGACCGGGGGAGCCTACAGCACATTCGACGCCGGCGCCTCCGCGCGGCTCGCCGCGCTTCTGCGCGCCGCGGCGGCCTATGCCGCGGGTGGCCACGCGGCATTGCTTCGGGAGGCGGAGGGAGATTCCGACGCCCGGCTTCTGTTGTCGCAGATGCGCGGAAAGTGAACTTGGCGTAGTTTCGCCTTTGGCGGGAACGAAAGTCACCGCCGCCGCGGTCGGGCGAGGCATCCGCCTACTTGAAAGCCTTACAAGAATGAACCTCGTTATAGGCTTGATCTTGCTCTTTCTTGTCGTGCAAGCGATCAAGCAATTCGGCCGCATGGACGCCGCCACCGCGGCGCGGCTCATCCGTCATGGCGGCGGCGTGCTGGGAATGATCGGCGCGCTGCTCCTGCTCCTGCGCGGCCGGTTCGGGCTCGCCGCGACGGTCGCGGGGATGATGGCGAACTTCGCCGGCTGGCGGACAACGGGCGCGGGCTCCAGCGCCTTTCGCAACGTAGGCGGGGGCCCGGGCGCGCGGCCGGGGAGGTCTTCGATCGCTCGGTCCGCGATGCTGGAAATGCGGCTGGACCACGATAGCGGCGCGATGACCGGGACGATCCTGGCCGGCGCCTATGGCGGCCGCGCGGTCGAAACCCTGTCGCGTCCGGAGCTTATTGGCTTGCGCCAGGAGCTCGCGCGCGACGATCCGGATGGCGTCAGCCTGCTAGAGGCATATCTCGACCGCCGGTTCGCCGGCTGGCGTGAGGCAGACCAGGGTCAGCGTCAGGGGCGGGGCGGGAGTGGGGCGATGTCGCGCCGCGAGGCGTTCGAAGTCCTTGGTCTCGCCGAAGGCTCGGGCCCGGCGGACATAATCCGGGCCCACCGGACTTTGATGAAGAAGTTTCATCCAGATCATGGCGGCTCGACCACGCTTGCCGCGCGGGTCAATCAGGCCAAGGATGTTCTGATGCAACGACAAGGCTAGGCAACTCCGAAAGCGTACGCGTCAATCATGGGCGGTGAAGCATGAAAATCCGGTGCGCTTGAGCGACCGGCACGCGGCTTCCGCAGAAGCCGAATTGAGGCCGGCGAAACGCGCGCGATAGAGGGTGGCGTCGCCTTTGCGCACTTTCTCGGTGACCGGCTTGGCCGAGGCCAGCGTCGACCGGTTGCGCTCGCGGGCGCGGCTCAAAAGGGCGTTGGCCTTGGCGAGGTTGTCGGGGGCGCCGATCTGGATCATCCACCCGCGCGGGCCCAGACCATCGCTATCCTCGTCTTGCTGAGAAGCGCGCCCGGGACGCCGCTCGTCGTCGGCCGAATCCTCGGGCCGTCCCAACGGCGGCATGACCAGCGCGCCTGCCGCGGCAAGGCGAGCCTGAGTTTTCTTCGACGACTTGGCGGGGCTTTTGAGCAAGCCGAGATCGGCGGCTGTCGGCTGCGCCGCGCGCGGAGCCGACTCGGGCGCCTTCAGCATCGGCTGCGGGGTCGCAAGCTCCTCGTCTCCGGCCCCATCGTCGCCTTCTCCGGCCGCGTTCGCCGCGCGTGTCGCGGCGGAGGCGCGTTCAAACCTGGCTTCGGCGACAATGGCCTGACGCGCGCGCGCCGGCGAGGCCACGGCCGGCTCGACGCGCGGCTCGATCGACTCAACGGGCGAAGCATCGGCGACCGCGGCGGCGGTGTGCGCGGTCGACGCTTCAGCGATGTGGTCGGCGATGAGATTCGCCATGATCCGGTCGCGCCCTGCGGCGGAGCGACCGCCCATGACGACGGCGAGCAGCGACCGCCCATCCCGGTGGACCGAGGTCAGAAGGTTGAAGCCGGAGGCTCTGGTGTAGCCGGTCTTGATCCCGTCGACGCCGTCGACGCGGCCGAGCAGATGGTTGTGGCTGCCGATGATCTCGCCGTCGAAATCGAATTGGGTGGTCGAGAAATAACGGAAATAACGCGGGAACCGCTCCTCGAGCGAACGTCCGAGGATCGTCAGATCATGCGCCGTGGTGATCTGCTGGTCATTGGGGAGTCCGGACGCGTTGACGTAGACCGTGTTCGTCATGCCGAGCGCGTGCGCCTTGCGCGTCATCATGTCGGCGAAATTGCTTTCCGAGCCTCCGACGGCTTCGGCGATCGCGACCGCGATGTCGTTGGCCGAACGGGTGACGACGGCCTTGATCGCATCGTCGACGCTGATCGAATCCCCGGGGAGGAGGCCGAGTTTCGAGGGCTCCTGCGCGGCGGCGTGCTCGGAGATTGGAATTTGCGTCCGCAGCGTCATTGCACCGCTGTCGAGCTGCTCGAACAAAAGGTAGAGCGTCATCACCTTGGTGATCGAAGCGGGATGACGCAGGCCGTTCTCGTCAGCGGAATAAAGCGTGCGGCCGCTGTTGGCGTCGATGACAAGCGCCGAAAAGGCCGGCGAATTTGGAACCGCGCCTGCCGCTACGGAGGCGTAACGTGGAGATGCGCGACGGGCGTAATGAGCGGAACGCCCATGATGGGGAGCGCGCGCGTAGTGCGAATGATGCGCTTGATGCGTCGCGTGCGCGGTGCGCCAATGCCGCGAATAATGATGCGCCTGCGCCTGCGCGCTAAATAGGCAGAGGGTCGAAGCCGAGATCAACGCCGCGGTCGCTATGCGAGCGAGCTGGCCCATTCGAGAGCAACCGATACGCAACGCCATGAAACGCCCCACCGACATCGCGCAATTGTGAGGCCTGGCCGCCGATCACAGTTGCGTTACGCACACGGTCGCCAACGATATGCCGCAGCGGTTACGCAGCGGTTAACGGGATTCGGAAGAGCCGCGGATATTTTTCAGCAAGCCTTTGGAATCGCTATCGGCGCGCGGCAGCGACGGTCGAGCCCTATGAAGTTAAAGTCGAGTAAACGGTACTTGTAGATTGAAATAATTTACTTTTTTTAATCTTGTCGGATGGATGCTTCCGAAGCTGGGGGCCAATTTTGCTGCAATGCAACAAAGCAGCCTTGACTTCCATTGTGCAGTGCACATATTGCGTTCATCGCCCGCTCGCCTCTTTTCAGATGCGAAACGGACTCAAATGAAGGGAGCGCCACAAATGACAGCTACGCTTGAAGACTTCCAGAAATTCTCTAAGGACCAGCTCGAGGCTTTCACCGCTGCATCGACCACCTTGTCGAAGGGTCTGCAGGAGATCGCTGTCGAATTGAGCGATTATTCGAAGAAATCCTTCGCCGCCGGGTCGGCGCTGTACGAGAAGCTTCTCGGCGCGCGCAGCGTCGAAACCGCGATCCAGATTCAGACCGAATTCGCCAAGCAGGCCTATGAGGGCTTTGTCGCTCAGGCGACGAAGGTTTCCGAGCTCTACACCCGGGTCGCCTCAGACGCCTTGAAGCCGGTCACAACGGCCTACGCGAGCATCCAGAAGTAATCATCTAGCGATCCTCTCGCCGCCAAGCGCGGCGGGAAAAATCCCTCCGGCCCATCCGGCGCCCTTCCAGCGCCGGTTTCTTACTCCGGCCCATGCCGGCGCCCTTCCAGCGCCGGCTTTTTTATTTGAGGCATGCCGGCGCCCTTCCAGCGCCGGTTTCTTACTCCGGACAACGCCGGCGCCCTTCCAGCGCCGGCTTTTTTATTTGCGCTCTCATCCGACCCATCCTCTCGTCCCTAGCGGAAATGGAACAGGAGAGGGACATTCCAAGTTGCGTGCGATGAGGCTCTTGCGCGTGACGAGCAAATTGGCAATGCTGCCATTCGGCGCCGACATCTGGCGCCGACGGCGCTCGGCGCCGAAACGACATCTGGCGCCGACGGCGCTCGGCGCCTAAATGATGTTGGTACTGTTATTGCGTACGCGTGAATGAGAGTTCTGGCCCAACCGGCATCAATCGGGGTCATTCGGTGGCTGCCGCCTCAATTCCGTTAGTGGTTCGACTCCGGGCGGGAATGGCTCGGCTGGCGCGGTGGCTCTATCCGGGCTTCGGCGTCGCCCCTTCGCAGGTGGCCATGCGACCGATCGCGTCGCGTGAACCGAAGCGAGGGGGAGAAACGCCAGGGGCGGGCGCGGCGGTCATCACGCGCACGCGGACGCAGACGAAGCGCCCGAATATGTATCGCGTTCTTTTGCTCAACGACGACTACACCCCCATGGAGTTTGTGGTCTCCATTTTGCAGGCCTTCTTCAACAAGGACGCTCAGGAAGCGATGCAGATCATGCTTCAAGTGCATAACAATGGTGTAGGCGAATGCGGCGTCTTTAGTTACGAGATCGCGGAGACCAAGGTGTCGCAAGTGATGGATCACGCACGCAAGAACCAACACCCCTTGCAGTGCATAATGGAAAAGAAGTGAAAGGCGCCCGATGCCAATTTTCTCCCGCGCGCTCGAAAAGACCCTTCGTCGAGCCCTGTCGCTCGCCAACGAGCGCCGTCATGAATACGCAACCCTCGAACATCTGCTGCTGGCGCTGATCGACGACGTCGATGCGGCCGCCGTCCTGCGGGCGTGCGGCGTCGACCTCGACGCTCTGCGCAAGACCGTTGTTCAATACCTCGACACCGAACTTGAAAACCTGGTTGTGGAGAGCCAGGAGGAGGCCAAGGCCACCAACGGCTTCCAGCGCGTCGTCCAGCGCGCGGCGTTCCACGTTCAGTCGTCCGGTCGCGAGGAAGTGACTGGCGCGAATGTCCTTGTCGCCATTTTCGCCGAGCGCGAGACGCATGCGGCATATTTCCTGCAAGAGCAGGATATGACCCGCTACGACGCGGTGAACTACATCAGCCATGGGATCGCCAAGCGTCCCGGCGCCTCCGATACGTCGCGCTTGCCGCGCGGGACCGACGACGAGCACGAGTTCGCGTGATTCCAAGGACTCGAAGGACAGTCCGGATTCAAAGAAAAAGGAAGGCGCCTTGGAAGCTTATTGCGTCAACCTCAATCGGAAGGCGCGAGAGGGGCGCATCGATCCGCTCATTGGCCGCGAGGCCGAAGTGCAGCGCACCATCCAGGTGCTGTGCCGCCGGCAGAAGAACAATCCGCTCTTGGTTGGCGATCCCGGTGTCGGCAAGACGGCGATCGCCGAGGGCCTGGCGCGCAAGATCATCAATTCGGACGTGCCTGAAGTTTTGGCCGATTCGACCGTCTTTGCCCTCGACATGGGCGCGCTGCTCGCCGGCACGCGCTATCGCGGCGATTTCGAAGAGCGCCTGAAGCAGGTGATGAAGGAGATCGAGCAGCACAAGGACGCCATTCTGTTCATCGACGAAATCCATACCGTCATCGGCGCCGGCGCCACTTCGGGCGGGGCGATGGATGCGTCGAACCTGCTCAAGCCCGCCTTGGCGCAAGGGACGCTTCGCTGCATCGGTTCAACGACTTACAAGGAATACCGCCAGTATTTCGAGAAGGACCGCGCGCTGGTCCGCCGGTTCCAGAAGATCGACGTCAAGGAGCCGAGCGTCGCCGACGCGATCGAGATCCTCAAAGGCCTCAAGCCCTATTTCGAGGAGTTCCACAAGCTGCGCTACACCGCAGAAGCAGTGAAGGCGGCGGTTGAGTTGTCGTCGCGCTATATCCACGACCGCAAGCTGCCCGATAAGGCGATCGACGTCATTGACGAGACCGGCGCCTCGCAGATGCTGGTGCCGGAGCCGAAGCGGAAGAAGACGATCGGGATCAAGGAGATCGAGGCGACCGTCGCGTCGATGGCGCGCATCCCCGCGAAGTCGGTGTCGAAGGATGACACCGAGGTGCTCCAGCACCTCGAGGAGACGTTGAAGCGCGCTGTCTACGGCCAGGACGAAGCCGTGGCGGCTCTGGCGTCCGCCATCAAGCTCGCCCGAGCCGGCTTGCGCGATCCGGAGAAACCGATCGGCTGCTACCTGTTCTCCGGTCCGACGGGCGTCGGCAAGACGGAAGCGGCCCGCCAGCTCTCGGTCAGCCTCGGACTGGAGCTGACCCGCTTCGACATGTCCGAATATATGGAGCGCCACACGGTATCGCGCCTGATCGGCGCGCCGCCCGGCTACGTCGGTTTCGACCAGGGCGGCCTGCTGACGGACGCCATCGACCAGCACCCGCACTCGGTTCTGTTGCTGGACGAGATCGAGAAGGCCCATCCTGACCTGTTCAACATCCTGTTGCAGATCATGGACCATGGCAAGCTGACCGATCACTCCGGCAAGCAGATCGACTTCCGCAATGTGATCCTGATCATGACCACCAATGCGGGAGCGCGGGATCTCGCCAGCGCTGCTTTCGGCTTCCACAAGTCGAAGCGGGAGGGCGACGATACCGAGGCGATTGACAGGTTGTTCGCGCCCGAGTTCCGCAACCGGCTCGACGCCATCGTGCCGTTCGCGCGGCTGCCGGAGGGGGTCATCGCCCGCGTTGTCGACAAGTTCATCCTCCAGCTCGAGGCTCAGCTGAGCGACCGCAACGTGACGATCGAACTCACGGACGAAGCCCGTGAATGGCTGGTCAAGAACGGATACGACGAGGCGATGGGCGCGCGGCCGATGGCGCGCGTGATCCAGGCCCAGATCAAGACGCCGCTCGCTGACGAGGTGCTGTTCGGCCGGCTCAAAGGCGGAGGCGTGGTCAAGGTTGTGGTCACCGCCGACGAAACAGGCGCGAAGAAGCTCAGCTTCGTCTATCCGGAGGGCCCGGCCCAACCACGGCTCGAGCGCGATCTGATCGTCGCGGCGGGCGCGCGGCGGTCGCGCAAGCGCGTGGAGCCGGCCAACTCGGACGCTGACGACAAGGAGCCGGCTCCCGAAGAACCCTAAAGGTCGCTTCGCGCGTCTTCGATTGAGCATCAATAAGCAGCCCGCGCCGTCCAGCGCGGGCTGTTCTGCGTTTTGACCCGAGCAGAGCGTCTTCTTGAGCCGGGGCCAGGCCCCGGGCAGACCCAGACACACTCCATGGCGCCGGGAGGCGACCTTGCCGGGCCTTCTACCGCTTTCGCGACAAGCTCACCCGCCGGAAGACCAGAACAAAGCATCGACTTGGTTCGTCTCCGGCAGGCATTCGTTAGTCGTTAAACATAAGAGTCCTGCGAAAACTTGCACGGCCGCTTGCGGTTAAGCAGCCATTTCACCAACACGCTTAGGTTGTGCGTCGATCGCGGGCTCCGGATCGCCCATTCGCACGCGATCTGTATCGACCGTCGTCAGAGTGAAGGTGCGCCCGTGCTTCCAGACATTGTTCTTTTCCAAGGCCAGGACGCGCTCAATGACAGTGGCCTTTGGGAAACGAACGGAACGGGATTCGGAACATTCGAATTGGGCGCCGGCGGGAGCCGGTGCCTCCGGGCTCTCTCCGAGCGGCATGACGGTCCTCGGCGGCCGGGTTCTGTTCGAGGGCGACGACGCGAGCGGCCAGTCTGGGTTGTGGACCACAGACGGGACTGCCGTCGGCACATGGGAGCTGACCTCCATTGCGGGGGCGAGTTCGGCGGGGCTCGCTCCAAGCGACCTGACAGTCTTAGGCAACGAAGCGCTTTTCAGTGGCATCAACGCCAGCGGCCAGACTGGCTTGTGGACGACAGACGGGACAGTCAACGGCACGTTCGAGCTGGCCGGCATCATAGGAGCGGCGGCGGCGGGAGTGGCGCCAACCGACCTGACCGTCTTCAACCACGAAGCGCTGTTCACCGGCACGGACACGGCAGGCCATCTCGGCCTGTGGGTGACCAACGGCACAGCCGGAGGAACACAGGAGCTGACCGGCATCGCCTCGGCGTCGTCGACCGGACTAGACCCGACCGACATGGCGGTCTTCAACAATGAGCTGCTGTTCAATGGCGTCGACGCCAACGGTCTCTCCGGTTTGTGGGTGACGGATGGGACTGTCGGCGGCACGCACGAACTCGTCGCGGGGGCGGGCGGCGCTTCGGACCCGGCCGGATTAAATCCGACCGACATGACGGTCTTTAACGGCGAAATTCTCTTCAGCGGCCTCGACTTCGAGCGGCGGTATGGGCTTGTGGGTGTCGAACGGAACCGCTGCCGGCACGCATGAGCTGACTGGCATAACCGGCGCCGATGGCGCAGGGCTCGCTCCGAGCGACCTCACGGTCTACAACGGCGAGGTCCTGTTCCGCGGCCTCGACCAATCGGGTCGCGCGCAGCTCTGGATCACGAACGGAACCGTCACCGGCACGAAAGAGCTGACCGGCATCAACGGAGCAGCGACGACCGGAGCCGGATTTAACCCATCGGGATTTGCTGTTTACGACGGAATGGTGCTGTTTAGCGGCGTCGATACAAGCGGCGACACTGAATTGTGGGAGACGAACGGCACGGCTGCGGGGACGACGGAATTAGACCCCAGCTCCGGGACTTGGTCGCTGGGACTATTCCCATCCGGTCTGACTGCGCTCAGCCAGGGTGATCCGCCTCCGGCGCCCGAGACGACGCCCGAGGTGACCGCCGGCGCGAACGCAAGCTACACGGCCGGAGCGGCGGCGATTGCGCTCGATCCCGGGTTGTCCATCAGCGATCCGGGGTCGCCGACCCTGGCTAGTGCGACAGTCAGCATCGGCGCCGGATTCCTTGCCGGCGATACGCTGAGCGTCGGCTCGCCCCAGGCTGGCGTCGCCAGCAGCTACAATGCGGGCACCGGCGTGCTGACGCTTTCCGGCGCGGCCAGCCTGGCCGCCTATCAGGCGGCGCTCGACTCGGTCACCTTCGCTTCCGCCAGCGCGTTGAATTCAAGCAGCCGCACGATCTCCTGGTCGGTCACCGATGGCGCCAATTCGTCCGCTCAGGCGACCAGCAGTGTTGGAGTTTTCGTCAGTAATCCTGACCTGGATATCATGTTGCAGAACACGAGCGGCCCGTTGGCCTTGTGGCAGGTGAGCGGGGTGACGCTGTCGGCCTCGGCCCTGCTTGGCCCCAACCCCGGTCCCTTTTGGTTTGCACAGGGCTCGGGCGCGTTCTTCAGCGGCGACACCTCGGATATCCTCTTTCAGAGCAGCGACGGCAGTGTCGCGGTCTGGCAAATGCAGAACAATGCGTTCGTGTCGTCCAGCACGATAAGTGACCCTGGCCCGTTCTGGCCCGTCGTCGGCACCGGCGATTTCAACGGTGACGGCAAGACCGACATTCTGTTGCAGACCAACGAGGGTGAGGTCGCCATGTGGCAGATGAACGGCGCCACGATCACCAAGTCGAGCGTGGTCGCTGACCCTGGTCCGTTCTGGCACGTCGTCGGCACCGGCGATTTCAACGGTGACGGCAAGACCGACATTCTGTTGCAGACCAACGAGGGTGAGGTCGCCATGTGGCAGATGAACGGCGCCACGATCACCAAGTCGAGCGTGGTCGCTGACCCTGGCCCGTTCTGGCACGTCGTCGGCACCGGCGATTTCAACGGTGACGGCAAGAGCGACATTCTGTTGCAGACCAACGAGGGTGAGGTCGCCATGTGGCAGATGAACGGCGACACGATCACCAAGTCGAGCGTGGTCTCTGACCCCGGCCCGTTCTGGCACGTCGTCGGCACCGGCGATTTCAACGGTGACGGCAAGAGCGACATCACGCTGCAGAACAACAATGGCGCGGTCGCCGTCTGGGACATGAACGGATCTTCAATCAGCCAGTTCGGCGTTGTCGCCAATCCCGGCCCGACATGGAGCGTCGTTGGTGACGGACCCCACATCGGCTAGTTCGTCGCGCCTCAATCGGGAAGGCGCGCACAGCCAGGCCGACCACGCCGAAGAGTTCGCGTCACCAAGTCCGCGGGTTGAGCCGTCCAGCGCGGGCTGTTCTGCGTTTTGACCCGAGGAGAGCGTCTTTAGCCGGGTCAGGTCCCGGAATAGGGAAATCCGATCGTGACCACGAACTGCCCCGAGCCGCGTACGGCCTTGGCGACCGCCTCTCGGTCGAGTGCGTCGGTGGGCGCGAATGTCGCTCCCTTTGGCAGATCGCTCGGCGCGTTCCGCTGTGCGACGATGACCTCGCGCCCTTCAGCCATGAGCCCCTCCGAGGTCGCGCGTCCAACCGGGCCCTAGCCGAAAATTGCAATTCTGCGGTCACGCTCTGCTCGTCTCCAAGCCCTCCCTCTTCGCCGGCGGCTCTGCGCAAGTCGCCATGAAATTCCCAAAAATGAGTGTTAAGTGAGGGAATTAGAGGCGTGTTCAACGTCGAATGTGTGATGGAGGAGGTTTGTATGCCAAACAGTGCTTCGTTGCGCGGGGACAACAAAAATGTCCAGGACTGGATCAACCTGATCTGCGGCGTGCTGCTGTTCGTGTCGCCCTGGGCCCTCGGATTCTCCGGGGATTTCATGGCGGCGAGAACCGCGTGGGTCGGCGGCGTGGTCATCTTCCTCATGGGCGTCGCTGCGTTGGCGCAGTTTGCGGAGTGGGAGGAATGGGTGGCGCTGGTCGTCGGCGCGCTCGTCATCATTGCGCCTTGGGTCTTGAAATTCGCGACGGTCCACGTGGCGATGTGGTCATGCGTCGTGCTTGGCGCCATTGTCGTGTTGTCGTCGATTTCCGAGATCTGGGCCGTCCATCATCCCGCGGCGATCGCGGGACGATAAGGTCAGTCTGACTGGGCGAATCGCCCGTCGAGGCGAGCGATTTGCTCTTCTCGTCAGTGGTGGCGGCCGCCACAGCTGGAGGGCTGTTGACTGGCCAGTGTTTTCGGCGCGTTTCGGATGGACGCCTCGAATGGCTCGCTAGGAGCCTGGAAGTCCATGAAAGCGCTCGCCCCGCTGGTCGCGGCGTGTTTCGCGCTCGTCGCCTGCAACGCGCCGGCCCCGCAGGCCTCGGCTCCGCCGGCGCTAGGCTCGGTCGCGGTGACGCCGACGGGATTTCAGCTACCTGAGGGCGCCGATTGTTCGGCTAAAATCGCCCGCTATCGCGCGGTCCAGGACAACGATTTGTCCATGGGGCATGTCGTGCAGTCGGTGTACAATCAGATCAAGCGCGAGACGGACGCCGCCTCGAAGGCCTGCGCAGCCGGCCGCGACGCCGAGGCCAAGTCGATGGTCGCGGCTTCACAAAGGCGCCACGGTTATGCGACCGATCTTTGAGCGAACGCGTAGCGCAGATAATCGGCGACAAAACTCGGCACCCGCGCTTCATCGATGTCTTCCGGATCGCGCACGATGTGCATGCGCGCGAACTCGGCCAGAGGGTCGCGCGCCAGAAACGCCTCGATCCGCGCCTTGAGCCGGGCGGCGGGGAGGGGAAACGTCATCAGTTTCATGCATGCGATGCGCTGAGCCGTAATCACCACAGTCCAGTCGGGCGAAATATCCGTGTCAGCAGCCAGGAGCCCGGTCTCTTCCAGCAATTCCCGGCGCGCGCTTGCCTCGAGATCCACCCTGTCGTCGAAGACGTCATCGGGATCCGGTGTTCCGGCGGGAAAGTAGATCTGGCCGGCGTTGTAGGTATGGTGCGCCATCTCGCCGAGCAGAAACGCGCCGTCGTCCGAGCGCAGCGCAGCCATCGCGAAGCAATTGTCGACGGGGCCGCCAGGATGGCCGAATTCGCTCCAGGCGAGGAAGTCGGCGTAGTCGGTCTCGAAATAGACGCCCTTGAGCTTCAACGTTCCGTCGGGGCGGGTCTCGATCAGGCGTCGGCCGAGAAGCAGCACGCGCCCGTTGAATAGCGACGGCTTCGCTTTTGTCAGTCGCCCCCAATGCGTGGCAATGGCCGCCGCCTGGCGGTCGGCGAATTCCCAGCGCGAGGACTCAAACGCAAGGTCAAGCTCGGCGACCTCGAGAAGATGGGCCTGCTCGCTCAAAGGTCGAGCGAACCGCTGGAGATGATGACGACCGAGCCCCCGATCGTCGCGGAGACCAGAGCGCCATTCTCGATCACAAGGCCAAGCGCGATCAGGCTTGGCCGGCCCATTTCGAAACCTTGCTCGATCGTCAGCATAGACTTGCCGTCGCGCGGGCGGTCGAACGCTTGTACGAGGCCGGCGAATGCGGCGACAGCGCTTCCGGTCGCCGGGTCCTCGTATATTCCCCAGGCGCCGGCGAACATGCGCCCATGATAGGCTGACCCCTTACGCTCCGTTTCGCGTGTGTAGACAAAGGTAGCCGGACCGTCCTTGGTCGCCCAGGGCATGATTCCGGGCGCGGCGCGGCCGATCGCGTCGAGCGAGCGGACCGGAACGAACAGAAAGGGGAATCCCGCGCTGAAGACGCTCGGTTCGTGTCCGTCGAAACCAATGTCTTGAAGTTCAAGACCCAGACTTGCGGCGATTTGCACCGTGGACGGCGGTTTGTCTTCGAGCCGTTGGGGCAGTTTCGGCAGCTCGAAATAAGCGGCAAGCGCCTGGCCCTTGCGACGGCGCGTGACGCAGACGACGTCGCCGATCGGCTCCTCAAGCACGATTCTCAGATCTTGAGCGGCGAGCAGATCGCTCGCGCGTAAGTGCGCAATGAGCGCCGCCGCTCCGACCGTCGGATGCCCGGCGAACGGCACTTCGCGTTTCGGGGTAAAAATCCTGACCCGGGCGCTATTGACGGCGTCCCTCGGCTCCAGGACGAACACGGTCTCGGACAGGTTAAATTCGGCGGCGATCGCCTGCATTCGTCCGTCGTCGAGGCCATCGGCGTCGAGAACCACGGCAAGCGGATTGCCAGCCAGCGCCGTCTCGGTGAACACATCGAGCGTTTGAAACCGGCGCGTCATCCGAGTCCCGTGCCCCGCACCCCTCCTCTAGCGTGCGGGCGGGTCTTTAATACATTTGCAACCAGGGGCCACTCAGGCCGGGCGAGGAGACAATGAGCAAGGGCCGGTTTGCTTCGGGCAGGGAACCATTATTCGGCAGCCGATCGATGCCGCGGACGCCCTGAATTGTCTCTTGGTTGGCCGTACGCTGATTCTGAGGCGGGCTTAGCGTGTCAAGAACGTAGCCCTGGCGCGAGCCGACAGGAGCCCAGGTGCCGAGAGTGAGCCACGGCTCGACGCCCTTGCTAACGGTAATCTGACGGCCGGCCGCGGCCGGATGCTTCGCCCGGTGATGCACCGTCTGCGCGTCGGCGCACGACGTCGCCAGGACAATTCCAAGCGCCGCCGCTCCTAAGAAACTGACTGGATGTGTCATCAACGCTCCCCTTTCACCCGCCCCAATATAGACCGAACGCCGTTCACTCATGCACCGATGCACAAAAAAAGTAAACGCGCGGTTCGGTGGATTAAACGGCTTCTGCGATGAAAAGTTGCGACGGGTTAGTAAACTCATCTTGAGCAGCGATCAGGGCGATCTCGCGTGAACTCGAATCCAGAGTGGCTTTCACGACCGCGTGAACCGACGACGTCGCACGCGCTAGCGCGTCGCGCGTATCGTGCGTCTCAAGCCAATGATGAAAAAACAGCGCCGCGAACAGATCTCCGGAGCCATTGACGGAAATCGGCAGGTTCGGCGTGCGCACCCGCCAGAGGCCGGCTTCGTCTCCTGCCAGAATGTCGAGAGCGCCGGCAGGCGTATCGTCAAGCTGGAGGGACGTCGCCACGACGACCCGCGGCCCCCGTGCGCGCAAGGCGGCGATGGCCCGCCGGGCTTTTTTCAGGTTGTCCACCCGTTCGCCGGTCAGCCATTCAAGCTCGAAGGCGTTTGGCGTGGCGATGGTCGCCAGGGGCAGGGCGCGGTCTCGGAAGAATTCGCCGACGCCGGCGGCCACGTAAACCCCGGGCCCGACATCGCCGATCACCGGATCGCACGCGTAGGCCGCTTCGTCATTGGCGGCGCGAATGCGATCAAGCGCGCGCAGAGCGGCCTCGCCGATCTCCGCCTTGCCGAGATAGCCGGTCAAAAGACCGGCGCAACGCGGAAGCACGCCGATCGCTTCCAACCCGCTTATGCAATCGTCGATCATCGCTCCGTCGAAGGCGCGGCCGCGCCAGCCGGCGTAACCCACATGACTGGAATATTGCACTGTCATCAGCGGCCAGACTTCGCGGCCGAGCCGTTGTAGAGGAAACACGGCGGCGGAATTGCCGACATGGCCGTAGACGACATGCGACTGGATCGAGAGGATGGGCGCGAGCATGTCCGACGAGAGACGACGATTCGCGGGCAGGGTCAAAGTCCAGTCTGAAAATCGCGCAAGAAACCCGTTCAAAGCCGCTTTAGCGGCGCGCTTCAATAAATCATTCGGGCCGTTTAGACCTCATTGGCTGCCTGAAGCGACGTCAGGAAGCTAAACCTCGCTATACGAACGCGTGAAACGAAGATGTCGTACGCGACAACGTAACAAGTGTGTCATGCGTCTCGAGCCAATGATGAAAGAACAAGGCTGCGAACAGGTCGCCGGAGCCGTTGACAGAAATCGGCAGGTTCGCTGTGCGCCGTCGCCAGAGGCCGGCTTCGTCTCCCGCCAAAATGTCGAGAGCGCCGGCAGGCGTATCGTCGAGCTCAAGGGACGTCGCCACGACGACCCCGGTCCCCGTGCGCGCAACGCGGCGATCGCCCGCCGCGCGGCTTGCAGGTTGTTCGCCCGTTCGCCAGTCAGCCATTCGAGCTCGAAGGCGTTTGGCGTGGCGATGGTCGCCAGGGGCAAAGCGCGGTCTCGGAAGAATTCCCCGACGCCGGCGCGCCACGTAAACCCCGAGCCCGACATCGCCGATCACCGGATCGCACGCGTAGGCCGCTCGTCGTTGGCGGCACGAATGCGGTCAAGCGCCCGCAGAGCGGCCTCGCCGATCTCCGCCTTGCCGAGATAGCCGGTCAAAAGACCGGCGCAACGCGGAAGCACGCCGATCGCTTCCAAGCCGCTCATGCAATCGTCGATCATCGCTCTCGTCGAAGGCGCGACCGCGCCAGCCGGCGTAGCCCACATAACTCGAATATTGCACCGTCATCAGCGGCCAGACCTCGCGCCCGAGCCGTTGTAGAGGAAACACGGCCGCCGAATTGCCGACATGGCCGTAGACGACATGCGACTGGATCGAGAGGATGGGCGCGAGCATAGCCTCGACCAGAGGACAATTCGCGGGCAGGGTCAAAGTCCAGTCCGAAAATCGCGCGAGAAACCCGTCCAAAGCCGCTTTAGCGGCGCGCCTCAATAAATCATTCGGGCCGTTTGGGCCTCATTGGCTGCCTGAAGCGACGTCAGGAAGCTAAACCTCGCTATCGGCGCTTGGCCGATAGAGGCAGCCGATGAAAGCCCGCCTGCTAACTGAAGTCGAGACGTGTGCCGGTGTACGCTCGGATGACCTTCGGCCCGAGTTCGCCTTTCGCCAGATCGAAAAACGGTTCGCCGGTGCAATGCAGCGGCACGAGATAATCGGGTTCGATCTCCTTTAGGGCGGACAGGGTTTCAGCCAGATACTCCGGCGGGTAGGGGGCAAGGTGGAAGCCGCCGATGATTGCATGCACTTTCTTGACGCCGGAGACCTCCTGCGCCTGTCGCACCGCATTGACGACCCCGCGGTGACTGCAGGACGTGAGAACAATCAACCCCCGGTCCTTGAGATTGAAGGCGGTTGCGATCTCGTGGTTGAACTGGTCGAGGAACGATCCGAGCTTCTGCTCGGCGTCGCTAAAGCTGGTCGCGGAGCAACCCGATCCGTCATGCATGCCGAGCTTCATCACGCTTGGCGATTTCAGCTTCTCGAAGCTTTGCTCGGCGATGCGGCCCGAGGTGAAGCCATGGTCGCCGACAAGCGAAGGTTCCCGCGTCGACATCACCGTCAGATCGGCGGTCTTGAGAGCCTCCCGGTCGATCACCCCGAAATCGCCCTTGACCGGCGGAGCCACCCAATCGCGCGCGCAAAAGGCGTCTTCGCCGCCGACGTAGAACGGCAGCTTCGGCTTCAGTTGGCCGGCAGTGTTCCTGAGGAAGCCGGCGAGGCCGCCAAAATGGTCATAATGCCCATGGCTCAGCACCAGCGCGTCGAGGCTGGCCGGCTAAATCCCGATCAGCGCCAGATTGTTGTTTAATGCCTCGGGCGTGAAGCCGAAATCCATCAGGATCTGTCTCGTTTCGTCGCCGCGATGGCTTTCGACATGCATCGAGAGCCCAAACTCGCTGACCAGCGTTCTGCCCGGCGGATGATCAGGGCCGATGCCCCAGCCAAAATTCTCGACCACAACGCCGTCTTCCTTGTGGCGCGCCGGGGCGACCGCGAATTGATAGTCCTCGGTGACGATGCGGACGGCGACACGGTCAAGCGTCGGGATGGGTCCCGCGAAAGCGTCTGCCTTGACGGGTGATGCTGACCCGAGAAGATCTGTGAGCAAGAGACTGAATGCCGCCAATGCTCCTCCGCAGGTCACATCGCGCCGCGTCGGTTCGACGCATTGAAAGTGGCTGGAACGCGGTCAATTCCTTGAGCTGAACTCCTCCTTGGCTCCCATGGATGTTTCCCACCATTAATTATGCGCCAATTATGCTCAGAACCTATGCAACAAGATCGCGGCTGTTCTTTGTTGAATAGTGCAAGTTCTTTGCTTCATATTGTCGCGGCTAAAGTTCAGGCAGTTGGCGGCGCCATTCATAGGGCCGAAAGTATTCCCTCTGGACAGATCGACGCGCCAGACGTTGCGAAGTCAGTTGGCGCCGCCAACGGGCTCGTTCCCGCCACAAAAGTCGGCCCGCGGCTTCGGGTGAGGGCAGGCCGATGCAACTCTCGACCTGGCGACCCCTGCAGGCTAGAGTTGAGGCTCAGTTTGAGCCGCCCGTTCAAGCTCGAAACCAAGCGAACAATCTCACTCACGGACCCGGTTCATGAGCGACGCCATCGCCTTTCTTCGTCGCGCCATCGAGCAGGGGCAGGGGCTCGCTCAGGCGGACGTGGTGCTGAAGGGCGGCCGCATTTTCGATCTGGTCGGGGGCGAACTCATCGAGAGCGATGTCGCGATTTGCAACGACCGCATTGTCGGAACGATGGGCGAATATAGGGGCGAACGCGAGATCGACGTTCGCGGCAAAGTCATCGTCCCGGGTTTCATCGACACCCACTGCCACGTCGAATCCTCGCTTCTAACTCCGCTTGAATTCGACCGCTGCGTGCTGAGCCATGGCGTGACGACGTCGATCTGCGATCCGCACGAGATCGCCAACGTCCTCGGGCTGGCTGGCCTTCACTACTTTCTCGATGCGTCGATGCTGACCGCGATGGACCTGCGCGTGCAACTGTCGAGCTGCGTTCCGGCGACGGCGCTCGAGACCTCCGGCGCTCGCCTCGAGGCCGAAGATCTTCTGCCCCTCGCCGATCACCCCAAGGTGCTGGGGCTGGCTGAATTCATGAACTTTCCCGGCGTTCTCGCGCGTGACCCCTCATGCCTCGCCAAGCTTGCGGCGTTCCAGACCCGGCCGATCGATGGACACAGCCCGTTGCTCACAGGCGCCGCCCTCAATGGCTATTTGAGCGCCGGGGTGCGCACCGACCACGAGGTCACCAATCTTCCCGAGGCAAGAGAGAAGCTCGCCAAGGGCATGCAACTGCTGATCCGCGAAGGCTCGGTGTGCAAGGACTTGCACGCGCTCAGCCCCATCATCACCGAGCGAAACTCGCCGTTCATCGCCTTCTGCACCGACGATCGCAATCCGCTCGACATCGCGGAGGAGGGCCATCTCGACTTCCTCATCCGCACCGCGATCAAGCTTGGCGCGCCGCCGCTCGCCGCCTATCGCGCGGCCACGATCTCGGGGGCGCGCATCTTCGGCCTCAGGGACCGCGGGCTGGTCGCACCCGGCTGGCGCGCCGATCTCGTCGTGGTCGACGACCTCGAACATTGCGCCGTCTCGATGACGATGGCGCGGGGGCGCGTGGTGGACGAAGCTCTGTTCGCCGCGCGCGCTTCAATCGCGCCGGTCGGGCGCGAGAGCGTCAAGGCGCGGCGGGTCGAGCCGGCCGATTTCGTCGCCCGGGGGCAGGGGCCTTCAACGCAGGCGATCGGCGTCATCCCGGGCAAGATCATCACCGACCGCGTTCCGGTGACGTTGCCGTTCAGACAAGGCGAGCGCGGCGTCGATCTGAGCCAGGACGTGGTCAAGGTCTCGGTCGTCGCGCGCCACGGCGTCAACGACAACCACGCGACGGCCTTCGTCAAAGGCTTCGGCATGAAGCGTGGGGCGATCGCTTCGTCCGTTGGCCACGACAGCCACAATCTGTGCGTTGTCGGCGCCGATGAGGTCGACATGGCGGCGGCGGTCAACCGCCTACGCGAGACCGAGGGCGGGTTCGCCGTCGCGCGCGACGGCAAGGTGATCGCGGAACTGCCGCTGCCGGTGGCGGGCCTCATGAGCCTGAAAAGCTTCGAGGAGGTGCGCGAGGCGCTGATCCCGCTGCGCGCTGCGGCCAAGGGGCTCGGGGTGACGCTTGCCGAGCCGTTCCTGCAGGTCGCGTTCCTGCCGCTGCCGGTGATCCCGCATCTCAAGATCACCGACATGGGCTTGGTCGACGTCGACAGGTTCGAGTTCGTGCGCGACTGATGAGGCAGCCAAAGAGAGGCTGGACATGTCTGCTTTTAAAGTGCTCGCCGCGCCCGCGTGGCCGACCGCGAAAGCCCCGCGGCACGCTCAGCATCGTGCGGTACGGGCTCGCTTCGCCACTTGTAAACCGTCGGTCGACACCCTACACTTTGGAATGATCAAGCGGTTTCGTCACAAGGGACTCGAGGCCCTGTTTCGAACCGGCAGCACGAAAGGCGTCAGTGCCCATCTTGCCTCGAAACTGCAGCGAGCATTGTTGCGTCTAAACGACGGTCCGCTCCCCGAGTCGATGGACTTGCCCGGGTTTCAGCTTCACCCTCTGAAGGGGGATCGCGAAGGGGCATGGTCAGTTTGGATTACTGGCAACTACCGTCTGACCTTCGAGATTGATGGGGAGGACGCGACGAACGTAGATCTGGAAGACTATCACTAGTGAATTCGGACGTCGCTTATGGAAATGTTCAATCCACCGCACCCCGGCGAGATCCTTCGTGAGGACTGCCTCAAGCCTCTCCGCTTGACCGTAACAGCGGCGGCGAAGGGGCTCGGCGTTTCGCGCGGGTCGCTCTCGGAAGTCCTGAACGGCCACAGCGGAATTTCGGCCGACATGGCAATTCGTCTAGAGAAGGTGGGATTTGGCTCCGCGGAAATCTTGGCTGCGCAATCAACTATCCTACGATCTCTGGCATGCCCGCCGCCGTGCCAAGGCGATCAACGTGACCCCTTTCCCTACTCCACACGCGGCTGAATAGAATTGGGCGTCGTCCCTTCCTGCCACTGCCGGTGATCCCGCATCTCAAGATCACCGACATGGGCCTGGTCGACGTCGACAGGTTCGAGTTCGTGCGAGACTGATGGCCCGCGGCGTCGTCAGGCGTGATGGGGCGACCTGACAATGTGCAAATGCGCGCTGGCGTTCGTGGGCCTCGTCGTGGCATTCCTCGCAGAACTGGCCGTGCGCGCGGCGCGCGCGCCCGTCTCGACCACTCTGCCGGAGCTGGTCGTTGGCAGGCCGCGCAGCGCCGAGGCGCTGGACCCGCCTGCGCATCCGAGGGTTCCGCTCCCGCTTGACGTCGCAGCCGTGGCGCTCGCGACGTGAATGCCGCCGCCGCCGCTTCCTGCCGCGTGAATTCCGGCTGAATGGCTCGCCGCCGCCGCCCCGCCGCAGGCGGCAAGCGCCTGATCGGGAACGCCGAACGCCAAGGCGGCGATAAGCGGAGCGCCAGCCAAAATCGCGACCGAGAAACGGACGCTATATGTACGAAACGCGGCTTTGCCGCGCGCGAGCTTCGCTTGCATGAAAACCTCCTGCAATCGCTCCAACGCGCAATTCCTAAGCGCTGGGAGAAAGGCTAGGCGCGGGCGACCGGAGCGTCAACCCGCGCGAAACTCACGAGTTCGCGACCGGTTCCGCGAACCAGCCGAGGCCTCGCCGCTACGCTTGACAGCTCCGGCCGACCACGCCGGGCCAGGGACGTTAAGCCGCGCGCCGGCTTGCCGCCGCAAAAACCACCCCCAGAGCGACCCAGGACAGGATCATGGTCGTGCCCCCGAGCGGGGCGGCGAAGGGAAAAATGCGCGTCCCCGTGAAGACATGCATCGCGAGCTCGGCGGAAAACAGGATTGCGCCGGCCTCCATCACGAAGCCGACAACAAGAAGCGCCCGCGCCGAGGCGGCTGCAATCCGAGCATGCGCGGCGATCGCAAGCGCCGCCACGGCGTGCAGCAGAAGAAACAGCGCGCCCCTTTGTGCAAGCTCGCCGCCGTTCGCGTGGACGCCCGCGGCCGCCAGCGCGACGCCGGCCGCGCCCATAAGCGCAGCGACGCCGGCGAGAATGAGGGGCGCGCGGGTCATTTCTGGCTCCATCGCCGACGAGGTCGGTCGGCGCGGGCAAAGCAGTCCCTCGGACCCACGCTTGTCAAGACGGTTCGAACAATCGATCCTGCCGGTCGCACGCGCGTATCGCGGATCGGGACGAGCTGGGAGGCAGCAATTGCCGGACTTCAAGGTGCGCGCGCTTGAGCGTACGGATCGCGCGCGATGGGAGCCGCTCTGGCGCGCCTATCTCGTTTTTTATCGCGCTCGATGGAGCGACGAGGTGGCCAACGCCACCTTCGCGCGCATTTTCGATCCGCTCGAGCCGGTGCATGCGCTGGTCGCCGAGCGCGGCGGGGACTTGATCGGCTTTACGCACTATCTGTTTCAGCGCAGCACATGGCTCATCAATTCGCAGTGCTATCTGCAGGATCTTTATGTCGGCGAGGCCGTAAGAGGCGGCGGCGTCGGCAGAGCGCTGATCGCAGCCGTCGTCGACGCGGCGAAAGAAGCGGGCGCGGCGCGCGTGTATTGGATGACGCACGAGTCCAACGCCGTCGCGCGCAGGCTCTACGACGCGGTCGCCGAGCGCTCGGGTTTCATTCAGTATCGCATCGATCCTCCGGGCTGACGCGCGGCGCGCAGGCTTGCCGCTGCCCCCGACTTGCCTCATGGTGTGCGGCCCGGAAGCCTTCTGTTCGGGTGTTACGGTCGGGCGTCGACCGGCAGGGGTTCTGGATGGTCTCACGACGTCTCACCAAACGATCGCTCGCCATCGCCAAGGCCAACGCGCAAGCCGGCGCGGATGCAGCGTTGACCATAGCCGCTCGCACCCAGAGACTGCTCGCGCCTGGCGGTCGGCAATCCGATAAAACACGCGAAGCGCGCCTCATGGTGCAGGAGAAGATCGACGCGGCCATCGAAGGCGCTTTCGCCGCGCAGATGGCCTGGGGCTCGTTCTTCATCAAGGCCGCATTCGGCGGCGTGCGCACGCCCGGCGATGTTTCTGCAGGTCTGACTGCGATCGCCGAGGCCGCCGCCGCGCCCGCCCGCCGTACGGTGCGCGCCAATGCGCGCCGCTTGACCGGGGTCAAGGCGTCGGTCTGACATGGAGCTCGTTCCGCATCTCCAGCACGTCGTCGCCACTTACGGCTATCTCGCGGTCTTCGTGATCGTCGCGTTGGAAAGCGCCGGAATTCCAATGCCCGGCGAGACCGTTCTGGTGACAGCCGCGATTTTCGCCGCCTCCGGCACGCTGAAGATCTACTGGGTGATCGCGGCGGCGGCCGCGGGCGCGATCATCGGCGACAATTGCGGCTATTGGATTGGCCGGGAGCTCGGCTTTCCGCTCATCTATCGCTTTGGCCATTATATCCGACTTGATGAGAAGCGGCTCAAAGTCGGGCAATATCTATTTCTTAAACATGGCGGGAAGATCATCTTTTTCGGCCGCTTCGTTGCGGTGCTGCGCGCCTTTGCGGCGTTCCTCGCCGGCGTCAATCGCTACAATTGGGAAGAGTTTTTTCTCTACAATGCTGCAGGTGGAATCGTCTGGGCCACGATCTTTGGCGCGGGCGGCTACCTGCTCGGCCGCGCCTTTGAGCATTACGCACGGCCCGTCGGCGTCGCCGCCCTCATCGTCGCCGTGATATGCGCGGTCTTCGCCGCCCGCTTCATCCGCTCTCACGAGCAGGCGCTGGAGGATGAGGCAGAGCGGGCCCTTCCGGGGCCGCTCAAGCCTCCAAAGGCTTAAGGCAGGGCGCTATCGACGCCTCGGGCGCTCCCTGAGGTGCAGACGTCAACGAAAGGAGCGGCGATGCCAGCCAGCGTGATCACGGCAATTCCCGCATTGCCCGCCCTGCTTCTGGGCTTCTTTCTCATGCAGACCGGCAATACGTTTCAAGGCACGATTCTCAGCATCCGCGGCGAAATCGAGGGCTTTACGCTCGCTCAAATCGGCGCGGTCGGGGCGGGCTTCTGGGCCGGCGTCATCATCGGATCGTTGTATGCCGCAAGAGTGATAAGGCGGGTTGGCCACATTCGAACTTTCGCCGCCTTTGGAGCAATCGCCGCAACGGCGCCACTCGTGCACCTTCTTGTGGTGGATCCGTTCGTGTGGATAGCGGCGCGGGCGCTCACCGGGTTCTGTTTCGCCGGCATGTTCATCGTCGTCGAGAGCTGGCTGAATGCCGGCGCGAGCTCCGAAAACAGGGGACAGATCCTCAGCATCTACGGCATGACCGGATTGGTGGCCGGCATCGGCGGCCAGCTTCTTCTGCCCACGACCGATCCAGCGGGCTTCAGACCGTTCTGCATCATTGCTTGCATCATTTCGCTGGCGCTCGTGCCAATCGCTTTGACCCAGGGCGCCGCGCCGGCGCCTCCCGGCGAAGGCGGCCACGTCGGTCTGGGCAGGCTCTATCGCAACTCGCCCTTAGGGGTCGTGGCCGGATTCCTGAGTGGCGTGACCACCGGCGCCTTCTTCACGCTCGGGCCGATTTTCGCCGAGGGGCGGGGTCTGACCATCGGTGAGATTGCGGTCTTCATGGCGTGTGGAACGGTCGGCGGGTTTCTGGCCGCTTGGCCGTTGGGTTTGCTGTCAGATCGTTACGACCGGCGCCTCGTGATCATCGGCGCGGCCGCTGCAGCGGCTGCGAGTTTGACCGCCATGATCGCGCTGGTGCCGGGCGACGCCTATCCGTGGCTGCTCTATCTTTGCGTCGCTCTGTTTGGCGGAATGATCATTCCGACCTACAGCCTGGCGCTTGCTCATTTGAGCGACGCGGTCGAGCAACATGAGATGGTCGCCGCCTCAGGCGGCTTGTTGCTGGCGCACGGTGCTGGCGCCGCGACTGGTCCTTTGATCGCGGGGTTCGCAATGTCGGCCACGCCCCGAGGCCTGTCTTACACGCTCGTTGCGGCGCAGGTCCTCATCGTCCTGTTCGGAGTTTGGCGACTGATCTCGGGACCGAGGGCTCCAGCGGCGCACAAGAGCGCTTTCATGATGGAGCCCCCGGTCCCAGTTGGGACCGAGTTCGCGACCGCCCATTCGACGATGTAGACGCGGTCGTCGACCGCGTCCGCCGCGCTCCGCGAGCGCGGCTACAGTTGGCTTTACGCCGCGAGCGGGCGCTCCACCGGTCCGATCCACAACCTGAGCTGCTCCGATCGGCGCAGGAAATCGACGCTGACGGTGCGGTCGATCTTGTCGGCGTCGAGCGCGCGCATGAGGTCGCTGACGCTCGTCACCGGCTTGCCGTCAAGCGCGATGATCAGGTCGCCGGTCAACAGCCCCGCCTGCGCGGCCGGCCCCGCCTGATCGACACTCAGCAAACGCGCCCCGGTCGCCTGTTGAAGTCGCGAGTCTGAGCGCGATGCGGCGTGGAATCGCGAGCGTTGCAGCCCCGACCCCGATATAGGCCCGCCGCACCCGCCCGTGCCGGGCGATCTCGCCGGCGACGAAACTTGCGGTGTTCGAAGCCACAGCAAAGCAGATGCCCTGCGCGCCCATGATGACCGCGGTGTTGATGCCGATCACCTCGCCTGTCGAGGACACCAGCGGGCCGCCGGAATTGCCCGGGTTGAGCGGCGCATCGGTCTGCACCACGTCCTCGATCATCCGGCCGGTGCGCGATTGCAGCGATCGTCCGAGCGCCGAGACGACGCCTGCGGTTACAGTGGCGTCGAAGCCGAGCGGATTGCCGATGGCGATCGCGATCTGGCCACGCTTGAGCTTGGCGCTGTCGCCGAGCTTCGCCGCGGGCAGCGCGACGTCGGCCTCGACCCGCAGAAGCGCAAGATCCGTGTCCGGATCGTCGCCGAGCACGCGCGCCTGAAGCTCGCGGCCTTCGAGCGTGGTCAGACTGACCGCCCGCGAACCCTGGACGACATGGCTGTTGGTGAGAGCGAGACCGTCGGAGGAAATGATGACGCCGGAGCCCGAGCCAGCGCTGCGGCCGTTCTTGCGGACATCGATGCGCACGACGCTCGGGCCGACGCGATCGACGACGTCGCTGACGACGCGCGAATAATCGTCCAGCAGGGCGGCGTCATTGGGGACGGAGGGAGCGCCCGGACCCCGGTCGAGACTGTCGGAGTTGAGGGCCCAAACGGGAGAGGGAGATGGGAAGGGATCGATCATGGCGGCGATATGGTGACGGGTGGTCAGGCGTACAAGCTGGCTGGGGCCTGCGAGCCCCCGGAGGCCGGCGAGTGACCTGCTGACCTTGCCAGACTTGGCCAAATGGCCCAGATATCGGCCGAATCCTTGGCGCGCCGCGTCGCCAGAACAAAAGGCTGATGGCTCTAACCGATCCCGCGACTTCTGTCCCCCGTCCGGCCTTCCGACCCGCCGGCGCGGGGAGCGCTCGGCTTGAGCGCGGCGGTGATCTGCCTCAACGAGGCCGCCTGCATCGGCAAATGCCTGGAAAGCCTTCGCGACTGCGCCGAAATTGTCGTCGTCGATTCCGGCTCGACGGACGCGACGCCTGCGATTGTCGACGATTTTGTTCGCCGCGGCTTTCCCGTCCGGTTTATCCACCAGCCATGGCTTGGCTATGCGCGGCAGAAGCAATTTGCGCTCGATCAGACGAAGGAACCCTGGATCTTGAGCGTCGACGCGGACGAGTGGCTTGACGACGACCTGCGGGCCTCGCTGCCGCGCCTGATGGCGGCCGACGAATTGGTGTCGGGCTGGAAGGTGCGCCGTTCGCTCACGCTCTACGGACAGGCGAAGCCGGTCAGCCGCTGGACTCGGCCCGAGCATATTTTGCGGCTCGTGCGGCGGGGCAGGGCGCGCTTCGATCCCGCGCTTATCGTGCACGAGGGCCTTGTCGCCGACCACGGCGAGACGCCCATTGCGCGCGACGGGCTGCTCAGGCACGAGCGCAGCCTACCTCTGTACGAGCAGATGAAAAAGGAAATCACCTATGCGCGGCTTAAGGCCGAGCAGCGGCTGAAGCAGGGACGGAAGCCGTCGACGCTCAAGCTCGTGTTCAGTCCGCCGATTTATTTCCTGCGCATCTTCTTCTGGAACCGGTTTTTTCTATCCGGCTGGGCGGGCTTCATCCATGCGGCGACCGGGGCCATGTATTCTCTCATGACCGAATCGATCCATCGGCAATTGTATCGCGCGCGAACGGGGCGTTGACGGGCTGTTGTTCGGTGACGATGCGATCGCGCGAGGCGGGATGAGCCGGGAATTTGATGACGAGGCCCTCGACGCGCTCGAGGTCATCATCCCCAATCTGAATTGGCGCTATTCGGGCGGCACGGCGGTGAACCGCACCATCGCGCCCCTGATCGCCAAACGCTGGCGTGCGGCGTGGTGCGGGCCGGACCGGCCGGATGGCATCGCGGCCTTGAGCCTCGGCGACCTTGTGCGTCTGCGCTTCCGTCCTCCCGCGCACGGCAAGGTCCGCATCTGGCACGCGCGCCGCAATGTCGAGATGCTGGCCGGACTTTTCCTGAACCTGCTCGGCTACGGATTTGCGCTGATCTTCAATTCGGCCTCCCAGCGCAAGAAAACCTGGCTGACCGATTTTCTCATCGGACGGATGGACGCGGTGATCGCGACCAGCGAGATCGCGGCGCAATTTCTGCGCCGCCCGGCGACGGTGATCCTTCACGGGATCGACGTCGATCTCTATTCCCCGCCCGCCGACCGCCTAGCGGCCTTCGCCGAAAACAGGCCTGCCCGGAAAGTATGGGATCGGAACGTTCGGCCGCGTGCGAAAGCAGAAAGGCAGCGACCTGTTCGTCGAGGCGATGTGCCGGCTCTTGCCGCGATATCCGGATTTCTGCGCCGTGGTGGTCGGGCTCACGACCGTCGACAATCTGCCCTTCGTCGAAGGGCTCAAGCAGCAGATCGCCGCCGCTGGCCTCACGGAGCGCATCCGTTTCCTGGGCGAATTGCCGATCGAGGAGGTGCCGCTCTGGTATCAAAGAATCTCGATCTACGTGTTCGCCTCGCGGGTCGAGGGGTTCGGCCTCACCATGCTCGAGGCGATGGCGGCGGGCGACGCATTGGTCGCAACGCGCGCCGGCGCCGCGGAAATGATCATCACGGACGGGGACGACGGCATTCTCGCGCCGGTTGACGATGTCGAGGCGCTCGTCGCCGCGCTCGAGCCGCTCATGCGCGATCCCGAACGCATCGAGGCGATGGGAGAGCGCGCGCGCGCTCGGGTTGTCAGCGCGTTCAGCCGCGATCGTGAGGCCGACGAGATCAGCGACGTCTACCGGCAGGTTTGGGCGTCGCGAAGGGGTTAGAACGACCTGGGCGCCAACCCCATGGCGAGGTTGATGGCGCCGGATCGGTAGAGAATGAGGCCGCCAAGTCCAATCAGAATGAAGGGCAGGAGAACGTGCCCGTAACGGCGCAGCGGCTTGCCCAACGCCGTATGCCTGACCAGCCCCAACGCGGCAAAGCACCAAACCAGCGTGAGCACGGCGAAGATCGCGAGCGTCGCGATCATGTCCGGAGACCCTTGGGTGGCGAAGATCGGCGTATAGGCGGCTATGTTGTCGCCTCCGTTGACGACGGTGACGGTCGCGACCTGGAGAATTCCGGCCGCCGTCGGCTGTCCTTCCTCTGCCTTCCGGAGGCGCAGCAGCTTGCCGATTCCGATGACGATGGGCGCGACGCCGAGCAAGCCCACGCGCTGGGGCGAGATCGCAAGGGCGGCCGATGCAGCCACCAAGCTTATCGCGACGATGGCCGCCATCCCAAGGATCTGGCCCGCGAAGATATGGCCGCGCGAGAAGCTTCGGTCGGAGAAGAAGCCGACCAGGAGGAACAAGTCGTCGATATTCGTCGATACGAAAGCGCCGGTCGACAACAAGGCGAGCGAGAGGAAGTTCACGCTGCCGCCGGCTTGTTGTTAGGACCGCGCGGCCCAGGTCTCTCGGGCGATCCGTTCAGGCCGCGCTCGGCCGCATGGCGGCGAACAGGCGCTTCAGGGGCGCCGAGACGTGGTGACGCAGCATCGCCATTCGGCGATCCCCTTCCGAAGTGACCCAGTTGAACTGGATGACGCGACGCTCGCCGGCAAAGGACTTGTGGCCATGCCAGGAATTGTCGGCGCGCTTGAACGCCAGCAGCGTTCCCTCGGTCGGCGGCACCTCCATGATCATATCGTCGAGGTTGTCGGCTGATTTCAGGAGGCGCAAGCGGCCGCCGGAATTCTCCCAAGCGGGGTTCATGTAAATGAGGACGGTAATGATCTTGCTTTTCGTGTCGGTGTGGATCCGTCCGTCCTTGGGGCTGCACTGACCGCGAACCGTCGTCGTTGTCGGCCGCCCGGCGAGATCGAGGCCGAATTTGTCTTCGAACGCCTCGCGGAACTCGTCGCTCTCCAGTTCGCCGACAAACTCGCGGAACGCGGGCCCGTACGAGAGTTGGGTGACGGGAAAGCTTCCGCCCTCGGAAATCTTTGGATAGTCGGCGTTGATCTTCGCCCGCGCCTCAGGGCGAACAAAGCCGGGAACGACGAAATATTCGAACGGCTTCCGGGTCACCGGCGTCGCCTTCAAGGCTTCGAGGTCGAGAGAGCGCAGGGACATGGAATCGATTCCGGCAATGACGAATTTGCCGCCTTTTAGATCGCGAGGCCTAACCCGTCAAAAGCCGCCGCGCGTCACCCGAGCCGCGCTGTCGAGGGCGCGACTCGGATGGAGATATTCTTAGAGTGGCAGGCCGTTCTTCTTGAGAATCTCGCCGGCGTTATCCTTGTCGATCAACATAGTCGGCAGCGTGATGACCGGCGGGATCTTCTCGCCGTTCAAGAGCTTGACCGCCTGGCGCAGGCCTTCGGCGCCCGGCGTGGCGTAAAGGAAGGTGGCCGTCAGTTCGCCTTTGTGCACCCAGGTTACGCCTTCGTCGGGCAGCCCGTCGATCCCCAGAATGAATTTGATGTCCTTGTCACGTCCGGCGTCCTTGGCCGCAAGGTAGGCGCCGTAGGCCATCGGATCGTTGTGGCCATAGACCAGGTCGATCTTCTCGTTGTTGCGCAGCGCCGTCGTCATGATGTCGTAGGCCTTGTCCTGCTTCCAGTCGCCGGACTGGTTGTTGAGCAGGTACTTGATCGCGGACTCCTTGTCGGTGAAGGCGTGGAAGCCGTCGTGACGGTCATGAGCGGGCTGGGTGCCCATGCCGCCCCAGATCTCGACCACATTGCCGGCCGCTTTGCCTGGGCCGCCGAGCAGCTTCACCGCATATTCGCCAGCCGCCTTGCCGATGAGCACATTGTCGCCGCCGATGAATTGGGTGATGCGCTTGGTGTCGACATTGCGGTCGAGCACGATCACCGGAATCTTGGCGTCGATCGCCTTTTCGACGACGCCGGTGAGGCCGGCCGATTCTTTGGGCGAGATCAGCAGAACGTTGACCTGCTGGACGATGAGATTCTCGACGTCGGCGACTTGCTTTTCCGTCTTGTCCTGCCCGTCGGTGATGATGAGGTCGACTTCGGGATGGTTCTTCGCTTCCGCCTCGATGTCCTTGTTGAACTGCACCCGCCAGGGCTCGAGCGTGGTGCATTGGCTAAAGCCGACTTTCCATTTCGCCGCCGCCTTGGCCGGCGTCCAGCCGGCGGGCAGGTAGACGGTCATCGCGGCGCCCGTGAGGGTGGCCGAGAGTTTCAGAAATTCACGACGCTTCATGGATGTCCTCCCTTGCTGTTGACTTTGTTACGACGCTTGGCGGCCGATAGGCTTCGGCCGATCCGGTCCTCGTCGGCGGCGGCAGAGGGGCTTGGCCTCGCCACCGCGTCAGAAGCTGACCCAGATTCTGTTCCTGCACGAGCACCGTGCCGACGATGATAAGCCCCTTCATCAGGAGCTGCACGTTGGAATCGATGTTCTGGAGTTGAAGGATATCGGAGAGCAAGCCGAAGATGAGGACGCCGACAAATGTTCCGGCAAGTCCGCCGCGCCCGCCCATGAGGCTCGTTCCGCCGATCACCACCGCGGCGATCGCGTCGAGTTCGAGGCCGGAGCCCGCGTCCGGTTTCCCCTGCCGGTATTGCGCCACGAACAACACGCCGGCGAGCCCGGCCAACAGGCCCGAGATCATGTACGCCGCCAATTGGACCTGCGCCACCTTGATGCCTGAGAGCTTGGCCGCTTCGGGATTGCCGCCGATCGCGTAGATGTAGCGGCCAAAGGTGGTAAAGCGCAGAACAGCCCCGAATATAAGGATTGCGGCGAGAAAGAAGACGCTCGGCATGGGCAGGATGCCCCAGACCATCGAGCGCAACACTTCGAAGGCCTGCGTGGCGTTCGTCCCGGTGTAAACGGCGATGACCGCATTGTCCTGGCCCGCGGTCAGGCGCCCAAGGCCCAGCGCGCTCACCATCATCGCCAAGGTCGCAATGAAAGGTTGGAGGCGACCGGCGACGATGAGCGCGCCGTTGATGGCTCCAAGCGCAAGCGCGACGCACGGCGTGACGAGCAGCACCGCGAGGACGCCGAACTTGGTCGAAACCTGCGACGCAGTGGCCACGGCGACCGCACCGCCACAGACAAGACCGAGCAGGACTGGAATGCGAAGCGCCACGCCATGGCCCCAGCACGGTCTCGTTTCGTCGGCCGGCGTTCGTGTCGCGGCCGCGCGCGAGCCCGTGGAAGACAAACCGCGCCAGGAACCCGACCCCGAGCCCCGCGGCGATAGCAGCCGCCGGCACAGCCACGATCGAGGCTGGCGTCCATCCCGGCTGCGTGAGCAGCATGGCGCAGATGATGGTCGAGAAACCCATGACCGAGCCGACCGACAAATCGATGCCGCCGAGCAGGATGACGAGCGTCATGCCGGTGGCGACGAGGCCGGTTATCGACACCTGGCGCAGAACGTCGGTCAGGTTGTTGAATGACAGAAAGATATTTCTGCCGGAGGAAGTGTGCGGCGAGGCCAAGGCGCCGATCAGGCAAATGATCGCGAGCCCCCAATAGAGCTTCGTGCGCGAGAGCAGGCGCAGAACAATCATGGCGTGGCGCGCTCGCTCATTCCGGGCGCGGCCAGGCGCATGATCGCCTCTTGCGTCGCCTCGGCGCCAGACAGGACGCCAGTCTGCCGACCCTCGCACATGACCAGCACCCGGTCCGACAACAGAAGCAGTTCCGGCATTTCGGACGTCACGACCACGATGGCCAATCCTTCAGCCGCCAAGCCGAATATGAGCTGATAGATTTCCTGTTTCGCTCCGACGTCAATGCCGCGCGTCGGCTCGTCGAGAAGCAGCACTCGGGGACCGGTCGCCAGCCACTTGCCGATGGCGACCTTCTGCTGGTTGCCGCCCGACAGTGTCGCAACGATCTGATCGATCCCATAGCAACGCACTGCGAGCTTCTCCACCACGTCGGTGGCGAGCTCGGCCTCGCGGGCAAACCCGCGCACGCCGAAATGCGATGCGGCGCCGACTGACGGCAGGGCCACGTTGTCCCGAATGGTCGAAGAAATATGCAAGCCCAGCGCCTTGCGATCCTCGGTCACCAGCGCCACGCCGAGGCGGCACGCATCCGCCGCCGAATTGATCGTCACGAGTTCGCCGTCGATGGCGATGTCGCCGCCCCGCCAACCGTGTGCGACGCCGAAGATCGATTCGAGTATCTCGGTGCGCCCGGACCCCAATAGGCCGCCAATCCCGAGGATTTCGCCCGGCCGGACATCGAAGCTCACGCCTTGGAGAACACGCCGCCAGCCGCGGCTGCTGACTTTGTCGAGCGTGAGGTTGCGCACCGAGAGAATGGGCGGGCTCAGGCTGGCCACGGAGTTGCGGCGGGTGAGCGTCACCTCCCGCCCGACCATCGCGGAAATGATGGCGCCCTGCGAGAGGCCCTCGATCGGAGCGGTCAAAACGCGCTGGCCGTCGCGCAGGACGGTTACGCGATTGGCGAGCGCAAGGACTTCGTCCAGACGGTGCGAGGTGTAGATGATCGCGACGCCCGCTTGCGCCAGTTGTCGCACGACCTTGAATAGCGTCTCGCACTCGGCGGTGGAGAGCGCGGACGTCGGCTCGTCCATGATCAAGATCCGCGCGTCCAGCGACAGCGCCTTGGCGATTTCGACCAATTGCCGTTCGCCGATCCTGAGCTCCGCGATACGACGCTGCGCGTCGATCTCGATGCCGAGCCGCTTCAATAATGCGCTCGCGGCTTTCACGATGCGCCGGTGGTCGACGATGGTCCCGAGGATAAGCGGCTCGCGGCCAAGGAAGATGTTCTCGGCCGCGGTCAATTCGGGAACCAGGTTGAGTTCCTGGTGGATGATCGCGACGCCAGCGCGTTCGGCGTCCTGAACGCCAGAGAAGTGAACGGGCGCGCCCTCGATCCGGATCTCGCCGTCATAGTCGACATGCACGCCGGCGAGGATCTTCATCAAGGTCGATTTGCCCGCGCCGTTCTCACCCATGAGGGCGTGGACTTCGCCGCTCCGAAGGTCGAAATCGACGTCGCGTAGCGCCGCCACGCCGGCGAAGCTCTTGGAGACGGCTTCAGCTTCAAGCACGACGGTGTGATCGCTCGACGATTGCGTTCCGCGATCGGAACGGAGCTGTAGGCCCGGTCGAGTGGCGGCCAGCGCCAAGTCTTGAATGGAAACGCCGTGCGTCGTCTTGCCCATGACGTTCCAGCCCGATCGACGCCGCGCGCTCGCTTCAACGGCGCGGGCGGCGCTTTGTCTATCACCACTGATATGCTAGTTATGTCAGACATTCGATGTCAAGCCTTCGCGACCGGGCATGGGCCGCGTGAGAGGGGCGAGGGAATGGACACGATGCAATCGGTGGGCGGCTTCGATGGCGGAGCGGACATCGCCGGGCGCGGCGGTCCGCGGCAATTCAAGGTCGATCGCGTCTATCTCGCGCTGAAGCAGGCGATTGTGGCCGGCGAGCTTGCGCCAATGGCGCTCGTCGACAAAGGCGAATGGAGCGCCCGCTTCGGGGTCTCAAGGCTGTCGATCACAAGCGCGATTAACCGGCTCGCCTTCGAGGGCTTGGTCGTGATCGAGCCTCAGCGGGGCTCTTACGTCAGCAAGATTCGGCTGGCGGACGTCAAGCAGTGGATGATGATGCGCCGCTTACTGGAAGTCGAGGTCGCCGCGCGCTGCGCGACCGAATTGCCTGACCATGCGGTCGATCAAATGAGCCGGAACCTCAGCTATCAGCGCGCCGCGCTCGACAGTGGCGATCTTGCGGGCTTTCATGAACTCGACACGCGTTTCCATCGTCAAATGACCAATGCGCTTAATCTCCAGCGCGTCGGCGAGGCGCTTGATTCCCTTCGCATGCATCTTGACCGCGTTCGCCGAACGCTTCTCCCCGCACCCGGACGTATCGCGGGGACCTACGCCGAGCACCGAGCGATCTTCGAAGCGATTGCCGGACGGGGCCCGGAACGCGCGGCTGAGGCGACGCGGGCGCATCTGGGGTCAGTGCTGCGGGAACTCGAGGATTTCGTGTCGCGGCGCCCTGGTTTCTTCGAAGGCTGATTGGCGGCGGCCGATCAGCGCGGTCGCTACATCCGTCCCTTGGCCAGCGCCGCGAGGATCGCCTGCGCCCGATGGCTGGCGAAGGCGGCGGCGACGTCTGGGCCGACCTTGAGACGCCAGTTGGGGCGCTCGCGATCCGTGCCCGGCAAATTGGTCGCGACCGTTTCGCCGACAAGGTCGTCGAACTGCGCATGAGCGAACATCGACGCTGAACCGCCGATCAGCGCGTGAACGGCCGCCGCCGTAGCATCGGGGAGCGGCCCGTCCTCTCCCGCGAAACCGTGAGGCCGGCTGTAGCTAGCGCGCGCAGAAGTGCGCGCTTCTCCTCGCGCCGAGCGGCGATTTCATCGCCCGCCTGGGCAAGTGTAAAAAGGCCGAGCGCAAGCCGCTCGGCAATGTCGGCGCCCTGCCACCAGCCGGCCAGCGTCGCCAGATCATGCGTCGCGACGCAGGCGACCGAAGTCGGCGGATACGACGCAGGAGGCGCGAACTCCGCGCCTTTGCGCTCGAACCATAGCACCCGCATGCCGGTGATTTTGGCGCGCGTCAGCCGATCGCGGAAACCTTCGGCGACAGTGCCGAGGTCTTCGCCAACCACCATGCATTGTGCGCGTTCACTTTCGAGGGCGATATGGCCGATGAGATCCTCGAGGGGATAGGAGAGATACGCGCCCTCCGCTGGGCGCGCGCCATCGGGAATGAGAAAGAGGCGCTGCAGGCCCATCGCGTGATCGATGCGCAGCATGCCGGCGTGACGCATGTTGGCGCTATAGACGGCGCTGACCGAAGCCCAGCCCTCGCGCGCGCCGGCCAGCGGATTGGGCGCCGGCAGCCCCCAGTTCTGCCCTTGAACGGAAAAGGGATCGGGCGGCGCCCCGACCGTGACGCCATGCGCCAGCGCGCCTGCATGGGCCCAGGCCTCTGTCCCGTCCGGCGCGGCCCCGACCGCAAGATCGCGATAGAGGCCGATCTCCAGGCCACGCACCCGCGCGCGCTCGGCGGCCCGCCCAAGCTGGCGGTCGGCGAGCC
This sequence comes from uncultured Alphaproteobacteria bacterium, assembly GCA_963707355.1. Lineage (GTDB taxonomy): Bacteria > Pseudomonadota > Alphaproteobacteria > Rhizobiales > Beijerinckiaceae > Roseiarcus. The sequence continues at coordinate 45,383 of CAVPPX010000043.1, read as the reverse complement.
ATTGGCAGAAAAGGGCGAACTCGAAGCCCGCCCGGTTGCGCTCGATCACATGGTCGATGGCCTTGGGATCGCCGTCGCGCAGACGCTGTGGCCAGAGCCGCCAATTCCCGCCGGCCTCTCCCTCGGCGGCCGCCTGGAAAGCGGCGAAACGCCGCAACGCTTCGCCGCCCGATCTCGCGAACGCGTGGTAGTCGGCGATGAGCGAATCGCCTGGCCGCGCCGCACGCAGGTTGAGGAAGGCGGCGCTCCGAGCCTGAAGCGCCGCTCGCTTGGCGAGCCACACCTCTTCGTACTCGACATATTTTGTCGTCGACGCGGCCGTGAACTGCGGCGCCAGCGACGCGAGTGCGGCGTTGAGCGCCTCATCGCGAGGGAGGCCTGAATCGTCGAGCACGTCGATGAGGATCGGATCGAGGAAGCGACGATCGGAGGGGTAATAGGGGCTCGCCCGGCCTCGGTCGCGCGGGAACAGCATATGCAGCGGGCTGACGCCGAGATAGGCCGCGCCGGCTTGGCCTGCCTTCTCTCCCGCGATTGCCAGCGCTGAGAAGTCGCCGATGCCCTGATCATGACCGCTCTCGTCCGCCCTGCGTAGGGCGTAGAGCTGAGCCGCGGCGCCGAAACGCTTCCGTGAGGCCGATGTGGGGCTATAGGCCTGCGGCGGCGCTACGGTCAGCGCGCATTCCACGCTATCCACTATGAGACGATGGCGGCCGACCGGCAGTGACGGCAGCGCAACGGTGCGCTCGGTGACGGAGCGTCCGTCGGCCAGGTCGCGCCGGGCGCCATCGGCAGCCTCGATCGACCATTCGGCGACAGCGCCGTCTGCTCGCTCAATCCGCGCCTCGCTTGCGCGCGGCATGTCGCGCAACGGCGCAACGAGTGGCTGGTCGGCGCGCAGCACGAGCGAAAAGGGCAGGCGCCGCCGCTGCGTCTCATCGATGAGCCGCGTCAGGCTGTCGCGCGCCTGAGCCTCGCTTGCAACCTCGAGCCCAAGCCCGGACAGAAGCGCGATCTTGGTCTCGGGCGAGACGATGGTGCGCTTGCCGCCGATGTCTGTCCATTCCGCAGCGACGCCGGCGGCGCTCGCGAGCTTGTCGATCGTTTCAGCGCCGGGCGCTCCGGAATTAACGCCGCCACCCGTCGTTCTCGCCTCGGTGCAAATGAGCGACGAGCGCGCTCGAAGTCGGACGAGGTCGGCGAGCGCGAGCCAGCGCTCAGGCGCCGCGGGATCATACGTGTCGATGACGGCGCGCCATGCCATGCCAGGGCGCGGCGAGGGCAAGTGAACCTCCGCCTCCGCGTTCGAGCGGTTCATCGCGACCACAACTCGATCGACGGCGCCGCTCTGAGGCGTGGAGAAGACCGCAACGAAAACGTCGCCCTTGGGATCGTTCCACGCGCTCTGGGTCATCGGCCCGTTGGCGTCGCGCCATTCCACGTCCGGAAGCTGGCTCGCGTCGAATGGCGACCCGGTCAGGAAAGCGTCGCGCGACAGCGCAGCATTGGCGCGGCGAGCCGCAATGAGCCTTGTCGTGAAGGCGATCAGGGAAGCGTCGGCGGCGCGCCAATCGATCGCGCTCGTTGCGTTGTCCTGGGCGTAGGCGTTGTTGTTGCCACCCTGGCTGAAGCCGAGCTCCGAGCCCATGCTGAGCATCGGCGTCCCGCGCGAGGCGAGCAAAAGCGTGAGCAGATTGCGCTCGTCGCGCGAACGCGATTCGACGATCGCCGGGTCGTCGCTCGGCCCCTCGACACCGTGGTTCCAGCTGTTGTCGTTGTCCGAGCCGTCGCGATTGTTCTCGCCATTGGCCTCGTTATGCTTGCGCTCGTAGGAAACGAGATCGCGAAGGGTGAAGCCGTCGTGGGCGACGACGAAATTGACGCCCTTGGATGGCGCTTGAGCGCGCGCGAACACGTCGCGCGAACCCGCCATTCGGGTCGCGATCTCGCCGCGCAACCCCGGGTCGCCCCGCCAGAAGCGGCGCGCGGCGTCGCGAAAGCGGTCGTTCCATTCGGCGAATGCGGGGCCGAACTGGCCGAGGCGATAGCCGCCAGGGCCAATGTCCCAGGGCTCGGCGATGAGGCGCACTTGGGCGAGTATGGGATCTGCGGCGAGCGCCTGGAAGAAGGGCGCATTTGTATCGAAGCCGGTATCGCGGCGGCCCAGCGAGGTGCCGAGATCGAAGCGAAAGCCGTCGAAACCGCCCTGGACCGCCCAGCGCTTGAGCGCGCCGATCGCCATGTCGATGACGAGGGGCCGGTCGAGCGCGAGGCAATTGCCGGTGCCCGCATCGTTGATGTAGAGCTCCGGATTGTTGGGATCGAGACGGAACCAGGCTTGATTGTCGAGCCCGCGAAAGGACAGCGTCGGCCCTAGCTGGTCGCTCTCGCCGTTGTGGTTGAAGACGACGTCGAGAATCGCCTCAATGCCCGCCGCGTGCAGCGCGTCGGTCGCCGCGCGGACCTCTTCCCAGCCGCCGGGAGCAAGGCGCGGATCCGGCGCGCCGAACACGACCGAATTATAGCCCCATGCGTTGGACAGACCGAGCGGCGGCAGGTGCCGCTCGTCGACGAACGTATCGGCCGGCATGATCTCGACGGCGGTGACCCCAAGCTTGGCTAGGTGCTCGATCGACGCCGGATGCGCGAGCCCCGCGAAGGTGCCGCGGGCGGGTTCCGGGATTGCCGGGTTAAGCCGCGAGAAACCGCGCAGGTTGAGCTCGTAGATGACCAGCGCCTCAGGCGCGATGCGCTTATGTCCCGGCTCGCCCGCAGGCGCTTCTCCCGCGATCGCCTTCGACGCGTAGCGGCTGCTGTCCTCGCCAAACGCAAACATCGAAGGATGGAGGCGGAACGGCCGATCGAAACGCCAGGCGTAAGGATCAGCCAGCAGTTTGGACGGGTCAAAACGAAGTCCCCGCTTCGGATCGTAGGGGCCCTGGACGCGGAAGCCGTAAAGCGCGCCGGCGCCGGCGCCAGGCGCAACACCGCGCAAAACGCCGTCGGCGTCACGCGCCATCGGCGCGCGAACAATTTCGCGATCGCCGTCGTAGATGCACAGCGACGCGCCCTCGGCGTTGGGCAATACGAGCGCCGCTTCGAGGCCGCGCGCAGAGACGAAGACGCCGCGAGCGGCTTTTGGGTCGCTCATTCGGCGGCCCTGACGATATCGCGATAAAGCGCGGCGTATCGCTTCGCCGGGCCGCGCCAGGAGACGTCCGACCGCATGCCGTTAAGTCTGAGCCGTCGTAAAATCGCCGGATCGCGGGCGATATCAAGCGCGCGGTTAAGGGCGTAGGTCAAGGATTCAACCGCAGGCGGATAGAACTGGAAGCCGGTCGCAACGCCCGCGGCCGTCGCCGCCTCGTTCGCGTCGATGACCGTGTCGGCGAGACCGCCAACGCGCGCGACAATCGGCGGGGCGCCATATCGGAGCGCGCAGAGCTGAGTGAGGCCGCAAGGCTCGAAACGCGAGGGCACGACGATGAAGTCGGCGCCTGCCTGAATGAGATGGGCCAGCTTCTCGTCGTAGCCGAGCACGCAGGCAATCGAGTTTGGCCGCGATGCCGCCGCCGCCGTAAAGCCGCCCTCCAACAATGGATCGCCGGAGCCGAGCAGCGCGAGTTGGCCGCCTCGGGCGATAATTCCGGGCAGGGCCTGCAACAGCAGGTCGAGGCCCTTCTGATCCGAAAGGCGGGAGACGACGCCGAGCAGCGGCCGGTCGGTTGCCGGCGCCAGCCCCATTTGCGTCTGCAGCGCAATCTTGTTGCGAACGCGCATGTCAATGCGCAAAGCGCTATAGTTTTGCGGCAGCGTGAAGTCGGTGGCCGGATTCCAGACGGAGTCGTCGATGCCGTTGACGATCCCCTGCACGACCGCGGCGCGGGTGCGCAAGAGACCGTCGAGCGCCATGCCGAACTCAGGCGTCATGATCTCGCGCGCGTAAGTGGGGGACACCGTGGTGATGCGGTCGGATAGCCTCAGACCCGCCTTCAGATAGCCGACGCCGCCGAAATATTCGACGCCATCGATGGAAATGGCTTGCGGGGGCAAGCCCAGCTCACCGAAGATCGACATCGGAAAATGGCCCTGGAAGGCCATATTGTGGATCGTGGTGACGACGCCAGGTCGCGACCTGGCGGCGTAGTTGAGGTAGGCGGCCGCGAGCGCCGCCTGCCAGTCATGCGCGTGAACGACCTGAGGCCGGAACGCGTCAATCACGCCAAGGCCGATGTCCGCGCCGACCCGCGCGAGCGCCGCAAACCGCTGCGCATTATCAGGCCAGTCAAGCCCGTTCGGCCCCAAATACGGATTGCCGGGCCGGTCGTAGAGATGAGGCGCGTCGATCGCGAACAGGTTCAGATCGGCCGCCTTGCCGGAGAGGATCCGCGCAGGTCCTCCGAACAGATCGCTATAAGCGTGCGCCGGCTGCGCGCCGACGAGCTTGGCCATTACCGCCGGATAGCCGGGGACGAGCGTTCTGATCTCGACGTCTTCGCGGGCGAGCGCGGCGGGCAATGCGCCCGCGACGTCGGCGAGACCCCCGGTCTTGATAAGCGGGAAGACCTCCGAGGCGACCGAGAGAACTTTCAGTCCGCTCATTGCGCCAGTTTGTCGATCATGGGCTTGGTGATCAACGTGACGCCGCTCTCGGTGCGGCGGAAGCGCTTGGCGTCAAGCTCGGGATCCTCGCCGACCACGAGGCCGTCGGGAATGCGCACTTCGCTGTCAATGATGGTCTTGGACAGCCGAACGTTGCGTCCGATCGTGACATAAGGAAGCACGACCGTCTCATGCACCGTGGTGTACGAGTGGACGCGGACCCCGGTAAAGATCAGCGAGCGGCTGAGCGAGGCGCCTGAAATGATACAGCCGCCCGACAAGAGCGACGAAACCGCGAGGCCCCGGCGGCCATCCACGTCATGGACGAATTTCGCCGGCGGGGTGATTTCCCCATAGGTCCAAATCGGCCAGCCGCGATCGTAGAGGTCGAGATCGGGAACGACGTCGGTCAAGTCGACGTTGGCGGCCCAATAGGCGTCGACGGTTCCAACGTCGCGCCAGTAGGGCTTGGCTTCCTCGCTTGAGGTCACACAGGATTCCGAGAAGTGATGCGCGACCGCTTTACCGTTCTTGACAAGGTAGGGGATGATATCCTTGCCAAAATCATGACTGGAATTCGGATCCGCCGCGTCGCTCCTGAGAATATCGATCAGGAATGACGTCTCGAAGACATAGATGCCCATGCTGGCGAGCGCGACGTCGGGCTTGCCGGGCATGTGCGGCGGGTTCTTTGGCTTCTCCAGGAAGGCGATGATGTTGTTCTTCTCGTCGATATGCATGACGCCGAAAGCCGTGGCTTCCTCGAGCGACGTCTCGAGACAGCCGACAGTCACGTCGGCTCCCGAATCGACGTGCTGCTGGAGCATTTTCTCGTAGTCCATCTTGTAGATGTGATCGCCGGCCAGAAGCACGATGAATTGCGGCCCATAGCCCTCGATGATGTCTATGTTCTGGTAGACCGCATCCGCTGTGCCGAGGTACCACATGGTTTCGGATACGCGCTGGGAAGCCGGCAGGACGTCGAAGCTCTCGTTGCGCTCTGGTCGGAGAAAGTTCCAGCCGCGTTGCAGATGGCGAATGAGGCTGTGGGCCTTGTATTGCGTAGCGACCGCGATGCGGCGAATGCCGGAGTTGAGCGCGTTCGACAACGCGAAATCGATGATACGCGACTTGCCGCCGAAATAGACCGCAGGCTTTGCGCGCCGATCGGTAAGCTCGAGCAGGCGACTGCCGCGGCCGCCAGCGAGCACATAAGCCATGGCGTGGCGCGAATAGGGAGCCGAAACGCCCAGTTCCTTCGCCGTTTTCATTTTGGGCATCGCGAACTCCGTCGTCGAGCTGCCGCCTCAGGCCGAGGGCGGACTGAAAACGAGGAACAAGGTTGCAAGCGGCGGCAAAGTCACCGTCGCCGACGCAGGAAAGCCATGCGCGGGTCGCGCCTCCGCCGTGACCCCGCCGAAATTGCCCATATTGGAGCCGCCGTAGGAGCCGGCGTCGCTGTTGAGCGCCTCGCGCCAGAAGCCCTGGTAGGGCAGGCCGAGCCGGTAACCCACGCGCGGCTCGGGGGTGAAATTGCAGACGACCGCAACGGGTGGATCGCTCTGCGCGCCCTGCCGAAGAAAGGCCAGCACCGACTGGCTTTCGTCGTTGACCACGATCCAGCGGAAACCGTCAGGTTCGCAATCGCGCGCATAGAGGGCGGGCGTTCCGCGATAGAGCCGGTTGAGATCGCGGACCCAAGCCTGGACGCCCTGGTGCGGCCAATAGTCAAGCAGCCACCAGGGAAGCGACTCCGAGGCGTTCCACTCGTTTGTTTGCCCGAACTCCTGGCCCATGAAGAGGAGCTTCTTGCCGGGATGGCCCCACATGAAGCCATAAAAGGCGCGCGCATTGGCGAAGCGCTGCCATTCGTCCCCCGGCATCTTGCCGATGACCGAGCGTTTGCCGTGCACGACTTCGTCATGCGAGATCGGCAGCACGAAGTTCTCGCTGAAGGCGTAAAGGAGGCCGAAGGTCATCTTGTTGTGATGCCAGCGGCGATAGATCGGATCTTCCGACACGTAGTCGAGCGTGTCGTGCATCCAGCCCATGTTCCACTTGAAGCCAAAGCCAAGGCCGCCCTGATCTGTCGGCCGCGAAACGCCAGGGAAGGCGGTCGATTCTTCGGCGATGGTGATCGCCCCTGGAAAGCCGCCGTAGACGAGCTCGTTGGCGCGGCGCAGGAAGGCGATCGCTTCGCGGTTTTCCTTGCTTCCGTCCGCGTTCGGCAGCCATTCGCCCTCTTTGCGGGAGTAGTCGAGGTAAAGCATCGAGGCGACAGCGTCGACGCGCAGCCCGTCGATGTGGAAGCGATCGACCCAGTAGAGGGCGTTGCAATAGAGAAAGTTGGCGACCTCGGTGCGGCCGAAGTTATAGATTGCGGTGTTCCAGTCCGGTTGGAAGCCCTTGCGCGGATCGGCGTGTTCGTAGAGCGCGGTGCCGTCGAAACGCGCCAGTCCTTGTTGATCGGTCGGAAAATGCGCCGGCACCCAGTCGAGGATGACGCCCAGGCCCGCGGCGTGGGCTCGATCTACGAAGCGCGCGAAGGCGGCCGGATCGCCGAAGCGCCGGGTCGGGGCAAAGAGGCCGATCGGCTGGTAGCCCCAGGATTCGTCGAGCGGATGCTCGCTGATCGGTAGAAGCTCGAGATGGGTGTAACCCATGTCCGCGACGTAAGGGATCAGTTGCTCGGCCAACTCGTCGTAGGTCAGGAACCGTCCGTCCTCGCCACGGCGCCAGGAGCCGAGATGCACTTCGTAAATTGTCATCGGCTTTCGCCGGGGCTCGCCGTCGCCACGCTTCGCCATGTACTCGGCGTCGGTCCAGGTGAAGTCGGCGCTATCGGCGACAACGGAAGCGGTCGAGGGCCTCAGCTCAGCCTCGAAGCCGAACGGGTCCGCTTTGAGCGGCAACAGCGACCCGGCCGGGTCCAAAAGCTCGAACTTATAAACCGCTCCGACCGTCAATTCCGGAACGAAGATCTCCCAGAGACCGCTGTCGAAGCGCCGACGCATCTGACAGCGCCGCCCGTCCCATCGATTGAAGTCGCCGACGATGGAAACACGTGTCGCGTTGGGCGCCCAGACCGCAAACAGAACCCCGTCGACGCCCTCGTGACGGATCAGCTGGCCGCCAAGCCGACGGTAGAGCTGGCGATGCGTGCCCTCCCGCACCAGATAGTCGTCGAGCGGACCCAACGCCGGGCCGAACGCATAAGAGTCCATGTACGAATAGGACCCATGCGCCGTTGTGACCTCGACCCGATAGCTCGGGCGCTCCTTGAGTGACGGGATGAGCGCCTCGAAAATGTCGTCCTTCCGCCGCGGCAGCTCGGCGATCAGTTTGCCGCCACGGGTGAGTGCGCGCACGGAAATCGCTTCAGGCGCAAAGACCCTGATCACCCATCCCGCGGAGGTCTGATGCGGCCCGAGCACCGCGAAAGGATCAGAATTGCGCGCGGCAGAAATCGCGTCGAGGTCTTGCTCCCGCGCTTTCCAGTCCTCCCCCACGACTGTCTCCATGAATTTTGGCTCAGCTTATCGGCACGAAGGGAGCACTCCAGATTTCCGTTGCATATTCGCCAATCGTTCGATCGGAGGAGAACCAGCCGACATTGGCCGTGTTCAGAACGCTCGAGCGCATCCATCGGTTCCGGTCGCGCCAAGCTTCGTCGATTTTCATCTGCGCCGCCCAATAGGCGTCGAAGTCGGCGCAGAGCATGAAATAGTCGTGATGGGTGAGCGTATCGACGAGGCCGCGATAACGCCCGGAATCGTCGGTCGAGAATACGCCGGAAGCGATCTCGTCGAGCGCTTCGCCCAGGATCGGCGAGGCGGCGATGTGTTCGGTCGAATCGATGCCGCGGGCGCGCGCGCTCGCGACCTCCGCCGCGGTCAGGCCGAAGATAAAGATGTTGTCGTCGCCGACCAGATCGCGCATCTCGACATTGGCGCCGTCGAGCGTGCCGACCGTCAGGGCGCCGTTGAGCGCCATCTTCATATTGCCGGTGCCGGAGGCTTCCATGCCGGCGGTCGAGATCTGCTCCGACAGGTCGGCGGCGGGCATGATGATCTCGGCCAGCGAAACGTTGTAGTTAGGCAGGAACACGACTTTCAGAAGGCCACGCACGGTCGGGTCCGAATTGACGACCTTCGCGATGTCGACGGCGAGCTTGATGATCAGCTTGGCCTGCGCATAGCTCGCGGCGGCTTTACCAGAGAAGATCTTGACCCGAGGCGCGAACTCGGCGGTCGGGTTCGCACGAATCGCATTGTAGCGCGCAACCGTTTCAAGCAGGTTGAGCAGCTGACGTTTGTATTCGTGGATGCGCTTGACCTGCACGTCGAACATCGCCTCCGGGTCGACACGCAGGTTGAGCTGCTCGGTGATGACGCGTGCAAGCGCCGCCTTGCGCTTGCGGCGCGCTTGAGCCACGCGCTCCTGCAGCGAAGAATCGTCCGCATGAGCGGCGAGGCCCTTCAGCACATTATAGTCGTCGAGCCCGCGCTCCCCGAGAGCCGAGCGAATGATGTCGGCCAGGTCCGGATTGCACTCCATGAGCCAGCGGCGAAACGTGATGCCGTTGGTCTTGTTGGTGATGCGGCCGGGATAGACCGAATTGAGCGAGTGGAACACGGTCTTGCGCATCAAGTCGGTGTGCAGCGCCGAAACGCCGTTGATCTTGTGCGAACCGATAAAGGCGAGATTTCCCATTCTCACCCTGCGCCCGGCATGTTCGTCGATCAGCGAGATGCCGGCGAGCATGGCCGCATCGACGAATCCGCGCCGTCGCGCGCTGTCGAGATGCGCGGCATTGATGAGGTAGATGATCTGCATGTGGCGCGGCAGCACGCGCTCCATCAGCGGCACCGGCCAGGTTTCGAGCGCCTCGGGCAGCAGGGTATGGTTGGTGTAGGAGAATGTCGCCTGGGTGATCGACCAGGCCTCGTCCCATTCGACCTTGTTCAGGTCGACGAGAATGCGCATGAGTTCCGAGATGCCGATCGCCGGATGCGTATCGTTGAGCTGGACGGCTGCGTGCTCGCCGAGGGTGCGCACGTCGCCCCACTGCTTCATATGGCGGCGAGTGAGATCGAGCAGCGAAGCCGACGTGAAGAAATATTCCTGCCGGAGCCGCAATTCCTGGCCGGCCGGAGTTGCGTCGCTGGGGTAGAGAACCTTGGAGATCGCCTCGGCCCGGACCCTCTCGGAAAACGCGCCGACATAGTCTCCGGCGTTGAAAGCCTCGAGCTTCAACGGGTCCGTCGCCCGCGCCGACCACAGCCGCAGCGTGTTCACATGCCGGCCGCGCCAGCCGACGATCGGCGTATCGTAGGCGACCGCTTCCACCGTCTCAGCCGGATGCCAGACGTGGCTGGTGCGCTCGTCATTTTCGACCATTTCGACCCAGCCGCCGAACCCGATCGCGTAATTGTATTCGGGCCGGACGAACTCCCACGGATTGCCGTTGACGAGCCAGTCCTCCGGCGTCTCCTGCTGCCAGCCGCCGCGGATGATCTGGCGAAACAGGCCGTTGTCGTAGCGGATGCCGTAGCCGTGCGCGGCGATCGACAATGTCGCCATGCTGTCCATGAAACACGCCGCGAGGCGGCCAAGGCCGCCATTGCCGAGCGCCGCGTCGGGCTCGATCTTGCGCAAGTCCGTCAGATTGACGCCGAGTTCGTCGAGCGCTTCCGCCATGGGTTGGGCGACGCCTAGATTGGTCAGCGCGTCGAACAACAGGCGCCCGATCAGAAATTCGAGCGAGAGATAATAGACGCGCTTGCGCCCATCGACGTAGACGCCGTTCAGCGATTCCAGCCAACGGCCGACGATGATGTCGCGGGTGGCGAACGTGACCGCCAGAAACCAATCGCGCGGCGTGGCGACTCCCGGCGTTTTACCGACGGTGTAAGTCAGTTTCGCCAGGACCGCCGCCTTGAGCTCCGCCACGGAATAGGGCCGCATCTCGGCTTGCTGCTGCGCGGGTTTGTCCGTGGTGACCAGCTGGTCCATGAAGCCCCTCCGCCTGTGTCAGTTTCCTGCGCGGCCTGAATCCGCCGATCGGTTCTCTGTTTAAACACGCGGCGCCGCGCCGCACAATCTCCCCTGGGCTTCGTCAACTCTCGGGATGGACTGTCTTGTCATGGATTTGGGGTCGAGCCCGTGTCTGACTTCGCCCCACGAACTTGCGCCTGAAGAGCGTTAAGCTCGGCGGTCGCCGCGTTGATCTGGCCTTGCAAGGCTTCGAACTCCTTCTGCGCGGAAGCTGTCTGCGTCTGAGCTTCGGCAAGAGCCTTGCGTGCGGCGTCGGCGTCGCCTTGCAGCCGGGTCAGCTCAGCCGAGAGGGACTGGTCCTGGCTTTGCAGAGCCGCCACGTGGTCGCTTTCGTCCTTGAAACGCGCGTCGACGGCTTGTAGATCGCGCGTCCTGGCGCTCGCTTCTTCCTGGGCCCCGGAAATGGCCAGCCTGGCGTCGCCGATCTGCTTGGTCAGGTCGGCGAGCTCGTTCTGCGCTGAAGCCCTTGCGGTCGAGGCGTCCGACAGCGCCTTCTCGGCGTCGGCCGCCTGCCTTTTCAGGTCAGCGGCGCCGCCGGCCGTCTTCTCCAGGTTCTGCAAGTCCGAGGCCAGGGATTTGCGCGCCCGTTCGGAGGCGGCCAACTGCTCCGTCAAAAACGCCTGTGTTTGCCCGCCTTGCCACCAAATGAAGCCAGCAGCCAGCCAGCCGACGGCCGCCAAAGCGGCAAGCGTCAGCGAAAGCGTTCGTGACGACTGTTGGTGGCTGTCATCCGCCATGACGCGTCTCCTTAAGGCGTCGCGTCGAGCGCGATGCGTCGGGTGAGGAGGCAGACGGTATATTGCGGGCGCCGGGGCGGTCCGCCAAGCACAAAATGTCGCAATCGCCGACCCAATGGGTCGATGGGCCTCGGTAGAACTAAAAAGATGAAATCACGAAACGCGGCGCCGTCACAGTCGGCTTTGCGTTGAAGCGGGTGAAAAGAATTTTTCATTTGTCAACGAGTTGCCGCGCCGTCTATGGTCGCGTCGCGCTGGAATTGAGGGGCGTGGCGCGTTGCGATCGTTTGCGCTAACGACATGAGTGAGACTGAAGGAGACAGGTCGGTATGCGCGTACGCTCAAACGCGATCAAGGTGACCCTCGCGGCGCTGTCGGCTGGGCTTGCCGCGCCGGTGGCAGAGGCGCAAGTTTTTGGCGGTCCTAGATCGGGTGAAATCGGGTTTCTGCCCGCAAACTCGGAAATTGCCGACGGCATGTTCTGGTTTCACAACTCGATCCTGCTTCCGGTGATCATTGGCATCTCGCTGCTTGTGCTGGCGCTCATCGTCTATATCGTGTGGCGTTTCAACGAGACCGCGAACCCCGTGCCCTCCCGCCGGACGCACAACGCCGTGCTCGAATTTGCCTGGACGGTGGCGCCAGCGCTTATTCTGGTCATCATAGCCGTGCCCTCGTTCCGGCTGCTCTCGGAACAACTCATCATCCCCGCGCCGGACTTGACGATCAAGGTCACAGCCTCGCAATGGCATTGGAACTACGGCTACCCGAAGTCCGCGGGCGGCTTTTCGTTCGACTCGCTCTATGTCGAGGACAAGGACCTGAAGCCTGGCCAGCCGAACGTCATCACGGCCGACCATGAGTTGGTCGTTCCGGTCGGGAAGGTGGTCGAACTTGACGTGGTCTCGCAGGACGTCATTCACTCTTTTTCGGTCCCGTCTTTTGGTGTTAAGATCGACGCAATCCCCGGCCGGCTGAACAAGTCCTGGTTCAAGGCGGAGCGCGAGGGCATGTTCTACGGACAATGCTCGAATATCTGTGGTATCGATCACGCCTTCATGCCGATCAACGTCCGCGTCGTGAGTCAGCCGGATTATGAAGCCTGGCTTGTCCAAGCGAAGAAACAATTCGCGGTTTCGGACCAAGTCGACGTCGCGGTCGCGCCGCGGTTCCAACCCTAGTCGGCGCTGTTCATGAGCCTGCCGATCATGCATCACCGGAGTCGTTAAAAACATGGCGTCCGTCACCGACTTCTCTCATCACGACGTCGATGCTCATCATGAGCACGAGCACCACATCCCGACTGGGTGGCGGCGGTATCTCTATTCCACCAACCACAAGGACATTGGGACGCTTTATCTCGTCTTCGCCATTATTGCCGGCCTGATCGGAACGCTGCTTTCGATCCTGATCCGCGCCGAACTCATGTCGCCGGGCGTGCAGGTTTTCCCCTGGATTTCCGCGATCATGACCGGTGATGGCTCGGCTGATGCGGCCAAGAATATGTACAACGTGTTCTTCAGCAGTCATGCCATCATCATGATCTTCTTCATGGTCATGCCGGCGATGATGGGCGGCTTCGGCAACTGGATGGTGCCGCTCATGATCGGCGCGCCGGATATGGCGTTTCCCAGACTGAACAACATGTCGTTCTGGCTTCTGGTGGCGTCGTTCTTGTTGCTCATGTGCTCCCTGTTTGCCGAAGGCTCGCCGGGCATGAGGGGCTTCGGCGGCGGCTGGGTGCTTTATCCGCCGATGTCCGGCGACGTGGGAACGCCGGGTCCGGCCGCCGACTTCGTCATTTTGTCGATGCATCTCGCCGGCGCATCTTCGATTCTAGGCTCGATCAATTTCATCGCCACGATCTTCAACATGCGCGCGCCGGGCATGACCATGTTCCGCATGCCGCTGTTCCCGTGGTCGGTGCTGTTCACCGCCTTCTTGCTCCTGCTGGCGCTGCCGGTTCTCGCCGGCGCGCTGACCATGCTGCTGACGGACCGCAATTTCCACACCACCTTCTTCGATCCGGCCGGCGGCGGCGATCCGATCCTGTTCCAGCACCTGTTCTGGTTCTTCGCCCATCCCGAGGTCTACATCCTCATCATCCCGGGCTTCGGCATGGTCAGCCAGGTCGTGGCGACGTTCTCGAAAAAGCCCATCTTCGGTTATGTCGGCATGGTCTACGCGATGATGGCCATCGCCTTCCTCGGCTTCGCCGTCTGGGCCCACCACATGTTCACAACCGGCATGTCGCTTAACGCCCAGCGCTATTTCGTCTTCGCCACCATGGTGATCGCGGTGCCGACGGGGGTGAAGGTGTTCTCCTGGCTGGCGACGATGTGGGGCGGCTCGATTTCGCTCAGGCCGCCGATGCTGTGGGCGATCGGCTTCGTCTTCGTCTTCACCGTCGGCGGCGTCACCGGCGTCGTGCTCGCCAACGCGGCGATCGACCGCTATCTGCACGACACCTACTACGTCGTTGCGCATTTTCATTACGTGATGTCGCTCGGGGCGGTGTTTTCGATCTTCGCCGGCTTCTACTACTGGTTCCCGAAGATGACCGGCTACATGTATGACGAGAGGCTGGCGAAATGGCACTTCTGGGTGTCCTTCGTCGGCATCAACCTCGCCTTTTTTCCCCAGCATTTCCTTGGCTTCCAGGGAATGCCCCGGCGGGTCGTCGACTACACGGACGCTTATGCTTTCTGGAACATGGTGTCGTCGATCGGCGCATTTATCGGTGGCGCGGGCACCCTCATATTCGTCTACGTCCTTTATGATGCGTTCAAGGTCAAGCGGATTGCCGGCGGCAATCCATGGGGACCCGGGGCCACGACGCTCGAGTGGCAGCTGCCGTCTCCGCCGCCGTTCCACACGTGGGAGACGCCGCCGCACATTCTTGGCGACGAACACGACCATGCGCCAGCCATTGTGGGGCATGGGAGCGCGGCGTGAACGCTTCCGGGGATCACGACGGCCGCACATTGTCTGTCGGCGGTCGTACGGGGCGCAACAATCGCCTGATTGGCGTGGGCGGTATCGCGATGGCGGTGGGCATGATCGGCCTCACCTACGCCGCGGCGCCCTTCTACTCCGCCTTCTGCCGGGCGACCGGCTATGAAGGCACGCCGCAACATGTGAAAACCAATATTGACGCCGAGGGTCACCGGATTCTGCGCGTGGGGTTCGACTCGAACGTTGCGCCCGGTTTGAACTGGCGGCTCGAGCCAGAAGTCGAGTTGATCCGGGTCCGCACAGGGAAAACCGTCACGGTGTATTTCCGTGCGCAGAATCTCAGCGACATGCCAACAGAGGGTCACGCGACTTTCAACGTCATGCCGGAAGTCTCCGGGGGATATTTCGACAAGATCGCCTGCTTCTGCTTCACGACGCAGCATCTCGGCCCGCACGAAAGCGCCGAGTGGCCGGTGGTGTTCTTCCTCGATCCGGCCCTCGAGAAGGACCCATCGATGGCCAGGGTCGATTCGATTACGCTGTCCTATACGATGTTCGCACCGCCGGCCGAGAAGCCGACGGCCGGCCGCTCGGCCGATCGCGGGGGTCCCGCGGGATGATCAGTAACGGGAGAAGACTATGACCGACGCGGCGGTTCCGGACCGGCCGGGATTTCATCTCGTCGACCCAAGCCCTTGGCCGCTTGTCGGCGCGGCCTTCGGGTTTCTCTCGGCCTTTGGTCTCATATTGTTCATGCATGGGTCGAGCGTCGGCCCAGGGCTTCTGACAATCGGCATCGCGGGCATCCTGTTCACCATGGTGGGCTGGTGGCGCGATGTCGTGTCGGAGGCGCAGGGCGGCTATCACAACATCATCGTGCGCCATGGCCTGACCTTTGGCATGGTCCTGTTCATCGCTTCGGAGGTGATGTTCTTCGTCGCCTGGTTCTGGGCCTTTTTCTGGAACTCGCTCAATCCCGCCGACCCCCAGACCTACGGGCTCCTCGATTTCAGCGGTGGGATCTGGCCGCCGAAGGGCACCGAGGTGATCAATCCGCTCGCCTTGCCGCTCATGAATACGTTCGTGCTGCTGACGTCGAGCGCCGCGGTCAACGTCGCTCATGATGAGTTGCGCGAGGGACACCGGCGGCAGTTCAATATCTTTCTTGCAATCGGCATCGCGCTTGGCGTGCTGTTCGTGTTCACCCAAGCCTACGAGTACATCCACGCGCCGTTCAGCTTCAAGAATTCGATCTACGGCGCGACCTTCTTCATGGCGACGGGCTTCCACGGCGCCCATGTCATCATCGGCGTCATTTTCCTCTTTGTCTGTCTCATGCGCGCGCTTAGGGGGCAGTTCACTCCAACACATCACGTCGGGTTCCAGTTCGCCGCCTGGTACTGGCATTTCGTCGACGTGGTCTGGCTGTTCCTGTTCACTTGCATCTACATCTGGGGCTCCTGGGGCGCGACGTTCGAATAGGGGCCACGATCGGGCCACGATCGAGTCGAGATGGCGGAGCCGCTCGACAACGTTCGGGCCGGCATGACCGGCCGGCACGAAATTGTCGTTACGCGCGAACTCACCGTTGGCGCTCATGTGGACGGCATGCCGTTCGTCTTCGGCACGCCAATGATGATCCTGGCGATGGAGATGGCTTCGCGGCTGAAGCGCCGCATTTGCCCGCGGGCTGGGTGACCGTCGGCGGCGAAGTTCAATGTGCGCCATCTCGCGCCAACTCCGGTCGGGCGCACAGTCGTCGCCAGCGCCCGAGTTCGTTGAAGTCTCCGGCCGTTCCATGCTGCTCGCGGTCGAAGCGCATGACGGCGTCCGCAAGATCGGCGAGGGGACGCACCGCCGCGGCGCGGTCAACTTGGAGACCTTCGCCAAGCGCCTCGCCGCCGGGTAGCCTGGCGGCAACGTCGGCGCGGCGAGTTGACGTCGGTCGCTTTCCGATCATCTTTGCTCGCGACAACGACCGCTGATCTGCTAAGGGGGCTTCACGGGAAATCTGATCGCTGGAAGAGCGGCGAGACGAGTGAGCAGCCGATGTTGGAGCGAGTGCAGGACGGGCCAGCGCAGACCGTGGCGTTACGCGCGAGCGGCGCGGTCGAGGCTCAGGATGTCGAGGCGGCGATCAACGCGGCTGTGGGACAGGCCGCGACCGGCCTCGTCGTGATTATCGCCCCGGATTTTGGGGGCGATTTTGCGGAATTGGCGCGCGGACTTGCGACCTCCGCGCTCGCTCACAAGTCGCTGGTCAAGCTTGCTGTCGTCGTCGACCCCGAACAGATGGACGGAGCCACGCTCAACAGCTTTGAGGCGTCGCCCGTCGGCATTCGCCAGTTCGCTCACGCTGACGAGAACGCCGCGCTCGAATGGGCGGCCGCGGCCCGGCGAGGGGAGTAGTGCGGGTCGCCCCTGGGTTAGAACGACGTGCAGATTTGTTGGTAGTGGTTTCCACTGTCCCATCGTCGTGTTTGACCGTGCCGGTCTGGGTATGGCAATTGGTCGGCGGCGGAGCCGCAGTGGTCGTCTGGTCACCAGGTAGGCCCTTGCACGTGTAGTTGTCAGGCGCTCCGATCTTATTCTCTTCGAAATAGGCGCCTGCCGCGGCGCAATCCCGGCGCTGCTGGTCTCTGTAGGCCATGTGTTCGTTGACGGCATTGCAGCCCGACAAGGCGATTGCGGCCGCGACCGCCAGCGGCACGAAAATCGGACGATTGATGATCATCAGGCCAGCGCGTTCTCATACATGATACGACAAGTCCATCGTGTCGGCGCCGCAAGTTGCGATGCGGAACCCGTGGA
The DNA here is from genome assembly GCA_963707355.1 of uncultured Alphaproteobacteria bacterium. GTDB lineage: Bacteria > Pseudomonadota > Alphaproteobacteria > Rhizobiales > Beijerinckiaceae > Roseiarcus. Next base: position 28,221 of record CAVPPX010000043.1, on the reverse strand, counting down.
TACACGGGCGTTCGATCTCAGTTCGAGTTCACTGCAGAGCCGTCTCGGCTGGTGAAAACAATCGTCAACGCTGCCGATGCTTTAACGCCCGCCGGAGACCGTCACCACGCTGCCTGTGACAAAGGCGGACGCGGGGGAAATGAGCCAGGCTGCCGCCTCGGCGATCTCCTCGGGAGCCCCGACGCGGCGCAAAGGCGTCATCCCCTCGATCCGCTCGCGGAAGCCCGGTTGGGCGATCTGGTCGCGGGTCATGTCGGTCGCGGTGAAGCCGGGCGCGACGACGTTGGCGCGGATATTCTCGGGCCCGACCTCGGTTGCGAGAGCCTTGGTGAAGCTCTCGACCGCCCCCTTCGTCGCTGCATAAGGTCCAAGTCCCGGCAGGCCGCCGGTTCTTGCCGCAATCGACGATATATTGACGATCGACCCGCCGCTTCCGCCGTATTTGGTCGAGAGCCGAAGCACGGCCTCCTTGCAAGCGAGGATGGGTCCAATCACATTGATCTGAAAGAGCTGCGCCAGCTCCTCGGCCTCGCGCTGGTCAATCGTGGCGAAGCGCCCGGTTGCGCCGGCGTTGTTGACGAGGCCGGCGAGCGGCCCGAGCGCCTTCGTCGCCTGGTCGAACAGCCGGGGAAGCTGAGCCGGGTCGGCGACATCCGCCTGGAAGGCGTGCGCCCGCCCGCCCGACTTCTTGATCTCCGCCACGGTCGCCTCGGCCGCCTTGGCGTCGACCGCATAATTGACGCCGAGCGCGTATCCGTCGGCAGCGAGACGGCGGCAGATGGCTGCGCCGATGCCGCGCGAACCTCCGGTGACGATGACGAGGCCTGAAGGCATGGCGAAACTCCAACGATGCCGGGATGTTCGACCGATACTGAAGGCGAGCCTCGCCTCGGTCAATTCAATCACGCGTTATGCGTTACGGCTTCAGGCGCCATCCGGTGCGGAAAATCCATGCCAGAACCGCGAGGCATATCGCGATGAACAGCGCCGTGAAGCCGAGGCTCGCGCCGACGCTGACGTCGCCCTGGCCATAGAAGCTCCAGCGAAAGCCGCTGATCAGATAGACCACGGGATTGAACAGACTGACCGCGCGCCAGAACGGCGGCAGCATGTCGATCGAATAAAAGGCGCCGCCGAGAAACGTAAGCGGCGTCACCACCAGCGAAGGGATCACGGCGAGCTGCTCGAAGTTTTTGGCCCAGATGCCGATGATGAAGCCGAACAGGCTGAACGCGATCGAGGTCAGCGCGAGAAAGGCGATCATCCAGAACGGGTGCTCGATGCGCAGCGGGACCAATAGCGCGGCGGTTGTAAGAATGATGAGGCCGATTGCGATCGACTTGGTCGCCGCCGCGCCAACATAGGCGCAGACCGCCTCGATCGCGGATATCGGCGCCGAGAGGAGCTCGTAGATCTGGCCCGTGAATTTGGGAAAGTAGATGCCGATCGAGGCGTTGGAGATGCTCTGCGTGAGAAGCGAAAGCATCATGAGGCCCGGAACGATGAAGGCTCCGTAGCTGACCCCGCTCACTTCGCGAATGCGGCCGCCGATCGCCGCTCCGAAGACGATAAAATAGAGCGCGGTCGTGATCACGGGCGTCGCGACGCTTTGCAAAATCGTGCGCTGCGTGCGCTGCATTTCGGAGCGGTAGATCGACCAGACGCCGCTGAGGTTGATCGCCGAAACGGTCACGCCGCGCGCCCCACGAGGTCAACGAAAATGTCCTCGAGCGTCGTCGTGCTGGTGTCGAGATCCTTGAAGTCGATGCCGATCTCGTTGAGGCGACGCAAAAGCGTCGGCACCCCGGTGTCCTCGGCGCCGGCGGAAAAGCGATAGGAGAGGCGACGGCCGTCGTCCTCGAGTTCGAGCGGCCAACCGGCCAGCTCTGTCGGCAGGGTCGGCAGCGGCTTCTGCAACGCGAGCGTCAGGCGCCGTTTGCCAAGCTTGCGCATGAGCGCCGCCTTCTCGTCCACCAGCATGATCCGGCCGTTGTTGATGACGCCGACCCGGTCCGCCATCTCCTCGGCCTCTTCGATATAGTGGGTGGTCAGAATGACCGTGACGCCCTGGCTGCGCAGGCGCCGAACCAGCGCCCACATGTCGCGTCGCAGATTGACGTCGACGCCTGCGGTCGGCTCGTCAAGGAACAGCACCTCTGGCTCGTGGGCGAGCGCCTTGGCGATCATGACCCGCCGTTTCATGCCGCCCGACAATTCAACGATCCGGGTGTCGCGCTTGTCCCACAAGGACAGGTCGCGCAGCAATTGTTCGATATAGGCGGGATTTGGCGGCCGGCCGAACAGCCCGCGGCTGAACGTCGCCGCCCGGCGAACGGTGGTGAAAATATCGAGCGCGATCTCCTGCGGTACGAGGCCGACGATCGACCGAGCGGCGCGGTAATCGCGAACCACGTCATGGCCGTCGATCAGGACTTTGCCCGAAGTCATCGACACCGAACCGCAGACGACCCCGATCAGCGTCGTCTTGCCGGCCCCGTTCGGACCCAGGAGAGCAAAAATCTCGCCTCTGGCGATCTCCAGATCGATCGCGTCGAGGGCGACGAGGCCCGACCTGTAACGCTTGGTGACAGCGGCGATCGATATCATCGGTGGCATCGCCGACCCTCCCCAATAGGCGCGCTTTCTAAGCGCGGCTAGCGGGGCGGCGACGGCGCCGCGCGCGGGCCGGGGCCGCGAACCTCCGGCCGCGAGCCAGCTATGTAGGCGCCTGGAGGCCGCGCGTCATCCCCTTGGGCTGGCGGCTTCACAGGAAAGCACGCAGCCGGAACGCCTCCGGAGCCAATCAGGATCTACCAGACCCCTTGCGGGGATCAGAAGTCCATCGGCACAAAGAAGCAGTACACGCCGGATTGCCCAGAGGCGCCGTCGTCCCGGTAGAAGATCCAGTAATCGCCGTCCTGGCTGGGCAGCGCCTGGCCGACGGGAATCCGGCGAACGTAGCCATCGACCGAGTAATAGTCATCAGAAATCCGGTGCACTTGCTCCGGACGAAGATGATGGGCGTCCGCCGGTCCGCAACATGAAGCCTTGACCCAATCGGGAACAGGTTTCCCGTCCGACCAATAGTCATGCGCCTCTACGCCAGTAGCAGACAAGGCGAACAATAGTACAGCGATTCGAGCGATCATCTCAGTCCCCTTTTCGGGTTCCTCATTCAAGCGATGCCGAATCCCTGGGAGCCTTCCTCCTTCCAACTCAAGTCCGCGCTGAACTTCGCCGCAGCAAGTCTCATGCCGCCGACTCGAATCAGCGATGTAATGCTGCTCCCGGCGCGGTCCAACTGGCAAGCGCGACTTCACGACAAATTTGAGGAGTTCGTCCAGGGCTTCGGCCAAGGTGGCGAACGGGTGCGACGCCAAGGTCAAGCACAGCAAAACACCCCCTTTCTCGAGGCGCGGCGGTGAAGGCGGCGCCCCCAAACTGAGCAACAGAACAGACTTGCACGTTTTCTGTGCAACTGCCGTCCTTCCACGAACGCCAGCCGCAGGTTGGATCAAAATTCACCAGTTCGGGGAATGTTCCCTGACGTTGGGTAAGGGGTGACCTGACTTCGCGTCCAAAGCGGCGAACGGCGGTTCTTCTCACGATCTCCCCTTCGCGACCTTGCCGCGACTCAAGCCTCGGGGTAACCCGCAACCCATGGCCAAACCCGTTCCGCCGCCTCCGGCCCCGCCTTCGGTCCCGATCGACATCAACCTGCGCGATGCGCTGGAGGAGCGCTATCTCGCCTATGCCCTTTCCACCATCATGGGACGGGCGCTTCCCGACGCTCGCGACGGACTGAAACCCGTCCACCGCCGCATTCTTTACGGCATGCACATCCTCAGGCTCGACCCCGGCTCTGCGTTCAAGAAATGCGCGAAGATCGTCGGCGACGTGATGGGCTCGTTCCATCCGCACGGCGACCAGGCGATCTACGAGGCGCTGGTGCGCCTCGCGCAGGATTTCGTCTCGCGCTATCCGCTGATCGAGGGCCAAGGCAATTTCGGCAACATCGACGGCGATAACGCCGCCGCCTATCGCTACACCGAAGCGCGCATGACCGATGTGGCGCGCCTCATCATGGAGGGCGTCGACGAAGACTCGGTCGATTGGCGCGACAATTATTCTGGCGACGCCAAAGAGCCGATCGTCATGCCGTCGGCCGTGCCGAACCTGCTCGCCAACGGCGCCCAGGGCATCGCGGTCGGCATGGCGACGTCGATCCCGCCACATAACATCGCCGAACTTTGCGACGCCGCGCTCTATCTCATCGCCCATCCCGAGGCCGACGCGCAGGCGCTTTCCACTTTCGTGCCGGGTCCGGATTTCCCGACCGGCGGCGTGGTCATCGACGACAGGTCCGCGATCATCGAGACCTATCGGACCGGCCGCGGCGCTTTCCGTGTGCGCGCGCGCTGGACGAAGGAGGATACGGGGCGCGGCGGCTGGGTCGCGGTCGTCAATGAAATTCCATACGGAGTGCAGAAGTCCCGGCTGATCGAGCAGATCGCCAATCTTCTCAACGAGCGCAAGATACCGCTCCTCGCAGACGTCCGCGATGAATCGACCGAGGACGTGCGCATCGTGCTCGAGCCGCGCACCCGTGCGGTCGAGGCCGAAACGCTGATGGAATCCTTGTTCAGGCTGACCGAGCTCGAGGCGCGGGTTTCGGTCAACATGAATGTGCTGGTCGACGGCGTCACGCCCAGGGTCGTTTCGCTTGGCGAAGCGCTCAGGCAATGGCTCGATCATCGCCGCTCGGTGCTGGTGCGGCGCTCGCGTCACCGGCTGGCGGCGATCGACAAGCGGCTCGAACTGCTCGCCGGCATGATCATCGTCTTCCTCAATCTCGACGAGGTGATCCGCATCGTTCGCGAGGACGATGACCCGAAAGAAGCGCTGAAAGTCCGCTTCGACCTGAGCGAGCTGCAGGCCGTCTACGTTCTCGATACGCGCTTGAGAAGCCTGCGTCGCCTCGAGGAAATGGCGCTGCGCAAAGAGCAGGATGAGCTTTCAAAGGAGAAAGCGACGATCGAGGCTTTGCTCGCGAGCGAAAAGAAGCAATGGCAGATGATCGCGGTCGAGATCCGCGACGTCAAAAAGAAATTCGGCCCCGACACCGCGCTCGGCCGGCGGCGCACGAGTTTCGAAGCCGCGCCCGATGTCATCGTCGCCGATCTCGCCGAAGCGATGATCGAGCGCGAGCCCCTGACCATCGTCGTCTCGCAGAAGGGCTGGATCCGCGCGATGAAAGGCCAGGTCGCCGATCTCTCCACCGCCACGTTCAAGGGCGACGACGGCTTGAAGACCGCGTTCTTCGCCGAAACGACCTCGAAGATTCTGGTGCTGGCGAGCGACGGCAAGGTGTTCACGCTCGAGGCTTCCAAGCTGCCCGGCGGACGAGGGCAGGGCGAGCCGATCCGGCTCATGGCGGACATCGACGAGAGCGCTTCGATCGTCGCCGTCTGGGCTTACATGGGCGGCGTGAAGCGCCTGATCGCGTCGAGCGACGGCAACGGCTTCATCGTCGGCGAGGACGAGCTTCTGTCCTCGACCCGCAAGGGCAGGGCGGTGCTCAACGTCACGGCGCCGGCGAGCGCGGCGCTGATCGTTGCCGCCGCCGGCGACCACGTCGCAATCATCGGGCAGAACCGCAAGCTGCTCGTGTTCCCGTTTGCGCAGCTCAACGAAATGGCGCGCGGCAAAGGCACGCGGCTTCAGCGCTACAAGGACGGCGGCATTTCCGACGCCAGGGTCTTCGCCATCGCCGACGGCCTGACCTGGCGCGACTCGGCCGGGCGCACGTTCACGGTCGCCAGGCCCGAGCTCAAGGAATGGATCGGCAATCGCGCCGAAGCCGGCCGCTTGCCGCCAAAGGGCTTTCCGAAGAACAACCGGTTCGAAGGCTGAGAGCGAAAGCGCCTCAATCCGACCGCGCCTCTTCCTCCGCGGCCCACGCATCGCGACGATACGCCGCCTGCCGAGGCGCCGCTGCAGCGTCCAGATGAAGGCCGAAGCCGACACCGGGATCGCCCAATTCCGGACGAAGACGGCAGCTTGGGATCAGATAGTCCCCGCCATTCTGCCGCCGATAGGGGATGGGACGAGTTGTCGTGAGCGCTCGCATGCGCCCTCGAAGCGGCGAAGCGATAGCCTCAAACCCGGCCGTGTCGAGCCTGTCCACCCGGTAGGCGACAAACGGCGGCAGGACATCGAAGCCGGGATAGAAAAGGATTCCGTGATTGATCGGGAACAACAGGTCGTCGATCGGGCCGTTTATCCCCCGCGCGGAATAATGCTCTTCCCAGCCGCCCGTCGTCACGATCAGCATCGCGCGCTTGCCGGCGAGTATCCCTTCGCCGAAACGATCTCCCCAATGCCTGTCGCTATGCTCGCCGACGCCATAGGCGAAGCCATAGGCATAGACGCGGTCGACCCACCCCTTGAGGATCGCCGGCATCGAATACCACCAGAGCGGAAACTGAAGGATGAGCGCGTCGGCCCAGATGAGCTTCTCCTGCTCGGCCCTGACGTCACCGGTCAGCGCCCCGGCCGCGAACGCCTGGCCGGAAGCCGCCGCGACCTTTAGTCGCGCGTCCGGAGCGAGCGAGGGGAAGTCCGGCCGGCCAACCTCCGATTTCCAGCCCATGGCGTAGAGGTCGGAAAGCCGCACCTCATGGCCTTCGGCTTCCAGTTCACGGATCGCGACATCGCGCAGCGACGCCGCGAGGGACTGGGGTTCGGGGTGCGCGAAAACGAGGAGCACATTCATGGGTGAGCCTGCCTGTTCACGGATCGTCGACACCCAGGTAGGCCACGGTGCATTGATGCGCTACATATCGCTTATGAATAGGATAGTGCCGATTTATGGATAAGTCTGGCGTCACGTTCGACCGCATCCGCACCTTTGTCCGCATTGCCGAGCGAGGGAACCTGTCGGCGGTCGCGCGCGAACTCAATGTCGGCCAGTCGAGCGTGACGCGGCATTTGCGCGAGCTCGAGGAAGCCCTGGGCGTGGCGCTCTTGAGCCGCACGACGCGCCGCGTTACGCTGACCGAAGAAGGCGGCCGCTATTACGCCAATGTCATCGCAGATCATGCGCCTGATTGAGCAGGCGGGCGATGAAGCGCGGAGCGCGCGCGGCGCCTCGGCCGGGACGGTTCGCATATCCTGCACGGCGGCGCTCGGCGTTCGCCACGTCAGCCGCTTGATCTTTGCGTTTCAGGATCTCCATCCGGACATCGCGGTCGACCTCAGCCTGACCGACGAGCGCATCGATCTCGTTCGCGAGGGCATGGATATTGCGCTGCGCCTCGGTCCGCTTGCCGACAGTTCCATGAAAGGACGGGCGCTCGGCCTGAGTCGGCGCATCCTCGTCGCCTCCCCCGATTATCTGGCGAAGCATGGACGGCCGACGGCGCCTCACGAGTTGCGGAAACTTGAAGGCGTCCGCATGTCGAATATCGCGGGGAGCGAATTGCTCGCGCTGGAACGACCGGACGGCAAGCGTCATGTCGAGCCGTTCGGCGGACGATTGCGGGTCGATCACGGGCTTGCGGCGCGCGAAGCCTTCGCGGCGGGTCGCGGCTTTGGCCCCGCCCATGTCTGGCTGGTGGACGACCTGCTCGCGGAAGGCCGCCTCGAAACGATCCTCCCCGACTATGCTCCGCCGCCCGTTCCGCTGAACATGCTGATCGTCCCGGAGCGCTCGGCTGTCGCGCGGGTTCGGCTCCTGGTCGATTTTCTCGCGGAGCGAATTGGCGGGCTCCCTGGTTTTGAAAAGAGAGGATGAGAGCGCTGAGGCACGCCAAAATGTGTCGGCGTTTCAGAAGGCCGTCGCAAGCATAGCGATGGGCGAGACAGAGTGTGGCGGCGGTCAGGCGGGCGCGAGGGCCAGCTCCGCTTGGCGGGTCGGCCTGAAGGTCAAGGCGATCAGGAAGGCGCCGATCCCCATCGCCCAGGAGCCGACATAGAGCCATGTGTAGCTGGCGAGCGCATCGTAGATGAGCCCTCCGGCCAGCGGTCCCAGCGCCATGCCGAGGCTTCCGGCCATCGCCGTGCCGCCGATGACAGTTCCCATCATCCGGAGCGGGAAATTTTCGCGCGCGAGAACCGCGTAGAGCGGCATGACGCCCGCATAGATGAAGCCGAAGATCGCCGCGACGGTATAGAACTCGCTTAAATCCCGGGCGAAGACATAGGCCAGCGCGCCGAACGCCTGGGCGAGCAGGCCGAGGACCAGAACGCGCTTGGCGCCGAACCGGTCGCCAAGCAGGCCGAAGCCGATCCGCCCGCCCATGCCGGCAAGGCCCTCGACGCTGTAGATCGAGACCGCGGCGACGAGCGGAATCCCGCAGGTCTGCGCGTAGCTCACCGTATGAAAGATCGGCCCGGAATGGGTGGCGCAGCAAAAGAAGTTGGTGAGCACGAGCACGACGAATTGCGGCGACCGCAACGCCTCGCCGACGGACATGCCGGATTGCGGCTCGCCTTCCGACGCGGCGGTGGCGCCGAGAAGCGCCGGCGGCCTGCGCACCAGAAGCGCCGCCGGGATCATGAGGAGAGCGGCGATAACAGCGAGGATCTCGAGCGTGGTTCGCCAGCTCAGGGTTGAAACGAGCCATGCGGCCAAGGGCGCCATGGTCATCGGCGCCATGCCCATGCCCGCCGAGACGAGCGACACCGCAAGGCTGCGATGCGTGTCGAACCAGCCGGTGACGCAGGCCATCATTGGCGCGAAGATCGCCGCCGCGCTTGCGCCCACGAGCAGCCCGAAAATCGAGCTGGAACGCGAGAAGCGACGTGGCTTGCGACGCCAGAGCCAGGCTGACCGCCAGGCTGATCGCGCCGGTCATGACGATCGCGCGCGGACCGAACCGATCGGAAAGGCCGCCCCAGGCGATGCTGCCGAACGCCATGGCGAGAAATGCGATGGTCATGGCGCTCGACACGCCGGTCACCGACCAGCCGGTGTCCCGGGCAATGGGCTGCAGCAGAACGGGCAGCGAGAACATCGATCCGATCGCGACGCAGCCCAAAAGGCCGCCAGCGGCGACGATCACCCATCGGTAGCGAGATTCGGTCATGCCTCAGCATACCAACCAGTTGGTATTTCGGTCAAGGGCGGGGCGGGACTGTAGCCGCGATCGTTGATCGCGGCGGCGCGGTCAACGACCGCGCCTACAATTGGCCGCATCGACCCAAATCATTCCGCCGGCGCGACTTCGTCATGCGTCAACCTCGGCCCCATCGCATCGAAAACGCCGTCGCGCCGGATCAGCGCGTGGAACAAAGCCGCGGCGAGATGCATCAGGATGATCGCGAAGAACAGGAAGGCGAGATAGAAATGCGCGTTCCAGAGCAGCGTATGCAGGCTCGCGCTTTGCGGCACGATCTGCGGCAGCCAGAGGCTCGGCCACAATGTGACCGGATAGTCCGCGGCCGACAGCATCGCCCAGCCGATCAGCGGCATCGCGATCATGAGCGCGTAAAGCGCATAATGCGAGAGATAGGCCGCAAGCTTCATGGGTTCGGGCAGATCGAGCGGCAGGGGCGGCGCGCCGTAGCGCAAACGCACGGCGAGGCGGATCAGCGCGAGGATCAGGATCAGATCCCAAGGGGTTTATGAATGTTCACGAGCGTCAGATATTCCGACGCCACGGTCGACGCCATGCCGACGCCGATGAACAGCATGGCCAGAATGCAGACGGCCATGACCCAGTGCAGCGTTCGCTGCAGGGGGTTGAAGCGGTGAATGATCCTGATCGGGCGGATCCGCTGAACGTTCGTCATTGGGCGGCTCCCGTGGCGGTTCGCGGATAGTCTTTCTCCTCCGCCGTGCGGCGGTCGTAGGAGACCCTGTAGGCCGACGAGCGGGCTGCGGGGAACGGATCGTCCGATGTCCGTATGCCGTTCGGCAGGACGGTCGGATCGAAATTGATGTCGCGGCAAGGGCCGTCCGCCTCGGCTTCGATCTGTTGAACCGTGAGCGTGCCGACCTCGACGCTGCGGCGGTCTTGCGGCCACGCCTTGCTCGGGTCCGAGGTCTGATCTCCCGCGTTGGCGACGGTGACCTTCATCGTCCAACGCGCCGGACCTTTCTTGATGCGATCCGTGATCTCGGTTTCGAGGAAGTTCGGCCCGCGCTTCGCGAGCTCCTCGGGCGGGACCGGGACGGGCTGCGCCGCCGGCGTCAGCGACCAGCGCACCGCGTGGTCGTTTCCGGAACCGTCGGTGAAGATGAAGCTGTTGAGGCTGTTGTAAGGCTCCTCGGCGTAACTGCCGGTCCAGGGCGCGCTCTTCGCCCAGCCGCCGAAGGCCGCGATCTCGGGATGGGCGCCGGCGAACTTCGCCATCGCGTCAGGCTCCTTGCTTGCGGAGGCGATTTGGAGCTCGTGGAAAGCCTCGACCGTTGCGACGGGGAAGAACGGCGGGTCGATCATCGCCATGCGCCATTCCTGGCCGTCCGGCGTCGAGATCATGACCCCCAAGCCCCGCACGCGCTCCTTGGAGTCATCGGCGTTCGGGTTCGGCGTGCCGAGATTGAAGCGCCCGATGACGGGATACTGACCTTTGGCGAAGACCTGAGCGCGCGACAGCTCGGATCCGGCGCCGTTCGCCTCGAATACGCCTGTGAAGCAAATTCCCTTGGCGTGATTGCGCCGGTGGCCGAGCGGAGGGGGCGATCGCAGATCGAAGCCGTCAACGAGCTTCTGCGGCGTCAGGCGCTCCGGCGAGAACCATCCGGCCGTATAGGCGAAGGCCGCGGCGACCACCGCGACCACGGCGGCGATGATGACGAGCGATCCAACAGGATTGCGCGGAGGCGGTCGGGACGCTTCGGCCAATGTCCGTTCTCCCTCTGACAATTTTGAACCAGCCTAGCACAGAAAGCCCGGACGAAAGTCATTGCTCCTCGATCCGTCTACGGCAAAGCGCATTCACGGCGAAAGTTCGCCGAACGTCGTGGGCACAAGTTCGGAGACCGTGGGATGGATCGCCACGACGCGGGTGTAGGCGGAAGCGGTCACGGCCGCGGCCATTGCTTCGATCACGCCATGGACGGCCTCGTCGCCTCCGACGCCGAGAATTGCTGCGCCGAGGATCGCGTCGGTGTCGCGGTCGACCACGACTTTCATGAACCCTTTCGTTTCGCCCTTCTCGACCGCGCGGCCGACGCGGGTCATTGGCCGGCGGCCGATCCGGACCTTATGCCCTTTGGCCCGGGCTTCGGCCTCGGTCATGCCGACCCGGCCGAGCGGCGGATCGACATAGAGCGCGTAAACGGGAATGCGGTCGCTCACTTTGCGCGCGGCGCCGTCGAGCAGGTTCGCCGCGGCGATCTCGAAATCATTGTACGAGGTGTGGGTGAAAGCGCCGCGGCCGTTGCAATCGCCGAGCGCCCAGATGTGGGGGACGCTGGTCTTCAAGGATTCGTCGACAACGACATAGCCGTACGCGTCGACCTTCACGCCCGCGGCCTCGAGCCCGAGATCGTCGGTGTTGGGGCGGCGCCCGACCGCGAGCAGCACATGCGAGCCCAGAACCTCGGGCTCGCCGGACATGCAATTGACGCCGACCGCGATCTCGGCGCCGCGCGGTTCGAACCGGATGCACTCGGATTCGAGCCGGATCTCGATGCCCTCCGCCTCGAGGATCTCGCGGATCGCGTCCGAGACTTCTTCGTCCTCGCGCGACACGAGGCGCGGCGCCTTTTCCACCACCGTGACTTCCGCCCCAACCGCCGAAAAATCTGCGCGAACTCGAGCCCGACATAGCTCCCGCCAACGACGACGAGGCGCCGGGGCAGGCCATCGAGTTCAAGCAGCGTCGTGTTGGTCAGCGTCCTCACCTGATCGCGACCGGGAAAGTCGGGAAGGACCGCCCGGCCGCCGACGTTGATGAAAAAGCGTTCCGCCTCGAGCACCTCGTCGCCGACCCGAACCGTCGTGGGCGGAAGGAAGCGGGCGTGGCCGCGGATGACGGTGCAATTCGCCATGCCTTCCAGCCAGGCCGTGAGATGCGAGCGGGAATTGCCGACCACTCGTTTTTGCGCGCCATGACGGCGGCGAAATCAATGCCGACCGGCCCGACCTTCACGCCGAAATCCGTGGCGCGCCGCGCGAGATGAGCCGCATAGGCGCTCGCGACCAGCGCCTTGGTCGGCGTGCAGCCGGTGTTGACGCAAGTCCCGCCGATCAGATCGCGCTCGATCAGCGCGACCTTCTGGCCGCCGCCGCAAGCCGGCCGACCATCGGCGGTCCAGCCTGGCCGGCGCCGATCACGATCGCGTCGAAATGGCGGCTCATCGCAGCGCCCAGATGATGATGAGCCCAAGGACGATCGCGCCGGCGTCCTCGATGAATGCGGCGGGCGTGTCGCGCCCGAACGCCTTCGCCAGCGGAGCGACGAATTTCAGCGCCGCCGTAGGTTCCGATCACCGCGCCGATCACGCCGGCGATAAGGCCGATGATCCAGGAGCCGGCGGACGCGCCGATCGTCGCGCCGACAGGGCGCCGCCGACGATGCGGGCGCCGAACTGCATCGGGACTTTTCGGCTCGGCGTCGAGGGCAGCTGGTCCGTGACCAATTCGACAATCGCCAGCAGCGTGAAGATCCAGGGCGTCCAGGAATAGCCCATGAACGCGAGCCAGGAGCCGTCGAGATTGAGAGCGCCCAACCTCGCCGCCCAGCTGACGGCGGCGATGCCGTGAAAACGCGCGAACCGGCCACGATGCCGGCCAAGAGCGCAAGTCCGTAAAGCATCGCTTATTCCCCCAGCCCCGTTCTCCGCGCTCGCGGTCCGGCGAACGACGTATATCCGCGCCCGCCGAACGGCTACGCCTTCACGCGCACATAGTCCCCCGGCGCGTCGCCTAATGGTTTGAGCTTGCCGTCGCCGGGCTTGCGGGCCGGGACTTTCTCCGGCGCCTGCGCGGTCAGCCAGGCGAGCCAGTCGGGCCACCAGGAGCCCGGCGTCTCCTTGGCCTTGCGACCCAATCGTCGAACTTGCCTTCGGCGGCCCGTCCGACCAGTACTGGTATTTCGGCTTGCAGGCGGGTTGACGACGCCGGCGATATGACCCGACCCCGCCATCACGTAGCGCACCGGACCGCCGAAGATTTGGCCCCGGTGAACGCCGAGCGGGCAGGGGCGATGTGGTCTTCCTTCGTCGCCAATTCGTAGACCGGAATCGTCACTTTCTTCAGGTCGAGCGTCCTGCCGCTCAGCTCCATTCGCCCGTTCGACAGATCGTTCTGCAAATAGCAGTGGCGCAGATAAAACTTGTGGTTGGCGGCGGGCATGCGGGTCGAGTCCGAATTCCAGACCAGCAGGTCGAACGGCATCGGCTCTTTGCCCTTGAGATAATTGTTGACGTAATAGGACCAGATGAGGTCGTTCGGCCTCAGCATGTTGAAGGCGTTGGCCATCGCCGAGCCTTCCAGATAGCCGTGCTCGGCCATTTGCTCCTCGACCGCCTTCAATTGCTCTGCGTCGACGAACACCTTGAGATCGCCGGGGTCGGCGAAGTCGATCTGGGTGGCGAAGAAGGTCGCGCTGGTGACGCGGTTGTCGCCGACAGCAGCCATATAGGCGAGGGTCGCGGCGAGCAGCGTTCCGCCGACGCAATAGCCGATCGCGGTGACTTCGCGCTCGCCGGTCGCCTGTTCGATGCAATCGAGGGCGGTCAGAACGCCCTCGCGCATATAGCTTCGAACCCTTTGTCGGCGAGGCGCTCGTCCGGGTTGACCCAGGAAATGACGAACACGGTCAGCCCTGCGCGACCGCCCAGCGAATGAACGATTTCTCCGGATTGAGGTCGAGGATGTAGAACTTGTTGATCCAGGGCGGCACGATCAGGAGTGGGCGCTTGTAGACCTGCGGCGTCGGCGATTCGTACTGGATGAGCTCGATCAGTTCGTTGCGGAAGATCACCTTGCCGGGCGTGGTGGCCATGTTGACGCCGAGCTTGAAGGCGCGCGCGTCCGACCTGGCGGATGCGCAGGTTGCCCTTGCCGGCCTGGATGTCCTCGGCCAGCATCTTCAAGTCCGCGCACGAGATTTTCGCCGCTCTCCGCGAGCGTCATGCGCAGGAGCTCCGGATTGGTCGACGAAGTTCGAGGGCGAGAGCGCCGCAGTGACCTGCCGCAGATAGAACTGCGCCTTGTCGCGATCGTGCGGATCCATCTCGTCGGCCCGCTTGACGAGATCGTCCGCCCAGCGCGTCGTCAGCACATAGGCCTGCTTGATCAAATCGAAATAGGGATTGTCACGCCACGCCGCGTCGGCGAACCGCTTGTCCTGGCGTCGGGCGCGGCGATCGGCGGCGCCGGCGCGCCTTGGAAGCGCTGCAGGGTCGAGGCCCAGAGATCGACGAACTGCATGGATAGCGCGGTTTGCGCCGCGAACGCCCGCGGGGTCGGCCATGTAGTACTGACCGACCCGGCCGATGGAGCGGCCATTTCGCCGCTATCGTCGGCGAGCTTGGTCTTGATCTCGCCGCTCTGCCCGGAGTGATATATGCGGCCAGCGCCTTGCCGCCCTGCTCGAGCCTGCCCATGTTGTGCGCGAGCGCTTCCACGTCGGGGGCAGGCTATTGGCCGCTCGTGGCGGCCCCCTCGTCAGGGGGCGGCGGCGCACGTCCTTCGTGGGTTCTGGCGACGCGGCGGGGGCCGTCAAGGATGGGCTCCGCGGGAGCGGGGCGATCCGGACTTCGATCGGCGTCGCCGCTCGGCTCGCGCCGCTTCGGAGCCGACGACTTTACTTTCGGAGCAGGCGCCGAGACCTGGGCTTTGGCGGCGGCGGTCTTGGAGGCCGGCGGCTCGGTTCGCCGCCGGCGGTTTTCGTACGAGACGGTTTGGCTGCGGGGCAGCCCCGTCGCCTGGCGCTGTCGCTTGGCGCGGCTGGCGACGGATCTTGCGGCCGCGGCCTTGGCCGGCTTGGACTTGCCGCGCGCCCTTGGCTGGCTTGGGGTCTTGGCCATAACGAGCGTTTCCTGTTGAGTCGGGCGGGAGGCTTAGTCCCGCTTTGGTCATAATAGGTCAGTACCTGTTCGCGAAGCCAACACCACTTTTCGGACAGAAAAATGTTTTGCATGATTTGTGCCGACGCGCCGGACCCGGCGTCGGCAGGGCCGCATTGGCCGGGCTCCTCGCCCTTGCCGCGCTTTTCGCTTCCGGTTCGGATGTTTATGCGCAGCAGCAGGACAGCATCCTGAAACAGGCGTTCAAGGTGTTTGGGTTCGCGACCGACGTCGCGCCGCCGGCTGATTTCGTCGACAAGACACGGCCTGGCGCCGACCCCGACTATATCCCTGTGTTCCGGCCGCCGCCCGAGCCGGCGAGGCCGGCCTTGAAAAGCGACGATCTCAAGGCGGTCAAAGCCGACCTCGACGGGGTGCAGAAGCGGCACGACGCGCTGCGAGAGGGCTTTGCGCCCGCCGCCAAGGCGATGGCGGAGCAGCAGGCGGCGCAAAGAAAGTCGAAGCCCAAGGCGCCCAGCGCTCAGCAATAGTTGATACCCCGTTTGCCGCCTTCGGGTTTCCGATGCTACAGAGCGGCGTCGGCGCATGGGATCGACGAATTGGGATTTGACCGAAGGCCAGCAGCTGCGATGAGCGATTTTCACCGGGTGCGGCGTTTGCCGCCTTATGTCTTCGAGCAGGTCAACAAGCTCAAGGCCAAGGCCCGCGCCGCCGGCGCCGACATCGTCGATCTCGGCATGGGCAATCCCGATTTGCCCGCGCCCAAGCATGTGATCGACAAGCTCATTGAAACGGTCGGCAAGCCGCGCACCGACCGCTATTCCGCCTCGAAGGGCATCGCTGGCCTGCGGCGCGCCCAGGCGGGCTATTACGCGCGCCGGTTCGGGGTCAAGCTCGATCCCGAGACCCAGGTGGTCGCCACGCTCGGGTCGAAGGAAGGCTTCGCCAACATGGCCCAGGCGATCACCGCGCCGGGCGATGTCGTGCTGGTCCCCAATCCGTCCTATCCGATCCACGCCTTCGGCTTTTTGATGGCGGGCGGCGTTATCCGCTCCGTGCCGTCCGGAGCCCGGCCCCGAATTCTTCGTCGCGCTCGAGCGCGCGATCGCCCATTCGATCCCGAAGCCGATCGCGGTCGTGGTCTGCTATCCGTCCAACCCGACGGCGATGGTCGCCTCGCTCGACTTCTATCGGGACCTGGTGCTGTTCGCGAAGAAGCACGAGATTTTCGTGCTGTCCGACATCGCCTATGCCGAGGTCTATTTCGAGGACGAGCCGCCGCCGTCGATCCTGCAGGCGCCCGGCGCCTTCGAGGTCGCGGTCGAGTTCACTTCGATGTCGAAGACCTTTTCGATGGCGGGCTGGCGCATCGGCTTCGCGGTCGGCAACGAGCGCCTGCTCGCGGCGCTCGCGCGCGTCAAATCCTATCTCGACTACGGCGCCTATACGCCGATCCAGGTCGCCGCCGCCGCGGCGCTGAACGGCCCCGACGATTGCGTGCGCGAGATGCGCGCGACCTATAAGCGCCGGCGCGACGTGATGATCGAGAGCTTCGCCGCCGCCGGCTGGGCGATCGACAAGCCGAGCGCATCGATGTTCGCCTGGACTCCGGTGCCCGAACGCTTCCGCCATCTGGGCTCGCTCGAGTTCTCGAAGCTTCTGATCGAGAAAGCCGACGTCGCGGTCGCGCCGGGCGTTGGCTTCGGCGAGCACGGCGACGATTACGTGCGCCTCGCGCTGGTCGAGAACGAGCAGCGCATCCGCCAGGCCGCGCGCGGCGTCCGACGCTTCTTCGAGACGGCCGACGCGACGCTGCACAATGTGGTGAAGCTCAAGAAGCAGGCGTGAGCGCCCGGTTTCTCTTCCGCCTCACTCCAGTTCGAGTTCGTCCAGCCTCAACGCTGAACGCCCCCGGCGCAATCAACGGCGCGAGCTGGTCGGCAGGGCCGAAGTCGCGCGCGTCACGATAGCCGTCCGCCGTCGGCTCGCGGAAAACTCGGGTCGTCAGCCGAACCGCGTCGATGACCCAGAGCTCGCGAACGCCGAAGCTCGCGTAGAGCGCCGCCTTGCGGCCGATGTCGTAGCGCAGCGACGAATTCGGCGATTTCGACGACGAGCAGCACATTCGCGCCCGTCAGCCCTCGGAGCCCGCTCGTCCGCGGATAGATGACGACGTCGGGCTCAAGATAGGTGTCTTCGCTCAGGCGAAAGGTCGTTTCCTGGGTCAGGCGGCAATTCGTCGGGCCGTGATCGAATCCAACGGTCGACCAGCGCGCTCTTGACGACCTCATGTTGATTTCCCTTCGGCGACATCGGAACGAGCTCCCCCCCGATCAGTTCGACCCGCTCGTCCTCTTCCATCACTCCGGCGGCGACCATCGCTTCCACCTCGGCGACCGTGAAGCGCCGGCGCGGCAGCCCCTCGGCGGCGGATGTCACTCGAGCGACGGATCCCATGGTCAAATCTCCTCGCGGTTCACCGATCGCGCGGCCAGCCTATCATAAGCAGGCGGCGCCGTCGTGCCCGTTGCCTTGCCGCGCCCCGCCCTTGAATGAGCGGCCGCCCCGCGTGAGCTTGCGGCGTCGTTGAAACATGATTACGACTCGCAAACGGCTCGACCACTGAAGCCGCACAAAAAATCGGGGAGGACAGCAATGAAGGGCTTGGCGCTCGGACTAGGCGTGCTTGGATTTGCAGCGGCAGTCGCCGCTCCGGCGGCGGCCGATCCAATCAAAATCGTCATGGTCATTCACGGTTCGACCGCGAACGAATTCTGGCAGCCGGTCAAGAAGGGGTTCGAGGACGCCTGCGGCAAGATCCAGGCCGACTGCCAAATGATCTTCACCAATACGAACATGTCGGTTCAGGAAGAACTGACCAACGTCGATGCGGCGCTCGCCACCAATCCCGACGCGTTGATCCTGACCCTTCCGGACAACAACGCCTTCACCAAGGTTGTCGCCGACGCGCGGGCCAAGGGCATCATCGTCATCGCGATCAATAACGACGACGTCACTCCGGGTCACAATGCGCGCCAGTCCTATATCGGGCCGGCGTTTTTGGCCTCGGGGATCGCTTTGACGAAACAGCTCGAAACCCTGTTCCCCAAAGAGGGGCCGATCAATGTCCTGCTCGGCGTTAACGTTCCGGGCGCGAACTGGTCCGAACAGCGCGCCGCAGGCGTTGTGAAAGCGCTCGATGACTTCAAGGCGGCCAATCCGGGACGCCAGCTGACGATCACCAAACTGGACGTCGGCGCGGATCCCGCCACCACATCGGATCGCGTCGGCGCCTATCTCAACGCGCATCCTGACACGACGGCCTATATCGAGACGGGCTCGCTCGACGTCGCCGTGGCGCAATTGCTGAAGGACCGCGGCATTCCGCCCGGAAAGGTCATCGTCGGCGGCTTCGACGTCGAGTCCGACGTCCTGCAGGAAATGAAGTCCGGCTACATCCAGGCTCACGCCGATCAGCAACCCTATATGCAGGGCTTCATGCCGGTCATGGAAGTTTATCTGGCGAAGACTGTCGGCCTTGCGCCCTCGGACATCGACACCGGGAACGGCCTCGTGGTTCCGAGCCAGGCGGACTTCGATCGCCGCCATGGCCGCGAAGGGCCTCCGCTAAGCGCGTGTCGTTATCGCGAGGGCCCCGGATCCGCTCCTGGGGTCTGGTGATCTCTGGCCGGTCTCCTCGGAATGACGATGGCGGCTTGACCGGATCGCAACTTGCCCTCATCGCCACGCGGCCGAAGACTTGAATGAAAAGAGCGCTGAAGATTTACTTGGAGAAGCCCGAACTCGCCGGGATCCTCCTCCTCATCGTGTTGATGGCGTTCTTCGAAGTCCGCTCGAATGGCATTTTCCTGTCGTATCAGAACATCCGTGGCGTGCTCGGTCTCTTGCCCGAGGTCGGGGCGGTGACCATCGGCTTCGCCATGCTGATGATTTGCGGCGAATTCGATCTTTCGGTTGGCTCGGTTTTCGCGATCATGCCGATGAGCATCGCGCTCATGCTGAACGCTGGCGTTCCGTTCTGGCCGGCGTTTGCGGTCGGCGTCCTGATCTGCGCGATCATCGGCTTTCTCAATGCCTTCATCACGCTGAGGTTCGACATTCCGAGCTTCATCACGACGCTTGGCATGCTCTTCATGGTGCGTTCGCTGACCATCGTGATGTCCGGCGGATTTCCGCCTTTGCTCGCGGTGGACAAGGTGCCGATGGCTTTGTTCACCGACTTCATCGGCGGCGGTCTTTTCCGGGCTTCGTTCGTCTGGTTCGTGGCGCTTGTTCTGCTCGCCTCGGCGATCATGTCGCGGACGAATTTCGGCAACTGGATCAGCGCGACGGGAGGGTTCATCGAGGCGGCGCGATCGATGGGCATTCCCGTGACGAGGGTCAAGTTCACCTGCTTCATGATGTGCTCGATCCTCGCCGGCCTTGCCGGAACGGTTCAGGTCTTTCGCCTCAAGTCGCCCTTTCCCAATTTGGGCGAGACCCTGGAATTGCAGGCGATCGCGGGTTCGGTGATCGGCGGGGTGGCGCTCACCGGAGGCGTTGGCACCGTCTTTGGCGCCGTCATCGGCGCGCTCCTGATCCGCGTGATCGACAACGGCCTTGTCCTTTCGCGCATCGATGCGAACTGGTTCAAATTCGCGATCGGCGCGCTGACCGTGTTTGCGGTCGTCGGCAATTCGTGGCTGAGGCGAACCGCGCGCCGAATCAAGCTGGAGGTCTGAAGACGTGCCCACGCCGATCATATCGATCAGGGGCCTCCACAAATGGTATTCGGGGGTTCACGCCCTCAACGGCATTGATCTCGATCTCGAACCCGGTGAACCCGTTGGGCTCGTCGGCGACAATGGCGCCGGCAAATCGACCCTTATCAAAGTTCTTTCCGGGGTCGAGCTTCCTGACAGCGGCGAGATCCGTGTCGAGGGTCGACCCGTCGCCCTTCGATCGCCGAAGTCGGCGATGCGGCTCGGGATCGAGACCGTCTATCAGTACAATTCCCTCGTCCCGAACATGTCGGTCGCCCGCAATCTCTTCATCGGCCGCGAACCGCTGACGTTCTCGGCTTGGGCGGCGTCGGAATCATGGATCAGCGCAAGATGCGCGAGGATTCCACGCGTGCAATCGCGGACGTCGACCTTCATCTGAGATCGCCGGACACCCTGGTCGGAGAACTGTCCGGCGGCCAGCGCCAGGGCGTCGCCATCGCCCGCGCCATGTACTTCAAGTCGAAGGTTCTCATTCTCGACGAGCCGACCAATCATCTCTCCGTCCGGGAGACATCGAAGGTGCTTGGCTTCGTCAAGGGTCTCGCGGCTCAGAACGTTACGGCCATTCTCATCAGCCACAATCTTCATCATGTCTTCGTCTCCTGCCAACGCGTCGTCGCCATGGCGAGAGGCAAGATCGTGCTGGACAAGACAATCGCCGAAACATCGATCGATGAGATCGTCGACGTGATCTAGAGTGTGCTGTGATTGGATGGAATCAGCGACGCCCTATGGCTCCTCGCAATGACGATTCCATGCAAACGCAACGGACTCTAGGAGGGGCGGTCGCGCGTCAGGTTAGCTCGAGCTCATCCAGCCTGAGCGCGAAAGCCTGTGGCGCGATCAAGGGCGTGAGCCGGTCGGCGGGGCCGAGGTCGCTTGCGTTGCGATAGCCGTCCGCAGCCGGCTCGCGGAAGACTCGGGTCGTCAGCCGAACGGCGTCGATGACCCAAAGCTCGCGAATGCCGAAGCTGGCGTAAAGCGCCGCCTTGCGGCCGATGTCGTAGCGAAGCGAGGAATTGGCGATCTCGACCACGAGCCAAACATTGCTCGCGCTGAGGCCTCTGATCCCCGTCGTGCGGGGATAGATGACAATGTCCGGCTCGAGATAGGTGTCCTCGCTAAGACGGAAAGTTGTCTCGGGGACAAGGTCAACGTCGTCCGGGGTGGCGCGATACCATCGCCGCAGCAATGCCGCCTTCAAGACTTCGTGGTGATTTCCCTTTGGCGACATCGGAACGAGCTCCCCCCGATCAGTTCGACGCGCTCGTCCTCTTCCATCACCCCTGCGGCGACCATCGCCTCCACTTCGGCGACCGTGAAGCGCCGGCGCGGCAGCCCCTCGGCGGCGGATGTGACCCGGACGACCGATCCCATGGATTTCCAACGCTCCTCTTTCATCGGCGACGAAGCGCTCTCTCGCGCGATCAGTTTAGCACAGGCGCAAGAGCGCGTCCCACGGGTCCAGCCCGTCGCCGCGCGACCGTCGAGCGGATCGAACCGCCCGTCGGCAGGGGTAGCGCCGCCGACGCCAGCCCGCGCGTCGGCTTGACTGCCCGCGCGGACGGTTCCACGATTGCGGCCATGAAAACCGCGCCGCGAAAATTCGAGCTGACGGCGGACATCCTGCTCCGGGCCTATTCGATCGGCGTCTTTCCGATGGCCGAGAGCCGCGACGCCAAGGACTTGTTTTGGGTCGAGCCGCAGGAGCGCGGAATTTTCCCGCTCGACGGGCTCATCGTCTCGCGCAGCCTGGCCAAGACGGTGCGATCGGATCGATTCCGGGTGGTCGCCGACCACGCGTTCGAAACGGTCGTGCGCGCCTGCGCCGAGCGTGAGAAGACCTGGATCAACGACGAGATCGTGCGGCTCTATGGCGAATTGTTCGCCGCCGGCCATGCGCATTCCCTCGAGGCCTACGAGGGCGAGACGCTGGTCGGCGGCCTTTACGGGGTCAGCCTGCGCGGCGCCTTCTTCGGCGAAAGCATGTTTCACCGCGCCCGCGACGCCTCGAAGGTCGCGCTCGTGCATCTGTTCGCGCGCCTGCGGACCGGCGGCTTCCGATTGCTCGACGCGCAATTCTCAACCGAACATTTGGCGAGCCTTGGAGCCATCGAGATCTCCGCGCGATACGTTCAGGCTCCGGCTCGCCGAAGCGCTGGACTTTCAAGCGAATTTTGGAGTTTGGCCAGCTGAAACTCCTATGAGCGGCGCCGAGGCGCTTGCGCGAGCGCGCGGCACGGAAGTTGCGACAATCGATTTACGAAGACGGAGCGTCGTTCAAGCCTGACGGCGCCAGGCGATAAGGTTTGGGCAGGCGGCATGGCGGCGTTCGATGAGATGGGTATGGTCTCCGGCGAGACGAGGCCGCTCTATCGCCAAGTCGCTCGCTGGCTCGAAGAAACACCGCCCGAATTGCTCGCCTCTCGGCGCGCGCAGGCGGAATATATGTTCCGCCGCATCGGCATCACCTTCGGCGTCTACGGGGACAAGGACGCCGCCGAGCGCCTGATCCCGTTCGACATCGTCCCGCGTCTCATCTCGCAGGCAGAGTGGCGCAAGCTCGAGGCCGGGCTCACGCAGCGGGTGCGCGCTCTCAACCTCTTCCTCACGGACATCTACGGAAAGCGCGCCATTTTCAAGGAATTGATCATCCCGCCCGAATTGATTCTGCGCAATCCTTTCTATCGGCCGGAGATGATCGGCGAGCGCGCGCCCCACGACATCTGGGTGCATATCGGCGGCATCGACATCGTGCGGGTCGACGCCGACGAATTTTACGTGCTTGAAGACAACGCGCGCACCCCGTCGGGCGTTTCGTACATGCTGGAAAACCGGGAAGTCACGATGCGGCTCCTGCCCGACCTGTTCGCGCGCCACAGCGTCGCGCCGGTCGACGATTATCCCGACCAGTTGCTCGCCTGCCTGCGCTCGGTCGCGCCGCGGCTCAATGGCGGCGACGCGACGATTGTGATCCTGACACCGGGCGCGTTCAATTCCGCCTATTACGAGCATTCGTTTCTCGCCGACAAGCTCGGTGTGGAACTGGTCGAGGGCCGGGACCTGTTCGTCGAGGACGATCAGGTTTTCATGCGCACCACGCTTGGGCCGCGCCGGGTCGATGTCATCTATCGGCGGGTCGATGATGATTTTCTGGATCCTCTGGTCTTCAATCCGGCATCTGTGTTGGGCGTGCCCGGGCTGGTCGGCGCCTATTTGGCGGGCAATGTGACGATCGCGAATGCAATCGGAACTGGAATTGCCGACGACAAGGCGATTTACTGTTATATTCCGGAGCTGATCCGCTTCTATCTTTCCGAGGAGCCGTTGCTCAAGAACGTGCCGACGTACCGCTGCCGAGAGCCCACTTCGCTCAAATATGTGATGGAGCGGCTCGACCAGCTGGTGGTCAAGGAGGTCAACGGTTCGGGCGGTTACGGCATGCTGGTTGGCCCGCATGCGAGCGCCGCGCAGCGCGAGCAATTTGGCGCCAAGATCATGGCCGATCCCAGCAACTACATCGCCCAACCGACGCTGGCGCTGTCCACCTGCCCGGCCTCGTTCGACGGCGGCGTGGCGCCGCGCCACGTGGACCTGCGGCCGTTCGTGCTTTCGGGAGCGGACGGGGTGCGCATTGTCCCTGGTGGCCTTACCCGCGTCGCGCTCAAGGAGGGGTCGTTGATCGTCAATTCGAGCCAGGGCGGCGGCACCAAGGACACCTGGATCGTCGACGACCCGGAAGGATCGGCTTGACGCCGATGCTCGCTCGCACCGCCGACAATCTCTTCTGGCTCGCCCGCTCGATGGAGCGGGCCGATTACATCGCCCGCACCATCGAGGCGACGCTCCGGCTCGAATATCTGCCCAAGACCGACAGCGAGCAGGTCGGCGAGTGGGAAGGCGCGCTCAACGCCGCCGGCGCGCATGAGAGCTTCGTCGAGAAGCATGGCGAGCTGAGCGAAGAGGCGGCCATCGAATTTCTGACCTTCGACCTCACCAATTCGTCCTCGATCCGCAATTGCCTGGAGAACGCGCGCGCCGCCGGACGCGCTGTGCGCACCGCGCTGACCGCCGAAACCTGGACGGCGATCAATGACGCCTGGCTCGAGCTCAAGCGGTTCGAGACTTCGAGACGCGTCAAAGCACGCGCTTGGCCGCGAGGAGCTGATGCGCTTTCTCGATTATGTGAAGAAGGCCTCGCTCGATTTCGACGGCGCGTGCTATCGCACGATGCTGCGCAACGACGCCTATTGGTTCAATCGCCTCGGCGTCTTCGTCGAGCGGGCGGACAACACGGCGCGTCTGCTCGACGTCAAATATCATTTGCTTCTGCCCTCGACGGAAACCGTCGGCGGCCCGCTCGACTATTTCCAGTGGGTCGCCATCCTGCGCGCGGTTTCGGCCGCCACCGCCTATCATTGGGTCTACCGCGACCGGGTGAAACCGTGGCTGATCGCCGACCTCCTGATCCTGAAGCAGGCGATGCCGCGCTCGCTCATCGCCTGCTACGAGAGCATCGATCGCGCGCTCGACGCGCTTGCCCGCGACGACGGGCGCAGCGGCCTCGCTCAGCGCCAGGCGCGGGCGATGTACGCCAAGCTCGAGCGTTCGAGCATGACCGAGATTTTCCAGGGCGGACTGCACGAGTTCATCACTGAATTCATCGAGGACAACGCGCGCCTCTCGAACACGATCTCGGATCAATATCTCTTCAACTGAGAGAGGCGGCGCGGATCCAACATGCGGATCAGGGTTTCGCACCAGATCGTCCATCGCTTCGACCCGCCGGCCCGAACGGTCAACCAGATCCTGAGGCTGACGCCGCTCTCCTTCGACAGTCAGTACGTGCTGCGCTGGCGGGTCGACATCGACGCCGACGGCGCGCGGCGCGAGACCGAGGACGCGCATGGCAACGCCGTCACCTCCTACTCCCATTACGGGCCGATCGAGCGGGTGACGATATCGGCTTTGGGGGAGGTCGAGACCAGCGACGCGGCCGGCGTGGTCCGGGGCGCGGCGGAGAGACTGCCGCCCGAGATGTATTTGCGGGACAGTCCGCTTGCCCAGGTCAACGGGACGCTCCGCGCCTTCGCCGCGGAGGCGACAAGCGGCGCCGCCGACCCGCTCGATTCGATGCATCGGCTGATGGCGGCGCTGCATGAGGGCTTGCCCCATAACCCCGAAGAGAAAGACGCCGCCGACTCGGCTATCGAAGCTTTCGCGCTGAGGCGCGCGCGGGCGCGCGATTTCGCCCACATCTTCATCGCCTGCGCGCGCTGGCGCGGAATTCCAGCCCGCTTCGTCGCAGGCTATCGCCTGGCCGACGGTTCTGCAGAGGCGGGCGTGCATGAATGGGCCGAGGCCCACGTCCCCGATCTCGGCTGGGTCGCCTTCGACGCAACCGTTCCAATCTGCCCGGACGACCGCTATGTCCGCGTCGCCATCGGCCTCGACGGCCAGGACGGCGCGATGATCCGCTCGGCCCATAGCGGTGGCGAGGAGAAGGTCGAAGCCGCAGTCCGCGTCGACCAGGCGGGCGTGCAGAGCCAGGCCTAACCGGGGATCCGCTTCCGGCGGGCCGCCTCGGCGACGGGCACAGGCGTGCAGCCGGGACAGCCTCATGCGTCGGCGGGCGCGTCTTTAAGACGACGCTCGGTTGATTTATCACTTCCGTTACGGTATTAAGATATAGAGTTCGGATTAGCGGGCCCGGATGGCTGTAGGGAGATTCAGGGCGTTGGATCGCGGCGAGGGTGTTTTGGTTTTCGCTGCCGGAGACGATGCGTGAGTCCTTTCGCCAGAACCGTGATGGTGGCCCTGCTGAACTTTGCGAGCGGATTGCTCGGCTTCTTCCTCCAATGGCTGTTGCCGGTTCAGGATGTCGCCGGCGCCAAGGGCGTCCTCGGCGCGATCATCGGTTTCGTCAGTTTGCTGCTGGCTCTGGTGCTCGGCCTGCTGATATGGACGTCCTACGCCGCCTTCATCGCCCAGAACGCGGAATCCCAGTCGCTGGGGCCGCTGATCCTGAAACTGGATTTCGCCCTCGAGCAATACGGGCCCGAAGCCGATCGCGGACGCGATTTGCTGCGAGCGGCGGTCGTTCGCGCGCGCGATCGTTTCTGGGGCGGTCGCGCGGTCGGCGTGACGCCTTACGAGCAGCTGCGCGCGGATCTGCACGAGATCATGGGGTTCTTCGCCACCCTCGAGCCCACCACGGATCAACAGAAGCAGCTTATCACGACCGCTATGCCCAATTTTATGCAGGTGGTGGAAACGACCTTGCTGATGACCCGCCGATTGGCCAATCCGGCGCCAAAGCTTCTCCTCTTGGTGGTCATCGGATGGGCGGCGCTGTTGTTCATGAGCTTCGGATTGCTGGGCGGTTCAACGGGCTCAGCGTCGCCGTCGAGGCGCTTGGCTCGATCGCGGTCGCCAGCGCGATTTACCTCATTCTCGAGTTCAGCCAGCCCTATTCGGGCCTGTTCCGCATTTCGCCGGTCGGCGTCGACAATCTGATCGCCGTGCTCGGTCGTTGAAAGCCCGGCGCTGTCCCCTACGAAGCTGTTTCACGCTCGCGAAAAGACCGGGCGTGGCGAAGGGGAGGTTGAAGCATGTATCCAGGACTGCATGCCGAAGCGCGCGCCGACCAGCCGGCGGTCATCATGGCGGAGTCGGGCGAGACCGTCACCTATCGCGAGCTCGAAGCCCGCAGCAATCGGCTCGCGCATCTTTTGCGCGCCGTCGGGCTTAAGCGGCTCGATCATTACGCCATCTTCATGGAGAACCACCCGCGCTACGTCGAATGTTGCGCCGCGGGCGCGCGAGCGGGCCTTTACTACACCGCCATCAACTCGTTTCTGACCGCGGACGAACTCGCCTACATCATCAACAACAGCCTGTCCAAAGTTCTCATCACGTCCGAGGCGAAGCGCGAGGTCGCGATCGCTGCACTGCGCGATTGCCCCAAGGTTGAGCTTTGTCTTGTCGCCGATGGCGCCGGCGAGGGGTCGCGCCTGCGCGGTCTCAGCGAAGCTACGGCCGAATTTCCCGCCACCCCCATTAGCCGACGAGTCGCTGGGAACGGCGATGCTCTATTCCTCGGGCACGACGGGAAGACCCAAAGGCGTGCTGCGTCCGATACCCGATCAGCCGCCCACGCAACCCCAACCGGTGCTCGCCGCCCTATCGAAGCTATGGCGATTTCGTGAGGGACAGGTTTACCTCTCGCCTGCGCCACTTTACCACGCGGCGCCATTGACTGGCGTCCATGGAACGATCCGCCTCGGCGGGACGGTCGTCGTCATGGAGCGATTCGATCCGGAACGGTTCCTCGAGCTCGTCGAGAACCATCGCGTCACCCACACGCAGCTTGTGCCGACCATGTTTTCGCGGATGCTGAAGCTGCCCGAAGACACACGGCGGGCTTATGATCTGTCTTCCCTCGAGATCGCCATCCATGCCGCTGCGCCCTGTCCGATCCCGGTCAAGCGAGCGATGATCGACTGGTGGGGACCGATCATCCTTGAATATTACGGGGCGACCGAGGGGCTCGGCTTCACCCTTTGCGACAGCGCCGAATGGCTCGCGCACCCGGGCACGATCGGAAAAGCGGTTTTCGGCGAGCTTCATGTGCTCGACGAGGCGATGTGCGAGGTCCCGACCGGCCAGACCGGCAAGCTGTGGTTCAAGACCGCCTCGCCGTTTGAATATTTCAATGATCCGGTCAAGACCGCCGAGGCCAACTCGCCCGACCGCACAATGAGCACGGTCGGCGACATCGGCTATGTCGAGGAGGACGGCTACATCTATCTGACCGACCGCGCGGCGTTCATGATCATTTCCGGCGGCGTGAACATCTACCCGCAAGAGTGCGAGAACGTGTTGGTCACCCACCCCAAGGTCGCGGACGCGGCCGTGTTCGGCGTGCCGCATGAGGAAATGGGCGAACAGGTGAAGGCGATCGTGCAGCTCATGCCGGGGTTTGCGGCGGGAGCCGCAATGGAGGCCGAGCTGATGGCATTCTGCCGCGACCATCTCGCCCATCACAAATGTCCCCGCTCGATCGACTTCGAGGCGGAGCTCCCCGCCTGCCGACGGGCAAGCTCTACAAGGCCCCGTTGCGCGAACGCTATTGGAAGGAGCGCCCTAGCCGCATCGCGTGAACGCAGGTGCCGAGTGAGTTGCCACAGCCGGCGCTCGCGGCTTGCGCTATCGCGCGCGGCGAGCCCGGCAAGCACTCGGACCGAGGACTCAAACGATCAGGCGGCGTCGCGGGGAAACTGTGTCTGGGCGATGTGGGTATAGGTGCGCCCCTGGGCCAGCAACTCGCCGTGCCGTCCGCGCTCGACGATGCGGCCCGGTCGATGACGCAGATTTCATCGGCTTGCGCCACCGTCGACAGCCGGTGAGCGATGACGATCGTCGTGCGCCCTTCGCACAAGGTGCGGAGCG
>CAVPPX010000042.1:0-113212 GCA_963707355.1 uncultured Alphaproteobacteria bacterium | reverse complement strand
GTCGACGCCAAGAACAGCGGCGAATTGCTGGCGCATGACGCCGAAAAGGCGCTGAACGAATATGGCGACAAGGTCGCCCAATCCGATCGCAGCGCCATCGAGGCGGCGGTCGCTTCCCTGCGCACGGCGCTGCAGGGAGAGGACGTCGAGGCGATCAAGGCCCGCACCAACGACCTGATGCAGGCGCAGATGAAGCTTGGCGAGGCCATGTATAAGGCCCAGCAGGCGAGCGGCGCGCCGGGCGACGGCGGCGCCGAGGCTGGCGCGCAGGCCAAGGACGACGTCATCGATGCGGAATTCCGAGAAGTCGACGACGACAAGAAGAAGTCCTGAACGACGAAGGCCGGCCGCTAAGCGCGTCCGGCCTTGACTTTAGGGGACGCCGCGATGGCGGGGGGAGATTGGGCTGACTGCGAGCCGGCGTTCAGGACGCCGGCTTTAGCGTCAGGAATCGGGTCCGCCTCTTGAAACCCGGGGCAGCGTTAGTAGGTCTAGGCATGCATCGGCTGCGGGCGCGCTGAAGATGGCCAAGCGCGATTTCTACGAAACTCTGGGCGTCGCCAAAACGGCGACGGACACCGAACTGAAGTCCGCCTTCCGCAAGGCGGCGATGCAGTGTCATCCCGACCGGCATCCCGGCGACAAGCAGGCCGAGGCTCGGTTCAAGGAACTGAACGAAGCCTATCAGCATCTGTCGGACGCCCAGAAGCGCGCGGCCTATGACCGCTACGGCCACGCCGCTTTCGACCAGAGCGGCATGAGCGACGGCTTTGCGTCGTCGATGTCCGACATCTTCGACGATCTGTTCGGCGACATGATGGGCGGGCGGCGCGGCCGTCAGACCTCAGGCCGAGAGCGCGGCGCCGACCTGCGCTATAATCTCGAGATCACGCTCGAAGAGGCGTTTCACGGCAAGACCGCAGCGATTCGCATGCCGACGTCGGTCGCGTGCGAAGCCTGCTCCGGCTCCGGCGCGCGCCCCGGCTCGCGGCCCGCGACCTGCAAGACTTGCGGGGGCCACGGGCGTGTGCGCGCGCAACAGGGCTTTTTCGCCATCGAGCGAACCTGCCCCACTTGTCATGGCCGCGGTCAGACGATCGAGAACCCTTGTGACAAATGCGCCGGGGCCGGCCGCGTGACCAGGGAGCGGACGCTGTCGGTCAACGTTCCCGCCGGCGTCGAGGACGGCACCCGCATCCGCCTGACCAGCGAGGGGGAGGCCGGAATGCGCGGCGGTCCGCCTGGCGATCTCTATATTTTTCTCACCGTCAAACCGCATGCGTTCTTCCAGCGCGACGGCGCCGACCTCTATTGCCGAGTGCCGATCTCGATGGTCCAGGCCTCGCTCGGCGGCGAGTTCAGCGTTCGGACGCTCGATGGAACCGAGTTCCCGGGTCAGCGTCCCGGAAGGCGCCCAATCGGGACGCCAGTTGAGGTTGCGCGGCAAGGGCATGCCGGTGCTGCGCGCCCGCGATTCGGGCGACCTGTTCGTGCAGCTCGTCGTCGAGACGCCGCAAAACCTCACACGGCGTCAGCGCGAGCTCTTGGCTGAGTTCGCCTCCGAATCGTCGAACACGACCCACCCGGAAAGCGCCGGCTTCTTCGCCAAGATGAAGGAGTTTTTCGAGGGTCGCACCTGACGCTCGGCTTGCGACGTGGGGAGCGACCGGTATAAGCGCCGAGCCGCGCCAGGAGCGCGCTGAAGACATCGAGAGCCTCGTCGCTCGCGGAGCCGAAATGCAGGGTCGAGCGCTGGACAAGACAGGTCGACGAGGGCTCGCCGACAGCGCGCGTTTTCTCAGGACTCTCGTAGCCGCGCCGCGATTGACCGGCGCGGTCGCGCCATCCGGGCGAGCGCTCGCGCGCGCGATGGCGGCAGCGATCGGCTCGCCGTCGCAGGGCCTCGTCGTCGAGCTTGGGCCCGGGACCGGCCCTGTCACCCAGTCGCTGATCGAGACCCGTATCCTTCCTGAGCGGCTCGTGCTGGTCGAATACGATCCGGGCTTCTGCCGCATGCTGGAGAGACGCTTCGGAGGCGTCCGGGTCATCCAGGGCGACGCTTACGACCTGCCCCGCACGCTCGTGTCCGTCGCGGGCCAGCCGATCGCCGCTGTGGTCTCCAGTCTGCCCCTGCTCAACCAACCGCCGCCTCGCCGCACGAAGCTGATCGCCGACGCCTTTGCGCTCATGGGACCGTCGGGAGTGTTCGTGCAGTTCACCTACGGGCTGCAGTCGCCTGTTCCGCGCGAGGCCTGCGCCAATCGTTATTCCGCCATTCGCTCGCGGCCGATCCTGCGCAATCTGCCGCCGGCCTTCGTGTGGATCTATCGGCTCGATACGACGAGCGGCGAAATTGCCGGGGGCCGGTGAATTGACGTCGCTTGCGCCGCGCGACCGATTGATCGTCGCCCTCGACATGCCCGACGTCGGCGACGCGCGACGGCTCGTCGAGCGGATTGGCGACAGCGCGGTCTTCTATAAGGTTGGGATGGAGCTCGCTTATGGCGGCGGCTTGCCGCTCATCTCCGAATTGGCTGCGGCGGGCAAACAAGTCTTTCTCGACCTCAAGCTGCATGACATCCCCAACACCGTCGAGCGGGCGACCGCGCAGGCGGCCAAACTGGGCGCGAGATTCCTCACCGTTCACGCCTATCCGCAGACAATGCGCGCGGCGGCCGCCGGCGCCAAAAGATCGGGAATGCAGATCCTCGCCGTCACGGTGCTGACTTCCTACGACGACGCCGATCTCTTCGATGCGGTCTATCGCTTCGGCGTGATCGAGACGGTCCGGCGGCGAGCCGAACAGGCGCTTGAGCTCGGCGTCGACGGACTGGTGGCGAGCGCGGAGGAAGCGGCCATGGCTCGTGAGACGGTCGGCGCCAAGCTCATCCTTGTCACCCCCGGCATACGTCCCGCGGGCGGGGCGGTCGGCGATCAGAAGCGCGTCGCCACGCCCGCCGAGGCCATCCGCAATGGCGCCGACTACCTGGTCGTGGGCCGCCCCGTCACACAGGCGCCTGACCCTCGCGCGGCCGCAGAGGCGATCGTTACGGAAATCGGCGAGGCGCATTGACTTGATTGGCCGCTAAGCCGAGCTAGGTTCGCCTCCGCGCGATCATAAGGAGCCTTCATGCCCAAGGGTTACGTCATCTCGCGGGTCGATATCACCAACCCCGACGCCTATGCGCGCTATGCCGCGGCGGCCACCAAGGCGATCGCCGAGCACGGCGGCAGGCCGCTCGCGCGCGGCGGGCGGAGCGAAGCGTTGGAGGGCAAGGCGCGGGCACGCAACGTCGTGCTCGAGTTCGAAAGCTATGAGGCGGCGCGCGCTTATTTTCATTCCGAGCCATATCAGGCGGCGCGGGCGTCGCGCGAAGGCGCAGCAGAAATCGAAATGGCGCCGGTCGAGGGAGTTTGACGCATGCCGAAGGGCTACTGGATCGTTCATGTCGACGTGCACGACCCCGAAGGCTACCAGAAATACGTCAGGGCCAATGCGGCCGCCTTCGCGAAATACGGAGCGCGCTTCCTGGTTCGCGGCGGCAGGCATGTCGTAACAAGAGGCAACGCGCCAGAGCGCAATGTCGTCATTGAGTTTCGCGACTACGAGACCGCCGTCGCCTGCCACGACTCGGAGGAATACCGGGAAGCCGCGAAGCTTCGCGACGCCGCAAGCGTCGCCGATCTCGTGATCGTCGAAGGCTACGATGGGCCCCAGCCGGGCTGAAGCCTAAGCGAAGGAAGCCCGCGAAATGGCCGACCTGAGGCTGATTGTGAGTGGCGCCGCCGGCCGCATGGGGCGCATGGTCGTCCGGACGATTCATGAGTCGGACGGGTTCAAACTCACCGGCGCGCTCGAGCGCGAGGATTCGCCCTGGCTCGGCCAGGATCCGGCGGTGCTCGCGGGCTGCCCTGCAAAGGGCCTAGAGATCGTCGCCGATCCGCTTCCCCTGCTGCTCGACGCTGACGCGATCATCGATTTCTCCTCGCCCGCCGCAAGCGTTGCTCTCGCCGGCCTCGCGGCGCAGGCGCGCATCGCCGACGTGATCGGCACGACCGGCTTGACCGACGAGGATCTCGACAAGATCGACCGGGCGGCGCGCCACACCCCGATCGTGCGTTCCGGCAACATGAGCATCGGCGTCAATCTTCTCGCGGCGCTGACGCGGCGGGCGGCGTCCGCGCTGGGCGAGGATTTCGACATCGAAATCGTCGAGATGCATCATCGCATGAAGGTCGACGCGCCCTCGGGCACGGCCCTCTTGCTTGGCGAAGCGGCGGCTGAAGGCCGCAGTGTCGCGCTCAAGGACCATTCCGCGCGCGGCCGGGACGGCCTGACCGGCGCGCGCCGGATCGGCGATATCGGCTTCGCGGCGCTGCGCGGCGGCACGGTCGTCGGCGATCATAGCGTCATCTTCGCCGGCGAGGGCGAGCGGGTGACTCTGAGCCATCACGCCGAGGATCGCGCCCTCTTCGCCCGCGGCGCGCTCAAGGCCGTCACGTGGGCGAAGGACCGTAAACCCGGGCTTTATTCGATGGCGGACGTGCTCGGGTTGAGCGGGGATTGATTACACGCTTGCCCCGCCGACCGCGTCACTTGGGAGCGACGGTTTCCGTGCAATGGAAATCGAGTTTCGCCGACTTTTCCGTCTTTCCCGCATGAACCTGAATGGCGAGCGGCATGCAAGTCGCGCCTTCCAGGAAGACCGCTTTGTGCTCGAATCCGTCGGGGCCAAAGATGAAGTTGGTGAAAGCCCTGTGGGTGGTGATCGGCTGACCTGAACGCCCAGTCTGCATCAGGTCGACGACCGCGGTCGCGTATTTGGGCGAGGCGTTTTTATCACCCTCAAAGGTGAAGTCGATAAGCAGGCCAGTCGCCGTATCGCCGCCGAGCGCGCCGCCTTTGGGAGCGTCGACAAGGCGCTCGCCGGTACTCACGAGATCGTCGGAGAGTTTGCCTGCGTGCTCCAGAAACGCATAGGCCTTGACGTCAACGATCTTGAGTTGCGCCGCCTCGGCGCGGCCCACGAGCCCGAAGCCAATAATCGCCGCCGCAACGCCAAGCCCACGCATGATCCAGCCCCCACCGGAAAACGACACGAACGAAAACCCGGCCCGTGAACTGCGGGCCGGGCCATAGTTACATCGTCAGATTGACGATCGCGTGTCAGCTGTTGCGTTGGGATCCCGTCAGCATCAGGATGGCCTGGAACATGTTGATGAAGTCGAGGTAGAGGCGAAGCGCGCCGTGAATCGACTTCTTGTGGACCATCTCATAGCTGTCGCCGCTGAAGTACATCTGCTTGATCGCCTGCGTGTCCCAGGCGGTCAGGCCGGCGAAGATCACCACCGCAAGCAGCGAGATCCCGAACTGCAAGCCGGTGCTGTGCAGGAACAAGTTCAGCAAGCCCGCGACGATGAGGCCGATGACGCCCATCATCATGAACGACCCCATCGCGGACAGGCTGCGCTGGGTCGTGTAGCCGTAGAGGCTCAAGCTGGCGAAGGCGGCCGCGGTGGCGAAGAACGCCCGCCCGATCGAAGCGCCGGTGTAGACCAAGAGCAGCGTCGACATCGACAAGCCGATCAGCGCCGCAAAGGCGATGAAGGCGTTGCGGGCGGTCGCCACCGACATCGAATTGATGCGGGCGGAGATCCAGAACACTAGCGCCAGCGGCGCGAGTATGATCACCCATCGAAGCGGCGACGTATAGATCAGCTGACCAAATGCGCTGGCCGAAACGGCATGGCCGTCCACAAAGTGGACATCGGCAAGCGCGAAGGCGGCATAGGCCACCAACCCGGTCACGCCGAGCCCGAGGGTCATGTAGTTATAGACGCCGATCATATAGGCCCGGAGGCCCTGATCGACGGCGACGCCGGACCGTGCGAGCCCCGCGCCGTAACGCGTATTGGCGTAGCGGTCATAGTCGGACATGGGAGAAACCTCTTGGATCAAGGGTGCGGCGCCAACTCGACTTCATGAATAAGCGCCCGACCCGCATAATATGGCCGTGTGGCGCCCCTCCGCAAGTGCCGTTCCTTACAGAACTAACGTTGGTTTTATTACCGTTTTGTAATTGTCGGCGCTAAAACCGTCGCTTTTCTTGCAGCCGCGCAGCTAATGCCCGCCTCCGCCCGCTCCCGCCGCCGCCGGGCGGCGCATCAGCGCGGCCAGGCTGACACAGCCCAGAAAGACGACGGTGAGGGCCAGAAACACATCCGAGATCGCCATCACCTCGGCCTGCCGGCGCACGATCAGGGCAAGCTGACGCGTCGCCGCGAGCTCGGCGTCCGATCCGCGGGCCGCCAAAGCCGCGGTCATGCTGGCCAGCGTATCCGTCGCAACCTGGCGTCCCCAATTGACCGATTCCCGCAGCATCTCGAGATGCAGATCCATGCGCTTGTCGAGAAGCGTGTTGATGAGGGCAAGGCCAACGGCGCCGCCGAGGTTGCGCATCAGGTTGAAAAGGCCGGACGCGTTCTTGATTTTCTGCGGCGGCATAGTGCCAAGCGCCAGATTGTTGATCGGCACCATCGAAAGCATCAGCCCGACGCCGCGGAACACCTGCGGCCACAAAAGCTCCCAGAAGTCCCAGTCTACGGTGACATACGAGGCCTGAAAGGTCCCGACCGCGAACATGACGAAACCGGCCGCAATCATGAGGCGCGGGTCCACCCGCGTCATCAGCCGCCCGGCGAGCGGCGCGGTGAGGAACATGCACAAGCCCGTCACGAACATCGTCTTGCCGATCATCAGCGACGAATAGCCGCGCACCACCGCCAGATAGACCGGGTAGATGTAGGTAAGGCCGTATAGCCCGATGCCGAGCACGAAGGCGAACATCGAGCCGGTCCAGAAATTGCGGTCGCGGAAGGCGCTGAGGTCGACAATCGGCTGGCGCGCCGTCGCCATCCGCCAGAAGAAGGCGACACAGCTGACCGCCGAGATGACGATCGCGATCGTCACCGGCTCGCTCTCGAACCAGTCCTTCGACGGCCCCTCTTCGAGCGCATATTCCAGCGCCCCGAGGAAGCCGGCCATGGTGATCAGGCCGACATAGTCGAAGTGGGTGAGAAGCGAATAGTCGGGCTCGTCGAAATCGATAAGCATCCAGGCGGCGATGGTGACGATGATTCCGGGGCCAAGATTGACCAGGAACAGCCAGTGCCAGGA
Organism: uncultured Alphaproteobacteria bacterium; assembly: GCA_963707355.1. Classification (GTDB taxonomy): domain Bacteria; phylum Pseudomonadota; class Alphaproteobacteria; order Rhizobiales; family Beijerinckiaceae; genus Roseiarcus. Next base: position 106,035 of record CAVPPX010000042.1, on the reverse strand, counting down.
AAACCAGTCGGTGAGATAGCCGCCGACCGTGGGCCCGATCGTCGGCGCAAGCGTCGCCACGAGGCCGATGATCGGGGCGATGAACGGCTGCTTGTCGCGCGGAAAGATGGTGAAGGCGGAGGCGAAAACGGTGGGGATCATGCCGCCGCCGATGAAGCCTTGGAGCGCCCGCCAGACGATCATCTCCTCGATCGAGTTGGCGTGGGCGCACATGAAGCTCATGAGCGTGAAGCCGCCAGCCGAAATGGTGAAGATCACCCGCGTCGACACCACGCGTGACAGGAAGCCCGACAGCGGGATCATGATCACTTCGGCGACCAGATAGCTGGTCTGCACCCAGGTGACTTCGTCGGACGACGCGGAGAGCCCTGCCTGGATCTGCGAAAGGGAGGCCGAGACGATCTGGATGTCCAGGATCGCCATGAACATCCCGAACACCATGAAGATGAAGGCCGCGACCCGCTTGACCGAGAAATCGCGCTGCGCAACCGCCGCCGGCGCGACGATCAGATCGGTAGCCGGCGACGCCCCGCCTGGCCGTATCGCGGGGGCCGCGCTGGTCACGGCTTCAAGCTTCGGGTCGCGAAGGCTTCGAGACCCAGCGCCCCAAGCAGCGTCGGCTCGGGCGTCGCGGGATCGCGGGTGTGAACGGTCGCGACGACCGAGAGGCCGGAGCGAAGCGGGACCTCCTTCAACACCTCCTCGGGGAAGGTGATGCGCACCGCGACCCGCTGGACGACCTTGGTGAAGTTTCCGGTCGCGTTGTCGGGAGGCAGGAGCGAGAACTCAGCGCCGGAGGCGGGAGAAATCGACGACACCACGCCCTCGACCACCTTGCCGTCGAGCGCGTCGACGGAGACATCGACCTTCTGTCCCGGCTTGACGTTCGCGAGCTGCGTTTCCTTGAAATTGGCGTCGACGTACGAAGCGTTGAGCGGCACAAGCGCCATCAGCCGGGTTCCCGGCTGCACCAGGTTTCCGACCTCGGCCGCCTTGTTGCCAATGGTTCCGTCGAAGGGAGCGAGCACGCGGGTGAACGAGAGATTGCGCTCCGCCATCGCCTGCGCGGTCACAAGCTCGTTGCGCTGGCGCGCGGCCTCGTCCTTCTGCGCCTTGAGCACATCGAGATTGGCCTTTGCGCCATCGAGCGCCGCGGCCGCCGAGGCCTCGCTCGCCTTGGCGGCGGCCAAGCCGGCGATGGTGCGGTCGCGGTCAGCGGTCGCCTGCTCGAGACGCTGCTGCGAGCCGTAATTTGTCTGCGCGAGCTTGAACGAGCGCTCATATTCGAGGCCCGCCCGCTCGACTTCCGCCGCGGCGCTCTTGACCTGCGCCGCCGCCGAATCGACCTGGGCCCCGGCCTGCGCGATGATCGCGCCCTGGGCCTCGATCTGGCGGGCGAAGCGGGCGATGGTCGCGTCCTGCGTGCCAATGCGCGCCCGGGCCGCGTCGACTGCGTTCTGGTAGTCGCCATCGTCGATCGAAGCGAGCAGGTCGCCCTTGTGGACGACCTGGTTGTCCCCCACCGGAACCGCGGTCAGGTGGCCCATCGCCTTGGCGGCGATGATCGCGGTGTCGGCGCCGACATAGGCGTCGTCGGTCGAGACCAGGAACCGTCCCGTGACGAAATAATCGTAGGCTGTTTTGCCGCCGTAGCCGAGCCCCGCGAGAATCAGGACGGGCATGATGAACCGGCGCAGGCCGGTGCGCTTGGCCGGAGCAGGCTTGGCGGGCATGCCGGCTGCGGTGGATGGCGAGCGCGCCGGGGGAGCCACCGCCAGGAATAGGAAAGTTGGCGGGCAGGGGAGCCGTCATCGCCTTGGACGCCGTGACTGCACCCGACTCCGCGACCGTGTGGTCATCGGCCATGTGAGAAATCACCCTTAACCGAAAGGTGACCGAACCGTTCGGTCATTTTCCGTTGACATACCGTAAGCGTGAGCGTATCGCAACAAAAATCGAACCGAACGGTTCGGTCAGCGGCGATTTGTGGTCGAGAGGCATGGTCAGTATGGAATTGGAGGCGCTGGAGAGGGACGCGGGCACGGTCAATGACGGCAGCGCCAAACGGCGCCAGATCGTGGAGGGCGCCCGCCAGGTGTTCTTGAGCGCCGGCTTCGACGGCGCGAGCATGAACGACATTGCGCGCGCGGCAGGCGTCTCCAAGGGCACGCTCTATGCCTATTTCAACTCCAAGGACGAGCTGTTCGAAGCGATCATTCGCGGCGAATTCGCGCAAGCCGCGGAGCGCCTTTGCACGTTTCGGCGCGAGGGCGACGCCCGCGACATGTTGAGGGACTTTGGCGTCCGCCTCATCGGTAGGATGTCGGAACCGGGAACGCGATCGCTTGCCCGCGTGGTCATCGCGGCGGCGGAGAAATTCCCCCACATTGGCCGCGCCTTCTACGAAGCGGGCCCCCTTTACGGCGCGACTCGCCTTGCGGCCGAGCTTGAACACCTGCAGAAACCGGGCGCGCTGAAGGTGCCCGATCCGGAGCGGGCGGCCTGGCAGTTCGTCGATCTCTGCCAGAGCTATGTCTACAAGCGCCTCCTGTTCGGCGTGGTCGATGCGATCAGCCTGGAGGACATCGAAGCCTCGGTCGAGGCCGGGGTCGATGTGTTTCTCAAGGCGTATGGCGGGGCTGCTTGTTCCCCACAGGGTGCGCACGCCGAGCCCTAGCCGGGAGAGCGTCGGCAAGGTCCGCGACTAAGGATTTTAAGCCGTCGACCTTTCGCAATGCTCTGGCGTTGACGTTCGGACTGTGATCCCCCTCACTTTTGTTTTGGCGCTTCCGGGATAGAGACGGAAGCTTCCAACGGAGGGGAGGACCGGTTCCATGTTTGGCAGCACCATTCTTGATGTGGCGGCCGGGGTTATTTTCGGCTTCCTCGCCATCAGCCTGTTCACGAGCGCCGCCGTCGAGGCGATCAACTCGGTCCTCAACGTCCGAGTGAAGAATCTGCGCACCGGGATCATGGCGCTGGTGAATGATCCGAATTTCACTGGCCTCGCCAAACAGCTCTACGCGCACGCGCTGATCAGCCCGCTTGGACCGGGAGCCGCCGATCCGCTCAAGAACGCGCCAGCCTATATCGACAAGACGCAGTTCGCCGAGGCGATGCTCGACATCACCGGCCTCTCGGCCGCCACGCCGGCTGCCGCCGCTCAGGCCCCTGCGGTTCAGGCCGCGGCCGCGCTCAAGGCGCGCATGGACGCACTGAGCGCTGAGGCCGGAACCTTCGATCCGCAGATCAAGCAGTTGCTTCAGGGAATGGTCACCCGCTGCGGCGGCGACATCGATCGCCTCAAGACCGATCTTGCGAACTGGTTCGACAACGGGATGGATCGGCTAAGCGGTGAGTTCAAGCGACGGACGCAATGGATGACGTTCGTCATCGCGCTCATAGCCGCGTTCGCCGTCAACCTCGACACGATCCGGGTCGGAACGGTTCTGTGGGGCGAGCCAGCCCTCGCCGAAAAGCTCAAGACCGCCCAGTTTCCGGCAAGCCAGCCAAAAACCATGGACGAAGCGATCACGAATGGCGAACAGGTGTTCGCCGCCCTGAACGCCATCGCTCAAGAGGGCTTTCCGGTTGGATGGGCGCCCGGGCATTTCCTCGACATCCAGGACAATCAGGGACACTGGTCGGCGCTCTGGCTCGCGCCCTTCGTTATCCTACCGCCCGCTCCTCGGCTGGTTCATCACCGCTGTCGCTGCGCTCTTCGGCGCGCCTTTCTGGTTCGACATGCTCCAGTCGATCATTCGCCTCAAAGGAACAGGCCCCAGTCCAGACGACAAGGCAACGAAGAGAGCAGCCTCAGCTAAGCAGGATTGCCGAAAAGTGGATGCCGGTTTTCGGCTCAAAATCCTGCGAAATCAGAGGAATCAAGCAAGTTTGCGTTGGTCCGCCAACGCAGAACTTGCTTAGAAGTTGTCGGGCCGAGCGCCACTGACCGGCGGCCGGATGCGATCGGTCGGCCGCACGCCGTCATGTCTCGTCTATGGCGAGGGGATGGATCATGTCCTCGGGACGGACCCATTCGTCGAACTGATCGGCGGTGACGAAGCCAAGCGCGAGAGCTGCGTCCTTGAGGCTCGTGTCCTCACGATGGGCCTTGATCGCGATCTGCGCCGCCTTTTCGTAGCCGATATGCGGGTTGAGCGCGGTCACCAGCATGAGCGAATTGTCGAGATGCTCCTTGATGCGCTTCTCGTTCGGCTCAATGCCGCGAGCACAATTGTCGTTGAACGAGAGACACCCCTCGGCCAGCAGCTGGGCCGAACTCAAGCACGTTATGCAGGATCACCGGCTTGAATACGTTCAGCTGGAAATGCCCCTGCGCCCCGGCCATGCCAACCGAGACGTCATTTCCGAACACGTGCACGGCGACCATGGTCAAGGCTTCGGATTGGGTCGGGTTGATTTTGCCCGGCATGATCGAGGAGCCAGGCTCGTTTTCCGGGATCCTCAATTCGCCGATGCCGGCCCGCGGACCGCTGGCGTAAAGGCGGACGTCGTTGGCTATTTTCATGCAGGCGCCGGCCAGGGTGCGGAGCGCCCCGCTGACGTTGACCATCGCGTCGTCCGCGGACAAAGCGGCGAATTTGTTGCGCGCCGAGGTGAACGGCTCGCCGGTCTCCTCAGCAGAATCCGCGCCACCGTCTCGCCGAAACGCGGGTCGGCGTTGAATCCGGTGCCGACCGCCGTTCCGCCGATCGCGAGCGGCATCAGCCCTTGGCAAGCCCGCTCAATTCCCGCCATCGCCTGGTCGAGCTGGGCCGCCCAGCCCGAAATCACCTGGCCCAACGTCAAAGGTGTCGCGTCCTGCAAATGCGTGCGGCCGACCATCACGATATGGGAGAAGGCCTTCGACTTGGCGTTCAGCGTGTCGCGCAATTGAGCGACGGCGGGCAGAAGCCTCGCCCTGATCTCGCGCACCGTGGCGATATGCATGACCGTCGGAAACACGTCGTTCGACGACTGACTGTGATTGACGTCGTCGTTCGGATGGATCGGCTTCTTCGACCCGATCACGCCGCCTGCGATCTGAATGGCCCGGTTGGCGATCACTTCGTTGGCGTTCATGTTGGACTGGGTGCCGGACCCGGTCTGAAACACGACCAGCGGGAACTCGTCGTCGAGCTCGCCTTCGATGACGTCCTGTGACGCCCGGACGATGAGATCGACCTTGTCCTTTGGCAAATGCTTGAGTTCGAGATTGGCCAGCGCCGCGCATTTCTTCAATAAGCCGAAGGCTCGGATGACGGGCGCCCCCAGCGATGCCGCTCGACCCCGATGACGAAATTGAGCCGGGAGCGCTCGGTCTGCGCGCCCCACAGATGCTCGGCGGGCACCCGCACTTCGCCGAGCGCGTCTTTCTCAGTCCGCCAGTTTTCGTTGTTCGCCGATGCGCCCGTCATGATGTCCTTGTCTCCGGAGCAAAGCCTTTGCGAGGATGAGCCGACAAAAGCAAGGATTTAGCGCTCTTGCTCCGATCGCCTCCCTTCTCTATAAGCCGGCGTTTCGCGCCGGTTCCGACACCCCTGGAGGCAGGGCGCGAATTAATATAAAGGACATCATCATGGCAGCGATCAAGCAACTCGCGGCCGTGGCGCGCAGCGGGACAGGCAAGGGGGCCGCCCGCTCCGTTCGTCGCGAAGGCCGCGTTCCAGCCGTCATCTATGGCGGCGGCGTCAAACCCGAGCCGATCTCGGTCGACTACAAGGACGTCAACAAGTTCATCTACGCCGGCCACTTCCTGACCTCGATCTTCGAGCTCGAACTCGATGGGCGCAAGGAACGGGTTCTGCCGCGCGACTATCAGCTCGACGTCGTCACCGACCGGCCGGTTCATGTCGATTTTCTGCGGCTTGCGCCGGGTTCGAGCGTGCGCATCGGCATCCCCGTGCATGTCGCCAATCGCGAAGCTTCGCCCGGATTGAAGAAGGGCGGCGCGGTCAATCTGGTGCTGCATACGGTCGAGGTCATGGCGCCCGCCGACGACATTCCGGAATCGATCACCATCGACCTCGCGGGCATGGATTTCCACGATTCGGTGCATGTGTCGGCGCTCAAGCTGCCTGAAGGCTGCCGGCCGATCAGCGGCACGGCCGAGCTGACGGTGGTGACGATCGTGCCCCCGACGGTCATGGTCGAAGAGACGCCCGCGGCGGCGCAGCGGCGGCTCCCGCTGCCGGCAGCGGCGCCTGCGGCTGGCGCCGCGCCTGCGGCTGGGGCCGGCAAGGGCGCCGCCGCGCCGGCGAAAGGCGCAGCCGCTCCCGCCGCCGCCAAGCCAGCCGCGGCGAAGCCGGCCGCCAAGAAGTAAAGGCCAAGCGCGTCGGTCGAGGCCCCGGCGGCTCGCCGGGCGGGCGCTTCGACGCCGCGCCGAACGAGCCGCTACAGCTGATCGATCGGGGACCTCATGCTGGTCATTGCGGGACTCGGCAATCCGGGCGCGCAATATACGCGCAACCGCCACAACATCGGCTTCATGGCGGTTGACGCGATCGCCGGGGAGCGCCGGTTCGGTCCGTTTCGCGCCCGGCATCAGGGATTGATGGCGGATGGACTGATCGGCGACGAGCGGGTCATGCTGCTTAAGCCGCAGACTTATATGAACGATTCCGGGCGCAGCGTCGGTGAAGCTTTGCGCTACGCGAAGCTCGATCTTGGCGCGCTGGTGGTGATCCATGACGAGCTCGATCTCGCGCCGGCCAAGGTGAGGGTCAAGGTCGGCGGCGGCGACGCCGGCCATAACGGCTGCGCTCGATCACCGCCCATGTGGGCGCCGGCTACAAGCGGGTGCGGATCGGCATCGGCCATCCGGGCGACAAGGCGCTCGTCTATAATTATGTCCTGAACGACTTCGCCAAATCGGAGGCGGGCTGGGTCGAAGCCGTCTGCCGCGCGATCGCCGAGGCCGCGCCTCTCTTGGCCGCGGGCCAGGACGCGAGCTTCCAGAACAAGACCCATCTCGCCATCGAGGCGGCGGGCTTCGGCGAGGAGTCCAGCGCCTGACGGGACCCCGCGAGCCGGCGCGGATACAACCGGAGGGCGAATGAGCGCCAAATCAATGCAAGGAAAACCAAAGATCCAAGCAAAAACGCTTGCATTTCCTGGATTTCCTTGGCCGAATGGGGCCTTTTCAATGCGTTACGGCGAATCGAAATAAAAAATCCTTCCTTCCCTCGCCACTCGCGTCTCAGGTTGTGCAAGCGGCCTCGACGCTCCTTCTCTCCGACACTGCCTTTGGCGGGCTGCGGCCTTGAAGCTGTCAACAGAAAACGATAACACAGAGTTTCGATTTCCGCAAACAATTACGCGGCTCTCGTAGCGTTCGCTGTTGGTCTCGGATTCGAGCCTTGGATCGTCATGGCCGGGCCTTGTGCCGGCCATCCACGCCGCCCCGCCGCGGTAATCTCTTTATCAAAAAATGACGTCTCTCATCAGTTGCTGATCCTGAAAGAACAGTGTTCTCGTGGATAGCCGGGACAAGCCCGGCCATGACGCCTTCAGGAGCGCCAATGCCTAACGCTATAAGAGCCAATTGCGCCGGCGTTCGCCCTGGTTCGGATTAAGCCGCCTGAGACCGTCAGGCGAGTGCCGGATCGGAAGCTCGGCGCGAAGGCCTCGCGCCGCGCCAAAGCGAGCCGCGCGTTCGAGCGCGCAATCGCACCAATACAGTCGCATTAATCCCGGTTCTGTGATCTCTTTTGCTTAGTTAAGGTCGTGTTTCGTGCCGTCCCAATCGCCTACAACTCGACGACAAGGCCGCGCGTCGATCGTCGATGCTTGAGCCGCGCGACGGGCGAGACGCCGGTTTGACGCTGGCCGACAGGCGAGGAGCGCCATGGACAGATGGTTGGATCGGAAAAACCATCCGGCGACGCGGCAAGAGCTGCACTATGGCTCGCGCATCATCCGCTGCTTCGTCGAGCGGCCCAGAAGCGTGCACGCCATGCTGGCGAACGCGGTCGCGCGACGAGCGCAGGGGCTTGCGCTCATCTGCGGCGAAGAGAGGCTTAGCTATTCCGAGCTCGACGCCCTCGTAGGCGAGGCCGCGGGGGGCTTAAGGGCGCTCGGGGTGGGCAAGGGCGATCGCGTCGCCATGGTGCTCGGCAACAGCATCGAATTTGTCGTCGTGCTGTATGCCGTGGCGCGGCTGGGCGCGGTGTCGGTTCCGCTCAACATCCGCCACACGCTGGCCGAGAACAGCCATATCATCAAGGATTGCGCGGCGAAGGTGGTCGTGCACGAATTCGACCTCTCCGACCGCGTTCCGGCTCCAGACGCCCTGCCAGGTCTGAAGCACGCCGTCGCGATCGGGCGCGAAGGCGGTGAGAGGCTCGCCGAGTTGCGCGCGGGCGCGCCAGTTCTGACGGCCGAGGCGGTCGCGGAGGAAGACACCGCCACGATTCTCTATACATCCGGCACGACCGGCCGTCCGAAAGGCGCGATGCTCACGCATCTCAGCATCGCCCATTCCGTCATCCACTATCAGTTCACGATGGGACTGACCGAGGACGATCGTGCTCTCATCGCCGTTCCCATGAGCCATGTGACCGGGCTCATCGCCCTTGTGCACGCGATGGTTCACTGCGCAGGCGCGCTGGTCGTCATGCCGGCGTTCAAGGCGAGCGACTTCATCGATCTCGCGGCGCGCCATCGCATGACCTACACGCTGATCGTGCCGGCGATGTTTAACTTATGCCTGCTCGCGCCCAATTTCGAAACGGCGGATCTCTCCTCCTGGCGCGTCTCTGGCTATGGCGGGGCGATCATGCCGGAGGCCACGCTCGAGCGCATCGCCGAAAAGCTGCCAGAACTGAAACTGCTCAATTGCTACGGCGCGACCGAAACCACCTCGCCGGCGGCGATCATGCCTCCGGACGAGACGGTTGCGCGAAAGGAGGCGGTCGGCCTCGCCGTGTCCTGCGGAGACATTCTGGTGATGGACGCTGAGGGCGTGGAGGCTCCTCATGGACAGCCAGGCGAAATCTACATCGGCGGCGCGATGGTCGCGCCCGGCTATTTCAACAACGCGCAAGCCACCGAGCGCGAGTTCGTCGCTGGTTACTGGAGGTCCGGCGATCTCGGGATCATGGATGAGAAGGGCTATTTGCGGGTGATCGATCGCATCAAGGACGTGATCAACCGCGGCGGGTTCAAGATCTACGCCTCCGAGGTCGAGAACGTCCTGCTCGAACATCCAGCCGTCGTCGAGGTCGCGGTCGTGGCCAAGCCCTGCCCGGTGCTCGGCGAGCGCGTCCACGCCTTCGTCGTGCTCCGCGACGCTGTCGAAGAGGCCGAGCTTCAGCGTCACTGCGCCGATGTCCTCTCCGACTACAAGGTCCCGGAGACGTTCCGGCGTCTCGAAGGCGCGCTGCCGCGCAACGCCAATGGCAAGGTTCTCAAGCGGAACTTGCGCGAGGTACTTCTGGCGTGAAGCGCGAGCGCTGCGCCAAGGGGATTCCGGGCGCAGCTTCTAGGGGAAATCCGGTTCCGTGACGCCGTCGTCGCGAATCCAGGGATGCAGCGCCATCGTCACCGAATAGGTCGGATCGTGGAAGATCGCGTCCCCCAGGCGCCGCATCGCCGACGCGTCGGGTGACCCGCCGGGATTGCCGGCGAGCGCGCGAGCGATTTCGAGCGCGATGACTTCGATCGCATCGTTCGGGTCCGGCTTGCTTCGCAGGTGATGCGGGTTCGGCGAGGAATGAATAATGAAGAGCCATTCGGCGACATAAGCGGTCGCCTCGTCGTCAAGGCTCCACACCCACTCATCACTCAATTGGTCGTCCTGAACGGCGTGGGTCGCCTCGTGCACGATCACCCTTTGATTATAAGCTGTGTGCGCATTCAGGTGCGGGCCGATGATGATGGTCTCGGGGTTGCCGATATAAGTGGCCTCGGCGTCGGGGTCGAGTTTGTGGTCGGCGCCGTCGGCCTCGAAGATGTCGATGCGCGACTCGACCAAAGCGAAAACCACGGCGCGGTAGGCCTTGCCGGTGACGTGCAGCTTTCCCCAACGGAAATCGATGCGCTGGCATGCCTGGGAGAGCAGAACCTGCGAGACCTTCGCCACCAGGGCGGGATCGTTGACGTGGTCGTGGCCGTCGTCGTCGGCCATGCGATCCTCCTTGCTCGAAGGCGCCGGCAATCAGGCGACCGGATCGGAGATCGCCAACATACCTGCGACAGGAACTCGACCGGACGCTGTGATCCCGCTCACAGCGCGAGAAGGTCTGCGACCGGGCTCAAGCCGCGTGGGCCGGGTCACGCTGGCGGCGGCGCATGCGGCGCCGGCGGCGCTCAGGCGCCTCGGGGCTCGATTCGGCATTGAGCGCCGGCAGCGTGTCCATCACCCGCTCGGACGGGAAGATGACGATGACTTCGGTCCCGAGGCGCAGCGTCGAGTTCAAGCGGAATTCTCCGCCGTGCAATTCCACCAGCCCCTTGACGATCGGCAGCCCAAGGCCGGTCCCTTCTTCCGCGTTTTTCTGCGCCAGCGTCCCGCGGCCGAAGGACGACAGCACGATCGGGATCTCCTCGGGAGGAATGCCGGGCCCGGTGTCGGCGATCGACAGATATTGTCCCCCCTTCCGGGTCCAGCCGACTTTGAGGGTGATCGAGCCGCCTTGAGGCGTGAATTTGATCGCGTTGCTGAGCAGGTTGAGCGCCACCTGCCGCACCGCGCGCTCGTCCGCCCAGATGCGCGGCAGGCCGGGCTCCATGGCTTCCGTGATGACGAGATGGCGCCGCTCGATCCTGAGCCAGAGGAGACGAAGGCACTCCTCGACCACTCCGGTGAGCGAGACCGGCTCCTCCTTCAGTTCGTACCGGCCCGCCTCGACCCGCGACAGATCGAGAATTTCGTTGATCAGCATCAGGAGATGCTGGCCGCTGGCGTGGATGTCGGTGGAATATTCCTTGTAGGCCGGCACCGCGTGCGGGCCGAACAATTCGCCCTTCATCACTTCGGAGAACCCGAGGACGGCGTTGAGGGGCGTGCGCAGCTCATGGCTCATCGTCGCCAGGAAGCGCGACTTGGCCAGATTGGCGCCCTCGGCGCGGCGGCGCGCCTCGTCCGAGTTGAGTTTCGCCTGCTCGAGTTCGGCGATCAGCGAGTCCTTTTCCGCCTGAAACGAAATGTTCTCCGACGCCGCGGCATGCAGGCGCCGCGCGACCACCAGGAAATAGCCGATGACGCCGACCGACAGCGCCGCCGTCGGCAGCGCCGCCCCGTGCAGATGGGGCGCGTAGAGGAGGACCACGCCGGCGATCATCGGCAGCATGCCGGCGACGAACGCGGCCGGTATCGCCGCCGCCAGAAGCGACATCACGGTCGAGACGAGCAGCATCACGACGATGGCGAAAGCCTGCGCGTTCGGGGCGCTCGATTTGAGCAGCATGACGATGAGATAGGCCCAGGCCGACCCGCTGAAGGCGGTGGAGAACACGAACTTGCGCCGCCAGACCCCTGCCGTCTTTTCCTGGTCGCTCGAGTCCAGAAAGGCGATCGGCAGCGCATAACCGATCAGAATCGCGCAACTGATGAAGGCCATCCAGGTCGTGAGCGGGCCGGCCTCGACCCAGGCCAACGCCGTCGCGCAAACGCCAAGCGCGACGATCCCGAGCATCGGCGTGGCGCTGCGGTTGATCTCGGCGAACAGACGCACCATCGCGCTCGAATGGCTGGGGATCGCGTCGGGCTCGGAGAGCGACCGCCGCGCCTCCCGGAGCTGGATGGTCATCTTGCGCCGGCGCGCGGCGGCGGCTTCGGAATCGGCCTTGACGCCGCTCCCGCTCCCGCCCAGGTCCGCCCCAACATCACGCATAGCCGCCCGACACGTACGCTGTTAACTCGCGTCAATCATGCGGCTGAATTGATTAACGAGCTGCTGACGCAATGGTTTGGAATTGAGGGATTTTTGACGATAATTTGATTAAGGTTGTTAAGTCGCTCGCCAGCAATGTGTCCCGGCGTTTCGTTCGCGGTCAAACTCGCGAAATCCCGGCCTATTTGTCGAGGGTCCCGGCCACGCAAATCTTCCGCCGCCTCCAACGCGCTGAAACGCAATAGGTGTTAATACCCATTGTGGCGCAACCGTTTGCGGTCTCAACTTTAGGATCTTTCAGCTTGCGCAGGCGTTACCGGCGCTCGTGAGCCAGCAATAGCAGCATGAAACTCTACAATTCCAATCTGGCGCCGAGCCCGCGCCGCGTGCGCATTTTCCTCGCCGAGAAGGGCGTCTCGATCCCTTATGTCGAGGTCGATCTCGCCAAGCTCGAACACAAGAGGCCGGAATTCTCAGGCCTCAATCCCTTCGAGACGATTCCGATTCTCGAACTCGACGACGGCACAAGGATCGCCGAGACGATCGCAATCTGCCGCTACGTCGAGGCGCTATGGCCGGAGCCGAACCTGTTCGGCCTGACCGCGCTCGAGCAGGCGACGATCGAGATGTGGCAGCGCCAGCTCGAATGGCGGCTCCTCTTTCCGATCGCGCAGGTCGTGCGTCACAGCCATCCGAAAATGGCGGAGATGGAGCGTCCCCAGATTCCCGATTGGGCGGAGGCCAATCGACCGAGAGTGCTCAAGGCGATGGCGATTGTCGACGAGGCCTTGCGCGACCGGCCATTTATCGCTGGCGACCGTTTCACGGTCGCCGATATCACCGGGCTGGTGGCGCTCGATTTCGCCAAATCCGCGCGGATCGCGATCCCGCCCGAGCTCGTTCACCTCAACCGCTGGCGCGAGGCGTTGAAGATGAGGCCCAGCGCGGGGGCGTGAGGCGCTCGCCCGACTAAGGCCAGCGCCTCGCGCTCTAAGTTGCGCGCTTACTCGCCTAGTTGCAGACGCGCACGCCGTGGCGCCACCAGCAGTGCCGGTGGGCGTAGGGGTGGGCGTACGGGTGCGCATAGACGCCGCCGTTCGGTCGGCACCCGCCATTGGGTCCCCGATGAAAGCCGGCGCCGCAGCCGCCCGCGGTGAGCGTGAACGCTGATGGAGCCTTGTCGGCGGGCGCGAACGGCATCGCCTGAGACGGCGCCGCGGCCGACAGGCCGGCGAGGGCAAAGGCAGAGGCAATCAAGATGTTTCGCATGAAGTGGCCTTTCGATTTGCAGCGCGGCCAGCCTTAATGGGCCGTCGTTGAACGCTCGCTGAATGGATTGAGGCCGTCGGCGCCTCATTGGTTAAGGATGTTCGTCGACGGCGCGGTTCCCGCGGAATGGGGGCTGCGCGCGCGGGAAAAACCCTCTCGACAGGTCCCGGCAAACCTGCGAGTTCGACGAAATGGCCAAGTTTCGTTCTTCTTATGTCTGTCAGAACTGCGGCGCCATCACCCAGCGCTGGGCGGGAAAATGCGAATCCTGCGGCGAGTGGAATACGATCATCGAGGAAGGCGCCGCGCTTGGCATCGGCGGCGCCGCCGTCCGAAGGGGCGCCGCAGGCCGGCCGTTTGCGCTTGAGGATCTGTCCGGCGCGTCCCAGTCCGAGCCTCGGCTGGTCACCGGCATCGCCGAGCTTGATCGGGTCGCCGGCGGCGGATTCGTGGCCGGCTCCGCGACGCTGATCGGCGGGGAGCCCGGCATCGGCAAGTCGACCCTCCTGATCCAGGCCTGCGCGGCCGTCGCGCGGGCGGGCGGCCGTGTCGTCTACGTTTCGGGCGAGGAATCGACCGCCCAGGTGCGCCTGCGCGCGGCCCGGCTTGGGCTCGCCGAGGCGCCGGTGCAGCTCGCGGCGCAGACGTTCGTCGAGGACATCGTGGCCACGCTCGGCTCGGGCGACGCGCCGAAATTCGTGGTCATCGATTCCATTCAGACCATGTGGAGCGACGCGATCGAATCGGCGCCGGGAACGGTCAGCCAGGTGCGCGGGTCGGCGCAGGCGCTGATCCGCTTCGCCAAGGCGAGCGGCGCCGCGTTGCTGCTGGTCGGGCACGTGACCAAGGACGGCCAGATCGCGGGCCCACGCGTCGTCGAGCATATGGTCGACGCGGTTTTTTCCTTCGAGGGCGACGGGGCGCACGCCTTCCGGCTCCTGCGGGCGGCCAAGAACCGCTTCGGCGCGACCGACGAGGTCGGCGTGTTCGAGATGACCGGCGGCGGCCTCGCCGAAGTGCCCAACCCTTCCGCCTTGTTCCTGGCGGATCGGCGACGGGAACGCCCATCCCGGCGCCGCGGTCTTCGCCGGGGTCGAAGGGGCGCGGCCGCTTCTGGTCGAGATCCAGGCCCTGGTCGCGCCGACGACGTTCGGCACGCCGCGACGCGCCGTCGTCGGCTGGGAGCCGAGCCGGTTGGCCATGGTGCTCGCGGTGCTCGAAGCGCACGGGGGCATGAAGCTCGGCCAATATGACGTCTATCTCAACGTCGCCGGGGGCTTGAGGATCATGGAGCCCGCGGCCGATCTGGCGGCGGCGGCGGCGCTCATTTCCTCGCTCACCGGCGCGAGCCTGCCGCGCGATGCGGTCTATTTCGGCGAAATCGGATTGTCGGGCTCGGTGCGCGGGGTTGCGCATGCCGGCTTGAGGCTCAAGGAGGCGGCCAAGCTCGGATTTGCGCGCGCTTTCGCGCCGCAGGGGCTGCGCGCCGGCGCGGAGCCGGTGAATATCGCGGCCCAGCCGATCGACAATGTGGCCGCGCTGGTCGCGCTGATCGCCGCCAGCGCCGTCGAAACGAGGGCGGGACGGGCCAAATCTCCGGCGCGCAATGGGGTGACGAACTGAGGCGGCTTGGTTATAAGGCGCTCGCGTCGGCCGCCGCGGGGGGTGAAGACCGTCGCGCGACGAGGTTCTCTCGCAAATGCCATCTTATCTCGATCTAGCGGTTCTCGGCATCGTTCTTGTTTCCGCGCTTCTGTCCATGATGCGGGGGTTCACCCGCGAGGTCCTCGCGATCGCCTCGTGGGCCGCCGCCGCCGCCGCCGCCTATTACTTCTACCCCATGGTCATGCCCTACCTCACTCCCTATATCCATAAGGAGATCATCGCCCAGGCGGCCGCCGCGGCCATTGTGTTCTTCGTGACCTTGATCATCGTGTCCTTGTTCACGGTGCGGCTGTCCGACGCGATCCTCGACAGCAAGATCGGCGCCCTCGACCGGTCGCTGGGCTTCGTGTTCGGCGTCGCCAGGGGCTTTCTCCTTGCGGTCATCGCCTTCGCGATTTTCAACTGGCTGGTGTCGGAGAAGCAGCAACCGGAATGGGTCAAGAACGCCAGGACGCGGCCGGTCCTCACCGAGACGGCCGATCAAATCGTCGCCATGCTGCCGACGGACGCAGCGCAGACGATCAACGGCTGGATCGAGTTCGCACGCCAACGCGGCGACCAACGAGTTGAACAACGGCGCGGCGTCGCGCCCGAAGACCGAGGACGATCAATCGATCGCGGTGCCCTCGACGCCGGCTCCGGCTCAGAAGTCGAACCCAGGCTCGAGCGGCGGCTCCTCGATGGACAAGCAGAAGCTCGACGCTCTGATCAACAAGAACGCTCCCTTCGCTCCAGCTCCAAGGCAATGATGCAGACCTCGCCTGATCTCGCCTCGGATCCGCCAAACGAAGACTTCGACCCCGACGGCGACCGATTGCGCGAGGAATGTGGCGTATTTGGCATTTTCGATCACCCCGACGCCGCCGCCATCACCGCGCTTGGCCTCCATGCTCTGCAGCATCGCGGCCAGGAGGCCGCGGGCATCGTCGCTTTCGACGGCGTCCGGTTCCACTCGGAGCGCCGCCAGGGGCTGGTTGGCGATCACTTCTCCAGCGCCGCGACCATCGACCGCCTGCCGGGACGGACAGCGATCGGCCATGTGCGCTACTCGACGACCGGCGACACCATATTGCGCAATGTCCAGCCTTTGTTCGCGGAACTCGAGGCCGGGGGCCTCGCGGTCGCTCACAACGGCAACCTGACCAACGGACTGACCCTGCGCCGGGAGCTCATTCGCGGCGGCGCGATCTGTCAATCGACCAGCGATACGGAAGTCGTGCTGCTGCTTGCGGCGCGCTCGCGTCGCCCCAGGATCGTCGACCGTTTCGTCGAGGCCCTGGCCGAGATCGAGGGCGCGTACGCGCTCGTCGCCTTGACCAACAAGAAGCTGATCGGCGCGCGCGATCCGCTCGGCATCCGCCCGCTCGTGCTCGGCGAGTTCGAGGGCAGCCCGATCCTGTGCTCGGAGACCTGCGCGCTCGACATCATCGGGGCGAAATTCGTCCGCGACGTCGAGAATGGCGAGGTGGTGGTCATCGACGGCGAAGGGGTGAAGAGCTTCTTCCCGCTGCCCAGGCAGCCGGCTCGGCCCTGCATCTTCGAATACATCTATTTCGCGCGGCCCGATTCGATCGTTCATGGCCGATCCGTCTACGACGCCCGCAAGGCGATGGGAGCGGAACTGGCGCGCGAGGCCCCGGTCGAGGCCGACGTGGTCGTGCCGGTGCCCGAACTCGGGCGTTCCGGCCGCAATCGGCTACGCGCGCGAATGCGGCCTGCCGTTCGAACTCGGCATCATTCGCAACCACTATGTCGGGCGAACCTTCATTCAGCCGAGCCAGTCGATTCGCGAACTCGGCGTCCGCATGAAGCACAACGCCAACCGCGCGGTCGTCGAGGGCAAGCGGGTCGTGCTCATCGACGATTCGATCGTGCGCGGCACCACCAGCATCAAGATCATGCAAATGATGCGGGACGCCGGCGCGCGCGAGGTCCATTTCCGCATTTCGTCGCCGCCGATCACCCATCCCGACTTCTACGGCATCGACACCCCCGAGCGCGACAAGCTGCTAGCGGCCCGCATGGGCCTCGATGAGATGCGTCGGTTCGTCGGCGGCCGACTTGCTCGCCTTCCTGTCCGTGGACGGAATCTATCGCGCCATGGGCTATCCCGGGCGCAATCCGAGACAGCCGCAGTTCACCGACCATTGCTTCACCGGCGACTATCCGACCCGTCTCGTCGACCAGTTCGGAGATTCGGGCGGCAGCAATTGTCGCTTCTGGCCGAGGCGAGCTAGAGCTGAGCCCGCGCGTTGCGCCTCAGGCTTTTGCGGCGGTGACTTCCACTTCGACCAGAAATTCCGGCCTGACGAGTTGCGGGACGACGAGCAGCATGGATGCTGGCCGCGCCTGGCCAAGGAAGCGGGTGCGCACTTTCGCATAGGCTTGGACGTCCTCGGCCCGGGTCAGATACTGGGTCACCTTCACGACGTCGCTGACCGTCATTCCCGCTCGATCGAGCATGCGGATGATATGCTCCCAGGCCAGTTCGGCCTGGCCGGCAATATCAGCGGGAAGCTCGCCTTTCGCTGAAAGACCCGGCGTGCCGGAGGTGATCAGCCAGCGCAGGTTGGAACCGGCTTCGATCGAATCGCTGTAGGCGCCGATCTGGCTGGCGACGCCAATGTCGTGGACGATATGCGCCATCTTGGCTCCTCGATGTGAAGCGCGTCAGCCCGAAGGCGACGGTGGGGTCGGCTTGTGGGCCGGGAGTGGCGGCGCGGCGAAGGCCTCGCCGAAATAGGGGAACGCGTCGCGCATCCGGCTTCTGTCCGGCGCGACCCCATCGCTGAGCGGCGTGTTTGTCGCCAAGGTCAGGATCACGTCCATGACGTCGTCCGCCAAGCCTCGGCCGTTCAGTCTGTCGATGGTGAACTCTGCCTCGGTGTCGAGCTCATAGGGAAGCGTCACTGGGCAAAGCTTTTGCGCCAGCATCCGCCCATAGCCGGCCGGGTCCGCCGTGGACCCCGCGAGGCGGGTCAACTTTGTCGCAACGTCCGCGATCGGCGCGGAGAATCGCGCGACGTCTTCGGCTGGCGTGGCGCGGTTGAAATCCTCCCGTACGGCGGGATCGAGCATGAAGATGTTCGTGATCAGCGGAAGTCCCCAACGGGAGACCTGCACCTCCGGCGCATGGCCGTGCAGCGACGCCGTCGCCCATCCGTGCACGAGTCCCTTTCCGATCATGGATGTGGGGATTTCGAGGACGATCGCGGTGACATTTCGTCCGGCGAAGAAGTTCTGCCGATTTTGAAACGCCTGCGGATGAAACTCGCCTTTGTCGAAAAACGCAGCTCGGAATGCGCCCAAGGCCTTCGCGTCGCCCGCGAACAGATCGGGGGCGAGGCCGGCGAAAGCCTTCACGCCCGACTCGGCTTCGACAACGCGCCCCGTCTGGCCAGACGCAATAAGCTCTCCATCCGCGCCGCTCGCGGCCGCCGGTCCGGACGCGCGCCGGACTTCGAAGCTTTGCGTGTGAGCGTGATCTTTGTCATCGCTATGGGAGACCGCGCCAAAGCGCATTTTGAACGAGAGCTCCTCGCGCGCGTCGCCATCGAGATCGAAGCGGAACGCGTACAGACCTTCCTCGCGGAACGTATCCGGGCCGGATTGACCGGCGTTGGGGTTGACGGTCATGGCCATGACGGTGAACCCAGGCCGCGCGCGGAAGAGATAGAAGTCGCAGACATTGATGCGCGGATCTTCCCGCGCCGTTGGCGTGTCGAAGTGATGGGACATGGCGCCTCGGATGAAATGACGAGAGGCAGCGCGCGAAAGCGCCGGAATGCGATTATTCGCCGTCAAACGGCAATTGTTGCACCCGCCGTCGCATAACGAACCGAGCGCGCGCGCTAAGCCGCCGCGACAGGCGCCAGCTGACGCGCCCCATCCGCCCATCGCGCCAGATCCACCTCCGCCCGCGCCGAGAGTGCGCGCTTGCGGGCGAGGCCGCGCTCCGGCCCTGGCAGACGTTTCCCCGCTTCGTCCAACCGCGGCGTGGCGATTGGCGGAAACAGGCCGAAATTGACGTTCATCGGCTGGAACGAGCGTGGGCCGGTGTCGATCGATTCGATATGGCCGCCGGTGATGTGATTGAGGAGCGCGCCGATCGCGGTCGTCAGCGGCGGCGGGTCAAGCGCAAGCCCCAGCCGCTCAGTGGCGGCGAGACGGCCGGCGATGAGGCCGATTGCGGCGCTCTCGACATAGCCCTCGCAGCCGGTGATCTGGCCGGCGAAGCGCAAGCGCGGCGTCAGCCTTCAGGCGCAGGCGCGCGTCGAGCAGGCGAGGGGAATTGAGATAGGTGTTGCGGTGCATGCCCCCGAGGCGGGCGAACTCCGCCCCTTCGAGCCCCGGAATCATGCGGAAGATGCGGCTCTGCTCGCCATATTTGAGCTTGGTCTGGAAGCCGACGATGTTGAACAGGGTGCCGAGCGCATTGTCCTGCCGGAGCTGGACCACGGCATAAGGCTTGACCGTCGGATCATGCGCGTTGGTGAGCCCGACCGGCTTCATCGGCCCGTAGCGCAGGGTCTCGCGGCCGCGCTCGGCCATCACTTCGATCGGCAGGCAGCCGTCGAAATAGGGCGTGCCCTCGAATTCGCGGAACTCGGTCTTTTCCGCCGCCAGAAGCGCGTCGATGAAGGCCTCGTACTGCTCGCGGCTCATCGGGCAATTGACGTAAGCCTCGGAATCCCCGCCCGGCCCGACCTTGTCGTAGCGCGACTGCATCCACGCCAATTCCATATCGATCGAATGGCGGTGCACGATCGGCGCGATCGCGTCGAAAAAGGCGAGCGCGCCCTCGCCCGTCAATCCTCCGATCGCCTCCGCCAGCGCCGGGGAGGTGAGCGGACCGGTCGCGACAATCACACTATTCCAGTCCTCCGGCGGCAGGCCGGCGATCTCGCCGCGGTCGAGAGTTATGAGCGGATGGTTGAGAATCGCGGCTTCGACAGCCAGCGAAAATCCGTCGCGGTCGACGGCGAGCGCGCCGCCGGCCGGCACCTGATGCGCATCGGCGCTTTGTAGGATGATGAGAATCGAGAGCGCGCATCTCGCGATGCAGGATCCCGACCGCATTGGTCGAGGCATCGTCGGATCGGAAGGAATTCGAGCAAACGAGCTCGGCGAGGTGGGGAGTGTGGTGCGCAGCCGTGGTTCGGATCGGCCGCATTTCATGCAGAACCACCGGAACGCCGGAATTCGCCGCTTGCCACGCCGCTTCCGAGCCGGCCAGGCCTCCGCCAATGATGTGGATCGGACGCATGGGCGCGCTTGTCACAAAGCCGCCCGGCGTCGTCAATGGTTTTTGTCGGGGTGTCAGGGAAGGGTCGCGGCCTCGAGGGCTGGCCCTTAAGCCCGACGCGCCGGTTTCCCGGCGCGTCTCGGCTTTTCAGGATCTCGGGATTAGGCCGAAAGCTGGCTCGCAACCGAACGGCGCACGATGAATTCGATATCGCCACGGCGAATGCCGATATCGTCCAGCTCGCGATTGGAGAGCTGAGACAATTCACGCACCGCCTCGCGATATCGGCGCCAAGCTGCGAGCTTCTCCGAAATCGTCTTGAGAGGGGACATATTTCGACTCCATTTCCGGCAGGCACTGGCCTACCGCGCTGCAACATAATCGCCCTCGGCGGCTCAGCGGTAGGCACGAGATGCGAGACCCAGCTATGCGATTAAAGCATCGCAAATGTCGTCATGTCGCCAGGATAGGCAGAATTATGCCTGCCATCAGTTTTCTTTGCGGGAAAAGTGGCCATTTTTGGCGGCAAATAGACACGTAAGAGTTATTAACGGGCGTTTACATATGTGAAGAAATCATGACGTTGCCGTGGTGCGGCGCCGCAAGAATGCCCATCTCCCGACAGGCCTGCCGGAGTCCGCGCGGGTCGTCCTCCAATTTCGCACCGCGCGCCGAGGAAGTGCTATGGTTGGAAAGGCGCTTGATTCCGGCGATGCAAGCGGGCGACAACCGACGCTTTGGGATTTTTTCGAGCGGCCAAGGAGCGTGAAATGGACAATTTGATAGCCCGCGTCGCGAGCGCCGCGGACTTGAGCCCGGAAGACGCCCGCAAGGCCGTCGCCCTGATCGGCGATTTCATCCAGCGCGAGGCGCCGGAGGAAGCCGTGAAGGACCTGTTCGAAAAGGCGCCGGAGTTTCCTTCCATTATCGCCTCCAGCACGCACACCGGCGGAGAGGGCATGGGCGGAGGTCTGAAGGGCTTGATGGGCGTGGCGGGCGGAGCCATGGGCGGGGGCGGCCTGATGGCGCTCGGGCTCGGAATTGTTGAGCCTGGGCCTCGGCATGGAGCAGATCCAGACGGTCGGAAAGGAAGTCTTCGCTTACGCGCGTGAGACGGCGGGCGATCAGGTGGTGGGCGAAATCTCCGCGTCAATTCCTGGGCTTTCCCAATTCATCTAGCGAGAGGGCGCGTTGGGCGCGGTCGCGAGCCTTTTTCCTGGCCATACCGAAGCCGATTGGCGCAAGGCCGCTGAAGCCGCGATCAAGGGCGCGAGCCTCGAAACACTCATGTCCGAGACCGCGGACGGCGTTCGGATCGAACCTGTCTATCCGCCCGCGGAAGGCCCCAGGGCGTTTCGACCGGGCGGTCCCTGGCGGATCATCGCCGACTCGATCATGCCCATGCCGACGAGGCCAACGCGCAGGCGCTCGACGACCTGGCCAATGGCGCCGACGGCCTGCAGGTCGTGGCCTCGGGCGCGCTCGGCGCCTATGGTTTTGGCCTTCGAAGCTTCGACTCCGCCACGCTGCACAAGGCCTTCGATGGCGTGCGTTTCGATGCGGGCGCGAATTTCGAACTCGATCTTGGGACCGACGGCCCCGATCAGGCGCTTCGGTTCGCCGCTCTGATCGAGCGCTCGGGCGCAAGACCTGAGGACTGCGCAGTCTCGTTCGGCCTCGACCCTTTCGCGGCCTCGGCCCGCGGACCGTTTCCAGCCGACTGGAGCGCTCAAGCGAAACCCTGTGTCGAGACCGCGCTCGCGTTGCGAAGCCAGGGTTTCCGAGGGCCGTTCCTGGTCGCCGACGCGCGCGCTGTCCATGCGGCTGGCGGAAGCCCGGCGCAGGAGCTCGCCTTCGCGCTGGCGGCTGCAGTGGCCCTGTTGCGTCTGCTTGAACAGGTCGGGGACGCCGCTTGGCGAAGCCCGCGCCCTCATCGCGTTCCGGCTGGCGGCCGACGCCGACGAATTGGCGACATTGTCGAAATTCCGCGCATTGCGCATCGCCTGGTCGCGCGTTGAAGAAGCCTGCGGCCTCGAGCCTCGCGCGGCTCATGTGCAGGCGGAGAGCGCCTGGCGCATGATGACGGCGCGTGATCCCTACCGTGAACGTGATGCGCGGCGCGGCGGCGGCGTTCTCGGCCGGCCTTGGCGGGGCCGACAGCGTCAGCGTTCTGCCGCACACCTTGGCCGCCGGCCTTCCTGACGGCCTCGCGCGGCGTCTCGCCCGCAACGCCCAGCTCATTCTCCTGCGCGAATCCAATCTCGGATTTGTCGCCGATCCCGCCGCGGGCGCCGGGGCGTTCGAGGCGCTGACCCAGGCGCTTTGCGACAAAGCCTGGCGGCTCTTTCAGGAGATCGAAGGACAGGGTGGATTGCCGTCGGCGCTCGCAAGCGGCGCGTTTCAGCGACAGGTCGCAGCCAGCGCGGCCGCGCTCGTTCGAGACGCCGCGCGCCTCAAGGCGCCGATTACCGGCGTCAGCGCGCACGCCAATCTCGCCGAGTCGCCGGTCGAAGTTGCGATTGGCGCGCCGGAGCGCGAGAGGTTTGCGCCGGCCGAAGGGGCGCTCATGCCGATGCGGCTCGCGGAGCCGTTCGAACGTTTGCGCGATCTGTCCGACGCTTTCCTCCGCAGCGCCGGCGCGCGGCCGAAGGTTTATCTCGCCGCGCTGGGGCCTGAGGGTAAGCATCGCCGCCGGGTGCAGTTCATGCGCGAGTGGCTCGAAATTGGCGGTTTCGAGGCCGTCTACGAGGGCGAGACGGCGACGGCCGAAGAGGCGGTCGCGCGCGTTAGAGAGAGCGGCGCGCGGCTCGTCTGCCTGTGCGGGGCGGACGACGCCTACGCCGATCAGGCGGAGGCCTTCGCAAAGGCGTTCAAGGCTTCGGGTGTGAAGGGCGTCGCGCTCGCGGGCCGGCCGGGCGAATCCGAGCATGCATGGCGCGCCGCAGGCGTCGACGACTTTATCTTTGCCGGCGGCGACGCCGTCGCGGCGCTGGAGAGTCTGTATCGCCGAATCCGGATGCGGACCGAAGATCGAGGAGCCATGGCGTCATGAGCCAAATTCCCGACTTCTCGACCATTTCATTCGCGGCCCCGTCGAAGCCGATCGAACTTCGGGAGACAAGCAAATCTGGGCGACGCCCGAGGGCATTGAAGTCAAGTCGTCCTACGGGCCGCGCGATCGCGACGGCATCGATCTTTCCAGCGATTGGCCTGGCCTTCCGCCCTTTCTGCGCGGGCCGTATCCGACCATGTACCTCACCCAGCCCTGGACATTGCGGCAATATGCCGGCTTCTCGACCGCCGAGGAATCGAACGCTTTCTATCGCGCCAATCTCGCCGGAGGCCAGAAAGGCCTTTCCATCGCCTTCGACCTGGCGACGCATCGTGGCTATGACTCGGACCATCCGCGCGTGGCCGGCGACGTCGGCATGGCGGGGGTCGCGATCGAACTCGATCTATGACATGCGCACTTTGTTTTCCGGCATCCCGCTCGGTTCGATGAGCGTGTCGATGACCATGAACGGCGCCGTGCTGCCGGTGATGGCTCTGTTCATCGTCGCCGCCGAGGAGCAGGGCGTGCCCATGGCGGCGCTCTCGGGGACCATTCAGAACGATATTCTGAAAGAGTTCATGGTCCGCAACACCTACATCTATCCGCCCGCGGCCTCGATGCGGATCGTCGCCGATATTTTCGCCTTCACTGCGGCGAACATGCCGAAGTTCAACTCGATCTCGATCTCCGGCTATCACATGCAGGAAGCGGGCGCGACGCAGGATCTCGAGCTCGCCTACACTCTGGCTGACGGCCTCGAATATGCGCGCGCCGGCGTCGCCGCAGGTCTGAGCATCGACGCGTTTGCGCCGAGGCTGTCGTTCTTCTGGGCGGTCGGCATCAATTTCTTCATGGAGGTCGCCAAGCTGCGCGCCGCGCGCAAGCTGTGGGCGGGCGTCATCAAGGGCTTCGGGCCGAAGTCGGACAAATCGCTGCGCCTTGCGCGCGCATTGCCAGACGTCCGGCTGGTCCTTGACCGCGCAGGACCCCTTCAACAACATCGTGCGCACGCAAATCGAGGCGATGGCGGCCACGCAGGGCCATACGCAGTCGCTGCATACCAACGCGCTCGATGAGGCGCTGGCGCTGCCGACGCCTTTCTCGGCTCGCATTGCCCGCAACACCCAGCTTTTTCTCATCGAGGAGACGGGAACGACGAAGATCATCGACGCGTGGGGCGGCTCTTATTATGTCGAGCGCCTCACCGCCGAACTGGCCGCTCGGGCGAAGGCCACATCGATGAGATCGAGAGCCTGGGCGGGATGGCGAGGGCGATCGAGAGCGGCCTGCCCAAGCGGCGCATTGAAGAGGCGGCGGCGCGAACGCAGGCGCGTATCAATTCCGGCCGCCAGCCGGTGATCGGGGTTAACACTTTTGCGCCGACCATCGAGCGGGATCTTAACGTGCTGAAAGTCGACGCCGCAGCCGTGCGCGCGCGTCAAGTCGAGAAGCTCAATCGCCTTCGCGCCGAGCGTGACGAGCGGGCGACGCAGGCCGCGCTCGCGGCGCTGACCGAAGGCGCGCGAGGGCGCGCCAATCTCCTGCAATTATCCGTCGAGGCGGCGCGGGCGAAAGCCACTGTGGGCGAGATCTCCTTGGCTCTGGAGAAGGCGTTCGGACGCCATGTCGCGGAAGCCCGCGCCATCTCCGGCGTCTATCTCTCGGAAGGCGGGCCGGGCGCGGAGGCCAACGAACGCGTGATCGCGATGACCCGCGCCTTCGCCGAGAACGAAGGCCGCGCGCCGCGCATCCTGGTCGCCAAAATGGGCCAGGATGGACATGATCGCGGGCAGAAGATCATTGCCTCGGCGTTCGCGGATCTCGGATTCGACGTCGAGATCGGGCCTTTGTTCGCGACGCCGGAAGAAGTGGCGGCGCGCGCGGCCGAGGGCCATGTTCACATCGTCGGCGTCTCGTCGCTGGCCGCCGGTCACCTCGCGCTCGTCCCGGCTTTGAAGAGAGAGCTCGGCAAGCTCGGTCTCGACACTACGATGATCGTCGTCGGCGGCGTCATCCCCGCTCAAGACTTCGCCGCCCTGCGCGAAGCGGGCGCGGACGCGATCTTCCCGCCCGGCACCGTCATCGCCGAGGCCGCGCAGGCCCTGCTCGAACGGCTCAACGAACGCCTTGGCTATCGCCAGCGCGCGGCCGTTTGAGGCGCTTGGACGACGCGCTCGCGTCTCAAATTGAGCGCGTTGTCAGCGCGTACACGCTTGTCATTTCGAACAATGTTGCGGCGGTCTGATCCAAATCGAGACGCTTGCCGCTTTACGTCAACGGCGCCGCGTTTGCCGCTGCTCCCCCAGGTTATCGCCGATGGAGAGCAGTGGGCCGCCCGATGGACGATTTTATTGACGAAGTCGTTCGTCGGTCGATCCGCCACGCACGGTTAATATTGAAGCAGGGTTCTTACAATTGGCCCGTGGCGCGCCTGGCCTTGCGCAAGATTCTGGCCGACCTGGAGGCAAAGGCCCCGAACGATCCAAGCCTGCCGAGGCTTCGGGCCTTCATCGCCTCGCAAGATCGCGCATGGTTGCGCGAGAAACCTTAGCATGCGACGAAGATTCTCAAACAGACGTGAGCGAGCCTTTGTGGTCCACAGATTGCTTGACTTGTCCCGAAGAGTGCTGAAGGTTTATCCTTCCGTCAGGCATATAGCATCGGCGCATTGTCCGATTTTTCTCGCTGATATGACGTCGGCCCGCGCGGGGGATTTGTTGAGCGCGGGCCGCGGGAGATGGGCGCAGCACGCCCAGAGCGACGCCATGAGTTCGCGCGCTTGCCAGGGAGGGAAGACTTGATGGCGGCGACCGCGAATGGGCGGAGCGCGCGGGTCCGAAAGTTCACGACGCGCGGTGGAGTCGAGCTGCAATTCACCGAGCTCGGTTTCGGCGGTGTGCCGCTCGGCAATCTCTACCGACCTATGACGGAAAGAGAAGCGCGTGCGATGCTGGACGCCGTCTGGGCGGCTGGCTGTCGCTACTTCGACACCGCGCCGCTCTATGGGCTGGGACTTTCCGAGACCCGACTGAACGGGTTCCTGCGCCCGAAGCCGCGCGGCTCCTATTTGATCTCCACCAAGGTCGGCCGGTTGCTCGATCTGTGCGAGCCGCAGAAACGCTCGGGTCAGGGCATGTTCTTTGAAACACCCTCGCGGCGGGAGCGCTTCGATTATTCCTACGACGGCGTGATGCGCTCGCTCGAATTCTCGCTCGAGCGCCTTGGTCTCGACCACGTGGATATCGTTTACTGCCACGATGTCGATGTCTTCACCCACAAAAGCAGGGAAGCCGCCGACGCGCGGATCAAGGAGTTTATGGAAGGGGGCTATCGCGCTTTGGACCAATTGCGGCGTCAGGCACGGTCAAGGCCATCGGAGCCGGGATCAATGAATGGGAGATCGCCGAGAAGTTGGCGCGCGCGGCCGACTTCGACGCGTTCCTTCTCGCGGGCCGCTACACCCTTCTCGAACAGGAAGCGCTGACGAGTTTCTTGCCGCTCTGCGAGGAAAAGAAGATCGCCGTGGTGATCGGCGGCCCATTCAATTCCGGCATTCTCGCGACCGGCGTGAAGGGCGAGGCTCGCTATAACTATAGTCCGGCGCTCGGATGAGGTGAAGGACCGGGTGCGCCGAATCCAGCAGGTATGCAAGAGCTTTCAAAGTCGCGTTGCCGGAGGCCGCTCTGCGCTTTCCGCTTGGTCATCCGGCGGTCGTCAGCGTGATCGCCGGCGCGCAACGCGCGAGCGAAGTCAGGCGGAACGCTGCAATGATGAAAGCAAAGCCGCCGGCGGCGCTCTGGCGGGCGCTGAAAGCAGAGAAGCTCCTGCGCGAGGACGCGCCGACGCCGCGTTGAGCGTTCTTATCCCTTAACTCAGGCCGTCGATCTCGCCGTTGACGACGCGAATCCTCTCGGCGGCAGGGACGCGCGGCAACCCCGGCATCGTGCGGATGTCTCCCATCAGCACGACGACAAAGCCCGCGCCTGCGCGGAGACGAACGTCGCGGATCCTTGAGACGTGCCCGCTGGGCGCGCCCATAAGCGAAGGATCGTCCGAGAACGAATATTGCGTCTTGGCGACGCATATCGGCAGGCGGCCCCAGCCCGCAGTCTCGAGCTCGTCAAACTTCGCTCGCACCGACGCTTCCGCCGCGATGTCGGCGGCGCCGTATATCTCTCGCGCGATTGTCAGCGTCTTGTCCCATAAACTCATCTCGTCGCCGTACAGCGGCCGAAACTTCGCTTCGCCCGCATCGGCGAGGGCGGCGACGGCGCGGGCGAGATCTTCCGCTCCGGCCCCGCCTCGGGCCCAGTGATCGCAGACGACGGTCTTGACCCCGAATTCGCGCGCCACCCTATCCTGGACAAAGGCGAGTTCGGCCTTCGTGTCGCCGTCAAATCGATTGATTGCGACGACGACCGGCAGTCCAAACTTCCGCAGATTGGCGATATGTCGAGCGAAATTCGCAGAGGCCGGCTTCGAGCGCCGACAGGTTCTCGGCGCTAAGCGCATCCTTGGCCACTCCGCCGTGCATCTTGAGCGCGCGGACGGTCGCGACCAGAGCACCGTCGCCGCCGGCCTGAATCCAGCCTTGCGGCACTTGATGTCGAAAAATTTCTCGGCGCCGAGATCCGCGCCGAAGCCGGCTTCAGTGACGACGTAGTCGGCGAGTTTGAGCGCCGCTCCCGTCGCCATCACGGAATTGCAGCCGTGGGCGATGTTTGCGAACGGGCCCCCGTGCACCAGCGCGGGCGAAGCCTCGAGCGTCTGCACGAGATTGGGCTTGAGCGCCTCCTTGAGCAGCGCCGTCATGGCGCCGGGCGCGTTGAGATCCGAGGCGCTGATCGGCCGCCTGTCTCTGGCCCAGCCGACCACCATACGGCCGAGCTGCGCCTCGAGTTCCTCGAGGCTGGTCGCGAGGCAGAAGGCCGCCATGACCTCCGAGGCGACTGTGATGTCGAAACCATCCTCGCGTGGAAAGCCGTTGCCCGAGCCCAGCCCGACAATTGTTTCGCGAAGCGCCCGGTCGTTGGTGTCGAGCACGCGCCGCCAGGCGACACGCCGCTGATCGAGGCGGAGCGCGTTGCCCCAGTACATGTGGTTGTCGATCATCGCGGCCAGCAGATTGTGCGCCGATGTGATGGCGTGAAAATCGCCGGTAAAATGGAGGTTGATCTCGTCCATCGGAACCACCTGGGCGTGGCCGCCGCCGGTCGCGCCGCCCTTCATGCCGAAGCTCGGCCCGAGCGAGGGTTCGCGCAGACAGATCATCGTTGTCTTGCCGATGCGATTGAGCGCGTCGCCGAGGCCGATTGTGGTTGTCGTCTTGCCCTCGCCCGCCGGGGTCGGGCTGATCGCACTGACAAGAATGAGCTTGCCCTCCGGCCGGTCCGAGAGGCTCTTAAGAAAATCATACTCGAGCTTGGCGATGAAGCGGCCGAACGGACGCAAGGCGGATTTGGGCGCGCCGATCTTCGCGGCGATCTCCGCGATCGGCTTCAGGCGCGCGGCGCGCGCGATTTCGATGTCAGACGCCATGAAGTGCCTTCCCCTCGACCCGCCGTCTGGCCGCCACAAACGTTAGGCAACGAATCGTCTGGCCCGCCTGTTTTGGCAAGCGTGAATCGTGACGATGAACGGGGCGCGCGCGTAATAGCCAGGCGCCTCGTCGTCGCCGCGCCATAGCCAATCAAGCGCGAGGAGCGTGGCCCATGATCAAGTCGCGGCTTGCCGTCTTCACCGTTTTGAGCGTCATCGCCTATTTGGGGCTCGCTATTGTCGGCGCAGGCGGCGTGAGCCGGTTCTTTTCCTATCCGCCGCTGATTGCAGTCAGCGTTGTCACGATCGCGCTCGGAGTCGCGTCGCTGTTCAGCGAGGGGCATATCGGCTCTGGCGTCAGGGAGGATCGGTCCAATCGTTGGGTGGTCGCCGCGCTTGGCGGGCTCGGAATCATCGACGCCTATCTCCCCGCCTATACGGATCGGATCGATTTCCTCACCTTTGGCGGCGAAGGCGTTCGCTGGCTCGGCTTTCTTCTTTATACGGCCGGCGGCGTTCTTCGCCTTGCGCCGGTCTTCGTGCTTGGGCGCCGCTTCAGCGGCCTGGTTGCGATCCAGCCCGAACACCGCTTGGTCACCGGCGGACTCTACCGTGTCATTCGCCACCCGAGCTATCTCGGTCTTTTCGTGCTCGCGCTTGGCTGGGGGCTGGCGTTCCGCTCTGGTGTCGGCGTTCTTATCGCCGTGCTGATGCTTGTTGTCGTGCTCGCTCGCATCGAGGCTGAAGAGCGGCTGCTGAGCGAGAGCTTCGGCGCCGAATACGACGCCTATCGGAACCGCACCTGGCGTCTCGTTCCTTACGTTTACTGAGCGAGCCCGAGCGGCGCGCATTTGCCTCGACGCGGCGCCTTCCATAAACCTGCCCTCGGCTTCCTGCCGCCGATGAAAGACATCCATGATCCGCTCCGCCTTGATGACCGTGATGACCAGCGCCGCCATCAAGGCCGGTCGCGGCCTCAAACGCGATTTCGGCGAGGTCAGCGAATTGCAGGTGTCGATGAAGGGGCCGGGCGATTTTGTCAGTCTCGCCGACAAGCGCGCGGAGAAGACCCTCTATGACGAGCTCGCCAAGGCGCGTCCGGGCTATGGCTTCGTCCTCGAGGAGGGCGGACGCGTCGAGGGGACCGATAAGAGCCACACCTGGCACATCGATCCGCTCGATGCGACGACCAACTTCCTGCACGCGATCCCGTTGTTCGCGATCTCGATCGCGCTGGAACGCGAAGGGCAGATCGTCGCTGGAATCATCTACAATCCGGCCGACGACGACATGTACGTGACCGAGAAGGGCCAGGGAGCCTTTGGCCGCAACCGCCGGCTGCGCGTGGCGGGGCGCAGCGACTTGTCGCAGGCCATCTTTGGCTGCGGCATTCCCCATCTCGGCAAGGCGGCGCAGCACCCTCGATTCAAGGCGGAGCTTGCCGCGGTCATGACGCGGGTCGTCAATGTGCGGCGGATGGGCTGCGCCGCGCTCGATCTCGCCTATGTCGCCGCCGGCCGGTTCGACGCCTTCTGGGAGCGAGGCCTGAACTCCTGGGACATTGCCGCGGGTTCGCTTCTGATCCGGGAAGCCGGGGATTTGTCACCGGCGCCGACGGCGAGGCCAATTTCCTCGAGACCGGCTCGATCTGCTGCGGCAACGAGATCATGCATCGCGAGCTGCTCGGACTCTTGCGCGGGATTGCCTAGCTCCCCCCTCGATACGGCGAGCTTTGGGAATCTCGCGTGGGGACGACCGCGCCTCGCCCTTCGCGATGGCGCGCTTCCGCCTTACGAATTTGGCTCGCATCGGGGCGCTGCTAAAGATAGCGCCGCCGCTCGAATGAGCGGAAGGAAACGCAAGGAAGGCGAGACGCAGTGGCTTATCCAGGAATTGCGGGAAAAGTGGCCATCGTGACGGGGGCCGCGGGGGAATCGGAACAGCCCTTGTCGCCGGATTCGTCGAGGAGGGCCTGCGCGTGGCGGCGCTCGACATCGACGAGAAGGGCGTTCGCGCCCTGCAGGAGAAGCACGGAGAAGCAAAGGTCCTCGGCCTCCGCATCGACGTCTCGGATCCAGAGGATTGCCGCCGGCAAGTCGCGACCGTCGCCGAGCGGCTCGGAACGGTGCACATTCTCGTCAACAACGCCGCGCTCGGCATGAATTCCGTGGCCGACGATTACGACGACGAGCATCTGCAGATCGAGGACGTGCCCGATGATCTGTGGCGACGCTTCTTTGCGGTCAACGTGGGCGGCGCCTTCTCCATGACGCGCGCGGTCGCGCCAATCTTCCGCAAGCAGAAATGGGGGCGCGTCATCAACGTCTCGACGAGCATTCTGACGATGATGCGCAAGGGCTTCGTGCCTTACGGGCCGACGAAAGCCGCGCTCGAGGCCTGGTCGCTGATCCTTTCGAAACAACTCGAGGGAAGCGGCATAACGGTCAATGTTGTCCTGCCCGGCGGCCCGGTGGACACGATCATGGTGCCCGGCGAAGACCGCAGCGCGCTTATCTCCCCTAACGTCATGTACCCGCCGATGCTGGCTCTGTTCACGGAAGCGGGGGACAAGGTCACCGGGCAGCGCTTCATCGCGGTCGAGTGGGACGAGAGCCTGGGGACCGACCCGGCGGCTCAGCCTCACGCGCCGGCCGCCTGGCCGCAACTGGCCAAGCCATTCTCAAAAATGCAGCCGCGCCCATGAGACATAGCGCTTTAAGGCTCGATAAAAAATGCGCCCGCGCTGGCTAAGATGGGTCAGCGCGGGCGCTACGGCCGTCGGTGGGAGGACCGAGGACGAACGTTGAAAACAGTGCGGAAGGGCGTGGAGGGGCGGCCTCGCCTTGTCTGGCAGGCGCCTCGTGGCCTCAGTTCAGAAGGTTTTTGACGAAGTCGCCATCCTTCATCACCAGCGGGATGTACCGCCCCTCCTCGTCAAGCGCCGAGAGGTCCTTGAGCGGATCCTTCTCGACGACGATGAGATCGGCATAGGCGCCGACCGCGACAGTCCCGACCTTTCCGCTCATCCTGATGAGCTCGGCCGCGTTCAAGGTGGCCGATCGGATCACGTCAATCGCGGGCAGCGTGCGGCCGCGAATGACGAACTCCCCGCCCTGGTACTTGTGCAGGAAGCCGAGCAGATCGGTGCCATAGGCCATCTTGACGCCAGCCTTATGCATGATCTCGAGCGATTCCGGGCTCTTCTTGATCACGTAGTCGAGCCGGGAAGAAAAGCCGGGATCGAGGCGCAGCGCCTTCTCTTCAGTTTTCTGCGAACTCATAAGCGATGATCGTCGGGGTGACGATGACGTTCTTCTCCGCCATCAACTTCGCTGTCGCCGGCTCGACGAGCGTCGCATGCTCGACCGACTGGAAGCCGACCTCGACGGCGCGGCGCACCGCTTCATCCGAATAGAGGTGGCCGCAGACATAGGTTTGCGCCTTGTCCGCCTCCTCGACGAACGTGAGCAACTCGTCGCGCGAGAAGCCAAGCCGCATGATCGGGAACTTGCCCGAGGCCGCGCCGCCGGCCGCCATAACCTTGATGTACTGGGCGCCCTTGCGCAGCTCTTCGCGTACAGCGAAGCGGACGGCCTCGACGCCGTCGACGACGCGGCTGACCGATCCCAGGCGGCGATTCAGCGTTTCGACATCGCTTGCGTCCCAGGGCTGGCGGACGTCGGTATGACCGCCGGTCTGGACGAACGCCTTGCCGCAAATAAAGAGACGCGGCCCTTCAATGACCTTCTCGTCAATGGCGCGCTGGAAGCCGGCGTCGGCGCCGCCGAGATCGCGGACGCTGGTGAACCCGCGCAAAAGCATCTGCTTCATGATGCGGGCCGCCTGCAGCGCGACATACGAATCGGGGAGACGCGCGAAGTCGGCCGGGTCGGGGAGGGGCGACACGATATGGACGTGGCAGTCGATGAGGCCCGGCATCAAGGTCTTGCCGCGCAGGTCGATGCGGTGGGCCGAGGAATCCTTGATCGGCTTGTCCGAAATCTCCTTGATCAGCCCGTCGGCGACGCGGACGAAGCGATCATGCTCGCCTTCGTCGCTCGAGCCGTCGAGAATGCGCGCGTTTTCGAAGATCGCCGATTGCATGGCTCCTCAGGCTCCTCGCAGGTTTCGCCGCACGCCAGCGAGCGACGACTGTCGTTCATTTCGGCCGGGCTGACCGGCGCACTCTATCGTTGGCGAGCCAATCGCAAAGACGTTATTCAGCACGCGTCCTTCGCCGTTGGCGACGTATGTGTTGGTGACGTGATCGTCAATCATTCTCACGTCCATACCGGTTCTCAAAAGCAGCGATCTGGTCACGGTGAGACAGGGTGTAATCGAGCTCGTCGAAGCCATTGATCAGGCAATATTTGGCGAATGGGTCGATTTCGAAGGCATGCGTTGAGCCGTCCGGCAGCGCGACCGTCTGCGCTTCGAGGTCGACCCGGATCGCCAGGTCGGGAGTTTCGGAGATACGCGCCAACAAATCGGCGACGACCGCCTCCGGCAGCCGGATAGGGAGGAGGCCGTTCTTGACGCAATTGGTATGGAAGATGTCGCCGAAGCTGGGCGCGATGACGACCTCGAACCCATAATCGGAGAGCGCCCAGACAGCATTCTCGCGCGAGGAGCCACATCCGAAATTGACATTGGCGACGACGACGCGCGCGTCACGGTGATGGGGCTGGTTGAGCGCAAACTCCGGGCGTTCGGCGCCGTCCATGTCGAAGCGCAGGTCGTGGAACAGATATTGGCCGAACCCGCCGCTGCGGGGCTTCTGCAGAAAACGCGCAGGGATAATCTGGTCCGTGTCGATGTTTGGTTGAAGGAAGGGGGCCGCCGCCGATTCCAGGCTCTTGAACGCCTTCACCTCACGCCCCGGGCAGCATCTTGCGCACGTCGGTCAGATGGCCTGTAACCGCGGCGGCGGCAGCCATCTGGGGACTCAGCAAATGGGTGCGAGCATTCCTCCCTTGCCGGCCGACGAAATTCCTGTTCGAGGTCGACGCGCAGCGCTCGAACTCGCCGACCGTTTCGCCGTTCGTGCCGAGACACATCGAGCAACCCGCTTCGCGCCATTCGAATCCGGCCTGTTTGAAAACGATGTCCAGGCCCTCCGCCTCCGCCTGCGCCTTGACCAGGCCCGATCCCGGAACGACCCAGCCGCGCACGTTTTCATGCACCTTGCGGCCGGCCGCGACCGCCGCGGCGCTGCGCAAGTCCTCGATCCGCCCGTTCGTGCAGGAGCCGATGAAAACGCGATCGACAGCGACAGATTCGAGCCGGTCCCCCGGCTTGAGGTCCATGTATTTGAGCGCGCGCTCCATGCTCTCACGCCGCTCCGGGCTCGGGGCCTTAGCCGGATCAGGAACCGCCCCATCGATCGGCGCGACATCCTGGGGGCTCGTGCCCCAGGTCACCATCGGGGCGATCTCAGAACTGTCGAGACTGATCTCGCTGTCGAAGCTTGCCTCAGGATCGGTCGGAAGCTTGCGCCAGCGAATGAGCGCCCGGTCCCATTCTTCGCCTTTCGGCGCGTAGGGCCGCCCGGCCAGATAGGAGAACGTGGTCTCATCCGGCGCGATCATTCCGGCACGCGCGCCGGCCTCGATCGACATGTTGCAGACGGTGAGACGCCCCTCCATCGTCAGGCCGGCGATCGCCGAGCCCGCATATTCGATCACATGCCCAGTCGCGCCAGCCGTGCCGATCCGGCCGATAATGGCGAGAATGATATCTTTGGCGCATACGCCAGCCGCGAGCCGCCCATCGACGGTGATGCGCATCGTCTTTGGCATGCGCTGCCAAAGCGTTTGAGTCGCCAGGATGTGGTTGGCTTCGGTCATCCCAAGTCCGAAGGCGAGGGCGCCGACCGCGCCATGGGTCGAAGTGTGACTGTCGGCGCAGACGACGATCATTCCGGGCTGGCTGATGCCCTGTTCGGGACCGACGACATGCACGATGCCGTGCCGCTGGTCCTTCAGGCCGAACATCTGGACGCCAAAGTCCGAAGTGTATCGGGCGAGAGATTCGACCATGTATCGCCGTTCGGCGTCAGGGATCTCTGTCGCCTCGCGCGTATTCGTGGGCACGTAGTGATCAGGCGTCGCGAATGTCTGCGATGGCGCGTGCGGCTTGAGACCGCGCGCGGTCAAGAACTCGAAGGCCGGAGCGTAGCCATCGTGAATGAGATGGCGATCGATGTAGAGCAAAGTCTGGCCGTCCGGCCGCTCAAGGATGCGGTGTCGAGACCAGATCTTCTCGAACATCGTTCGAGCCGCAGCGGCCGTCACGAGGAGCCTCCCTTCTCAACACCTTCAGCGCGCCACTCATATAGGCGCCAGTCATCGGTGGCGAAATCGTACTTGGACAATTTATCATCGCGTTTCGCGACGCGTCGCAACGCTGTCTGGTCCGCAACGTCATATCTCACAAATACTTAATGCAGCGGACATGCTTTTGTGACGGGATGTTTAGATGTAAGATGCTAATGGTCAAGTGATCCACCACCGGAAGGCGCGCGGTGCTCTGCGGGCCGTTCGGCCGCCTTAGCCGTCATTCAGAATGTCCGCCGATGCGTTTTGACCTGCTGTCTCTGAAACTGTTCGTCGCGGTCTGCGAAAGCAAAAGCATTTCTCGCGCCGCCGCCAGAGAACATATCGCCGCCTCGGCGGTCAGCAAGCGAATTTCGGACCTTGAAGAGCTGGTGAAAGCGCCGCTGTTTCACCGGACGACCAAGGGTCTCGAGCCGACCGCTTCCGCGCAAGCCCTGTTACGCCATGCGCGGGTCGTCATGCGCGACCTGCAACAGATGGAATACGAGCTCGCGGAGCATGCGACGGGTCTCTGCGGCAGGGTGAGAATTCACGCCAGCGTTTCGACGATCCTCCAGCATCTCCCGCGCGACCTCGCCAATTTCCTGGCCATTCACAGCGCAATCCGTATCGATCTCGAAGAGGGCACAAGCCAGCAAGTCGTTCGCTCCGTCGCCGAGAACGCGGCGGACATCGGCATTTTCGGCGGCTATCTTCCGGCGACCGGGCTTCAGATCCTGCCCTATCGGTCCGACAAGCTGGTCGCGATCATGCCGATCGGGCATCCCCTCGCCGAGCGGAAGAAGGTCAAGTTCGTCGAGCTTGCGGAATTCGATCTTGTCGGCCCGCAAAAAGGGGAGCTTCCTCGACTCGCTGGTCATGAAAGCCGTGGGCGAGCTCAATCTGTCGCTCAAGATGCGGATACGCGTCAACGGCTTCGAGACGGTCTGCAGCATGGTCGAGGCGAGCCTCGGCGTTGGTCTTGTCCCCGAGCGTTCGGCCAAACGCTATGTCGCCGCCGGACAGGTCACGGCCGTGCCGCTCGATGAGGAATGGGCGACGCGCAACTGGAAGATATGCGTGCGCGATCCGGCCTCGCAACCGCCTCCGGTCCGCATTCTCGTGGAGCATCTGAGCTCGAAAGACGCCGACCGCCCGACACAAGTGGTCAATTTTGCCGATGCGGGAACGCGCGCGCGCCGGGGATAGGCGCCGCCTCAGTCAACCGGTCGCCCGCACCGCGGCGACCACCGCTTCGCCCATCGCGTCGGTGCCGACCTTCTTGCCGCCTTCCTGCATGATGTCGGCGGTTCGATAACCATCCGCCAGCACTTTGCGGACGGCGTTCTCGATCCTCTTCGCAGGCTCCTCCATGTCGAAGGAGTGACGAAGCATCATTGCGGCGGAGAGAATCGCGGCGAGTGGATTGGCGATGTTCTTGCCCGCTATGTCAGGCGCGGTGCCATGGACCGGCTCGTAGAGCCCCTTCTTGTTGTCGCCAAGGGAGGCCGAGGGGAGCATCCCGATCGAACCGGTCAGCATCGCCGCGGCGTCGGAGAGAATGTCGCCGAACACGTTGCCCATCACCATGACGTCGAACTGCCGCGGATCGCGGACGAGGTGCATGACCGCAGCGTCGACATAGAGGTGGGTAAGCTCGACGTCGGGATAGGACTTGCCGACGCGGGTCGCGACCTCGCGCCAGAGCATCATCGTCTCGAGCACATTCGATTTGTCGACCGAGCAAACCTTGTTGCGCCTTCGGCGCGCCTCCCGGAATGCGACATGGATGATGCGTTCGATTTCCGACTCGGAATAGCGCATCGTGTTGACGCCCTCGCGCTCGCCCGCGGCGTTTGTCCCGATCCCGCGCGGCTCGCCGAAATAGAGGTCGCCGTTGAGTTCCCGCAGCATGAGAATGTCGACGCCGCTGACCACCGACCTCTTGAGCGACGAAGCCTCCTCAAGTTCAGGAAAGAGAAAAATCGGCCGATAGTTGGCGAACAGGGTGAGCGCCTTGCGCAGGCGCAAGAGCCCATTTCCCGCCCCCTCGCTCGGAGGCCTTCTCTCGTCTTCGACGACGCCTGTGCCTCCGAGCAGGATCGCGTCCGAAGCCCTCGCCAGTTCCAGGGTTTCTGGCGGCAGCGCATTGCCGACGGTGTCGAGCCCGGCTCCGCCGATCGGCGCTTCCTTCAATTCATACGACACCGAGTTCCCGAGAGTCGCTTCGAGAACTCTTACGGCTTGCGCGGTGACTTCCTTGCCAATTCCGTCGCCGGGCAGGACTGCGATCTTCATTGTGTCGTCCACTCGTGGTTCGGATTGAATTCATTTGCGCAGCCGGAAATCTGCGGATGCGTTCGTCAAGGCCGCTGTAATCGACGTTATAAGGGGTCAAGCGGCGCCGCTAAGTCGCGATTGAGAACAGGTTCATCGCAGATCGCGACGGGTGAGCGTCCATGCTTTCGCTAAGCCGCCTTCGCTCCGGCGAGCTCCTCGTAAACCGTCCGTTCAAACGCCCGATACGCTTTCAAGATCGCAGGATCCGCGAACGGGATCACCTGCGTCATCAAGAGACCGCCGATCTTCGCCGTTGGGTCGATCCAGAAATAGGTGTTCGCAAGGCCGCCCCAGCTCAGGCTGCCCGGGCTCCGCCCTTCGGCCGAACGCTCGAGGTTGATGAGGAAGCTCAAGCCCCAGCCCTGGCGCCGTCCGGGGAAGAAATCCACATCGTGCGACAAATTGGGCATCGCGACCTTGATCACGCCCGCCTCGAGCGGCGCAATGTGATTTTCGCCCATGAGCGCGACGGTCTCCGGCTTCAGCACAGCCTCTCCGCTTTTCGATTTGCCGCCCGCGAGCATCATCTGCATGAACGCGGAATAGTCGGCCGGTACGCCGCAAAGCCCGCCGCCGCCCATGAAGAATTCTGGATCCTGCGCGACCTCATGATCGACGATCGGAACAATCGTTCCGTCCGGATGCTTCTGGTGGACGGTCGCGCGGCGCGCCTTCTGTTCGACTGTCTGGATGAAATCCGTATGGTCCATCCCGAGCGGATCGAACAGATTCTTGCGCAGGTAGTCGCGCAGCGACTGGCCGCTGACCTTTTCGACCAGCTGCCCGATCCAGTCGATGCTGATGCCATATTCCCAGCGATCGCCAGGGTCGGCGAGCAGCGGCTGGTCGAGCGAGCGCCGCTTGCAATGTATGAGATCGGGAAGTTCGTATGTCTCGAGATAACGCAGGATGATTCCATTCGCCCAGTTGTACCCATAGCCGGCCGTATGGGTGAACAATTGGCGCGGCGTGATCGGCCGTTTGGCGGGCCTCAGCTTCGGCGCGCCGTCGGCGTCGAAGCCATCGAGCACCTGCACGGAGGCGAGCTCCGGCAGGAGGTTGCTTGCCGGTTCATCGAGCTTGAGCCGGCCCTGCTCGACGAGTTGCATCGCGCCGGCGGCGACGAGCGCTTTCGTCATCGACGCGTACCAGAACATCGTGTCAGTCGTCATCGGCTCGCTGCGGCCCACGCCCTTCGTCCCCACGGCGCCGCTATAGAGGGAGCCGCGATCGTTGATGACCATCGCCACCACGCCGGGCGCCGCGCCCGATTTGACGAGATCGTCAAGAACGCGATCGATGCGCTCGCTCATGCCCATGGCTTCCTCCATCACTCTTGCCGTTGCGCGAACTTGCGGACGCTGGTTAGCCTTGCGTTGCAGGCCGCGCGGCCGCGTCATTTTTGCCAAGATGGGCGAACTCGCCGGCGACATCTTCGATCGGCTCGCCGCCCGCCATGAGCGAAAGGACCTCGACGCTGCTCTTCTCCCCGCGCCGGAAGCGAGCCGCGACCTGACCCTGGATCAGCACGACAAAAGTGTCGCCGGCGGACATCGCATGATGCGCATTGTGGGTGATGAAGACGACGCCCACGCCCTGGTTCTTGGCGTGATTGATGAACCGCAGAACGGTCGAGGCCTCTTTGACGCCAAGAGCCGAGGTCGGCTCATCGAGGATCAGCACTTTCGCGCCGAAATACATCGCCCTGCCGATCGCGATGACCTGGCGCTCGCCGCCGGACAGAGTGCCGACCAGCTGTTCGCCGTCGCGGACACGGGTGATGCCGAACTTCCGGATCTGCTCGAGCGCGATGCTGTTGCATCGCTCGGTGTCGAGCCAGCGGAACGGCGGGCGTCCCTTTTTCAGCTCCGCGCCAAGGAAGAAATTGCGCCCCACGCTCATCAGCGGAATTGTTCCCACCTCCTGGTGGACGGTGGCGATGCCGCGCGAACGCGCGTCGCGCGGGTCGGCGAAGCGGGTCTCCTGCCCGTCGAGATAGATCGAGCCGCTGCTCGGCGGATGAAAGCCGGACAGGATCTTGATCAGCGTCGACTTGCCGGCGCCGTTGTCTCCCAACAAGCATACGACCTCGCCCGGCTGAACGGCGATCGAAACGTCGGTTAGCGCCTTCACTCCGGCGAAGTGCTTGCTGACGTTGCGCAGTTCGATGAGAGGCTCGGTCATGGGCGAAGGCTCCTATCGGGCGCTCATCGCGAAGCGGCGGAAGTAAGAATTGGCCAGCACCGCGCAAAGCAGGAGAACGCCAAGGAAAAGCTGCACCCAGTCGGTGCTCCATCCGGTGTAGAAGATGCCGACGTTGATGATCCCGTAGATCATCGTGCCGAGGAAGACCCCGAACGCCGAGCCATAGCCGCCGCCGAGAAGAACGCCGCCGACCACCGCGACGATGATGGATTGGAAGACGTAGCCAAGGCCCGCGGTGGCGTTGCCGGAGTGGTATTCGACACCCTGGATGACGCCGACGAACGCGGCCGCGACGCCCGTCGCTACGAACAGCACCACCTTGACCAGATTGGTCGGCACGCCGGCGCCGCGCGCGGCGACCGGATCGCCGCCCGTCGCATAGATCCAGTTGCCGAACGCCGTGCGCGACAGGACGATGCCGGCGGCGGCGGTAACGGCGATCCACCACAGGATCGAGACGTTGGCCTGCCCCCAGGCTGAGCCGAATAGCAAATGCACGTCAGGCGGCGGGTTCACCGAGATGTTTGTCGTATTCGTGAGCAACCGCGCCAACCCGGTCGCGCCGCCGGAGACGCAAAAGCTCGCCGCCAACGACACGATGAATGATGGAAGTCGGGTTCGAACCGTGAGGATCCCGTTGAAAAGCCCGACGCATGCGCCGCCGAGAAGCACAATGGCGATCATCAGCCAGAACGGCACGTTGAACACTGTGGTGCCGATCGCGAGAAAGACCGCGGAGGCGCCGACAATCGATCCGACCGAAAGGTCGAATTCCCCCGCCACCATGAGGACGCCAACGGGTATGGCGATAATGCCGAGTTCAGCCGCGGTGTCGAGCCAGCCCGCGGTTCCGTCGATCGAGACGAAACCCGCGCCTTGCGTCGTGATCGCAAAAAAAAGATAGACGAGCGCGGTCGCGACGACAGCGCCAAATTCAGGCCGCCGCGCCATCCCCTTCAACGACCATCGACCGCGCCCGGACGTGTCGTGAACTCCCTCCGCCGCTGAGTCCACTACCGAAGCCATGACGCTCCTTGAGAAATCGAAGCTCGTTTCTGCATCTTCAAGAATGCCTGGACGCCGCCCGCGAAGGCGCGCGTCCAGGCCGATCTTCTTGTGTCAGGAAGCGCCGCGAACGCCCGGGAACCTCTTGTTGATGTCCAGGACCTTGTCGACATTGTCCTTGGTGAGGATCTGCGCCCCGGTCCAGATCTCTCCGGCCGGCAGCATCCCGTATTTGGCGTATTGGTAGGCCTCGACGACGGCGTAATAGCCATCGAGATAGGGCTGCAAATCGGCGATGAAGAGGATCTTGCCGTCCTTCAGCGCCTGGAGCGCATTCACCGACAGACCGAGCGACCCGTTGACGATCTTGTCCTTCTTGCCGAGCTGCTCGATCGCCGCGGCGGCCGCGAGCCCTTGTTCGGCGCCTACGGTGTAAACCGCATCGATCGCTTGGTCAGCTTGGAGCTGCCCCTTGATCGCCTGCGTCACGAACGTTGGATTATAGGCGTCCGAGAACTGAATCATGAGCAGCTTCGAACTATTCCCCGCCTCCTTGAACGCATCCTGGTAACCCTTGCACTCATTCTCGAGAGTCACGTTGCCGGGAACGTGGTTGACGCAGATGCCCTTCTTGGCGCCCGCCTTCATGGTCAGGCCAGCCACTCGTTTTCCGAGAGCGTAGGAGTTGAAGCCGATGTAGCCGATCGCGCCGTCTTCTTTCCACGAAGCGCCGCCGTCGTGGAAAATGAACACCGGCTCGCCCGCGGCGGTGATGTCCTTGATGATCGGGTCGAGGGCGTGCGGAAAGTAATTGCCGATGATCAGCGCCGACGGGTGGCGACTCGCCGATTGTTTGACGAGCTTCGCGTAGTCGGTGTCGAAATTGGCCGTGTCGGTGCTGGTCACCCACTGAAACTCGGCGCCGAGGTCCTTAGCCGCGTCCTCCCCGCCCTTCTTCATCGCGCCGAAGAACGGATCCCAGAGAGGACCGCCATCCATGATGATGTTGATCTTGTCTTCCGCGTAAGCGGGCGCCAGACCCGCGCTTGCCGCGAGCGTGCTGAAAAACGCCAAAGCCGTGGCCGACTTCAATAATTTTGCGAGCTTCATTTTATCCTCCCTGTTCCGCTTCCGGCCCATGAGCGCCAGCGAAAAACACTATTGTTGCGAACCGTATATCGCGGGCGCCGGCGCCAAGAAGTCGTCACTTGGAAAGGGTTCATCGCAATTCGCGACGAGGCGGGATATTTCACCCCGAGGACCGCTAGCTCCCGAGCGGGTCTTGCGTCCGAAACCCTCGGGCGCGCTCTGCTCAGGAGGCCCCGCGCACGCCCGGGTATTCCTTGCTGATCTTGAGGACCTGATCGACATTGTCCTTGGTGATCATCAGCGGACCGGTCAAAATCTGCCCGGCCGGCAGCATTCCGTATTTGACATATTGATAGGCGGCGACCAGCCCGTAATAACCGTCGAGATAGGGTTGCATGTCGGCGATGAGCTGGAGCTTGCCGTCGCGCAGCGCCTGCAGGGCATTAACGGAGAGACCGAGCGAGGCATTGGCGACCTTGCCCGCCTTGCCGAGCTGATCGATCGCGTCGACTGCGTCGATCGCTTGCGCCGCGCCGAGCGTCCAGATCGCATCGATCTTTTGATCTGCCTGCAATTGCCCTTTGATCGCCTGAGTCACGAGCGATTGGTTGAAGGAGTCCGAGAACGCCACGGTCATGAGCTTCGGCGAATTGCCGGCGGCCTTGAACGCGTCCATATAGCCCGCGCACATCTGCTCGAGCGTCGAGTTGGCGGGCACGTGATTGAAACAAAGCGCATGCTTGGCGCCCGCCTTGATCTGCAGCTCCGCAACCGACTTGCCGAGGTCCCGCCCGCTGACGCCGACGAACCCCAGCGCGCCGTCCTCCTTCCAGCTCGCTCCGCCGGCGAAGGTGATAATGACCGGGATCCCGCTCGCGGTGATATCCTTGATGATGGGATCGAAAGAATTGGGGAAATAGTTTCCAATCACCAGCGCCGAGGGATGACGGCTGGCCGACTGCTTGAGCAGCTTGGCGTAGTCGGCCATCCAATTGTTGGGATCGGTGCCGGTGACCCACTGATAGTCAACGCCGAGATCTTTCGCCGCGTCGTCGGCGCCCTTCTTCATTGCGCCGAAGAAGGGATCCCAGAGCGGGCCGCCGCCCATGATGATGGAGATCTTGTCGTCCGCATGCGCCGGCGCGAACCCGACGCCCGCCAGGCTCAAACAGGCGAAAGCGGCGGCAAACTTCAACAGGTTTCGGAACGCCATACTATCCTCCCACTTCGCACACAGCCTTAACGGCGTCAGCGAAGACAGCATTGTTATTATTTGGACGATACACCGCCCCTTCGCGGCGCTCGAAATCGTCAACCGGAAATCGTTCATCGCAATTTGCGACGAAAGGCTCGCCGAGCGCGTCGGGCTTTTATCTCATGATGGTTGAAGCGTGCTCCGCGTCACGACAAGCGGTCGCGGGACAATCCCTGTAGGATTGCCGTCAGCGACTTACGACGCCAAATCTCGGATCACGTAGTCCGGCAGCGCGCCGTGCCGGCCGATTTCGGCTGCAAGCTCTTCATCGGAGAGGCCGGCGAGCACGCCTGTCCTCACAAGAGCGGCAAAGGCGCCGAACCGATTGGCCCCCGCAATGTCGTGTTCGACGCTATCGCCAACACAGAGAACGTCGCGCGGATTCTCAACTCGCGCCAATTCCGCAGCCGCCCGATAGATCTCGGGGAACGGCTTGCCGACCCATGTCACGGCGCCGCCCAGTTCCTCATAGATCTCGGCAATGCGTCCGGCGCCGGGCGCGTTGCCGGACGCGGTCAGCATAAGCTTGTCCGGGTTGGTGCACATGCACGGCGTACCGCGCCGCGCCGCTGGCGCGAGCGCTGCGCGATACTCGTCAAGCGTCACTTTGTCCGCCTGGCTGCCGGCGATGATTACGAGATCCGCCTCCTCGCCATGAGCGGCCGGGACGAGGCCAAGCGCCGACGCCAACTCGTCATCTCCGCCGGTCGAAATGACGAAGCAGCGGGCTCCGGGGGCAAGCAGCGCGGGAAAGCGTCCGCGCTTCAGCAGCCTCCCCGCCACATCGCCCGAAGTCACGAGGAAGTCGTAAAGCTCGGGCTCGAAGCCGAATTTCGCCATGCGCTCCGCGTTGGCCGCGCCCGTGCGGCCGGAATTGGAGAGGACGACGATTTTGACGCCGCGCGACTTCAGCGCCGCCAGAGCGTCCCTCGCGCCGGGATACGGGTTTCGTCCATCGTGCAGCACGCCATATTGGTCGAAGAACACCGCTTCGAAGGAAGACGCGATCGCGATGAAGCGAGACACAGCGTTCAACCTGAATTGCGCAGGCTTTGCAACGCGAGGCGAGCCACGCCCGCACAGGCCTCCTGCGATTCCGCATGTTTGAACGGCGCCCCCAGTTTGCGCTCCCGA
Organism: uncultured Alphaproteobacteria bacterium; assembly: GCA_963707355.1. GTDB lineage: Bacteria > Pseudomonadota > Alphaproteobacteria > Rhizobiales > Beijerinckiaceae > Roseiarcus. The sequence continues at coordinate 62,087 of CAVPPX010000042.1, read as the reverse complement.
ATCGTCGTCCAGGCGGAGTTTGCGGCGCCGCCGCCGACGGTGCGGACAGAGCGCAGCGGCGGCGCTCCGAGTTGCGCGAGTTTGCGATAGGCCAGCGCTTCGACTTCAGCGACGCCTTCAAGGATCGCCTGAAGGAACGCCGTATCGTCCTCGGGCCTGGGCTCGAGGCGCGGAGGAAGTTTCGGGTCGTTGATCGGGAACCGTTCGCCCGGTTTCGGAAGCGGGTAATAGCTCAGTCCGGTAGGCCTCTCCGGCTTCAACCCCGCGGAGAGCTCCGCAAGACGGTCGCGCGGAAAGAACTGCTCGATGACCTTGCCGCCGGTATTCGAGGCGCCGCCGGCAAGCCACGTGGAGCCAATGCGATGGCTGTAAATGCCAAACTCCGGAGCGAAGATCGGGTGGTCGCTGAGAAGCTTGACGACCAGCGTCGATCCAAGCGCGGTCACGCCGTCGCCCGCCTCCGAGGCGCCGGTTGCGAGAAACGAGGCGCAGCCATCCGTCGTGCCGGCATGGACGATCGCCGATTCCGGTATGCCAAGAGCCACGGCCTCCGGGCCGACCGGACCAATGGGAGCGCCAGGCTCCAGAACGACAGGCAATTTTGCAAGATCCGCGCCGGTCCGTTCGATCCAGTCGGGCCATCGGGCGGCAACCGGGTCGTAGCCAGTCTTCAGCGCATTGTTCCAGTCGCTGCGGTCGAATCTGCCGCTAAGTTTTCCGCTGATCCAATCGGCCTGGTGCAGCAGGTGGCGAACGTTCGGCCGATCCTGCATCATCAAAACGCGCGCCAAGGCGGACGTGGCTCCCCGAGCTGCGCTGTCGGCGGGCGCATGCTCGGCGATCGCTCGGATGACGGCTTCGTCGTTGCAGGGCTCGTCATACATGCGGGCAGACCCTATCGGCTCTCCGAACCGGTCCACGGCCAGCATCGTGCCGGAAGTGCCATCGACGGCGAGCGCGCGCACTTGGCTCAAGTCGCATGATGAAGCCGAGTTCAGAGATGACTGCGCGAACGCAATTCCACCATGTCGCGGGAGCGGTTGCGTCGCCGAAAGCCGTCATCGCGACGGCGGCCGAACCTTGAGTTGCGCCGTCATCGGCGAGCGCGGCCGCACGCACTCCCGACGTGCCGACATCAATTCCGATCACGCGCGCGCCCATCAAGCCCATGACCTTATCTTCCGATCGACTGACGATAGGCTTCCGCTTCCCAGTTCATGAGCTCCTCTTCTTCGGCGCCGGTCAGCACGCGTATCGGCGCCGCTTCGGGAATGCGGGCCGCAACGTCCGCAAGACATCGCGCCATCGCTTCCGCGTTCTTCGATGTCGAACGATGGAGAACCACGCCGAGACCCGGCAACGCCATCATGAGCGGAGGTCGGCGATCTTCGGGTGGCGCGCGAAGACGGCCGCCGTCGACGGAGGCTTCCATGAGGCCCGGCCCGAGGAACACCACGTGGTCGGGGTAGAGCGAGCCGAGCCGCGCGATCGCGAGGCTTTTCGGGTCAAGCGCGACAGCATGGACATTGGGATCTTGCGGCAGACGATAGTCCGTGCCCTCGACGATCGCGGCAAGGTTTTCGGCGCCGACTTGTGGCGCTGCGCGCGCCGGCGCGGAAAACGCCCCGCACACGCGCTCAATGCGATCGGCGACTTCCGCAACCGTCTCACCGGCAACGACGAGGCCGTGATTGGCGAGGACGAGAACGTTCGTGTCCTTCGTCAGCCGTTCCGCAATCGCATGGGCGAGCGGCAAGCCTGGCTTGCGATAGGGTACGAAGGCGAGCGCGACATCCGCTTGCGGCCTCAAGCGTTCGCGCACAAGAGATTCGCCGTCGTGTCGAACGGCGAGCGCGATCGTGTTCACGCAGTGGATATGGACGACGACCGGCCAGGGCATGATCGCGTGCACGCTGGTCTCGATCGAAGGCCGCAGGCCGCTGGCATTCAGCTGCGCATCCACGAAGTCGACCGCCGCCGCGGCGCGGGGATCGCCATCGGCGATCGCTTTGCGCAGAGGGTCCAGACGAACAGGCGTGATGATATCCTGCGCAAGCGCGTCGGCGAGCCAAGTTCCCGACGCCTTGATCCACATGACGCCGTCTCGTTTGATCGACGTGTTGCCGCCGGCGCCTTGCGTCCGCAAGGGATCGGCGCCGAGCGCGGCGGACAGCTCCCGCAGCGCGTGAAACTCACTGTCATCGATATGCGTGGCGGTCATCAGACGGCCTGCGGCGTCAGCATTTGAAACCAGGCTGTAAAATCTGCGCGCTCCTTGTCCGTGAGGTGCAAGGCCATGTTTCGTTCGCCGCTCGAGAATATCTTCAGGCTCGATCGCCCACTCCTCCTCGGCAAGGAAGCGAGCCTCGCGCTCGTAAAGCGTTCCACCGAACGGCCGCCCGAGGTCGCTGATCGACTTGGCGCCGTTGAGCAAGTTCTCGACTCTCGTCCCATATCGCCGCGCATATCCGTGCGCGACGTCTTGCGGAAGCCAAGGGCGCCGCCGGCGCAGTTCTTGCAGAAAGAGAGAGAAGTTGGCGTCAGGAATGTCTCCTCCCGGCAACGCCGCGCGCTCCGTCCAGGCGCCCGACATCTGCGGAAGGTAGGGAGAAAGCTTCTCCAACGCGTGCTCGGCGAGCCGGCGATACGTGGTGATCTTGCCGCCGAAGACGGAGAGCATCGGGGCTTGGCCAGCCGGCGCCTCGACATCGAAGACATAGTCGCGGGTGACGGCGCTCGGATTGGCTGATTTGTCGTCGAACAGGGGGCGCACGCCGGAAAACGAGTCGACGACCTCGCCGATCCTGGGCGCTCTCATGAAGTAGCGGTCGACGACGGAGAGAAGATATTCGACTTCGCTCTTGTCGATGCGCACGTCTTCGGCTCGCCCCTCGAACGGGATGTCCGTGGTTCCGATCAAGGCGAGATCGCCTTCGTACGGGTTGACGAAAATCACGCGCTTGTCGCTGTTCTGAAGCAGATAGGCCTGATCGCCGCTCCAGAATTTACGCGTGACAATATGGCTGCCCTTGACGAGGCGGACCCGACTGGCGGCGTTGCGGCCCGACCGACGCAGAATATCCTCGACCCAGGGGCCGGCAGCGTTGACGAGAATCTTTCCGGTCGCCTGGAGCGTGCTTCCGTCTCTCGCGCTTCGCAAATCGACGCGCCATGTGTCGGCGACGCGCCGCGCCGATGTGAGCGGCGTCCTTGTCAAAACCATGCCGCCACGTTTGCGGACGTCGACTGCGTTCAGGGCAACCAGTCGCGCGTCGTCGACCCAGCAGTCCGAATATTCAAAGGCGCGGCTGAAATCTTTGCGCAGCGGCTCGCCCTCAGGCGCCTTTAGGAGGTCGAGGCTTCGCGTCGGGGCCAGGATTTTGCGCCCGCCCAAATGATCGTAGAGAAACAGGCCCGCCCGGACCATCCAGGCCGGTCGTTGCTCTGGACTGTGAGGCAGCACGAACCGCATCGGCCAGATGATGTGCGGCGCCGCACGGAGAAGCACTTCGCGCTCGATCAGCGCCTCGCGGACAAGCCGAAACTCGTAATATTCGAGATAGCGCAAGCCCCCGTGAACGAGCTTGCCCGACCGGGAGGAGGTGCCTTGCGCGAGATCGTCCTTCTCGCACAGCAGCACCGAGAGACCGCGGCCGACAGCGTCGCGAGCGATGCCGGCTCCGTTGACGCCGCCGCCAACGACAATCAGGTCGAACTGGCCAAGGTCTCGGGTCATTCCGTATGTGAGCGGCTCAACAAGGATTGAGGGGACCTTCCCCCGCCAGGTATCGGCGGACCTCCTCAGCTGTAGCCGCCGCGGCGGTTTTTACGGTCTTGACCGACGCGCCGGCGATATGAGGAGTCAACGTGACGTTATCGAGCTGAAGCAACTCCAAATTGGCGGGCGCCGGTTCGACGGCGAAAGTTTCGAGGGCGGCGCCGCGCAAATGCCGCGTCTTGAGCGCCTCCGTGAGCGCGTCGTAGTCGACCATTGGCCCGCGCGCGGTGTTCACAAAATACGCGCCGCGTTTCATCTGTTCGAACTGCTCTTTGCCGATGAATCCGCGCGTCTCCTCCGTCACCCGCGCATGCAACGTTACGACGTCGCTCTCGCGCATCAGCCGGTCGAGCGAGACCTGCACGACCCCGTCGCGCAAGTCGTCGGCCGAGAGCTGAACGTAAGGGTCGCAGACGAGAATGCGGCAACCGAACGCCTTGAGGATGCGCACGACCTTGGTTCCGATATGCCCATAGCCAATCACGCCGACCGTCATTTCCGACAATTCCTCGCCGGTGAGATCGGCGCGGTAGAGGTCGCCTCGCCATTCGCCGCGACGCAGGCTTTCGTGCCCTCTTGTAATGAGCCGGGTCTCGGCAAGGATGGCGCCGATGGCGAATTCGGCGACCGCGGACGCGTTCCGGCCCGGGGTGTTGACGACACGAATCTTCCGCTTGCGCGCCGCAGCCATGTCGATATTGACCGGACCTCCGCGAGAGACCGCGATGAGCTTCAACTGAGGCAGCCGTTCGATCACTCCAGCGGAAAAGGGCGCGAGATGGGTGACGGCGATCTCCGCGCCGTCCATATGCGCCACCACCTCGTCGGCGGTCCCCTGATATTCCTTCAGTCCCTCCATGCCCGGCTCGGCGTAGCCGTGCTCCATCGGCTCGTCCGGCCACGGCATCTCATACGATCTGATGTCGAGCGCCTCTCCGCACTTCTCGCGGATCGCGTGCTCGAACATGGACGGCAGCATGAAACGGTCGCCCATGATGGAGATGATCGGCCTCGGGCGCGCGGGATCTTTGCTCAAGCCGCGTACTCCTGCCTGAGCCGGCCCAAATGATTCCAAGCCGGCGACATGGCCGCTCTGATGGTGCGGTAGATTGGATAAAGCTTCGCGTAATAGGCGCTAAGCTGCGGGTCGGGGACCGTCAGTCTATCGAGAAACGGAGCGACCCACGCGTCGGCGCACGCACTCATGTTCGGATAGGCGCCGATGTTGACTGCAGCCATCATCGCGGCGCCGGAAGCGCCAAGCTCCTCGCGCGTGAGCGTCCGCACATTCGCGTTCAGCACCGCGGCGAGAATGGCGCGCATGGCCTTCGACCGCGCGGCGCCTCCGCCCAACCGGACTTCGCTCGGGATCGAGCCGGAAGCGAGGTAGCAGTCGCGAGTCGCGAAGGCGAGGCCTTCAAAAACCGCGCGCGCCAGGCCGGCAAAACTCGTCTGCGTCGAAAGGCCGCTGAACTGCGCCCGCGCGTCGGGATTGAGGAAAGGACCGCGCTCGCCAGCCTCGAAAATGTAAGGGTGGTAGACGGCCTGGCCGGGATCGGCGCCAAGCACTCTCTCGTCCAGTCCGGAGAGAAGCGCCGCGCGACTTGTCTTCACGCCCGCCATCTCCGCGGCTTCGCGGGCCATGTCCATCAGCCAGTCGATGTTGAGCGTGGCCGCCATATTGGATTGCATCGAAGCGCAGGCGCGCCCGATCGGCAGGCACATGGTGTAGCCGGAGCGGTCCTCGTTGAGCCGCACGTCATCGGGCGTCGGAACATAACGCATGTGCATGCCCGTCGAGCCGAGAACCGAGACGCCGACCGCCGCGACGGGATCGCAAAGTCCGCCGCCAAGCGCGGTGCACACCACGTCAAGATAGGCGAGCGACACCGGCAGGCCCTCGGGCAGCAGCGTCTCGGCTGCGGCGGAGGCCATGAGTTTTCCTGTCTCGCTGACGCCGTCGATCATCGGCGGCAGCAGGCGCGCGCAGTCGGCAATCCCCATGCCTTCCAGAATTGAGGGCTCGTATTCTCGGGTGCGGTAATTGCCGAAGGTGAAATTGCCCTCGGCCGGATCGGTCACGCGAGCGCCGGTCAGCTTGAAATAGAGCCAGTCCTTGCAGTGAAAGCAGGTGGCGGCCCGCGCGATGCGATCGGGCTGCCATCGCTTCATCCACGCAAGCTGGGCCGAAGCCATGCAGGCATTGAGACCTGAGCCGGTGCGGGCGTAATGCTCGCGGTACGCGTCGGTTTTCAGGTAGTCCGACACCAGGCTGGCCGCGCGGGAATCGAGCCAGAGCAGGCCCCCGCCGACGGGCTGGCCATCGGCGTCGATCAGCCATGCGCCGTCGCCCTGCGCGGTCACGGCGAGAGCGGCGACGCGGCGCGCGAGGTCCGGAACGCGTTCGGTGAGTTCCCGTAATGTCGCGGCGCAATCGGCCCAGGTCCGATGCATGTCCTGCTCGACCTGACCCGCTCCAAGCGTCTGATAGACATTGGGTCGCGCGGCGACCGCGATCTGTTCGCCGCGAAGCGAGAACGCGACCGCCTTGATGACGGAGGTGCCGGCGTCGATCCCGATCAGGATGTCGCGAGTTCATGCGCCGCGCTTCGCGTTTGCGGCCCCGGAATTCATGCCGCCTCCAGCCCATGCGATAAAGCCGCCGATGTGCTGGCGTCGAACACGTGCAGATCCGACGCGGAGACGCCAAACCGCAACCGTTCCCCCACCTTGGCCGGGATCGGCGCATGCGAAACGGCGACCATGAGTTTGCCAGCCACTTCCATCGCCAGATGGCTCTGGTCGCCCAGCCATTGATTGGAGACGATGCGGGCGTCGTCGGGCCCGGCGCCCAACCGGACGGCATGGGGGCGAACGCCGATCACGACTTTCTCGCGTCTTCCAATTGCCGCGCGAACGCTCGGAGGAATGTCGCTAGCGGCAAAATCGAAGGTCGGGCCGCTCTCGATCGCGAAGCGAACCCGATCGCTGTTCACGACCTTGGACTCGAACACGTTCATCGGCGGCTCGCCGACGAACGTGGCGACGAACAGATTGGCCGGCCTTTCGCGCAAATCCTTCTGGCTGGCGAATTGTTGCAGCGCCCCGCCTTCCATGACCGCCACGCGGTCGGCGAGCGCATTGGCTTCGGTCTGGTCATGCGTGACAAAGATCGCGGTCATGCGGCGATCGACCAGAAGGCTCTTCAGTCGACCGCGCAGGACGGCGCGCAGCCGCGGCTCGAGCTGACCCATGGGTTCGTCCAGGAGATAGAGATCCGCCTGACGCACGAGCGCGCGAGCGAGACTGGCGCGCTGCTGCTCTCCGCCCGAAATGGAGCTTGGATATCGATCGAGGATCCCCTCGATCTCCAAAATGCGCGCGACGTCCGCCACCGACCTTTGGGCATCCTTGGCGGACGTGCGGGCGCTTTTCAACGCGAACGCGATATTGTCGCGGACCGTGAGGGGCGGATAGAGCGAATAGCCCTCAAACGCCATCGCGACTTTTCGACGCGCCGGAGGCATCTGATTGACCCGCCGGCCCTCGAGGACGATGTCCCCGCGCGTGACCTCCTCGAAGCCTGCGATCATGCGCAAAGTCGAGGTCTTGCCGCACCCGGATGAGCCGAGCAGCGCGACGATCTCGCCTCTTTGCACATCCATGTCGAGGTTCTTCACCGCATGGACGGGGCCTTTCCCGCGTCCCTCGTAGATCTTGTCGACGCTTTTGATCGAGAGAGCGGCCTCGGACATGGCTCTCACGCGGACTGAGGAACGATGCGACGACCGCTGGCGGGGTCGAAGAGAAGAACAGCTTCGGCGTCGAAGCGAGCGAAAGCGGGCCCATGCCGACGCGGAGCCTCGTTCGTCCCCGCTTCAGACGCCAGAATCTCGCGCCCGTCATCGGTGCGGAGAAGAAGGAGGGTTCGCTCATTCAGCGGCGTCACGGCGACCACCTCGACCGGGAAGCTCTCCGGCGCGCCCATGTCTTCGACGACAATGTTTTCCGCCCGCAACCCGAGAACGCAGGCTTTCCCAGCCATGTGGCCATAACCGGCTGGGAGCGACAATGCGGCGCCGCCAATGCCGATCTTCGGACCGGCGGATGAAGCCAGCGGCTCGACCGGCATCAGATTGATCGTCGGGTCTCCGAACAGGCTGGCGACACTGACCGTCGCGGGCCTCACATAAATCTCGGCGGGCCGCGCGATCTGCGCGAAGTCCCGGTCCGACAGCACCGCGATCCTGTCGCCAAGGGCCATCGCTTCCTTGTAGTCCTGCGTGACATAAAGAACGGTCGACCCGGACGCCTTGAGCAGAGAAGGCAGTTCCAGGCGCATCTCATAACGCAATTTGGCGTCGACGTTGCGCAACGGATCATCGAGCAGCAGAATTTTGGGCTCGGCCACCAACGCTCTCGCCAGAGCCGTGCGCTGCTTCTGCCCGTTGGACAGTTCGCGCGGCGCATGCTGGAGCACATGGTCAATCTTCAAAAGAGCGGCGACCTTCTCGACCTTGGCGCGGATCGTTTCCCGTGGAACCTTGTGGGCGGTCAGCGCGCTCGCAACGTTGTCGAACGCCGACATGTGGGGAAAGAGCGCGAAGTTCTGGAACGCCATGCCCACGCCGCGCGCCTCGGGCGCCTGGTCGGTGACATCGCGACCGCCGAGCAAAATACGCCCCTCGTCGGGCTGCTCGACGCCGGCGACGAGACGGAGCAGCACAGTCTTGCCCGATCCAGACGGCCCAAAAATCGCGACAATCTCCCCATCCTCGGCGCTAAGCGAAATCCGGTCGAGCACCTTGCCCGTCTTGAATTCCTTGCTGACCGAGCGGATCTCGATATTGGCCATGGCTAGCCCTTCAACGCGCCGAGCGAGAGGCCCTCGACGAGATATCGTTGGGCATAGAGCGCAAGCGCGAGCGTTGGGGCTACCGAAAGCACGATTGCCGCGGCGATCTGTCCATATTGAATGCCGGAAGCGGTCACGAAGGCGAGCGCGCCGACCGTGACCGGTTGTTTGTCGGCGGACGCCAAAATGAGCGCGAAGACGAAGTTGTTCCAGCAGAAAATGAAAGCCAGGAGGCCGGCCGCGGCGATCCCAGGTCCCGCCAACGGAATCGCGATGCGGGTGAACGTGCGCCACCACGAATGACCCGCAACGCGATAAGCGTATTCAATGTCCGGGGAGAGATCCTCGAAATAGCCGCGCACGATCCAGAGGATCAGCGGCAGCGCGATCAGCTGATAGACCCAGATCAGACCGACATAGGTGTCGGTAAGCCCCAGCTGCTGGAAATAGAGCGAGAGGGGCAGCAGCACGAGCAGCGGCGGCGCGAAGCGGAACGACAGAAGCGTGAACGCGATGTCCTCGCCGAGACGGAACTTGAAGCGCGCGAACGCATAAGCCGCGGGCACGCCAAGAATGAGCGCGATGACGACAGACGCAGTCGAGAGAAGCACGCTGTTCCAGAGGTTTCTCATGAACGCGATGTCGAGCGTTCCGGCGGCCGAAACGAGCTTGCCAGTGATCAGGGCCGAGTAGTTGGAGAGCGTCGGCGTGAAGAAGAGGCTGGGCGGGATGCGCAGGATATCCTCGTTGGTCTGGAAGGACATGAGGAAGATCCAGAAGATCGGAAACAGGAAGAAGAGGACGATGAGGGCGATCAGGACGCCCCGCACCACGCGCTCCAGAAGAGACATATGCTCCACAGCCGCCTCTCCTTAAGCCATTCCGCGGGCGCGTTCGCGCAGCTTCAGCCATTGTTTGATGAAGACGTTCGACAGCGCATAGGTTATGGCCCACAGGATGATCAAAAGCGCGGCCGACTTGCCCACGTTCGTATATTGGTAGAATTCGAGATAGGCGCGGACCTGGAAGACAAGCAGCGTATCGCCCGGTCCGCCCTGGGTCATCGGATAGATGATGTCGAATTGCTGGATCGAATCGAGCATCCGGAACAGCGCGGCTGTGATGATGTAGGGCGTGAGCATCGGCAGCGTGATCCGAAAGAAGACGAACCGCCTCGGAACGCCATCGAGCGCCGCGGCTTCGAACGGCTGTGTCGGCAAGGAGCGCAAGCCGGCAAGAAGCAAAATCATGATGAAGGGCGTGTAGACCCAGACGTCGACGAGGACGACGGTGAACAAAGCGGTGCTTGGGTCGGACGCCCACTTGAAATTGTTGAACCCGAGAAGCTGCACGAAATAGGAGAGGACGCCGAAGTTCGGGTTGGTCATCAGCTTCCACATGAGCGCCGCGATCGCCGGCGCCGTCATGAGCGGCAGCAGAAGCAGGATCGAGACGATGTTGTTGATCCGCGTCTGCTTCTGCAGAAGCATGGCGATGCCCAGGCCGAACACGAGCTCGACGCCGACCGTCAGCGCCGTATATTCGAGCGACACCTGAACGGTGTGCCAGAACTCGCGGTCCGAAAAAAAGTCGATGTAGTTCTGGAACCAGATGAACCCCCGCATCATCGGCAGGTTCAGACGATAACGCTGCAGGGAATAATAGACAGCGGTGACGAAGGGAATCAGGATCCCGATGCAGACGAGCAGCGCCGGCAGGCTGAGCAAGTATGGCAGGGTATTGATCCGCCGACGCGCTGGCGCGTCGGCGTGCTTGACTGCAGTGTCAGTCACCAAACCAACCTTACCTGCGATCCCTGACCCTGATCATCTGCGGACGCGCGCGGGCTTTAAACTTGGACCCGCGCGCCATTTTGATCAAAGCTCAGCCGAGTCCGGCGTCCTTGAGCTGCTTGTCGATGGAGGCGGCCAGCTGATCGAGCCCTTCGTCGATCGGCATTTGCTTGGCGACCATCTTCTGCAGCGTCTCCGCCCATTGGGTGGTGACGTCGAAGAACAAGGGCTGCGGCGTGAAGTAGATGCTGGCGCCCGGCGCCGACGCGTCGTATTGCGCGAGATAGCCGCTGTAGGACTTGTCGATCCGGTTGCGGAACTCGTCGTCCTTCCAGACCGAGGCGCGAACAGGATTGACGAAGTCCATCTTGCGCGCGCCGAACAGGTCGTGCTCGGTCGACGACGCCCATTGCATCCAATACCAGGCGGCGTCCTTCTGTTTGCCCGCGGTGTTCATCGCCAATGACCAGATCCACACGTTCGGAGTCGGGGCTTTGGCTTCCGGGATTGGCGGCGAAAGCGTGGAAGCCGAGATTGCCCTTCTCCTTGTTGTCGCCGCCATCCATGAAATAGCCAAGAATGTCGGCGTCGTAGATCGTCGCCGATGCGCCGGCGCCGAGATCGGTTCCGACCTGATACCAGGTGTAGGTCGACCAGTTTTTCGGCCCGAATCCTGGATCATCTGCACCCACATCTTATGGAACGCCTTGGATTCGGGCGTGTTCATCGCGGCCTTCAACTTGCCGTCGGTGACGGTGAAGTCCCGCTGTCCGTAGTTGGAATAGCCGGACAGGAACCCTGGATGGATCGTCGCCCAGGAGCGCGAGCCGCGCACGCCGATGCCGTAGGGTCCGCCGAGATCCTTGGTCAGCTTGGCCGCCGTTTCGAGGAGCTCCGGCAGATTGTTGGCCGGCTTGACGCCGACCTTGTCGTACATCTTCCGGTTATACGTGGTCGAGTTGAGCTCGAAGCCCCACGGTATGCACCATTGCTTGGCGTCGGCCGAACCGAGCGCGGCTCCAGGCACCCCGTTCCACGCGGTGGAGGCCCGTAAGCCAGGCTGCACGTCTTCCCAATCGTACTTCGGATTGGTCTTGGCGGGATCCTTGATCCACGCGTTGAGGTCTTCGACCCAGCCCGCCGGCCCGTAAGTCCAGGTCATGTAGGCGCCGGTCATGAAGGCGTCGTACTGGCTCGACTTCGACGACAGCGCGGCCGTCACCTTGTCGAAATACACGTCCTCCGGGAAGATGTCGTAAGTGACGTCCATGCCGGTCAGACTCTTGAAGTTGTCGAGGTCGGCGATCATCGCGTCGGCGTAGGGGTGCTTGTTCAGGAGCAGGTGCAGCTTCGCGCCCTGGAATTTTTTCCAGTCGAAGTCGGCCGCCAGCGCCTGCGTCGCGGCGGCGTTGAAAAGGAAATTGGCGGTCGCGGCGCTGACGCCCAGCTTCGCGGCGCCGCTCATCAGTTCGCGCCGGCTCATCTTGCCGGCCTTGAATGCAGCAAAGAACTCTTTCGCCTTGTCGTCCATCGCTTCCTCCTTGGTTTTCTTCCCTCATCGCGTTTTGCGATGAGGGTTAGTCCGCGAGCGCCTTTGCGGTGCTCTCGTCGGTAATCAGGCCATGCAGCAATCCGCTTGCAAGCACGCCCCTGATCGCATTGATTTTGGCCTTTCCCCCCGCGACGGCGACTGTCGCGCGGTGTTGAATATCCGCAGCGGACATGGACAGAGCCCTCGCCGAAACACCGCTCTCGATCAAGTCGCCGCGCGAGGAAAAGAGATGGCCCAGCAATTCGCCGACCGCGCCGAGAGCGCGCGCTTCCTCGAACTCATGTCGCTCGACCAGGCCTGTCGACAGAATCGATGCGTCATCATCGATCGCGCCGATTCCGACCAGCCGCAGGGTCGATTTCACGCCGAGCTCGAATACGTCCGCGACCCCGCGCTGCTCGAGCAGAACTTTGCGATCCTCGGGCGTATTGGCCAGAAAGGGGAGCGGCAGCACGTAGGCAGCGGCGTTGGTTTTCTCGGCCAGACGATGGATCACGTCGAAAGGCGTGGTCACATAGCGTCGTGTCATTCCGCCGAGCAGCGAAACCAGCTTGAGATCGGGAATGTCCATGCGCGAAAGATGGTTGACGCAAGACGCGAGCGTGCGGCCGTGACCCACGCCGATCACCTGGTGCATCCCGCTTTCGATCGCCAATTGGAGAAACCGGCCGCCGGACAGACCCAACGCCCTCAGGGGCATTGGACCGTCGTCGAGTTCAGGCGCGACCACGCATTGTTCGAGCCCAAACTTGCTCAGGAGTTCGTTTTCGAGATGGACGCAAGCCGCGACCGGGGCGTCGATGGAGACGTGAATGAATCCGAGCCGGTTCGCGCGCGCGATCAAGCGGTGCGCCTTGACGCTCGGAACTCCGAGGCGTCTGGCGACTTCGCCCTGGGTAAGGCCGGCGCCGTGATAGAGCCAGGCCGCCCGAGCGCAGAGCTCCCGGTCCCGTTCGTCGATCGCCGGCGATGCGATGTCTCGCATTTCGCTCCCTGATATTTTTTTCTTGGCATGAGATTTTTTTCATGATGCAATCCGCGAGTCAAGACGCAAAGAGCGAGCCTTGATAACAAGGCGCTCCGCGACGCGGCCAACGATCGCGGGCCCAGTCGGAGACGGCGCAAGAGGGTGGATCAATGACCAGGGACGAAAGGGCGTTGCGCGCGAATATCGTGGCCAAGGCCCGTTGGATGAACGCCGCGGGACTCAATCAGGGCACGTCCGGCAACATCTCCGCCCGCTACAAGGACGTGATGCTCATCACCCCGTCGGCGACGCCCTACAATTCGATGACGCCCAAGTCGATCGCAGCCATGCCGCTCGACGGAGATACGGCGCCTGGAGCGGACCGCTGAAGCCGTCGACGGAATGGCGGTTTCACTTCGACATCACAAAGGCGCGGCCGGACGTCGGCGCGATCGTGCATACGCACTCGACCTACGCGACCGTCCTGGCGATAGCCCGCAAGGACATACCCGCTTGCCACTATATGATGGCCGCCTTTGGCGGGACCACGGTCCGATGCGCCGGCTACGCGCGTTACGGGACAAAAGAGCTGTCGGACTTTGCGCTTCAAGCGCTCGAGGGGCGAAACGGCTGCCTTCTCGCCAATCACGGCATGATCGCGCTCGGCGCCAACCTGGATAAAGCCATGTGGCTCGCGGTCGAGCTCGAGACGATCGCCAAGCAATATTACCTTTCACTCGCGCTCGGCAATCCAGTCATTCTGTCCGATGAGCAGATCGCCGAAACGGCGCGCGGCTTCGCCACATACGGGCTGCAGGACTCGCCGCCGGCAAAGGCTAAGCGGGCCAAGACTGCGAAGCGAACAAAAGCTGCGCCGAAACGCCAGGCGCGCCGATAGCTGGCCAAGGAGTAGCTCGGCAACATTCTTGGCAATTCCGCTGCGTCAAGTCCAAATGCGGATTCGTTACAAAAAACCTGTGGATAAACCACGGGCAGCAATTTACTCCGCATTAACCATCGCCGATCACTGTCATCGCAGCGTCGCGACGGCTAACCTCCTGATTCGCGACGCGAAATCACTCGTCGGAGGCTCGCCCATGCTGTTGGCAGACCGATCCGAGGGCCTCTCGGGCCTCAAGCAATGGTCCGAACCCGTGATCTTCGACCGGCTGATCGCCGCCTATCACAAGCTGATCGAAGACCGCGAGCTGGCGCGCGGCCTGACCCGCCTGCACGCGCGCGTCTGGCGCGCACTGATCGCCGGCGACATGGAGGGCTTCGAGGAGTTGCGCGAGACGCTTGTCGGCGCGCTCGAGCCTTGCGATCTGACCCTCGATCATCTGGCGGAGGTCGACGGCGAGATCATGATCGAACTGCTCGATGTGGTGATGTCGCGCTACAATCGCTCGGCCCGAACCGCCAGGGCCTATCATCTCGCGCTGATGGAGCTGGCCGGCCGATTGCCCCCGGTGCGGCTGGCCGCTTAGCGCGCGACAGGGCGCTCGCTTACAGCTGCTCGCGCAGCCTCTTTCCTCTGATCTCGCGGTAGAACGGTCGTGGCCGACGTTTGTCGAGCCCGCCTTCCAGCGCCTGGGCGAGGTCGTCGAGCGCCGAGTGGGTTATGGCCGGAGATCAGGTGTCGCGCCTTATCGAGCGGCGTCCAAACGAGTTCGACCAGTTCAGCCTCAGAATGAACGGCGCCGTCGACGCGCATGGCGATGAAGCGGGCGTCGACGATCAGAAAGCGGGCGTCGAAGCGCCTCGGGCGTCCCGGCGGCGTGATCGCGCGGGCGAGGAAGTCTATCGCGTCGAGCGAAGGATGGACGCCGGTCGCGGCAAAGCGGGTCCAGGCGCCCGGCGGCGGATTTTCCGGCGCGCTCGAGCCGAGAACGCCGATGGCGAGACCCGTCTCTTCGAAAGTTTCACGGATTGCGGCGAGGGCGAGGGCGCGCGCGAAATTTGCCGAGGGCCGAGGCACGCGCGCGTTCAGCTTCTCCTCGACATGCGTGTCGAGCGCCCCCGCCGCGACCATGCGACGATCTTCGGGCTCGACCCGGCCGCCGGGAAAGACGAACTTGCCCGGCATGAACCGGTGGCCCGCGTGCCGCTTGCCCATCAGCACGCGCGCGGTTCCGCGCTCCGCGCTGTCGACCAGAATGAGCGTCGCCGCATCGCGCGGGCGCAATGCGCGTTCCCGCGGGGCGGAGTCGGTCACCTTTTGGTGCCGATATGGGACCCGAATCCATGCATGCCGAGGGCCCATTGCTGACCGACAATCACGCCCTTCGCGCGTGGCAAGATGATGAGACTCGCAAGCGCCGTCACCGCCAGCCAAAATAAGGCGACCCAGAGCATCGACGAATGCGGCCAGATTTCATCCGACATGAGAATGCCCGCGCCGACGACGTGGGCGACGATCAACAGCGTGATATAGGCCGGCGCGTCGTCCGCCCGGTGCCCGCTGAACTCCTCGCCGCAGACCTCGCAGGCGTTCACGACGCGCAGATAGGAGCAAAACAGACGGCCCCGTCCGCAGGACGGACAGCGGCCGAAAAAACCGCGCGTCATCGCTTCGCGCAGCGAACGGTCTGGCGGGGGCGTCGGAATACGCCAAATGCGGGACATGTCGTTCATCGACGTTTGCCCTTGTACAGAGGCTTGCGAGGCGCGGGAGCGCCTGCACTTCGCACGCGGGACTCGGACCCTAAGCGCACAATCTCAAATCTCAGCGCCCCGGCGAATGGCGCGGCCTCGACAAGGCGGACGTTGACCGCGCCGCCGAGCCGGAACGTTTCCTTGCTTCGCGTCCCGACCATGGCTCGGCTGGCCTCCTCGAAGCGGAAATATTCATCTCCCAAGGTTCCCGCCGGTATGAACCCGTCAGCCCCGGTTTCGTTCAGTTTGACGAACAGGCCGACGCGAGTGACGCCCGCGATCCGGCCGGCGAAGATTGCGCCGACGCGATCGGCCAGATGCGCCGCGACCACCCGGTCCACGGTCTCCCGTTCGGCCGCCATCGCACGCCGTTCGGCGCCGGAGATGTGTTCCGCGATCTGCGCCAATTCTCCGGCGCGCATGTCGTTGAGGCCGCCCGGACCGAGATTTAAAGCCCGAATGAGCGCGCGATGAACGATGAGATCGGCGTAGCGCCGGATCGGCGACGTGAAGTGCGCGTAGCGGCGCAAGTTGAGGCCGAAATGGCCATAGTTCTCGTGACTGTACTCAGCCTGCGCCTGGGCGCGCAGGACCACTTCGTTGACCAAAGCCTCGACCGCCTGTCCGCGCACATGACTTAAGATGCCGTTGAAATGCGATGGACGTACGCGCTCGCCCTTCGCCAGCTTGACGCCGATGGTGCGCAGGAACTCGACCAGGTCGTCGAGCTTCTCGGCGCTCGGCGCATCATGGGCGCGATAGAGCAGCGGCGAATGCGCGGCTTCCAGCGACTCCGCGGCGGCGACATTGGCGAGGATCATGAACTCTTCGATCAGCCGATGCGCTTCGAGCCGCTCGGGCCATCGCACGTCCTCCAGCCGTCCCTCGGAATCGAGAACAAGCTTGCGCTCCGGCAGATCGAGATCGAGCGGATTGCGTTGCTCGCGCTCGATTTTGACGACCGAATGCGCGGCGTAGAGCGGCTTGAGCACGGTGTCGACAAGCGGCTCTGTCGTCTCGTCCGGTCGACCGTCGATCGCCGCCTGCGCCTGCTCATAACTGAGCTTGGCCGCGGACCGCATCATGATGCGGTGAAACTTGTGCGAGCGCTTGCGTCCGTCGGCGCCGAGGACCATGCGCACGGCCAGAGCGGGCCGGTCCTCGTGTTGGCGCAGCGAGCAGAGGTCGTTGGAGATGCGCTCCGGCAGCATCGGCACGACGCGGTCGGGGAAATAGACCGAGTTGCCGCGCTCGAGCGCTTCTCGATCCATCGCCATGCCAGGTTGAACATAAGCGGCGACGTCGGCGATGGCGATGGTGACGATGAAGCCGCCCGGGTTCTTGGAATTGGGATCGAGCTCGGCGTGGACGGCGTCGTCGTGATCCTTGGCGTCGGGCGGATCAATCGTGACGAGCGGCAACGTGCGCCAGTCCTCGCGCGGCGCGCTCAACCGGACCGGCCGCGCGTCTTCGGCCTCTTTCAGGGCCGCGGGCGAAAAGACATGCGGAATGTGATGCGTCTCGAGCGCGATGAGGCTCACCGCGCGCTCGGACTTCACCGAACCTATGGTCTCGACGACGCGCGCGGGCGGAAAGCCAAGCCGTCCCTCGCGCAAAGGCTCGATGGCGACGAGGTCGCCGTCCTTGGCTTCGCCGGCCATGCCAGCAGGCACGACAAATTCACGGCCCGCCGCCTTCTTGTCGACCGGGACCGCGCGTCCCGATCCATCGGCCGCGCTGCGATAGACGGCGAAGGTGCGCGCCTTCATCTTGTCGAGGATCTTGACCACGCGGCCGGAATAGGCGGGCGCCTTGAGACCGGCGTTGGGGTCGAACTCGACCCGCATCAAAACCCGCGCCCCCACGCCTGGCGCGGGGCTGCGATCGCGTTTCACGCGGGAGCGACGCACGAGAATGCGCGGCGCGGGCTCGTCGCTGTCCCATTCCACGGGCTTGGCGATCAGTTCGCCGTCGCGGTCGCGCTCGGAAATGTCGGCGACGACCAGCGAGGGCAGACGGCCCTGGACCGTCAGCGCCTTGCGGCCATGGGCGACAGCGCCTTCGGCCTGCAGATCCCTGATGAGGAGCTTCAGTTCAGTTTTTGCTTCGCCCTTCACGCCGAAAGCGCGGGCAATATCGCGCTTGGTCACTCGAGCCGGCGCTCGCTCGCCATTGGGCGCAGGCGCCCCGCCAATGAACGCGATCAACTCTTCGCGCGAAGGCAACGCGGCGGCTCTCGCCTCCACGGCGCTATGAGCGGCGCTTGTCGGGCGCCGACGTATTTTTTGATTTTGCAAGGGTTCCAATTTCTCAAGGGCCGCAAAAGGCGCGCCCCAGGCTCAAGGTAAGTTCGATGGCCGAAGGAAACAAGCCGGGTCGCGGCCCGCGCCCTGCCCGGCGCCGACGGCTCAGCCGGCCGCCTTCTCGATCCTGAGCAGCGTGAACAGTTTCATCGGCGCGAGCTCGCTGCGCTCGACGATGCGGGCGTCGGGGCGAGACTCGATCCAGTTTCCGACAGCGGAATAGGGAAAGTTCGGATGCCAGCCGAGCCATGCGGCGGCGGTCTCCATCCGGCGCTCGACGCGAGCACGAAGCCCGCCCGAGGCCGCGAAGTGATTCATGACGATCAGCGTCCCGCCCGGACGAAGCACCCGCCAGGCCTCGGCCAGCACCCGATCCGGACTCGGAACGACGCTCATCACATAAGGCGCGAGCGCGACGTCGAACGCCGCGTCGGGAAATTCGAGCGCGCCGGCGTCCATCACATGCAGGCCCTTGACCTGGGCCAGCCCTTTTCGATCGACCCGCGTGCGCGCCGCGCGCAGCATCGGCGCCGAGATATCGATGCCGGTCACCAGCACGTTACCCGGCAGAAGCGGCAGTTCGAGCCCGGTGCCCACGCCGACAACGAGGATCTCGCCGCCAGGCCCCGCCGCTTGAGCCGCCGCGCGTGCGGCCGCCGCCCGGCCGGGATGGAAGGGCAAATCGAAGATGAGGTCGTAGATCGGCGCCCAGCGGCTATAGGCCGCTTCCGCACTATGCCCGGCGTAGGCTTGCGTCGCATTGATCGGATTCATTGTCGGGCCCCTCCCGACAGGCCCGCGCCCGCTTGTCCCTCGCCCAGACCCGCTTGACGCATTATAGCATGAATTTGTGCCGCGGCGATGACCCATCTCGTCAAAGGCCGGAGGCTTATAAGGGGTCCACGTATGATTGACCATATCGGCTTTGCCGTCTCCAATATGGAGCGGTCGAAAACCTTCTACGTCGACGCCCTCAAGCCGCTCGGCATCGGCGTGGTGATGGAAGTGACGGCGGATCAAACGGGGGCCGACGCCCACGCCGGATTCGGCAAAGACAACAAGGCGTTCTTCTGGATTGGCGGGGGCCCGAAGCCCAAGGGGGGAACGCATGTCGCCTTTGCAGCCCCCACCCGGGGCGACGTCGATTCCTTCTACCGAGCGGCTTTGGCCGCTGGCGGACGGGACAATGGCCCGCCGGGGTTAAGACCTCACTACCACCCGGATCATTACGCGGCGTTCGTCCTCGATCCCGACGGCAACAACGTCGAGGCCACGTGCCGCAAGCCCGCGTGACAGGCGGACTAAGCGTCGAGATTATCAGCGCTTGCCGGACGCACTGGACTTCGGCTTGACCGGCGGCGCCTTCTTGGCCGCCGCTGTCTTCCCGCTGGCCGGCTTCGCCCTGGCGCCCGCGCTCTCGGCGGGCTTAGCCGGGGAAGCCTTGGCCGGGGAAGCCTTGCCCTTCGTCGGCGCGCGTTTCGCCGCCATGCGCGGCCGAGCCACAGGCTTGCCCTCGCGTTCGGCGATCAGCTCCAAAGCGTCGGAGAGGGTGACCAGTCCGGCGCGGTTCCCTTCGAGATCGTGGCGTTGACCTTGCCCCAATTGACGTAGGCGCCGAACCGCCCGTCGCGCACGGTGACCGGGCCGCCGTCGGGGTGCTCGCCAACCAGTCGCCCGATGACGCCGCCGCCCGCCGCCTTGGCTTTGAGCAGTTCGATCGCGTCCTCAAGAGTGAGCGTCGCGGGGTCGGTCCCCTTCTGGATCGTAGCGTTGATCTTGCCGTGATTGACGTAAGATCCGAACCGGCCGGCCTTCACGCTGACCTTGCCGCCCTCCGGATGCTCGCCGAGTTCGCGCCCCGCGCCGGCGCCGAAACGCGACCCGCCGGCGCCGCTCTCCTTCGCCACGATGAGATCGATCGCCCGATTGGCCGCCAATCTCCAGCACGTCATCGTCGCGGCCGAGATTGGCGTAGGTCTTGCCGTGCTGCACATACGAACCGTAACGGCCGATGCCGGCGAGGATCGCCTCGCCGCTCGTCGGGTGGCGCGCCACCTCGCGCGGCAGCGCAAGAAGAGCCAGCGCCTTCTCGAGCGTCACGTCGTCCGCGCTCAATCCCTTCGGCAGCGACGATCGCTTGGGCTTCTCGCCCTCGCCCTGCTGGATGTACTCGCCAAAGCGCCCGTTGCGCAAAGTGATTTCTTCGCCGGTCGTCGGGTCTTGCCCAAGCACGCGCACGCCCGGCCGGTCGCCCTCGGAGGCCTCCGCGCCCGACGGCGCCAGAACGCGTGAGTACTTGCACTCGGGATAGCGCGAGCAGCCGATGAACGCTCCAAACTTGCCGAGCTTCAGCGACAATTGGCCTTCGCCGCACAATGGGCAAAGCCGTGGATCGACCCCCTCGCCGCGAGAGGGAAAAATATGCGGGCCGAGAAGCTCGTTTAAGGAATCGAGCACCTGCCGCGTGCCGAGATCCTTGATGTCGCCGATCGCGCCGGAGAAATCGTTCCAGAAGTCACGCAGGAGCGCCTTCCAGTCGATCTCGCTGTTCGAGACCTTGTCGAGCTTCTCTTCCAGATCGGCGGTGAAATCGTAGCCGACATATTTGGCGAAGAACGATTTCGAGGAAGGCCGTCACGATCCGGCCCTTGTCCTCAGGGTAGAGGCGCTTCTTCTCGATCCGCACGTAGTCGCGATCCTTGAGCACCGCGATCGTCGATGCGTAAGTCGAAGGGCGGCCGATGCCGAGCTCCTCCATGCGCTTGACCAGCGTCGCCTCGGTGTAGCGGGGCGGCGGCTCGGTGAAGTGCTGGCTCGCGTCGATCCGCTCCTTGGCGAGCTTCTCGCCTTGGCGCATCGCGGGCAGACGGCTTGACTCTTCGTCTTCCTCATCGTCCCGGCCCTCCTGGTAGAGAGCGA
Source organism: uncultured Alphaproteobacteria bacterium (assembly GCA_963707355.1). Taxonomy (GTDB): domain Bacteria; phylum Pseudomonadota; class Alphaproteobacteria; order Rhizobiales; family Beijerinckiaceae; genus Roseiarcus. The sequence continues at coordinate 41,265 of CAVPPX010000042.1, read as the reverse complement.
GGAAACCGGGAAACCGCACCACCTGGCCGGTGGCGCGAAATTCAAGCTTGCGCGCGCCGGCCTCAGCGAGAATGTCGACGGTCGTGCGCTCGAGCTCGGCGCTCTCCATCTGGCAGGCGATCGTGCGCGTCCAGATGAGTTCGTAGAGCTTCGCCTGCTCCGGCTCGAGATGACGGGCGACGTCGCGGGGGCGCTTCGTCATGTCGGTCGGACGGATCGCTTCGTGCGCCTCTTGCGCGTTCTTGGCCTTGGCGGTGTATTTGCGTGGGCTCGAGGGCACGTAATTGTCGCCGAAATCCTTGGCGATGACGCGTCGCGCCGACGCCACCGCCTCGGGCGCGAGATCGACGCCGTCGGTGCGCATATAAGTAATAAGGCCCGCGGCGCCGTCGCCGACGTCGACACCCTCGTAGAGGCGCTGCGCAATCTGCATAGTGCGCGCCGGCGCGAGACCAAGCTTGCGCGACGCCTCCTGCTGCAGCGTAGAAGTGGTGAATGGCGGATAAGGGTGGCGCTTGACCGGCTTCGATTCGATCCCCGCGACCGAGAAGAGCGCGTGCTCGAGCGCAGTCTTGAACGCTTCGGCCTCCGCGCCCGAACCGATGTCGAGCCGGTTGATCTTCTTGCCGTCGGCGCCGACCAGCCGCGCGGTGAAGGGCGCCTTCGCTTCCGTGCGCAAGTGGGCGATGATCGACCAATATTCGCGGGCGACGAACTTTTCGATCTCGAGCTCGCGATCGCAGACAATACGCAAGGCGACCGACTGCACACGACCGGCCGAGCGCGCGCCGGGCAGTTTGCGCCACAGGACCGGCGACAGGTTGAAGCCGACCAGATAGTCGAGCGCCCGGCGTGCCCGGTAGGCGTCGACCAGCGCCTCGTCGATCTCGCGCGGATTGCGCATCGCCTCCTGGACCGCGTCCTTGGTCACCGCGTTGAAGACAACGCGATCGACGCGCTTGTCCTTGAGCAGCTTCTTGCTCTTTAGAATCTCGTGGATGTGCCAGGAGATGGCCTCGCCTTCCCGGTCCGGGTCGGTCGCCAGGATCACGCGGTCGGCGGTCCTCACCGCGCCGCCAATGTCGCTCATTCGCTTGGCGGACTTCGCGTCGACTTCCCAGCGCATGGCGAAATCGTCGTCAGGATCGACCGAGCCGTCCTTCGCCGCGAGGTCCCGCACATGGCCGAACGAGGCATAGACGTCGTAGTCCTTGCCCAGATATTTGTTGATGGTCTTCGCCTTGGCCGGCGACTCGACGATCACGACTTTCATGAAAGGCTATTCCCTTGAGCGGCCGGCGACGAGGTCTTGATTGCCGCCAACCGTTCGGTCGCGGGATATGGAGAGCCTAAGGCCGCCTGTCAAATGACGCGGCGTCGGGGAGCGGCGCCGGTCAGGCCGCGGTCTCGATGTCCGTCCTCGAGAAATCGTCGCCCTTGTAGAGAAGCGAAGCGCCGCCGACCTTGGCCTGAGCGTAGATGAAACAGTCCCCAAGGTTGAGCCGCGCCGTGTGTCCTCTCCCCTTGCCGTAGCGAGCGAAGGCTTCGAGTGCCACATGGGCGGTTTCCGGCTGGATCGGATGAACGGCGACGCGCGCCAGACGCAAGAACTCCATGACGTCGACTTCGGCGTCCTCGACGGAACGCCTGAGGATGCGGACAAGCCCGAGCGTGGCTTCGTAAACCGCCACCGGCGAGGTCGTGATCTCGGACGCGCGTCCGAGCGCCTCCGTCAGGGCGTCGGCCTCAGGCTCCCCGGTGATGATGGCGACAATCGCGGACGCATCGAGAACAATCACGAGTTGCCGCTGAGGTCGTCGTAAAAGTCCTTGTCAGCCTCCAGGCCCGTGCGCGGAACGGCCGCGATACGATCTTGAAGCGGCTTCAGCCGCTCCGCGAGCGACTTCTCGCCCTCGATGCGCGCGAGCTCGTTTTCGAGCGCGTTGAGGACCGCGTCCGTTTTGGTGCTGTGACGGATCGCGGCCAGTTTCGCGGCGAGATCGACGACGCGGCGGTTCCGAATCTGGAGCATGGAGGCTGGGGTCTTCATGTGTATTGAATGTAGGCTCGCCGCATCAATACGGCAAGCGTTGCACTTTCGGGGCACGTCGTGCGAAACTCTCTGCCTTCCCCACTTCCAACCCCGCGAGGCCGTCATGGCGGACGCCCAATCGAAACCCGTTTGGTTCATCACCGGCTGTTCGACCGGATTCGGTCGCGAGCTCTCCGTCATCCTGCTCAAGCGCGGCTATCGTGTCGTCGTGACGGCGCGCGACAAGGCCAAGGTCGACGACATTGTCGGAGCCCATGACAAGACCGGCCTCGCGCTCAAGCTCGACGTCGACAAGCAGGATCAGATCGACGCCGCGGTCAAGGCGGCCGAAGCCAGGTTCGGCCGCATCGACGTCCTCGTCAACAATGCCGGCTACGGCTATCTCGCGGCCGTCGAGGAAGGCGACGATTCCGACGTGCGGGCGATGTTCGACACCAATTTCTTCGGCCTCGCGGCCATGACGCGCGCGGTGCTGCCGATCATGCGCGCCCAGAAGTCGGGCGCGGTCGTCAACATCTCGTCGATTGGCGGCTTCATCGGTTTCCCAGGGTCGGGCTATTACGCCGCGACCAAGTTCGCGGTCGAAGGGCTGTCGGAAGCCCTTTCGAAAGAAGTCGCGCCGTTCGGAATCAAGGTCATCATCGTCGAACCCGGCCCGTTCCGCACCGACTGGGCCGGCCGGTCTTTGAAGACGCCAAAGAAACCCGTCGAAGCCTATGCCGAAACGGCGATCGGGCGGCGGCGCCAGATCCAGAGCTACAGCGGAAACCAGCCGGGCGATCCTGTCCGCGCGTCGGAAGCGATCATCAAGGTGGTTGAACAGGACCATCCGCCGCTGCGGCTGCCGCTTGGCGCCTTCGCTTACGAATCCATGGGGGCGGAGATCGAGGCCGTGCGCAAGGAGCACGCTTCGGTTGAGGCGGCGGCGCGCGGCGCGGACTATCCGAAGGCGAGCTAGTGACGCGGGCCGTGCTCGCCCGTGATCCGCGCTTGGGACACTCGCCGACGCAAGCTGGGCTTGCTACGGAGTGGATATCCGGATATATTATTCAGGATATCCATCATTCAGCGCGCTTCGAGACGCAATGCCCCTGTACATCAAGGACGACGCCACAGCGGCTCTGGTCGCCAAGCTCGCCAAACAGCGCGGGATCACGAAGCAGGACGCCGTGCGGCAAGCGGTCCAGTCGGAGCTTGACCGCATCAAGGAGGCAGTGCCGCTGCGGGAGCGGTTGAAAACATTCTGGCGGGAGCATCCGTTGCCGCCGTCGACGGGCGAGAGGACTGACAAAGCGTTCTTCGACGAACTTTCCGGCGACCTCTGATGATCTTCGTCGACGCCTCTGCGCTGGTGTCGCTCGCCGCGCAGGAGGAGGACGCACTCGACCTTGCCGGCGTGCTCGAAAGCGATCCGGCGCGGCTGACGTCGCCGATCGCGCTCTGGGAGACCGTCGCCGGCCTTTGCAGGAGCCACATCTTTTCGGTCGAGTCCGCGCGGAATCGGGTGAGAGGGCTGTGCGACCTGTTCGGGCTCCAGATCGTTGGGATCGGCGAGCGCGAATATGATCTCGCTCTGCGGGCCTACGCCCAGTTCGGCAAGGGCAGGCATCCGGCGGCGCTCAATATGGGCGATTGCTTCGCCTATGCCTGCGCCAGGGCGCATGGCGCCGCCCTCCTGTTCAAGGGCGAGGACTTTTCCAGAACCGACGCCCTCATGGCTAGAGCAGGCCGTTTATAGACGGAATTGTCATCCCGGGGAGCACCAGGGCGTCGAAATACATTTGTATTGCGCTCGCGGACTTGGCTCCGCTGTCGCAACGGCGGTCGCGGTTCAAGCCGGACGCCAGTTGCTCGAGGCGCGCGCAACGGGAATTGGGCGCCGCCTTGGAACGTCGCGGCGGCTTCAGGAGGCGCGGATGGCGGACCCGTTCGATCTCGAGCGCTTCGTCGACGCGCAGGCGCCGGTCTACGAGCAAGTGCGTCGCGAAATGGAGGCCGGGCGGAAGCAGAGCCACTGGATGTGGTTCATCTTTCCCCAGGTCGCGGGCCTCGGACAGAGCCCCATGTCGATCCGCTTCGCGATCGCTTCGCTGGACGAGGCGAGGGCTTATCTCGCCCACCCGGTCCTCGGCCTGAGGCTTCGGGAATGCGCGCGGCTCACGCTCGACGTCGAGGGCAAGAGCGCGCGCGACATTTTTGGTGGAATCGACGAAATGAAATTCCGCTCGTCCATGACCCTGTTCGCTCGGGCCGCGCCGGACCAGGACATCTTTCAGCGCTGCCTCGACAAGTATTTCGCCGGCGCCCGGACCCCGCCACGCTTGCGAAGTTTTAGGCGCGCCGTGATCCTCGGCGCTGGCCAGCTCTGGATTCCAGAATGCGTGTCCGCCCGTCCTGGATGCCCGACGCGGGTTTCATCGCGCCAGCACCAGTGGCAACATGGCTTTAGGATATAGCGCCTCTGCGCGCCGGGTGATGCGGCATCGCCATCACAGGTGCTCAGTGTGACCACACAGGCAGGTGGACGATGAAGGCAATCGTTGTGACGGACCAGGCGGTGGGAACGGCCGGGATGAAGCTGGTGGAGCGGCCGGAGCCGCCGGCCGCGATCAACGACGTCATCGTTCAGATTCATGCGTCGGGATTCGTCCCGACTGAGATGGAGTGGCCCTCGACCTGGACCGATCGCCGCGACCATGACCGAACACCGTCGATCCCCGGCCACGAGCTGGCCGGAGTGGTCACCGCTCTCGGCTACGGCACGACGGGACTGTCGGTGGGACAGCGAGTGTTCGGCCTCGCCGACTGGCATCGCGACGGCGCCCTGGCCGAGTATGTAGCCATCGAGGCGCGCAACCTCGCGCCGTTGCCGGGCGACGTCGACTTCACGGTGGGCGCGAGCCTGCCAATCTCCGGCCTCACCGCGTGGCAGGGACTGTTCCAGCACGGCCGCCTTCAGGCGGGGCAGAGCGTCCTCGCGCACGGCGCGGCCGGCGCAGTCGGGACGATGGTGACGCAACTCGCGCGCGAGGCCGGCGCCTACGTCATCGGCTCAGGGCGTGCGGCCGACCGTCAGAAGGCGCTCGATTTCGGCGCGCAGGAGTTCGTCGACCTCGACAACGACGCGCTGGAAGACGTCGGCGGCGTCGATCTGGTGTTCGATGTCATCGGCGGCGACATCCAGAAGCGGTCCGCAGCCCTGATTCGAGCTGGAGGAACACTGGTGTCGGTCGTCGGGCCTGTCGAGGCGCGGCCCGCCGACGGCCTGGCGGTCGACTTTGTTGTCGAGTTCGGATCGCGCCCAACTGATTGAGATCGTCCAGCGGGTGCGGGACGGACGACTGCGGACGAACATCGGCGCCGTCTCGACCCTCGACGATGCCGTCGCCGCCTTAAACCCGACCGAGCGACGCAAGGGGAAGACAATTATCCGCGTTCGTCCGTAGGGACGCGCGCCTACCGATGCACGCGGCCGGCCGGCGCTGTCCAGATCGGCCGGCTGCTGCTATCGGACGCGCCGGGGCAACCTGCCCGCCACTATTTTGCCCTATTCCGAATGCCGGGCCGCTTGCTGTCCCCCCGAAATCAAGACAATCCAACCCTCATGGGCGGGGGTCTTCGCAGCGAACCGCCAGGGGCCAAGAAAACCCAAATGGATCGGCCGGACCAACGTTGCGGGTCCGCTGCCGAGAAAAGAGCCAAACCGACTCAATTCAAAGGCAAAGCGCCCTAGGTCGCATATTCGGGCGATCGAAAGCTTACAACATTATGTTGCGAAAATCCGAGGTCTGTGCTATTGATTTCCCAATCGCCGCCGTGACCCGGCGCCTTGCTTTGGGGGCGAGGTGGGGACCGGTCCGGCGATCGAGACAGAGGAAAACAGGGATAAGGATTTTTTTTATTTGAATCGGCCGTAACCCATTGAAAAGTCCCGATTCTGGAAAAATAAGTGCTTGCAAATGCAAGCAAATTTACTAGCGTTTAATGGCGTTTAGGCGCGTTTATTTGCTTTTGATCGACGGGCCGTCCAGGGCTTGAGCGGATTGCTGTGGCTTGTCGAGAGAGCGGGGTCCAACAGGATTGAAGCGCCTCGCGTTTTGGCTCACTCATTGGCGCCCGGAACCGAGCCTGCAACAATGACCGCCCCGTCCCCGCCCGTCTTCGCCCAGCGCCATCTCCTCGGCGTCGAGCACCTGTCACGCGAGGAGATCGTGGCGTTGCTCGATCTCTCCGACGAAGCCGTCACCATCTCGCGGCAGGTCGAGAAGAAACGCGCCACCTTGCGCGGACGCACCCAGATCAATCTGTTCTTCGAGGCGTCGACCCGCACGCAATCGTCGTTCGAGCTCGCGGGAAAACGGCTTGGGCGCGGACGTTATGAACATGGCGGTCGCGGCGTCGAGCGTCAAAAAGGGCGAGACGCTGATCGACACCGCGATGACGCTCAACGCCATGCGGCCCGACATTCTGGTGGTGCGGCACCATCACGCGGGCGCGGTGCATTTTCTCGCCCGCAAAGTCGATTGCTCGGTCGTCAACGCCGGCGACGGCGCGCATGAGCACCCGACCCAGGCGCTGCTCGACGCGCTGACGATCCGGCGCAATCTTGGCCGCATCGAGGGCCTCACGGTCGCGATCTGCGGCGACATCCTGCATTCGCGCGTGGCGCGCTCGAACATCCTGCTCTTGAGCAAACTCGGCGCTTATGTGCGCGTCGTCGGGCCCTCGACGCTGCTTCCCTCGGGCGTCGAGCGCATGGGCGTCGAAGTCGCGCGCGACATGCGCTCGGGCCTCAAGGACGCGGATATCGTCATGATGTTGCGCCTGCAGCGCGAGCGCATGAGCGGCGCCTTCGTGCCGTCGGCGCGCGAATACTTCCGCTATTTCGGGCTTGACCAGGAGAAGCTCAGCTACGCCAAGCCCGGCGCGCTCGTCATGCATCCAGGCCCGATGAACCGCGGGGTCGAGATCGACACGCTGGTCGCCGACAGCGCGCAATCGCTCATTCGCGAGCAGGTGGAAATGGGGGTCGCGGTGCGGATGGCGGTGCTCGAAGCGCTCGCGCGCAACATTCCGAACGCATGAAGATCACTCAGCCGCCCTGTCGCGTCGCGGCTCGCCACCGATCACGAAGCGGGAGAACGCCAAAGCTTGTCGCGCGGCTTCGTCCATCTGCGCTTCGTCCGCGTTGTCGCTGAGATCGCGCCAGACCCTGATGTCGCCGCCGACCTGGCCGCCCATCTTGACGAATGGCTCCATGACGACCGCGCCGCCATAACCGATCTCGCGCAACGCCGTCCCGATTTCATGCCAGGGCAGCCCGCCCTTGCCGGGAACGCGGCGATTGTTCTCGCCGGTATGGAAATGGCCGAGCAGCGGTCCCGCTGTCCGGATCGCCTTGCCGAAGCTGTCCTCCTCGATGTTCATATGGAACGTATCGAGCATCACCTTGACGTTCGGCTTGCCGACCTCGCGGACGAACGCGACTCCCTCTTCGGCGGTGTTGAGGACATGATTCTCGAACCGGTTCAGCACTTCGAGGCAGAGGTTCACGCCGAGATTGCCTGCAAAATCGGCGAGGCTCGAGATGCCCTCTAGGCCGCGCGCCCTGTCTCCCGGCTTGTCGATGGGCTTCGAATAGTCGATCGGCCAGTAGGAGTGGAGAGCGCCGCCAATGATTTGGATATCGAGTTTGGCGAGGTTGGTCAGCGTCTCTTCGAAAAAGGCGCGGCCCGCTTTTCTGATCGCCGGGTCGGCGGAAGACAGGTTTCTCTGCTGGGATGGACCCAAGCCGGCCGTGATCGTGACGCCGTTGTCTCGAGCGGAGCGGCCGACTTCGGCGATATGCGAAGGGCTGTAGCTATTGAGGTGGTGGGCGGCGATTTCGATGACGTCGAAACCCAGTTTGGCGACTTTCTCGACATATTTCAGGCAGTCGGCGCTCCATTCCTGCTCCCAGTACGAGTAATAAATGCCGAATTTCAATTGCGTCTCCATGTCTGAAGGACAGCGTCGTCGCCACTCGCTCTTACAAGGCTGGCTCCGAATGCGCGCCGACAATATGGGCGACGACAGCGTTCATGCTGGTGTCGCGGGTCGCGTCGTCCGCGATGACCTGACCCTGGCGCAAGACGACGATGCGGTCGGAGACCGAGAACACGTCGGTGAGCCGGTGGCTGATCAAGATGACGGAAATGCCGTCCTTCTTGAGAGAGCGGATGAGGTCCAGCACATGCTCGACCTCTCGCACGGCGAGCGCGGCGGTTGGCTCGTCCATGATCACGAGCTTGGGATTGAAGGTGAGCGCGCGGGCGATTGCGACCGACTGTTGCTGGCCGCCGGAGAGCTGACCGGTCATCTGGGACACGGAGGGAATGCGGGCGCCGAGCCGCGCGACCATCGCTTCGGCTTCGTTGCGCATGCGGTTCGTATCGACGAGCCTCACGCCGAGGACGGAGCGCGTCAGCTCACGGCCCAGAAAAATATTGGAAGCGACGTCGCGCATGCGGGCGAGCGCAAGGTCCTGGTAGATCATCTCAATACCGGCCTCGCGAATGCGACCCGGGCCCTTGCCGACAATCGAGACGCCGTCGAAGCGGATCTCGCCGGCGTCGGGACGATGGACGCCGGTGATCGTCTTCATCAGCGTCGATTTGCCGGCGCCATTGTCGCCAACCAGCGCCACCGCGCTGCCCGCCTCAACAGAAAACGTGACGCCGCGCAAAGCTTCGATGGCTCCGAAAGATTTACGGACGCCCTTGAGTTCAAGAAGGCTCATCGACGCCAGCCTTCCTTGCTGTTGATGCGGTCGAGCCAGACTGCGAGGATCAGCACCGCGCCAATGGCGATTTGCTGATAGAAAGGCCGCACGGCCATCAGGTTCAGCCCGTTCTGCAGCACCCCCATGATCAGCGCGCCGATCAACGTGCCAAGAACGCTGCCGCGGCCGCCGAACAGATTTGTGCCCCCGAGAATGGTCGCGGTGATGGCGGTGAGCTCATAGTTCAGACCTGCGGTCGGCTCGCCCGAATTGATGCGCGCGGCGAACAGCAGACCGGCAAGGCCCGAGAGCAGGCCGGACAAGGTGTAGATCAGCACTTTCATCCGCTCGACACGCACGCCCATCGCACGCGCCGCGCCTTCGTTGTCGCCGATGACCTGAGCGTAGACGCCGAAGCGCGTATGCGCGAGCAGCACATGCGCGACGAGCGCGGCGAGCAGAAGGACTATGACCGGAGTTGGCACGCCGAATGGGCGTCCCTGTCCCAGCCAAACGATCTCCGGCGGCAGCCCATAAATTGAGACGCCGTCGCTCAGCACCAGTGCGAAACCGCGCGCGACGCCGAGCATGCCGAGCGTAACGATGAACGGTGGGATTGCGCCCCTGGTGACGAGAAATCCGTTGAGGGCGCCGTTAAGCGCCCCGGTTGCGAGACAACCCAGAATTCCGATCCACCATGGGAGCCCAGGTTGGAAGTCAGTATCGCGCCGACAACGCCCGAGAGCGCGAGTATCGATCCGACCGAAAGGTCGATGCCAGCCGACGAAATGACAAATGTCATGCCGATCGCCAAGGTGCCGAACACCGACGTCGAGAGCAGGATGTTGAGGATATTGGAGACAGAAAGGAAGGCGTTCGACAACATCGCCATCGCTACGCAGAGAACCGCGAGCACGATGAGCGATTCGAGCCGCACCGCGGCTCCGCCGGCGAAGCGCGCGCGCCAGGAAGAAGGCGCGGCGCCTGTTGACGCCGAAGTCATGAGGCCATCCTCAAATCAAGGGGCGCGTCGCGCAGACCGACCGGGCGGAGCCGGTTGGGCTTATTTGACGTATTGCAGCATCGGATCCTTGTTCGCCGCGATGACCTCCTTTGTCAGAACGAGTGTCGGGACATTGATCGTCTCCTGAACTTTGTCGCCGGCAAGGAGCTTTTTCACGTTCTCGACCGCCTGCATGCCGACGAGATAGGGCAATTGCGCGACCGAGGCGTTGAGCCGGCCGGCCTTGATCGATTTGACGGCGTTGGAATTGCCGTCGACGCCAATAACGATGAGCTTGTCCTTGCCCGCCGCGCGCGCCGCCTCGACCGAACCCAGCGCCATGTCGTCATTGGCGCAGAAGATGGCCACCAAATCGGGTGTTCGCTGCAGGGTGTCATTGGTGATGTTGGCGGCCTTCAGGCTGTCCCAGTCGCCGGGCAGCGAGGCGACGATGTGTGAGGCCCGGCGCTTGCTTCTTGAGCTCTTCGGCGAAGCCGTGCGCGCGCTTCTCTCCGGTGATGTTGCCGGAAAGGCCTTCGATCACCAACACCGGCCCCTTGGCGTCCTTGCCGAGCACGCTGACCAGATAGTCCGCGCCCTTCGCGCCCGCCGCCTCGTTGTCTGAGCCGATATGGAAGGCGATGTCGACGCCGGCCTTCTTGGTGATGGCGGGATCGAGATTGTTGTCCAGGTCGACGACCGGAATCTTCATCTCGTTCGCCTGCTTGAGGCAGGGCAAGAGGATGGTCGAATTGATCGCCGCGGTGATCATGGCCGCCGTCTTCTTCTGCAACATGGTGTTGCAGGCGTTGAGCTGCGGCTCCGCCGCCTGGTCGGATTCGACCGCGTCCAGGAAGATCTCGACGCCGCGCGTCTTGCGCCGCTCGTCGACGCCTTTCTCCATCGCGCCCCAGAATGGGTTGGAAAGCGTCTTCATCAAGACGCCGTAGACCGGCTTATCGGCAGCGAAGGCGGTCGACGTCGCAAGGCCCAGCGCAAGCGCCGCGATTGATGCGGCTAAAGTCGAACGTTTGAACATGTCTCACTCCCTTGATCCTTTGGTGCTTATCGGACTTCCGCCACCGCCTTGAGCCGCGGGCGGGCAGGTCCGGTCGATTCCCGCACCTTGAGGGTGCAGGGAAGTTCGATCCGTTCGACGTCGTTCTCGGCATCGCCCTTGAGGCGTCGCATCAGGAGGCGCCAGGCGGTGGAAGCGAAATCGTCGACCGGTTGCGCGACGGTGGTCAGATAGGGGCTCAGCGCCGACATCCAGTCGAAGTCATCGAAGCCGACAATCGACACGTCGCCGGGGATTTCGAGACCGAGACCGCGCGCGGCCTTGATCGAGGCCAAGGCGCAAACATTTGTGAGGGCGAAAATCGCGGTCGGCCGATCGGCCGCGGCCGAGTTCGACTTCGATCGCGCCGCGCTGGCTTTCGAGATCATGGCCGCCGTAGATGACGCGGTCGCGCCCATCGAGGCCCGCCTCGCTGAGGGCGCGCCGATAACCGGCGATGCGCTGCTCGATATTGTCGAGGCGCTTCGAATGGGTGAGAACGGCAATATCGCGATGTCCGAGGTCGATCAGGTGACGCGCCGCCGCATAACCGCCGGCGACGCAATCGGCGCGCACCGTGTCGAATCCCGGTGCGTTCGCCCCCCGGTCGATCAGCACCGCTGGCGGGAGGCGGGAGCCGTCCCTGCCGCCTTTGAGCGCAGGCATCGTATCATCGGCCGCAGGAACGACGATCAGCCCGTCGATGCGGCGGGCGACGAGAGCCTCGATACGGCGGCGCTCGTTCGCCGCGTCCTCGCTCGTTGAGACGATGAGAAGATCATAGCCGTCGCGTTCGGCGAGCGCTTCGACTCCGTTCACGAGGCTGGCGAAGAAGACATTGGTGATGTCGGGGACGACCATGCCGATGAGGCGAGTCGACCGGCCGCGAAGGGCGCTGGCTGCGCGGTCGAGCCGATAGTCGAGCGCCTCGATCGCTTCGAGCACCTTGCGGCGGCTCGCCTCTCCAACCGGGCGGACGCCATTGACGACATTGGAGGCAGTCGCGACCGAAACCCCCGCGCGGCGCGCGACGTCGCGAATGGTGGGCGCTCTCCCCATCGACCGTTCGCCTCCCGGCGTCGCCGATAATCGAGCCAGCTCGCCGCCGGCTTCTCTATAACGTTTTAGGCTATGTCCCGCACGGGCCGGATGTCAAGCCGGCCGCCCTCAACTGCGCTCAATCGGCTTCGACCGAGAGAGCGCCACCGTCTCACGCTGGGCGCGACGACAGGAGAGCGGCGGCAGCCCGCGCAGGATGAGATCGGCATCGGCGACGGTCTGCCGGCCGATCTCGTAAAGCGCGTCGGTCATCGCGCCGGCCCGATGCGGCGACAGCAACAGCCCCTCGACTCCGCGCGCCGGCTCGTCGTGCGGCGCGGGCTCTTGCGGAAAGACATCTGTCGCGGCGCGGAATCGACCGCTGTCGACCTGCCGCAGGAACTCTGGGAAATCGACCACCCCCGCGCGGCTCATCAACAGGAACACAGAGCCGGGCGCGATCATCTCGAACTCGCGTTTTCCGAGGAACCCCTGGTTCTCGCTGGTCACGGAGGCGAACACGATGATCACCTGGCTCGTCTTCAACACCTCCTCGAGCGACGCAGAGGCGACGCCGAAGCCGGCCATGAAATGGTCGGACACCCACGGATCGTAGGCCTTGGTTGGGCAGCCGAACGGCTGGACCAGGGGAACGAAAGCGCGCGCGAGATCGCCGAAGCCGATGAGGCCAACGCGCGCGCCATAAAGCGAGAAGCAGCCCCCCGCGCCGTCGAGCAGCCATTTCTCCTGGGCCTTCCGCATCGCGCGGTCCGCTGTGGTCACGCCGCGGCAAAGGTCGATGGCCATTCCGAGCGCCATCTCGGCGACCGGCTTGGCGAAAGCGGAACCCGGCGCCAGCACATGTACGCCGCGCTCAAAACAGACGTCATAGTCGACGTTCTGAAGAAAATTCGTCTCGACATTGATGATCGCGCGCAGTTTCGGCGCACGGTCGAGGCGCGCCTTCGGCATGTCGCTCTGGCCAATCAAGAGGGCCATTTCGGGAAGGTAGGATTTAAAGCGCTCGGGCGGCATGCGGCCGCGCCCCTCGTGGATCGCGAGCTCGCCGAGGTCGTTCAGCCGCGCCCAGATGTTCGGCTCGAAAATCTCCTCGAGCGACCGCGGCTGCGGATCGATCACGATCAGGGGTCGAGCCACCAATCTCCTCCCAGGCTTTCTCCGCTAGCATGCGGCCAGGTCGAACGGATACCACGCAACGGCCCGGTTCGAAGGGCACAACCCCCTGTGAGTTCGGTCCGGCAATCAAGAAAAATAGTGCACACGTTTCAGTTTTTCGCCAGGTATTTGCACTGGGTGGGTTTGTGTCGACCCACCCTCTTGATCACACATCCGCGACGACCGCGCGGAAGCTGCAAAGACGTAACATTTCGCCTTGCGAGTGCAGACGCGCGACGCTATCGCAGCGCGCTCGGGCATTGGCGACTGTCTATCGGCTCGTTCGTCAAGCGGCACAAGGGGAGGCGGCGGTGAAAGAGAACGACCTGAAATACCGAAACGCGCGCCTTGGACGCAAGATCGACGGCGCGCTGAAAACCCGTCCGGAGCTAGAACCCGTTGTAAAGGGCATTGCGTTGAAGCAGCCCGCAAACGCTTCTCTGGAACAGGTTCAGGCCAATCTGCAAGAACGGGCGCGCGCCATCATCGCGGCCAAACCGGAGCTTGACGGGTATTTCGACCTTTGACCGTGAGGCCTGCGCCGCTCATCGCTTCTGCGCCTCCATGAAGCCACGCACCAATGCCGCGATCTCGTCGGCTTTCGTGTCGAGCGCGAAGTGGCTGGCGTCGAGAACGTGGATTTGAGCGTCGGGCACATCCTTCCGATAGCGTTCTGGCTCGCCGAGATCGAATGACAGGTCATGCTTGCCCCATATCACCAGGAGACGCGGTTGCTTCTCACGCATCCAGGCCTGCCATCTGAGGTAGGCGTCGACATTGGTTCGATAGTCGTAAAAGAGCTCGGTTTGAATGTCCGCTTGTCCCGGCTGGCCTAGAAAAGCCAGTTCGTCCGTCCAAAGGTCCGGGTCGTACGGTTCCGGGTTTGGATCATCGCCCGCATGGCGGGCGCGCGTTGTCGCCAGCGAGAGGAAATTCGCGCGAAACGCGCTCTCATGAGCGGCGCGATCCGCCCAAAAGGCGCGACGCGGCTTCCAAAGCTCGCCTAAGCCTTCGTTATGCGCGACCGCGTCCTGGACGATAAGCGCCTCGACCCGTTCCGGGTGGGCAAGCGCCATGCGGAAGCCCACCGGACCGCCGTAATCCTGCATGTAGAGCGTGTAGCGCGACAAACCGATCGATTGGGTGAAGTCGTCCATGACGGACGCGATATGGTCGAAGGTGTAGTTGAACGCTTTGGGGTCCGGCCAGTCGCTATGCCCGAATCCCGGATAGTCGGGCGCGACTAAATGATAACAGTTGGAAAGCCGGGCAAAAAGCGGCTCGAACATCCGCGATGACGAGGGAAATCCGTGCAGCAGGAGGAGCGTCGGCGCATCGCTTGGGCCAGCCTCCCGATAGAAGATGGAAAGCCCGTCAACCTTTGTCGTGCGATAGAAAGTCGGATGTTTCACGAGGTCGTCCCCACTGGCTGGCAGGGGAAGCAACGCCAAGGCGACGCAAGTCACCAAGGCCACGCAAGAGCCCGACCAGAATGGACTCCAACGATGCACCGACCGGATCGCCATGGCTCCCCCGCCCGCCGAGGCGGCGTCCATCTCGGATGGCGTCCGGCCCCACGGCGCCGTTCCATCTTTGACGTTCATATGGCGAATTTGCGACTAGGCTCGCCAGAAGACCAAAATCCCGCGTCACTACGGGAACCGCCCTAGCTCACTTCCCCTGAGACGCAGCCGCAGATCACGCGCAAGCCTGGAGAACACCAATTTCAGGCCGCTCGGCTCAGCGTTTCAGCGATGTGAGACGGGACTGAGTTCGGTCCTGACAGAACCTCGGTCGCGCGCCGAGCCGGGCGGCTAACGGTCGGACCTATTCTGTGGACGCACAGGAAGACCCTCCGGGAGCCATCCGCAAGGTGGCTTAGCCTCGGGATTTGCCTCGGTCCCAAACTGGAGGCGATCCCCCAATTTCTAAGTCTCCGCGAGGTCATCGAGCGACTGGGGGCGCCGTTCGGCCGGACTGCCGGTCGTAGATCCTCGCGCGGCTCGGCTTTCAGAGGCCGCTTCGGCGTCCTGTCTCTCGATCGCATGCCCAGTTCCAGCTCTCCCTTCGAAGCGCAAAGTGGACACGCCGGTAGCCGTACCGGACGTGAACGGGCGCAGATTTCCTTAGGAAGAAGATCATAGCTGTTATTCCGCCACCCACTCTTTGCAGTCTTCGTCCGCCGGTCGATCTTGAAGGCAATAAGAGTATCGGGCCAAGAGAGAGGGTCGCGCTCGCCGGGTTTGCGATTAGCCGGCGAGAGCGCGCTTGGTTGCTCGTCGCCTTTTGCGGCAGAACTCGCGTAGTCGCGGAGAAGAACTGCATTCATGGGAGGAAACAAATGAGCGCCAATTCGACACTTGCTCAGCTACTGGGGAAACGCCTGCCCAACGACTATTCGCGTCGAAAGTTTTTCCGCTTGCTCGCTGCGGCAGGGCTCGCGAGCCCGCTCGTTGGAGGCCGGTGGGCAGGATCGGCTGTCGCGGCCGGGAACCCGCTGGCGACGCCCCGGAAATTCATGGATTCCTTCTACACACTCAACAACGACTACTTCAACGAGATGGATCAGGGCGCCACAGCGGCGGCGGCCGCGCTCAACATCACGGAATCGCGTGAGATCAACAATGCTGACGTGAACGTCCAGAAGGGGCACGTCGAGAACGCGCCGAAATCTCGGTATCGACGGAATCACGATGGTCGCGGCGACCGAAGGCTCGGAGGTTGACCTTTTGAGGCTGGTCAATCGCCTGAAGATTCCGACGGTCAACAACCATACGAAGGCCGTTTGGAACACGCCCCTGGATATCGGCGATTACTATGTCGCCTTCCATGCGCCGGCGAATGTGACGGCCACGCGGGCGCGAACGGCGCAGGTGTTCGAGAAGCTCGGAGGCAAGGGTAACGTCGTTTATATCGAGGGCATTCTCGGCAATCCGGTGGAGGCCGAACGCGGCCATGGGTTCGATCTTGCTCTTAAGGACTATCCCGGCATCAAGCTGGTCGCGCGCCGGCCCGGCGGGTGGAGCCGGACCACGACGGCGCCCGTCATCGCCGACATTCTGACGGCGCATCCGGACATTGATGCGATCATCGTTTCCAATGACGATTTAGCGATCGCCGTGGTGAGCGCGCTGGAACAGCGCAAAATCAAGGCGCTGGTCAGCGGCTGCGACGCGATCAAGGAAATGGTCGCGCTTGTCGCGCAAGGCAAGGCGTTCAACACCTACGCTTACGGGCCGTCCTGGCTCGGCGCTTATTCGACCGTGGTTGTCTTCGATTATCTGAATGGCTGGCGCCCGTCTGTGCCCGAGCGGATGATGATTTTCGGCGGCTACATTCTCGACACGCCGGAGGCTGCGAAAAAATATCAGGAGGTCGTGGACGGCCCGAAGTCGCCCTATGACTTCCTCAAGATGTCGAAGGTTCTCCACCCAGACGACTGGAATCCGCAGAATCTGCTCATCCCGCTCCCGCCCGAAGAGCATTGGAGCTGGCGTGTGCCGAAGCCGGCCAACTACGAACTCCCGAAAGCCTACGCGGAGGCGCGCGAGAAGGGCGAATTCGACCGCGTCGCGAAGCTTTATGCCGAACGCTTCTCGAGTGATCCCGCGCAGAGCGTTCGCGACCTCACGAGCAACAAGGGGCCGATTGTCATTGGTCCCTATTGAGCCGGCGGCCCGCCGGAGGGCCGCGCCTCGCCGCGTCCTCGACCTCAAGGGAATTGGCAAAGCCTTTGGCGGAAAGCCCGCGTTGACGGACGTTAGCCTCTCCCTCGACGAGGGAGAGGTCGTTGGGCTCGTCGGCGAAAACGGCGCCGGCAAGTCGACTTTCCTGAAGATCATCAGCGGAAACCTGAAAGCCGACTCAGGGACGATCTCCGCGCGCGGGCGTGACGTGGAGCTGCGGAGCTATCAGGACGCCAATCGCGCCGGCATTTTTCATATCTACCAGGACCTCGCGCTCGTCCCGACGCTGTCTGTCTATGAGAACGTATTGCTCTCACACGAGGCTCGATTCAGCCGCTTCGGCGCCATCGACAATCGCGCCATGCGCGCTCGTGTCCGGGGATGGTTTGAGGAATTCGGTCATGGCGGCATCGATGTCTCGCGGAAGATTCAGGATTTCGATTTTTCGACGCGTCAAGTTATCGAGATCATCAAAGCCTTTACGCTCGCTGAACTGCTTGGGATTGAAATGCCCGTCATGCTGCTCGACGAGCCGACCGCGGCGTTGACCGGAGATGAAGTCTCCTTCCTCATGAATCTGATCGCAAAAACACGCGAACGCGCGGCGATCATCTATGTCTCGCATCGCCTCTCGGAAGTGCTTGAGCTCAGTGATCGGCTTTATGTGCTTAAGGACGGCGCCGTCGTCGCCGCGATGCCGGTCGCAGACGTGACTGAAGGCGACCTGCATGAACGAATGGTCGGCCGGACGCGCCAGGAGTTCTTTTACCGTGAACCCCTTCAGCGTACGCCGGAGGCCGAGGTCGTCCTCGACGTCCGCACCCTCACTCTCAGAGGCTCGTTCGAGTCCGTGAGCCTCTCGCTGCGCGCCGGAGAGATCCTGGGCGTCGCCGGGCTTCTCGGCTCCGGCAAATCCGATCTCGCCCGGACTTTGGCCGGCGACGCGTCCGGCCTGTCTGGACGGATCGCGGTCTCCGGCAAGGAGATCCGTTCGCCGTCCATCGCCGCGATGAACGACGCGGGTGTCGGTTACCTTCCGCCTGACCGTCGCGAGGGTGTCATTCCCGTTCTGAGCGTCATCGAGAATATGACGCTTGCGCGACTGACCCGCGGGGGCTCGGGGATGCTGCTCGATCTCGGTAGGGAGGCCAGTGACGTCCAAGAGCTTATCGACATGCTCTCAATCAAGGCGCCCAGCGCCGGGGCGCCAGCGGGCGCGCTCAGCGGCGGCAATCAGCAGAAGGTGCTGCTCGCGCGCTGGCTCATGCGAAACGCAAAGGTTCTTGTGCTGGACAATCCGACGAACGGGGTCGACGCGGGAGCCAAGGAAGAGATCTACGGCGTGTTGCGGACGATCGCGACGCAGGGAATTGGCGTTCTCCTCGTCAGCGACGACCTGCCTGAGATCATCGGCCTCAGCAATCGCATCCTTGTCATGCGCGGTGGGGCGATCGTCCACGAAATTGATGCGCCGCGCGACGCCAAGCCGCGTGAGGTCGATGTCGTGACGCATATGGTGTGATCGTCCGCTGGGCGAACGAGTAGGTTAAGGGAATGCGGATATGAACCGGGCAGCGTCCACCGCGGCCTCAACGAAATCGACCGGCGGCGGCTCGCACGCCGAAAGCCTCCGGCGATCGGCGCCGACGCTCGGTCCGGTGATCGCGCTCGTCGTCCTCATCATCA
This sequence comes from uncultured Alphaproteobacteria bacterium, assembly GCA_963707355.1. Taxonomy (GTDB): domain Bacteria; phylum Pseudomonadota; class Alphaproteobacteria; order Rhizobiales; family Beijerinckiaceae; genus Roseiarcus. The sequence continues at coordinate 22,806 of CAVPPX010000042.1, read as the reverse complement.
TTTTCTCGGCTCTCAACAGCCATTTCTTCTCGCTCGGCAACGCGACGAACGTTCTCCAGCAGGCGGCGGTCCTCACGGTTCTGGCGCTCGGCGAAACGTTCGTCATCACAATGGGCAGCATCGATCTCTCGATCGGTTCGACCGTCTCGATGGTTGGGATGCTCGCCGCGCTTCTTATTCGCGACCACGGGCAATGGGCGGTGCTCGCGGCCCCGTTGGCCGGAGCGGCGATCGGCGCCATCAATGGATGGCTTGCCGCTTATGCGCGGCTCCCCTCATTTCTTACGACGCTCGGTATGCTGTTCGCCGTGAACGGCATGACGCTTTATCTCACGCAGGGAACGGCCATCAGCGTGCAGCCGGACTTGCAGATCCAATCGGTGTTCAACGGGCTTCTGTTCGGCATTCCGACCATAGCGCTCTGGGCGTTGGCGGCCTGGGCGATTTCGGTCTTTGCGGCCCGCCGCACCCGTTTCGGCCGCTATGTTTATGCGATCGGCGGAGGCGAGACGGTTGCAAAGTTGTGCGGCGTTCCGGTTGCGCGCTTCAAGCTCTACGCCTTTGTTGTGTGCGGGCTTCTCGCCGGGTTTGCCGCGATCCTGCTGATGCTGCGGGTGAGCGGCAGCGATCCGACGATGGGCGCCCCGCTTCTCCTGCCTGCCATCGCCGCGGTCGTCATGGGCGGCACGCCCCTTACGGGCGGTGTCGGCGGGCCGCATCGAACTTTGCTCGGCGTGCTTGTGATCACCATTCTGCAGAACGGAATGAATCTCGCGGACGTCAATCCGTTCTTACAGGACGTTGTGTTGGGCGCGGGCGTCATCATCGCCGTCGCCATCAATATGGATCGCAAGGGCCTGGCGCTTGTCAAATAGTGCGAAAGCGCCAAATCGAAGGAAAGCGTAATGGAAGCGATTTATAACTTTTCCGGCAAGAGCGCCGTCGTGATCGGCGGAACGACCGGGATCGGTCGCGCGACCGCGTTGGCTTTCGCGGAAGCCGGCGCGAACCAGTATGTCGCGGGGCTGGGCGCGAGCGAAGGCAAGGACCTGGTCGCGGAGATCGCGAAACGGTTTCCGAAGGTTCAAGCCGAATTTGCAGAGATCGACGTTCGAGATGCAAAGGCGATGAAGGCTTTCCACGACGAAGCCTTCAAACAATTCGGGCGGATCGAGATCGCGTTCAACAATGCTGGCGTGCCGGGCAAAACGGCGCCGATCCAGGATCTGGACGAAGACGACTTCTACAAGATCATCGACACCAATCTCAAAGGCGTCTTCCTCGGCCTCAAATATCAGGTGCCGCATATGATCGCGAAAGGAGGCGGCGCAATCGTCAACACGTCCTCGCTGTTCGGCGTCATGGGGTACGCGACGACAGCGACATACTGCGCCAGCAAGTGGGGCGTGCTCGGGCTGACGAAATCCGTGGCGCTCGAGGTTGCGCGCAAGAACATCCGCGTCAATGCGATCTGCCCCGGCTCGACAATGACGCCGCTGCTGACAGGCATGTTTGGAGGCGAGCAGGCGGCCAAAAACACCGTCTTGCCCTCCCTTCCGATGGGTCGCATCGCTGACCCCATGGAGATCGCGCGTCTCGCGCTGTTCCTGGCGAGCGACGGCGCGTCGTTCATCACTGGAGAAGGTGTTGTCATCGACGGCGGCGGTTTTGTCGCCGGCGCCGGCGATGCGGCGTAACGAGCCGCATAAGGGACGTATTATGGTTTCCCATAACTGTTATGACTCTGCAGGGAGCGGCTCTCGACTTGCCTTCAGGTGCGTGCGCATTACGATTGAGCAGTCAAGAGGCTGTAAAAACAAGCCTTGGTCTGGAAGGACCCTAACTCATGAGACGGTTATGTGGGCCGTCTATGCAAGGGAGAGTGCAGATATACGTTCGTCCCCGACGGCCAATTCGCAGATAGGGCGCCTGCCTATACTTTAAGCTTGGCGGGGCGGTCTTTATCTTTGCGGTTGTGAAGGGCGGGGCTCGGGCTTTCAAAAAACACTTGGGGCGCCCGTAGCGCGCGGTAGCGCGCGCGATTTTATCCAAAACAAACAACAGAAGGTGGATTCGATGAGGCGAGGAAACGAAATGAAATGCTGGTCGCGAAGCGGTTGGGCTGGCGCAACTGCGGTCACTGCCATTCTCGCGGTTGGCTTGGCCGCGACCCAGGCCTTGGGCGCTGACTTCGGGAAAGCCGATCACCATCGGATACTCGACTTACACCGTCGCAAATCCGGCCTTTGCCGGAATTATTCAAGGCATGAAGGATGAGGCCGAAAAGTTCGGCTACAAATTCATAGTCGCCAATTCGAACAATAGCGCCGCGCAGCAGATCGCGGACGTCGACAGCCTGATCACTCAAGGCGCCAACTACATCATCATCACTCCGGCCGACGGCGCCGCGATCGGGCCGGCGGTCGCCAACGCCAACAGCCAAGGCATACCGGTCATAGCGGGCGTTGATCATATTGTGGCGCCGGTGACCGCAACCTACAGCATGGACCATACGGACGGCGGAAAGCTCGCGGGTGAGGAGATCGTGAAATACCTCACCAAGAAATACGGGACGCCCAAAGGGAATGTCGTCGATCTCGAAGGCATCGCCGGCATTGTCGCTGCCGCGCAGCGCGAGAAGGGCTTCGCCGACGTCATCGCCAAATATCCCGACATCAAAGTCGTGGCGCGGGCCGACGGCGGCTTCAATACCGACCAGGCCAACGCGGTAATGACGAACATTCTGCCCGCACAGCCGAATATCGACGCGGTCTATGGCGCAAACGACGCGGAGACCTATGGCGCGATCACGGCGATCAAGGCCGCCGGCCGGTTCCAGCCCGCGGGCAAACCCGGTCACATTTATGCGATCGGCGTCGACGGCTCCGCGCCGGGCATCAACGGCATTCGAGACGGCTCGCAGGACGCGACGGTCAGCCAGCAATTCATCAAGATGAGCAAAATGATGATCGACGACATCCATGCGAAAGAGACCGGACAAGCCAAAAACATCCCCGGCATCGTGTGGCCGCTCAAAGTCATCAATGCGGACAACATCAAGTCCGACGACGTCAAGCAATACGGGATCTGGGCGGACGATGTGAAGCAATGAACGAACCCGCCCTCGTCGAGCTGAGAAACGTCTGCAAGCGTTACCCTGGGGTGATTGCGCTGGACGACGTGACTTTGACGCTGAGGGCGGGAACCGTGACCGCGCTTGCGGGCGAGAACGGCGCCGGGAAGTCGACGCTCATCAAGGTCCTGTCAGGGGCGGTTCGCGCCGACAGCGGCGAGGTGCGAGTGGGAGGAACACCTCTCCCCTCGAACCCTGGCGACGTGATCCGTGCGGGCGTGAGCACGATCTATCAGGAACTGACGGACGTTCCCGAAATGAGCGTGCTTGATAACGTTCTCCTCGCACGCCATGAGCGTAGACTTGGCTTTCTCCGGGACAAAGATAACAGACGCCTCGCGGCTGCGGCGTTGGCCCGGGTCGGTTTGCAGGGGTTCGATCTTGGTCGCCCCTTGAGCTCTCTGTCACCGGCGCAGCGGCAACTGCTCGAGATCGCGCGCTGCCTTGCTCGGGACGCCCGCGTGCTGATCTTCGACGAGCCAACGTCCTCGCTTCCCGAGGCCGACGTCGAGGCGCTCATGGGCATCATCCGGCAATTGCGGGATGAGGGCCTGGCCATCCTCTATGTGAGCCATCACCTCGAGGAGCTTTTTGCGATCGCCGACGCGATTGTCGTCATGCGCGACGGAACTGTGGTCGCCAGCAGGCCAGCGCACGAATGGACACATCCCGACCTCGTGCGCGCCATGCTGGCGAAGGATCTGAAGAACGCCTATCCTTGGGCCGACCGCCCGGAGGGCCCGGTGCTCCTTGAGGTTAAAGACCTTGTGGCGCCCGGCGTGCGGTCGACCAGTTTCGCGGCTCGGTCCGGCGAGATCGTCGGCCTTGTCGGGCTCGATGGCGCCGGCCGCACCGAACTCCTGAAGGCGATCGCCGGCGCGACCCGGCCAAGCTCGGGATCGATCCTTATCGAGGGCGAGCCGGTGCGGCTCGGCAGCATCGCCAACGCGCGTAAGCTCGGGATTGTCTACGCTCCCGAAGACCGCAAGGCCGAAGGCTTGATCCTCGACGCCTCGATCCGCGACAATGTCGTCCTCGGGCTCTATTCGCTCATCACGCGCGCAGGTTTTGTTCTCTCGGGCAAGCTGGCGGCGCTCGCGAAGGCCGCGGTGCAGGAATATGGCGTCAAAGCCGAAATCGATCCGGCAGACCATCGGGACGCTTTCCGGAGGCAACCAGCAGAAGGTGATTCTGGCCCGAGCCGCAAAGGGAGGCTCGCGCGTGATCATGCTCGACGATCCGACGCGTGGCGTCGACGTCGGCGCGAAATTCAGCATTTACGAGCAAGTCCTGCAGCTCGCCCTGCGGGGCGCCGCTGTGCTGCTGACGAGCTCCGACACTGACGAAGTGCTGGCGATGAGCGACCGGGTTTATGTGTTGCGTGCGGGTCGCATCGTCGGCGAAGTGGTGCGCGCCCAATTCAACCGCGAGCGCATTCTGACTGCCGCTTCCCTTGGTTGAGACAATGAGGACCGCCGTAAAGTTGAAAGAAGCTGAGCCCTCGAACATTTATGGGAAAGAAATAAGCACCGCGCGCGAAGAACGATTTACGGTCGGCGCGGTCGTCGGGCGGCTATTCAGCAACACGACGAGCGCGATCACGGTCGTGCTTTTCCTGATCTGCGTCGTCTTGAGCCAGCTCTCTCCTGGCTTCCTTACCTCTCGTAACGTTTATGCGGTTTTGGCGCAGTCGGCCGTCGTCGGCGTCGCCGCCGTCGGCGGAACGTTTGTCATCATCACTGGGGGCATCGACTTGTCGGTTGGAGCCGCAATCGGGTTTGCAGCTATGCTTGGAGCGCTCTCCGTTCAGCATGGGTACGGCGCGGTGTCAGGGATTGTCCTCACCCTGCTTGTCGGGATGGGCGTCGGGGCGGTGAATGGACTCTCGGTCTCCGCGCTGCGGCTGACGCCCTTCATCGTCACGCTCGCGACAATGGGCATGGCGCAGGGTTTGACGCTGCAGGCCAATGCTGGTCAGAGCGTCTACAATCTGCCGCTCGCGCTCACCATTTTTGGCGGTGGCCGTGTTTTCGGAGGCCTGCCGATTTCGATCATCGTGACTGTGATCGTTTTCGTTCTCGGCGAAATCCTGCTCAAGCGGACAGCGTTCGGAAAGAGCGTCTACGCTGTCGGCGGCAACCGCGAGGCTTCGCGGCTCGCGGGCATCGACGTCAATCGGGTGACGTTTCTCGTCTATCTGCTTGCCGGCGCGTGCGCGGGTATCGCCGCCATACTGACGGTGGGTCGCGTCGGCGCGGCGACGCCGACCGGCGGCGCCGGCGTGGAACTCCGGGTCATCGCGGCGATCGTCATTGGGGGACGAGTCTCTTCGGAGGCAAGGGAAGTCTCTGGGGCACGCTTGTCGGGGTGCTCCTCATCGGAATTATCAACAATGGCCTCACGCTCCTGAACGTAGACCCCTTCCTTGTCCAGTTCATGCAGAGCGCGCTGATCTTCGTCGCCGTTCTTTTCGATGCTTTGAACACGCGACGCATCGCAGGCCGCCGGCTCAACCCTGGCCGGACCGCTTCCTAAGTCCGGCTGAAACGCCGGACCTTCCGAACACAGACCAGCAGAAAGGAATTTGAAGCCATGGATCGTCTGAAGGACAAGGTTGCGCTCATCACCGGCGCCGCGCGAGGGCAAGGCCGCGAAATGGCTGAGCTTTTCATGAAAGAAGGCGCCCGGGCCGTGATTTCGACCGACGTGCTGGACGCCAAGGACGCCGAGAAGAGTCCGGTCACATTCCTGAAGCAGGACGTCACGAAGGCGGATCAGTGGAAGGCGACGGTCGACAAGATCGTCGCCGACCATGGCAAGATCGACATCCTCATCAACAACGCCGCGATTTGCCTGTACGAGCCGATCCTGGAGACGACGAACGAGATCTACGATCGCGTCCTCGATATCGATCTCAAGAGCATCTTCCTCGGCATGAAGGAAGTGTTGCCGCACATGATCAAGCGCAAGCAGGGCTCAATCATCAACGTATCCTCGATATGGGGGCTTGCGGGTGTGCCAAGCTCCTACGCCTATCAGGCGGCAAAAGGCGCAATCCTCAACGTCAGCAAGAACGTCGCGGCGACCCATGGGCCAGACGGGATCCGTTGCAATTCTCTGCATCCCGGCTACATCCTCTCCCCCATGAACGAACATCAGGCGCCGGAGATCAATGCTGCGCTCATCGCCGGCACCGTGTTGAAACGCCCTGGTCGAGCGATCGAAACCGCCTACGCGGCGCTCTTTCTCGCGAGCGACGAAGCAAGCTACGTCACCGGAACTTCACTCGTCGTGGACGGCGGCTATCTCGCTCCGTAAGCAGACACTCTTGAAGGAGACGCCGAATGGTCGACAGGCTCAAGGGTAAGGTCGCCCTGATCACGGGCGGCGCCCGCGGAATCGGGCGCGCCACCGCCGAATTGTTCACCCGCGAGGGCGCTGCCGCCGTCATTTCGGGCGACGTCCTCGACGCGGAAGATGCGGGCGCGAGTTCGGTCGAATTTGTCCGTCTCGACGTGACGAAAGACGACCAGTGGAAGCGCGTGATCAACGGAATCGTTGAGAAACACGGCAAGATCGACGTCCTCGTCAACAACGCCGCGATTTGCCTTTACGAGCCGATCCTCGAGACCACCGAGGCCATGTGGGACAGGGTTCTCGACATCGACCTGAAAAGCATCTTCTTCGGCATGCGGGAAGTGTTGCCGCACATGATCAAGCGCAAGCAGGGCTCGATCATCAATCTGGCTTCGATCTGGGGTCTCGCCGGCGTGCCGAACGCCCACGCCTATCAGGCGGCCAAGGGTGCAATTCTGAACGTCAGCAAGAATGTCGCGACCACCCACGGGCAGGACGGCATCCGCTGCAACTCGCTCCACCCCGGCTATATCGTAACCCCGATGAACAAGGACCAAGGGCCAGTCATTGAGGCGGCGCTGATCAATGGCAGTCTGCTCAAGCGAGCGGGGCAGCCGATCGAAATCGCTTACGCGGCGCTTTTTTTGGCAAGCGACGAAGCGAGCTACGTCACGGGCACATCGCTTGTGGTCGACGGTGGATACCTCGCCCCCTAATCCCGAGCCAAGCCTGGCGACGGGACGCCCCGACGCTTCGTGCCCGCGACCACGGCCGCGTGACACCATCGCTTTGCAGTCCCACCGGCAACTTCAGCTTCGAGCGGTGGCGCCACCAACCGCCGGCGTACACCGTCACGATCCGCAGTGATGCGTTTTCCCGAATGCCGATTGCTTGGGGTGACTTTCACCCTGTCGCGGCGGCTCGTACTGGCGCGCGGCGCCAATCGCAGTCGCGACCTGGGTTTCGGCGTTGGTACCGTGGGTTTTCGGGCCGACATCCTTCTTGGATTCGGCCTGCCGGAGGCAGCAATTCCGACTGCGGCGCTGTCGCGCTATTTTGAATTCGCGCTTTGTGGATTCCGTGGACGTCCGGTGTTTTTACGGCATCCCTGGTCGCAGGCTCCTCGCGGGAACGAGCCACACTTCTGGGAAGGTCAACATCAAGGCCAAGTGGGAGCCGATGCCGCGGCAGGATCCCGCGCGGACATCATGACGACCTTGTCCCAGGAACACCGGATCCGTCTGGCGTCATGCAATGTCCGTGATCATCTCGGCAGGTCATGGACGAACTGGGGCCGGCAATTGGGTTCTCGGACGTGGGAGCTCGCCGCTCGTCTCCGCACACGCGGGGATCCAGACCCTTTTCACCGGCTGGATTCCTTCTCACGCAGGAAGGAGCGCAAAAAAATCGTTCAGCATGCCCACCGCCTCGACCGCTTCGATCTCAAGTTGCTCGACCTCGTCCGCTCGCTGCCGCATAGAACCCGGAATTCTCGCTATCGCTTTCGGTCATCTCGGCGCTGAACAGCGCCGGCGCCGCGCCCGTCCTGCGGCAGCATCGCGTAGACCGTCCCGCGAGGGCTTGGAGGCGAAGAGGGCCGATTTCGAGGCAGTCGACCGGCAGCAGCTCCCCTAAGAGTCAGAGTGAGATTGGCGCGCTTTGCGCGCAGGCAATATTGCCGCGTTCGGCCGCCGCGTGCGACAGAATGGTGTTGACATATCCCAGATCGATTCCAATCGTGACGGGACCTGCGCCTTCCCGCGCCCGCTCTTTCCCAAATTGGATCAGCCGCCCGCGATCAAGTTCCGGAATCCGCAGCCGCCCCAATCTATGCTCAAGAAAGGCTAGGCTCGCCGACTTGGATCGTCCGATGCGTTTGCCGACCTCTTGCAGGTCTTCGCGGTGCAACTTAATCAGATCGCCGAATGTTTTCGCTACGCGGGAGCTTCGCGCCAAGGCGGGTTCGCTGCGGTCGATACGTCGCTCGACCTCAAGGGCCATTCCTCGGCGTCCTTTCGGCGCAGGAATGTCTCATTGACATATTTTCCTTTCCGCTGAAATCTGGTTTCGCCAGGAACCGAATGTCGCCAAATCGTGTGCGCTCCGTGCGCACTGCGCCATCGAACTGCCGCGTAAAGGGTCGCATGACGGCGTAGAAAAGAATGCACACGACCCGACCTAGCGGGTTGAAACTACAGAAAAAATGCAGCCATATCAATCATTTAAATTCAGCGTTGCACCTATGATGGACTGGACCGATCGGCGTTGCCGGGCGTTCCATCGCATCCTTTCGCGCCGCGCCCGGCTCTATACCGAGATGGTGACGGCGGATGCGGTCGTCTTCGGCCCGCGCGAGCGGCTGATCGGCTTCGACGCGCTCGAGCACCCCGTCGCGCTCCAGCTCGGCGGGGCAGACCCCGGGCGGCTTGCGGAAGCGGCGCGCATCGGCGCCGAGTTCGGCTACGACGAGATCAATCTCAATTGCGGCTGTCCGTCCGACCGGGTGCAGAGCGGGCGCTTCGGCGCCTGCCTCATGCGCGAGCCGAGGCTTGTCGCCAAATGCGTGGCGGCGATGGTCGCGGCGGTCGACATTCCGGTCAGCGTCAAGTGCCGCATCGGCGTGGACGAGCAGGAGCCGCGGGAGGCCCTGTTCGCGTTTGCGGAAGCGGTGAAGGCGGCGGGCGCCGCGGCGCTTGTCGTTCACGCGCGCAAGGCCTGGCTCGAGGGCCTGAGCCCCAAGGACAATCGGTCGATCCCGCCGCTCGACTATGAGCTTGTCCATGCGTTGAAGCGTGCGCATGCCGACTGGCCGATCATCCTCAACGGCGGCCTTCCGGCCCTCGAGACGGCGCGCCCGCATCTGCATGAGCTCGACGGAATCATGCTCGGGCGCGCGGCCTATCAGAACCCGGAGCTCTTGATCGGCGTCGATCCAGAGCTGTTTGGCGAACCGGCGCCGGTCGCCGACGGATTCGAGGCGATCGAAGCCTTCATGGCCGTTATCGCGCGTGGGCTTCAGCGCGGCGAGCGTCTGCACGATTACACCCGGCACTTGCATGGGATGTTTACTGGCCGACCTGGCGCGCGCGCTTTCCGGCAGGTCCTCGCAACTCAAGCGATCCGCTCCGGCGCCGGGCTCGAGGTGTTGCGCGAGGCTGTTTCCTGTGTGGAGAGACGGCGAGAGTCCGTCATAGGGCGTCCGGAAGGACGCCCGTCTCTCGACGGGCTATGGGCGGCCGAGTAGGATCGCGCCTACCTCGCGACCATAACGAGCCGATCGCGTTCGACGGTATAGCTCTTGAGCCGCTCGAGAAAGCTCATGCCGAGCAGGCTCTCGTCTAGCGCGCCCCGGCGCGCCACCAGCGCCGGCACGTTGCGCATGACGATTGGCCCGATCGCGACCTGGTCGAGCCGCGCCACCGCCGCCATCGCCCCGCCATTGGCGGTCGCCACGGGAACGTCGAAGACGAGGCGGCTCGTCTCGACCCCCGCCCGCTTTGCGTCCTCGGCGGTCAGCACCACCGCGGAAGCGCCGGTGTCAAACAGGAAGGTCACGCGTGCGGCATTGACCCGTCCGGCGATCGCGAATTCGCCGCCGAGGCGCCGGTTGACGACGACTTCCCCGCCTCGTTCCACCTGCGGTTCCGAGGGCAAGAGTTCGCCCGTGATGCGTCCGACAATGGCGGAACCCTCGAAGCGATAGGCATAGACGCCGGTCAGCGCGATCAAGAGGAGCGCCCAAGTCGTGGCCCCAGTGGCGAGGCGCGCAATGTCGCTCGGGCGCGCCGAACGCAAGCCGCTGACCACGAGCCACAGCAGAAGCGACACGCCGATCGCGGCGCTCGCGAACTGCTGGTGGTTCAGCCCGAACAGCATTGTCTCATGCGGCGTGAGTAGCAGCGCGGCCCACGCGACCGCGAGAACCGCAACGGGCAAGATGAGGCGCATCAGCTCCGCCGCTCGCCCCCGGTTCTGACCCGGCCGCTGCGCGCCGCGCGGGATCGCGCATTGGCCAGCCGCTGCTCGAGCCCGGCCATGATGGCGAGGCGCTCGGTCTCGCTCATCGTCGCCCAGGCAGTGATTTCCTCGCCCGTGCGACCGCAGCCGATGCACAAAGCCGACAGCGGATCGAGGACGCAGAGGTTGATGCAGGGCGTGGAGACGGGAGGCACGGCCCTTACTTAGGCGGAGGTATGTCCGATGAGAAGTCCGCACCAGGCGGCGATCTCGCTGCACTGTTGCGCAGCGCCGGCGACGTCGCCGGTCTGCCCGCCGATTGTGCGGCGCGCCAGCGCGACCATGAGCAAGGCGCCGGCGCCGCTCATGAACGCGGCGAGAAGCGCATGGGCCACGCCAAGCGCGACCAGGCCCAGCGCGAACGCAATGACGAGCGCCGAGCCCCAGGCGGCGACGAGCGCGTTCGAGTCGAGCCGCCCAGCCGCGGCGCCGGCGCCGTCGGCCCGGGCCGGAGGCAGAAACGCGAGCGGCGTCAGCGCCGCTGCACGGGAGAGCGCCGCGACCAGCATCAGGCTAAGGGTTGCGCGCCAGAACCCGTCGTCGAGCGCCGCGGCCAGCGCGCCAATGCGCAGGATGAGCGCGAGCGCAATCGCGATCGCGCCATAGGCGCCGACGCGGCTGTCGCGCATGATCTCGAGCTTTTTCGCGCGTGTCGCGCCGCCGCCGAAGCCATCGGCGACGTCGGCGAGCCCATCCTCGTGCAGCGCCCCGGTCGCGGCGACGAGCGCCGCCGTTGCAAACGCCGCGCGAAGGAGCAGGGGCAGGCCAAGAGCCGCGGTGACGCCGAGGACCAGCGCGCCGATGAGTCCGACCGCGACGCCGGCGACCGGCGCCGCCCAGGCGATGCGGTCAATGTCGAGCGTCGCGGCCGCCCCGGGCCCGCCCACGCGCAGGCGGGTGAAAAAGCGCAGGGCGTCGGCGACGTCGCGGACGCCGCTCAGGCCCACAGAAACACGAGGACCGCCAGCGCCCCGATTGCCGTCAGCCCCGATTCGACGATGCCCCACTGGCGAACGAGGGCGCGCGCAGCCGCCACCTCGCCGCCGCGAAGCGAACGGATCTGGTTGTCGAGCGGCGACATGACGAAAAAGGCGTAGAGCCAGCTTGCAATGATGACGAGCGCGCCAAACGCCCAACGCACATCCTGCGATTCGAAATAGGCGATGAAGCCCGCAATCGCGGCAACGAGCGCAAGCGCGATGAGAAGCGAGACGCCGCGGCTGTCGCTCGGGCCCCATTCGCTTAGCAACGCCTGATCCTCGAGCTTGAGGCGAGCCGGCTGCTCAACCCAGTTGACATAGAACGAGGCGCCGGTGAAGGCGGCCGCGAAGGCCAACGCGAACGTTCCCCAGATCATGATGGCTCCCTGTTGCGGGGGTTCCTCTAGCATGAAGCGCCGCCGAAAGCGCGAGCAGCGGCTTGACAAGATCCAAGCGCAAGACCACGCTTGAGGCCAGGCGATGGGGTTCGCCTTCAACCGCCCTCAGGGCTGATGACTCCTGTCCGGCCATTTTGGCAGACGGGGAGTCATGCTTTGATCGTGCCCAACATCATTCTTCCACGAGCCCGGGTCTTCCAGGCGCTCCTGCTGTTGTGGGGCGCCTTCATCATTGTGCTTGAGGTTCCGATTCGGTTGTCGCGCCTCTTCCGCCCGACTCCCGCATATTAACAGAGACGCTCGATGTGGACTTACGTCGCGATTGCGATTGGCGGCACGCTTGGTTGCTGGGCGAGATATGCGCAAACGAGCTTTGTGCAGGCGGTCTTCGGCCGGGACTTCCCGGTCGCGACGATGAGCATCAACGTGATCGGAAGCTTTCTCATGGGCTTCTTGTTCATCCTGACCTTGGAGCGCATGATGATTCCACCGAGCGTTCGCGTCGGCGTTCTGACGGGCGTTCTCGGCGGATACACGACCTTTTCAACTTTCGAGATGGAAACGCTCCTGCTGGCTGAGAACGGAGAGTTTGTTAAGGCGGCGCTCTACGTGGTTCTCTCCGTTGCCATCGGGTTCGGGGCGGCGTTCGTCGGCGCCTACCTCGCGCGAAACTTGTAAGTCGGAGTAACGAATTGGCGAATGACGTCCTCATGGTTCGAAGTCTATCTGAGCGAAGCGGATCACGGACGGCGGAGAACCTTGATGCGCGAGATCCTCTCGATTTTGCACGACCGGCACGCCGTGCAGGGGGTCACAGTCTTCAGAGGGATCGCCGGGTTTGGCGCCGATGGGGAGGTTCACGCGGATGACATGCTCCGGCTCACTATCGACCTGCCATTGGTGATCGAATTCTTCGACGAGCCGGAGGTGGCGGAAGCGGCCATCCATCTGCTTGACGATTTGGTTCCCGGCGGACGCATCGTATCCTGGCCAGCCAAACGTTATGGCGATGCCTCCCTGCCTCCGAAGTGACGCTTCGCGTCGCCGCCTAGAGCCATTATTGGTGCGGGCTTCTGCGCACGTGGCGCGCATGTTCCGAGGTCGCCCGCGCTCTTTGCCTGTTCAATGTGTTTCTGTGCCGCGTCCGGGCCGCGCTCGACCCGGCGCCCGCCCCGGTCCTCGGGATGGCGGCGGCCGCCGCAGCTCCGGGCGGGGGGTTGCTTTGCGCTGAGGCCGGCGAAGGCGCGAGCGCGAGAACGAGGGCGACGCCGATCGAGGCGAAGATTGCGTTGCGCATAGTCATGTCCCCATTTGCTTACCGGCGGCGATGGCGCCAACCCCCCGATTTCCTTTATACGCTCATCGTTCGGCTCGGCGCATCAACTAGGCCACCCATACCTGCATCGAGCCGGGAGCGCGGTTAGCCCAGAGGTGATAGGACAGGGCGACCAGCGGGGCGTCGTGGGCCGCGGGCGGCTCGGTCGAATAGAGCGCGCCGGGCTCCTCGCTGCCAAGCTAGGACGGCGGCGCCGATCGGCTCTCCGCCAGCGCCTTCATGAGGTGCGGCGCCAGTGGATTCTCCTGCGCATGAGGCGAGGTGAGATCAAAGGTCGACACAGTGAGCCAGCCCTTGCCGAGAAAGCTGCGCTTAACAAACGCGGCCGCGTGATGCAGCCAGCCGACCGCCACGCCGGCGTCAACCAATCCGCCGAACGCGGTGGATGGAAAGCCGGTCAGCACATGATTGGGTAAGAGCCCGCTCCAATGTTCGTCGAGCATGGGGCCGCCAGGCAGGCTGGACCACGGGCCTTCCGTGCGCCGCCAGGTGAAAGCGCCCATCCACTGTCCGTCCCAGGGCGTGCCGGCGCGCTCCCGGAGCAGCATCGAGGGGAAATTGTGCCGGTCGTTGAGCGGCAGCTTCCGCTCCGGGTCAATCAGCGCGTCGGAAGAATTGGCGATGAGCAGAACCTTGCGCCCGGCGATGAGCGCTTCGCGGATCGGGGTCGTGAGCCGCGTCGCGAGCAGAATCTCGGCGTCCTCCGCGGTCGCGGCGCGGTTCGGCCAGCCGATCGCGGCGAGCGCGCCTGAAGCCGCGCCATCGATCGGGAACAGCGAAGGCGCCGCGCCGCTGAGCGGCGGGACGACGCACAGTTCAAGCACGTTGCGCGACAGGACCACGCGCCCCTTTCTGTCGCGCGCCTCGAGCTCGAGCGGAACGATCGCGATCGCGTCGGCGCTGCCCACGGAGAGCGCAATCGTCGTCGGATCGGGTCCAAGCCCAGCCTCGCCGCTTTGATCGGCGAAGCGCCAGTTGAGTTGCGCGCCGTCCGGCGGCTTGGCGGCGCCGGCGAGCGCTACGGAAACTTCAAAGCGCTCGCCGGCTCGAACGGCTGTGCGCGCCGTCTGCGCGATAATGAGCCAGGGCTGTTGAAGGTTGGCCAGCCGTTCGGCGAACGCGCGCGGAAGGTTTTGAACGTCCATGAGGCCGTTCGATTCCCACTGCACGTCATTGAGTTCGGTGATGACGTAGCCGGAAATCGCCCGCTCCCAGCGCAGCGTCTCGATCTGGCGCTTGAGCCCGCGGTACTGAAGCTCCTGCGCCGCGCTCACGAAGCCGTCGAGGTCGCCGAATATGGGCGCAAGCTGCGCGTCGCGAAAGCGCGTTTCGATCCCATGTGGATAGGCGGCGCCGAGGTTCCACTCGTGCCCGCTTTCAAACCACCACGGCTCGCTTCCGTCCGCCTCCAGGATGTCGCGCGGATGAGGCAACCCCCAGACGCCGAACTCCGAGCAGATCAGCGGCTCGTCGCCGCGCCGTTCCGCGTCGCCATGCGGGGAGAAGGTCCAGCCCGCGCGGCCTGCGAAGTCGCGCGTCGTCGCCGCGAAAGCCTCATTCTGATGCGGGAAGCCGTTATACCAGTGAAAATCCTCGATGTCGGTCTTGAGGTGGTAGTTGCGCGGAAAGCAAGGGGAATTGTCGACAAGCAGGCTGTCGGGGACGAGCGGCTTCGCCCAGTCGAAGGTCTCGATCAGCCAGCGCCGATCATCCGGATTGTCGTCGAGATCGATGCCCCAGCCCTCGTTGAACAGCGTCCAGATTGCGATCGAGGGATGATGCCCGTGGGTTGCGACCGACGTTTGGAACACGCGGCGCAAGTCCTCGCGCGTCGCCGGCGCGAGGAATTCCATGTAGGGCATATCGAGCCAGACAATGAGACCAAGCCGGTCGGCAAGCTCGAAATAGAGCGGATCGGGAATCTTGACGTGGCAGCGCAGCGTGTTGAGCCCCATCGCCTTGGCGTTGGCGAAGCGCTGCTCGAGAAAGTCTGGGCTCGGCGGACGGCACTCTTCCTCGGGATGCCAGTCCTGATCCAGGGCGCCGAACATGGTAAAGGGCTGGCCATTCAGGAAAAGCCGTCCGTCTTTCGTCTCGAATTGCCGAAATCCTACGACTCTCTCGATCGCGTCGACGGTCGCGTCGCCGACGATAAGTTCGATGACGAGATCGTAAAGGTTCGGCGCGTCGGGCGACCAGGACTCAGCCCCAGGAAGCGCGAGCACCGCGTCAAAGCGGCCCAATCGAAAGTGGTAGATCGTGCGCGCGACGAATTCGCCGCCGCGCGAAAGCGTGACCTGCAGTGTCGTCTGCAGCGGCGGCGCACGATAATTCGCCGCTCACCGACACAACGCCCACCTCGAGGTCCAACGATGTTTGCACGGCGGTCTTGGCGATGTGGATAGGGTCTCGTGCTTCCAACCGCGCGGGCTTCCAAATTCCGCCCTGGACCCCGTACCAGTCCTGCTTGGCCGCAAGCGATTGGCTGAAGCGGCCGCCATTACGATCGTCGGGGACCCGCGCATCGACGCCGAGCACGAACGAGGTCTTGCCGGCAAGCGATGGGGTAAGGTCAATTTCGATCGGGGTCCAGCCGTCGCCGTGGACTGCAACCGCCACGTCATCGACCAGGATCACCAACTCGTGGAAGATTCCTTCCATGATGAGATGGATGCTCTGGTCCGCCCAGTCCGCCGGGATTTCGACGCGACGCCGATAGCGCCCGGTCCCCTGCGCGTTGCGCAATGCCGGAAATTGTGTCTGCCAGATCCCGGGCGTGCGGATCGTATGGCCGTCGCCGTCCAGCCCCGCCGTCGGGCCTTCGAATTCAAAGTCCCAGAGTCCATCGAGCGTCAGCGTCGGGCGACGGCCCGCTACGTCAACATCCATTTGAGGCTCCGCGATGAGGTTGAGGGGCGAGCCAGACGCAGGCGCCAAATATCAAACTATCCGAAAAGCTGATACAAAAACCAGAAGTACGAGCAGGCGGGAGAATGTCGCGCAACTTCCTGGTGATCGACCCGGCGGAGCGGCCGGACGTCTTGCGCGGTCTGGCTTCACCGGCGCGGGCGCGGATCTTGCGTCTCCTGCTTCGGCGTCCCGGCCTCAATGTCAACGACATCGCCGAGGCGCTTAACCTTCCTCAGTCGACCGTCTCGTCCAATCTGCAGATTCTCGAGAGCGCAGGCCTCATTCGGACGGAAACGCAAAAGGGCCGGAAAGGCAATCAGAAGCTCTGCTTCTCCGCCTTCGACGAGGTGTTGGTGATGCTCCGCGACGATGTCAGCGGCGTCAACGCCAACGCCATCGAGGTCGCAATGCCGATTGGGCTTTACACCAGCTGCGAAGTGAGCGCGCCTTGTGGCCTCTGCTCGCCGAAAGGCGTCATTGGTCTCCTCGACGTGCCCGGCACCTTCCTCGATCCCGACAGAATGAATGCGGGGCTCATGTGGTTCACGCGCGGCTTCGTCGAGTATCAATTTCCCAATAACGCCCGGCACGTCGGTAAGACCATCACGGCGCTCGAGTTGTCGCTCGAGCTTTCCTCCGAGGTTCCGGGCACCGCCTCCGACTGGCCGTCCGACATCACCGTGGCGGTCAACGGCCGGGAGCTTGGGGTCTGGACCAGCCCCGGCGATTTCGGCGACCAGCGGGGCCTTTATACGCCCGACTGGTGGAAGCTGAAGGGCAGCCAATACGGCATGCTGAAGAGCTGGAGAGTGACGCCCGACGGCGCGTTCGTCGACGGCGTGAAAATCTCGCCGCTGACTTCGAAGGATCTCGACTTCTCCGCCCACCATTCGATTCGGGTGAGGATCGAGGTCAAGCCGGACGCGCGCCATCCGGGCGGCGTCAATATCTTCGGCCGAGGGTTCGGGAATTATGATCAGGACATCGTGCTGAGACTTACGACCGAGTCGTGAGCAACGCACAGACGCCGCCGCGCGCGCGTCAGAGCGCCGACCCGGTCGCGCCAAACAGGCGCGCGTGGCTCTCGTTGAGCCTGAGACCGATAGCTTGGCCCGGTTTCGCGTCGAGATTGCCTTCGCCCTCGACGATCAGTTGGCCGGCCGGCGTATCGACATAAAGGATCGTCGAATTGCCAAGATGTTCGATGATCGAGATGGCGCCGGCGAATGAGGCATGAGTGTCGTTCGGATCGACGATGGCGAGATGCTCCGGCCGCACGCCGAGCTCGGCAGAGCCGGCGCCGGCTGTCGTGCTGATGCCGATCTCGGCCGTGCGCCCGCCCGGCAGGATCACGCTCGCGGTTCGGCCGTTCGCCGCGGCGATGTCGACGCCGAAAAAATTCATGCCCGGCGAACCGATGAAGGCGGCGACGAACTTGTTCGCCGGCGTATTGTAAAGCTCGAGCGGCGAGCCGACCTGGGAGATGACACCCTTGTCGAGAACGACGATCTTGTCGGCGAGAGTCATCGCCTCCGTCTGGTCGTGCGTCACGTAGATCATCGTCGTCCCGAGCTCGGCATGGAGCTTTGCCAGTTCAAGGCGCATCTGTACGCGCAGTTTCGCGTCAAGGTTGGAGAGCGGCTCGTCGAAGAGGAAAACCTCGGGCTTGCGCACGAGCGCCCGGCCGATCGCAACCCGCTGGCGCTGGCCGCCCGAAAGCTCGGCCGGACGACGATCGAGATAGGGCTCGAGCTCCAGGATGCGGGCGACCTCGAGCGCCTGCTCGTCTTGCACCTTTCTCGACTGGCCGGCGACAGAAAGCGAGAAGGCAATGTTTTGCCTCACCGTCATATGCGGGTAGAGCGCATAGGACTGGAACACCATGGCGATGCGCCGCTTCGCCGGCGGCACGTCGGTTACGTCAATATTGTCGATGAAGCACTGGCCGGCGGTGATCGCCTCAAGCCCGGCGATCATCCTGAGCAGCGTCGACTTGCCGCAGCCGGATGGGCCGAGCAGCGCGGTGAAGGAACCCTTCTCGACTGTGAGGTTCAGATCGGGAATGACCGTCACGGCGCCATAGCGCTTCGTGACCTGGCGCAGTTCGACATGGGGGCCGTCAGCGCTCCCGCCGTTCGTCCCCCCGGCGCTCATCCCTTGATTCCCGCCGACAGTGTGATGGCTTGAGTCACGCGGCGCTGGAAGAGCAGATAGGCCGCCGCCACCGGCAGACCCGCCAATACCGCGCCAGCGAGCAAGCGCGCATAGGCGACGCCAAACGTATCCTGCACCGCCCGGATGCCGACGGTGACGGTCATCATCGTCTCATCCTGGGCGGCCAGGAAAGGCCAAAGAAAATTGTTCCAGGCGCCGATAAACGTGATGATACCGAGCGCCGTCGTGACTCCCCAGTTCATCGGCAGGAACACCCGGAACAGCAGCTGAAACTCGTTGGCGCCGTTGATCACCGCAGCCTCGCGGAAGTCCCTCGGCACCGAGTTGAAGAACTGCTTGTAGACGATCACCGTCACCGGGGCGATCAGCAGCGGCAATACGATGCCCGCGTATGTGTTGATCAGGCCGACGGATGCGACAATGATGAAGTGGTTGACGATCAGCGCCGGCACCGGGACCATAAAGCTCGCCAGGATCGTCCACCACAGCAATCGCCGGCCGGGAAATTGCAGCTGCGAAATCGCGTAGCCGGCGCCAATCGACATCGCCAGGGTAAGTGCGGTGACGGCGAGGGAGACAACGGTCGAGTTGAGATAGAAGATAGGTAGCTTCGAGTGCGTGAGGATGTACAGATAGCTGTTGAGCGTGGGGTGCTCGGGCCACAGGCTGAAGCTTTTGATCGTCTCGTCATCGGTCCGGAAGCTCGTCACCAGCGCCCAATAGATCGGAAAGAACCAGACGCAAGCGCAGATCACCGTCAGGGCCGTCAGCAGCGCGCCGCCGCGATCGGCGATTCCCTTCGCGGCGCGGGGTTCTAGAAGCGCGAGGGTGCGCGGATTCATTGGATGCCCTGATCCGTAGCAACTGATATTGAAGCACGGAAAAGCCGACGACGATGACGAACAGCGCGACCGCGATTGTCGCGGCGTAGCCGCCCGAATTGTGCTGGAACGCTTGCTCGTAAATATACTGCACCAGCACCATCGTCGCCGCGGTGCGCCCGCCGACCGCGAACAGATAGACCTGATCGAAAATCTTGAGCTGCAGGATCAGCTGAATGGTGAGGCAAAGCACGGTCACCGGCCACATCAGCGGCCAGGTCACGCGCGCGAAAATCTGCCATCGCGAGGCGCCGTTGAGCACCGCCGCCTCGTAGAGTTCCGGCGGTATGTTGCGCAGTCCGGCCAGGAACAGGAGGATCGAGAATCCGTTGGTCCACCAGATCGTGATCAGCGCGACCCAGGGCATGAACCAGGGGATCGTGCGCCAGACGTTGACCGGATGCCCGGTGAAGGGAGTAATGACGAATTGCAGCACGCCAAACTGCACATTTCCGAGCCAGCTCCAAATCAGAAAGACGACCGTCACAGGCAGCACGTAGGGCAGGAAGAACAGCGTCAGAATGAGATTCTGCAGCCAGCCGTTGAGCCGGCTGACCATGAGCCCTATCGCCAATGCAGCGGCCGTGCCGGGAACGACGGTCAGCAGGACGAAATAGCTCGTGTTCCAGACCGCGACCAGAACACTCTGTCGGAGACCATACGCCGGTAATTGTCGAGGCCGACCCAATGGCCGGCCCCGATGAGCGGGGCGTCGGTAAAGCTGAGCTGCGCCATCCGCACTGTCGGATAGACGAACATCCAGCAATAGATGATGACGAACGGCGCAACCAGCGCGGCCGCGGTCAGCGTTTCGGTGGTCCTGTTCCTGAGCATCGAGAACTCGGCGCGCGCTTTACCGTGCGCGGCCAACCCGTGGCCGCGCACGAGATCCGGCGAGGACTATTTGAGGGCGTTCATCGTCGAGACCATTTCGGCGGCGGCGTCTTTCGCCGACGTCTCGCCGTTGAGCGCGGGCGTGAAGGCGTTGCCCGCCGCGTCAAACATAGGCGAGGCGACCCCGGCGAATTTCGAGCGCGGATCGAAGATGCCGTGAGTGGCCGCCACCGCATAGGTCGCCTGCGGCTGCATCGCCTTGTATTCGGCGCTTTCGGTCACCGCCTTGTTGGCGGGTATGTGGCCGGCCGTCGCCCAGAACAAGGCATGGGCCTCGAGCCATTTGATGACTTCGAGCACCGCGGCATGCTTTTCCGGCGACTGTGGCTTGCCGACATTGTTCGGGATCGCCAGGGTGTGCAAATCCTCATAGGTGCAGGGGTGATTGAAAAGCACCGGCAGCTCGATCGCGCCCCAGTTGAACAGCTTGTGCTTCGCCGCCAGGTCGGACATCGTAGTCACTTCCCAGACGCCGTTGATCATTAACGGTGCGTCGCCCGAGGTGAACAGGGCGACCGTGGTCGGATAGTCGGTGTTGGCAGGGTTGACGCCGGCCTTGACCCAGCTTGCGATCGTGTCGACCGCCTTGGCCAGCTTGGCCTGGTTGTCTCCGGGGAACCAGTCGCCGTCGTACCCTGTCTGCCCGTCTTGCTGGCAGAGCAGCGAATAGATCGTCCGATAGGCGAAGCTGCCGTCCGCCGTGACGGTGGAGATGCCCCATTTGCTGCCGCCCGCCTTCAGTTTCTTGAGCGCGGCCATGAAATTGTCGGCCCCGTTGAGACCGGTCGGAAGCCCGTCCGGGCCGATCAATCCAGCGGCGGCGAGCTTGTCCTTGTTGTAGTAGAGCACGATCGGATGGGTGTCGAAGGGCACGGCATATTGCTTGCCGTCGACATGCGCTGCGTCCCAGGTCGTCTTGACGAACAAATCGGCCGACATGCCGATCGCCTTCATGTCGGCATCGGTGATCTCGGTGAGAACGCCCTGGCTCACTCCCAGCGGAAGCCGCGAGGCGTGATAGGTCATGATGTCAGGACCCTGGCCGATCGCCGTCGAGGTCTGCACCTTGGAGTAGAAGGGCACGCCCCAGTCGAGCGTCGTCCCTTAAATCTTGATCTCGCCCGCATGTTCGGTGTTGAAGTCTTCGATGAGCTTCTTCATGCGCACGCCGTCGCCGCCGCCCAAGAAGTCCCACCAGACGACGGTTTCTTCGGCCCGGGCCGCGCCCGCCATCAGCGCCACGGTTGCTAACGCGAGCATACAGAATTTTCGGATCATCGATTTCCTCCCAAAATGTTCTGGCGGCTTCCCGCCGGTCGGACGCTCGGTTCCGGAATTCGCGCCTTTGGAAAGCCTTGCCGCGGGATGGTAGCGAGGAAAACGCAAGGCGCCAAGCGCTTTCAATCAGCGAATTTGATATTGAACCATTGACGAGGCCGCTTGCGCAATCGTCGCCAATGTCCTTTGAACCGACCGATCTTCCAGCATTTCCCTGGCAAAAGACGCTTCGGACCGCTTGGAGCCGCGGCTTGACGCGGCGCGTGGAAGCGGCTCCTATATATCGAACTTCTGAATATTGAGTGGAGGGAACATGCGCGCCTCGGTCATCGCCAATCGAGACTACGGGATCGCAAAAATCGACGACCGGCTGTACGGCGCCTTCCTCGAGCACCTGGGGCGGGCGATCTATACCGGCATCTACGAGCCCGGCCATCCGAGCGCCGACGCCAACGGGATGCGCAAGGACGTCATTGGCCTCGTCCGCGACTTGAAGGTCCCGATCGTGCGCTATCCCGGCGGGAATTTCGTCTCGGCCTACAATTGGGAAGACGGGGTTGGCCCGCGCGAGAATCGGCCGACCCGGCTCGACCTCGCATGGCACACCTCCAAAATGAACGCCGCTCGGCGTGCACGAGTTCGCAGCAATGGTGCGAAGTCCGGGGGACCGAGATGATGCTGGCCATCAATCTGGGTTCGCGCGAACTCGATCAGGCGCGCAACTTCATCGAATACGTCAACGGCCCGACCGGCAGCGCGTGGGGCGACCTGCGCAAGTCGCACGGCCGCGCCGAGCCGTTCGGGGTCAGCACTGGTGCCTCGGCAACGAGATGGACGGTCCCTGGCAGGTCGGTCACAAGACCGCCGATGAATACGGCCGCCTCGCCAATGAGGTGGCGAAGACACTGCGCGCCTTCGACAAGTCGCTCGAGCTCATCGTCTGCGGCTCGTCGCACTCCGACATGAAAACCTATCCCGAGTGGGAGCGCATCGTCCTCGAGCACACCTACGACGCGGTCGATCACATCTCGCTGCACATGTATTTCGCCAATCGAGCCAAGAACGCCGCCGAATACCTCGCGCTCAACGCCAAGCTCGACGCCTATATCAACGCCGTCGCTTCGACGATCGAATTCGTCCGCGCCAACAAGCGCAGCCGCAAGCGGGTGACGATCTCCTTCGACGAATGGAACGTCTGGTATCATTCCAACGTGCAGGATCGCGAGATCCTGGCGGCGCCAAGGGCTGGCCGCATGCGCCCCGGCTGCTCGAGGACATCTACAATTTCGAGGACGCGCTCCAGGTCGGCTGCATCCTCAACACCTTCATCCGCCGCTCCGACGTGGTGAAGATCGCCTGCATCGCGCAATTGGTGAACGTCATCGCGCCGATCATGACCGAGCCCGGCGGCGCCGCGTGGCGGCAGACGACCTACTATCCTTATCTC